>NZ_JAUXYL010000037.1 GCF_030694375.1 Algoriphagus sp.
TCCTCTCTTCTCTCCTCCACTGATCAAAGCCGTTTGCCTCGATTGGGAGTGCAAATATCTCCCTTTTTTTCACCACAACAATACCAAACCTTGAAAAAAATTGCCCAAATACATAAGTCACTGGAAATGATTAAGAAAAATTTTAATCTGATTTCTGACAAAAAACAAATTCACTTCACTTTTAACCCAAATAAATATGAGATAAACAGAATAATATACTGAAAATGAGCAATAATTTAATACCTAAATGATGGTAAAGGCGCATAATACCGCTTCCTGGGATCTTTAGAGGAAAAAACATACCTAAATGATAATTCATGTGCTCCTCCAGAGGATAGAAATCCAAGCTTGGAAATAGAGTAATCAAAACTATATCCCAGCTCAATCCCGGAGGAAAGATTTACTCCCAATAAAAATATCAACGCTTCATTATTTGGAAGGGAATACTTGGTGGGAAGACCCCGATACCAAAAACCAAGTACTAATGGCTCAAAGTAAAACTCTGCCCCTAAATCCAATTGAGAAAACTGACCTTGCTCCTTATAATTAAAGCCTAAGGTTATCGACCTCTCCTGATTAGTATTGTTGAAATATTCATTAATATCTCCTGGGGCTAGATCAAAACGATATCCCCCATGCAGCGAATATTTCATCGGGAGCTGATTTGTGTTGTCGGCCAAGTAACTTATTTCAGGCTCCAACAAATGTGAAACGGAAACTCCAAACCAAGCTTTTGAACCATAATATAAGAGTCCCGCATTTGAATCTACTGATCTGATCTGACTATCGCCTTCAAAGGCATCCCCAGGCTCTCCAATAATTGACCCTGTATTAATATCCAACTGTGTTCCTAAAATCACCTGATCAAAAAGTGCATCTCTTGCTACAAAACTTCCCTGAAAACCAGCTTGGAGGTAACTCTTCTCAGTCAATTTTAATCGATAGGAATAAACCAGACCAACCTCATTCAAACTAGTTTGCGAGAATGATTCCTGCGCCCCCTGAATAATCAAGCCAAAACCCGAATTAATTTTCTCCTCAAAATGATCAAAATACGCAGTATATGCAATGAAGCTTTGCTCAAGTGCCGGCCACTGATTCCTAAAATTTACACCCACCCTAGTCAGGCCTGTACTTCCTGTAAATGCCGGATTTAAATAAATGGGATTGGCATAGTACTGACTGTACTGAATGTCCTGTGCAAAAAGCAAAAAACCAAAACTTTGAAAAAACAGGGTTAAAAGCGCCTTTTTCACGTGTTTATATTTTGTTTTAAGTGGCCACACCTGCCTACCGGCAGGCGGGTGGATTATAATCATCCCAGTGTGTATCACTTGCGCCATGCCTGTCTGCCTCAGGCAGGCTCGATTTCATCGGATTAATCTGAATTTTCCGCTTTCCCTAACTTCTTCACCATCTGTCGCCACGCCATTGACGCGATATACATAAAGTCCCGCATCAAGTAATTTCCCGTTTAATGTACCATCCCAACCCTCAGTCTCGATATCCTCCGTTCTAAAAATCAAATCCCCCCAGGTATTGAAAACCAAGAGCTCTAATCTTATCAATCCCTTTTGCTTTGGCAGAAAAGTCCTGTTTTGAGTTCCAGTTGGTGTAAATCCTGTCGGTATCATCAATCGATAACTACGTGTAATCAAGACCGTTTTAGTTACTGTCTCCTGACAACCATAAGAGTCTGAAATCATTAACTCCACTACAAATTCCCCCTTTTTGCCAAATGTATGGGCTGGGTTTTGCTGCTGTGAATTAGTCCCATCTCCAAAATTCCATTCCCATTTCACCGCTCTTGAGTCGGACAGGTCCGTAAACTGAATCACATCGTCCGGGAAAATCCCACCCCCTAAATCATCCTTCACGCCAGTACCCTGAACTCCAAAATCAAAATCAACGGTCAATTCCTCTTCTTGAATAAATACTTCCACAGTAACAGGCACGGAGTAACAATCGAGATCCTTCAACTTAACCCGAAGTTCGTAAAGTCCTGATTTTGCAACTGATTTCAGTGCATCGTTCAAAAGGGCAACTCCTAAGCCGGAAAGTTGATAATCATATAAGGTCAGATCGTAACCGGGAATTTCCGCTGTAATATCTACAGCCTTTCCTAATGAGCAACCAACCACAAGTGTATTGACTTTTAAAGAAGGATAACCAGGCAAACTCACAGTTATCTTATTGCTGATTGCAGGGCAATTTTTTCGATTGTAACCCAAAACCTCATATACTCCCTCCTCCCCTGTGCTAAAGGTATTTTGATTTGCCCCAGGTATTAATTCTCCATTTTTATACCACTCAAACCGTTCATAAACTTCATTTCCTGTTCCGATGAATGAAACTATTTCTCCCTCACAAATATCAATTTTAGATTTTTCCTGACTTTCCCCAGAAATAAATAAACTGATGGGTTCGGGAGATTCTTGAATTTTGAGGGTCATTGAGTTTCCTCCTGATGTCTTTCCATAGCTATCTGTGATGGTGTAAAAGACTGTAACCTCCTCGTCCACATATTCTTCATTTGGAAAAAAAGTAAATCCTCCCTCCTGATCACTTGCCCTGAATGTCCCCTGCGGCAAAATCAAAACTCGGTTTTGCTCCAAACATCTGGCCTGAGAGCAGAGATCTCCAGTTTCGGCTTCAATATCTTCCGGGGACTTATAAAATTGAAGGCACCTAATTACACTGTTTTCATTGGGCAAAATCACTTCTTCATCTGTGATAAAAAACTGATTTTCCTGCCCCGCACAGGAGGCAAAATCTGAAAAATCTACTCCTTGAGGATTTAAGAGCTTATCATCAGCGGAAACTTCCACAACCAAGTTTCTGATCTCGTGGAAATTTGAAAACCCTCCAGTGGATGCTGCAAAACCAATTTTTAAGTTCTTTGGGGCTAAAAAATCATACGGTCGATCGAATATGGTGATTTGTCTGGGCAGACCGGGTTCTGTGGTGACCACCATCGTTAAAGTTAGAAAAAATCCAACCCCATCCGGATCTGGCTCCAATTCCATATTGACTTTTCTATAGCCAACGGCCATAGGATCAGTGACTCGTGAAGTTCCCGATCCTCCGGAGCTAATAGGGAATTGCCCCCCAGGTAAAAGCCCATCATTTCCAGTAGCCATCGTTTTTCTTCCAACAATAAACTCATACCCGGTAAATCCATTTCCAGGACCCCTGATCACGATAGAGTTTGGAACCCTTCCATTTTGATCTAAAACAGGAAAACTCCCTGACATATTCCCATGTGTAGTACCAAAATTCCCAAATTCATCAAACCCAATTCCCAAATAAGCATTAGTTAGACCAGGTTCATTGTTCCTGGGGCCATATCCCAATGAACCTCCAAATCCTCCCGGGGCAAAATTAGGTGTATCGCCATTAAACAAAAACATGGAAAATCCATCTGCTAAAAACAATCCAGTACCGCCATAACTGAAAAACTCAAATTCAACTTTAAGCCCATAAGTAGAAGGAAAAGGAACATCTATATAAACAAAGCCTCGCTGATCATTTTGATTGGAGGTCAATCGAAGAACTCCTTCGGTCAATCGAGCATCCCCACCAAAAACGGTGTTGGCTTGTGTGCTTGCAGTCTGGAAAGTCTCACAATAAGGAAAACCTATTTGCGCATTTACTTCGAACCCGAGCAAAATAAAAAACGTGATTGCGAAAAACTTCAAAATCCCCTTCAATACCAATTCTTTAGAGTCATAAATAAAATGACAATAGGGCTATAAAACAAAAGCTCCTAAGGTGAACTTAGGAGCTTTTAATAAAAGGTTGAATTTATTTTATCTTAATATAGTCTGAACACGATCCGGACCCACCGAAACCAATTTGATAGGGACATGTAGTTCATTTTCCAAATAGGAGACATATTCCTTTAATTCAGCAGGGAACTCGTCATAGGACCTAACCTCGGCTAATGAACAGTGCCAACCTTTAAATGTCTTATACACCGGTTTGACATCAAGATCTGAAATCTCAAAACTCAATCGATCAATTCGCTCACCAGTCGGTAATTCGTAATGTGTGCAGATTTTGATTTCTTCGAAAATATTCAAGACGTCAGCCTTCATCATATAGAGTTGAGTTACCCCGTTGATCATGATAGAGTAACGCAAAGCCGGCAAATCCAACCACCCACACCTTCTTGGTCTTCCCGTAGTACTTCCAAACTCATTCCCTTCTTTTCGCATCGCCTCACCCGTGGCATCAAAAAGTTCCGTTGGAAAGGGACCGCTACCAACTCTGGTGCAATACGCTTTAAAAATTCCAAAAACCTCCCCGATTTTGGATGGCGAAACACCTAAACCTGTGCATGCGCCGGCAGCCATTGTAGTACTGCTTGTCACAAAAGGATAACTTCCAAAGTCCACGTCCAACAAGGATCCCTGAGCTCCCTCTGCCAAAATCTTTTTATTTGATGCCAATGCATCATTAACTACATATTCACTGTCAATCAAATTGAGTGTTTTGAAAAATTCGATGGCTGCAAAAAACTGTGCTTCCATTTCTGGCAAAGCATCGATCGGATGATTGTAAAACGAAAGAGTGGTTTTATGCTTTTCTACCAGTGTATCATATTTCTCTCTAAAATCCGGACTCAAAATATCTCCAACCCGTAGGGCTGCCCTACCGATTTTGTCCTGGTAGGTGGGGCCGATACCTTTGAGAGTCGAACCTATTTTCTTATCTCCCTTTGAGGTTTCCAGTGCGGCATCCAAAAGTTTATGGGTAGGAATGATGATCGTAGCCTTTTTGGACACCACCAGATTCTTTTGGTAGTCAATGGAAAATTTTCCCAATCCGTCAATTTCCTTTTTGAGGACAATTGGGTCGAGTACCACACCGTTTCCGATGATGTTTAGGATTTGAGGTCTGAAAATCCCTGAAGGAATCTGATGCAACACGTGCTTAATCCCGTCAAATTCCAATGTGTGCCCTGCATTTGGGCCACCTTGAAACCGGGCAACAACCTCATATTGAGGAGCTAACACGTCTACTATTTTACCCTTTCCTTCATCTCCCCACTGGAGACCCAGCAATACATCCATCTTCATTTGATGTGCAGTCTTATCGGTTAATCGAATTTTTTAAAGGGCGAAATTTGCGATAAGGGCAAAGAAAACCAAGGGAAATGGGTTAATTATTTGGAACGGTTGATATTTAAATAGTAAAAGTACATCACATCTTCCTTTGGCTGATCAATCGCCTTGACCATGAGACCATGTTTGGTTTGAATATATTCCCGACTAAGATCTGAGTTGAGTTGTGAAATATTTACTTCCTGAATTTTTTGGAGATCCTTAGAGAAAAGCTCAAGAAAAATCTGCCCTGCTTTTTCAGATGCCTCTTCGACACCTCCATGCACAAACCGAAAGTATAAATCATTATTCAATGAATATCCTAGAGGACCGAAACTAACTTGATTTTGCCAATTTTTTGACAGTTCCAAAGCCTGCATAATTTCCATTTTATCTGAACTTATCTGGGGAAAATTTCTTTGGGAGGGGAAACTGGCAGATTCAGGTGAAAATTTTTGCTGGGATTTTTCCTCTACCTCATACATGACCAACTCATTAAAAGTCGGATAAGTAAAAAACAACCTATCACCTATCATCCTGATCGCTGGATCATCTGGGGTTGAGATAGACCCTTGTGCTATGTTTAATGTTAGTGTTAGTTCTTTTAATCTGATCGTATCTAAAAAGACAGGTAACTTTTCAAAAAATCCAGCTTTTAAATCCAAGCTAACTGGATAGAATTTTTTCTCCGTGAAATTTGAAATCATAAAATAAGCTTTCTCTCTTTTTTGATCGTAAGACAAAAATCTATTCTCAATATTTCCGGATAGGCTTATATGATCGAATTTCTGGTCTTTAAAAAAAGGGTATTGCAGTAATAATTTTTTTCTCACTTCCCCCGTTTGAACACTTTTGAAGAATAATTCACTGTTAGTGAAAAGTACGATCGTGTCATTCCAACCAAAAAAAGAACTGATCCTTCCTATTCCAATAGGTCCTTCATATTCCATTATTTCGCCTGTTTTGGACCATGCAGAATCTTTCGAAAAAAAGATTGAATCTAGAGAATGGTTCAAATAATTATAGATCAACCCCCTATCTGCAGAAGAAGCTATTGTATGGGGAGTGAGAAAACTATTGTACAATCCATCCCACCCTATTTTAAACTCCTTTCTTTCAGATATTTCCAAAAAAATATCCTGTCCAGAATTTGATTTTTTTTCTGAACAGGACCAAAGAAAGGCTATCGTCAATAAGAACTTAATGCTTTGCTTTAAAATCTTCCACTGAATCATAGACCGTAAAAATATTATTTAGTTTAGTAATGATCAATAGCTTCTTTACATGCTCTGAAGGCGAAGTTAAATAAACCTCTCCTCCTACATTCCGCATTTTGGTGAGCATCGTGATCAAAAGCCCAATTCCACTTGAACTGATGTATCGAACCTCACTTAAGTCAATCACGAATGTTTTGGCACCATCTTGAATTGCGTCAGAAACAAGCTCCACCAATTTTGGTCCTACTTCATCACCGATCAAGTCGCCTTGGATGTAGAGGTAATTTGCTTTTTCGTCTTTTTGGGTACTATAGGTGAGTTTCATTTAATTTTGTTTTCTGTTGTCACATTTTTCTTTGGTACAGTTGCCATAGAGGATCAGGGAGTGATGAAGGACTTGAAAGTTCAAAATCTCCCCCACGGTGTTTTGAATATTTTGAATCCTCGGATCACAAAACTCCATCACCTGATTACATTCAACACAGATCAAATGATCATGCTGCTTATAACCGTAGGATTTTTCGAATTGAGCCAAATTTTTACCAAACTGATGTTTGGTGACCAAATCACACTCTACTAAAAGATCCAAGGTATTGTATACTGTGGCACGGCTGACGCGATAGTTCTTGTTTTTCATGCTGATGTAGAGTCCCTCCACATCAAAATGACCGCCTCGACTGTATATTTCCTCCAAAATCGCATAGCGTTCAGGAGTCTTTCTGAGTTTTTTGTTTTCGAGATATGCGGTAAATATCTTTATAACCTCTTCGAAATGGGTGGTATTCAAGGACATTTTCTGCGTTTTTTTTCAAATATAACTTTTGTCACCTATAAAAGATTCCATTAGTCAAAACGGGAAATTTTAATAATTCCATCTACTTGCTGCAAGTTTTTGATCAAGTGATCCAAATGCTCCGTGCTATGCACATAAAGTTTGATAGTCCCTTCGAAAATTCCAGCATCTGAATCTACGGTAATCGAACGCATATTCACTTTGAGTTCATTGGAAATGACTTTGGTGACATCATTAATCAAACCGACCCGGTCAGTTCCCAAAATCCTCAATCCTGCCAAAAATGCGATTAACTTTTGACTGGTCCAACGAGCCTTGATGACTCGATTTCCATGATTAGAAAGCAGCTCCAAAGCATTTGGACAGGATGTTCGATGTATTTTAATGCCTTCATTGATCGTTACAAATCCGAACACATCGTCACCCGGGATTGGATTGCAACATTTAGCCAAGATGTAATCCACTACATCCATATCCTCTCCAATCAACAGCTGATCGTGCTCCGAGCCTTTCAAACTTTTGATTTCTTTGGTAAAAGTGGATTCGTCTTTTACTTTTTCACCCACTTTGCTTTTCCCTTTTTGAACTTCCTTGAAATCCTTAAAGGCTTTTATCGTGGTGGGATCAATAGATCCTTTTCCAACTCTGTAGTAAAACTCATTGGCCGTCTTAAGCTCATAATAAGCCCGCAACTGCTCGACAGTTTCAGAGTTAAAGTCCATTTTCATGGCTTTCAGCTTTCGTTGGACAATCTCCCGGCCATCCAGGATCGCAGATTTTTTATCCTCTCGGAGCGCGTCTTTGATTTTTGCTTTTGCACGTGAAGTGACGACGTTATTAAGCCAGTCTTCTGTAGGTTTTTGCTTATTGGAAGTTAGGATTTCGACCTGATCCCCATTCTTAAGGGTATGACTGATGGGGACAAGGCGCTGATTCACTTTAGCTCCAATACACTTGGCTCCAATTTCAGTGTGAATTTCAAAGGCAAAGTCCAGCGCTGTTGCGCCAATTGGAAGAACTTTCAAGTCTCCTTTAGGGGTGAAGACAAAGACCTCATCATGGAATAAATTTCCACGAAAATCATCCATGAATTCAATTGCATTGCTATCGTTGGATTCAAGAATACTTCTAACCTGACCTATCCAGTCATCCAAGCCAGAACCTGTCTTCCCTCCTATGGTATCTCGGTCCTTATATTTCCAGTGGGCAGCATACCCTCTTTCGGCAATCTCGTCCATCCGGTCAGTACGGATCTGCACTTCTACCCACTGACCGGTATTACTCATGACCGTAGTATGGAGTGACTCATATCCATTGGATCTAGGGGTGCTTATCCAGTCTCTGAGCCTGTCTGGATTAGGCCTGTAGAAATCTGTCACTATTGAATAAACCTGCCAACAGTCGGCTTTTTCGTTTTCAAGTTGGCTTTGGATGATAATTCTGACAGCAAAAAGATCATAAACTTCTTCAAAAGGAATACCCTGCTTTTTCATCTTATTATAGATGGAATAAACAGACTTGGGCCTTCCTTTGATGGTGAATTTAAAGTCTTGTTTAGTAAGCTCATCTTCAATCGGTTGAATGAAGGATTTGATAAACTTTTTGCGATAGGATTTAGACTCGTTAATTTTTTGAACGATATCTAAGTAGGTATCGGTGTCAGTGTATTTCAGATAAAGATCCTCAAGTTCAGACTTGATCGCGTACAAGCCCAATCGATGTGCCAAAGGTGCATAGAGGTACATCGTCTCCGAGGCAATTTTAAGCTGCTTATGTCGGGGCATGCTGGACAACGTCCTCATATTATTCAGCCGATCCGCAAGCTTGATCAATATGACCCGGACATCATCGGACAACGTAAGAAGCATTTTCCGGAAATTCTCCGCCTGCTGTGAGCTACCGTACTCAAAAACACCTGATATCTTGGTCAAGCCGTCAATGATGGTCATCACCTTATGACCAAATTCCCGCTCAATATCTTCCAGCTCCAAATCGGTGTCTTCGACCACATCGTGAAGCAAGGCAGCAATGATTGAGGTAGTACCTAATCCAATTTCCTCCACACAGACCAAAGCCACCTCGAGGGGATGATAGATATACGGTTCACCTGACTTTCTTCGCATTTCCTTGTGTGCTTCAAGGGAAATGCTGAAAGCTTTTTTGATGAGTTTGGTATCTCCAGGTTTCAAGATAGGCTTGGCCTGTCTGAGCAGCTTTCGATATCGTTTTAAAATTTCTTTGCGTTCTTCTTCTATGTCCACAGGGATCATATGGATGGAATTTTATTCAAAATAGGGACAGGGAATTGAGCATTCCACTTTTTTTTGGATTTTTTTTTACAACACTTGTGAAAAATAAGATAATGTCTTTACCTTCGCATCCACAATTAGAAAACGAGATCATTGATCAAATTTTCTCGGTCTGATTGAATCCAATGCGGATGTGGCGAAATTGGTAGACGCACTAGACTTAGGATCTAGCGCCGCGAGGCATGGGGGTTCGAGTCCCTCTATCCGCACAACACAAGCCCTCAATCACTCCACTGTTTTTGATCAGACAGGAAAGAGATTGGGGGTTTTTAGTTCATCATCTGTTTAATTTTATACACCTTGGAAATTACATTAGACAAGCATTCAGCAAATCAGGCTTCAATTAAAATTACGTTAAACGAAGCAGATTATCAACCAAAGGTTGATGCCAAACTAAAGGATTACGCAAAAAAAGCAGTCATCAAAGGATTTCGTCCGGGAAAAGCACCGATAGCTATGGTGAAGGGCATGTATGGTGTCTCTTTATTGGTAGATGAAATTAATGCATTGCTGGGTGAATCATTAAACAATTACCTGAAGGAGCAAACATTCAGAATACTTGGTGAACCTCTTCCAGTTGAAAAGGCAGACAATTCAATTGATTGGAAGACACAAAAAGATTTTGATTTCGAATACAAGATCGGATTTGTGGAATCAGTTAACATTGCATTGGACGCAACTACCAAGGGAACAAAATATTCCATCAAGGTGGACGAAAAACTCATCAATGAGACCCTTGATAACCTTAAGTCTCAATACGGCAATAGCACCAACCCTGAAGTAAGTGAAGCCAACGATAACATCTATGGGGATCTCAAAGCTTCAGAAGGTGATTTTTCAAAAACTATTTCTCTTCCGCTTTCCAAAATCTCAAAAAAGCTTGCCGGTAAATTTATCGGTCTTAGCAAAGATGCTGTAGTTGAATTTGATGCCAAGGAAGTTAAAAAAGAGGAATGGTCGGAAGCATTTGGCTTGACAGACGAAGAAATTGCTGAAGCCAAAGGAGCTTTTACTTTTACAATAGTAAATATCAACAGAACGGAAGCTGCTGAATTGAATCAGGAATTTTTCGATAAAATATTTGGTCCGGAAGCAGTTTCGACTGAAGAGGAATTCATCAATAAGGTGAAAGAAACCCTACAGGGAAGCTACGACCGTGAATCTAAAGTCTTCTCTGATGAAGAATTGAAGAAAGTATTGGTGGAAAAAGCCAACCTTGATCTTCCTGATGCATTCCTGAAAGAATGGTTAGTGAGAGCCAATGAAGGTAAAGTATCTGAGGCAGATGTGGAAAATGAATATCCTATCTATGCAAAACAGTTGACTTGGTCATTGATCTCTAATCAAATTGCCAAAGACAATAGTATCAAGGCAGAACATGAAGATGTCATTGAGAAGACCAAGGAAATGGTACGTGAGCAATTTGCATCTTCAGGTCTTGGTGCCCAATTAGAAGCTAGCATGGATATGTTTGTAGACAATTATCTTAAAGGAAACGAGGGTCAAAACTACATGAATATGATGACTTCGGTGCAAAATGAAAAAGTCCTTGCTTTTGTTCAGGAGAAAATTGATTTAGTCGAAAAGGAGATTTCAATCGATGAATTCAAGGAACTTTTAGAGAAGTAAATCGATTTAGAGAGTTATATTCAAAAGTCCTTTTTATAAGGACTTTTTTATTTTTGTCTACCACAACAAACTCAAAAAATGATTAACAAAGAAGAATTCAGAAAGTACGCCATTCACAATCAGGGCGTCAGCGGGACGGCATTTGACCAATACACCCAGCACATTGATAACATGACCCGTTCGGTCATCGAAGAGCGTCCTCAGAATTTTCGGGAAATCGATGTTTTCTCGAGATTGATCATGGACAGAATCATTTTCTTGGGCACCGGCATTGACGACCATATCGCTAATATCATCGTGGCGCAATTGCTTTTCCTAGAATCTGTAGATGCTAAAAAAGATGTGTTGCTCTATGTCAACAGTCCCGGAGGATCTGTGACTGCAGGGCTTGGTATTTATGACACCATGCAGTACATCGGACCCGATGTCGCCACTATTTGTACAGGCATCGCCGCTTCCATGGGTGCTGTACTCTTGGCAGGGGGTGCAAAAAACAAAAGATCATCACTACAGCACGCAAGAGTAATGATTCACCAGCCTTCCGGAGGCATGCAGGGTCAATCCAGAGATATGGAAATTTCTCTCAAATTGATTCTTTCCATGCGCGAGGAATTATATCAAATTCTTGCCAATCATACAGGAAAAACATTTGAAGAAATTGATCGGGACTCAGACCGGGATTATTGGTTGAAAGCTCAGGAAGCCAAAGAATATGGCTTGATCGATGAAGTATTAGTTAAAAAAGTATAAGAATGGCTCAAGTAACCTGCTCCTTTTGCGGTAGAAACAAAAAAGATGTAGATCTGATGGTATCGGGCATTTCAGCCCATATCTGCAATTTCTGTATCGATCAGGCGCATCTGATTCTTGGAGAAGAAGACAAAACCAAGAAATCAAGTGCTAAACCTAAGTTTAAACTCAAAAAACCAAAGGAGCTGACATCCTACCTTGATCAATATGTCATCGGTCAGGAAGAAGCAAAAAAAGTACTCACAGTAGCAGTATACAATCATTACAAGCGTCTACAGCAGAAGGATGACCATGATGAAATCAAGATTGAAAAATCAAACGTCATCATGGTGGGAGATACCGGCACCGGTAAAACTTACCTCGCCAAAACTTTGGCAAAAATCCTTGAAGTACCGTTTTGCATAGCTGATGCGACAGTGTTGACTGAAGCAGGCTACGTGGGTGAAGATGTGGAAAGCATTTTAACCCGACTACTGCAATCGGCAGATTACAATGTAGAAGCAGCTGAGCGGGGGATCGTTTACATTGATGAGCTGGATAAAATCGCGCGAAAATCAGACAACCCCTCCATCACCCGCGATGTAAGTGGTGAAGGTGTGCAGCAAGCCATGCTGAAGCTGCTTGAAGGCACAATGGTCAATGTACCCCCTCAGGGAGGTCGAAAGCATCCCGACCAAAAGATGATCGCTGTAAACACGGAAAACATCCTGTTTATCTGTGGTGGCGCATTTGACGGGATTGTAAGACATATCGGAAAGCGTCTGAATACACAACCTATGGGTTTTGCTAAAACCAGCGATACTCCCCAGGCTGATCGGGAAAATCTTCTTCAATATGTGACAGCACAGGATTTGAAGGCCTTTGGTTTGATTCCTGAACTAATCGGCCGACTTCCTGTATTGACTCATCTGGACCCACTTCACAAGGATGCCCTGAAGCGTATTCTTACCGAACCAAAAAATGCTTTGGTCAAGCAATACACCAAACTTTTGGCAATGGAAGGTGTCAAGCTGACATTTGAAGAGAGTGCATTGGACTTCATCGTGGACAAAGCGGACGAATACAAACTTGGGGCCCGAGGACTTCGTTCTATTTGCGAAGCGATTGTTACCGACGCGATGTATGAGTTGCCTTCTGACGACACGATCAAAGAACTGGTCATTGATGAAGACTACGCGAGATCGCAATTTGACAAATCAAAATTCAAGCGACTTCAGGTTGCATAAAAATTAGAAACCTGCTTCTGAGAGGCAGGTTTTTATTTTTATAGCTATCTGTAAAATATGACGATTAAAAATAGAATTATTAAAAGGACTAGCGCAATCCTGTTCAAAATTCGCCAGCTGATTTTGTCCCAAGGCATTAAAGACATTTTTGAAATCTATTTTTTAAAGTTTAATATCAATCCGGCTGCGGTTATGGAGGCGCTTCCTTCTCCGATTCTTTCCTTAATCAAATCATAACCTTGAAGCATTTCCCCTTTATAAACCACATTGGAAAAAATCCGATTCAATTCATTTTTGAGATTTTCAACTGAAAAATCATCCTGAATCAATTCCTTCACCACTTCTTTACCAGCAATAAGATTCACTAAAGAAATATAAGGGACACTAATCAGGTTTTTTGCAATCCTATACGAAATGGCTGAGGTACGATAAACAACCACCTGAGGAACCCGAAATAGTGCGGTTTCGAGCGTTGCTGTTCCTGAAGTCACTACAGCTGCGGTGGCATGGCTAAGCAAATCATAGGTCTGGTCGATGACAACCCTAATCCCTGCAGTTCTTGCCGGATCATACGCCGCTGACGGCAGACTGCCTACTCCTGCGATCACAAATTGTGCATTTGGAAATTCTTTGACAAGAGAAACCATTCGATCCAGCATAGCATTGATCTCCTGTTTTCTACTGCCAGGAAGTAAAGCGATGATAGGTTGATAGCTCAGTTCATTTTTCTGAAAGAAAAAATCATGGGGTTTAAATTTTCGGATTTCATCCAAAAGCGGATTACCCACATAATGGACGTTCATATCATATTTCTCAAAAAACTCCGGTTCGAAGGGAAGAATAGAGTAGATCTGGTCCGTAAAAGCCTTCAACTTTAGAGCACGCTTTTGATTCCAGGCCCAGACTTTCGGTGGAATATAATAGTGAACCGGGATCCCATTTTCCTTGGCAAAGGCGGCAATTTTCATGTTAAACCCCCCATAGTCCACAAGAATTAATGCATCCGGCCGATAGAGCAATAAGTCCTTCTTTATTAGGCTGAGATATTTGAGCACTTTGCGAAAACCAAGAACTACCTCCAAAAATCCCATCACCGCGACTTCGGAATAATCTACGGCCAGAACCACTCCAGCATCTTTGGAATAGGCACCTCCCATTCCCCGAAACTTGGAGTTTGGGTCCAACTTCTGCATGGCCAAAACCAGGTTGGAAGCATGTAGGTCGCCTGATCTTTCGCCTGAGATGATGTAAAACTTTGTCAATTTGGTAAGAGGTAAAAAGTAAGTGGTGAGTCCCAATTTTGATTAGGGTTTAAAACAAAATTTATCAGCTTTTGACATCATTGCATTCAACTTATTATTTATTTGATCACATTTCATAACAATAGATTGCAATTCTTCAGATGAAACTAATTCACAATCATGAGCTACCTCAATCCAATGTCTGGTTTCGTATTGTTCTGCATCTCCATCAGTTAATTTGGAAATAAAGTGATTAATATACCTCCTTTTGCCCCAAGCCTCAGCTATTTGACCTCCTATCGATCTGGAAGCTCTTCTTATTTGATCTGTCAAAGAGAAACGCTCTTCAATGGGGAATTTCATTGATACAATATAAACTTCCTTTGCTAATTCTCTAGAAAGCTTGTACACCTCCAATTCAAAATAAAATTGAACAAACGGCATATGATGTGTGAGTTAACAACTTACTTTTTACAACTCACAATTTACAAAAAAATTCAACCGCCATAATACTCTACAAAATTCCTTGGAGTCTCGTAAAGGGTCAGCTTATACAGTCCACCATGCGGAGTAATTTCCTTGACAGCAGGCTCTAAAATTTTCCAAAATTCCATCACCAGGATTTCACAGCTCGCCATTTTTCCAAGCAAGAAATCTACATCCATATTCAGGTTTTTATGATCGACTTTGTCAATTACCAGTTTTCGTATTAAAGTACTCAACTGCTTTAAATCGACCACAAACCCAGTTTCCGGATCGGGAAGACCACTGACAGTCACGATCAATTCGAAATTATGTCCATGCCAATTGACATTGGCGCAAGGTCCAAAGACCTCAAAATTTTTCTCATCAGACCATTTCGGATTCCAAAGCTTGTGGGCTGCATTGAAATGCTCTTTTCTGCAAACGTGAATCATCTACTTTTTAATTTCGCTGCAAAGTTATGGAAAAGTATAGGGATAAGAAATCAATGGATTTGATATAAAAAACGCCCGATGAATCGGGCGCATTATGTTTTATCCCTTATTGAGATCTGTGAAAAAGATGACGAGGTGGTCTTCCCTTCCAAGGTCCAATTTTCGATCCTTGATAATTTGTTTCGCTATCTCCTGATCTTCTGGATTCAGCGCTTTCAAAATGATATTAGTTTTGTTTTTAACGTTCGAAACTTTATCATTTCTGTCAATCAAGTAATAGGTCTCTTCAAATACAAACATCCTACCGGCTGTGGGAGCATAACTGTTTTTTGGAGGAGTAACCAGATCGGCATAAAATTTTCTAATTAGAGTATACTTATTTCCTTCCGCAATAACATTCACTAAATCATTGGCCTCAATTCCTTTCACTGAATCAAAGCCTTTTTTGAAAAGTAATCTTGGAAGCAATCCCTGCTGTTGGGCATTTGCCAGAATGATTGATGGCCGCTCCAATTCGACATACTCCACAAAATCCTTTGTTAAATAGATCGTATTTCCGGCTTCATTAATCACTTCTAATTCGTTATCATAAATATTGAATTTATAGGCTACATTTTCCTTGAGACCGGCGTTGGTTAATCCAATATTGGCTCTAGACCAGTCTTCAAAAAGATACGGAGATCCTTCAATGCCGGTATACGGAGTGAGCCTGGCAGGAGCGCCATTCATATTTATATTTGAAATTTGTCCAATTGCAGAATTGGAAAGAACAATAAATGCCAAGATTAAAAACTTTTTCATAATTAATATTTAATTACCTTTTTGTGTAAAATTAAATTGTTGGTTTGAATTTTCAAGATATACAATCCGCGAGGACTTGGCAATGAAAACGACTTTAAAAGTTTATTATCCGACTTAGTTACTTCTTCTTCGATGTATTGTCTACCTGACATGTCAGTTAAAGTGAAATACACCTGACCAACGAAGTCATTGGTAATAGTCACATCTAATTTATCCTCAGAAGGAACTGGACCAACAAATACACCAAATCTGCTCAAATCAGGTTCTGGAATTGATGAAATTATTGTCACATCTGAGATTCTATTGCAGGATTCGTTAAAAATTGCAACCTGATAGGACCCGTCTCCACTGGCTTCTAAACTTCGCGCTGTTGCTCCTTGAATTGGCTGTCCGTTGATAAACCACTGGTATTTATCCCCGGGCTGCTGAGAAGTAAGCACGTTTCCATTTGCTACTATTATCGGCTTTGGAAGGTCATTTTCACCAATTAAGATTTCCTTATCAAAAGATATGGTTTGGTCATCATTGGATATTTCCAAATTGATCGTGTACGAGCCAGGCGCATTAAAAATAAAAGAAGGATTAGAAAGTGTAGAGGATCCTTGACCACCAAAATTCCACTTAAATGCTTTGATCGCCCCTTCGCTTAAATTTTCAAAGGAAATTCTTGATCCCACGCAATTAAAGAGCGTATTAAAATTCGCGAATAATACGTCCTCACATTTTTTTGATAACCATCCCGTAGAATTAGTAATGACCGCACCCTCTCCCAAGTTAACTATTGCTTTTCCTTCCCGATTAACATTGGTAACTGTCACATGCTCAAGGCAATATTTCACATATAGGTCATGAACAATTTTCCCTGAAGTGCTCGACTTTATAACCGCGGGACTACTGCTTGATGCATTTACTTCGATTTTATCAATTATGATTAATTGACCGGAAGCACCAAGATTAAGTATAGAAGCAGTGCCTAAATCCAATGAATCAACTTGGCTTAAGGCTTGTCCTAAAACATATTCAGCACTGGTGATGGACAACTTGGAAAATGCTCCAGCACGGTGTGTTAACGAACCAGATTGGATAAAGAGTTTATCAACAGGAATTTCAGCTAAATTATTTAGCTCACCGGTCGCACCAGAGAACACCAAACTTAAACCAGCCGGAATTTTTCCACCGTTGGCAATGGAGAAATCCCCTTTGAAATTTATTGTTTGAAGCGCCCCTGACAAGATCCCTGTCGCATTTATTCTCAGCGAAGACAAAAGCAAAGACTCCAGATTAACTGACACCTCCGCAGCTTCGATTGTGAGTTTATCTAAAATCTCAGCAGTAAGAATTTTCCATTTCCCGGATTTGAAGTTTAAAGTGGTTTTGGAAAAGATCGCTTGACCAAATTCAACCAAGTTTTCATTGGAACTGCTTGATTCAAATACTATTGTGCCGTTTTCAATTTCAGTGATTTGATTACTCACTCTAAAACCATTGGTGACTGAAATTTGATTTCCTTTCAAGTCAAACTTAACCAATTGACTACCAAACAAATTAACGCTGAAAGCTTGGGCATCATTTGGAAATCCAATTATCTGATTATCAGAACCAGAACCTTCAAAAACAACACGAGTCACAGAATTTGGAACCTTGTTGGCAGAAGGCCCATTTGGAGTAGTCGACCAATTGGCAGGATTTGACCAATCACCAGTGTTTCCTCCTACCCAATATAAGGTCTCCTCAGCACCGTCTGTAGTGCCTGCTTTTAATACCAGAGAGAATTCTTGTTTTCCTCCTACTAAACTCCCTTTATGCGATATCCTGACTTTATATTTTTGTGGTTTCGGAGATTCAATTAAAATCTGTTCTACATTATCCCTAAAATTATCTTTATCTCGTACTGCCTGAGCACTGGATCCGGCTGCAGGATTTAAGGACCATGGGAAATATGTATTTCCTTCTTCATCAACTATTCTCAGGTCCAAATCATTGACAAGCATAAGATTTTGTGGATCCACTGAAATTGGAGCTGGATTTCCTGATGGGTCTGTCCAAGCAATTGTCACTCTTATCGGCGTAACACCGTCAGAAATAAAATCAAAGTCAAAATTTTCTCCGGTGGCCAGAGTCTCTTCCCTGATGACATCCGAGGTTCCATTTTCATTAAGGATAATCTTTCCTGCAGCTTCAACATCCAGTAATCCCCATCCATAAACATAATCAGGACCTAGATTAAGCCCTGCCTCTTTGGTAGTATTGAGTACCAAGCCTTTAACCGTAGATGCCCACATAAACCTCCCGTTATTTCTTTGACTGTAAAGCTGCTGAAGAAGGAGAAGTGATCCGGTTACATTTGGAGCGGCCATTGAAGTACCACTAAGGCCCCCGTAGGAATCGGTAGTGCCCCCATTTCCAACAGTGGCACTAAAAACTCCAACACCAATAGCCACTAAATCTGGTTTTATTCTTCCGTCATCCGTTGGGCCCCAAGAAGAAAATGAACTCATTGCAACAGAATTTGGACCTGAATAGGGTGCTGGTAAACTCACTGCTCCAACTGTAATTACATTTTTGGCAACTCCTTCAGGCCCCAATGTGTCATCCGGTCCATCACTTGGTTTGGTCCCGTTGCCAACATCAGTCCGATCGTTTCCGGCAGCCCAGACTACTGTATATTGAGGTCTTATATAAATCAAATCATCCAAGCCTTTGCTTTTGGATGAATAATATCCAAATCTATAATCTTCGTTAGGATCAACTGAATTATTCCCCGCCCAAGCCCAAGCACCGGCACTATTTCTAAACCATCCCAGAACAACCCCATAGGAGTGATTTGACACCAAATGCCCATTTGGCTTGGTGGTGGGTTCATAGGCATTTGCAAACATTTTTGAGAGGTCACTATCCCAATTAAAGGACCATCCTGTTGCTTCATAGGCCATACCCCTAGCAGTAGGATTGATACCTGCCGCTAATACTGTACCCGATACGTGCGTAGCATGATTACTTATCGTTTCCGTGGATCCATCAATTTGAGTTAATCTTCCAGTAAACTCTGCATGATCCGGCTTAGGACGAGTTTGATCATAAATTCCAACCACAAACCCTTTCCCTGTTAAATTTTGTCCCAGGCTACCACCTGGTTGAAGAGAACTAGTACCTACAGCCGCTGCTGCTCCTGTATTGAGTGTTTTTAAATAATGTGGAAAGCCGAGTTCGTCAAAATACCTTAACTCTGCAATCAAACCATTTTCCAAGGGAATAAAAACAGGTAATCCACGCAGATTCGCACGAAGCAAAATTTCTGATTTACTTTGATTCAATAAATGATATTTTGTAATGAAACTATCAGAAATAGAGTTTCTGACACTATTCAATTCGAGCGCTTCAATTGCTATGTTTTGAGCCTTAGTAGCGACTGCCAGAAAAAGAAATAACACAAATAAAACACTCTTCATTGTCTCCCTCATACAGTATCAATTAACTCTAAAATTAAGAATAAGTTCAAAAAAAAAGAGGGTTAAAACCCTCTTTTTAAATTAATATAAGTTAAGATTAAGGCCTCTTGGTTAGTTCTACTGTACCACCATCGCCATAAGTATTTTTCCACGTAATTAGGATTTTTCCATCTGCAGGTGTGCTTGTTCCAGTTATGGTAAACGGATCATTGTACCTGTCTCTGTTGGTAGAAGCACCAGTCAGAACATTACATCTGTCAGTAAATGTACCTGTAGGAGCAGTATCTTGATACAAACCTGGGTACATGCCAAATGACATATCGCTCATGGTATAAACTCCTGTGGCAGTAGAAGTCAGTGAAATGGTCGGGAAAGCTGCGATGGTGAAATTGGTTGCTGTCTGGGCTACTCCTCCAGAACCGTCACCTAAATTCAATACTCTCCAAAGCACAGTGTAAGAACCAACCAATGCGGATGGGCAGATTACGCGAATTCTATAAGTCAATGACTTATAATTGACACTTACCTTTGCACCATTTGCGGAAGTAATATTCAAAACCAGGTTTGGAGTTTCGGTAGGTTGAATATTTCCGGTTAATACAGTTACTGGCAATTGTGCAATTACTTGTCCTGCCGGGATAGTCACTGTATTGCTAGCTAATGTATAATGTACACCTTGTACAGCAGTAGAGGTAGGATCCGCTTCGACAGTCACCGTAACAGGAGTTGATTGTGCTGCTCCTACAAGATTAATTTGAAGGTTAGCCTGATCAGTCTGTGTCGCATTAAGTCTGACAAAGTTTTGAGTCACACCATTTGGTAATGTAGAGGCATCAAATTCTACTTCTGATCCATCCCAAACTTTATCGAAATCCGACTCTTCCATACAGGAGACTAAAGTCCCCATCATGAACAAGAGTATGATCGAATATAATTTATTTATTTTCATGTGTTTCTAAATTAAAGGCTCTTAATAACCAGGATTTTGTTCTAGCTTATCATTCAACTGAAGTTCGCCAAGTGGCAAATTATTCAATACTCTGTAATCAGCATAAGGAACAGAAGGTAGGTTTCTGTGCTTACGGATATCCAATCCGTTTCTTTTCAAATCAAAGAAACGATGACCTTCCATGGCAAATTCCACTCTTCTTTCCTGAAGGATTCTTTCAAACAGATCGTTACCAGCAAGATCCGTTGCCACCGGCGCTAAATTACGCTTACTTCTCAGTGCATTCACGTCAGCTCTGGCACCTGCAAAATTACCGGTTTTGAATCTGGCTTCTGCTCTGATAAGGTAAAGCTCAGAGGCTCTAAGGATCGGCAGATTTTCAAGGTACTGACCTTTTGCTCCTCTCCACTTGTTAGAGCTGTAAACCGGACCATTGAAACCGGCACGGGTAGTAGCTGTCCAAGTCTGCAAACGAATATCACCCGGCTCAATTGAATTGATCAACTGAATCGAAGCACTAAGGATAAACTGAGCACCCGGAGTTGCATTGGAAGCTAATGAACTTACTGAGTTGTTTACTCCATCTACAGTTGACCAGTCTACTTGTCTGATTTCCACTTCGAAAAGCGATTCCGGATTTGGGAAAGTATTGAAAGAGCTCACATAGTTTGCACTTGTGACCAAACCTGTTCCGTCATTGGTTAAACCAGCAGTAGCCATTGCTTCAGTTGCCAAAGCTTCAGCTCGATCATTTCTACCCCAATAGAGGTAAACTCTTGCAAGCAAAGCTTGTGCAGCAGCTTTTGAAGCTCTGTAAACATTTGGTGAGCCTAAGTTAGCAGTAGGAAGAAGAGAGATAGCCTGAAGTAAATCAGCCTCCACTTGGGTATATACTTCCACATTGGTATTTCTTGCTCTCAAATCTGCATCAGAAAATCCCAAAGTAGGAGTTGTACGAATGATGGTGGACTTATTCCAACCATTTACTTCTCTACCCGGCTCATATCCGTAGACTCGAGCCAAATCAAAGTGGTGTAATGCTCGCATGAAATATGCTTCGCCTTTAATCCTATTTCTGAGTACTTCGTCAGTACCGGTTGCCTTGTCCACACCCGCAAGAATAATATTCGCATCGTTGATAGCTCCAAAAGCACTGTAGGTTGTTGGAGTACCCCATATATTGATTCCTGCTCTATCGGCGTTAACCTCCTCTTGAATGTATCGACCGGTATTCGCAATAACCAATACGTTATCAGCAAGTACTTCCGGTGCAATCATCATGGTTTGACCGTAATAACTAAAGTTCCTTGTACGGCCATACATGTTCAAAGCAAGTCCATTGTATCCTGCCAAATCAACAAATGCAGTAGCCGGAGTCAAACTTTGTCTTGGCGATACATCTAATTGATCCGCACATGAGGAAGCTATCAAAGCTCCTCCCATTATCATTATTTTTAAAAGATTTTTCATCATGATTCTTAATTAGAAACTAAGACTTACGCCTGCAGTAATTTGCTGAGAATTTGGAAACGCAGCAAAAGTGTTACCGATAGAATTTACTTCTGGATCGATACCGTTATACTTGGTGAAAGTTGCCATATTCAATCCTTGAACAAATACATTAGCCTGTGCAACACCAATTCGCTGAGACACAACAGGAGGAATAGCATAACTTAAGGTCACTTGCTTCAATCTAATGTAGCTACCATCACTTAACTGTCTCGTTGAGGTAGCAGTATAACTAGAGCCACCTGGTCTAGCGCCACTTTCCCAAGGCATAGGATTGCTCACTACATCACCCGGCTGCTTCCAGTAATTCAACTGATTCACCAATTGGTTATTTGGTCCTGAACCTGTGGAAGCTAGATTAAATAAATCTGAATTGAAAGCCTTATTGCCAAACTGTCCCTGGAAGAAAACCTCAAGAGATAATCCACCATAAGTGAATGTATTAGACAAGCCACCATAGGAAGTTGGAAGAGCTGATCCCTGATATCTTACATCAGCATCGCGGATTGTGTAGGTGTATTCGTTGTTCTCGTTGAGATACATCGGACGACCATTCGCAGGATTTACACCTGCATAGGGAGTAGTATAAATAGGAAATAGCGGCTGACCTACTACGATCGTGTTTCCGATTCTTTCTTCACCACCAAAGAGTGATATAACTTCGTTTTCAAGAACTGTTACGTTAAATGCAGTCGACCATTGAAACTTTCCGGCGGTGATATTAACTGTCTGAATATCAAAGTCTATACCTTGATTTCTTAATTCACCTGTATTTTGAGTGATTGATCCAAAGCCTGAATCGATTGGCAAAGGTGTATTAAACAAGAGGTTAGAAGAGTTCTTTCTCCAGAAGTCAACCGTGGTGATTATACGACCATTGAACATTGTTGCATCAACTCCAATATTGAATGTTTCTGCCTCCTCCCAAGTCAACAAGTTATTTCCTAATTGATTCAGTGCCAAAGAAGGACTTCCTCCGTATTGACCCGCAGAAGCAACTAGAGTTTGAGAAGCAAAATTTGGAATCTCGGAATTACCGGTCACACCATAAGAAGCTCTTAATCTCAAATTATCCAACCAAGTTGCATTCTGCAGAAATTGCATTGAAGACAATCTCCATCCTACGGAAACGGCTCCGAACGTACCGAAACGAACGTCAGAACCAAATCTGGAGTGACCGTCTCTTCTCAGCGTAAAGTCAGCAGTATAAGTATCATTGTAGTCATACTTCGCCTGACCAAACACACCCAGTCTTTTGAACTGTGTAAATGAAGATCCTACAGCAAGTGGTGTGGCCGCATTGTTCAAATATCTTAGGATTGGGTTAGCGAATCCCTGACCTTGAGCAAATGTTAATTCACGGCTTTCAGTCTTATATTCATAACCAAGAATACCACTTACAGTATGCTTATCCGCAAACTTTTTGTTGAAATTAAAGTTATGGTTCGTGTTAAAGTTTACATTTCGACGATCTGTATTTGTTGAGTTACCACCTGCAGCACGGAATGCAGCAATTGTAGATGGTCTGTTATTCTCATCACGGTTATCCGCAAAATCCAAACCTGCAAATGATGTAAAGCTCAACCAAGGAGTAAACTGGTAGTTCAACTGTATGTTGGATACAGTCTGGACTGTGTTAGCTAGTCTAAGTTCCTGAGCTGCACCTTGTACAATGTTGTACCCAAACAAGTGATCAGAAGGATAGTCCCTGAAAGTGCCGTCTTCGTTATATATCGGAACATTCGGTCTAGCTGTAAAACCTGCCTGAAACGGAGAGTTAACAAAGTTACCTCTATCAATCGCTCCATTTGATTTCTGATAGGCCAAAGACAAAGTGGTATTTACAGTCAATTTTTTATTTGGTCTGTGAGTCAAGTTCAGACGAGTAGTCGCTCTTTCATAATCCGATTTGATTACCTGAGAACCCTGATCCGTGTAAGAACCTGAAAGGAAGAAGGTCGTCTTATCGTCACCACCGGAAAGCGATATATCATAAACACTCAATCTATCATCTCCGAAAGTTGCATCAACCCAGCTGTTATTTGGCAAATTTGGATCTTCTGGATTTCCATACACGTTAGCAGCATTGATGGCTGGTCTACCTGAATTCACAAAAGCATCCCGCTTCAGTCCAGCAAGTTGCTGTGAATTCATAACCTCATAAAGGCCTAGTGGTTTAACAACACCTGTCTGTGCGGACAATCTAACTTTTGTAGAACCTTTAGTACCTCTTCTGGTCGTTATGATTACCACCCCGTTAGCAGCCTGAGCACCGTAGATTGCACCAGCTGCAGCATCTTTCAATACTTCAATTGACTGAATGTCATTCGGGTTGATCGAAGCAAGCGCATTCTGAGATCCTTGACCTGAAAGGCCTCCGGCAGGAACTTGAACACCGTCAATGATGTAAAGAGGATCATTTCCCGCATTTACAGAACCTACGCCTCTGATTCTCACGTTAAGTGCTCCACCTGGCTGGCCAGAAGTGGAAGTGACCTGTACACCTGCGATACGTCCTTGCATCGCACGATCAAAAGATTGCATCGGCAAATCTTGAAATACTTCACCTTTAACAGATGAAATTGCACCGGTAATCTCTCTTTTGGACTGGTCACCATATGAAGTGACTACAAATTCCGAGAGAGCCTGAACATCAGGCTGCAAGGCAACATTGATGGTCGTCTGATTCCCTATCGTCACTTCCCGTGTGGTTAAGCCCACGAAAGTGAAGACTAATACATTGCTTCCGGCAGGAACACTGATCGAATACTTACCATCCAAGTCGGTGGCAGTACCAATGGTTGTTCCTTTCACCAGAACTGTTGCTCCTGGTACACCCATATTATCCTCGACGGATGTTACGGTACCAGTGATCACACGATTCTGCGCAAACGCTACAGCGCTTGCAATGAAAAGCATGAGTCCTAGAAGTAAAACTTTCCTCATATTTGGTTAGATTTTGGTTTAATAAACTCAATGATATTTCTAAATCTTGAATATCTCAAGCGAATTACCACAAAAGGTGGGTAAAAGTTTTTGAACCAACACGCACGAACATGTTGTCTAAATCGAGTTTTTCGATATATAATTTTGAATTATTAAATTAAGTCAGATTAATCAAACTATTATTTTGAAAAGTTAATGTTAACAAAAGTTAATTTGCACAAAAAAAAAATTAACATTTCGGGATAATACGGGCAAAAACATCAGGATAACTCCATGAAAAATAACTAAAGTCCAATTTATTTGACTTTAGTATAGGCAATCTCAGCCTCATTGAAATTATAATGAAGCGTTCAATTACATATTTTTTACATGGGTTTTAGAATTATATTTTGTATTTAATGTATAGACAAAAGACATATAATTAAAAAAATCAAACGATCACTATTTACACATATCATTAGCCACTATCACAAAATTAAATTTTGCAATTTACAGAACTTGGATAGTAATTCGTCGGTTTAGCGCTTGATTTTCCGGGCTTGTATTTGGAACTAAGGGCTCTTTGTCTCCTTTACCCTCGACAAGTACCCTGCCCGGATGAAGACCTGCCTTTACCAAGAACGTTTGGACACTCCTGGCCCGCTGCAAACTTAGGGTTTGATTGTAGGCCTGATTGCCAATGTTATCCGTATGACCCGAAATCAAAATGTTGACATTTGGATTTTCCTGCAAGAATTTAAACAGTCGGTTCAGTGAAGTCATGGAGGCAGGCTTCAGATCAAACTTATCAAAGTCAAAAAATACATTTTCGAAAACAAATTGCTCCCCTGAAGCCACAGGGATTAGCTCTACTTTCAAATCCTTAACATTTTGAATCTTGTCGCGCTCCACATTGTAGATCTTTGGCAAAAATCCTTTTTTCTCAACATATAATCCTGAAACAGCATTCTCTGGATAAAGCATCATAAAGTCTCCTGTTTTTCCATCTGATTGAAATTGATACAGGGTACTGTCATTTTTCAATGAAACCAGTGATAATGTGGCTTCAATCGGCTGACCTGTTTTGGAATTGAACACCTTACCCTCTGTTACTGTGAGATTCTCTCCCAAATATATCTCCTCCGGAAACTTAAACCTGTACAGCAAGGACCGGTCGTTTTCCTCCTCTTCTTTGGTCAACTCCGTGTAGTAGGCATAATCCTTTTTCGCCGTTATAAAGAGCGCAACCTGATCCAAATGATCATTGATCGGAAGTCCTAGATTCTCCGGTTTTTGAAATTCACCGTTTTTGACTCTGGAAAGAAAAATATCCATCCCTCCGAATCCCTGGTGCCCATCAGAAGCAAAAAACAGGATTTCATTGTTAAAAAACATGAATGGCGAAATCTCATCTTTTGGTGTATTGACTATGCTTCCCAGATTTTTTGCATCTGACCAGGAGCCGTCATTTTGGCGGACAGTATACCAGATGTCATTTCCTCCATACCCACCGCGACGATTGGAGGAAAAAAACAATACCCGCCCATCTGCAGAAAGCGAAGGCTGGGAATCCCAGGAACGGGAATTGACCTTAGCACCCATATTTGTGGGCCGTTGCCAAGCCCCGTTCACTTTATAAGCTATATAGAGATCACAGCTCCCCTGAGAGTCCGGCGCATCACAAGAGGTGTATATAAGTATTTTTCCGTCAGCCGTGACCGTACAGGTCCCTTCGTTAAAAGCTGAATTAATCGTTTGAGCAATACTTTGTGGCTTAGTCCAACTGCTGTCTCCATCGGCAAAGGCGGTAAAAATATCTTCCTTGTCAAAGTTTCCTGTCCCGTCCCGTTTGGTAAAGAGAATCTGCCCTCCGTCGGCCGTTAAAACCGGAAAGTACTGTAGCTTAAATCCATTCAAAGGTGAAGGAAGTATTTCTTTTTTAATGGAGCGGACGTCCCCAAGCTCGGTACCCAAAAAATCCATCTGAACTTTCATCTGCGAATAGTAAATCGATCGCTTGAAGTTCTCATCAAACAGGGGGTCCACCTCCTGAAATTGCCGATACGCTTCTGTAAATTTACCCTGCTTGAGATATAGGTTAGAAAAAAGCCATCCGTAATCGGCGATATTTTTTGGTGTGGTATTTTTACCAGCCAATTTACCCTTTCCTTGTAAAGCTATTTTTTCCGCCTCCACCAATCGTCCTTGTGTGATCATCAACTGAGAAGCTTTAACATAGGCTTCCAAAAAAGACCCCTCCCGAGCTATGGCAGCTTGATATTTGGCTATGGCCTGATCATATTGTCTGGAAATTGTCAAGGCCTCCCCTTCTTGATAAAGTTTAATTGCCCGACTGTCAACAATAGAATAGGTCTGAGCCTCTGAACGGAGGATCAAGAAAAATACAATCAGAAACAGGAAAACAGGGCGCATGGACTCAGGGTATGTCCATAAATTTATGAGTTTGCAGGGAAATATTCCATTTTGGGTGATTTTTAACAAAATCTATGATTTCAGCTGTAATCTTAACGGCCTTACTCCACTCAGGTTGTAGGCGCAGTTCACAGCTCTCATTCACTAGCCCTGCGTACTGTTCGGCAAACTCGTAATCGCTCTTGTTATAAATGACCACTTTCAGTTCGTCTGCCTCAGCAAAAATAGACGGATGTGGTTTTTTGAATTTTTTGGGAGAAAAACAAACCCAGTCAAAATCTCCAGAGAAAGGATGCGCACCCGAAGTCTCGATATTGGTGGTAAAGCCATGTTCTTTCAAAAGCTTTGTCAGCGGATCCATGTTGTACATCAAAGGTTCGCCACCTGTGATCACCACCAGTCTTCCCGGAAAAGCCAAAGCATCCTCCACGATTTTTTCGATGGACAAAACAGGCCACTTCGCTGCTTCCCAGCTTTCCTTTACATCGCACCAGACACAACCCACATCACAGCCTCCCAGCCGAATAAAATATGCGGGATGTCCGGTAAACCTGCCTTCTCCTTGGATAGTGTAAAATGCTTCCATGATCGGAAGCTGCAGCCCTGCGGCCACGAGTTCTTGGGTAGTCGATGCTACCAAATCGAGCGTGTTCATGAATTTTTGGTAAAGCGGGAGATTCCACCGCTGAATGAGGGGTAAAGATAGGATTGGAAAATTGAAAAATTACAAGATTGGAAAATTAGGCCCCTAATCTTTCAATTTTCAAATCTTCTAATATTACAATCCTTTTCTCATCACCACCCGATAATCCTCCACTCCGCCTTTGGGAATGATCTTAATGATTTTAAAGCCTCGACTTAATCCGAATGAAATCATGGCAGGAAAGCGATTCCGGGTTTTGAAGAAAACAGCCTTAAATCCCTTTTCTCTTGCCCAATTTTCTTGATATGCTGCCAAAGCATCCGCTGTCCCATGCTCACGAAACTCAGGCCTCACTCCCCCCATCCAAGAATAAAAGGTATCCGGCACATTATCTTGATACCCGACTTTAAAACCTAAAAGCTCCCCATCCTTTTCAGCGACTAAAGCCAAATGAAGACGGTCCTTCAACCGCTCAGTGTAAAATTCCAGCGATGCCTTTCCCGGAAACTCCGGAATACGTTCGTGTACCCAGAGGAGTTCGGAAGGAGATGCCTCTCTGATTTTGAAAGTGCCGAGAGATTCTTCCATGATATTTTTGATAACCAAGTACGAGCTACGAATTACGAAATACGAGGAAAAATTGAACTCCAATCCTTAAATCAAATAGTTCACCTTTGGAATTTTTGGTTTGCAGTTCACCAAAACCACGTACTTCGTATCTCGTACTTCGTAATTCTTCAATCCTTCTTCACCGTCGGATACTTCACACCCAACTGCTCCAAATACGTATCAAACTTCTTCTCGTCGTAGTAGAACTTCTCCAATTCAGGACGGAAGCGACTCATAATTTCAGAGTTAAGATAAATCGGTGGCGCATCATCCTTAGTGATCATCGGCTTGTAAGTTTCTTCTTTTGTCTGCACATTTTTGAAGTAATCCCAAGCTTGGTCGACGAGTTCAGGTTGAAGCAAAAAGTCCAAGATCGTCATCGCCTCAGCTTTTGCGCCAGCAGTTACACCCTTATGCGCAATCGGAGTAGCCATCGCAATCGCATTACTCCAGTGGTGGCCAGGAAGTCCGGGAATATTGGAAGGAAATCTTAATGTCACTGTGGGTACTACCCATGACACATCTCCGATATCATCCGATCCTCCGGAAATAGGTTCCTTCACAGGTAAACCAAGCGTATCCAGTTTCGTCGGCATCCCTTCTTCTTTGGAACCCAATTCTTTTTGAACAGCCTTGGCCATCATTTGATCATTTTCATCCCAAGCCGGCAAGCCGACTTTCAGGATATTTTGATACATCTTCTCAGCAATCACCTTATTGAAGTGTCTCGGCCAGGCCGTCCCCAAAATCTTGGAAGTCATCGTCGTTCCCGTCATCAGAGCGGCACCTTTGGCAATATCATTTGCTTGAGCGTACATTTCCATGATACCATCGTATTTCACATCACGGAAATAATACCAAATCGAAGCTTTTGATGGAACCACATTTGGCTGGTCTCCTCCATCGGTAATGACAGAATGCGATCGCTTCAACGGATGCAAGTGCTCCCGCTTGTAATTCCAACCAATATTCATCAGCTCGGTAGCATCCGCAGCACTTTTGCCTCTCCAGGGTGCTCCTGCGGAATGCGCCGCATCACCCGAAAAAGTATATTCCACCGAAATCAAGCCGGTTCCACTCGCCTGCCCCCAGCTCACTCCCAGGTTATTTGCCACGTGAGTAAAAATACAAAGGTCAACCCCATCAAATTTTCCGTCTCGGGTAAACCAAGCCTTTGCAGCCACCAATTCCTCGGCGATTCCCGGCCAAAGGATCAAGGTTCCACCAATATTTTCCCGTTCCATGATTTGCTTAACAGCCAGAGCAGCCGTGATATTCAGCGGAATCCCGGCATTGTGTCCTTCTCCGTGCCCCGGTGCACCTTCGACCATGGGTTTGTGGTATGCTACACCAGGATATTGGGAAGCTTTTGGAATATTGTCCACATCAGAGCCTAAGGCGATCACTGGTCCCTCACCATTTTTCCAAGTTGCAAACCAAGCCGTCGGAATTCCGGACACACCGTGCTCGATGGTGAAACCGTTTTGCTCCAGAATTCCCGTCAAGTATTTGGAAGATTCAATCTCCTGGAAACCCAGCTCCGCAAAGCTGAAAATCTTGTCCACCATCACCTGACTCTGCTTGTGATTGGCTTGGACGATTTGGGCAACTTCAGTCTTGAGCGCCTCGATTTGCTTGGGAGTGTATTTCTTTTGTGCCAAAGCTGAAAAGGCAAGACTCCCAGCCAAGGCAATACTAAATAAAAGTTTCTTTCTCATAAGTTGGGGTTTTGTATTTCTGGAAAATACTAAAAACCCGGAAGTCTTTGGGATAAAATTGATTAATGGAGAGAAACCAAGGCTGAGAGGAATTAGAAAATTGATTCCCAAAGCCGCCTGATTTTTCTATTTTTGCAGGCGTTTAGCAGAAAAATCACAAAAAATTCAATCATGGTGGAGTACAACTTCAGGGAAATCGAGCAAAAGTGGCAAGCCTTCTGGAAAGAAAATGAAACATTCAAAGCCGAAGTGGACCCAAATCGTCCCAAGTTTTATTCCTTGGACATGTTTCCTTATCCTTCGGGGGCCGGTCTCCACGTTGGCCATCCACTGGGTTACATCGCCTCTGATATTGTCTCCCGATTTAAGATGCTGAAGGGATTCAATGTCCTGCATCCCATGGGTTATGATTCTTTTGGTTTGCCTGCAGAGCAATATGCCATCCAAACCGGACAGCATCCCGCTATCACCACTGAACAAAACATCACCCGCTACACAGAGCAGCTGAAAAATATCGGTTTTGCTTTCGATTGGGACCGGGAAGTACGCACCTCTGACCCGGCTTATTACAAGTGGACGCAGTGGATTTTTATGCAGCTATTCAATAGCTACTATAATTTGAATGCTGACAAAGCTTTGTCGATTGACGCTTTGATTTCCCACTTTGAAAAAGAAGGAAACACGAGTGTCAAGGCAGTTTGCGATGACGACACCCCAACTTTTACAGCTTCTGAATGGGACACATTTTCTGAAAGAGAAAAGCAGGAAATGCTCCTGAAATACCGTTTGACTTTCCTGGCTGAAACGACCGTCAACTGGTGTGCGGCTTTGGGAACCGTACTTTCCAATGACGAGGTAAAGGATGGATTCTCTGAACGAGGAGGTCATCCTGTGGAGCGAAAGAAGATGATGCAATGGTCCATGCGGATCACCGCCTATGCAGACCGTTTGCTACAAGGACTGGAAAAAGTGGACTGGTCCGAACCCATCAAGGAAATGCAGCGCAACTGGATCGGGAAATCGATCGGTGCTGAAATGGTCTTTCAGGTCAAAAATTCCGATAAATCCATCAAAGTCTTCACCACTCGAATCGACACGATCTACGGCGTGACCTATTTGGCTTTGGCACCGGAAAGTGAACTTGCTGCTTCACTCATCACTGAGGATCAAAGAGCTATCGCGGAAGCCTACATCGAAGTCGCAAAAAACCGTTCGGAACGCGAGCGAATGAGCGATGTTAAAACCATCTCAGGAGCCTTCACAGGTTCTTATGCGATCAATCCATTCAATGGCGAGGAAATCCAAATCTGGGTTGCGGACTATGTCTTGGCTGGTTACGGAACCGGTGCTGTGATGGCCGTGCCTGCGCATGATGAGCGGGATTACAACTTTGCGAAGCACTTCGGTCTCGAAATTCGTCAAGTGATCGAAGGCTCAATGGAAAACGGTTCTTTCCCCGGCAAAGGCGGTTTGATCATCAATTCAGGCTTTATTACCGGCTTGTACATGAAAGAAGCCATGGAGAAATGCATCGAATTCCTCGAGATAAAAGGCATCGGCAAAGGCAAAATCCAATTCAGAATGAGGGATGCGATCTTCACACGTCAGCGATATTGGGGCGAACCGCTTCCGGTTTATTTCAAGGACGGACTGCCTTATCTGATTGAAGAAAAAGACCTGCCTTTGGTTTTGCCGGAGGTGGATAAATACTTGCCAACTGAAGATGGCGAACCTCCACTCGGCCGGGCAAAAGACTGGACATACAAAACTGCTGATGGAGAATTCCCTTTGGAAATGAGCACCATGCCGGGATGGGCAGGATCAAGCTGGTATTTCTTCCGCTACATGGATCCGAAAAATGATTCTGTTTTTGCCGACAAAGCCAAAACCGACTACTGGGGCGCGGTGGACTTGTATATCGGAGGATCTGAGCATGCAACCGGCCACTTGCTCTATTCCCGCTTCTGGACCAAGTTTTTGTATGACTTGGGTGTGGTAAGTATCGATGAGCCTTTCCAAAAAATGATCAACCAAGGGATGATTCAGGGCAGGTCAAATTTTGTTTATCGAATTAAAGGTACCAACACCTTCATATCGCATGGAATAAGAGATCAGTATGAAACTTCTGCCATGCACGTGGATGTGAATATCGTCTACAATGACCAACTGAATCTGGACAAATTCAAAGCCTGGCGACCTGACTTGGCAGATGCGGAATTTATTCTGGAGGACGGCAAATATGTCTGCGGCGCCGAAGTGGAAAAAATGTCCAAGTCCAAGTACAATGTGGTCAATCCGGATGACATCATCGAGCGATACGGGGCGGACACGCTTAGATTGTATGAAATGTTCCTTGGGCCTTTGGAGCAATTCAAGCCGTGGAATACCAATGGAATCGACGGCGTATTCAAGTTTCTGAGAAAACTCTGGAACCTGTATCACAATACTACGGGTGAATTTGCAGTTTCCAATGAACCTGCAAGCAAAGAGGAAATGAAGGCGTTGCACAAAGCCATCAAAAAGCTGGAAGACGACATGGCCAATTTCTCTTTCAATACCTCCGTTTCCAGCTTTATGATCTGTGTGAATGAACTGACCGCATTGAAATCCAACAAGCGGGAAGTATTGGAACCATTGGCAATTTTGGTTTCGCCTTATGCCCCGCATATCGCCGAGGAACTGTGGGCGCTCTTGGGTCATACTACCTCGATCACGACATCGGTTTTCCCGGAGTTCAAGGAAGAGTATTTGGTTGAGAGCAACTTCGAATATCCTGTAATGATCAATGGCAAGCTGCGGGCAAAGCTTAATCTATCCCTTTCGCTTGCCGTTCCGGAAATCGAAAAAGCAGCCTTGGCCGATGCCAACGTACAGAAATGGCTGGAAGGCAAAGCTCCCAAAAAGGTGATTATCGTACCGGGTAAGATTGTGAATTTGGTGGTTTAGGCTCCAAAAAGCGGAAATATCAATTGGGCCAAGAGTTATTCTTTTGGCCCAATTTTTTAGAGTCCCCAGCAATTGAAATCACTTTCAAACCTTTGATGATATTACTATTGGAATTTTTTAACAATTGATCAAATCAATACGTAAACCCAAACAGCCACAGCGGAATTTTCTTGGGATTACCGTATTCAATGTCATCGGCAGCGATAAAACTATTTTTAACTCCCTGAATCTGCTCGGCAGTTTTATTTTTGCCACCTACTTCAAAGATATATTTACCATTGACCCTAAAATCACCATCCTTTACGTACTCAACGGTATGGGCATGTGAAAGCTGATTGATAAAGAAAGTCTCCCTTAAGTTACCTAAGTCGGCATTTTTTGGAGTAAAGGCAAACTGGAAGTTAGTGTTTTCCAAGTATATCTTTTCCGGCTTTTGCATTTGGGTAATTCCCTTGATGTCCTTGTAGAGGTTTTTGGTCAAATGGGCCTCTTGCAGGAAAAAGAGATAGCTCACCAAAGTGTTCCGGTTGATGCCTATGCGCTCACTAAGCTTGGTCACATTTGGAATAAAGGGAACTGACTCGGATATGATATGCAACAAATGCTTCAGCTTTGGAATGTAGGAAATATCCACACTCCGCAGCAGTGGCAACTCGATCTCTAAAGTCATGTTCACTACTTCCTCCAAGCGCTGATGGTACAGATCCGGCACCTCCTGAAAGAAGGGGAAGTACCCATGGTTTAGGTATGCACTAAAATGCTCCAAAGGTTTTACCTTTTGCAAGACCTCTCTTGCAATGGAAACATGGTTTTCAATCAGCTCTTCCAAGCTGTGTATTGGGAATTCATTTCCTGTCCTTATGGCTAGAAACTCCCTGAAAGACAAACCCTGCATGTGGTAAATCACTGCCCTTCGGCTTAGATCTGCTCTCGCATTAAGGATTTCCAGCATAGAGGAACCTGTAAACACAATTTTCAACTCCGGGAAGTCATCGTAGATGTTTTTGATTTCGATGGACCAATTGGGGTATTTATGTACTTCGTCTAAGAAAAGGTATTTGCCTCCTCTTTTGACAAAATGATCTACCAAGTCCAACAAACTGTTCTGTGCAAACCAGATATTGTCCAAACTCACGTATAAAGTGGTATGGTCAATGGGCAGGTTTTTCTTGATGTATTGAAGCAGTAGGGTGGTTTTCCCTACTCCTCTTGGTCCTTTGATACCGATCAACCTCGCCTCCCAGCGGATCTTATCAATTATACTTCGGACAAAGTCCAATGAAGTGGCATCAATTTTCTTTAAAAATTTTTCATCTATGGATTCCATAACATTGCTTATTATAATAAGCAAAAATAAGTATTTATGCTTTATATAAAAGGCTATAATAAAATTATTTGCTTAATACACCAAGCAAATATTGAAAAAAAAGCTATGCTTGATAGGTATTGATTCACGATAAAAATCAGGCAGGATTTCGCTGATTTTTTTTCGGCATAATCGAAAACAGTCTAATCAAAAAATGAGAATATTGAGATATCTGAAACTAACTTAATCTGCCCACATCTGCGACTTTTCCAGCGTAAATCTGCAGGAACAAAAAAATTTATTCAACTAAAATATCTCATTTTCAACGCTTTGTGCACTTTTCCATTTTACCGAATAACCCCATATTTGATCCATGAACCTTCTTGTTACAAATAGCGAAGTCATCAAATCGCTTCGTAAAATGCATACGCCGATTAAATTGACCCCCTGTCGCCGCTGGAAATTGACCCCCTAGAGTTACTTGGATTTTTGGGTCAGAAAAGTGGAATTCTGGAAGGCGAAGTTAAAGGTTGGCTTGGTTAATTTTTCGCTTTTTTCGCAA
>NZ_JAUXYL010000039.1 GCF_030694375.1 Algoriphagus sp.
GCTGTGTGTGCCCAGCATGGGCATCTGGTATCGAAGATATCAAAATATTCCAGAGGGTGAAAGTCCCTTATGTGCGGGGGTAACGCCCTGAAGCATTAGCAAGTCGCAAGGTGGTTTGTCGTAAGGCATGCACTGAAGGAAGCGAGCCTGCAAACCCCGGTTCCAACGAACAGGAACTGGATACAGAGGCCTGACAGGCCGGATGAGGTATCACAGCATACTGACGTCCCAAGGGTGGGAAACCATCAAGTGCCTGTCTGGTAGATCCAGTGGAGATTGGGGGAAGGAATATGCTCTTACCTGGGGAGATCTCTGGATGTCGAGAACATCCAAGAGAAGTCAGCAGAGGTCATAGTAGCTAGCAGAAACGAGCCATAAGAACTATGGAGGCCTCATGAAACTGGCGAAGGACCGAACATTGGATTATGTCCAAATTCGATGAGGAGTTCCGCCCTGCGGAATAGCCTTTTCTTAAGCGGACAAGGTTACCAGTTTTAATAATGATAGAACAAGTACTTAACCGTAAGAACCTCTTCAAAGCCTACCGAAAGGTGGTGCAGAACAAAGGCTCGGCAGGTGTGGACGATATGAAGGTCACCGAACTGTTTTCCTTTCTGGAAAGCAACAGGAAAAGCCTTCTGACTTCCATCCTTAACCATAGTTATGTACCCAAACCTATCAAGGGAGTGGAAATTCCCAAGAGTAACGGAAAGTCCAGATTACTGGGAGTTCCCACAGTGGTAGACAGATGGCTCCAACAGGCGGTAAGCCAAGTACTGATGACCAAGTACGAACTCACGTTCGAAGATCACAGCTACGGCTTCCGTCCCGAAAAGAACATCCATAAGGCTGTAACACAAGCCCTGAAAAACATCAATGGTGGCTATCAGGACATTGTGGACATCGACCTGAAAGGATTCTTTGACGAAGTGGACCATTCGGTTTTACTTCAATTGATCTACCAACGGGTGAAATGCCCGACCACCCTGAGGCTTATCCGAAAATGGCTACGTGCACCGATCCAGATTAACGGAAAACTGCACAAACGTAGAAAAGGCGTACCGCAAGGTTCGCCACTCAGTCCGCTTCTGTCCAACATCCTTCTGGATTTGCTGGACAAGGAACTGGAACGGAGAAACCTGAAATACGTCCGTTATGCGGACGATTTCAGCATCTACACCAAGTCAAAGAAGGAAGCCAGAAAAGTCGGCAACGAGATTTACCTCTTCCTAAGAGACAAACTCAGACTGCCTATCAACAGGGAAAAGAGTGGTATCCGAAGACCATCCGATTTTGAGCTGCTGGGACATGCATTTGTTCCGACGTATCAAAAGGGAGTCAAAGGAAAATATCAGTTGGTAGTGAAGAAAAACAGCTGGGACTCCTTGAAGCGCAAGCTCAAGCAGCTCACCAAGAAGACCAAACCGTACAGCTTCGAAGAACGATTGAAAAAGCTAGCAGAAATCTGGCGAGGATGGGTAAATAACTACCGCCTTGCCAGCATCACAGCTAAACTGAAATCACTCGATGAGTGGCTGAGAAACCGCCTTCGTTACTGCATTTGGCATGATTGGAAAAAGCCTGAGCGGAAACGCAAAAACCTGATCAGATTGGGAGTGGATCAAGATCATGCCTATGCATGGAGTAGAACAAGAAAAGGTGGATGGGCTGTGGCTCAAAGTCCGATTCTGATCACTACCATTACTTTGTCCCGCCTAAGAAGAAAAGGTTATGAATCGATGCTTTCCTACTACCTCAAATCGCAACCTACAATCCAATGAACCGCCGTATACGAGACCCGTACGTACGGTGGTGTGAGAGGCGCACCTCGCTAACTTAACGGTTGGCGAGGCCGTCTACTCGATTATGCCTTCGTTGTTCTTTTGTCGTGTCCACTCTCGTTTTATTTTTTTCTATAAACAAGCACATACTTTTTGTGGTATTCAACTCTCATCTCGTTTTCTGTCAGCAATACGATTTTGTCAGTAGAAGCGTCCAAATAATTTCCGTTAGAGTCTGTTCGCCATTTCTTACCTAAAAGTTCTTGCGTTTGCTTTATCATATTACCTTGTCTTGAGTCCTTTTCGATTACCATTTCGTATTCTACTTCATTATTGGAAATCAGTCTCCAATTTCCCTTGTCTGAGTTCACATCAGTAAATTTTTTGACGTATGTATGGTCAGCATTGATAGTAATGTCGGGTCCATTTGCTACAATTTGAATGTCACTGCCGTCTGGTCCTTTATAGTCTTGTGTTACGTATTTTACTTCATTATTATTTGCGTCCAAGGTTTTAACAAAAACCCATTGTCCAATTAAAATTTTTGTAGTATCAACCTTCTCCGTTGTCAGTGCGCTTAGG
>NZ_JAUXYL010000041.1 GCF_030694375.1 Algoriphagus sp.
TCCTCTCTTCTCTCCTCCACTGATCAAAGCCGTTTGCCTCGATTGGGAGTGCAAATATCTCCCTTTTTTTCACCACAACAATACCAAACCTTGAAAAAAATTGCCCAAATACATAAGTCACTGGAAATGATTAAGAAAAATATCCAACAAATAAAAAAGCCTTGAGAATTAAAATCTCAAGGCCTCAATTTGGAGTGTTTTCGTTTCTTACAACTTCTTCAATACAATTTTTCTCCAATAAACTTTAATTCCTCCACCATCATGGATCTGGAGCAAAATCCCTCCTTTTCCTTCTCCAATTTTAGCATCGGTGAAGTTGACCATCTCTACGCCATTCAAATAGGAAGTGACATTATCCCCTTTCACAACGATTTTCATTTTATTCCATTCACCAAATTTCAAAGCTTTATCCTTTTCAGGCTCGGGCTTAACCAACCACCCTCTTCCATAGGATTCATATATGCCCCCCGTATCATTGCCCGGAGGTGCTACTTCCACTTGCCAGCCAGAAACTTTGGTGCCATCCACAGTGGAACGGATAAAAACCCCGCTATTTCCGTTGGCTTCCTGCTTGAATTGAAGATTGATCTCGAAGTCATCAAAATTTTCCTCAGTACCTAAATAACCATATCCTTTATCCGGCCCACTCTCGGAAATTAACAGCCCATCCTCTACATACCACTTTTCAGTACCGTAGATGACCCACCCCGAAAGGTCTTTGCCGTTAAATAATTTCTTCTTCTTTTGAGCAATTGAAGCCTGAGCTACGAGAAGCAAAAGCCCAAGTATTAGTACTTTTTTCATAGGGGTCTTATTTTAATATTTTTAAACCAAACAGGATCACCATGATCCTGCAACGCAATCAGTCCTTTTTTCGCAATCTTATAATCAGGAAAATCATTCCATTTACCGGAATTCCTTCTGGTTGTCCAATCTTCAGAATAAGGAATAAATTCTACCGTCTTTTTCCCATTTAGCCAATAGCTAGCTCCAGCTTCAGAGAAAATGATTTTTGAAGTATTCCATTCTCCTGCTGGCTTAACGACCCCCTCGTAATCCGGTTCATACATGGCATAGTCACCTGCCAATGATTGCCATTTCTCCAAAGGTTGCGGAAAACCAATCTGATCTATCACCTGGTATTCCGGTCCTGTATAATAAGGAGCTTTGTATTTTGGACCTTCCACAACGTGGTAGAATACTCCACTGTTACCACCGGATGAAATCTTCCAGGTGAACTCCATTTCAAACTGCTCGAATTCCATCGGGCCAAATACAATGTCTCCTCCGAAGTCCTCTCCACCGGTTGCGCCAAGTCCTTTCATCGCTCCATCCTCGATAATCCAGTTTGGAGGAGTAGTGTCTCCATTAAAAGCGCGCCAACCTTCCATAGATGTGCCGTCAAAAAGAAGGAACCAGCCGCCAGCTTTTTCCTCTTCCGAGAGCGAATTGTCAAGAACAACAACTTCCTCCACCTCTTCAGTAGTTTCTTTGGTCTCCTTGGGGCCACAAGCCCATGCAAGGGAGAGCAAAGCCATCCATATTATTTTACTTTTCTTCATAGTCTTATATCAATTTCATATTTATTGGATCCCACTTAATAAACTTATCCTGGAAGTAACTGTCATTACATAATAACGCAGGTGCCGCAGCTCTGAATCCAAATATAGGATCTTCGACAACAGTTCCTCCTGTTCGAATTGCTTTAAACCAATTTCCAAAGTGATCGTAATGTGCACCTTTCCAAGTTCTTTCGGCTGCGTAAGATGTTTCACGAGGAGGAAGAATTTTCGCCCTTTCTTCTTCCCCTGACGCTGACCGAAGTTTTGCCTGCTCTTTCATAAACGGATCATCACTTTCAGCATTGTTATTCAACTTAACCACCACCTCTTCCCATTTTACATCCATAGAACCCTTTGTCCCAACGATTCTCAAATAAGTAGTACCGCTGGTCCCATCCACGAAATTACATCTCAGTGAAAGATTAAAGCCAGCATGCTCAGGGCTATCGGGGTAGTCAAACATCCCCAATAACACATCCGGAACTTCACGTCCATCTTTCCAATATCTCAATCCTCCCATGGATGACACTTTATTCGGACCTTTAGAATTGGTGATAAAGTGTAAACTCGAAAAAAGATGAACAAAAAGATCTCCTGACATACCGGTACCATAATCAAGGTAATTTCTCCAACGGAAAAATCGCAATGGATCCCAATCTCTGGCTTTGGTATTTGAAATGTATCGCTTCCAATCGACTGTTTTCTCATTCCCATCTGCAGGCACATTGTATTGCCATGCTCCTTCCGGAGAATGCCTTGCCCAAAACCCTTCTGCATAAACCAAATCTCCAATTACTCCGGCAGCCAATAATTCTTTCGCTTTTTCATTCCCCAATGATGAAATCCCCTGAGATCCTACAACCATCACTTTGCCAGACTTTTCCCAGGCTTCGATTACCTCGGCTCCTTCTTTTACAGAGTGAACCATCGGCTTTTCGCAATACACATGCTTCCCGGCATTCAATGCATCGATGGAGATTTGCTTGTGCCAGGAATCAGGCGTCCCAATGATTACGGCATCTACATCCGCTCTTTTCAGGATTTCCTTATGATCCTTAGTGGTAAAAAGATGGTCTCCCCACTTTTGTTTGGCACTTGCTAGTCGTCCATCGTACAAGTCACAAACAGCAACCAAAGACACATTCGCATGACGCAGTGCCGTATTGGTATCCTCTGTACCCATTATCCCGGCACCAATCAAAGCCAATCTAATGGATTGATCCGCCGAATAATCTTCTGAACGATTGAGAAATTCCTGGTTATTGGTATTAGTTTCTGCCAAAATGGACGGTGACAAAGCCGCCGCACCGGTAGTCAAGCCGAGCTTTTTTAGAAAGCTCCTTCGATTATCCTTCATTTGATTACAATAGGTTTAATGTTAGAGCTCAAAAGTTAATTGAATTTTTTAAAAAAGTACCTGCTAGTAAGTTTAATTTTTACGAGTGGAGATCAAACACTTCCGCCTCCTTAGCCTATAATCTTTTGAAATAGTCGGAGGCATGTAGTAATCGACTTCCGTACCACGAAAAAAGCTCTCCATCTACCAATTGGACCTTAGATTTTGGTAAAAGCTTCCGAAAAGTATCCTGATGCTTTTCCTTAAAGGGAAAAGGCTCTGAACTCAAAAGCAAATAATCAGGATTAAGCTTGATTAGCATTTCCTCCGAAAGCTCAGGGTATCGCACTGCCTGAATCAGATTTTCAAATCCTGCGACAGAGAGCATAGCATCGATAAAGGTATTTTTTCCAGCAGCCATCTTTGGGTTTTCCCAAATCAGGTAAACACATGTTCCTTTGAATGGAATGGTTTTAGCAAAAGTAGATTCGATTTTCGAAATGATTTCAGTGGCCTGGGATTGTGTTCCTGTGATTTCGCCTATGTCTGAAATCATTCTTAAGGAATCTTTAAAATCGAAAATATCGCTCATCCAAACTGGATAGTTCTCTGCCAAAGATTCGATTCCCGTTTGATCATTTTCTTCCTTGTTGCCTATAATCAAATCTGGCTCTAAGGCATCAATGACTTCGAGCCGATAATTTTTAGTGCCGCCGATGATTTTCTTTGACTTTCTCAAGCGAGAAGGATGAACACAGAACTTGGTCACACCGACGATCTTTTCCTCCAAACCCAAATCCACCAATAATTCAGTCTGGGATGGAACGAGGGAAATAATCCGCTCGGGTGGCTTTGAAAGGAAAATAGTGCGGCTTAGGTGATCTGTGAAATGCATGATTGGTCCCCGGCCGACAGTCCAAAGACCACAGCTGTCGACCGTGGTCAGTGGTCAGTGGACTTATTTAATGTACTTAAAATCAAAATTTGGGTCAAAATCCAACAAGAACTCATACATCAAATTGATCACCTGCTCGATGTCCTCCTTACTTGCAGTCTCCACTGTGGTGTGCATGTATTTCAAAGGAAGTGAAATCAAAGCTGAGGGTACGCCTTCATTGGAATAAGCAAACGCATCGGTATCCGTACCTGTGACCCGAGATGCAGCTGCTCGCTGGAATGGAATGGCTTTTTCTTTGGCTTTAGAAATAATCATATCGAGTAATTTCTTGTGGACGGATGCTCCGTAAGTCAAAACAGGACCTTTGCCTGCGGTTTGATCTCCGCTCGTCACCTTATTATATAGAGGTGCTGTGGTATCATGGCAGACGTCTGTGATGATAGCCAAATTAGGTTTAATTCGTTTGGCAATCATTTCAGCACCACGAAGTCCGATTTCCTCTTGCACTGCATTTACGATGTAAAGCCCAAATGGCAGTTGGACTCCTGCTTCTTTGATTCTGCGGGCAACTTGGGCAATCATGTATCCTCCGATTCGGTTATCCAAAGCTCTACCGGACCAGAATTTCCCGTTGAGTTCTATCAATTCATCCTGGAAAGTAATCACGCAGCCTACGTGAATTCCCATTTCCTCCACTTCGGCTTTGGAGCGAGCTCCTACATCGATAAAAATATTATCCAAAGTTGGCGCATCCTCTTTTCCTTCTTTCCGAACATGAATAGCGGGCCAACCAAAAACCCCTAGAATAACTCCTTTATCTGTATGAATATTCACCCGCATAGATGGTGCAATCATGTGGTCAGATCCTCCGTTTCGGCGAACATAGATGTAGCCGTCATCTTTGATGTAGTTAACAAACCAGCTTATTTCATCAGCGTGCGCCTCGATCACTACTTTGAATTCTGCCTCAGGATTGATGACACCAACTGCCGTCCCATAATTATCGGTAAAGTAGGTATCCACAAAAGGGCGGATGTAATCCAACCAAATCTGCTGGCCTGATGCTTCGAAGCCGGTGGGGGAAGCGTTGTTGAGGTAGGTGGTGAGGAAGTGGAGTGGGTTCATGTGTTTTCAGTTTAGCAGTCCATGGACCATAGTCCATGGATTCCCGAATTTTAAAGTTTACTTAAGATGGTTTTTTAGACTTTGAATCATTTTCACTAACTCTTCACTCTTAGAATAGGCTTCTTGAAAGATCTCGTTCGAAAGATAATTTCTCCTTTTTGCAATAAATAAGGCGCAGACTACTTCAACAACAGATCGAATAGAATAACCCAAAAATCTAGCAAATTCGGGGTTAGTTTGGCTGGTGCTTCCTTCGGCAATATTTAAAGAAACTGAATCAATTGCTCTTCTAATTTGAGATGTAAGATTATACCTCTCTTCTATTGGAAATTCCTTCGAAATCTCGAATATAAGATCATTTAGATCCATAGCTTTCTGCCAAACCTGAAGATTTTCAAATTTAAATGCCATACTTAAAATTAAGAGTTAACGCTCTATGGACCATGGTCTATAATCCATGGACTACAATGGAATATTCCCATGCTTCTTCCTAGGTAGCTTATCTACCTTATTTTCCAGCATTTTAAAAGCTTTGATCAATTTGGTTCTTGTGTCTGATGGCAAAATCACCTCGTCAATGAAGCCTCGATGTGCGGCCCGATACGGATTGGCAAACTTGGCGGTGTACTCGTCTACCTTTTCCTGAAGCTTCGCCTCTGGATCAGATGCTTCCGCAATTTCTTTTTTGAAAATAATCTCTGCCGCACCTTTAGCTCCCATCACTGCAATCTCAGCTGTTGGCCAAGCGTAGTTCAAATCTGCCCCGATATGTTTGGAGTTCATGACATCATAGGCGCCTCCGTAGGCTTTTCTGGTAATCACGGTGATTCTCGGCACTGTCGCTTCCGAAAAGGCATAAAGCAATTTGGCGCCGTTGGTGATGATCCCGTTCCATTCCTGATCAGTTCCCGGCAAAAAGCCAGGCACATCTACCAAAACTAACAAGGGAACATTGAAACTGTCACAGAATCTGACAAATCGAGCTGCCTTCACAGAAGCGTGATTATCCAAAACTCCCGCCATGGATTGCGGCTGATTCCCTACGATGCCTATACTTCTTCCTGCAATTCTGGCAAAACCAACAACAATATTATCTGCATAGTTTTCATGAACTTCCAGAAATGATTCCTCATCCACGATTCCACGAATCGCGTCCCGCATGTCATAGGGTTGGTTTGGGTTTTCAGGAATCAGCGTATTCAGCACTTTTCTTCCCTCGTCCTTTTTCAATTCATAAGGATAAACAGGGGCATGATCCTCGCAATTTTGGGGAATATAACTCAGCAGGCGTTTGATATGCCTGATTGCCTCAAGTTCGTTGGCACAGGCAAAATGTGTCACACCCGACTTTGTGCTATGCGCTGACGCTCCACCAAGTTCTTCTGCAGTTACTGATTCCTGAGTTACAGTTTTCACCACATTTGGTCCGGTGACAAACATGTAAGAGGTATTTTCTACCATCAGGATAAAATCTGTGATCGCAGGAGAATAAACAGCCCCTCCCGCGCAAGGCCCCATAATTGCAGAAATCTGGGGAATTACCCCTGAAGCTCTCGTGTTCCTGTAAAAAATATCCGCGTAGCCTCCCAATGAGTTTACTCCCTCTTGAATTCTCGCTCCTCCGGAGTCATTCAAGCCTATCACGGGAGCTCCATTTTTCATGGCCATATCCATGATTTTACAGATTTTCTCTGCATGAGTTTCTGAAAGCGAACCTCCAAAAACCGTGAAGTCTTGAGAAAAAACATAAACTAATCGACCATTGACTTCCCCATATCCTGTGATTACCCCATCACCTAAGTAATGTTCTTTGTCCAGACCAAAATCCTTTGAGCGATGCATCACAAATTTGTCGATTTCTTCAAAAGTCCCCTCGTCCATCAACAGATCTACCCGCTCCCGTGCAGTCAATTTTCCTTTTTTATGCTGGGAAGCAATCCGCGCTCTTCCTCCTCCTTCTAAAGCTTCCGCATTTTTCTTCTGTAAAAGCTCAAGCTTTTCAGCATTTCCCGGCAAAGTATAAATGGGTTTATTCGATTCTGTCATTTCTCTGATTTTATTACCCTCCAAATATAGCCCCTTGATTGGATTGGAAAAATTCAGCTTCCTTCATCGGTTGAAAGTTGAAGTTCAAAAAAGCATAGCACTGTACTTTTCAAATCCTCACCCGAACTTTTAAAAAAAATTCTATATTCGCCCATCCAAAATTTTGGCACTAAAATGTGTACCCGGAAAGCAGCTTTGATTGACATGGGAACCAATACATTTCATTTGTTATTGGTGGAACTGAATGGAGTAGGCTTTAAGACTATTTACAAGGAAAAAATTGCTGTCAAACTTGGCCAAGGCGGAATTAGTCAAAATCAAATCGCCCCTGACGCTCAAAAAAGAGCCTTTCATACCCTAAAACACTTCAAAAACCTGATCGACGGAGAACACATCGATCAGGTTTTTGCTTTTGCTACCAGCGCGGTAAGAAACGCCGAAAACGGATCTGAGTTTGTATCCAAAGTCAAGGCTGATCTTGGAATTCATATCAATGTGATATCCGGAGAGCAAGAAGCCCAGCTTATTTATGAAGGAATCAACCTTTCCGGTTCGCTCAATGGTCAAACTACATTGATGATGGACATCGGGGGTGGCTCTGTTGAATTCATCATAGGCACTTCCCGAGAGGTATTTTGGAAAAGAAGCTTTGAAATTGGAGGACAACGCCTTTTGGATGCTTTCCACTATCACGATCCCATTCTGCAGGACGAGGTGGAAAAACTGGAATCTTACTGCAAGGAAAAACTTCAGCCACTGATTGAAGCAATTGAAAACTTTAAGCCAACGGCTTTGGTCGGCGCTTCCGGGACTTTTGATACACTGACTGATATCTATTTCGAATCAATGCTTCAGTGCAAATTGACCGGTCAGCATGTGTTTGAACTCCCTACCGTTGACTTTGAACGTATTTTTGAAATGCTCAAAACCAAAAACAGAGAAGAGCGACTGAAAATCCCCGGAATGATTGCGATGCGTGTCGATATGATCGTAGTCGCCAGTTGCCTCATTGAATTTATCCTTAGATACGTTCCAGTTGAGGCCATTGTCTGCTCTCATTATTCTTTGAAAGAAGGAGCCGTAGCCAGATTACTTTCAGGAGAAACTACGGTTTAACCTTCCTGTCAATTGCTTTATCCTTCCGATAGGCTTTAGGCCAAAAAGGAAATTCCGTGGACAATCCTGACTTTTTAAGGGAGTTTCCGAGACAAAAATCAATCTCTAAAGTTTACCTGAATACTTATCTTTAGCCGATTTTCAGAATTTACGACTCCCTATTTTATGCAAACCTACTCCTACGATCAATTATACCACTTCACATTCGAAATGCTGACCAAAATCGGCTGTCCCGAAGCTGATGCCAGGATTGGTACGGAGGTTTTGCTATCCGCAGATCTTCGTGGTGTGGACAGCCATGGTGTTGCGAGACTTTCTGGTTATGTAAGATTGTGGGAAAAAGGAAGAATCAATGCTACCCCGAATGTTCACGTCTCCTATGAAACACCCTCCACTGCGGTTGTCGATGGAGACAGTGGTTTAGGTTTGGTGGTGGCACCATTTGCGATGCAAGTAGCCATCGAAAAAGCTAAAAATGTCGGTACAGGTTGGGTCTCTGTCAAAAATTCCAACCATTACGGAATTGCAGGCTACCATGCCATGATGGCATTGGAACACGACATGATCGGGATTTCCTTAACAAATGCCAGTCCGCTTGTCTCCCCAACATTTTCCAGAGAAAGACTGCTTGGCACCAATCCGATCGCTGTGGCTATTCCGGCAAAAGACCAACCTCCATTTGTCGCCGACATGGCAACCACCACTGCTGCCAATGGAAAACTGGAAATCCTGCAACGTAAAGGTCTCGATACTCCAACCGGCTGGGTGCAGGATAAAGACGGCAGTCCAACCACCTCTGCTAACGGTGTAAAAGACGGTGGAGCTTTGCTTCCTCTTGGAGGAGATCGGGAACACGGTTCGCACAAAGGCTATGCATTGGGTGCTATTGTGGATATTTTCTCAGCTGTACTTTCAGGCGCCAATTATGGCCCTTGGGTTCCTCCATTTGTTGCATTTCTTGACCCTTTGCCAAACTTGGTAGGTGAAGGAATTGGTCACTTTTTTGGAGCCATGCGAGTGGATGCTTTCCGCCCTGCGGATGAATTCAAATCTCACATGGACAATTGGATCAGTCGATTTCGCTCGGCAACTCCAACTCCAGGAAACGAAAGAGTGTTAATTCCTGGTGACCCGGAGCGGGAATTGGAGGCTATCCGAAGAACCGAAGGAATTCCTTTGCTTGATCCAGTGGTAAAGGATTTGACTGAGTTGGGTGAACGATTTGGGGTGAGGTTTTGATGCTTCGATTTCTGATTTATTTTTTCAAAGTGGAAAATTCATAACTTGAACTCTATGAGTGAATCTCCAAAAAAATACCGCCTGGACCGAACGGCCTTCCAAGCCAGAAATGCTTCTGAACAAGTGAACTACGGCAAAGAACACCAAAAACTCACTTGGCAGGAACGTATGCGAATCCACCAATACCTCAATAGCATTGCCTACGGATATGACTTGGACAATCCTCCACGGATGGACAAAACATTTTTTCAGATCAAAAAAAGGGAGTGATGGGAAACATCTTTCAGGAGGATTTCCGGGAATTTTTGAATGCATTTAATGCCCAAAAAGTTGAATATATCTTGGTTGGAGGTTTTTCAGTCATTATTCATGGATACTCCAGAACTACTGGTGATATGGATATTTGGGTAAGGAGAACTAAAGAAAATTACAGGAAAATTGTACAGTCATTTCTACAATTTGGAATGCCTTTATTTGACATGAGTGAAGACAATTTCCTATATCATCCTGATTGGAATGTATTCTCTTATGGTAGATCCCCTGTAGCTATCGATATAATGACTGAGGTTAAAGGTCTGGATTTTGATTTAGCTTTTGAAAAATCGAAAATCTATGATGATGGCGGTTTGCAAGTCAGGACACTGCATAAAAATGATTTGATAGCCGCGAAAAACGCGTCAAAAAGACCGAAAGACCTTGACGACTTGGAGAATTTGGAAAAGAGTTAAGGGTAGTCATTTATAAATTTCGTTCATTTCTAAAACAAGAAAGGACCCTCCAACTTTTCAACCTTCCCACCTTCCAACTTTAGCCTCCCATCCCTTCCCGATTTGCATCTGTCCACCCTTTTTGTAAATTGTCGATCAACATTACCTCTTAACCCAAAAACCTATGAATCAAGTAAATCGACGTGACTTTTTGAAAGGCTCCTCAGCCATGATGACATTGGCCAGTTTTGGCCTGTTTGGTATGGACTTCAAAGACCGTGAAGGTCCACTTAAAGTCTCCCTAATCGGCACAGGATGGTATGGCAAGTCCGACCTTTTCCGCCTGATCCAAGTGGCCGATATAGAAGTGGTCGCGCTTTGCGATGTAGACAAAAAACTTCTCAACGCCGCCGGTGAGCTTGTTTCCCAAAGACAAAAATCGAAGAAAGTCCCGGAGCTTTTCGAAGACTACCGCGAGCTGCTTAAAAAACATAAGTGTGACCTAGTTCTGATCGGTTCCCCCGATCACTGGCATGCACTTCAAGCAATCGACGCATTGAAGTCAGGTGCGCATGTTTATTTGCAAAAACCTATTTCAGTCGATGTGATCGAAGGCGAGGCTATTCTTGCTGCTGCCCGTAAATACAACAAAAAAGTACAAATCGGCACCCAACGCAAGAGTACCCCACACCTCATCGATGCCAAAAAACAAATCATCGACACCGGAAAACTGGGCAAAATCAGCCATGCCGAGGTTTGCTGCTATTTCCACATGCGGGCCAACGGTAATCCACCTGTCGAGCCAGTTCCTGAATTCTTAAATTATGAGCTTTGGACTGGACCTGCGCCATTGCGACCTTATGATGGTCTTCCGCATATTCGCTGGTGGAGAACTTTCATCGAATATGGTAATGGAATCACCGGCGACATGTGTGTGCACATGCTCGACACCGTAAGATGGATGCTGGACCTTGGGTGGCCAAAACAAATCTCTTCCACCGGTGGAATCTACGTGCAAAAAGAAGGGAAATCGAACATCTCTGACACCCAAAGCGCCATATTTGAATTCGACGAACTCAATGTCGTCTGGCAACACCGCACATGGGGCAACGCTCCGGATCCGGAATACCCATGGTCTTTCAAGCTATTTGGAGAAAAAGGAATGCTGGCGGGAAGCACCATGCAGGCAGATTACATTCCTTATGACACCAAAGAAGAAAAAGTCCATTTCGAATGCTTCTTTGAGCGGGAGAAATATCCGGAGGATCTGACCGAAGAACGAATCGAGCTTAACGCCGCCCCTGCCACCAGAATTCACATGCAGGACTGGCTAAAATCCATCGATAAAGATGAGCTTCCCATCGCTGATGTGGAGCAAGGGCATATTTCCACTGCCGCATGCATTCTAGCCAATATCTCCATGGATCTTGGTGGTCGAGCCCTTCGCTACGATCCTAAAACGATGACCGTGATTGGTGATCCTGAAGCCACTGCCAAGCTGCGCAGACCTTACCGTGCTCCTTACGTTCACCCGGAGCCAAAAAACGTTTGATTTGATGCTTCGACTACGCTCAGCACAAGAATTTGAGATTTGAAATTTAATCCCGGACAAAATTTAGATGTCCGGGATTTTTTTTACTGATTAACAGCTATTTATAGATTTTTTATCCCCGTAAATCTAAAATTTATTTTTAAATTTACGGGGATGATTAAGCGAAAAATAGAACCAGATTTCAATGAATCAATCAGTCAGTTTCCTGTTACTGGATTGATTGGACCAAGACAAGCGGGGAAAACCACCCTTGCCAAATCTGCTATTTATCAGTCTGAGTTGATTTATTTGGACTTGGAAAAAATCTCCGATCTAAACAGGCTAAATGATCCTGAGTTTTTTTTCGAAGTAAATCAGGACAAAACCATCATTTTGGATGAAATCCACCATTTGCCAAACCTATTTCCATTGATCAGGGCCATGGTAGATATTCATAGAAAGCCTGGAAGGTTTGTTATCCTTGGTTCAGCGTCACCTGCTCTCCTAAGACAAAGTGCTGAAAGTTTGGCAGGAAGAATTTCCTATATCGAAATGATGCCGCTTTCTCTCTTAGAAATAGATCAAACCGAATCTTGGGAAGATCTGTGGATTTTTGGGGGATTTCCTGAGGTATTTCTTTATTCCAATGCAAAATCTAAGAGCAATTGGTATCGAAATTTTGTCTCAAGTTATATCCATCGTGATTTGCCTCAATATGGACTACCTGCCGATTCCAGAGTAACTCGCCAATTCCTAATGATGATTGCTTCATCAAACGGTGGAATTTTAAATTACTCAACTTTTGCAAAGTCCCTTGGGCTAAGTATCCCAACCATTAAGACCTACCTCAGCTTCTTTGTAGAAGCATTTCTAATTCGAGAATTATCTCCTTGGGCAGTCAATCCAAAGAAAAGACTCATAAAAGCTCCTAAACTTTATTATAGAGATACAGGTATGTTGCACTATCTATTGGGCATATTCAATAGAGATTCTGTTTTCGGAAATCTGATTTTGGGTTCATCTTGGGAGTCATTTGTGATTGCACAAGTCTCCTCCGTACTCTTATCGGATGATGAAATGTATTTTTATAGAACTCATGACGGCGCCGAAATCGATCTGCTAATCCGAAGAAATAACCGATGGCTTGCCGCAGCAGAGATCAAATTCAGTTCTGCTCCAGTCTTGACAAAAGGGACCTATATAGCAATGCAAGATCTCGAAATCCCACTTCTTCATGTCATCGTACCAAAAGATGAAAATTATCCATTAGCAAAAAATGTCAGAGTGATTGGATTGATTGGATTTTTAGAGTTTTTGGAGCAAAGCAAAACCAAGGGTTAGTAGCCAAAAAGCTACTGCCCCTTTTCCAACTATTCAAAACCACTTTGGCTCCTTTTTCCGTAAAAGGAAATAATTCTTTGTATGAAAAAACTATCCCTCTCCCTCTTTTTGATGCTTTTTGGATATACTGCTGATGCACAGTTTTGGTCTGCAGGAGGTCATTTCAATGGTGGGTTTGCCCAAGGAAAATTAAAAGACGAAACCAATGGACTTTTCATTCCCACGATCTCAGGCATTTTCCTTCATGAAGCCCAAACCATCCCCATTCAGGTTGGATTTGAATTGGGCTATGGAATTTATGGCAGCAAGTTGGAAAAGCGAACAGATTTTTATCAAGGCTTCAATGATGAACTTCGACTCAGACGCAATAACAACATCTTGACGGGAATGGCCGTGATGCGCTATCAAACGAATCCTCTCGGGAATATTAGGCATTTCATGGAAGCCAAATTCGGAGCCAACTACCTTTACACTCGGTTCAAAATAAGAGATTCTATTGTTTCGGATGAAGTAATTGAGTCCGGCAAGGATCACGAAAGTTGGACTTTAGCATATAGTTTTGGGACGGGGATACAAATCCCAATTCCTAGCAATCCCGGACTATTTCTGGAAATCAAAGGCAACTATCAAACTGGAAATTCACTGCGTTTTCTTACAAAAGGAGACGTAACCTATGTACCGGAATCTGGGGGAGGAGGCACATTCGACTATCACTATCGACGAGCCCCAATGGAAAACCTTGTCTTTTCGGTTGGTCTAGTTTACATCGACCTTTTTTGAAATTTCAATGCTATCGAATCTTGGATTAACCAGCTTTGAAGCTTCTTTAGAATTCCTTCCTACATTTTCACCCGATATCGATAAAACACATTGTAGTCTTTTTCTTCTTTGCTAGCTGGCTTGATGTAGATCACATCATTGGCGTCGATGAAGTGGATTTGACCTTCGATCGGCAATTCCTCAATCGGTGTTTGATTTCCTTTATCGTCCGCCAGAATATATTTTGATCTTCTCGTTCTCCTCAAGAGATCGATAAATTCCGGATTTTTACCATTAGCAGTTCCCTGCGCTTTCATTGGCAAATACAAGTCTCTTGGAACTTCGGTATAGAAATGTATCAAAAACAAATTCCCCCCAGCCTTCAAATCGAAGAAACTAGGATAAAGCAACGCATCGTCTTCAGGATTAAAAACCAACCCTCGCTTTCGTTTGGGATGATTGATCAGCGTTTCTCCTTTAGGAATTAATTCATTGCTCACGAGTTGGTAAAAGAACACTTGATCGCCAATTCTGGGTAAAACTGCAATAACCTTACTTTTCGAACTAGCCGCAATAAAGGGATAAGCTGGTCCGACCCATTTCCCTTCTTTTTTCGGTTGCCAAGAATCGGGATAAATATTCAACTTTTTGACCTTTCCTGAATTGACATCAACAAAAAACCCGTTTGTTGACTTCTCATATAATCCAGGATTTTGTTCCTTTTCCGCCATCAATGCAGGGTCGACAGCATTGGGATCCGAGCCAATCAAAAGACTTTTTCCGTTAATCTCTAGAAATGAAGCTCCATTTCTAGTTGGAGCAACTTCCAATAAATTCATACCCCCAGCAAGAGGTTCTGAAATTCGTAATTTTTTAAATGATTGATCGAAAAAGTGAACCTTAGACTCTGCTGAAAACTCTTTGACAGCGATCTCATTTCCGGCAAAACCGATTCCCCAAGGTTGACCGACTTGGTCTGGGCCTTCCCCTTTCAATTTTGGTGTTACGGTAATTCTACCTTTCGAATCAGTCAGTAAAATATCATTTACAAACTTATCCTTGAACAAATACCGGCCCGATTCTTCCTGTTTTCCAACCAAATACAGCTCTGAAAGCGATTCAACAACCAATGAATCAATCAGCTGAAATTGTACCTCTTTCATTTGGGAAGAAACTAGATCAGATGAAGAATTGCAACTTCCCAAAAAAACCAAAAATGACATCACAAAAATCAATTTTCTCATAGTTATACTTTTAAATGATTAATCGTTCAGATCAGTCATTTATATGACAGGCACTATGAAAAAATTCGTTTTATTTCAAATCTGAGCTCTCAGCAACTCCAAAAACTTCCTGTCCAACTTTTCCCCATACCAATCTTCATAATCGACATCTTTTCTGCCTGAGTTCATTACTCCAAAAGCACCGGAAAACTCCCAAATTCCAAATCCCACTTCCATCTCTTTCAATACCTGAAGTACATCTCCAAACCAAGCCAAAAACACATCATGCGGTGTTTGATTGTAGCAACCGCATTCACCACAGTGAACTCCAACGCCCCGATCAATCAAGTCTTTCCAAGGCGCATAGTATTGGCGGATGTTATCGATATCCAGAATCTTTTCACCTTGTTGAAGCGGCCATTCCACTGGAGGCACAGTCGAGGGATCTTTGTAAACCCAACTTGCTTTGTAATGCGAAATCGGGAAAGGATGATATCCACGACAACTTTGCGACAAGTCCAAATAAGCCAATTCAGGAACCGCAATTCCTCCACCCCCATTGCCGTCAGCGATGACTAATCGAGACTTTTTTACAGACTTGATCCGCACTAAGGCGGCTTTCGCTACACGGTGGTAATCCGACACATCTACCGGTCCGCCCGGACTGTGTTGATCATTGGGATTTTCCCGCTGAAAGGGTTCATTGACCAGATCAAAGCTCAGCCTCTTTGATGAAATTCCTTTATACCGCTTTGCCCACATTTCCCAATGCGCACAAAATGCATCCAGGGCTTCCTGATCTTTCCACAGGTTGTACGGCTCTTCAAACCCCGCATTGATGCAAAATCCCGGTGCACGATGAAGGTTCAGACTCACATGCAAGCCTTGTTTGATACTTTTCTCTACCAACTGATCCACTTTTTCCAACCTTCTTTCGTCAAAATTCAGCACTTCATCCGGCCGGATGGGACGACTGCGGTCGATGTCCAAATAGCTCGGATAGGAAATAGGCACACGCACAAAATCAAAACCCCAGTCTGCAATCCAAGTAAGGTAATCCGGCTTGGTCGGTCTGCCCTGATCGGGATTGTGGGAGAAAAAATCCAGTAGATTGAAGCCCTTCCATGCCGGAAGTTTGTTTTTTGGTTTCGCTTGCGCAATAGACGACAAAGGAAGCAAACTCGCTCCGGCAGTGGCTAGGGCGGTTTTTTTTAGAAAATCACGGCGGGAATCCGGCTGGTTCATAGACAAAATAGGTTGAGTTTGAGAATGGAAAATACCAAGACACTACACATCGATTTAATAAAATCTGTGAAAATCTGTGTCTTTTTCTGCGATAATCTGCGGGAAACTTTTAAAAATTTCACTGAAAAAGGTCAAACTTTTCTCTTCCTCCACATCAGCACCGGCAATATCCAAAAAACACCCACCATGCTAAACACCAAACCTCCAATCGTACCGATCGCCAGGGAAAACCAAAAGATCTCATTCTGACCCTCAATCAGAAAGGGCACCAAGCCAAAACAGGTCGAAAGCACTGTCAACAGAATCGGAATAGCCTTTCCTGCTACTGATTTCAGAATGTTGCGGTTGAAAACTCCGGTTTTTCGATTGTTAAAATCATTCAGAATAAAAATCCCGGCATTTACCGCCAGGCCGCCCAGCATCACAAAAGCCGCATAACCTCCCTGATCAAAGTAAAAATCAAACAGGGAAAATATCAGGAACAAGCCAATGAAGCTGATCGGAATCAGGAAAATAATGTAAAAAGGCTGCTTGAAGTTTTCGAAGAGGATCGTACAAATAAAGAAAATCCCTACCACAAGGAGACCTAAAAGCCCATATTCCCGTTTGGCTTTGTCAGAATTCCAGCTCCAAGTTTGCTTTTTGGCTACATAGCCGATCGGCATGAGTACTTTCATTTCATCCAGTACTTCGTCCAGGTATTCGTTGCCAAACTTAGCCGATCCCATGTATTCAAAGCTGACAGACCGGATGTATTGACGGTCTTCTTTGTGAAGGGTGTTCGTGGTATTTTCCAGATTCAGAGTTCCGTAATCCGAAATTTTGAGGATCCGGTCTTCCCCGCTGATCAGGCCTTTTTGCTCCAGGTCAAACTTGCTGAAATTCTCCGAAAGCCGCTCCCGAAGCATCAGCCCGTAGTTTTGATCGGCCAGTTCCAGATAAGTTGAGGGCCCTTGCGGTTTGGACAGATCCTGCAGCGTATTGAGCACCTCAAACTGATTCGTCCCGCCCAAAGCAATCTGATTTTGATTCAGACGCAGGACATATTCCCGTGTCTTTTGTTCATTGTAACTGAGGCGTTCATTGGTATTGACTGTCTGAATCCGCTTATGCTGCAGTAGCTTCTCAGCCAATACTTCCGACTGCCGCTCGAGTTCGTCAAAATTGTAGCCTTTCATTTCCACCCGGAAACTCGGGATTCCCTCACCGCCTCCTCCTGTATAGAAGCCCTGACCTACCCCGTAAATATTCCATTGCGCACCGCTCCAGTCGGTTGATTTCACCGACAGCTTTCCCTTGAGCTGATAGGGTAAAGCCCCTCTTTCGTAAGCTTCCTTGAAAGTGATGGTGATTTGGCCGTATTGACCGGAAATCACATTGGTCACAAACTGATCGACACCTTCCACTCCTTTGAGATAGGCCTCAAACTCACGCATGATAAAGTCCATCTGATCCAGCGTATTGCCAAACGGAAGCCGGGCCGAAACATACAAACGCGTCTTTTCCGCTTCGCGATAGGCACTTTTCTCATATACTCCCCGCACAAACATCCGAAGCGAACCGCCGAGCGCCTTGTCGATATACGGCCTGATTTCTTCCTGATAAAAAGTATTGCCCACCGTCTTATTGTACCATTCCTGTCCTTCCCATTTGGCAGGAAGAAAGAAAATCGGTGTCCCGAAGAGGAGCAAAACTGCGATCAAAAAGGTCTTTTTGTACTTGGCGGTAAAAGCTATCCCCTTCTCATATCTCCGAAGCCAGTTGACCCGGTTTCTGAGTTTGGGAAGAGTGAGTTTTCTGCCTTTTTGAACCGATTCTTTAAATAAAACCTCATAAAATGCCGGAGTAAAAAAGAGTGCAACAAGTAAACTCACTCCCAACATTACCGAGACTACTACCGAAAATTCAGTCAGACTTTTCCGGTCTTCCTCAGGCAAGAGCAACACCATCATCAAAGCGACTACAGTTGTCAACGAAGCAGCAAGCAATGCGACAAAGACCTTTCGGTTTCGATACTTGTGCAGGTGATCCATCATAATGATGGCATTATCGACTATCAACCCAAAGCTGATCGTCAATCCGGCAATGGTGATCATGTGGATATCCACTTTCAAAAAATATAGGACCATTGCCGTCAAACTCAGATTGACTACAATTCCCAAAAACAGAATGCTCAGGTATTTCCAGTTGCGATTGATCAGAAAAATAAATGTGATCAGGATCAAGATGGACAAGCCGGATCGCTTATAAATCTTGTTCAGTTCCTTTTCGAGAAACTCCGTATCGTCATTTTCAAGGCGAACTTCGAAACCCTGAGGGAGATTCGCTTTGGCTGATTCTATGGCCCCTTTGAGGGTTTTTGCCAGCAAAACCTTATTCACGCCATCCCGATTAATGACTGTCAAAGTCACTGAATTATTCCCGTTGATCCGGTAATAGTTTGTCGCCTCGCCTTCTTCCATCGTCACTTTGGCGATATCCCTAAGCCGGACTTCCATTCCGCCAACCTGACGGATGTTGAGATTTTCGAGCTGTTCCAGATTGTTCAGTTTGCTGTCCAGCGTGACAAAGAGTGTTTCATCTTTGTTGTTATACACTGTTCCGGGATACTTTTGACCAAAGGCTTGGGTAATTTGAGTGTTAAGCAGATTTCGCGAAATTCCGAAGGACTGCATCTTTTGGGCATCAAAAGTCACAAAAACCTGCAAGTCATTTGCCCCGCGAATCTGCACTTCCTCCACTTCCGCAAACCGTGTCAAGGCTGTCTTCAGGACATCCTCCGCGATCTTTTTTATTTCAAACGAAGCAAAAGGACCGTTGACACTGTAGGTCAGGATCGGGGTTTTGAAATCATTCCGTGCCTGCGCAGATTGAGTGACTATCGGGTAGCTCAGCCGCTCGTCAAGCTGGGTGTACACCTGCCGGATCAGTGCCAATACCTCAAACTTCTTCAACTCCATATCCGCTTTTTTATCAAACCGAAGTGTGATCGACCCTTGGTCGTAGTTGGACACCGAAGTGATTTTTTTGAGCTCGGAAAGCTGGGAAAAAGCACCTTCCAGCGGAGAGGTGGCGAGTTTTTCGATGATTTCAGGCGAGGACCTAGGAATCCCATACCTGATCGACAGGACGGGTTCCCGCTCCCTCGGATTCAGATCCACAGAAAGTAAAGGAACTACGGCGAAGCCCAAAATCCCCAAAACCACGAATGCGATCAGAACCCGAAATGCTGTCATAGCTTCTCCCTTTTCCCCACCAATGAATCAAAAAACCAATACATCAAGGGTACAAAATACAGGGCGGTAGCCGTCCCGATAGTCAAGCCTCCAATTACTGCAAAAACCAGTGGTCGCTGCAAATCCGCTCCCAAACCCGAACTGAAAATAATCGGAATCAAGGCCAAAATCGTTGTAATCGAGGTCATCAGAATTGGCTTGAGGCGGATTTTTCCTGCTTCATGGAGTGCTTTATCCAAAAGTTCCTTTTCGGAAAGCCCGTACTTCGCTGCAAACTCGACCTTCAGCCGGTTGATGGTGTCGATTTTCAGGATCGCATCATTCACCATGATTCCGAGCATCACCACAAGTCCGATGGCAGACATCACATTCAGCGTCGCGCCGCAAACCAAAAGCACCAAAAATGCACCTGCAATCCCCAATGGCAAAGTGAAAACCACGATCAAAGGCTGAACGAAGCTTTCAAATTGAGCCGCCAGAATAAAATAGAGCAGCAACACGGAAATAGCCAAAATACCAATCAGTTGGGTGATATTTTCCCGATCCCTGAAATATTGCCCTTTGGTTTCCACCGCAAGATTTTTGTCCACCCCCCATTTGATATAGTCCTTAAGTTGGGCATTCGGTTTTTCGGAAGTCACTGCTACACTTTGGAAAATCCCCCCACGGTCTGCCGTCACATATTTGTATTGATCGGCATACCGGTAATCCACAAATTCACGCAACAGATAGGAGGTGCTGTCCGAGGCATAAACCCGCGTATTCCGCAACAGATCTTCAAAGCGCTCCTGATTTTCCCGAAGCCGGATCGGCGTAATCTCCCCGAATCTACGGATGTCTGTAATCGTAAAAACTCCAAAAAGCCTGGAAAGTTGATCTTGGACATTGGTGACAGGAATCTGATACAGGGCAAGTTTATCGGCCAACAAAGTGAAAACAACCGAAGATTCTTCCTGCAAGCCCGGGCCGGTCTCCCAGTTTTTCGTCGGGAAATCTTCGAGCCAAGGCTTCATTTTGGCCGCCTCAATTGGCTTCTTGGCTTTCAAGTCCTTCCAGCGAACTTCGTAATACGGCATATTGGAGCTGAAAAGCTGATCAAATGCATTTGGGGCATCTCCAAGGATAAAAGTGGCCAGCGGAAAATCGGTTAGCAGTCGTTTTCTGAGGATTTCCAGCTGGGTCTCTTTTTCTTTTTCCGAAGGGAAAAGCAAATAAAGTGAGGAGCGCTGAATCGAATTGTCCCCGTCAAAAAGTAAAAACTGCCGTACACCCACATCCGCTTCGGCCTGAGAATAGTCCTTCACTTCCTGAATCAACCTAATCAGCCGATCCCGATTTTGACTCGCAGAAATGGGTTCATTCCAGTCGATTTCAAGTGTCGCATCCGGCTTTTCGATTTCAGGCAGGCCTTCAGTTTTAAGTAAAAGACTGATGCTTAAACCTAGAGGAATCAAAATGAAGAAACCGATCAAAGCCAATTTCTTCCGGGCAAAAATCCAGTTAAAACCCCGTTCATAGACACCCAAAACCCGAAGAAAAGCCTTGGGCTCGCCCTTGAGCGAATCCCGTTTTCCCACACGGAAAATCAACCAATAAAGCAACGGAAGCAACACAAAGGCCACCAAAAGGGATACCGAAAGAATCGCCGCAACAGCCACTGCCTGATCGTAAAACAAAGCTCCTGAGATCCCACTCAGGAACACCAGCGGAACAAATACCGCCAAAGTCGTCAGCACCGAACTGATCAGCGCACCCATCACTTCATTGGATCCCTGCACGCAAGCCTCAAACAAGGGGATTCCTGCTTCCCGTTTCCGAGTGATGTTATCCAATACGATGATCGCATTGTCAATCAGCATCCCAATCCCCAGCGCAAGTCCTGAGAGGGAGATAATATTGATTGAAATATTGAAAAAGTAGAAAACCAGGAAACTGATCAGCAGCGAAGACGGCAAGCTGATTCCCATGATCAGCGGAATCCGATAGTCTTTGATGAAAAGGAAAAGCACGCCAAATGCGAATATCCCCCCAAAAAGCAAACTGGTCTGAAGGTTGGAAATGGCAGCATTGAGCAGGCTGCTTTGATCTTGGGTGATCTCAAAATCCACCTGAGGATAGTCCACACGGAAAAGCTCAAGCGACTTTTTCAGCTCGGGGATCAACTCATTCATCTTGGCCGAAGCCTGTTTGTGAACGGTGATCACCAGACCTTCATTCAGTCCGAAAAGGTGATAACCCAGCATTTCCTGAGTTTCATACCGGGCATTGGCCACTCTTCCCAAAGGGACAATCGCCCCGCTTGGAGATCGCACAGGCAAGGATTCAATATCCTGAGGCGTGTCCACTCGGGTGGCCAATCGAAGATAATAGCGAAACTGTCCGTCTTTGACACTGATTCCCGGCAGCTCCGCATTACCGGATTTGATAGCCTCAATCAGTTCCTTTTGGGTCATACCAAGTGCCGCCAAGGCACCGTCATTCGGTTGGACAGAAATGATGCGCTCCCGCTTTCCGTTGATATCGACCAAGGAGACTCCGGGAAGTTGCTCGATCCGCTTTTTGAGGACATTTTCTACCAAAAGGCTGACTTCGACCTGATCCACATCTACTTTGGGAATGACCTGAACACGGGCGACGGGAATATCGGAGGTATTGATCCGAATGACTTCAGGCCGGGGAAGGTCCCGGGGAAGGGAATTGGTCAGGCGGTCGATTTTTTCATTGACATCGATGTAGGCCAGTTCCATTTTAGTCCCGTAGTCAAAGGTCAGGCGGACGGTTCCGATTTCCGAACCTGCCTTGCTTTCCATTTCCTCCAGGCCATTGAGCGTGATGAGTCCTTCACGGATTCGCTGCAGGACGTTTTGTTCGATGGATTCGGGAGAGGCATTGGGATAGGTGACCTTCACCACGATCTGCGGCACATCGATGGGGGGCAAAAGCGAGATCGGCAGCAACCGAAAAACGATCACCGAAAACACCATCAACGCCAAAAAAGACATGGTCACCGCGATCGGCCGCTCAAGCAAAAATCGGATCATGGGGTATCTTTTACGATTTGAACAGGTGCCTGATGAGCCAACTGAAGGTTATTGGTGGTAATGACGGTGCTGTTTTCGGGGATTCCGTCCAGGATTTCGATCTCCTGTCCATTGTCTTTGCCCACTTCCACATAGTTCCATTTGGATTCCTTGCCGTTTTCGACGGTGAAGACCACGGCTCGACCGGATCGGTAAACCACGGCATTTTTCGGCACAACCAAGCTGTTGTTTTGTGGAGAACGGATGATTGCACGGGCATTCATGCCCGGAAGAAGGTTCTTGACAGAGGTAAGCGTGATCGAGACTTGAACCAAACCGTTTTCATCCACTTTGGGATTGATGGCGGTGACGCGGCCTTCGATGGCATTTTGAGAATCAGAGATGGGATAGACTTCCGCACGCTGATTGGATGAAATCAAAGGAATGTCCGATTCGAGCACATTGACCCGCAGCAAAAGTCGATCTGTTGACAAAATCTCCGCAAATTCAGCATTCTTACTGACCAGACTTCCTTCTCTGAATTTGATATTGGCAATTTTGCCGGAGACAGGAGCACGAACTTCACAGCGGGAGAGATTCAGTTGGGCTTCTTTCAACTCTACTTCGGCAAGCGAAAGGCCACTGTTGACAAGAATTCGGTTTTGAACTGTTTTGGAAACCGTACTATCCTTGGATTCCAAAGCCAGATGAAATTGTGTCTTTAGTACTTCCAATTCAGATTGTGCTTTGACTACGGCTATTTTGGCCTTTTCCAAAGCAAATTCAGCCTCCCGTCGGTCCAGTATGGCGATGATCTGTCCCTTTTGGACATACTGACCTTCCACGATCTGCACCTTTTCCAGGTAACCTTCCCGCTCGACGAGTGCCTTGACCTCGCTTTGAGCTTCGAGTTTCCCGATGGCATTGATCAGGTAATCAAAGCTTTTGCGCTCGGCGGTGGCTATTCGGACTTCGGTGGCTGCCACTTCATTGCGGAAGGACTCTGATGGGATTTCCTGAGAACTTTTCTCAGCCTTGGTACAGGAGAAAAGCAAAAGGGCTAGAATTCCAAAACGAAAAGTGGTAAAAACATTCATTGGCTTATGGCTTCAAAGTAGAGGAACTAAGATATGAGAAAAAATCAGAGTGTTCCAACGGAGAGGTCTAATTTTTTTTTAATCATTTTGAGAACCTTTCACATTCTATAAACATTTCGAAAATTGAAATTATTAGAATAAAATATTTGTAATTCCTACATCAAGAATAAAAAAACGTAATCGATACAATTGCAGTTAGAGTAACAATTTCCAAACCTAATTAAGACTTTCCAAATACCGGACTAAATCAGAGCCTGCCGTAGGAAAGCTTGGGCTTATTTCAACCAATGAATCTTTCGAGTACAATATTACTGGATAAAATCCAGTAATATTTAATTTTGACAAAATATCAATAGTATCCAAGGAAATATTAGAATAATTTAAGATATCTTGGCCTAATTTAACATTCAGTTGTTTTCGCGAAATTACTCTGCAAAGAACAAAATCAATATAATTAGCTCCTTTGTAAGTTAATAAAATCTCCTCAGCTTGAGAAATGCAACCAGGGCATCCAGCATTGGGAATAAAAACAGTAGGGTATTTTAATTTATTATCTAACCTGGAGTCACTCGACAAATAAATAATTTTATTTTCGCTTTTCCCGCATCCAAGAAAAATTAAAAACATCAAATACAAGTAAATCTTCATCATAATTTTGAATTTTTTCTAAATACATCTTACCACCTTCGAAGAACATAGAGCCCAGATAGTAGGAATTACTAGGGAGAGAAACCATACCTATGGTTTGAAATTTATTGTCTAGAAAAACCAAAGAATATGCCCCATAAACTGAACCGATACCCGAAAACTCGTTAATAAATTTTTCATCAAAACTCTCATTTATAACCCTTACATAAATATCATTTACAGAATCATATTTAATGACAGTGTAATAAGACTGGCCCATCTGATGCTTCACTTCCTCTGTAATATCTGGAACAAATTTATCAGCAGTAGAGGATAAAGGTTCAATTTTTAATTTTCTTTTTGTATTAGTCGAAATCGCATTTAGGGTTAAACCTTCAAAATCGTATACGAACAAATCATTTTCAATTGGAAAACTTATAATAAGTTTATTGTCTTTTTCATTAAATTCGTGATATGCTTGGAAAAATTGAACTCCCCAAACAGCTTCTTTATACGAATCTGGATATGAAATAATATACTTTTTAGTTGACTCCTTTAAATCGAGAGACATAAACAAGGTTTCTGGGAAATAGGAGTTTTTATAGTATTCCTTTTCTGAACCCCAACTGTTAAAAATTAGTTGATTACCCATTTTAACTAATGGCCTTCTATTATCCACTTGTGGTTTTACTGCATTAATTTCAGGATTTACAAAATACTTTCTTAATATTTTTGAATTAGAATCGGCAAGAAAAGTTTGACCTCTGCCATAGTTATATAAAAATATCGAGTCCATATTTGATATATGAAAAGAAGAAATATTTCCTACTCCATTTTCACCTTCTAATTCAAAGGGTATCACTTTGGTAATATTTGGAGACTCAATATTATAAAAATACAATGAATTGTTTTTTTTGTTTAAAAATGTGTAAAACAGTTTCCCATTATCTCTATAAAGACTAGAATTTGCATTTCTTCCAGTAGAAATACTGTCTAAATGGAAATAAACACTGTCCTGTTTAGTCAATATCAAATCTCTGTCCATTAAAGGTGAGATAAGTTTATTATCTTCTTTACAGGATGCTGAAACCAACAGAAACAAAATTAAAATATTTTTATATTTCATAAAACAAGAATAAAGTTGAAGGGTGGCAAAATTTACCACCCTTTTAAATTAACCTCCTTTAACTGGTGGAGTTTCCCCTCCTGTGTCTGGTACAAAGCAATGTCGATCTTCCGATCTTTCAAGACAAACATATTCTCCATCTGAAGAAAAACATCTCCCATCTGTTCCCAGGGTTGATGTCATTGTACAGTCTGCCTTTACTTCAGAAACATTAATGAAATATGTGCCGAAAGTAATCACACTTAAAATACCAAATTTTAAAATTGTCTTTCTCATATTAACCTTACAATAATTGTTATCTCCTTTCACACCATGCAGGGTGAGGTCACACTCCCTAAAAAATCCAGACTTCGGCGCCGACCTTGATCTTTCGTTAGCCAAACTACCCCCCCCCCCATTCAAAAAAGCAAGTGTAGTTCTTGAAAAACTTAAAATTAGTTTTTAACTAATTGAAAATCAGATGGAAAAATTTTAATACAATCAGGTGTGTAATGTACTAAATTCAGATTTAACTCTCTTTTTAGTATTTCAATCCCCTGATAATAAGGTCTGATCCTTAATCCCGGATGCTCCTTATCCGAATAATACTCCACGAGCCGATCCAGTTCCTTCAGATCCACCGCCTCGATCCGCACTTTTGCCAAACCATCCTGAATCATCTCGATCCTTGTGGCCGCCGCACGGGAAATATCAATCTGACGCTTTGAGTAGCTTGGCAATCGATCATTGATCCGTACCACTACAGCCAAGTCATTCTTTTGGTTGATCACCCGAACCAGCGTGCCCATCGGAAGCCTTTTGTGTGCCGCAGTCAGACTATCCATCGAAAAAACTTCGCCGCTGAAAGTTCGCTTGCCGTGAAATTTCCTCCCATAATAACTCGCTGTCCCCTTTTGGATGAATAAGGAATCCACCTGTGCCTCCGCCACCGAAGCCCAAAACCCCAACAGAAAAAACAAACCCAATCGAATTTTCACCGCCGAATCTACCATTTCCGCCCCATTTTTCAATAAAAGTGCCAATTCATGTCAAGCTCCACTTTTTGCTTGCAGCAAGTTCACCCTTCGCCTATCTTAGTACATATTCTTTAGTCGGTTTCAATTCCGGAAAATACGCTCCAGAAATTGAACAGATCCAAAATTAATTCTCCACCTCCATGGACTATAGACCATGGACCATGGTCTAAAAAAATGCTCAAAATCCTCCATACCGCCGACTGGCACCTAGGAAAGCGCCTTCAGGAATATTCCCGTCTCGAAGAACAAAAGCTCGTGCTCGATGAAATCTGCCGGGTTGCTGATGAAGAAAACGTGGATTTGATCCTCCTCGCAGGCGATATTTTCGATACTTTCAATCCCACACACGAAGCCGTCGAGTTGCTCTACAAAACCCTAAAGCGACTCTCCAAAAACGGGACCCGAGCCATCGTGGCCATCTCCGGCAATCACGACAGCACGCAGTTTGTCGAGGCACCGGATCCACTGGCGAGGGAATTGGGGATATTTTTCTACGGGAAATATGAAAACGTGGTTCCTACAGGAAAGCTGGATTCCGGCATGGAAATTACCTGCTCCGAATCGGGTTTTATCGAACTGAAATTGCCCGGGCATAATTTTCCAATACGGCTGATTTTGGCACCTTATGCCAATGAAGTTTCGCTCAAAACCTATTTGGGCGAAGGAGATCGTGAAGGAGAATTCCGATCAATCCTGTCAACTAAATGGGATCAACTTGCCGAGAAATATTGCGATCAGGCCGGTGTCAATCTTTTTGTGGGCCATTTTTTCTTTATGAAAGAAGGAGAAACACCGGAAGCCGAACCCGAATCCGAGCGTCCGATTCTTCACGTGGGTGGCACACAGGCCCTTTTCACCCAAAACCTCCCCAGTCAAATCCAGTATGCCGCTTTGGGTCACCTCCATCGCTACCATGCCGTAGGTCATGATTCGATTCCGGTGGTCTATTCGAGTTCTCCGCTAGCCTACTCTTTCAGCGAAGCGGATCAGACAAAAAATGTTATTCTAATCGAAGTGGAACCCGGAAAACCCGCTGCATATCGCCCAATCGGTCTCAAACAAGGACGGCCACTCTTTCGTGTCAAGTTTGATGAGCTTGTCCCTGCACTCCAATGGCTGGAAGAAAACCCCTATTGTTTTGTGGAGTTGACTTATGAAACGGAGCACTCCATTGATGCAGCAACACGGAAAGCGCTGATGAAAGCCCACGACGGCATCGTCAATCTGATTCCCCAAATCAAAAATCCACTCGGACAAGTCAATTACAGCCTTCAGGTCGAGGATTTGGGTAAGGACATGACCACACTGTTTACCCTTTTCTATCAGAGTGAAAAAGGGCAGGAACCCAATTCAGAATTATTGGATCTTTTCAAAGAAGTCATCAGCCAAAACGAAAACGTATGATTCCTGTACGACTGGAAATTCAAGGCCTATATTCCTATCGGGAAAAACAAACCGTAGAGTTTGATCAACTCACCGGTGCTGGACTTTTCGGGATATTCGGTGCTGTGGGCAGCGGCAAATCCTCCATCTTGGAAGCCATACTTTTGGCACTCTACGGCAGTACCGAGCGACTTTCGGACCGGGGAGAAAAGAACTCCATGCTCAACCTGCAAAGCGAGCAGCTTCTGATCAATTTTGAATTCCGTGCCGGAAAAAATAACGCCAAAACCTATCTCGCCCGCTATGCCGCAAAGCGAAATCCGAAAAACTTTGAGGACGTAAAACCTGCCGAACATACATTCTATGAGCGTGTCTGTGACACTTGGGAAGCCCTCAGTCAGCGTGGTGAGGAGATTGTCGGGATGCAAAAAGGACACTTCAAGCAGACGGTGATTATACCTCAGGGGAAATTTCGGGAATTCATCGACCTCACTCCCGGGCCACGGGCAGAGATGATGAAGGAGCTTTTTGGCCTGGAGCGCTTTGATCTTTCCGGTAAAACCGGATCACTGCTTAAAGTAGTTCGGGAAGAAAAAATCCGGCTGGAAACGCAGCTAAGCGTATTGGAGCTTTTCAGCAAAGAAAATCTGGAAGAAAAAGAAACGCTTTTTGCCAAAATAAATGAAGCAGTCTTAAATGCTGAGCAACTCGTCAAGCGTGCCGATACGGATTTTAGGGCAAAGGAAATCCTGAGAACCCGTCATCAGGAACTCCTGAAGTACCAAGCCCTCCACAAAGAGCTTCTGGAGAAAAAGCCGGAAATCGAATCCAAACGCCAATTGCATCAGGAATTCATCACGGCTAAGACCCACTTGAAACCTGTGTGGGATCAGCTAAAAGATGCACAAACCGAGCTGGAAAAATATACGGTGAGCGTGGAAGACTGCACAAGATTTAAGAGTCGTATTGAAAATGAAGTGTCCGTACTGGAGAAAGAAGAAAATGAGCTCAAAGAGAAGAACCAGCAAAGACCGCAGCGGGAAGCGAAGATCCGTGATCTGAAAAAAGTGCTGGAATTGCAGATTTTACAGCAGAATCTCAGCGCAGCCAGGCATCAACTTGAAATCCTTCAACCTCAGATTGACGGTAAAAAAGCGAATCAAAAAACACTGAAACTTCAGATTCAACAATTGGAAGAGGAAAGTGAAAAGATAACGCCGACTGACAGTTCACTTTTGGCAGAATTAAAGTCTGCCGAGCGGGATTGGAAAAACTGGGAACTCCAGTTGACAAAGCTCAACCAAGAACTGGAGCAATTCAACAAGGCCGCCCTAACTGTCAAAAACGAATCGGACCGACTTATTCAAGCGTTACCTACTAACCAAAAAACACTCGAAAACTGGCTTCAGTCGCAAAAAAACAGAATACAAACACTTGAATCCGAGCGGGATTCACTGATTCAAAAGCAGGGATTGGTCGCCCACATTCATCTCCTCCATGATGGGGAAGCCTGTCCGCTTTGTGGAGCCTTGGAGCATCCGGATCCGCTACAGGCGGAAGACGAAGCCAAAGAACTGGATGAAAAAAACAGTGAGATTTTAGCTTCGAAGTCAGTTTTGGATCAAATAAATTTCTCGATTCAACGGCAGAATGAACTGAACATACATCTGGAAAATCACCAGAAAAACGGAGAATCCAAAAAATCAGAAATAAATCTTCTTTCACAATCCATTGCCAGCCTGAAATCCAGATTGGCAAGTCTTGGGATTGACACTCCGGCGGCCCTTTCCACACAGATCCAACACATCTCGGATTCGGGTAAAAGCCTTGAAAAGTTGCAGCTTGAAAACAAATCCCTTCGGAAAAAGCTTGACATTGAACAGGAGACATTGGAAAAAGCCGAAGCTGATCTCAATCAGGCCCGATTGAAAGTTCAGTCACTTCAAACCGGCATCAGCACAAAACAGGAAGAAATCAAAGACCCGGTTTTTTGTCAGAACTTCTATGATAAGGATCCGGAAGTCATCCGGCTGAACATCCGAAAGGTCGAAAAAGACATCGAAGACGCAATTCAATCGCTCGAGGGAAAGCAAAAACACCTGCAGGAAAAACGGAGAGAACAGACCAAAAACCTCGCTGATCTGGAGACTTTTTCCCGATTGAAAATTGAAACAGGCGAAAAGCTTGAAAAACTCCGGACAAACTTTGAGTCTTTGAAAATCGAATTTGGTTTTCAGGACGAACAGGCGCTGATCCGACTTTTTGAGCATTCCATCGATGCGGAGAAAGTCCTGCGGGAAATCACGAAGTTTGATCAGGATCTGGCGGTAGCCCAAAGCAGAATCCGAGAATTGTCCGAGGACCCCGAAGTCAGCCGATTTGATGAGGAATCGTTTTTGAAGCTTTCGGCAAAACTGCAAATCCTGAACTCGGAAGCGGAAAGCCTACAAAACCAACGTATTCTCCTGGGGCAGGAAATCAAAGAGGCCAAAAAGAGTCTCGAAGAAAAAGTGCTGTTGGAGGCTGCGTTTTCCAAACTCCAAAACCGGGAAAGCAACCTCAAAGAGCTGGATAATATGTTTCGGGGAAGCGGATTTGTCAAATACGTCAGCTCCATCTACCTCAAAGAACTCTGCAATACCGCTAATGTGCGATTTATGAAACTGAGCAAAAATAGCCTCCGCCTGGAGATCGACAATGACAATACGTTTTGGGTAATCGATTACCTGAATGGCGGCAAAAGACGTTTGCTCAAGACGCTTTCCGGGGGGCAGACTTTCCAGGCATCGCTTTGTCTGGCTTTGGCTTTGGCAGAAAAAGTCAAAGCACTCAACCAAGCAGATCAGAGCTTCTTCTTCCTCGATGAAGGCTTTGGGGCTTTGGATAGAAATGCGTTACGGGTAGTTTTCGAGACACTCAAGTCCCTTCGCCATGAAAACCGGATCGTCGGAATCATCAGCCACGTGGAAGAATTGCAGCAGGAAGTCGGCGTCTATGCACAGATCGAGCTCGATCCGGATCGGGGTTCGCAGGTGAGTTATTCGTTTTAAGAAAAGATTGCCACAAAGGCCGTAAGACGCAAATAAAAATTTCCAAAAATTCGGAATTATTCAAGTCTTCAGACCTGCCTTGCCGTCAGGCAGGCTTGGACCTATTTTAATGCAGTCTTCAGACTGCTTTTAATTTGAATTTTTTACCACAGAGAAAGGAGAGAGATTGTTTTTGGTAGATCTTTGGCTTGATTTGAACTTCAATCCCAATTTCACTTTTGAGCTTTTTTGAGAGCACAGAGAAAAGCTAAAGCTTTTTGTCAATAAATCGGTTCTTCAGACCTGGACCCCATGCAGTCTTCAGATTTACCCAGAAAGGAGGCTATTGTTAAATTATTAATCCATGATTCTGTGTTTAATAATCCGTGAAAATCTGTGTCTTTTTCTGCGAAAATCTGCGGGAACATTTTAATTAAATTGGTTCATGGTTCAGACCTGCCCAAAGTAGACGGATGCTGCTGTTGAATAAATCATCATAAATTGAAAGCAGTCTGAAAACTGCATTATCCCAAGTACAAGCCTGTAAAGCGGCTAGGGAGGTCGAAAGGCTTGTGCTAGCAGGGACTTCAATTTCTTCGAGCCTTCGGGACTTAGTGGCGAAAAAAATTTATTGAGTAATTTTACTCAGTACATTGAGTAAATTTCCAAAATATGGTCTTACCTACTGAAAACCATTAAGTTAGAAAATAATTTTTAAGCAAAAAAGACAGCCAAAAGACTGTCTTTTAGGTAAATAAATCCAACACATTCATCTGAAGAAACTCTTCCCATGGAATACCATCAGTGCCAATGACCAATGCCTTTTCGGGACGATAGATTTTAGCGAACCCATTCAACCCGGCAAGTCCGCCGACTTTGGAAGTCTTCACTTCCAATGCGATGATGCGTTTATTGTATTCGACTACAAAATCCACCTCGTCATTTCCTTCCCGCCAGTAGTAAATGGAGATTCTCTTGTCTTTGAAGGCCTGATTGATCAAATGCGCCCCGACTGCGGACTCCACCCAGCGACCCCAAGCTCGGTGATCCGCCTGAAGTGTCTCGAAGGTTTCATTTGAAATCCCAGACATGATGGCGGTATTATGCACCATGAATTTGGGACTTGATGAGCGCTTTCGGACCAGATTGGGACTGTATTTCTCCAGTCCGCCAAGGAGACCTGCCTCATTGAGGAGCTCAAGGTAATTAGCCAAAGTAGTGGTATTGCCCGCATCTGCCAACTGCCCCATGACTTTGGTGAAGCTGAGCACTTGTCCGGAATACGCTGAACCAATCTCAAAAAGCCGCTTCATCAGTGCAGGCTTATCCACACGAGTCAGCATCAGAATATCGCGAGAAATACTGGTCTCCAAGAGCGAATCCCGGACATAGCTTTTCCAGCGGTCTTCGTCCTCCTTCAAGGTAATAGCTCCTGGATAACCTCCAAACCAGATGTATTCGGCAGGAGTCAGGCCGAATGCTTCCTTCATTTCAGCGTATGACCAATGCCCCAAATACATCGCCTCGAATCTTCCTGCCAATGACTCGGTTAACCCCTGCTGCAACATCAACCGGGAGGAACCAAGCAATATCACACGGATATCCCGCTCCTCTAGGGTGTCCCTGTCCCATTCCGCTTTGACCTGCTCGCTCCAATTATCAATCTTTTGGACTTCATCAATAACCAAGAGGTAGGGAGCCTCGGGTGAAAGTTGCTGCCGAACCCGCGCATTTTCCCACTGCTGAGCGATCCAGACCTGATCACTTGCAGGAACGGCATCTGCAGCCACAAGAGAATGCGGACTGTTCATGTCCCGGATTACCTGACGCACGAGCGTAGTTTTTCCAACCTGTCGCGGGCCATAGATCACTTGGATAAACCTGCGGGGTTCGTTTTGAAGACGGTGCTGGATTTGGATTTTTTCCGCTCTTTGATAGGTCATTTCTTTTTACTCAATGTATTGAGTAAATTTACTCAATACATTGAGTAAATTCCAAATATGGAATTCATTTTATTTATATTCAATTAGTTATGAAATAATTTTTAACAAAAAAAACGATTAAAAATCACTTAAATCGGAATCAAAGTTCAATTAAATCCGAATAGAAAAGACAAAAAAATACCCCGGCAACTAGCCAGGGATTTTTTAAACTAAATAGACCTTACAAGAAAATGAGCGCAACACATGGGCTACACAATGAGTAATGATCAAATAAAAATGTTTTGGTTTACCCAGTTTATCTCTTCATCCCTGATCGTATGACCCGGGTCATCAAATAATTCTATGGTTACATCTGCTCCCATTTTGCGAAGCAGATCAGCTGATTCTTTTATTCTTTTGGCAGGAACGTGAAAATCACGGTCACTGCTACCGATGAAAATTGGAGTTCCCTGAAAATCACCTGAATAATTTTCAGGTTTCAATTGCTCTCCGATCAGTCCACCGGTAAAAGCTATTACCCCTCCGAACTTTTGACCGTTACGAGCCGAAAATTCAAGACTGAGACAGGCCCCCTGAGAAAATCCCAGAAAAACTGTGTTCTCGGCAAGAATTCCAGCTGCTTCAACCTCGCTCCATGTTTCTTTCAAAATACCAAGCGAATTATCCAATGCAACTTTGTTGCCTTCATCTGTTGCCATAAATCCAAACGGATACCAAGAATTTCCGTTGGCCAGAGGAGCCAAAATTGCATAATCGGTCAGATTCAGGTGAGGAACGAGCGAAAGCATACTTTCAGCGGTAGCTCCACGGCCATGAATCAGGATGATTGCTCTTTTAGCTTCATGTAGGGGAAGCCCTACTCTTTTGATATCAGGCATAGGATTCAATGTCAAGCTTCACAGATGTCAGGTTCTTTTCGATCTTTTCACGGCTGGATTCAGCCCAACTTGGCAACTTTATCAGTTCACCCAAATGTGCTTCATCTTCATCAATCGCAAAACCCGGTTCATCAGTTGCGATTTCAAACAATACGCCTCCCGGCTCGCGGAAGTAGATCGATTTGAAATAATTCCGGTCTTTGACTTCAGTCACCTGGTAACCGTTTTTCATCAGAATTTCCTGAATCTGAAACTGAGTAAGTGTATTTGCTGTACGGAACGCGATGTGGTGAACTGTCCCTGCACTTTGAACTCCACGGTTTCCTATTTTATCAATCAATAGATCCACAATATCGCCTGGCTTCCCTTCAGTACCATAGCGGAATCGATCGCCCTCTTGACCGATGTATCTGTAATCCATGTGTTCGGTCAGCAATTTGGCAGTCAATTCCTTAGCCCGAAGATTTAATGTTGCGCCATAGAACCCTTTGATGGAATGCTGTGAAGGAATGTGACCATACGTCCATCCGGGCCGGTCGTCTTGGTCGTTTGCAACCAATTCGATCCCCATACTGTCATGATCTTCGAATCGAATTAGTTTTTCTCCAAATCGGCTCTGGACATCAGAAACTATGATTCCAAACTTTTTCAACCGCTCAATCCAATAGTCCAGTGAATCTTTTCCAATAGAAAAGGCCGTATAGGTCAATTCGCCTGTTCCTTTAGTGCCTTTTCTTGCTCCGCTGAATGGGAACGTAGTGAAAACCGTCCCCGGGCGACCCAATTCATCTCCGAAGTAGAAATGATAAACATCCGGAGCATCAAAATTGATTGTCTTTTTCACCAGCCTCAATCCAAGGATGCCTGAATAGAAATCAATATTTTTTTGCGGACTTCCGGCGATGGCCGTGATGTGGTGAATGCCGGTGATTAATGGTGTCATGTGATTATTATTTTTTCAAAGGTCCTTATAATTCTCCTGTCCCTAAATTATCCAACAGGCCGGTCTGCCATAGGCAGGTGCATAATGATCATTCTAAGATGTGCCTATTGAATAAGCTCTACATTTAATTTAACAAAAAAGCTGCCCTTAGGCAGCCTTTTTTGTTTTTAAGCAGTAGCCGCTACCGACTCTGTTACTTCCTGCTTTACCAACTGCACGTTGAGGATCAATCTAACCTGATCACTTACTACCACGCTACCAGCCTCAGTCACTGCTGACCATACCAATCCGAATTCTTTACGGCTAATTTTACCTTCGATTTCAAAACCGGCTTTAGTTTGCCCGTAAGGATCTGCAGTAATTCCTCCAAAATCAACGTCCAGAGAGACTTCCTTCTTATTCCCTCTGATTGAAAGTTCTCCGACTAACTTATATTCTCCACCATTATTTGAGATTTTTCCTTCGAAAGTCAAATTTGGGTGATTGGCGGCATCAAAGAAGTCCGCAGACTTCAAGTGACCATCACGGTCAGCCTGATTGGTATCAATGCTGTCTATAGCTGCAGAAAAGCCAACTGTTGCACCTTCAAAATCTTCAGAGGCTGAGACGGCAGTTCCTTCAAAACTTTTGAAATAACCAGTCACTGTTGAGATCACCAAATGCTTTACTTTGAAAGAAACTTCAGAGTGTGTAGGGTCAATAATCCATTTTGTAGTACTCATAATTTTGTTTATTTAAATTGGTATTTGTTAGAATTGTATTAACATTGATTGTATAGACATTTATTTTTTGAAATTTTTTTACCCCCTTAATTTATCCAAAAGGTCATTTAACTGATTGGTTTCTTCCTTTGTGAGATTTACAAAGGTTCTGTTGCCTTGTTCTACCTTAACCTCCAATTCGTTCAAAAGCTCAAGCCCTTTTTCAGTAATTAAAACATCAACCTGACGCCGATCACTTGGGCACTCCTCCCGCTTGACTAAGCCTTTCATTTTAAGTTTGTCCACAAGTCTTGAAGCATTGGACATTTTGTTAAGCATCCGATCCTGAATGGAAGAAACTGTCGTCGGATCCCCGTTTTGCCCTCTTAGAATCCTGAGCACATTGTACTGCTCCGGTGAAAGATCATGCGGCTTGAATAAGGCATTTTGAGAAGTCACCAAGTAACTGTGGGTGTAAAGCAAGTTCACCACCAACTTGTTGTAAGGATCCTTGAACTCCTTTTGCTGAATGGCATCTTCGATCTTTCCCATATTAATTACATTTGGATTTAATGTATATACATTCAAATGTAGGAAAAAGTTTAATTTTCGGAAAAAAAAACAAAAAAAATTCCAACTCGTTTTCATTTGCCTCAAAAAGAAAAAAGGCCATCATTGACCTTTTATTCTTAATTACTCTTAGTCAGCCAATCTAAAATCAGCCGGTTGACCTCATCCGGCTTTTCGATGCAGCTGCTGTGTCCGGCACCGGTGAGCACATGAAGTTTTGCACTTGCTATCCCCATTTGAATGTATTTCGCCTTTTCAGGCTTAGTAGCCACATCCTCATCGCCCACGATAATCAGAGTTGGGCAGGTAATTTTTGACAATTCGTCCTCCACTCCCTTGCGAAAGATCACTCCCTCCACTGGACCTGTGATACTTTTTTTATTTGACGAAAGTTCATTTTTCCAATGCTTAATCGCCAATTTGTTTGATGGATTTGTAAGCCAACTTTCCGCAAACATAATGTGCATCACTTTTTTTGCAACTGGCGGAATCACTCCCAGCCATTTTACCACTCCATTTAATGTTTTGTACTTGGGTAAATTTTCAACCGGTTCGGCATTGGCTGAAGTCTCCAGTAGAATCAGACTTTTTAATAATTCGGGGTGTCTCGAGGCAAGCCTCATTCCTACAAAACCTCCCATGGATAGGCCTGCAAAATGGATGGGTTCTTTGCAAAACTTTTGAATCAATGCCGCTGCATCCTCTGCTACAGTTTCCATATCAAATGGACCCTTCACCTCACTTTGACCTTGCCCCCGATGGTCATATGCAATCACCCGATAATTCTGGCTAAAGAAATCAATCTGTGCTTGAAACATTTTATGGCTCCAAAGCAAACCGTGAGAAAAGATTATTGTCTCTTTACCGGTTCCTTTTTCTTGATAGAAAAGGTTCACTCCATTGACTTCGATTAGCGGCATAAAAATTAGGATTAAGGGTAAGTTGTCTGTAAATGGAATATAATCAACAGTTTAGCTATCAATGGCAGCTTATTCCCAATCCAATCCTGGCTGGGTTATCCGTGCGTTTTCTCTGGCTTTATGAGCATCAACGATCTTTCGGACATCTTCGAGCAGCTGCTTGGCATCGTAAACTATCCCGTCTTTGACTGTGTATTTCACACCTCCGACCCTTACAGGTTCATTATTTTCATTGATCCGAATAGTACCAGTACCGTAAAGTACCTTTAGGTTTTGAAGAGGATTTTCTTCGACTATTACGAAATCTGCTAATTTACCTACTTCAACTGTCCCGATTTCTTTGTCCATCCCCAAGGCTTCTGCCCCATACATAGTTGCCGAACGAATTACTTCCAATGGGTGAAATCCCGCTTCCCTCAGGAGTTCGAGTTCGCGTATGTAGGCAAATCCATATAACTGATAAATAAACCCAGAGTCAGAACCTGCCGTCACACGGCCTCCTCGGTTTTTGTACTCATTTACAAATGTCATCCAAAGGCGGTAATTTTCTTTCCACTGAACTTCTTCCTCGGTAGTCCAGTCAAACCAATAGGAACCATGAGATTGTCTGCTGGGCGCATAAAATCTCCAAAGAGAGGGCAAAGTGTAGACCGCATGCCATTCTTGGGTACGAGCCCGCATCAAATCCCGATTAGCTTCATAGATATTGAAAGTCGGGTCAAGTGTAAAGTCAAGTTCCAGCAACTCATTCATGACCTTATTCCAATGTTCGGAATATGGCGGAGCTGCCTGCTTCCATAGCTTTCCAGCCTCCCCAAATCTGTGCTGCTCATTTTGATAATTATAATCCAATCTGAAATCCTGTATGGTTCTATCCTGAAAAAGTGCTTCAGGCAAACCATACCAATGCTCCATTGAGGTCAAACCGGCACGGGCAGAATTCAAGACATTCCATCTTGCTACGTCCAATTGCTGATGGTGCATAGCAGAGCGAAGGCCTATTTTTTTGTTTTCAGAAATTGCCGCTTGCATCACCTCGGGATTTGCTCCAAAGAATTTGATACCGTCGGCACCTTTTGCTTTATTTTGATTTACCCAAGCCTTTGCCTGCTCGGCAGTAGTAATCTGAAACTCGCTTTTTTGTCCAAAAGAAGTATAGGCCAAAAGCCTGGGTGCGGTGATTTCATTGGTTACGGATTTCTTTTTCTGATCCAGCACCCAATCCAGACCGTTACCGGCAGATGGATCACGAACGGTCGTAATGCCATGTGCCATCCATAATTTGAAAACATATTCAGCCGGCGTTCCTTGACCGGAGCCTCCAATATGTCCATGCATATCCACAAATCCGGGCAGGAGGTAATGTCCTTCCATGTCCAGCACTTTGGTGTTTTCATCGGCTTTTGGACGTCTGTTTTCATTAATTGGAAGACCAGGATAGCCTACAGATTGGATTTGAGTGATCCGGTTTTTCTCGACAACGATGTCCACTGGGCCAACTGGAGGAGCACCTGTTCCGTCTACCAAAATCACGCCCCTAATGATCAATTTAGAATAGGGCCCCTCACCTTCCGATCTGGTTGGGGCGGGCATGATTTGGGCAAAAGCTTGAAAAGCAACAGCAAAGCCTGTTAAGGCTATGAATAAAATTCTCTTAAACATAGATTGGATGGCTAACATTAGGACAATAAGTTAGTATAAAATGAATCAGGAAAAAATGTGATTTGGACAGCTGGATTAAAGTCAATAGGGATTAGGCGCATTTCCGGCAGTATACTAATTTTCCCTCCGTCTCCGAAAAAAAGACCGAATTCGGGAGACCGAAGAATCTATGAATTCATCGGTTATACGGGCTTTCCTTTATTGAATTTAACCTGGCAAAAAGCCGATATACACTAAAAAAGCCCGACTGAAATTCAATCGGGCTTTTGGATGGAGATTAGTGGTTTTATAAATCTTTAAACTTTTCCATAATGTCTTCGGAAATTCCTGTGAAGGAATAGCCTCCGTCATGAAAGAGATTTTGCATGGTCACCATTCTGGTCAAGTCAGAGAACATCGTGACAATGTAATCCGCACAAGCTTCTGCTGAGGCATTGCCCAGTGGTGAAAGGGACTCTGCAAAGTTGTAAAAGGAATCAAATCCTCCGATGCCCGAACCTGCAGTGGTTTTGGTTGGAGATTGGGAAATTGTATTGACTCTTACTTTTTTCAATTTACCATACCGATATCCATATCCTCGGGCAATACTTTCGAGCAAAGCCTTTGCATCGGCCATATCGGTGTAGAATGGAAATACGCGCTGCGCAGCGATATAAGATAGCCCTACGATTGATCCCCACTCCTTCATCACATCCATCTTCTCAGCTACCTGCATCATTTTGTGAAAAGAGATCGAGGAAACATCATAGGATTTCATCGCCCACTCATAATTCAGATCGCCGTAGCTTCTGCCTTTTCTAATATTTGGAGACATTCCTATGGAATGTAAAAGGAAATCAAAATCAGAACCCAAATACTCTTTGGCCTCGGCATAAAGCTTCTCAATATCCTCCAATACAGTGGCATCAGCCGGAATGACGATCGTGTTGCATTCTTCTGCCAGTTCTTTAATTGCGCCCATTCTCATGGCAATGGGAGCATTGGTGAGGACAAATCGACCTCCTTGTTCTTTTACTTTTAGAGCAGTTTTCCAGGCAATTGAATTTTCATCCAGGGCTCCTGTGATGATTCCAACTTTTCCTTTTAGTAAATTTTCTGGCATATAGCTTTGGATTGATTTCAAAAATTCGATGTAAAAATAGGGAAAATTTGGGATTACACTTGTCAATTAAGCAATAGCTCCTTGGCACTCTCCAATGCAGAGGTAGAGGGATTGGCTCCTGCGATCATTTTAGCAAGCTCGGTCACTCGCTCTTCGGCGGCCAACAGCTTGATTTTACTGATCGTTTTTTCTGATGAATTATCCTTGTAAACAAAATAATGCAAGTCTCCTTTGGCTGCTACCTGAGGCAGATGTGTGATGCAAATCACCTGATGTCGGGTTGCGATTTCTTTCATCATCCTGACCATCTGAAGGGCAACTTCACCGGAAATTCCCGTATCAATTTCATCAAAAATCAAAGTTGGCAAAGCCATTTTATCGGCCATTAAATATTTGATTGCAAAGAGTAACCTGGAAAACTCCCCTCCCGAAGCTACTTTCTTCAAGGGTTGCAAAACCCCTCCTTTGTTGGCTGAAAATAGAATCTCCACTTCATCAAGTCCAGACAAAGAAGGCGAAATTGATTTGTGCTCGAATTGGATTCGGGCGTTTTCCATCCCCAGCCCGATAAGTAACTCCTGGAGTTCCTTTTCGAATAGCGGAAAACAAGACTGCCGCTTTTTAGTCAGCAGGGCTCCGGAATCAGCCAACAATGCTTGTGCTTCCTTTAGGCTTTTTTCCGCTACTGCCAGACTTTCGTCCAGATTCTGAAATTGAAACACTTTATCCGCGAGGTCATTTTCGATCTGCATCAATTCCTCCACCGAATTTACCCCATGTTTTTTCTGAAGTTGGTAGATTTTGCTGAGTCGCTCCCGAATCTGATCCAATTTCGCAAAGTCGATTTCCACTTTGCTTTCTTCATCGATCAAGGTTTCTGTAAGATCCTTTACTTCAATAAATACACTTTGGAAACGCTCCCGGATTTCGGAAAACTTATGCGCTAAGCGCTCCAGGCTTTGCATTCCATGCTGAATCTGAGCCAAACCCTGAATAATTCCTATCTGCTCCTCCTGAAAAAGGGCTAGCATCTCATTTATTTTGAGTTTGATTTCTTCGGCATTCTCGAGGACTTCTTGAGCAGATTCCAGTTCGGCTTGTTCTCCCGCTACCAATGTCATGGCGCTTAATTCATCCAGCTGGAATTGATTATAATCCGCCTCCTTCTGCATTTCAAAGGCCTTTTGTTTCAACTCTTCAAATTGCTTTTTTGCCTTTCTAAAGCTCTTAAATTTCAATTGATAAATATCCAGTTCGGAGCTCGTGTAAGCAAAAGCATCCACCAAGCTCAGCTGATAACTCCCCTCTCCGAGTTGAAGCGTATCGTGCTGTGAGTGGACATCCATGAGTTTTGACCCGAGAATCTTAAGAGATTCGAGTAAAACAGGGGTGTCATTGACAAAGGAACGGGATTTCCCTCCCGGACTGATTTCCCTGCGGATAATGCAAGTTTCTTCGTAGTCAAGTTCTTCCTGATCAAAAAACTTATTCAGCCCATACTCACGAATATCAAAAGCCCCTTCAACGACACATTTCTTGTCGTCATGAAGGAGTACTTTGGTATCTGAACGATTCCCAAGCAGAAGCCCGACAGCCCCGAGCATGATTGATTTTCCTGCCCCCGTTTCACCGGTAATCATACTAAGCCCCTTACTTGGCTGCATGTCTAACTGATCAATGAGTGCGTAATTGGAAATGCTGAGCGATTTGAGCATATACAGGAAAGGCTTTGCGCAAAGCTAAAAAAAACAGACTTAGCTTCTCAGTAGCTCGTTATACTTTCTGGCGTTATTTGGGTCAACTTGCAAAAGTAATTTGACCGCCTCGTCTCTAATTTCAAAAGGTGCTCTTTTTAAAATCTGGGAAATCTCCTCTGATTTGGCGTCTACAAAGGCAATGGTGAAAATCCCGTTTGGTTGAAGTTTGTTAGCTTCAGTGACAAGGCGTATTGCTTCCAGTATGTTTTTATAGGCCGTATCGGGGTCTATCTGGATCAGATCCATCCCTTGACGGTGATAGAGGTAATAGGCTTCTCGAATTGATCCGTAGATCGTGGAAACATAGATATCATTGATCAGCCAATAACGACTTCTACGGTCGCCTTGAGTCTGAACCCAACCCGGACGACCGGATTGTTGGGCATTATTGACTATATCATTTGCTACTTCGAAGTAGGGATTGCCTCCACGACTGGCGAAGGTGTCATAATCAATTCCCAAGGCGATATGAGCATAAAATGCCAAAAGCGAACTGATATTATTCAAAAAAGTAAACCTATTAAACTCCAATGGCTGAGATTCGAGGTATTCAAAATTCCAATTTCTATCCGCGTAATTAAAAATCAAGGACTCGTAATTGGTCCCGTAAACCGGGCGCACAACCTGAACCTGAACTGTGGCACTAAAGAATCCGATTTGAGGCACTTCATTTATCGTAATCAAAAGATTTCCTTTGATTCTTTCTTCGGGACGATATTCGTCATTTGACCAGGATCTTCCATTGAGAAACTGCTCAAAACTGGACTTCATTTGATTGAAAATATCTGTATTCTGAATTCTGGAGCGGTCACTGTTGATGATCACAGTGAAGTTCAATTCTTGAGCCTGCAGAGCCTGTGCGAAAAAATAAAGGAGGATCAGAAGTCTGAATTTTGTCATAGGTCTAAATTAGCTAAAATTCCAAAGCTCAAATCCAAACGGGCACTTTTTTGATTTCTTCCAATATCAAATTTGCAACTTCTGATTTTGAAATAAGTCCTGAATCAGCAAATCTACCATCCGCATGAAAGATTTTCACCCGGTTGGTGTCATGTTGAAATCCTGCTCCTTCGTCCTTAGCTGAATTCAAAACGATCAAATCAAAGTTTTTCTTATCCAGTTTTGCTTTGGCGTGCGTTTCTTCGTTTTCAGTTTCTAATGCAAAGCCAATATGCAATTGCCGCGGCTGTTTTACTTTGCCCAATTCTAAGGCGATGTCCACATTCTTTTTCAATAAAATGGACATCTCGGATTCATTTTTTTTGATTTTTTGGGAAGCGATTACTGCCGGAGCGTAGTCTGCAACTGCCGCTGCGAAAACACAGATATCCATAGTAGCATGAATCTTTCTGGCCGCCTCATACATTTCATGAGCAGATTTGACCTTGGTCAAATGGAAATCAGCAGACCCAAAAGGAATGGAAATAGGTCCTGAAACCAAAAAAACCTCTGCCCCTCGGGACTTAAAAGCATCTGCAATCGCTATTCCCATTTTACCGGAGGAGTGATTACTTATAAACCGAACAGGATCGATCGCTTCCTGAGTAGGACCCAAAGTTATTAAAACCTTTTTGCCAGCAAAGTCTTTTTTAGTATTGAAAAAAACTTCAACCTGATTCAGGATGTGTTCCGGCTCCATCATCCTTCCCTGACCTGACAGACCACTCGCCAATTCTCCGCTTTCGGCATCCAACAAGATGTTGCCAAAGGCCTGAACTTTGCTGATGTTCTCCCGAACAGATGGATGCTGATACATGTCCAGATCCATTGCCGGAGCCAGCATGACTGGGCAACGGGCGGAGAGATAAGTTGCGGAGAGAAGATTGTCGCAGATCCCGTTGGCGAATTTAGCAAGGGTATTTGCGCTTAGCGGAGCAACAATAAAAAGGTCAGCCCAAAGCCCAAGTTCCACATGATTAGTCCACTTTCCGGTTTTTTTGTCGGAAAATTCAGAAAAAACAGGGCGCTTGGATAGGGTGGCAAGCGTGAGGGGGGTGATAAAGTCAAAAGCTGAAGTGCTCATAATGATTTGCACTTCAGCTCCGGATTTGATAAGTAAACGCGTCAAGTGAGCAGACTTGTAAGCAGCAATACTGCCAGTCACGCCTACTAGTATTCGCTTACCTTGAAGGTTCATGGCTATTACTCCGCTCCCTCTTCCGCAGGGAATCGGTAATACACTTTACCTTCCATAAATTCTTCCATTGCCATGGTAGAGGGCTTTGGCATACGCTCATAAAACTTGGAGATTTCAATTTGCTCCTTGTTTTCAAATACTTCTTCCAGATTATCCACAGTTGAAGCAAACTCGGAAAGTTTATTGTTCAATTCTTCCTTAAGATTGGTGGAAATCTGTTTTGCACGCTGTCCCACGATGTGAAGAGACTCATAGATGTTGCCTGTTTTATCAGCAACTTTATCAAGATCACGCGTTACAATTGATGGGTTAATAGCCATACTATAGTTAGTTTTTGATTTTCTGTATTAATTATCGTCTTCATTTGCCTTAGCCTCAGACAAAGCTTTGGCTTCGGCAGCTGCCGTTCTTTCAGCGTATTCTTTTTTGAGCTTCAGATGCGCGTCGAGTTCTTTTCGTGTATCAGCCTCAAATCCCTTAACCTTACCAAGGTAAGCACTGCTTGGGTATTTTCTGTAAAAGTTGCTGGCAAATCGAATTGCATCATTCAAACGCTCTTCTTTTTTATCGAAAGCGGAGTTTTTAGCATAACCAAATCCAACCTCGACCAGCTTGTACCCCAACTCCTCATTGCGCTTACTTTCAGGATAATCTTTTGCAAAATTCTGAAAATTAACAATGCAGGCTCGGTAAAAGTCACCCGGGAAAAGCCCATCCTTCAGCCTGTAGTACATCTGCGCCTCACTGAATGCTTTGTCCTCAAATCTACCTTCCAAATCAATCAGCATGTCCATTGCCCGCTCATAACTTGCAGATTCAGGAAATCGGGTAACAAATTGCTGTATTGCCGCTACTGCTTCCCGACTGCTTTGTTGATCCAGATTGAAATCAGGAGCATCCAAGTAGAGGGAATAAGCATGCATAAAAAGGGCTTCCTCAGCCAACGGACTTCTGTTGTAGGTTCTATAGAAAGAATTGAAGTAACCCGCTGATTCGATATACCGCTTGATCTTAAAATGGCAGTTGGCATAATTATATTCGGCCATTTCGGCCTTCTCAGACCCCTTAATCACAGGCAAAACCTTTTCATAGAGGATAATCGCCTTTGAATATTCTCCTTCCTGGTAGTACTTATTGGCCCCGTTATATAACTCTTCCCAATTGGTGCTTTTTTCCAACTTGGCAAATGGCCCACAGGAGGCGATTAGAAATAGAACTGAAAGAAATAGAAGGGATTTTAGCTGCATGCTCATTTTCAAGACCGCAAATATACGGGTAAATTGTTCGTATTCAAATGCCTGAATTATTCAAGGATTGTTACTTCTTGACTTGTAGTTTCTTAGTCACTACGTTTTTGTTGTCTACGAAGAGTGTATAGAAGTACACACCGGGCTGAAAGTCCGTTACATTGATCACTAAGGAATTGCGCTCAGGATCCAATTCAAATTCGGCGATAGGATTACCGATGAAACTGTTGATTGAAATCTTCGCTTTCGCTTTTGGATTAACCAATTCATAATCCAACTGTGCAATTCTATTGCTTGGATTTGGGAAAATCTCACTCAGTTTGATGTCTTTATGGGTGAAATCAGTACTTGAACCAGTGGCTACTTCATACCTAGCCTCAACGACGAAATTTTCTCGAATATTTTCTGAGTTAACAAAAAATAAGTCAAAACTTCCTCGAGTTTCTGTAATGCCCATTTCAAATTCCAAATAGAGGTCTGTAAAAACCTCTCCCGGCTGTAGCTTTAAAGAAATCTTTGTCAAGTCCTTTTTAGGATCAAAACATTGGTCACTGAGACAAACTTTTACTCTCTGGGAGGACCCAACACTACCTCTAACATTTTTTAGAAAATAGGTTTTAGTCTGATTTGATTCGTTCTGGATTATGACAGTTTTACGTTGAGAAGAACCAATGTCTCCAGAAAAATCCAGCACCTCACTCAACACACGAACCTGTTGCGCTCCCGCCAAAACGGGAACCAACACCAGCAAGCATGTTAAAAATCTGAACAAGGACTTCATGTAAAACTTTAATCAAATGAGTGCTCTAAAAGGGTTTCTATGAACTTAATATACGTACAAAAATACTTTTTTGATTAGTAACACAATAAAAATATGGGTTAATTGTTGTTAAGCTTTTGGAAAAAAAAAGACAACGTAAAACTCAAAGAAAATTATCTTTCATGATCGCTGGGTTCAACGGCTTTTTAATTGGTGCTAAATTCGATTTCCCAAGTTTTTCCTGTATTTGACGGTCCGTAGGCATTTCTAATTTTACATCCGGAACATTGAATAAATTTTCAGCCCCGAGATCGATTTCTTCAGGTTTTCTCCACGCATCAATGGTCGTTCGATCCGGTTTTTCTGCTATTCTCCAGTTAAAGCCTTCCAATTTGGAGACCTTTTCATCGATTTTTTGGACAGGTGTAAATTTCCCGTCGGGCCTGATTCCAAAATTGGCCTTTTGAATTGCCCCATCATTAAAAGTCAATTTTATATTGGCACTCAAAATCCTGTTAATCCCCTGTGTAAGGGTGTCTGCCTCTAATGCAAAATACAGGGATTCCCCATTCCCATCAATTAGCAGCCGCTCCATCTGCCCTTCTTTGAAATACCCGGTCATTTCCCTTCCTTTCATTTGATTGAAGTTCAGCAATGTGTCTGACATGATGGCGAAAGCTTTATCCTTCATGAAAACGCGGTCAAGCTCTTCATTTGCAATAAAAAATACCATAGAGTCTGCTGAGATTTGACTTTTATGGTTCCACATCACCGGGTCTTGAAATAACCTGATCGAGGAATCGGAATAATTGTACACCAGCGAATCAGCAATTCCCGCGAGATCTGTTTTTGTAAGTTTGATGGATTTGAAAGCCAATAAATATTTTGCCGTATCTGCCTCACTGTCCTGGGATATTAAGGTGTCTGCAGTCATAAACAGGGTGTCCTTTTCAAAGTACTTTCGAACCAATGCATTGCCGTGTACTACGCTATACTTACGGTTTTCCCAATATTTCCCCCTGTCACCATAGACTTCAACTTGGCGTTCCTTGTTCAAAACACGAACGTCATCTTTGCCTTCGTAATATGCTTTTGCCTCATCATAAAACAACTCCTGTGCCTTCACTCGACTTTCTTCCGTCTCCACTATCCCATCAAAAAACCGAAATTGCTTCTGTTGGGTATCATAGAAGCTTCCTTTCTGGGCATCAAGCTTATAGCCTTCTTTGGATACAATATTGGTCAATCCTTTAGTTTCTGAAGTTTTTGGAATCGTCAGGTAAATCAAATTATTGGTCTTCATGGTGTAATCCGGATTTACCAAGACTACATTTTGGCGGAAAGTGATACGTTCCAAATTCACCTCATAAATCCCCCGTTCGCTGGTAAGGACATTTGTAGAATCCACTACTTTTCCCTCATTGAAATACGTGGCTATATTAGTTTCTCGGTTGTAATCCAAGTAATCGGTGTAGAGTGTCGTTTGTTGATTGGTGAAAACCACGTTTCTCCGGAGCTTGGCGACTTTGGTATTGCCGTCGTATTCCGCATAGGCACTGGTCGTGGTGATAGGGTCTTCGATATCTTTGATCCGAACTCTTCCAAAAAGCTGTGCTCTGTTTTCCGCTCTGAAAAAATGGGCTGAGTCACAATAAATCAGGGACTTCTGATGCTTCATTTCGACATTCCCCAATAATCGTTCAAACCCATTTGCACCCCTCAGTATGTCAGCCCTATTGATTTCAAGAGTGGAAGCTTGCTGACTAAAACTCTCCTCTGAGATCGAAAAAAACAGTAGACAAAAAACAGATGCGAGAAAGTATTGAATGTTCATAAGTGAATACTAGGTGACAAAAATAGAAGAAACACTTGTAAAACTACATCGAAATAGACCACAAGCACACATATTGAAGCGATGAACCTTTCCATTTTTCCCAAAGAAAAAACTATTTTTGATCAATGCTTGAAGCTTTTCAATCCCACATTAAAACCCGTGCGCTGATTACTCCCACTTCCAACTATCTGCTAGCCTGCAGCGGAGGAATGGATAGCATGTGTTTAGGCGACCTTTTACTTCGGTCGGGAATCAATTTCGAGGTGGCACATGTCAATTTTCAACTTCGCGGAAAAGCGAGTGAGGAAGACCAATTATTCGTCCAAAATTGGGCAAAGAGCAATCGTCACACTTTTCATCCAAAACTTGCAGACACTGAGAAATTTGCAAAGCAAGGTGGAATCTCCATCCAAATGGCTGCAAGGGAAATCCGCTATGCATTTTTTGAAGAAATCAGAGCTGCGCAAAAGCTCGATGGGATAATCCTTGCGCATCACGAAGATGATCAGTTGGAAACGGTTTTTCTCAACTTGCTAAGAGGAACCGGAATAGAAGGTGTCTACGGAATGGCGGAGCGAAAAGGTTGGCTGATCCGTCCGCTATTAAATTTTTCTAGAGCCGAAATCCAAAATTACATGGAAGAAAATCAACTTACCTGGAGAGAAGATAGCTCAAACGAAAAATCAGATTACAAGCGAAATAACCTAAGAATCAATGGTCTACCTGCGATATATGAACTCGAGCCTGATGCACGGAAAAATCTATTGACCAGCTTCCAACGGCTAAAAGATACCGGTAGGGCTTTTGGCGGGCTTTTTGAAACCTGGAAAAAAACCAACATTAAGGAAGATCATCCTTACCAATCCCTTCCCTTTGCAGCAATCCAAAATCAGCCCGGAGCCTCCACGCTACTCTATTTTTGGCTTCGCCCTTTCGGTTTCAATTCGGATCAGGCTCATGCCATCACAGAAGCTTTGGATCAGCCCAAGACGGGATTGATATTTGAAGGCTCGGGTTATGTGCTTTACTTTGATCGTGAGGAGCTGGTTCTGGCACAGAATCAAAAGAATTTCGATCCGATCTTTATTGCTGAAAACACGCCGGAACTAGTACTTCCTGATGGGAAATATAAATTAATCCGAGAAGACTACCCCTGTCAACTGGATAAATCGCCCGTCAACGCCCAACTTGATTTTTCAAGGTTGGATTTTCCGCTTGAAGTTAGAGATTGGCAAGAAGGAGATAAATTTATCCCGCTAGGGATGAATTCCTCAAAAAAAATCTCTGACTTTTTAATTGATATTAAAGTGCCTCTTGCAAAGAAAAAAAGCATAAAAGTTTTACTTTCAGCTGGGGAAATTGCTTGGGTAATCGGACTGAGGATTGCCGATTGGGGCAAGGTTACCCCTGCGACTCAACGCATTCTCTATTTTAAAAAATACTGATCCATGATAAATCCATTTTCCAAAACTTACGACGGGGAAGAATTGATGATGTTTGATTTTTTGCAGCGGATCAAATTTTTTGAACGACTTAGGCAAAAAGAACTGATGCGATTTCTGCCCGCCATGCACCATCGTAAATATGTGTGTAATGAGGTGGTTTTTTTCAGTAAAGATCCCAGTCAGGCACTGTATCTAGTCAAAAGTGGCAAAGTCAACCTGACCATTGATATTAAAGACAATTTCGAAATGATCATGGAAGTCACACATGGGGGATGTTTTGGCGAAAATTCACTTTTGGAAAATGCGAAACGAACCTATACAGCCCTGATCGACTCTGAAGAGGCGGAACTCATTGTCATTCCGCATTTTGCAATTCAGGAGATTTTTGACAGCAACCCAAAGATCAAAGCAAAAATGATGACCTCGCTGGCAGAATATTACAATGGAAATAACCAACGCCTTTTCCGATCCTATCGGGAATCTTTTGGCTTTTTCAGCCTTCGGCAAATGTTTGAATAAGCAGTTCATCCGCTTAGCTTTTCATTTATCAAAAATCCCAAGCCCTGACCAAAGTATTCCGAAGCTAGTTTCGATTCCTAGCGGTTGTTTAATATCTTAGCGGCGCTTTCAAAGCCAGTAATCATAAATAAAAATCAATAAAAACATGAGCAAAGTAACCGTAGTAGGTGCAGGTAACGTAGGTGCAACCTGTGCCGATGTTTTAGCTTATCGCGAAGTAGCCGAAGAAATTGTTTTAATCGACATCAAAGAGGGAATTGCTGAAGGCAAAGCCCTTGACATCTGGCAAAAAGCTCCGATCAATCAGTATGACAGCCGCACTGTAGGCAGCACAAATGACTACAGCAGGACTGCAAATTCTGATGTAGTAGTGATCACCTCAGGCCTCCCACGTAAGCCGGGAATGACCCGTGACGACTTAATCGAAACCAATGCGGGTATCGTCAAGTCTGTGACTGAAAATGTGGTAAAGCATTCCCCAAATGCGATCATCATCGTGGTTTCCAATCCATTGGACGTCATGACTTATCAGGCTCACCTTACCTCCGGATTCAACAGAAACAAAGTAATCGGAATGGCCGGCATCCTTGACACCGCCCGATACAGAGCTTTCCTAGCTGAAGAGCTTAATGTATCCGGAAAAGAAATTCAGGCGATTCTAATGGGTGGACATGGTGATACCATGGTTCCGCTGCCGCGCTATACAACAGTAGCAGGCATCCCTGTGACTGAATTGATATCCAAAGACAAATTGGATGCAATCATCGAACGAACCAAATTTGGCGGTGGGGAATTGGTAAAACTGATGGGCACTTCAGCTTGGTATGCTCCTGGGTCGGCTGCCGCTCAAATGGTGGAAGCCATATTGAAGAATCAGCGAAGAGTATTCCCTGTCTGCATCAAGCTGGATGGCGAGTACGGCATTGACGATTGCTACCTGGGCGTACCGGTTATTTTGGGAAAAAATGGAGTTGAAAAAGTACTTGAGCTTGATCTCAACGCCGAAGAAAAGGCCCTGCTTGAAACTTCCCGTGGTCATGTGAAGGAAGTAATGAATGTTTTGGATAAACTGGCTAAGTAATTCGGCCTGATGCTTTGATAGGACCTAAGATTCTCCGTCTAAAGCGGGGCTTCTTAGGTCTATTTTTTGTATAATGGATTTCAAATTACCTACATCAGCTAAGTGAAAATCTGGAAGAGTCTTTTGGTTCTGATTGGAATAACCCTTTTCTCACTGGGCGGATACTGGCTGTATGAAAATTACTTTTATTCCGGCAAAATCAATAGCCTGGAACTCATCCAGCCCGATGCGATTTTTGTTTTTGAGACCTACCAAGCCGACCAAACATGGAATGAATTGGTCAATCAGCCGGTTTGGCAAATTCTTTCTCAATTGCCAGCCTTTTCTAAAACAGCCAATCAATTGGTCAGTTTGGATAGTCTCACTGGGGCAAATGGACAGGTTTCCAAGACCCTTCGTGGAAAGCAAGTCACCATCAGCTACCATTCCATCGGTATAGACAGCTTTGAACTTTTATACTCCATAAACTTCGGGGCAAACTCCCCACTGAATTTTCTGGAAGAAATAAAAAGTCGCCTTCCAAAAAACATTCGCATACAAAACAGAAAATACAGTGATCAGGAAGTTTTCGAATTTTTTGGAACAGGAAACTCCAGAAAATGGACTGTAACGATCTTGGGCAATGTCATACTTGCTTCTGCCTCCTCCTTCATCGTTGAGGAAGCGATAAGACTTTACATTAGTTCTGACCAAAATTCTCTAGCCTCAAAATTAGGAGACGAGCTCAAGAAAGGATCGGGATTGGGAAGATTGATCTTCTCGGCTAAGGGAGTTTCGAAATTTCTGGAAGGTATCGGGACAGAAAGGGGAAATTCAACTGTCAAGGAACTTGCCTTAAATGAATCAATTTTTGCTTTGAACCTGACATTTGAAGACGGTCTACTTACCTTCAAAGGACCCGCACTACTAGGAGCAGAAATCAATTTCACTCCCTCGGTAAGGGCAAATTTCCCTGACCTCCAAAAACTGATCTCCAACAGAACTCAGGCACTTACTCAGATCAATCTGGATGGGATTTTTGAGTCTCAAAAACTTCAGAATGCCGCATTTTCACCTAAGTCAACTATCAGCGGGGAAATCCAAAACCGTCTTACTGACCGGGGATTTTTGGATAATTTTTCGGGAGAATTCTATTTCCTTCAATTAGAAAGTTTGGGAAATCAGAATGATAATTTGGTAATCTTGGCGAAAGCACTAGACCCGGCACAGACCTTTGCCTTTCTCAAAGAATTCAGAAATGGAACAGATCAGGATCAATCTGACTTCTATCGTGATTCGGAAATTCTGTTTTTCCCTGAGGAAGAGTTTCCCGCCCATTTATTCAATGGAAAATTTCCGGGATTTCCTCAGACACATATCAGTCTGATTGGCGAAATCCTGGTAATGACCAATTCATCGGCTGGAATGAAACTCATATTGGATGATTTGGCTTCGGGAAACACCTGGGCAAAAGTCCCAGAATCGGCTCCGGGAAATCGGGCAATAAATCCGGCTGCGGGATACTCCAAAACTTTCATTTTGGATAAAATTTGGAAAAAATGGGAAGTCAAAAGCAATCCTGCCTGGAGTCCTTTTCTTCAAATTTATGCTTCCGTATTTAAAACATTCCCTTACCTAAGTTTTAGGATCAATCAAATCGGAGGGAAACCAGAGGCAACTTTGAGCATCCCCTATCAGACAGCAAACTTGGTTCCAGTAAAAGAAACAACTGGATTAAGCTTAGTTCCATCCAGAACTATAACCCTTCCCGAAAAAATAATTTACGGCCCTAAAGGCATCCTTAATTTCAATGATAAGACTGAAGATTTAGTCTTGCAGGATGCCAATCATATTTTGTATTTGGTTAATTCTGGTGGAGAAATTGTTTATTCCCAGCAACTGACAGGCCCAATAGTTTCGGATGCATTTCAGATTGATTTTTTGAAAAACGGAAAGCTTCAATTGCTTGTAGCCACTTCTGACAAACTTTATGCGATCGATCGGTTGGGAAATTCACTTCCGGGCTTCCCATTGTACCTTGGAAATGAAAAAATAACGTATCTAAGCCTTGCTGACTATGACAATTCCCGTGATTACCGTTACTTCTTAGCGACAGAATCAGGAAATCTCTGGCTTTTAGACCGAACCGGAAAGGATTTGGAAGGTTGGAACCCCTTGAAATTGGGAAAGAAACCAGTCTTGGCGCCACGACATATCCGTGTACCCGGTAAAGGAGACTTCATGGTCTCACAGACCGAAGGCGGAAAAGTTCACTTCTTCAATCGAAGAGGCGAAAACCAGGCTGGCTCCCCTCTCGTGCTCGGAAAAGAATTTGTGTCCCCGATCAATATCACCACAGGAATTGGAGGGAATACCTTGAAAATCTCAGCCATATCGCAAACGGGAGAATTGATCCATGCCAGCTTCGGAGGAGAGATCACTTACAGAACGCAACTCGTCAAAGCCGACAAGGATAATCGCTTTGTCTTATTGGCGGATCAATCGGGACATTCCGAGATTATTTTATCAAGGCAATATTCAAAAACGCTAATCCTGAATGAACAGGAAAAAGTATTGTTTACACTGCCAATTTCAGGTGAAAAGGTAGGGTTTGGCTATTTTGATTTTGGCTCAGATAGGAAAATAATCGCAGTTTCTGATTCTGAACAGGGATTTGGTTACTTATATAATCTCCAGGGAACAATGCTGACCACCACTCCTCTGGAGAGTGAGGGAGCGATTCAAATCAGTCATCAACCTACCCGAAATCAATATGCCATCCGGACAGTCAGTGGACGCCGTATGATGGAGTACCTCATGCCTGATTGAGGATGGAAACTTGGGTGGCCCTTCAGGATTAAGTAACTTGCAGTCCTGAAATCAACACTATAGCTGATGTCCAAAAAGTTTTTCCTGCTTTCGCTTTTTCTTTTCGCCCTTCATTCTTCTGCGTTTTCACAACTCATAACTGACAGCAAAACAGAACTTCAAATCGAAGAAGGGATCAACCTAGGTTCTCCTTATCACACCACTCTAACTTTTTTCTACAACCTCGACAAAAATCATTTTTTTCCAAAGCGCGCAGCAAGGACATTGGATCTGCAAGGCAATGACAGTGACCCTGAGGAACTCGCCATCAAGCTGCAACAGATCTTTGAAGGTAAAGGCCTGGTCATCCGAACAAGTGAAGTCCCAAACGATGCCAACTTTGTAGATTCTACTGCAAACGGAGAACATAAATTCTATTTTGACCGAACAAAACTGCCCGGGATCTTTCTTGAAAAAAAGGGAAGTCAATGGAAATTCTCATCCTTCTCAGTCAGCCAAATTCAAAAACTTCATAAGGAAACCTATCCTTACGGGAGCGATAAACTATTGAATATTCTTCCCAAGATTGGGACCGATGAATATCTGGGACTTCAACTTTGGCAATTGGTCGGGATTACTTTTTTGATTTTCCTCACCTTTCTTGCCCACTTGATTTTCACTTTTCTGGTTGACAAAGGGCTGATCTATTTCCTGGACCGATTGGGATACGGATACATCGGTGAGAATTACCTGCTTCCCGTTGCCAAAATCACCAGCTTTTACCTCATCGTACTGCTGCTGTCATTGCTGATCCGGATATTGCAATTGCCAGTGGAAATCTATGCCTGGATTATCCCCGTATTTGACACCCTGAAGCCGTTTTTGATCACGGTGATTTTCTATAAAATCGTCGATGTCATTGCGGCATATTTTGCAAGTTTGGCAGCCAAAACCGAATCCACACTCGATGACCAATTAGTCCCGCTGATTCGTAAGACACTAAAAGCTTTGGTTATTTTGGTTGGAACCTTATTCATCCTGCGGGACGGGCTCAACCTTGATATTCTCCCATTTCTTACCGGAATTTCTATTGGAGGTGTCGCCATCGCTTTAGCCGCTCAGGATACTATCAAAAACTTTTTTGGCTCTATCATGATCTTCATTGACAAACCCTTTCAGGTAGGAGATTGGGTGACCTCAGGGGAAATTGACGGAACTGTCGAGGAAGTCGGATTTCGATCTACGCGTATTCGTACATTCAGAAATTCGGTAATGTATGTGCCTAATGGGAAAATCGCCGATGCTGTCGTGGACAATCATGGTCTCCGGCAATACCGCAGATTTTTTACCACACTAACCATCACGTATGACACTCCTCCGGAGCTGATCGAGGAGTTTGTCAATGGACTTCATGAAATCGTATTGGCTCATCCAATGACCCGCAAGGATTACTTCAACATCTTCTTCAACAATCTCTCGGCCTACAGTCAGGATGTAATGTTTTACATTTTCTTTGAGGTACCGACATGGCCTGAAGAACTCAAGGCAAGACACGAAATTCTAATTCAGATTGTCAAACTTGCCAATACATTGGGGGTTCGCTTTGCTTTCCCTACCCAAACCCTTCACATGGAATCGTTCCCCGAAAAGAGTGGGCTTGCTCCATCCTATCCCGGTCAGGATGAATACAAGGCTCGGTTAAATCAGTTTGTAACGAATGAGTTGACGAAGAAACCCAAATAATCTAAGGGTTGGTTGAGAATTTTCTCCTTGCTATCCGGACTTCCCCACTTGAATCCAAATACCTAACCCAAACCAAAAAGTCCCCGCTTAATTCGGATGTCTGGATACTTTCGCCCTTTGCTTTTCCCCAAAACAATACGGTCCTGAAATCGGGAAATTTACCGCCATCCCCGGGTTTTGTGAACTGTGATTTATCAAGCTCGATTTTTGGCTGAAGACCGAAATAATCAAAAAAACGAGCGCTTGGAGTCAGTGGGTAAAGTCCAAAATTATTTCCAAAGCTACTAAAGCTTAGCACTCCCGGATAGGCCCGGTCATTGAGATAGAATTCCCGATTGAGGACTTCCAGTTTGCTTAGAAATTTGGGATTGAAGCCGGAGAGCAAATCCGAATCAAAGACCGGCATTGCATCGATAAGGATTAATGGATTGGCATCGAAAACATTTTTCACTGCTTCATTCAAAAGTCGAAATTCCTTCTTCTTATCGCGAATCCGGACAGAAACACTTGGAACATATTCCCGAAAGACAGTCTCGACGGTTTCAAATCGTGTGTAATCATCTAAAGAAAACGTGTAATCGGCAACAAATCCTGTAACAACCTCCAGTGAATCACTGTCATATTTCTCCACAAAATAGGATTCAACAGCTGCTGCTTTTTGGAGTTGCGAAAGAAAAGTTAACTCGGTTTTTGGAATCGAGAGAACTGGAAAATTAAAATCCTGACGGAATTTCGTTTTAACCACAGGAGAAATGATTTCGAGACCTTCCATTTCAGCACCATCTTCCAGCTGGATAACGAGTCTGTCCCAGTGTGAAAGGCCTCCTGCATCAAATAGAATCTGTCCCTTTACATCGGCACGGTCAGTGTACAGTGCACTTTGCTTTCCATGGAGTGAGAGAAAATAGGTCAAACTCGTATCAGCCTGAGGGACTCTTGATTCCACAATGTGTCCAAAAAGCTCAGGTAAAAGTGGCCTTTGTTCAATTTCAACATAGGCCTCTCTGGAATTAATTTGACGCTGCTCTTCTTCCAAATACGAGTTGGAAATGGAAACCCCCGAGGAAATAATCTCTGCAGAATTGTCAAACGAAAGCAGAAATGTGGAGCCTACTTTGGGGTTTGCTTCACTCAACTGTATTAAATCTGACGATGTTCCTCCTGATCTTTTTGGAATTAATTCATTTGTCCCAGCCGTTTTGGGGGGAATTTTTGGATTGATTACTGTAACGAATTGCTGAGCAATCCCAATTTCCAAATCAAGATATGGGCTGATCCTCGTGTAGACTCTGAGTAAATAGTGGTCAGAAGGAATGGCTGTCGAAAGCAGTAAATAATTCAAGGCCTTGCCCTCCTCCAACGGGATTTTGGCGTAAGCTACCGAATTTGAAAAGCGATCCACCAACTCCACATAAAGGACTTTTGAGGGGCTTGGCTTTTGATCTCCTTTTACCTCAGCTTCCAACCAGATTTTTTCCCCAACCAAAAAGAGCGTTTTGGGAATTTGAAAGGATACATTTTCTTTTGGTCTATTGACTCCTTGTGCTTTACCTGAGGAGAACGTGATCAGTAGCAAGACAATCATCCCAAATAAGGAAAAGAATCGCTTCCTGAAAATCGAATCAAAATATCCGATCAATGCTATTTCTCTTGGTCGTCTAATCATTTTTCCAAAAATCAGGTACTGTTCGGGAAGCGTACAGGGTGCAATCGGCACATTTTCTTTCTGTTGGATAATACCCTACTATGGTGGTGCCCTCCATCAATTCGCGGGCAGGGACTACCACTCCGGCGGCAAAAGCTGACTGATACGCTGGAAATCGGACAGGCTCTTCCGCAACTATACAACCACTGAAAATAGGGTTGGTATAACCCCATGGGGAAACATCACTGAGGTTGATGTAAATTCTACGCTGCTTGATCACCCCCATGCTGATTTGACCGAGCACAAGGATATTGGAGTTGCCGACAGCTTTGATATTTCCAGAAATCTGTGAAGGTAAGGGACTGAAGATTGACCCGATATCCTCGGTATTTCTTTTTAGGGTTTCCCAAAATTTTACTGCATTTGCATCGATTGCCTTTTGGGAAATCAGAATACTGTATCGCTCCTGAATTCGCTCATCTCCAACCGGTATTTCGGCAATAGTTTTTCTGAAAACCACCTGATTTTGAAATCTTGAACTTGTCTCCAACAAAATATCGGGGTTTTGCTCGCTTTTAAAGCAAAGCGAAATCTGTTCAGCCTGAGTTCTGTCTCTGACATTTCTGGTGGCCGGATCATAGATGTAGTTCGTTCTGATTCGAGGTCGGAAAATCCAGGTCTCTTCATACGTCCAAAGGAAATCATCAGCAGCCTCATTCCCTTGGGTATTGACATAGACCTCCACTCCTTCTTGGTCTCTTACAAAACCGGCATCGATAATATCAGGCGTGATGATGGGTCGGATCAGAGTAGATTCAAAACGCTCTCCGCCTCGCAGGACGATTTCCAGTCGATAGTTGGCATTTTCAGGAAGGTCACGGGCGAAGACATAAACGCCCGGTACTTTTTCAGCCAGTGAAAAAGCCGCACCGCTTTCGGAGTATAAGTTCACACTCGCTCCAATCTCCGGCGCAAAAGTCGTCTTAGCGTCTATCGGAACAGTTCTGCTGATCCGAAGTTCGCTCTCCAGCCCTTCTGTATCGAGGTATCCCTCCACTACCAATACCGAAGTGAGCTGTTGGGGAATTTCAGGATCAAAAGGTTCCCTACAGGCAAAAAGCCCAAAAATCAAAGCAAGAAGACCTAGGATATTCGCTCGCATCAGAATCTGAAATTATAAGTGATGAATGGAATAGGCTCTGCGAATATCGAAAGCTTATACCCCTGCAATTTTCCTCCTTCCGGAATATAATACACAGAAAAAGGATTGTCCCTTCCCAAAATGTTGTATACCCCGAATGACCAGGAGGCGTGCGCCAGCTTTTTGACTTTGTGGTTTCCCTCCAGATTTACTGAAAAATCCATTCGAAAATAATCCGGAATTCGGACTGAATTACGATCCCCGAAATACACGCGTTCCGACCCCCCATACTCAAACTTGGCAATGGGCAACGTGACGGGGCGGCCAGTACTGTATTTTCCGGCAAGGGTTGTATTTACTCTTCGGCTCAGTTCATAATTCAGCACGACGTTGGCATTGTGGGGCTGATCAAAATTACTCGGATACCATTCCGACCGGTTGATTTGCTCCTTCCCTTCGCGTGGATCGGTCTGTAAGAGGGATCTACTGTAGGTGTAGGCGACTGATCCGTTCAGTTTTCCTGTGGATTTCTTAAGAAAGAGTTCCAATCCATAGGCCTTACCTTTGGTAACCAGGACATCTTGTTCGATGCGGTCGTTTAGGATAATCGATGCTCCGGACCGATAGTCCAAAAGGTTCTCCATCGTACGATAATAAACTTCCGCAGAAAACTCGACCGCATTGTTTTTAAGATTCTGAAAATAGCCCAGTGCGTATTGAATTCCTCTTTGCGGAGCAATGAACGCATCACTCAACTTCCAGGTATCGGTAGGCGTGATCACAGATGAATTACTCAGCAGGTGGATATTCTGTCGCATGGTATTCACTCCCGCTTTGATGGATGACCAATTGGTCAAGGCATACCGACCTGACAAACGGAACTCAGGGCCATGATAAGTGTTGACCAGTTCACCGGAACTGTAGTTTTGCTCACCGATGATATTTTGTGGCAAATTTGGCTCGCCAGATGCATAAATAGGCAAAGTCTGCGGGCCAAAGTATCCATACAAATTGTATCGCAACCCTCCGGAGATTGTAAGCTGTTCATTGACTTCAAATTCGTCTCCAAAAAAGAGGGAAGTCTCCAATGCCCTCTCGGTAGGCACATCATCAGGAATGACAATACTCTCTGACCCAAAAGGAGCTATTTTCCCCGGATTCAAATCATACCAAATGGAATGAACCCCATAAGTGAAAATGTGGCGTTCACCTTTTTCCTGACGAAACTGGGCCTTGAGAAAACGCTGACGGATATCGAAATTGTACCGGTAAGAATTCAATGGATTATCCTCTCCCTGAACCTGAAAATCGTAGGCATCTTGTCCAACCGAAAAGGTTGCCTCCACCCGGTCATTGAAATAATGTATCCAGGACAGTGCGAAATTTTGGTTGGAATAGCTGTAAACCGTATCGGGATCAAACTGGAACTCATCTTCACTGTAATATCCGGTAAACCTTAAAATATTTTTCTCATTGACCTGATGCTGAATAGTGCCATTGAAATCAGCAAAAAATGCCCTACTCGCTCCTAGATCTGCTCGATCCTCCAAATAATCCAACAACCAATCTGAATAGGTCATTCTAGCACCTACTATAAAGGTGGTCTTTTGTCCAATTGGTCCATCCAAACTCAATCTACTCGTCAGGGGACCGATCCCTCCTGATCCCCCGATTTTATCGGTTCTTCCCAGCTTTGGAGTGACCTGCAGGACGGATGATAATCTTCCTCCATAACTCGCCGGAATTCCTGCCTTGTATAATTCCACACCCTCCACCATATCAGAGTTGACTGAGGAGAAAAATCCAAATAAATGAGAAGGATTGAATAGGGTGTTTTGATCATACAAAATCAAATTTTGGTCAGCGGCACCTCCGCGCACATTGAAGCCTACGCTTGCTTCGCCCGCTGTATTTACTCCTGGCATGGTAAGGATTCCTTTCAATATATCGACTTCGCCCATCACGGAGGGGAGTTTTCTCATTTGTTGGGCAGTAAGAGACTGAACCCCCATCTCAGGGCGGGAGACATTGGTCAAAGCGCCTGACCGGACTATCACTTCACTAAGCGAAAACACACCCTCTCCAATACTCATATTCAGCTCACCGTCTCCTTGGAGATCGATCAGCCGCTGCTCGGTATAGCCTCCAATATTTTGAACCAAAATCGTCTGATTGCCCTTCAGTATAGTCAGCTCATAGCGTCCTTGCTGATCGGTAATAGTTTGTGTTTGGCTAAGTTTCTCGTACACTACAGCACCTTGGATGGCTTGTCCTTTCTCAAGACTTAAGACCTGACCGCGGATTTTTGCAGTGGCACTGCCGCCACTTGGCACTCCAATTACGTACCTTCTATTTCTGACAAATTCATCTTCTGATCCGGCCGATTCCCCGGATTGATTTCCTGAAGTTTGGCTAAAAAAAGTGTCCGGAAAGTCCACCGACAATTTTACTCCCTTGCTGATGAAAACTTCTCCTACCTTCGAGATGGAAAATTTAAGGTCTGATTGTGAAAAAATCAGCCCGAGTACATCCTCCAACTTATCGTTATTGGCTTGCAGATTAACTGTCAGACCCGCTATATCTGCTTTTTTAAAGAAAAATCGATAGTTGGTTTCTTCTTCCACCTTTTCCATAAATCGCTCAAAAGTGACTCCGGGATAAAATCCGGAGATTCTTTCAGGAGCTTGCTGCGCAAAAGAAAAAGTCGAAATTATACACAGCAAGAATACTAACACTTTGGTGAAAAGTCTCATAGGGCAGCTTACTGATCGGAGGATTTTGTGACTAAATACCGAAGGAATTTTTCAGGACTTTGTTTAAAATTCAAGCCTTCAGCCCGAAGTTCTTTTTTGGTGTCCTTTGGATTTAGCCCGATAATTTCAATTGCTTGGTTCCTGGAACTGACCGGGAAAAATTCCCCGTTTTTCCATAGAAAAAAATCAGTCTTTTCTACGAAAAGGGCGTCGAATTGAGACATTTCACGAAGGGCTTTGGTGGTCTTATAGCGCTTTGCAAGTGCTTTGAACTTGCCCTCACCCAAGATTTCATAGATTCCGTTTTGATTTCGGGAGTATCCTGAGTTTCCGGACAAAAAGCGAAAACTTGACCCGTTTGAAAGGGTAAATCCATCAATCTTCTCAGGCTTAATCAGGATTTTCTGATTGAAGATCGGATGAAATGTCACCAATTGATCTAAATAGCTGTCGTAAAGCAAAGGCACTTCAGGATAGACTATTCCATTGATGCTTAATCTTCCTTTTTCAAATTGTCTGGAAGCAAAATAGGGGTCTCCCTGAATGAGTCTCGAGGCCTCGGCATATTGGCCTCCTGTGATCAATTCCTGAAAATAGGGCAACTGCTCCCTGTACTCCGTAAGATAAGCCAAATCTCCCCCAACCACCTGAGCAACTCCATTGCTCACAAAACATATCGTGGTGAAAAGAAAAAATATTATTTTTTGCATGCCGTAAAATACGATTGAAAATCCTAACCGTTTAGATTAATTCAGAATAAGTATGAACGGCTATCTGTAACTTTGAAAGGGCAAAAATTACTAAAATTCAACCTCCATGACTACCCGAAGAAACCTGTTAAAAACCTTAGCACTTTCCCCATTGGCTATTTCTGCTGCTCCTGTCTTTGGACAATCCGCTGAAAAGAAAGAAAGCTCTTTTAAATTCTCCTTAAACACCAGCACGATCCGGGGGCAAAAGCTAAGTTTACCACAAATCATCGAACTCGCAGCACGAGCAGGATATGATGGCTTCGAACCCTGGATGATGGAGATTCAAGCGTATTTGGAAACCGGAAAGTCCGTGGCCTCGCTGAAAAAATTGGCATCTGATGCGGGTATTGAATTTTTTGACTGCATCGGATTCCCGACGTGGATGGCACAGGATGAGGAAAAAAGCAGAACTGGTTTCACCCAGATGGAAAAGGAAATGGGCGTCTTGGCGGAATTGGCTTGCCCACGGGTAGCTGCTCCTGCGATAGGTACCGAAGCACCATTGGATTTGCTGAAAGCCGGTGAGCGCTATAAGAAGCTTCTGGAACTGGGCCGGAAAACCGGAGTTATGCCGCAATTGGAGTTTTGGGGAGCTTTTCCTTCCTTTTTCCACTTGGGACAGGCCATGGCTGTGGCGGCGGCGGCGGACGACAAAGACGCCAAGATCCTCGCCGATGTCTATCACCTATTTCGCGGAGGTTCTGGATTTGAAGGAATGAAAATGCTTGATGGACATGCGATAGACATTTTTCACATGAATGATTTCCCCATCGAAATCCCAAGAACCGAGCAACAAGACAAGGATAGGGTTTTTCCCGGTGATGGCGGCGCACCAATGAAGGAATTGGCTGACACCCTCAAGTCCAAAGGCAAGCCCATTATCCTCTCATTGGAACTCTTCAATCCGACTTATTACGCCATGGACGCCGAGTATGTGGTGAAGACTGGTTTGGAGAAGATGAAGCGGTTCTTCTGAGTTGGGAAAGAGGACGATTTAAGGAGGGTAAGCCTAAAGAGATTAAATCACTTTAGGTTTTACTTTTATTCTTTATCAATTTCAATTACCCAAACCTTTTTGTTGTTATCATATGATAATCTCTTTCTGAAATAGGGTAATAATATCATCGCTGAATCTACCGATGGATTTTTGATTTGGATAGTTCGTTTATTATTATCTAAAGTGTATTTGAATCCATAATTTTCTTGGAGATGCTTCGTGAATGCTTTATAGACAGACATCGAATCAAGTGAACGATTCATTAAATTAATTACAGAATCTGCTTTCTTAGAATTTGAATAAGCGTCATTTGCCAATTGGTTATATAAACCAACTAGTTTATTATAATCATAAACCAAAGTATCGTATTTGCCCTCACTCACCTTTAATCCCTCCTCTAAATCATTTGAAACATAAAGTGCCTCTGATAATTGCTCTAATTTTTCATTTAAATCATTTCGTGCCTGCTTCAAGTCTTTCGCCAAAACATCATATTTCACAACCTCCCCATCTCTTTCAATATAATTGTAACTAATCGAATTTGTTACGGAGTCAATATTTAAAGTAAATACTTTATTTAAAATTGAATCTCTCTTTGCCAACTTTTCGATTAAAATATCTCGTTCGTGTAATTGCTTCTGCAACGTATCTGTATAGTAAGTTAAAACCAAAGAATAAATCGACAATAAAACAATTATCGTTATCGCAAAAATTCGATCTATATTAGACGCCAGATTACTTTTTAAGTTTTTCATTTTCTACTTTAAGTAATTGGTTTTCAGTTTTAAGCTCTAAAATCAAATCATCAAATTCTTTTACCTTTTCATACAATTTATCATTATGATTTTTATTTGATTCATTCATTTCAATTTTATGAAAAATATCTGCGACCAATTGACCAGTACCAAATCCGAAACCAAAAATAGTGAGGACCACAACAAAGACCCCAGCATTGGAATTAAAAACCTCCCTCCAATCTTTTCTTTTCTTATTTGAATTACTTTTTGCCATGGGAAATTATTCGAAGTAATCAAATTCCTCCACCAACAATCTGTAAATTTCCCCTTTGACCATTTTGGTCAAGGAAGATATCTCCGCAAACAATTCTCCCAGATCTGTCAAATTATTATCACTTGCATATTTCTTAATCTGAATTAAACCTGAATTCTTGGTCACAAAGTCGGGAAAATCAAAGTATTTGAAATATGGTTCATCGTGGAGGCCTACATTTTCCAAGATTCCGCCTTTGCAATATTCATAATTCCAAACACGGTACAATTCCTTGATTTTATCCACCAATTTAATCGCAGCAGGAGGATTAGAGACGATTTGCTGGTCCAATACTGTGTTCCAAAATGATTCTGAGTTATTTGTAGAGAGTGGATTATCTACAAATACCTCTGGCGCCCCGAGCATAGGATTATTAGCCTCAAACTTTGTTACCACGCATCGGTTCTCAGCCAATACAAAAGCAAAACATAAGGAATACCAATAATTAGCCAATTCGGGCTTAATATCAGGTACCCATATATCAAATTGATTTGCCCATAAAGGATATGTTTCCAAATTTTTTGAAATCGCAAACCACGTCAAAGTTCTTTTTGCAGAAATCAAATCAAATGCACAAAATGACCTGTTATCACTTGGGCCGTTAAAACACTTTGACTTATTTTTGTCCTTAAAAACTGAATCTAGTCTAAACCAAATTCTTTGAATCGGCATTTGGAAACGAGGATCCTCAAGACGGTATTTAACTCTTACCGGAGTACAATTATCCATGAATCCGATAAATTCGGAGCTTTCAATACCATAAGTTTTTTTATTCTCCCGTCTAGGATCAAGCAGAGGTAACCCTCCAAATACTTTCATGGACTCTTTCTCAGTCTTTGTAGGATCTCTTTTAAAATCAAAACTACTTTGATTAAGCCAATCTTGAATGGATGTTTTGAGAGCAAGCTTAACATTCTCCTTCCTATCTATTAATTGATTACATTGCTGATCTATTTCTTCAGAAGACGCAGTCCAATTTAGATTCAAGTCTATTTTTTTGAATTGGGTCAAATCCAATGTTCTGACTTCATTTGTTTTATCACTCTGATCGTATTTCCAAACAGTGAAGGCTAAGGGCCACTTTCCGTCTAGTTTAAAAAACTCATTACTCGTCACCAGAAATCCTGTTTCAAATTTAAAATGCTGATCCCATTTTTCTCTAAAACCAACATACGTTGGCCGAGGGATTAACCATGAGGTGGGCGTAAAAATGAAAACCAAGGGATGATGTTCAGTATTTTTTTCATTTTGAGCTTTGGCGATCAACAAAATCTGACCGAGAAATGCTAAGTATCTCTCTTTACCAGCATCACTTCCGGTCAATTCCAGAATTGAAGGATCAATTTCATACTCAGCATCCTTATCGGAACGATTTTTTACATTTTCATCTGTGTTTTTATAGGGAGGATTGAGTAAGAAGGCCAAAGGCTTATCCATTTTTAGGTTTTTGCCTTTTAATTCCTTCTCTAGACGCTCCAAATATTCCCTGGCAGAAACATCCAAAAAATTTAATCCCTTATTATCTGAGGTTTTGGGGATGATGGTAAATCCTGTATCCATGTGATAGGGATCTATTTTCATTCGTTTCTCTATAGTCCGAAGTAAATCAGGCTGAAGTTCAGATACGATCTTATGTTTTAATTTTCCTCTCCAACTTGTCACCAAGTTACCAGAGCCCCCTGCAGGGTCAAATACAATGTAATTCTCTCCAAGATCCTCTTTGAAATAGTTTTGAACAAACCACATGGCAAACTTGCTGAGATTCCCGTCCGTGAAGAAAATCCCGTGTTGCTTGGCATATTCGGGGTCTAAGGCACTTAATACTTCATCAAATCGGGAAAAGTAATAATCAGCTGTAAGACCAGAGCCCTCATTTGTAAAGACATAATGATTTTCAATCAGGTTTTTGAATTCTTTTTTGAATCTTGCTTCAATGTGTAATGGTTCACTGCTTTTATGACCTCTAAAACCAACCACTTGTACAGTATTAGAATAATCATTCTCTGACATTGTTGCTGTAATATCCCAGTAATTAACTACGGTGTAAAAGGCATGTATAGCATCAATGGGATTTTCAAACATAGACTTCATCAATTCAATAGTATGAATGAAGTTGTGAGTATTGATCTGAATACGTGAAGAATCTAAGTTTTTGAGAACTTTTAGAATCTCGAAGGTTTCTGTAGTGAGATTTTTAGCTCCTGCAAACATATCTCCTTGCATTGATTTAGGGTCAAGCCAATAGATTGCAGAATCCTTAATCAGGTTAAGTTGGGCCTTTTGAGTTTTTCGTGCATTGTTCACTCCCATTTGATTGGGCGATATCGAAGCATCAGCAGTATTAATGAGAATTGCTGCAAACTCAGGTATCTTGTTTGTCTTCCAAATCCCAACAAATTCTTGTGCAATCACCATTACAGTATTATAGGCCAGACCAAATCTCTTACTGTAATGAAAGGCTTGATAAAACCCCTTTGCCCAGTCTGAAAAGGAAGATTTACTCTCTACAATTATTTGTCCCGGAATATAAATATCTGCGCCAAAAGCTCCCGATTCAGCCCTGAAATTATCTTTGAAAAGCTTTTTGAAAAGAGGAAAGAGAAGTTGACGCTTTGCGTCTTCATTTTCGCCACTTTTTTAAATACTTTTTGAGGTCTTCAAGTTCAAGACCAAAGGTTGGAGCTGCCACAATTGAAAAGTTAGAATTCTATATGCTCTAAGATATTTAGTTTTAGGGAAATTCAGTAGGTAAACAATGAAACTTGGGTAATAATTACCCAAAAATTGTACGAAGAATTTTTTTTCCAAAAAGTTCAACCCTATTCAGGGTTGTTTTCTGCATTCTGTTTTACACTTTTCCCTAGGTTTCACCTAGGGTTATTGAGAGGTTCGACCACTCCGCGGTCATTGGTTTGGAGATCGATGGTTTTCAGATCTCCGACCCCTGATAAGGGGTCAAACTTCTCAATAGCCATGGGTATAACCCATGGAAATGAGAATGGATGAACGATCCCCACGACCCCGGAGGGTGTCGAACTTTTCCCTTTTTTCATCCCAAGCAGGGTACTTCCCACCTCGGCGAAGTCTATTGTCGTTCAGGGTTGAGGTTCCGTTGACGCTATGCGTAGATCGCATCAACTCTTTTCTATCTATAATTCCTTTTACTTTGATGAAAAGGAATTTGGCTTTAGCTCATCCCCAAAGGATTTTACAAAATACCCATGGCTTTAGCCAAAATTAGCATTGCGAATGCTGGGCTAAAGCCCAAACTTTTTTCATGCCTATTTTCAATCCCCCCTACTAAAGCAGGAGGCAAATTATCAGAACTTTCAGGCTATAGTTGGAGAGATCTCAATTTTTTAATCTTGTAATTTTCCAATCTTACAATCTCCTCACCCAAACAAATCCGAACTGAGATATCTGTCTCCCCGGTCGCAGGTGATGCAGACAATCAGGCCTTCTTCCAGTTCTTTGGATAATTCGATTGCGGCATGCAAGGCTCCTCCGCTACTCATTCCGGCTAGGATTCCTTCTTCCTTGGCCATTCTCCGGGTCATTTCAGTAGCTTGCTGCTGACTGACGTCAATCACTCGGTCCACACGGACTGGCTCAAATATTTCTGGCAAAAACTCAGGGGACCAGCGTCGGATTCCGGGAATACTGGAACCGTCAGTAGGTTGAGTACCGACAATTTGTATGGCCGGATTAACCTCTTTCAGGTATCGGGAAACTCCCATAATCGTTCCAGTTGTACCCATTGCTGTGACAAAATGGGTCACCCTCCCGGCTGTGTCGTTCCAGATTTCGGGACCGGTGGTCTTATAGTGAGCCAGGTAATTGTCCGGATTCCCAAACTGATTGAGCATAAAATATCCTTCCTCATCCCGCATCGTTTCTGCTAAAACCCGGGAATATTCAATCGTCTTTGCGGCTGGGGTCAAAATAACCTTTGCCCCATAGGCTTCCATGGAAAGCACCCGCTCTTTGGTGGAGTTATCCGGCATGATTAGGGTCATATCCAGTCCCAAGACTTTAGCCACCATCGCCAGGGCAATTCCGGTGTTTCCACTTGTGGCTTCGACCAGTTTATCTCCTTTTTTGATTTCTCCGCGATCCAAAGCCGAACGAATCATATTATATGCTGCACGATCCTTGACACTTCCACCAGGATTTTGGCCTTCCATTTTACAAAAAATCTTTACCCGCCGATTAGTAGGAATGACTTCCAATTCCACCAAAGGCGTATTCCCGATCAGTTCAAAGAGTTTCATGGTTTTTTTTGATGATTTTTGACACAATGCCTAATTCAAAAGGAAATGCTGGAATGATTAACTTTTATGAAATGAGAACAAATCCTTAGTGACTTAATTCGTCTATGTCATTTTTGAAGACATATACGTCAGTCACTGTACCTTCCTCGTGATGCATTTGGGTTTGGTAATAGACCTTCGACCCGGGAAGTACAGACTTGGTCAACCATACATTGCCTCCGATGACACTATTTTTGCCAATCGTTGTCTTACCTCCGAGGATGGTAGCACCAGCATAAATGACCACATTATCCTCGATCGTGGGGTGACGTTTGATGTCTGCATCAGCTTTGTCCACACTGAGTGCTCCAAGCGTCACGCCTTGGTAGATTTTTACATGATTCCCGATCACAGTTGTCTCTCCGATTACCACCCCTGTACCATGATCAATGCAAAAGTATTGCCCGATGGTAGCCCCTGGGTGGATATCAATTCCCGTTCGACTATGTGCAAATTCAGTGATCATTCTTGGAATTAATTTAATACCCAACTGAAGTAAAAGGTGGGCAATTCGATAGGCTGCAATCGCATAGAAACCAGGATAACTTCTGAGGATTTCTGTGCGTGATTTAGCAGCGGGATCTCCTGCGAACATGGCGTCCACGTCTTGATTTATCCAATCAAAAACCTTTTCTAAATCGACAAAAAACCGTTTGGCAAGTTTTTCTCCATCACCAGAATGGAGGTGGATATTTCGGGTTAAGATATTGGAAAGCTGAGCTTGAAGATTTTCCAACCTAGATTTTACATCTTCCTCTTCACGGATTTTTTGGACGGAATATTCTGGGAAAAGTAACCCTAATAAATCCTCAAAATACTGTTGGATAAGCTTTGGAGAAGGGCAATCAGAACAATCCTGATGAGACTTATGTATTTTTTTTATAAAAGATTCCATAGGAAGTTAAAGGTGGAATTGTTACAGGACAAAACCAACCCGAATTACATAAGGTTCAGCATAGTAGGAATTTTGGTTATCGTGAAGGACGTTGTATAAAAAAGTAAAGTTAGCTCCACCCCTTGGTCCAAATGGAGCAAAATACCCCCCTCCCACAAAAAAAGCATTGGTCCAGATTCGTCTAAAATTCTCGACGCGAACATCATATCGCTCCCAATTGATGGATTCATACTCTAAATGAGTAAATATATTGGGCAGAATATTGTACCTCCCAAATACCCGGCCTCCATAAGAAGTGCTCTGTGCACCCTGAAAACGCTTATCATCATAATATTGAATGGTACCACCTAGGCCTCCGGATAGTTTGGGTGTGACCATGACTCCCATTAGAGGAGATACATCAATCAAGGTGATTGTTCCGAGCTGAAAGCCCAGATTGCCTCCAAAATATAAGCGGTCCTTAAATGAAACGGAATCACTGGAAATTTCCCGCTGTCCAAAACTGTGATTTGAAACAAAAAAAAGTCCCAGAAGGACAATAGCTATCCATTTACTTTTCGACAACAACATAAAGATCTTCGGTTTGCTTTTTCATCAGATAGCGTTCACGGGCAAACTTTTCCAAAAGTTCAGGATTACTCATCAATTCTTCCCGTTCGGCAGTAATTTTACCTTTTTTCTCCAAGTAAAATTCCTTTTGGTCCTCCAGCTGATATAGCTTGTGACTTAGTCGAAAATGATTTACCAAGTTGTTGGAATCAATAAAAATCATCCAAAAAAGAAAAACCAATGTGGCAAGGACATAAAAATTACTGCTGTATTTGATAAGTTTCTTCATAATGGAATTGAATCTCGTAATCCAAGGTACAAAAATGGTGCAAAAAAAAAGACAGCCCGCTTTAGCAGGCTGTCTCACGATAGCTATTAAAGCGCTATTATTTCAATCTTCCCTTGAAAACGGCTGATTCTCCCAATTGCTCTTCGATTCTGAGCAACTGATTGTATTTGGCCATACGGTCAGAACGGGAAGCTGAGCCGGTTTTGATCTGTCCGCAGTTCACTGCCACTGCCAAGTCAGCGATAGTGGAGTCTTCCGTTTCACCGGATCTGTGTGACATCACTGCCGTAAACCCAGCTTTGTGAGCCAAGCTGATTGCATTCAAGGTCTCAGTCAATGTTCCAATTTGGTTTACTTTTACCAAAATAGAATTAGCGGATCTTTCTTCAATTCCTCTTTTCAGGAATTTGACATTTGTTACAAAAAGATCATCACCAACCAGTTGAACTTTATCGCCAATTTTAGCAGTCAGCATCGCCCATCCAGCCCAGTCTTCTTCAGCAAAGCCGTCTTCGATAGAATCAATAGGATATTTTTCTGTTAATTCAGCCAAGTAGGCAACCTGCTCTTCTCTTGATCTGATTTTTCCAGTTGGTCCTTCAAACTTGGTATAATCGTATTTTTCGTCTTTATAGAATTCGGAAGCAGCACAATCCAATGCAATCGTGACATCAGCACCAGCTTTGTAGCCGGCTTTTGCAATGGCATCCAAGATACAACCCAAAGCCTCTTCTGTTCCGCCGGAGAAGTTTGGAGCAAATCCGCCCTCATCTCCTACCGCAGTACTTAGCCCTTTATCATGAAGGATTTTTTTCAAATTATGGAAAATCTCAGCCCCCATCCGGATCGCCTCGGAAAAGCTGGAAGCGCCGACAGGGCGAACCATGAATTCTTGGAAAGCAATAGGAGCATCAGAGTGAGAACCACCGTTGATAATATTCAACATCGGAACAGGAAGCGTATTTGCGTTTACTCCTCCGATGTATCTGTAAAGTGGCTGACCTGACTCCATTGCTGCGGCTTTGGCAACTGCCAAAGAAACACCTAAGATGGCATTTGCTCCGAGCTTGCTTTTGTTGGCAGTACCGTCCAGCTCGATCATAATTTGGTCAATCGTATTTTGCTCAAATACATCCATTCCTACCAACTCAGGGGCAATTATTTCATTTACATTGGCAACGGCTTTTAGTACGCCTTTGCCTAAATATTTGCTTTTGTCCCCGTCGCGGAGTTCGACTGCTTCATTCATACCGGTAGAAGCGCCACTTGGTACGGCCGCTCGGCCAAATGCACCATTTTCGGTGAAAACATCTACTTCTACAGTTGGATTACCTCTTGAATCGAGGATTTGTCTTGCATGAATTGATTGAATCAACGTCATAGTTTTAAAAGGTTTGTGAAAATTAGTTTTTATTAATAAGTGCTATGAACTCGTCAAAAAGGTAACGAGAATCATGTGGCCCCGGTGAGGACTCAGGGTGATATTGAACAGAGAATGCAGGCTTATTTTTCAGCCGAATACCAGCCACCGTGTTGTCATTTAGATGAATGTGAGTTATTTCTACTTCACTGTTTTTCTCAGTATCTTCTCTGACCACATTGAAACCATGGTTTTGAGAGGTGATTTCACTTTTTCCTGTAATCAAATTTTTTATAGGATGATTGAGGCCTCTATGACCGTGATGCATTTTGTAGGTTTTGATTCCAACTGCCTCGGCAAGAAGTTGATGCCCCAGACAGATCCCGAAAACAGGCTTACCGGTTTCTAAAATTTCTTTAACAGTTTCGACCGCATAATCCATTACAGCAGGATCTCCAGGGCCGTTGGAAAGAAAAAATGCATCAGGATTCCATTCCTGAATTTCCTTTAGCTTGGTTTTAGCAGGAAAAACTTTGCAGTAAACTCCTCGTGTAGCGAGATTTCTAAGAATATTTTTTTTGATACCAAAATCAAGACAGGCTACTTTCATTTTAGATGACTCGTCTCCATAAAAAAATGGTTCCTGAGTACAAACAGTAGAAGAAAGTTCTAAGCCATTCATGTCTGGAACCTTAGCTAATTCGGTTTTTAAGCCTTCTAGGTTTCCTTCAAATTCGGAACTGATAATGGCATTCATGGCACCTTTTGATCTCAAGTGTCTCACCAGTTTCCGGGTGTCGATATCTGCAATGCCCGTAATCTTATATTTCACTAGGTAATCCTGCAAGGAACCGGAGGCGTCCACCCGTGAAAAAATATCTGAAAAACTGTTGACGACAATACCTGCAACACATGGATGCTCAGATTCAATTTCTTCTGAATGCACGCCATAGTTTCCAATATGCGAAGTGGTGGTTACAACAATTTGACCGGTGTAGGATGGGTCGGTATAAATTTCCTGGTAACCGGTCATTCCGGTATTGAAACAAATTTCACCACCATTGGTGCCTGCGTTACCAATTAAGGAGCCATGGAAAACAGTTCCATCGGCCAAAAGAAGTGTTGCTTTTTGTTTTATCATTTGTCTGAAAGTTGCCCAAAGTTAACCAAATCTTGGGAAGGAGGATAAGTGAAATGGGTATAAAAAAAGGATTGAACGAAAGTCCAATCCTTTTGATATTTGAAATTAATTTTCAATTTATTTTTCTTCGTTTTCGTTTTCAGCCGAAGCTTCAGGAGCACTAGGCTCTTCAGTTTTGGCTTCCACAACTGGGACGGAAGCAGCTTCAGTAGCGACTGTTTCTTTAGCTCCAGCAGTCCCTCTACGGGATCTTCTGGTGGTCTTTTTCGCAGGCTTAGCATCCTTAAGCATAAGTTCATTATAATCTACCAGCTCGATGATACACATTTCAGCGTTATCACCAAGACGGAATCCAGTTTTAATAATTCTGGTATATCCTCCTGGACGAGTGCCTACTTTTTCAATTATCTCACCAAAGAGCTCTTTAATCGCATCTTTGCTTTTGAGATATGAAAATGCAATACGCCTGTTATGTGTGGAGTCTTCTTTGGCTCTGGTCACCAAAGGTTCAACAAACTTCTTCAATTCTTTCGCCTTGGCAAGCGTAGTTGAAATACGCTTGTGAAGAATCAGGGAAGTTGCCATGTTGGAGAGCATTGCCTTCCTGTGAGAGGCAGTCCGACCAAGGTGGTTAAATTTCTTACCGTGTCTCATTTTATATTATTCTTCGTCAAGTTTGTACTTAGAAATATCCATCCCAAAGGTCAGACCTTTTTCTTGGATTAATTGCTCGAGTTCAGCCAATGACTTTTTTCCGAAGTTTCTGAATTTCATCATATCGGAAATTTCAAGTCTAGCTAAATCACCAAGAGTTCTCACATCAGCAGCTTTAAGACAGTTGAAAGCGCGAACAGATAAATCCAGATCGCTCAAAGAAGTCTTAAGAAGCTTACGCATGTGAAGGAATTCCTCATCGATAGGCTCCGGTTCTGCAATGCCGGTAGAATCTAAGACCATGGTCTGGTCAGAGAATAGCATAAAGTGCTGAATCAAAATTTTGGCTGATTCCTGAAGTGCCTTCTCAGGATGGATAGAACCATCTGTAGATACTTCAAGGATCAATTTTTCAAAGTCAGTTTTCTGCTCTACACGTGTATTTTCCACGCTGTACTTCACATTCTTGATAGGAGTGAAGATCGCATCGATTGCTATTTGACCAAAAACCTGCTCTTTAGGTCTGGATTCTTCAGCTGGCAGATAACCTCTTCCTTTTTCGACTGTAATCTCAATTTCGAAGTTTTTGGTTTCGTCGATATGACAGATTACCAATTCCGGATTGAGCACTTCGAAGGAAGAAGTGAACTTAGCAATGTCCCCTGCAGTGAATACAGACTGATTTTTGATTTCCACAGTGATTTTTCCATCAAATGCATCATGCACCTTCTTGAATCTCACTTGTTTCATGTTCAAAATTATATCAGTCACGTCTTCTACTACACCATCAATGGATGAGAATTCGTGAACCACTCCTGGGATTTTGATAGAAGTGATGGCGTATCCCTCCAATGAAGAAAGCAAAATTCTTCTCAGGGCGTTACCAATGGTAACTCCATAGCCTTTTTCGAGTGGTTTGAAAGTGAACAAGCCGTGAAAGTCATCGGCTTTTTCCATCACCACTTTCTCGGGCATTTGAAATGCTAGTATGGACATATGTCTCGTTCTGGTTTTTAGCTGAAAATTGTAAAATTACTTAGAGTAAAGTTCGACAATGAGCTGCTCCTTGATATTCTCTGGAATATCATCTCTGCCCGGTACACTGACGAATTTGCCTGTCAAAGAAGCATTATCCCACTCTAACCAAGGATATCTATTTGCTGCTTTACCTGCCAGGCTGCTGGTGATTGCTTCGAGAGATTTAGAACGCTCTCTTACTGAAACAAGATCACCCGGCTTCAAAGTATAGGAAGGGATATTTACTACTTCTCCGTTGACCAAAATATGCTTGTGCGAAACAAGCTGTCTTGCACCACGACGTGTAGGAGCAATTCCCAATCTATAAACGGTGTTATCCAAACGAGCTTCAAGAAGCTGAAGGAGATTTTCACCAGTAATACCTGTTTTTCTGGAAGCGGTATCAAACATCTTTGCAAATTGTCTTTCCAATATGCCATAGATGTATTTTGCTTTTTGCTTCTCAGCCAACTGGACAGCATATTCAGACTGCTTCTTTCTTCTACCACGTCCATGCATTCCCGGAGGGTAGTTTTTCTTTTGAAGCGCCTTGCTATGCCCTTCTATTGCTTCTCCAAATTTTCTGGAGATTTTCGCTTTAGGACCTGTATATCTTGCCATTCTGTTACCTTTTTAAAATTAAACTCTTCTACGCTTAGGAGGACGACAGCCGTTGTGCGGCATTGGAGTCACGTCAATGATCGTTGTTACATCCAATCCTACGTTTTGCAATGTTCTGATCGCAGATTCACGACCAGATCCTGGACCTTTTACGAACACTTCGATTTTTCTCAAACCTAAGTCGTAAGCTACCTGACCGCAGTTTTGGGCAGCCATCTGAGCAGCGTACGGAGTATTTTTCTTAGAACCTCTGAAACCCATTTTACCGGCAGAAGCCCAAGAGATCACTTGACCTGCATTATTGGTAATAGAGATGATGATATTGTTGAAGGAGGCTCTGATGTGTGCCTGACCTACAGCTTCTACCTTTACTACTCTTTTTTTACCCTTTGCTTTATCGTTTCTTTTCTGAGCCATAATCTAAATCAGGTTTTATTTAGTTGCCTTCTTTTTGTTAGCAACAGTTTTACGCTTACCCTTCCTTGTTCTGGCATTGTTTTTAGTGCCTTGACCACGTACCGGAAGTCCTTTTCTGTGTCTCAAACCTCTGTAACATCCGATGTCCATCAGACGCTTGATGTTTAATTGGATCTCTGACTTCAGTACACCTTCGGTTCTGAGTTCTTCGGCAATAATGTTACGGATTGCGGTAGATTCTTCATCATTCCACTCTCCGGCCTTTTTGTCGAAAGAGATACCGGCCTTAGTCAGGATCGCTTTGGCAGCACTTCTTCCTATTCCGAAGATATAGGTAAGTCCGATTTCGCCGCGCTTATTGTCTGGTATGTCTACACCTGCAATTCTAGCCATGATTAACCTTGTCTTTGTTTATACTTAGGATTCTTCTTGTTGATGACATACAATACCCCTTTTCTACGGATTAGCTTGCAGTCAACACTTCTCTTTTTAATAGATGCCTTTACCTTCATGTCAGTCTATTTATATCGATATACTATTCTGCCTTTTGTCAAATCATAGGGAGATAATTCCAGCTTAACCTTATCCCCGGGAAGAATTTTTATGTAATTCATTCTCATTTTTCCCGAAATATGAGCAATCAACTGATGTCCATTTTCCAGTTCCACTTTAAACATTGCGTTAGACAATGCTTCAATGATGGTACCGTCTTGCTCGATTGATGTCTGTTTGGCCATATTAGAATTTAAAGACCTCTTCTATGTATTTATGCGTTGTCAAAACTTCTGTTTTATCTTCCAATATTGCAACCGTATGCTCATAATGAGCTGAAGGTTTCCGATCTGCAGTTCGGATAGTCCAGCCGTCTCGTTCTTGGACGATATTTCGCGTACCAAGATTGATCATTGGCTCAATTGCAATCACCATCCCTGCCTTGAGCAGGATACCACTTCCTTTTTTTCCGTAATTAGGAACCTCTGGAGCCTCATGAAGTTTCTTTCCTAAACCATGTCCTACAAGCTCTCTGACTACAGTATAGCCTTTCGCTTCGACGAATTTTTGGATTGAAAAACCAATATCACCTATCCGATTTCCTACTACGGCTTGCTCAATTCCTAAATAGAGCGAATCTCGAGTGGCTTTTAATAATGCTAGAACAGAAGGGGATACCTCACCAATAGGATATGTATAAGCGGAATCGCTATGAAAACCTTGGTGAAAGACTCCACAATCTACTGAGATTATATCGCCATCTTTCAATTCATAATCACTTGGAAAACCGTGAACAATTACCTCATTCACTGAAATACAAAGTGAAGCGGGAAAACCGTTGTACCCTTTAAATGAAGGTACGCCATTGTGATCCCTAATAAACTCTTCAGCAACTTTGTCAAGAAAAGAGGTCTTTACCCCTTCTTTGATATGCTTGGCAACTTCTCCGTGAGCTCTACCAAGAATATCAGCACACTGTTTTATTAACTGAACTTCTTCCGAAGTCTTGTATTGAATCATACTAAGCTACCTGGTAATTGGAAGGGTTATTCTTCAAATTACCACTCTTCATCATCCCTTCGTAATGTCTCATCAGTAAGTAGCTTTCGATTTGTCTAAGCGTATCCATGATCACACCTACCATGATAAGGAGGGATGTTCCACCATAGAATTGCGCAAATTCACCACCCACTCCGGCGATTATCGCCAAGGCAGGAAGGATCGCTACGGCAGCAAGCAATACCGAACCTGGTAAAGTAATCTTGGAAATAATCCCATCGATAAACTCTGAGGTAGGTGCACCTGGCTTAATACCGGGGACAAAACCACCATTACGCTTCATGTCTTCAGCAATTTGTTCGGGGTTAACCGTAATTGCAGTATAAAAGAACGTAAAGATGATAATCAAAGCTGCAAACAAGAGGTTATACTGCCATGAGGTGAAATCACTGAAAGTAGTACCTATGTAGTTAGCAATGTCACTTTCCCCTGCCCAAATCTGGGCAATCAGTGCAGGAACAAACATCAATGATTGAGCAAAAATGATAGGCATTACACCCGACGCATTTACCTTAATTGGAATGTATTGTCTTTGTCCTCCATATACTTTACCACCTACTACCTGCTTCGCATATTGAACCGGAATTCTTCTTGTCGCCTCCGTAAGAGCAATTACTCCCACAACAACAAAGAACAAAACAGCAGCTTCAATAATGAGGAGTAACATTCCTGAAGTGCCTTTTTCAAGACCCTCAGCTATTATGGCGCCTGGAAATCTTGAAATGATACCAATCATGATAAGCATTGAAATTCCATTGCCTATTCCTTTTTCAGTGATTTTTTCCCCTAGCCACATACAGAACATCGTTCCTGCTGAAAGCAGAACCAAGGAACTAAACATGAAAAGAGATGTACTTACCATCACAGCACCGGTAGGCAAGATAGTGGCTGAAACATAGCCAATACCCTGCGCAATCGTAATTGCAATTGTAAGAACTCGGGTGATTTGGTTTATACGTTTTCTACCGGACTCACCTTCCTTTTGCATTTTCTGAAAATAAGGAACCCCGACAGTCAACAGCTGCAGCACAATGGATGCAGAGATATAGGGCATAATTCCCAGTCCAAAGATTGAAGCATTGCTAAATGCCCCTCCAAGGAAAGTATCAATCAAACCGAAAATTCCCTCAGGAGCGTCTCCCAACTTGGAAGGATCTACACCGGGAAGAACGATAAATGATCCTAACCTGAAAATAATTAAGAATCCAATTGTGTTTACAATTCTGACTCTCAAATCTTCGATTGAGAAAATGTTCCTAACTGTCGAAATAAACTTTTTCATTTACTTAAATCTTGTTTACGGTACCGCCTAGTTTTTCAATAACTTCAACAGCTGAAGCGGAAAACTTGTGGGCAGTCACCTCTAATTTGGCCGTTAGTTCACCACCACCGAGAATTTTTATCTTATCATTCTTGGAAGCAATACCATGAGCCACTAAGGCATCCATGTCTATTGTAGCAAGATTGAATTGATCGGCTAGGCCTTGCAAGGTATCCAAATTTACTGGTTTGAACTCAACCCTGTTAAAGGATTTAAAGCCAAATTTGGGCACTCTTCTTTGAAGAGGCATCTGACCACCTTCAAAACCAGCTTTAGACTTATATCCTGAACGGGATTTAGCGCCTTTATGGCCTCTTGTAGATGTTCCACCTCGACCAGAACCAGTACCACGACCAATTCTCTTACGGTTTTTAGTTGAACCTTCTGACGGAGTTAATGTATTTAGTTTCATGATTAAGCTGCCTCCACTTTTACAAGGTGATTCACTTTATTTACCATTCCAGCAATCTGTGGAGTATTCTCTACTACTACAGACTTGCTAATACGCCCCAGACCCAAAGCAGTAATTGTTGCTTTCTGATCTTTTGGTCTGTCGATCGTACTTTTTACCTGTGTGATTTTAATCTTCGCCATGATAATTATCCGTTAAAGACTTTCGCCATTTTCACACCACGCTGTTGAGAAACAGCGATTGCATCTCTTAACTGAGTAAGTGCATCGATAGTAGCTTTCACCACGTTGTGAGGATTCGATGAACCTTTAGATTTAGCCAAAACGTCAGTTACACCAGCACTTTCCAAAACCGCACGCATGGCACCACCGGCTATTACACCCGTACCCGCTGCAGCTGGCTTGATCAATACAAGTCCACCACCGAATTTTCCGATTTGCTCATGAGGAATAGTGCCTTTCAAAACCGGTACTTTAACCAGGTTTTTCTTTGCATCCTCGATGCCTTTGGTAATTGCATCTGTTACTTCGTTGGCTTTGCCTAATCCGTAACCTACAACACCTTGGCCATCACCTACTACTACGATTGCAGAGAAGGAGAATCTTCTACCACCTTTAACCACTTTGGCTACTCGGTTGATAGCTACTACTTTCTCTTTTAATTCTGTATCTGTAGCCCTAATGGGTTTTCTTCTTACTTGAGACATAATGATTAAAATTTAAGGCCACCTTCTCTGGCGCCTTCAGCCAAAGCTTTCACATTACCATGATACAAGTAGCCGTTTCTATCGAATACAACTACAGATACGCCATTGGCTACTGCTCTTTCAGCGAGTTTTTTACCTACTTCTTTGGATACTCCAATAGTAGTGTTGGTTTTCGCACCAAGCTCTTTTGAAGATGCTTGTGCCAAAGTGAGACCTTTAAGGTCATCCACCAATTGCGCGTAAATGCCTGTATTACTTTTGAATACTGACAGACGAGGTCTGGAATCTGTACCAGAAATCTTTCTTCTGATACCTTGTTTGATTCTAAGTCTTCTGGAAGTCTTATTAAATGCCATAACCTTTTATTTTTTACCGGCAGTTTTACCAGCCTTACGTCTAACTTGTTCACCAACGAAACGCACACCTTTACCCTTGTATGGTTCAACCTTACGGAGTGACTTGATTTTGGCAGCTACCTGCCCGATCAATTCCTTATCGATACCTTCCAAAGTAATAAATGGGTTTTTACCTTTAGGAGTCTCTGTTTTGATAGAGATTTCATTTGGCATCGCCATAAAAATACTGTGAGAATAACCTAAGCTAAGCTCAAGTATTTGGCCTTGATTAGAAGCCTTATAACCTACACCGACTAACTCAAGATCTTTTTTGTATCCTTCAGAGACACCAATCACCATATTGTTGATCAATGATCTGTAAAGACCATGCAAAGATTTGTGTCTTTTAGACTCGGTAGGTCTAGTGACAACTATTTCGTTGCCTTCTACTTTCACCTGAATATCCGGATTCACATCCTGAGTCAGTGTACCCTTTGGACCTTTAACAGTGACAGTTCCATGAGCTGACACGTCTACAGTAACACCGCCGGGTAGATTTATTGGTTTTTTACCTATTCTAGACATGATAGTATATTAATAAACGTAGCAAAGTACTTCGCCTCCGATACCTTCGGTACGTGCCTCTTTGTCAGTCATCACACCTTTTGAGGTGGATACGATTGCTATGCCCAAGCCATTGATAACTCTCGGGAGTTCGTCATGCTTTACATATTTTCTTAAACCTGGCTTACTAACTCTTTCAAGGCTTACGATTGCGTTCTGCTTACTTGCAGGATTGTACTTCAAAGCGATCTTGATGGTTCCCTGAGGACCATCTTGTTCAAACTTATAGTTTTGAATATATCCTTTGTCGTGCAATACTTTCGTAATCTCCTTCTTGATGTTAGAAGCAGGTATCTCAACGATTCGGTGAGAAGCCTTTATGGCATTTCTCAACCTTGTCAGATAATCAGCTATTGGATCAGTCATGGTATTTTATAGTCTAGCTCCACCCGTTTTGGGCGTGCAAAGTTACGAATTGATTTTTAGAATAAAAACTACTGTCGTTATTTTACCAGCTGGACTTTGTAATTCCAGGAATCTTGCCCGCTGAGGCCATTTCTCTGAAAGTTACCCTGTTGATACCAAACTTTCTCATGTAGCCTTTTGGGCGACCAGTAAGTTTGCAACGATTATGTAATCTTACCGGTGAAGCATTCTTTGGCAATTTGTCAAGGCCTTCATAATCACCGGCTGCTTTCAGCTCAGCTCTTTTCTTGGCATACTTGGCTACCAGGTGCTCTCTCTTTCTCTCACGAGCTTTAATGGATTCTTTTGCCATGATTATTCTTCTTTATTTTTGTTAACGAACGGCATTCCGAAAGCTTTCAATAAAGCATAGCTTTCCTCGTCTGTCTTGGCTGAAGTAACAAAGGTGATATCCATACCGGATATTCTATTCACTTTTTCTATAGAAATTTCAGGGAAGATAATTTGCTCAGTTACACCCAGCGTATAGTTACCTCTTCCGTCAAATCCTTTGTCAGAAATGCCTTTAAAATCACGAACACGAGGTAAAGCGACAGTAATCAAACGGTCAAGAAACTCGTACATTTTTTCACCTCTAAGTGTCACTTTAGCTCCAATTGGCATACCTTCTCTCAACTTAAAGTTGGATACGGCGATTTTTGACTTGGTAGCTACAGCTCTTTGTCCAGTGATTAATGAAAGCTCTTCAACTCCCTGATCAACCAATTTCTTATCAGCTACGGCAGCACCAATTCCTTTGTTAAGGACGATCTTGGTCAACTGAGGCACTTGCATGACAGAAGAGTATTGGAATTTTTCCTTCAAAGCAGGAACGATATCGCCCACATACTTTGCTTTCATTCTTGAATTAGCCATTGATCACCTCCCCGGTTTTCTTTGAGAATCTAACTAGTTTTCCATTTTCACCTGCCTTACGACCTGTTCTGGTGGCTTCACCAGTTTTAGGATCTACTAGCATCAGGTTACTGATATGTAGCGCAGCTTCTTTCTTTTCGATGCCACCTTGTGGTTTTGCTGCAGTGGGCTTGACGTGTTTTGTGATCATATTGATCCCTTCCACGAAAGCTTTTCTTTTTTCAACAACTACAGAAAGTACTTTTCCTGTTTTTCCTTTATCATCGCCAGCGATTACTTTAACAGTATCACCGGTTTTGATATGCAGTTTCGTCTGCTTGTTCAATTTTCTTTCCATGATTAAAGTACTTCAGGGGCCAAAGAAATGATTTTCATGAACTGCTTTTCTCTGAGTTCTCTGGCCACGGGTCCGAAGATACGTGTACCTCTTGGCTCATCGTTGTTGTTAAGCAACACGGCAGCATTATCTTCAAATCGGATGTAGGATCCATCTTTTCTACGGATCTCCTTTTTGGTTCTCACGATAACCGCTTTAGAAACGGTACCTTTTTTCATGTTGCTGGAAGATAGGGCCGACTTTACAGTCACGACTACTTTATCACCGATGGAAGCATAACGCTTCCCAGTTCCTCCCAATACGCGGATAACGAGTACTTCTTTAGCACCTGAGTTATCTGCAACGCCTAGTCTGGATTCTTGCTGTATCATGATTACTTAGCCCTTTCAATAATTTCAACTAATCTCCAACGCTTGTTCTTGCTCAGCGGACGAGTCTCACTGATTTTCACCAAGTCACCTGGGTGGCACTCATTGTTCTCGTCATGAACCATAAATTTGGTAGTCTTAGCCATAAATTTACCATAGATAGGGTGCTTCACTTTACGTTCCACTGCCACTGTTATGGATTTATCCATTTTATCACTAACAACCTTACCAATTCTCTCTTTGCGAAGATTTCTCTCAATCGTAGCCATTTTCTTTTCTGTTAGCTAGTTATTTGGAAGCTAATGCAGTCTTCAATCTTGCGACAAGACGCTTGGCTTCTCTGATTCTGTTAGGATTCTCTATCGGAGTAATCGAGTGAGCAAACTTAAGCTTGCTTAGATTCTCCTTCTCAGCGACTACTCGCTCAGCGATCTCACTTGCGGAAAGGGATCTGATTTCTGTATTTTTCATTGCTTATGATTATTCTGCGTAGTCTCTACGAACAACAAAACTTGTACTTACGGGTAGCTTCTGCTGCGCAAGTCTCAATGCATCTTTAGCAACCTCCAGGCTAACGCCTGTAGCTTCGAAGAGTATCGTACCCGGTTTGATAACAGCTACCCAATATTCCGGAGCACCTTTACCCTTACCCATACGTACTTCTGCGGGCTTTTTAGTGATCGGCTTGTCAGGAAAAATCCTGATCCAAACTTGACCTTCTCTCTTCATAGCTCTTGTCATGGCAATACGTGCTGCCTCGATCTGGCGAGAAGTAATCCATCCTGGCTCAAGGGATTTGACGCCAAAGTTACCAAAAGAGAGTTCTGCCCCTCTAGTAGCAAGACCTTTGACGCGGCCCTTGTGCATTTTCCTATATTTCGTTCTTTTCGGCTGTAACATGATTTCTCACTTATTCGGTGAAAATAGTTATTTCTTATTTCTGCGTCTTGGACCGTTATTATCTCGATCACCTCTACCACCCTTAGGGTTCGGGCCACGCTGTGCGCCTTTCGGCTCATTTGCAGCACCTTGGTTTGGAGAAAGATCTCTTTTTCCATATACCTCACCTTTGAAAATCCATACTTTGATTCCGATGATTCCGTACACAGTAAGTGCCTCGGAAAGTGCGTAATCAATGTCGGCTCTCAAGGTATGTAAAGGAATACGTCCTTCTTTATACATTTCAGAACGGGCCATTTCAGCTCCGCCCAATCGACCAGAAAGTTTAACTTTGATTCCTTCTGCTCCCACTCTCATGGATGCTGCAATTGCTTGCTTCATTGCTCTTCTGAAGGAAATTCTAGCTTGAAGTTGCTGTGCGATAGACTCACCGACTAATTTCGCATCCAATTCTGGTCGCTTAATTTCGAAGATATTGATTTGAATATCTTTATTGGTGATCTTCTTAAGCTCTTCTTTTAGCTTATCTACTTCGGCTCCGCCTTTACCAATTACAACTCCCGGACGGGCGGTATGTATCGTCAAAGTGATTCTTTTAAGCGTACGCTCGATGATTACTTTGGAAATACCTCCTTTAGGGATCCTGGCAAGGACATACTTACGGATCTGCTGATCTTCGTATAGTTTTTCTGCGAAGTCTTTCCCACCATACCAGTTGGAATCCCAGCCTTTGACTACACCAAGTCTAAATCCTATTGGGTTAATCTTTTGTCCCATAGTCTTTCTTAATTTGCCTTTTCGTTTGTTTCAACTAAATCAGCGGTAACGTCTCCTGTGATGAACGCGTCAACTACAAGGGTTACATGATTGGATCTTTTGCGAATTCTATGACCACGTCCCTGAGGAGCCGGTCTTAGTCTCTTAAGTGATCTGCCTTCATCAACCATAATGGTCTTGATATACAAATCAGCCTCTTCAAGCTTTTCGTCAGGATTTTTAGCCTGCCAGTTGGCTACCGCAGAAAGGAGAAGTTTCTCCAATTTCATCGCTCCATGATTTGGAGTGAATTTCAAAATGCTAAGTGCCAATCCTACTCGCTTACCTCTCACGAGGTCAGCCACAAGGCGCATTTTGCGCGGGGATGTAGGAACGTTTTTTAATCTTGCTACTGCTTCCATGATTATCTCTTTCCTTTATCTTTTTTAGCAATGTGGCCACGGAAGTTTCTAGTCGGAGCAAATTCACCCAGCTTGTGACCTACCATGTTGTCAGTGACAAACACCGGGATAAATTTATTTCCGTTATGCACTGCGAAGGTATGGCCTACGAAATCCGGGGAAATCATAGATCTTCTTGACCAAGTCTTGATGACAGATTTCTTGCCTGACTCGTTCATGACATCTACTTTCTTCACCAGATGGTGCTCGATATAAGGACCTTTTTTTAATGAACGTGCCATAATTATTTAGATCTTTTGCTGATGATGAACTTGTTTGAATACTTCTTAGGTGATCTGGTTTTCTTTCCTTTAGAAAGAAGTCCCTTTCTTGATCTAGGATGTCCACCTGAAGAACGGCCTTCACCACCACCCATAGGGTGATCAACTGGGTTCATAGCCACACCTCTTGTACGAGGTCTTACTCCAAGCCATCTTTTACGACCGGCTTTACCTAACACCACGTTCATGTGATCTCCGTTGGAAACAGTACCTACTGTTGCCATACAAGTACCCAAAACGAGTCTCATTTCGCCAGAAGGAAGTTTTACAGTTACGTATCTCGCATCACGAGCTACAATCTGTGCATACCCTCCCGCACTTCTTGCCATGGCTCCACCATTACCTGGCTTCAATTCCACATTGTGTACAATTGTACCCATCGGGATATTAGCCATTGGCATAGCGTTGCCCACTTCTGGAGCAACTTGCTCACCGGAAATCACTGTCTGACCTACTGTCAAACCTTCCGGGGCGATAATATAGGCCTTCGCACCGTCTGCATAATAAAGTAGGGCAAGACGAGCTGTTCTGTTTGGGTCATATTCGATAGCTTTAACCGTCGCAGGTACACCAAACTTGTTTCTTTTGAAGTCTACAATTCTAAGTCTTCTCTTATGACCACCACCGATATAGCGAGCAGTCATTTTGCCTGTATTATTTCTTCCGCCTGATTTCTTCAAAGGAGCAAGAAGTGATTTTTCCGGCTTTGACTTGGTAATCTCGTCAAAAGCTGGAGCCACTCTGAATCTTGTCCCTGGAGTTACAGGCTTCATTTTTTTAATTGCCATGATATTGATTCAATTAAATTTCTCCGTAAAAATCAATTACCTCACCATCAGCTACCTGCACAATTGCCTTTTTGAAAGCATTGGTGAAGCCTGATACGATCTTATTCTTGGTATAGCGCGTCTTATGCTTTGCAGCATATCGTATGGTACGAACAGACACAACTTTTACGCCGTATGTTTTTTCTACAGCATTTCTAATCTGAATCTTGTCAGCGGTTTTTTCTACAATAAAGCCGTAGACACCTCTCTCATTTCCAGCAGAAATTTTTTCTGTAATCAAAGGCTGCTTTAGAATATCCATTGTCTTATTTCGATAAAATGGTTTCCAACTTACTTACAGATCCTTCGCACAAAACCAATTGGTCTGCATTGAGAACTTGGTAAGTATTTACATCATTTACAGTCACTACTTTCGCTTTTGGAAGGTTTCTGCTTGACAAGAATACATTCTTGTCTTCTGTAGGAAGAACCAATAGGGTCTTCTTGTCAGAAAGAGAAAGTCCATTCAATAACGCGATGTAGTTTTTGGTTTTTGGAGCATCAAAAGAAACATCCTCCATGATTACCAGGCTATTTTCTATCACTTTATAAGAAAGTGCAGACTTACGAGCCAACTGTTTTACTTTTTTATTGAGTTTGAAAGAGTAGTCTCTTGGTCTAGGACCGAATACTCTACCACCACCACGGAAGTGAGGCGCCTTCAAAGATCCAGCACGAGCACCACCGGTACCTTTTTGCTTTTTGATCTTCTTAGTAGAACCTGCTACTTCGTTTCTTTCTTTTGATTTGTGAGTTCCCTGTCTTTGGTTAGCCAGGTACTGCTTCACATCCAGGTAGATTGCGTTATCGTTTGGCTCGATCGCGAAAATCTCGTCAGAAAGCGTCACCTTTCTACCTGTATCTTGTCCTTTATGATTGATTACTGCTAATTCCATGGCTTATTTCTCAAGAATTACAAAAGAGTTCTTTGGGCCAGGCACTGAACCGGAAACCAACAATAGGTTCTGCTCAGGATAGACTTTCAATACTCTTAGGTTGATTACTTTTACTCTGTCACCACCAGTTCTTCCGGCCATTCTCATGCCTTTGAATACTCTGGATGGCCAAGAACATGCACCAATGGAACCTGGGTGTCTACCTCTGTTATGCTGACCGTGAGTTTGTCCACCCACACCGGCAAAACCATGACGCTTAACAACACCTTGGAAACCTTTACCTTTTGAAGTACCAATGGCATCTACGAAGTCGCCTTCTACGAAAACCTCTTTGGCATTCACTGTCTTTCCGAGCTCCACTTGGCCTTCAAACTCGACCCTGAAGTCACGGAATTCAACAACTTTCTGCTTTGGCGTGGTACCGGCCTTTTTAAAATGACCGATTAGTGGCTTAGGAGTGTTTTTCTCCTTACGCTCACCGAATGCCAACTGCACTGCGTTGTACCCGTCTGTTTCAACGTTTTTTACTTGCGTCACTACGCAAGGACCAGCTTCTATTAGCGTGCATGCGACGTTACGCCCATCGGCACTGAAAATGCTAGTCATTCCTACTTTTTTTCCTATAATACCAGACATCTTTAATAAGATAATTTGATAATCCACAAGAGATTATACACTTGGGCCCTTTTTAAGGACTGCAAAGTTACTGAAATAAAATTTGGCAACAAATCTCAACTCCAATATTTTCAAACAATTAGAAAAAATGATTCTGTCTGGGTAGAACTTCAAACCCTATCTCAATCGAAAATTTTAAAATTGCTAAAAAAACAAAAGACCTGCAGGGTATGCAGGCCTTTTGGAGTCGTAATTATAAGGTACTGTCAGACTTTGATTTCAACATCTACTCCACTAGGAAGCTCGATTTTCATCAAAGCATCCACTGTTTTGGAAGAGTTAGAGTAGATATCTACTAGCCTTTTATACGTACACAATTGGTACTGATCTCGGGCTTTCTTGTTTACGTGTGGAGATTTCAACACAGTAAACTTTTCCTTTTTAGTCGGCAATGGAATAGGTCCAACTACTACTGCACCGGTGGCTTTTACAGCCTTCACGATCTTCTCTGATGACTTATCCACCAGGCTGTGATCGTATGATTTTAGTTTTATTCTGATTTTCTGGTTCATTTTCTTGAAGATTAGGCTTTTTCACCTTTTACTTTAGCAATTACACCTTCGGCTATGTTGTTTGGAACAGGCTCGTAGTGAGAGAAGGTCAAAGACGCTGTCGCTCTACCAGAGGTGATTGTTCTCAAGTCAGTTACATATCCAAATAATTCGGACAAAGGAACATTAGCTTTAACTACGGTAGAGGATCCTTTTGTATCCATTCCTTTCATCAAACCTCTTCTTCTGTTCAGGTCACCTGTGATTGGTCCGGTGTATTCATCCGGAGTCACAACATCTACTGCCATGATTGGCTCAAGTAAAGCTGGCTTACACCTTTTAGCAGCTTCTTTGAAACCGATTCTAGCAGCCAATTCGAAGGAAAGTGCATCTGAATCGACATCATGGTAAGAACCATGAAACAATCTCACTTTCATTGACTCTATAGGATAACCAGCCAAAGGACCATTCTTCATAGCTTCCTGGAAACCTTTCTGAACTGGAGCGATGAATTCCTTTGGAATCACACCACCAACGATACCATTTACAAAGTCAAGGCCTGCTTTTATTTCACCGGTTTCAGCATCTGGATCTTTAGGTCCAAGTTCGAATACGATATCTGCAAATTTACCTTTACCACCTGTCTGCTTCTTGTAAACTTCCTTGTGTTCAACTGATCCAAATAAAGCTTCTTTGTAAGCAACCTGTGGAGCACCTTGGTTGATTTCAACCTTGAATTCACGCTTCAATCGGTCGATGATGATTTCCAGGTGAAGTTCTCCCATACCTCTCAAGATGGTCTGACCAGTTTCGTGGTCAGTATTCACCTGAAGTGTTGGATCTTCTTCGATCAATTTGGCAATTGCCATGCCTAGTTTATCAACGTCTGCCTGAGTTTTAGGCTCAATTGCATATCCGATTACCGGCTCTGGGAATACCATGGACTCGAGAACGACCTTACGCTTTTCGTCGCAAAGGGTATCTCCAGTCTTAATATCTTTAAAACCTACTACTGCTCCGATATCGCCAGCAACCAGTCTTTCGATTTGGTTTTGCTTGTTAGCATGCATTTGGAATACTCGGGAGATACGCTCCTTATTGCCAGAACGGCTATTGAATACATAAGAACCTGACTCAAGCGTACCTGAATATGCTCTTACAAAGCAAAGACGACCTACAAATGGGTCAGTGGCAATTTTGAACGCCAAGCCAGTAAATGGCTCTTTTTCGTCAGGATTAATTGCAACATCCTCTTCAGTATCCAAGCTAGTCGCAACGATTGCTTCTTTGTCCAAAGGAGAAGGAAGCAATTCCATTACTAGGTCAAGCATGGTCTGAACGCCTTTGTTTTTGAAAGAAGAACCGCAAACCATAGGGACAATTTTCATGTCGATGGTAGCTGCTCTAAGTGCTTTCAAAATCTCAGCTTCAGTAATTGAATTTGGATCTTCAAAGAATTTCTCCATCAAAGACTCATCGTAATCTGCAACTGCCTCCAATAGATATTCTCTATACTCAGCAACTTCTTCGAGCATATCTTCAGGAATCGGAACTTCTTGGAAAGTCATTCCAAAATCATCCTCATTCCAGACTATTCCCCGGTTGTTGATCAAATCAACTACACCACGGAATTTATCTTCAGAACCGATTGGAAGCTGTAATGGAACTGCATAGCTTCCTAGCATTTCCTTCACTTGCTTACAAACTTCCAAAAAGTTAGCGCCAGCTCGGTCCATTTTGTTAACGAAACCAATACGGGCTACTTTATAATTATCTGCCAATCTCCAGTTGGTCTCAGACTGTGGCTCTACACCATCCACAGCACTAAACAAGAAAACTAGGCCATCTAGGATTCGAAGGGAACGGTTAACCTCAACAGTAAAGTCAACGTGTCCAGGCGTATCTATGATGTTAACATTGTACTTGTTGTTCCGGTAGTTCCAAAAAACTGTGGTAGCTGCTGAAGTGATGGTAATCCCTCGCTCCTGCTCTTGCGCCATCCAGTCCATTGTTGCAGCACCGTCGTGAACTTCACCGATCTTGTGACTTACCCCTGAGTAAAAAAGGATTCGCTCAGTTGTAGTCGTTTTACCAGCATCAATGTGAGCGGCAATACCAATATTTCTGGTATATTTTAAATCTCTTGCCATTCTAATTAAAATCTAAAGTGTGAGAATGCTTTGTTAGCCTCAGCCATTCTGTGCGTATCATCTTTCTTCTTGACAGCGGCTCCTTCGCCTTTTGCTGCCGCGATGATTTCACCTGCTAAACGGTCCATCATTGTTTTCTCACCTCTTCTACGAGCGTAGTTGATCATCCACTTGATACCAAGGGACACTTTTCTTTCAGGTCTGACTTCCATAGGAACCTGGAATGTAGCACCACCAACTCTACGACTCTTTACCTCTACGGCAGGAGTAATATTGTTAAGCGCCTTTTTCCAAACTTCAAGACCATTCTCGCCTACTTTAGCTTCTACTTTTGCAACTGCATCGTAGAAAATGTTGTAAGCAATACTCTTCTTCCCGTCAAACATCAGACAGTTTACAAACTTGGTCACCAAAGTATCATTGAACTTTGGATCAGGAAGAATATATCTCTTCTTTGGTTTCGCTTTTCTCATTTCTTTAAATGTGTTTTATTATTTTTTTTTGCCTTTGACAGGGGCTGCTGGAGCACCTTTGCCAGCCTTAGGTCTTTTAGCACCATACTTGGAGCGACCTTGCTTACGGTCTTTTACTCCTGCTGTATCTAGTGCACCTCGGATGATGTGGTATCTCACACCTGGAAGATCCTTTACACGACCACCTCTGATCAATACGATCGAGTGCTCCTGTAGATTGTGACCTTCACCTGGAATGTAAGCGTTCACTTCTTTTCCGTTCGTCAATCTTACCCTGGCCACCTTTCTCATCGCAGAGTTTGGCTTCTTAGGGGTCGTAGTGTATACTCTGGTACAAACACCTCTACGCTGAGGACATGCGTCCAAAGCCCGAGACTTTGATTTGATTTCCAGTGTAGTTCTACCTTTTCTTACTAACTGTTGAATAGTAGGCATTAACTGATGATATTTAGTTTTCCTGTAAACTGTTAAATTTTGGACTGCAAAGGTAAAGAAAGTAATAAGAGTAACAAAATTAAGTAGTTATATTTTTGTTAGGCTTCACCCGGAGTTCCAAATGAAATCGGAAAGGACGGAGCCCCTCCACCTTGGTTGATTTTGCCAAAAGCAGCCTCGTATTTTTCAATATTATCTTTGAGTGCAGCAAGCAATCGCTTGGCATGATCCGGAGTCACAATGATTCTGGACTTTACTTTTGCCTTTGGCACTCCCGGCATCAATCGGATGAAATCGATCACGAATTCAGAATTGGAGTGAGCGATCATCGCCAAATTGGAATAAACTCCCTCGGCGACTTCTTCGGATAGCTCCACATTGATCTGCTGATCAAGTCTTTTATTGTCTTCCATATTATTTTAGAATTAAAAAAAGGCCTGTATGATTAGTACAGGCCTTTTGATTGATATACTAATGCTATTAAAGGATAGCTTCGCTTGATCTCTTGGAAGAAGATGTCTTCTCCATATTTTCAGAAAGCTTATCATATTCTTCCTGAGATCCAACGATCAGGTTACGCAACCTGCGCTGACCGGTACCTGCCGGGATCAAGTGACCTACGATCACGTTCTCCTTCAAGCCCAATAGCTCATCTCGCTTACCTCTGATCGCTGCTTCAGAAAGCACCTTGGTAGTTTCCTGGAAGGAAGCCGCAGAAATAAAGCTTTCAGTTCCCAAAGAGGCTGCAGTGATACCCTGAAGAGTTGGCTTGGAAACCGCAGTCTCCGCATCTCTTACTTGTACCAGCTTCAGATCTTTACGCTTCAAGCTTGAATTCTCATCGCGCAGTCTTCTTGCAGAGATGATCATACCTGGCTTCAAAGTAGAAGAATCACCGGCATCCATTACCACCTTCTTGTCCAAGATATTGTCGTTTTCCTCACGGAACGCCCACTTATCCACGATTTGATTCTGAAGGAATCCTGTATCACCAGCATCCAAAATTTCTACTTTCTGCATCATTTGAGTTACAATTACTTCGATGTGCTTATCGTTGATCTTCACACCCTGAAGTCTGTAAACTTCCTGGATTTCGTTCACCAAATATTCCTGAACGGCCGTTGGGCCTTTGATGGAAAGGATATCATTTGGAGTGATGGCTCCATCAGACAATGGTTCACCGGCACGGATAAAGTCATTTTCCTGAACCAGGATGTGCTTCGAAAGAGATACCATGTATTTCTTGATCACACCATCTTTTGATTCGATGATGATCTCTCTGTTACCTCGCTTGATACCACCATAAGTCACGACACCGTCGATTTCAGATACCACAGCCGGGTTGGATGGGTTTCTTGCTTCAAACAATTCTGTAACTCGTGGAAGACCACCGGTAATATCTCTTGTCTTACCAACTGATCTTGGGATTTTCACCAAGATTTGTCCGGACTTCACTTTTTCACCAGCTTCTACAGCAAGGTGAGCTCCAACCGGAATATTGTAAGCTTTGGAATCATCACCGTGATTGATAATAATTGAAGGATTCTTAGTCCTGTCTTTTGTTTCGATAATTACTTTCTCACGGAAACCAGTCTGATCATCAGCCACTTCCTTATAGGTGATACCTTCAATGACCGCTTCGAATTCAACTTTACCATCGAATTCTGAAAGAATGACCGCATTGTAAGGATCCCAAGTACATAAGGAATGTCCTTTAGCGATTTTCTGCCCATCTTTCACATTCAACATCGCGCCGTAAGGAACGTGGTTTGATACCAAGGTCTTTCCTGTTTTCGCTTCGTTGATTTTGATTTCGCCAGAACGGCCCATCACCATAGTGACTGCTTCGCCATCCTTGTTGGTCGTCTCGATGTATCTCAATTCCTCATCGAACTCGATCACCCCATCAAACTTAGCCGGAATGGAAGCATCTACTGCCATGTTGGAAGCTGTACCACCTACGTGGAATGTTCTCAAGGTAAGCTGTGTACCCGGTTCACCGATAGACTGTGCAGCAATAACACCCACAGATTCACCTGCCTGCACCATATTACCGGTAGCCAAGTTTCTTCCGTAGCATTTTGCGCAAATCCCTCTTCTGGTTTCGCAAGTCAATACTGATCTAATTTCCACCTCTTCGATAGCAGATTCATCCACCATTTTGGCAACGTCATCTCCAATTTCTATTCCGGCAGGAATGATCAATTGATCCGTGATCGGATCGTACACGTCGTGTACAGATACTCTGCCGAGGATTCTCTCAGAAAGTGGCTCAACGATTTCCTCGTTGTCTTTCAATGGTTGTACTACCAGACCTCTCAAGGTACCGCAATCTTCTTCGGTCACAATCATGTCCTGAGCAACATCTACCAAACGACGGGTCAAATAACCCGCATCGGCAGTTTTCAATGCTGTATCGGCTAGACCTTTACGAGCACCGTGTGTAGAGATGAAGTATTCCAATACGTCCAGTCCTTCTTTGAAGTTGGATAGAATTGGGTTTTCAATAATTTCACCAACAGAACCTTGAAGGTTTTTCTGCGGCTTCGCCATCAGACCTCTCATTCCACCCAACTGACGGATTTGCTCTCTTGAACCTCTGGCTCCTGAGTGCATCATCATGTAAATAGCATTGAATCCTTGCTTATCCTCTTCCATCTGCTTCATAAGAATGTTAGTCAAATGAGAGTTGGTACGAGTCCAGATGTCAATTACTTGATTGTATCGTTCATTGTCGGTGATCAGACCCATGAGGTAGTTGTTCCAAACCTGATCTACTTCCTCTTTCGCCTTGGCGATCATCGGAACTTTCTCATCAGGAATAATTACGTCATTCAGTCCCATAGAAAGACCACCTTGGTATGCCATTTGGAAACCCAAGTGCTTGATGTCATCCAAGAACTGTGCAGTACGGGCGATGCCACAAACTTTTACCACCTCAGCAATAATCTGCTGTAGTTTTTTCTTGGTCAAAAGCTCATTTACATACCCTACTTCCTCAGGAACAAACTGGTTGAAGATCAATCGACCTGCAACGGTTTCGATGATCTTGTCTGCTATCACTCCCTCGGAATCTTTTACTTTTACCTTACACTTGATGTTGGCGTGCTTGGAGATTTTGCCTTCGTTCATGGCAATGATTACCTCTTCCTGACTGTAGAAAGTCATGCCTTCACCAGCAACGATTTCTTCAGGAGTAGATTTTTTGCCTTTAGTCACATAATAGAGGCCCAAAACCATGTCCTGAGAAGGTACCGTGATCGGCGCTCCGTTGGCAGGGTTTAGGATATTGTGTGAAGAAAGCATCAAAGTCGAAGCTTCCAGGATTGCCTCATGTCCGAGAGGTACGTGAACTGCCATCTGGTCACCGTCAAAATCGGCGTTGAATGCAGTACAAACCAATGGGTGAAGCTGGATTGCTTTTCCTTCGATCAATTTCGGTTGGAAAGCCTGGATACCAAGTCTGTGAAGTGTTGGAGCACGGTTCAAAAGAACAGGGTGTCCTTTCAATACGTTTTCCAAGATATCCCAAACTACCGGATCCTTACGGTCCACAATTTTCTTTGCAGATTTCACGGTCTTTACAATGCCTCTTTCGATCAGTTTCCTGATGATAAATGGCTTGAAAAGCTCAGCTGCCATATTTTTAGGAAGACCACACTCGTGAAGCTTCAATTCAGGACCTACGACGATCACAGATCGACCGGAGTAATCCACACGCTTACCGAGCAAGTTTTGACGGAAACGACCCTGCTTACCTTTCAACATATCAGAAAGGGACTTCAAGGCACGGTTTCCATCGGATCTTACCGCATTTACTTTTCTTGAGTTGTCAAAAAGTGAATCCACAGCTTCCTGCAACATTCGCTTCTCATTTCTTAAAATAACCTCAGGAGCTTTGATGTCGATCAAACGCTTCAGACGGTTATTTCTGATAATTACTCTTCTATATAGATCATTCAAATCGGAAGTCGCAAAACGACCACCATCCAAAGGAACCAATGGACGCAATTCCGGTGGAATCACAGGAACCATACGAACTACCATCCACTCAGGACGGTTTTCGATTCTGGTTCTCGCATCACGGAATGCTTCGACCACTTTCAGACGCTTCAAGGCTTCAGCCTTACGCTGCTGCGAAGTATCGGTAGCTGCCTGATGACGGAGTGAGTAAGAAAGATCATCGAGATCCAATCTTGCCAACAACATCTCAAGAGCCTCAGCACCCATCTTGGCGATGAATTTGTTTGGATCTGCATCATCCAGAGAATGGTTCTCCTTAGGAAGCTTATCCATGATATCCAAATACTCATCTTCGGTCAGGAAGTCTAAATATTGAACACCTTCCTCTGCTTTGATACCCGGCTGAACTACTGCATAGCGCTCATAGTAAACAATCTGGTCAAGCTTTTTGGTAGGAAGACCAAGAAGGTAACCGATTTTATTAGGAAGAGATTTGAAGTACCAAATGTGTGCTACAGGAACAACCAATTCGATGTGTCCCATGCGCTCACGACGCACTTTTTTCTCAGTCACCTCCACACCGCAACGGTCGCAGATGATTCCTTTATATCTGATTCGCTTGTATTTACCACAATGACATTCCCAGTCCTTTACAGGACCAAAGATTCGCTCACAAAACAACCCACCCATTTCTGGCTTATATGTTCTGTAGTTGATTGTCTCTGGCTGAGTCACTTCACCATTTGAACTATCCAAAATTGATTCTGGAGAGGCCAAGCTGATCGTAACTCTGGAAAAATCGTTGTTGAGTTTTTTATTTTTTCTAAACGACATAATTTTTTGAGATATGTTAAGGGCGATTGCTCGCCCTATGAGCCAAATTAATCCAAAGTAATTTCAAGAGCCAAACCTCTCAATTCATGAACCAATACATTGAATGATTCAGGGATGTTAGGTTTAGGAAGGTTTTCACCTTTCACGATCGCTTCATAAGCTTTCGCTCTACCGATTACGTCATCAGACTTCACAGTCAGGATTTCCTGAAGAACGTGTGATGCACCGAATGCTTCCAATGCCCAAACTTCCATTTCTCCAAATCGCTGACCACCAAACTGCGCTTTACCACCCAAGGGCTGCTGTGTAATGAGCGAGTATGGACCGATTGAACGAGCGTGCATCTTGTCATCCACCAAGTGACCTAATTTCAGCATGTAGGAAACACCTACTGTAACTGGCTGATCGAATCTGTTTCCAGAAAGACCATCGTATAGGTAGGTTCTTCCATAAGGTGGAACACCTGCAAGTTCCAATTCTGCAGCTACTTCTTCCAAAGTTGCTCCGTCGAAGATTGGAGTTGCATATTTCTTACCCATTCGCTGACCAGCCCAAGCCAATACAGTTTCGAAGATTTGTCCAATGTTCATTCGAGAAGGTACACCAAGTGGGTTCAACACGATGTCCATTGGAGTTCCATCTTCCAGGAAAGGCATGTCTTCGTCTCTTACGATACGAGCCACAATACCTTTGTTTCCGTGACGACCTGCCATTTTATCACCTACCTTCAGCTTACGCTTCTTGGCAATGTAAACTTTAGCAAGCTTCACAATGCCAGCAGGCAATTCATCACCTACTTCAAGTGTAAATCTATCACGCTTGAATAGGCCAGAAATCTCATTTCTGGAATTGGTGTAATTTTTCACCAATTTGACAATCAATGAATTGGTATACGCATCATCTGTCCAGTCATCTAAAATGATATCTGAAATCAGGTTAGCTTCCTCAGGAACATTATAGTTAGACTCATCTCTGTAAGGGTTCTTAGCAGGGAAAAGATTATTTTCAATGTTCTTTAGATTGAATTTGGTGCCTTTGGTGATGATTTCATCTCCAAACTTGTGACGCACTCCCAAGGAAGTTTTGCCATCCAAAATCGTTACCAACTTATTGATCATTCTGGCTCTAATTCCAAGGAGATCCTTAGAATATATGCCTTTCAGTTTTTCAACTTCAGCTTTAGACTTTGCTCTGTTATCCTTATCCTTTTTAGGTCGGGAGAATAGTTTAGTCTCAATGACCACACCATTCAAAGAAGGAGAAGCTTTCAATGAAGCATCTTTCACATCCCCAGCTTTATCGCCAAAAATTGCTCTTAGAAGTTTTTCTTCAGGAGTCGGATCAGTTTCCCCTTTTGGAGTGATCTTACCAATGATGATGTCACCTTCTTTTACCTCTGCACCGATACGGATAATTCCATCTTCATCAAGGTGCTTAACTGCTTCCTCAGAAACGTTTGGAATTTCAGAAGTTAATTCTTCTTCACCCCGCTTCGTGTCACGAACTTCCAATTGGAACTCCTCAACGTGAATAGAGGTAAAGATGTCTTCTCGAACCACCCGCTCAGAAATTACAATCGCATCTTCGAAGTTATATCCTTGCCAAGGCATGTAGGCAACTTTAAGGTTTTTACCCAAAGCTAGCTCTCCGTTGTTGGTAGAATACCCTTCCACAAGAACTTGTCCCTTAGAAATTTTCTCACCTTTCAGCACCAATGGCGTCAAGTTGATTGTCGTATCCTGGTTAGTTCTTCTGAATTTGATCAGATCGTAGCTTTTATACTCATTGGTAAAATTCACCAAAAGTTCGTCGGAAGTTAGATCATACTTGATGGTAATTTTCTTAGCATCAACATATTCCACAACCCCATTAGCCTCTGCAATAATCAGCGCTCTAGAGTCGATTGCTGCCTTTGATTCCAAACCTGTACCCACAATTGGAGCCTCCGCTTTCAGCAATGGAACTGCTTGACGTTGCATGTTTGAGCCCATCAAGGCTCGGTTCGCATCATCATGCTCGAGGAATGGAATTAGAGAAGCTGCTACAGATACAATCTGGTTTGGAGCCACATCCATATAGGTAATTTCGCTTGGTTCAAGAACTGGGAAATCCCCTTCAAACCTTGCTTTTACCTTTTCATTGATAAATTTACCAGCATCATCCAATGGCGCATTTGCCTGAGCGATGTTATGATTATCTTCTTCTTCGGCTGTAAGGAATACGATGTCTTCTACCTTCATTCCAACTTTACCTTCAGCCACCTTTCTGTAAGGAGTCTCGAGGAATCCCATAGAGTTCACTTTCGCGTGAACACATAGGGAGGAAATCAGACCGATATTTGGGCCTTCAGGAGTTTCGATAGTACACAGACGACCGTAGTGTGTATAGTGAACGTCACGAACCTCGAAACCTGCTCTTTCTCTGGAAAGACCACCTGGACCCAAAGCTGAAAGTCTTCTCTTGTGAGTCAACTCTGCCAGCGGGTTAGTTTGGTCCATGAACTGAGAAAGTTGGTTGGTACCAAAGAAGGAGTTGATCACGGAAGAAAGCGTTCTGGCATTGATCAAATCGACTGGTTTGAAGTCTTCATTGTCACGCACGTTCATTCTTTCACGGATCGTTCTGGCCATTCTGGCTAAACCTACACCGAATTGACTGTACAGCTGCTCACCAACAGTTCTCACTCGTCTGTTAGACAAGTGGTCAATGTCATCGACAACAGCCTTCGAGTTGATCAAACCAATCAGATATTTCACGATGGAAATAATATCCTGCTTAGTCAAAACAATTTTCTCAGGCTCAATGTCAAGACCAAGTTTTTTATTTATTCTGTAACGCCCAACTTCACCAAGATCATAACGCTTATCTGAAAAGAACAAGCTTTGGATTACCTCACGAGCTGTAGACTCATCAGGTGCCTCGGTATTTCTAAGTTGACGATAGATAACTTCCACGGCTTCTTTTTCAGAGTTGGAGTTATCTTTTTGTAACGTATTATAGATGATAGAGAAATCAGCCACGTTCACATCTTCTCTGTGGAGAATGATGGACTTGGAGCCTGAATCCAAGATCATTTCAATATCTTCTTCAGTCAAAACAGTATCACGCTCAAGCAATACCTCATTTCGATCGATAGAAACTACCTCACCGGTATCTTCATCCACGAAATCCTCCACCCAAGTTCTTAATACTCTAGCGGCCAATTTACGTCCTCCCGCTTTTTTAAGTGCGGCCTTAGTAGCAGCTACTTCTTCAGAAAGACCGAATAAATCCAGAATATCTTTATCTGAACCGTATCCGATTGCACGAAGCAAAGTAGTAACCGGGAATTTTTTCTTACGGTCGATGTAAGCATACATGACATTGTTGATGTCAGTTGCAAATTCGATCCAAGAACCTTTGAAAGGAATAATTCTGGCAGAGTATAACTTGGTACCGTTGGTATGCTTGCTTTGTGCAAAGAACACCCCCGGAGAACGGTGCAATTGAGAAACAATTACCCGCTCGGCTCCATTGATTACAAATGACCCTTTTTCAGTCATGTAAGGAAGATTGCCAAGAAACACTTCTTGCTCGATAGTTTCGAAATCCTCATTGTCCTCATCGTGACAAAGCAATCTCAATTTTGCTTTCAACGGAACAGAATAAGTCAATCCCCTATCGATACATTCTTCCACACTGTATTTTGGTGGATCTACTGCATAATCGATGAATTCCAAAGTGAAATTTTCTCTGGAATCACTAATAGGAAAGTTTTCAGCGAAAACTTTGAACAACCCATCTGCCCGGCGCTTTTCTGCGGGAGTATCCAACTGAAAAAAGTCCTTGAAAGACTGAAGTTGAATATCTAGAAAATCGGGATAGTCTTTGACCACCTTAATGGAGGAGAAGCTTTTCCTTTCGGTTTGATTCTTGATAGCCAAGGTAGTGTATAGTTTATGGTGAAATTTAATATCAGAAAGTGACAATAATCACTTGGAATAATGCAATTATTAACCTGAGCATAAACAGGAAAAGACCTGACTTATAAAGTCAGGTCTTCGGGCTAATTCCGAACCTAAAGGCGCGAAATCAGCAAATTATTTGATCTCTACTTCAGCACCAGCCTCTTCAAGAGACTTCTTCAGAGCTTCAGCTTCGTCCTTAGCAATTCCTTCTTTAAGGGCTTTAGGAGCGCTGTCTACAAGATCTTTTGCTTCTTTCAATCCAAGACCAGTCAATTCTTTAACCAGTTTTACAACTGCAAGCTTAGAAGCCCCAGCTGCTTTTAGGATTACATCGAAAGAAGTTTTCTCTTCTTCAGCAGCAACCTCGCCAGCACCAGCACCACCACCAGCTACCATAATAGCGCCAGCAGCAGCAGGCTCAATGCCGTACTGATCCTTAAGGATGTCTGTTAATTCTTTAACTTCTTTTACAGTCAAGTTTACCAACTGTTCTGCAAGTTGTGTAAGATCTGCCATTGTATTGTTTATTTAATTGTTTTTGAATGATTTGATAAGATTATTTTGCTTCTCGTTCAGCGAGCGTCTTAAGAACACCAGTGATGTTGTTCTGTCCTGACTGCAATGCCGATACGAGATTCTTAGCAGGAGATTGTAGCAATCCAATTAGATCACCAAGCAATTCTTGCTTAGACTTGAGGTTAGATAGTAACTCAAGGTTGTTCTCGCCCAGAAATACATCTGAATCGATACCCGCACCTTTGAATACTGGTCTAGTCTCTTTTTTACCTATTTTCTTTCTGAAGTCCAGCAATACTTTTGCTGGAAGGTTACTAGTCTCTTTTGAGAAAATAATTCCAGAGAACCCTTTCAATGCACCACTCGCAAGTTTGGAGTAGTCCGCATCCAGATTTTCAAGAGCTTTTGCGATCAGGGTATTTTTGTACACTTTGTACTCCACACCTTTTTCGTAACAAGTCCTTCTGAATGCATTCACCTGAGCTACAGAGAATCCGGAAGCATCAGTGATGTAGAAGAAAGGGTTTTCCTTTAGTTTCTCAGTCAGACTGTCGATTATAACTTTCTTTTCGTCTCTAGTCATGATTAAATACCTTGAATGCTACCCTTGTCTACAGCAATACCCGGAGACATTGTGCTTGACAAATGAATACTTTTGAAATATGTACCTTTAGAAGAAGATGGCTTCAACTTGGAGATAGTCATGATAAGTTCTTTCACATTCTCTTCGATTTGCTCTGGAGAAAAAGATACTTTACCAACACCGGCGTGGATAATTCCAAATTTATCAACTTTAAAGTCGATTTTACCGGCTTTTACTTCTCTAACTGCCTTAGCCACATCAAGAGTAACTGTTCCTGATTTAGGGTTTGGCATTAAGCCACGAGGACCCAATACTCTACCTAACCTACCTACTTTTGCCATAACGTTAGGCATCGTGATGATGACATCAATGTCAGTCCATCCGCCTTCTATCTTGGCAATGTAATCGTCCAAACCAACGTAGTCTGCACCTGCTTCAGTTGCTTCTGCTGCTTTGTCAGGAGTACAAAGAACCAATACTTTGATGTCTTTGCCTGTACCGTGAGGAAGTGCTACTACACCTCGTACCATTTGATCAGCCTTCCGCGGATCGACGCCCAAACGAACGTCAACATCCACAGATGCATCAAACTTTGTCAGGGTAATTTCCTTAACCAGTGAAGAAGCTGCCTCCAGGGAGTACACTTGGCTTGCGTCGTACTTAGAAAGAGCTTCTTTTTGCTTTTTTGTTAACTTAGCCATTGTTTTTTATTTATACTTCCCAAGGGGCTTTACCAGATACTGTTATACCCATGCTTCGTGCAGTACCAGCTACCATTTTCATGGCAGACTCAATTCTGAAAGCATTTAGGTCAGGCATTTTCGTCTCAGCAATCACCTTCACCTGATCCCAGGTAACTGATCCTACTTTCTTTCTATTTGGTTCCGCTGAACCGCTTTTGATTTTTGCAGCTTCCAACAACAGATTAGCTGCCGGAGGAGTTTTTACAACAAACTCAAAAGACTTGTCAGAAAAAACCGTAATCAGTACCGGAAGCACTGTGCCCATTTTTTCTTGGGTACGTGCGTTGAACTGCTTACAGAACTCCATAATGTTCAAACCCTTGGAACCAAGAGCTGGACCTACTGGAGGTGACGGATTAGCCTGGCCACCTTTCACCTGCAGTTTTACATAACCAGTGATTTCCTTAGCCATTGCTTAGTCTTGTTTTTCTACTTGTATAAAGTTTAATTCAACAGGAGTATTTCGGCCGAAGATCTTAACCATAACATTAAGCTTCTTCTTCTCCTCAAATATCTCCTCAATTGTCCCGGTGAAACCACTGAAGGGCCCGTCCATTACTTTTACGGCCTCTCCTACTATAAATGGTGTGTCCTGCTTCTCGGCAAACTCATCAATCTCCTCAACCTTACCTAAAATACGGTTGATTTCTGATTGGCGTAACGGTTCAGGGGTTTTGGAAGCTCCCCCCTGGTTTGATCCAAGAAACCCGATAACACCCGGGATACTCGTTATTACGTGATTGGCTTCACCGTTGGAAAGATCTGCATTGACCAAAACATATCCCGGAAAGAAATTTCTCTCTCGGACACGCTTTTTGCCATTTCGCATTTCATATACCTTCTCAGAAGGAATCAGCACTTCAGGAATAAACTCGCCAATTTTCTGTCTTTGGATTTCATTATCCAAATAAGTCTTGGTCTTCTTCTCCTGTCCCGCTACTACTCTGAGTACGTACCACTTATGTTCAGCCATTCTGTAATGTCAATTAGAATAAATCATAAAACCATGTCATGATGTTCTCAAATCCCAAATCCACCACACCGATAAACAGCGCGAAAATGAGAGATGCCACCAACACCAATACGGCACTATTCTGAAGAGATGAAAATTTAGGCCAAGTGACCTTATTTACCATCTCGTCGTAAGATTCAAGGACAAAGTTTTTAAGATTCATAGTCTACTTACTTGCTGCACGGGCAGAGAGATTCGAACTCCCATCAACGGTTTTGGAGACCGCTATTCTACCATTGAACTATGCCCGTATGAATGAACGCTCCGTAAATGGGAACGCAAAATTAGGAATAATGTCTTTAGAAACAAATGCGATCCCAAATTAATTTGGGATCGCATAGTTTACTTGTAATTAAGTATGATTAGTCAAGAATTTCGGTAACCTGACCGGCACCTACTGTTCTACCACCTTCTCTAATTGCAAATCGAAGACCTTTTTCCAATGCCACTGCATTAAGAAGGGTAACTTCGATAGTTACGTTATCACCTGGCATAACCATTTCAACGTTTTCTGGAAGTTTGATCTCGCCAGTTACATCCGTAGTTCTAAGGTAGAACTGTGGTCTGTATTTGTTGAAGAATGGTGTGTGACGTCCACCTTCTTCTTTTGAAAGAACATAAACTTCAGCCTTGAAGTGAGCGTGAGGCTTCACAGATCCTGGCTTACAGATAATCATACCACGCTTAATCTGTGATTTTTCAATACCTCTAAGCAATAGACCTACGTTATCACCAGCTTCTCCTCTATCAAGGATTTTACGGAACATCTCAACACCAGTAACTGTAGACTTCAAGCCTTCAGCACCCATACCGATAATGTCAACCGGTTCGCCAGAGTTGATTACGCCTCTTTCGATTCTACCTGTAGCTACAGTACCACGACCTGTGATCGAGAATACGTCTTCAACTGGCATCAAGAAATCTTTGTCCACCAAACGAGGAGGAATCGGAATGAATGAATCTACTGCGTTCATCAACTCCATAACAGATTCAACCCACTTCTCTTCACCATTCAAGGCTCCAAGTGCAGATCCAGCGATTACTGGAATGTTGTCTCCGTCAAAATCATAGAATGAAAGAAGTTCTCTGATTTCCATTTCCACAAGCTCAAGAAGCTCAGGATCGTCAACCATGTCAACTTTGTTCATAAATACTACAAGCTGAGGTACACCTACCTGACGAGCCAAAAGGATGTGCTCTCTAGTCTGAGGCATTGGGCCGTCAGTTGCAGCTACTACAAGGATAGCACCGTCCATCTGGGCAGCACCAGTTACCATGTTTTTAACGTAGTCAGCGTGACCAGGGCAATCTACGTGAGCGTAGTGCCTGTTTTCAGTCTGATATTCTACGTGCGAAGTATTGATAGTAATACCTCTTTCTTTCTCTTCAGGAGCGTTATCAATTGAAGAGAAATCTCTCAATTCAGAAAGACCTTTTTTAGCCAATACGGTAGTGATGGCGGCAGTCAGGGTTGTTTTGCCATGGTCTACGTGTCCAATCGTACCGATGTTAACGTGCGGCTTGGAACGGTCGAAGGTTGCTTTTGCCATGCGTGAAAATCCTCAGTTTAAGTTTAAAGATATGTTTAGATAATAATTCTCTGTAATTGAGCCAACGACGGGAATTGAACCCGTGACCCCTTCCTTACCAAGGAAGTACTCTACCCCTGAGCTACGTCGGCTTTTTGCCCTTTAATTTCCCGAAAGAAAAGAAAGAGCGGGAGACGAGGCTCGAACCCGCGACCTGCAGCTTGGAAGGCTGCCGCTCTACCAACTGAGCTACTCCCGCTTGTAACCGGCGTACCGGATTTTTTAGCCCTGCAAAACTAGATAAAAAATTTTGCATTCGGGCAATCACGTGGGGGAAACAGGATTCGAACCTGTGAAGACATAAGTCAACGGATTTACAGTCCGTCCCAGTTGGCCGCTTTGGTATTCCCCCAACTGCGCTAAAATCTCTTGGGGATTGAACCCTAGTGGTCTTAACGGATGGCAAAATTATAGCCTTTTGTCAAAGTATCAAAGGATGACCACCAAATTTGATAACTTTTTCACGTGTTGTAATTCAATGATTTAAAAATCAACTGATTAATTTTTTCAGTTGAGTGCTTCAAGGAAATAATTGTAATAGTTTTTAAGTTTTTCATCTTTTTCAGTTTGGACCACCTGATTTAACTTTTTGATCACTGCTTCCTCATCTGCAAATCCCATTAGCGCCTGAAAAGCTCCCAATCGAACAAAACTTTTCGAATCATTTTCTAAAAGATGAAATAGTTTCCTAACCGCTTGATCTTTTCCCTCCTCTGGGAATCTGGAGAAATATTCGCTAAAATATCCCAGATAGAAATATAGTCCCTCGCCTGACAGCTGATCTACCCGGTCCAAAAACCATGGACCCTTACCTTTTACATTTTGTAAAATATAATATTCTGCCACTGGAATTATCATCCTGAAATTTCTTTCTCCGACAAATCTTTCAATCACCGCGGCGTCCACAGGATTCTCCTCTGCCCTTACCAATCCCATCAATGCTGAACTTGCCACCAAATAGGATTGCTCATTTGCTAAGCGAAGAAAAGCCGATTGATATTTATCAGGATCCCATGCCGCCAATAGATCTATCGCAGCCGCCTTGACCGAGTTTTTAGGATCTTTTTCTGCCAGTTCATAAACCATGTCCTCCAAGCCCTGAATTTGATTTCTCCATTCCGGATCATTTTGCATAAAGCCCAACGCATTTTCCCTTACTGACCAAAAAGAATCCATAACTGCAATGGGTAAAATCTCAATCAGGTAATCTTTAGCCTCCCTTGAAACCAAACTATCCAATGCCTCATACCTTGCCACACCAAGAGTTGATTCTTTGAACTGAAGTGCATACTGAGCTGTACTGATTTCTTGATTTCTTCTTGCCAACAAATTTTTCCCTTCATCAATATAAACCTGGGTCACCGGAAATTCATTTTCTAAGGCAAACTGCTGGAACGAACTTGTCATCTGAAATTTTTTGGATTTCCGACTTTTGCCCTCATACCAACTCACTTCAATAGGAAGCAGATACAGGGGCAATTTTTCTAAATCCTGAACTTGGTACACAGTCAGAAGAATATTTTCAGGCTGCGAATAATCAACTTCGAAAAATAGCTCAGGATGTCCTTTGTCCAAAAACCACTGATTGAAAAACCAATTGAGATCCTGTCCGCTTACCCGCTCAAACGCCAGCCTCAAATCGTGAATCTCCACCGACTGGAAAGCATGCTGTTTCAAATAAAGATTCAATCCTTTAAAAAAAGCTTCATCTCCTAAATGTTGCCTAAGCATGTGTAATACAACACCCCCCTTGTTGTAGCTGTGTGAATCAAACATGTCCTCAGAATCGGCATAGTTAAACCGGATCAAATCAACTTGTTTGGACTCAGATTCAGCAAAATAGCCTTCCATTTCAGTCACCAATTTGAGTGCTGCCTGATCTTGTCCGTACTTGTGTTCATTCCATAGGTACTCACTGTAGTTCGCAAAGGCTTCATTCAGAGTCAAATTAGCCCAAGACTCCGCTGTGACCAAATCCCCAAACCACTGATGAAAAAGCTCATGAGCGATGATGTAATCCCATTCAGAATCAATCGCTTCCCGCTCATCCAACCGCAATTCTTCCATGAAAATCGATGCGGTGGTATTCTCCATTGCTCCTGAGACAAAATCCCGCACTACAATCTGATCATATTTTGGCCATGGAAAGTCAACCCCCAGCTTTTCTTCGAATAACCCGATCATCTCAGGCGTGTTTTCAAATACCATTGCAGCACCCTTTTCGAAGCCCTTTTCAACATAATATCCCAGTGGAATATTTTTCCATTTTGCCTCCACCTTTCCAAAATTCCCGACCGCAATAGCCGCCAAATATGGCGCATGCGGCAATTTCATTTCCCAATAATCCTTTCGCAGCCCATTCTCCAGTTTTTCCTGCTTTACCAATACTCCATTGCTGATCGAAACCATCGAATCCGGAACGGTCAATTTGAAGAGCTGTGTAAATCGCTCATTGGGTTTGTCAATCGTCGGAAACCACTTGCTGTTATGTTCGGTCTCGCCCTGTGTCCAGATCATGGTTGGCTTACCCGGAATCGTGTCTAAGGGATCAATAAAATACAGGCCCTTGGTGTCGGTAATTGCCTCACTTCCCGAACCAGAATTCCTGTCAGGAAATGCGATGTAATTGATTTCAACCTGAATGGTGTCCTTGGAAGTGAATAGTTCGGGAAGGTAAATACGCAACTGCTTTTCATCGTATCGATAATTCAGCTTGCTTTGGGCTTCCCCGTTCAAAAGATAAATCGCCCCAACTTCGAAGTCTTTGGCATCCAGGACCAACTCCTTTTGAGGATAGAAATAGGGAGTTAACTTCAACTTGGCCTTTCCTAAAACTGCCTGATTTGACCAGTCAAAAGCCAAATCCAGCTCAGTGTGAAGCAAGTCAAAATCCCGCTTTGCACTGGGCTGATATCCTGCTATTTCAGCATTTTTCTCACGAATCATTCGCAGTAATTTTGCACTGTCAATCCGGGCTTCAGGTGAAGCTTCAGCCACGGCTGAATTCTCGGAATTCTGAACCAGTGCAGATTTTTCTGATTTACAGGAAACTGTAAAAAGGGCCATAGACAAGCTGCCAAAAGTCAGGCAAGTCATCAAGATTTTCTTTGGCGTCGATTGCATTTGTATCATATTTGGAAGAAATCTCTACGGAGCATTTGATTCTGTAGCTGTATATTCACACCCAAAATAGCAGGAATGTTTTCAGTAATCCTTCAAAACGCCCCCCATTCGGTTGAAAAAACCGAGGATTTAATCAAAGTAAACCAAAAACCGATTTCTTGGGATTTGAAATGGATAGGAGATCGAAAAGTCCATTTGATCCGGGGAAATGAATCCATGGAAGCGGAATTGCTGTCAATTGACCGAGACACAAAAAGCCTGCAGATTCGAATTGGTCACAAAACTGCTACCCTTCAGCTTAAAGATCGATTCGACCTACTTTTGGAGCAAATGGGAATGAGTGCAGCGGGAACGGGAGCGATAAAAGACATCAAAGCCCCCATGCCGGGCTTGATTTTAGACTTGAAAGTAAAGCCGGGAGACGAAGTCAAAAAGGGCGATGTAGTCCTGATTTTGGAAGCCATGAAGATGGAAAATATCATCAAATCTCCGGGAGACGGGGTCGTCAAAGATGTAAAAGTAGCACTGAAACAAAGCGTGGAAAAAAATCAGGTGCTGATTCAATTTTAACTTCGGACCGTACAAATTATCCAGTAACCTTATTTTGCAAAGATTGCTTTTTGCATTTGCTTAAGCCGTTGCAGCGGATTGGATCGGATCATTTTTTTCATCAACCCGGGGAAAAATCGGTTGAGTCCAATGGTAAATCGCTCAGCACCTCCCACTGCAAATTCCTCTTTCCCCTTTTCTAGTCCCTTGAGTATCCCTTTGGCACAATCGCTTGCTTCCATTCCCTCCGCCAAAGCATTCTGCATTTTCCCGCTTCTGCTTCCATCCCCTCTCAGCCCTGCCACTGTAATATTAGTCCTTATAAATCCCGGAATGACGACATGAATAAACAAACCTGTAGCAAAAGTCTCTGCCCTCAAGGAATCAAAATATCCCTGCATAGCATGTTTTGAGGCTGAATATGCAGCGAGCTTTGGGACTCCATATTTGCCGCTCAGACTGGATGTCAATACCAGATGAAGCGCAGTTTCAGTACTTCGTTTTTTTAAGAGCGCCTTGGTAATAGCCACCGGTCCCCAAAAATTGATGTCCATTATTTTCCGCTCCACATCCAATTTGCTTTCAGTCACCAAATCTCTTACCGACATTCCTGCATTCAAGAACACATAATCCAAGCCTCCAAAAAATTGCCAGGCCTCCTCAACTTTTGTTGTAAGCTCAGAAAGTAGCTCAACATCTACCGGGAGAACAACAATTTCTGCTTTCGGAAAATTGGTTTTTAACTCCTCGAGTTTTGAATTATTTCGGGCAGATATGAGCTGTCTCGCTCCATTTTCTGCTAAAATATTAACCAATCCCTCTCCAATACCCGAAGAAGCTCCGATGATCCAAACCCTTTTTTTATCCCAAAAGCCCATATTATCAGCCTATTAACTATTCTAATTTAATACACATTTTCCCATTTTTGGATTTGGCCCTAGCATTGTGAGATGAAGAAATTATATTTGTCGGATTGCTCGGGCTTCTCAGGGTCGATTCGATCGCAATTTGACAGCTAAATCCAAAAGATTTCGGGCTTTACCCGAAAGCAACTTAGAAATCAACCACCCAATGAAATACAACCGCATCCTGCTCAAGCTCAGTGGAGAATCCTTGATGGGCGACAAAAACTTCGGAATCGATCCTTCACGCCTTCAACAATATGCTGATGAAATTAAAAAAGTGAAGGAAATGGGAGTAGAGATAGCAATTGTGATTGGAGGAGGAAATATTTTTCGGGGAGTTCAGGCAGAGAAATCCGGTATTGACCGAGTCCAGGGAGATTACATGGGCATGCTTGCTACCCTGATCAATGCGATGGCATTGCAGAGTGCATTGGAGCAAAATGGCATGTACACCCGACTCATGTCCGGGATCAAAATCGAAAGTGTCTGCGAACCCTTCATCAGAAGACGAGCAATAAGACACCTTGAAAAAGGCAGGATTGTGATTTTTGGAGCCGGAATTGGAAATCCCTATTTTACCACTGATTCTACGGCTGCACTGCGTGCCATCGAAATCGAAGGAGATGTGGTACTGAAAGGTACCCGAGTGGATGGTGTTTACACAGCAGATCCTGAAAAAGATCCGACCGCAACGAAATACGAACAGATTACCTTCAGTGAGGTTTATGAAAAAAATCTCAACGTGATGGATATGACTGCCTTCACGCTTTGCCAGGAAAACAACCTGCCCATTATTGTCTTCGATATGAACAAGACCGGCAACCTGAGTAAACTCGTACTTGGCGAACAAATCGGAACATTGATCACTGATAAATCCTGAATTAAATCATGGAAGAAATCGAATTATTCTTAGACGAAGCAAAAGAACTGATGCAGAAAGCGGTGGACCATACCGCGGCTGAATTATTGAAAATCCGTGCAGGCAAGGCCATGCCAAATATGCTGGATGGCGTAATGGTGATGTATTATGGGACTCCCACACCAATCAACCAAGTGTCCTCTGTCACTACACCTGACGCGAGAACCCTTGCGATCAAGCCATTTGAACGGAATCTGATCTCGGAAATCGAAAAGGGAATCATCAATTCAGACCTTGGTTTGGCTCCACAAAACAACGGGGAAACCATCATACTGACGATCCCTTCCTTGACAGAAGAGCGTCGAATCAATCTGGTGAAACAGTCCAAACAAGAATGTGAATCAGGAAAAATTTCGATCCGAAGTGTCAGAAAGGACACGAATGAATCTTTAAGAAAACTTCAGAAAGACGGCGCTGCAGAAGACGCAATCAAACGGGCTGAGGACCAGGTTCAGAAATTAACAGATAACTATTCATCCAAAATCGATGAGCTTCTGGTGAAGAAGGAAGCGGATATTATGAAGGTCTGATCTTGACTTCAATAACCCAATTGAAAACCCGGCTACTTTACTGAAGCCGGGTTTTTATTTTTTAAACTTTAGGCTTAAGATCAATTCACCAATTATAATGCCTTTGGGTGAATTGAACGGATAATCTAAAATTCCATCCGGCGAATCTCCCCTAACCCAATCAATTTAACTCCCTGCATCCCTACTTTTTTCAATCATCAAAACTCATATTAATAAATGTCGCCACTCCAAACAGGAGGCCGCTTCTGAGGTATTTGCCATTCTCAAAGGCTACTCCCAGTTCAAGTCTGAAGATCCGGAAGAGGTTATCCAGCGAATAGCCGATCTCGGTATAGTGTGGTGAATTTTCTGTTTTTAGATAATTGACAAAAATATTCTCACGCACTCCAGAGAAGCGTAGCATCGGCAACTGAGTCAAAAGGAATTTTCTGAACTGATAATGGGCGATTCCTGAAATATAATTGGAGTTCGTGCTGTACTTGTAATAATCCATAAATCGGTAATTCGAAGCTGGACCAAAATTGGAAAAGATCGTCCGGTTACCCCCAAAATGCTTGAAATCCTGAAAAAAGACCCTGTCGTTGTTCAGGAACGCTCCCGCTGTCACATTGAAGTCCAACTTTCCGCTGACCCCAAAGCGGACATCATGCTTCACCCCCAATTCAAGAAGATCAAACTTGGAAGAGTTTTCATCGGTGATTAAGTTGGGAAGCGCTTTTTGATACAGGAGTGTAATAAGCGGCGATCGCTCGTAATTCGGGGATTTTCTTCCATTTCGAATTGAATAGGTCAGGCCAGGTCTCCACTCTATTGCAGTGTTTAACTTTGCGATTCGGTGATTTTGAAAAGCGACATCCCCTGCTTCCACATTCTCAGGCTGATTGGAAGTGTAAACACGTTCTGGTTTTTTATACAACGAGTAATCAGAATTATTGAACAGTGATCTTCGCTCAGCCAAGGTAAAATTGACCCGATAAGTAAACCCATAATTCACCCGATGTGACCAATAGGCACGGGCAAAATCCTGCTCATACAGCTTCATGTAATTACTTCTGAGCAATAAGGAATAGGCCGCGTTGATTTGCTCCTGAATAGGATCCTCAGTATTAAACTGGTATATGTATCGCCCACCTTCCACGCCCCAAGTCTGACCGGATGTCGGCTGGGTATGAGACCAGCGAAAATTCACTTTCCTATAAAATCGATCACTGGAAAATCCATAGCGGAGCTCAGGCTCAATATTGAAGCTTTTTCTCACGCGATTGACGCTGTCGGCAAGCTTAACTTCCGAGTACTTTCTGTAATACATGCCAACGCCTACTTTCCAGCCTTCCACGGTATTGAATGACATCTTGGTCCAATTTTGCCGGAAGCCGACCGAGACGCCCTTGCCAAAACTGTATCGGGCTCCGTTCATAAAGTCCATAGGCTTAAATTTGCTTCTTGCCTTTTTGGCCACTGAATCTACCTCACTCATTTTTGCTGTTTCCACTACCGCAAGGCTGTCATCCCGCTTGTAACCTTCCACTTCTTTCAAGGTCAAAGGCACCGGCCGAATGCTGTCCCAATAAGCCAAGCCACGCTTTTTTGCCAGGGAATCCACACTGTAATAGCGTTCCGAAACCACCCCCTGCTTATCTTCGACTTGTTGTTCTTTCAGAGCTTCCTTTTCATATTCATTGATCAGCTTCCGATACTCTTTTCGGGTTTTGGGTTCTTCAGTGGCCAACTGTTCCAAAGCCGAAATTGACTTGTTGAATTTTTTTAAATCCTGAGGGATCTCCTGAACCTTTTCATCGATAATCTCGGGGACAGCAACCAAATCAGGGTTCAATTCAATATCATATTCCCGGGTAGACGCCAGGTATTTGAATTCCCCTTCGAAGCCAAAAATCTTTCCGCCAAAGGTATAAGTATGTGTCAGAGGCATCCAGACATTATCAGAAACCGGGGCATATTGTTGTTTGGCAGAAATCTGAAAACCCAAAAGCGAGGTCTTCAAATCCAGACTATGAATAGCCCAAAGACCTTCGATAATGTAAATGTATCCTTCAAAAACCCGCTCGCCACGTGATTTCGGGGTCACTTTGATCTTACTGACCATCACATTCTGATCAAAAAAACTTCCTTCATACTTAAACTGATAATAGTTAAAAGCATAGCGGGAAAGTGGAGAAACGATCTCGTTGATCTGGTCCTGATAAAATGAGGTTTGAATATAAGGCGCGGGTGAAGTGCCTTGATTATCCCCGTTTGTTCGGATGGAAATGACCTTTTCCTCCACTTTATTGGGCAGGGTAAAGGTAATTCTCGATACTGATTCGGAAGTGTAGGCCTCATTGAGCTTCAATCCTTCTTTTTCCAGTGTCTTTTTCATGAAAAAAGGCGCATCGGTCAATTGTCCGGTACCCTTAAGATAAACCGTCATGGCATATCGCTGGAGTTGGAGTCGATGGTATTTGGCTTTGGAGATGGCTTTTCGCATGATGGTCAGTGCAGGATCCTCTGCCCCCGCCCGAACCTCGACTGTGCTTAAGGTGTAGATCTGAGGTTCCAGGCTAAAATTCAGATCAACCCAACCTTCACGAATTTCCACGGTTTCCAGTTGAGACTTATAGCCCAGAAACTGAACCAGCACATCATAATACCCGGGTTTTAGGCGAAACTCATAATCCCCATTTTCATTGGTTGGAACACCATCTTCGAGATTCCGGATGTAAACCGAGGCATAAGCTAAAGGTTCACCTTCCTTGGTTGTTACTTTGCCCCTGATCCCCTGTGCTTGTGAATAAAATGAAATGCCAAAAAGACATATCGCGAAATATAAAATAGTGCGCTTATATTCTCTCATAAAAGTGGTTTAGCATCTTGTAAAGATACAGATGCTCAAAGCAACAGATTGGTTGTCCGGGTAGTTTTAAGATGATTTAGGATTGTTAATGAAAAACCTTTGAGACAATCTCTTCCGGACGGTTTGGGAGGGGCGGAATAGCGTTAAAGACCGAACCGTACAACCTCCAATTCACCGTCGTTTTTAGCAAATACCAACCAGGTTTGAGATCCCACAGTTACTTTTTTGATCCCCCTGACATCCCCTCTGATTTTCAGGGGATATCCATTGTCTGCTTTAAATTCACCCAAAGCATTTCCTTTCAGAATGTGTCCCCAACTTCCCAGGTAGGCTCCAAAATAAGGTGCCGCGGCAGAATTGTTCCCTCCAATTATCAAATCCGGAAACCCATCCTGATCCACATCAGTTACTTCAATCGCCTCAATGGGGGCAAACTGAGCCTCGGCCGGCAGGGCCTGTGACAAAAATCCCCTGCCTTTTTGACTTAGCAGCACCACAGACTCAAATTGACTTGCCTCCAGATATTTCGCTCCTTCTGTATTTATGTAACGAAACACTTTCCCAACGTCCTTTCCTGCAAAATCACGGTAGCGAACAAAGTCCTTTTTTAGGACTGGAATTTGTTTTAGCAGTTCATCTCTTGATGCCACAGTATAATATTTTCCCTCCACCGGATAGGAAATTATCTGTTCGGTACTTCCATTTTGGTCAAAATCTTTGAGAATCATTTGTACCGGAAATTCTCCACGGGTTTTCAACCGGGTATTTAAGCCTAAGTTTCCAATCACCAAATCAGGAAAGCCGTCCCCATTGAGATCTTCGGCGACAAGTGAGTTCCACCAACCTGTTGATTTATCCAATCCAAAGGATGATGTTTCGTTTGTTAGTTTGCCATTTCTGTTCATAAAAACGGTGATAGGCATCCATTCACCTACTACGATCAAGTCCAAATTCCCATCCAGGTCGAGGTCTGTCCAAGCCGCGTCTTTGACCATCCCCAAATATTCCAAGTCAGGGGCAAGCTCCTTTGTCACATCCTCATATTGATTGTTCCCCAGATTTTTCAGCAAATAACTTCTTGGGCTTTGTCCATACTTTCCGGCCACATTTCTCCCGCCGATCATTAAATCTGTTAAACTATCCCCGTTGAAATCCACTGCTTTCACCACCGACACTTGAGCATTAATCTCCAAAGCCAAATTTATCCTTTGGAAAAATTTCCCCTTTCCGTCATTGAGATAGATTCCTGTGGCCATCCTTTCATTGTTTGCATCAGGGATATTTCCTCCTCTTCCCACTAACAAATCCATAAACCCGTCTCCGTCACTGTCAAAAAAAACGGCACAAACATCCTCCAAAAAAGAATCTTCTTCCAACAGGGGCTGATTCGTTGGATAAAACTTACCGTCTTTGCCCTGAAGAAACACCACTCCCGGCTGACCGGAAGCCCCTCCGACAAAAATATCCGACATTCCGTCTCGGTTTAAGTCTCCGGTAGCCAACGCAGGCCCTTCCCGTGATAATTTATGGGGCAAAAGCGGCTCTGCATTAAAATCATTGTACTCATTTTCAAGATGATTAAAATCCAATCCCGTAGATACTTTGCTTAGCATCTTCACCGGTGGAACGTAAGAATCAGAAGAGAAATCAAAAGGTTTTGTGGCTTTTGATTCCTTCAGGATGACAGTACTGTTTACGCCTACTTTCGTCAGGGTTTCTGATTTTCCATTTGGCCAGATTATCCTCAGGGAATCGAAGCTTTTGGCATCTCCCAGCCCGAAGTGGAGTTCAGGTGCCACAGAGGACTGGAAACCTCTGCTGGTATAGTTTTCCAGAATCTGAATTTTGGTTTTATTGTATAGCTCCACTTTGGCTCCAATCCCAAATCTGTTACTTCCTTGTCCTTCAAATCTAATTTTCAAATAATTTGAATTGCCAGACTTCCCTGAAATCTGACCGCCCCGGTTTTCATAGATGCCGGCATGTTCGTTAATGTTATTGACTATCAGATCCAGATCTCCGTCGTTATCCAAATCCGCATAAACTGAACCATTGGAGAAATTTTTACTGTCGATCCCCCATTCCTTAGAAACGTCCCGGAATGTCAGATCTCTGTTGTTCTTGAAAATAAAATTACTGACATCTCCCGGAGGCATTTTTTCAGAAAGACTCAGATTACTCATGTCTGGCTTATTTCGCAAGCCATCTTTCAATTCGGGATTGGTGATAAAGTTGATGTAATCCAAGTCGTTTGGCCTTCTTACTATTCCATTGGAAATGAACAAATCTTTCCAGCCATCATTATCGAAATCCGCAAAAAGGGCCGCCCAACTCCAATCTGTGGCATAAACTCCCGAGTATTGAGCAATCTCAGAGAAAGTGCCATTTGAATTGTTGAGCTGAAGGCTATTTCTGGAGACCTGTCTTTCAAACCCAAAACCAAGTTTGAGTTGATAGATTTCTTCACTGTCCTCCCCTACGGACATTTTTTGAACGCTTTCCTCCCCGGGCAGCATATCCAAAGTGATGAAATCTATCCATCCGTCATTGTTGATATCCGCGAAGTCATTTCCCATCGAAAACCTGCTGTGGTTATTGACCATCGAAGAAATCTGCTCACTAAAAGTTCCGTCTGCCTGATTTATATAGAGGTAATCATTTTCATTAAAGTCATTGGAAACATAAATATCGGGCCAACCATCGTTATTGATATCCGAAATACCAATCCCCAACCCATACCCGATCAGGCTGGAGAAGATCCCCGCATCCCGGGTGACCCCGGTAAATCTCTTTTCCCCTTTTTCTGTATTATTTCTAAAAAGCCTATCTCCTGCCAATCCATCATCATAATATCTTGTTTCGGCCCTCCCGTAACTCCTTTCTGTATGGACGGCATGATTGAGAAGGTACATATCCAAATCTCCATCTCTGTCAAAGTCAAAAAACGCGGCTTGCGTACTGAAACCCTGAAAATCCAAACCATATTCCTCCGCACTTTCTGTAAACGTCAAGTCCCCGTTGTTAATATATAATTCATTTTTACCAACAATCCCCTTCCAGTTTCCCAGCCTACAGACGTATATATCCAAAAATCCATCCCCATTAATATCTACCATACTAACCCCGGTCTTCCAGGGATTTTCTGAGGCGAGGCCTGCGCTCAGGGTAATGTCCTCAAACTTCATTTCCCCCTTGTTCAGATAAAGTCTGTTGGAGCCCTGATTGGAAGAAAAATACAAATCAACCAGACCGTCGTTGTTGATATCCCCAACGGCTACCCCGCCTCCGTTATAAAAATAGAGGTATTCAACAATATTGAATGCCTCTGTCTCAGTCAGATTATTTATAAAATCAATCCCTGTTAGTTGGAAGGGGAGTCTTACAAAAAGCGGTTCTATTGGTTGTATTTCAGACTTTTGGGAACATGAAATCAGGTTGAACAGCCAAAAAAACAAAAATGGAAAATAGGCATATTTCATCTGTTTATAAATTGATTTTTTTGGTCAGATGGAATCTTCGCATGAATTATAATCATCCCAGTGTGTGACGTACTCGTCATGCTCGATTTCATGTGTTTATAATTTGATTTTTATTTGCCACATGGAATCTCGCATGGTCGATAATCATCCCAGTGTGTGACTTTTTAGTCATGCCTGTCTGCCTCAGGCAGGCTCGATTTCATCTGTTCATAATTTGTTTTTATTGGTCAGATGGAATCTTCGCATGCAGAATAAATCCCTCTTTGCAATCCCGAAACAATGGGATCATGGGCATTTCATCTTTTGGGTTTTTCATAAATCCCTTCCATTTCGTGTCAATTAGAGGGTGCTTTCTCTAGGGATTGGCTTTTTTCAAATTCTTCATTGAGCCTCTTTTCTACTTTCAAATCTGTGAAAACGGATTGAACATGCTGTTCATCTTTGATAAATATGTTAATCCTTCTTTTTCCATCAATTTTATAGTACACTTTTCCCTGAGTAGGATGGTTGATCAATTTGAAATCATCGCCATAGATTGATTTATATTTCTCCAGCACTTTTGGAAGCAAATTTTCAGCCCAATATTGCCGGTTCCAAGGAGCCCAGGCTACGTATGAATAGGTAACAGGCATCTCAAATATTTTTTCATCGATGAATGTCGGAAAAAAGCGCATGCTGATTTCGCTGTCATATTCATCTACAATTCTATACTCTACATTAGTGGAACCACCGGGTCCCTGCGTGATTTTTTGTTGTTTGTTCAATTCAGTACAGTGATCAAAAAAATCCCGTTGGGCCATACCCAGATGAAATCCTAAAAACAAGCTGTCGGATTTAGCAAAACCATCATCAGAAGAAGTATAGATTGGAGAATCACAACTCTGAAAGATGATGCTGAGAATGAATAAAGGGAATAATAAAGGTTTGTAATTACGCATGGGTTAATTTGGAATCAATGAATTATGAAAATTTACTCCAAATATGATTTCCGAAGAGGAGGAGTGAAATGAATTTGTATCTGTAATTCAATCTTTTTTTAAAGTTTGGTCTAAAAATGGATTAAAAAAAAGCAAGCTGAAAAAATATTCAGCCTGCCTTAATTTATTAAAAACCCTATTTAATTGTAACCTGGATTTTGCTTCAATTTTGGATTGGCAAGCAGTTGAGGTGCAGGAATTGGGAACAGTTCCAGGAAGCTTCCCGGAGAATGCACCAGCTTGGGTCTGTTCATTCCCGCAAAAGGCCACCAGGCATCCCCATATTTTTTGAATCGGATCAGATCCTGTCTTCTTGTCATTTCCACATACATTTCTCTTCCTCTTTCTGCCAAAAGACTTTCAGCAGTCAAGGTAGTAAAAGGATCAAGATTGCCTGCTCTGGCACGGATCTGATTGACCAAAGCCAAAGCCTCTGTAGTTTGTCCCAATCTGAATCTGGCTTCAGCCAAAGAAAGGATGACATCCGAAAGCCTGAATATCACAAAGTCATTACTCATGTTATTTGTCCCGCCTCTTTCAAATTCATATTTGGCAATCCGAGCTCCAGCCTGGCGCAGACCACCCGGAGAAATTTCATTAAGGTAAGGCATGAAAGTGAGCGGTGGACCATTGGGATCACCGTTTCTTCCTGTCGGATCCGTGGGTTCCACCCCTGGGTCAATCAAAGTTGTTCCATCTGCTCTGAACTGGGGTCCAACCAGGAAATTGCTTAATCTTCCATCAATAGTTCCGGTGGAAGGAGTCAAAGCCAGGCCTTTCCATACCGGACCTTGAGTTCCGGGGTTTTTGGCAGGATCAACATAGGAATTGTAAAACTCTTCCACAGTCTGATAGCCATTCCATGGTTGCTGGGTAAGATTAAATGTAGCTTGGCTTACAATATGAAGCGTCATCATCACCCAGTTGAAACCTCCAGCGAAAACTTTGTCATAAGGATAGACGAAAATGTTTTCAGTTGACTGACTGTTGTTGATCGCAAAATTGGCTTTGTAAGATGGCATCAAGCTGTAAACCCCGCTGTTGATTATTTCAGAGGCATCTGCCGCAGCCAAAGCCCATTGAGGAGTGCCTGTGTACACTTCTGCATTCAGGTAAAGCTTCATTCTGATCATCAAAGCACTCCATTTGGTCATCCTTCCGTAGGTTGTACCGTCTTTAGTTGCCTTCAACAAAGGGATGACTTCATTGAGTTCCTTCAGCACAAAGTCATAAACTTCTTTCCTTGATTTGGTTGCAGGAGCCTCTACATCGGCAAAATCTGTTACAATTGGAATATTCCCGAATGCATCCATCGCCCAGTAATAATACAAGGCCCTTAATGCCCTGAGCTCTGCAATAAATGCCGGAGAGTTGGGGTTGTCCAATTTTTCAAATGAAAAGATCAACCTGTTACAGGTATTGATTCCTCCGAAAAGGAAATTCCACGAATTTTGAAAGAACGGATTGTCACTTTTGAATTCATGCTGATGCAATTGCAAAAGTACCCCTCCGTCAAACCAGTCTCCTCCTTTGTGTGATACAGTAATTTCGTCCGAAGCAATTTCATTGATGGACCAAAGACCTGAATGGTTACCCAATCCGCCTAAAGAAGTGTATGCCTGCCCAAGGGCTGAAATAAACTCCTCATCTGTTTTGAAGAAATTCTCTGCTGTGACAGCGCTGAAAACTTCTTCTTTCAAATCGATACATGATGAAGCGAAAAAACTCATTACCAAGCCTATCACGAAGTATCTTACATTTATAATTTTTTTCATGTTGTTTAATATTTAAGCTTAGAAACTTAGATTAAGGCCTAGAGTAGTAATCGTAGTAGTGAAATAAGTTGCTCTGCGCTCAATACCCGGTGCAAGCGGATCATTACCCGATTCTGAGTCACCATACCTTACCTCAGGATCCACACCGGTATATCCGGTAAACATCAGCGGGTTTTGAACAGAGATGAAAGTCCTGATTCTCCCGATTGCTCTGCCTGGTCCAACATTAAAGTTATAACCAAGGGTAGCATTGTCCAGAACCACGAAATCAGCTTTTTCAACATGCGTGCTGTTATATTCTGCTTTGGTAATTTTCGGATCAAAATATTTGGTATTTACAATATTCCAGTTTTGAACAGTAGTGCTTTCTGTGTTTTCATAGAAACCCCTATAGCTGTTGATCAGATAATGGCCAAATGAACCTCTAAAGAAGAAATTCAAGTCCCAATTCTTATAATTGAAAGTGTTGTTGAAACCAAAATTCAAAGTAGGATAAGCTGTTCCTAATTGGGTCCTGTCATCATTACAGTTACAGTAGACTGGATTTCCGTTTGCATCTTTGGCGGTGCCATTGATTACTTTCATAATAGGTGCTCCAGTTTCACTGATTCCTACCTGTACAGGACCCCAAATCTGCCCAAGTGGTCCGTTTTCCTGGATTCGGATCAACTGAGTCAGATTTTGACCCGGTGATCCAAAATTGGAGCGGTAATTAACTTCTCCAAAGCTCAAATCTCCCGAAGACAAACTTTTAAGGTTTGTTTTTAATGTCGAGAAATTGATTCCTGTAGTCCATCTGAAGTCAGATTTTTGGATGGCTTTGTAATTTAACATGACCTCTAGACCTGAATTGGACATTTCACCGATGTTCAATTGTGTGGTAGGGAATAGGTTTGGCGGAACAGGAACGTTGATCGGTAAGATCATACCTGTTGTTACCCTAGTGTAGTAGTCAATCGCACCATCTAGTTTGTTGTTAAGAATCACAAAATCCAATCCTATGTTGTATTCGTCCTTTGTTTCCCATGCCAAATCCGGGTTTGCATTTGAAACTGGTCCATAGGATGGTACGAATTGACCATTATAGAAGAAGTTGCCCTGACGGCCAAATCTCAAAAGTGACAGATAAGATTCTCCAGGCTGTGTACCTGTTCTGCCATAACTTACTCTGAATTTCATGGCACTTACACCTGACATATCCAATAAGTTGGCAATGTTCACCCCTGCGCTAATGGCAGGAAACAAGCCCCACTTGTTGTTAGCTCCAAACCTGGTTGAACCTTCGTATCGCGCGCTCACTGACAAAAGGTAGGTATCCTCCAAATTGAAGTTGGCACGGCCAAAGAAGGCTACCAATTTGTTTGAGTTGGCATAACTTGAAACAGTCGCCAAACCATTGGCAAAGTCAAGTGCTGCACCTATGTTATTGTAAGTAAATGCGTCTGTAAGGAAATTTCCTGCTTGGGTATAGTCCCCTTGATTGAAAAACTCCTGATAAGAATAACCTGCCAGAAAAGCCATTCCGACTTTTCCTGCCGTTTCATCATAATTCAAAGTAGTCTCAAATAGGTCGTTAAGCCTTTCGTTGTTTTGAATAGTGGCCAATCCGTTTCGGCCAAATCCACCTCCAAATTTGGCGGTCTTCGGTGAGTAAGAACCTCTCCAATCAGTTTCTCTTTGACTGGCATAAAAAACCGCACCTCTAAATTTGCTGCTGAAATTGTATTCTCCACGAATACTTGCAAGAAGCCTGCTATCGCGACCATCTGCTATATTTTGTTCCGCGATAGATACAGGATTGAACCAATCAAATATATCCCGTTCGGAATAGCCTCCAAAATTCGGACTCTGGGGCATTGGATCCATGACCGGAAGAGTTGGATTGCTTATAATGGCATATCTGAAAGAGTTTTCATTGCCAAATTGTCTGTCAATAGATGTATTGGAAATGTTTACACTGAATACAGCTTTGTCTTTAAGCGCTCTTTGGGTCAGGTTCAATCTTGCATTTAATTGATCAAAACCGGAATTTATTCCAACACCATCAACATTACGGGAGTTGATCGAAATTCTATAGCTGGTACCTTCGTTGCCCCCGCCCAGAGAGAGGTTGTTGATAAAGCTAAATCCTGTCTTGGTCACTTCATCCATCCAATCTGTATTGCCTCCAAGGTCTCTTGAACCGGGAATCTGCTTATACTCCTCAGCTGTCATGACATTGATCGTCCTTGCCACATTTTCGGTAGCAACACTGCTGTTGAATTCAACAACAGTTCTTCCTTTTTTTCCTGCTTTGGTGGTAACTAGGATCACACCGGAAGAACCCCTAGTCCCATATATAGCCGCGGCCGAACCATCTTTCAAAACATCCATTGATTCGATGTCATTGGGATCCACCGTACTCAGGGAGGCACCAATAACCCCGTCAATTACAATGAGTGGCGATGCATTCTCTCCAATCGATGAAATCCCCCGCAAACGCATATTAAATCCCCCGTTGGGGTTACCTCCAGGCCTAGCAATATTTAGCCCGGCTACTTTGCCCTGAAGTAATTGTCGTGGATCGTTTACCGTGCCTTGATTAAAACTCTCAGCTTTGACACTCGTCACAGCACTGGTAATTTCTTTTCTTTCTTGTGTACCATATCCTACCACAACCACTTCATTAAGTGCTTGAATGGACTCAGCAAGCGAAGTATTTATCACTAGCCTGGTACCGACCAACTCTTCCTTCGGTTGAAAACCAATAAACGTAATTATCAAAACTTCATTTGGGCCAGCTTCAATAGAGTAATTTCCATCTAAATCAGTCACAGCACCTCGCGAAGTACCTTTCACCAAAATACTTACCCCGGGCATTCCTTCCCCAGAGGTAACATCAGTCACTTTTCCTGTAATTTTTGCTAGTTGGGCATAAGCCGAATGGCCTACGCAAAAAACAAAAAGCAAACCAAACACGAAAATCATTCGTAGTTGTTTTTTCATGTGTTTTTTTGGGTTGTTGATAATTGTTTTAAATATTCTTTTATGAATAATTCGATCCAAAAAACCTCCTCAAAGGAGTCCCAATCCAAAGTGATTGAGAACTTTTCGGTGGCTGTTTGAAAGGATCGATTAAACTGAAAATACAGAATCAATGACCTTCCGAAATGAATGGCATCTCGCGATCACCAACACCAAAGTCATTTGACATTTGTTCTTTCTATACCAAATTTGATTTTTTTCAACCTTAAATTCTGACTGTTTTTTGTTCAAAATCGACTGTTTATTGCCAGTTTTTTGTTTTTTGCTAGATTTAAGACCTATTATTTGGCATCCCTTTGAATCAATGAAATTATTTCCTGAAAATATATCTTTCACTAAAATTAAATTCTGAATCTGAGAAAGCCAATAGGTTTTGGGAAACATGATGAAATCGAGCTTGTCCGAGCCTACTCATACTGGAATGATTATTTACCATGCTAGATTCCAACTTCCTACAGACAGGTTAGGCCTCTTTTAAAAAAAAAATTCGAGAAAAATTTCGCTGATGAAATCTTAAACATGAAAAATTAGGTTAAAGCAGTTACTCTATCACATTGGAAATATAATGCTTAAGGTTGTCACCCAAGGAGAAAGGAAGGAGCATTGCTTATCTTGAGGATTATTTCATTTAATAATTTTAGGCAATCAAAAAAATTGATCATTTTTCTATAGGTATTTCTTGGATAATTGCTTTAATATCTATGCCATTTTAAACCAAAGAGAATTAAATTTCCTGCTTTGTTTTTTAAATTATTACAATAAAATGTCCTGCTTTTTTGATTTTTTTAGAATTCTATTTTTTGCCAGAATTGGCTATTTCTGGATTTAGATAAATTTTCATTTATTTAATAAAAAGTGATTTTTTTAAGTTTCTACAAATGGAAAACGTTTTCCATTAAACATACTTTAACATATTCAGCTGATCATTGTGTTTTTGCTAAATAATACTTTATTCTGTTGAAAATAGATTTTTAGAAGTAAGAAGACTGCTTTCGTTAATAATTGCAAAATCAAAATTTACATTTCACCTTAGATTCGAAATACAAGTACTCATACCTATTTCGATTTTTAAAAAAACAAAAAACCCTATGAGAAATTATTTACTAAAACTCAAGTCATTGACACTTGCTTTAGCACTTACAATCGGTGCAATCGTAGCTGTCAATGCCCAAACCCGCTCCATCTCTGGCACAGTGATGGACGCAAGACTTGGAGATCCTGTTCCTGGCGCCACGGTTATCGTCAAAGGTACCACCCGGGGTTCTGCGACTGATCTGGATGGAAAGTTTACGATTCCACTTCAGGCAGGAGATCAGGTATTGGTTATTTCCTTTGTCGGATATCTGACACAGGAAATAGAGATCGGCAACCAGTCTACCATCACTATCAACTTGCAGGAGGACGTTCAAAGCCTTCAGGAAGCTGTGGTAATTGGATATGGTTCGCAGGACAAAAAGGAAATTACCTCTGCAGTAGTCGGTGTAAAACCTGAAGACTTCAACCGCGGTAACGTTTCCAACCCTGCTCAATTGCTTCAAGGTAAGGTTGCCGGTCTATCCATTACAAGACCGGGAGGCAATCCAAACAATGCATTCAATGTGCGTCTTAGAGGTCTTTCGACTTTCGGTGCGAATGCTTCTCCACTTATCGTATTGGATGGTGTAATCGGTGCTTCTCTTGAAAACGTGGATCCAAACGACATTCAATCCATCGATGTATTGAAAGATGGTTCCGCTGCGGCAATTTACGGAGCTAGAGGTTCTTCCGGTGTTATTTTGATCACTACCACCAGACAAGGCAAGAAAGAAGGAACGACTAACGTTACTATCAATTCCTTCGCAACAATGGATCGGGCAGCAAATTTGATCCCAATTCTATCTGCTGAAGAGTTTGTAGCGAGAGGCGGTAATAATTTCGGCAGCAAGACCGACTGGAGAAATGAATTGATCGATGATGCACTTTCTTACACCACAAACGCAAGCGTATCCGGTAGCTTTGGAAATTCCAACTACATGGCTTCGGTCAACTACCGGGATAACAATGGTATCGTAAACGGTGTCGGAAATGAAAGACTCAATACGAGATTGAACCTTTCCCAAGGTGCATTGGACAACAAATTGAGATTCAATGTCAATTTATCGTTTACCAATGTAGACTCCGAGTCAATCAATGATGCTGCATTTAGATATGCAACGATCTACAATCCTACTGCACCGGTATTTGAAAACACTGAAGATGCCCGAAACAGATTTGGTGGCTACTTCCAACGAGATCTGTTTGATTTCTTCAATCCGGTAGCTTTGGCCAGACAACAAAAGTTTGTTGGAGAGACCAAAACATCCTTAACCTCATACCGAGTAGAGTACGACATCCTACCAAATTTGACTCTTTCAGGGCAATATTCTCAGGACAGAAGAAATACACTTTCCGGTGGATTCTGGTCACTTCAGGATTTTCAGGTAGGTCTAGGAGCAACTGGATCAGCTGAAAGAAATACATTTGACCGTAAGCAGCGAATCTTTGAATCCACATTGAGATACGAAACTGACCTTTCTGATAAGTTAAGTATGACACTTCTAGGGGGAGCAGGATTGCAGTACACTACAAACCAAGGATTCAACGCCCGGGTAAGACAATATCTCTTTGACCTAGGCTGGAATAACTTAGGCGCCGGCGCAATCAGAGTTGGTAACAATACCAACGTATCATCTTTTGCAAATGAAGACCAGCTTAACTCATTATTCGGTAGAGCAAACTTCAATTGGGATAACATGATTTTCTTCTCAGCATCCGTAAGAGCAGAAACTTATTCCGGTTTTGGACCAAACAACCAAACTGGTGTATTCCCTGCAGTATCTATTGGATCCGACTTTACTCAGATTTTCGATATGGGCGTTTTCTCTCAATTCAAACCTAGAGTGTCTTTCGGTGTGACCGGTAACCTACCTCCTTCTCCAACTTTGGCCTTGGGTGTGTTCGGTAACGGAAACCGAATCGATCTTGACGGGGATCCGCTGACTCAAAATGACATCTTCGTAGGGATCAACCAATTCTCCAACCCAAATCGGGAATTGAAGTGGGAAACTAAAGAGGAATTAAACTTCGGTGTTGACTTTGGCTTGTTCAATAACAAAGTAACCGGTAGTGTTGACTACTACACCAGAAATATATCTGACCTGTTGTTCAATGTTCCTGTAGCTACAGGTGCACCAAACCCATTTGATCCAGGAAGATTCAATACTGCAGGTTCGACTTGGGTAAACTTGGCAGATTTAAGAGCTGCAGGTTTTGAATTTCTAGCCTCTGTCAATCAGATCGGTAAAGGTTCATTGAAATGGTCTCCAACCTTCAATTTTACAATTTATGACAAAACCTCCATCGAAAGCTTATCAGCCGGTGAATTAGGTTTCGAAGAATTGAGATTTGCAACTCCGGGTTCTCCTGGACAAAACAACAACCCGATTATCTACAACAGAGTAGGTCAGAATTTGGGTGATTTCTACGGTCCTCGTTTGAATGGCTTAACTGAAAACGGTGAGTACATTCTCTCTACTACTGACCCGAATGAATTCGAAAAGTTGGGTAATGGTCTGCCTAAAGGTGAATTTGGTTTTGCCAACAGCTTTATGTACGGTCAATGGACCCTGAACTTCTTCTTTAGAGGCGCTTGGGGACATGATCTTTACAACTCTTACAGAGGTTTCTATGAAAACGGTGATACCGCCTCAAACACATGGAACTCAGTTGTGACAGATAAGACACCTACAAGCCCTTTGGTAAAATCACCTCCGACATTTAATAGCTCATTGGTGGAAGATGCATCGTTTATCCGATTGGACAACGCGGAATTGGGTTATAATTTCCAAACCAAATCTCCGAATTTGAGTTCTTTGAGAGTGTATTTCGCTGCACAGAACTTATTTACAATAACAAACTACACTGGTGTGGATCCAGAAGTAAGAATAAATGATTCCGAGAATGATAACCCATTTACATCTGCACTTTCTCCAGGAATCGAGCGTAGAAATACTTACTTCCAGACTCGTTCTTTCACGTTGGGTGTAACAGTAAACTTTAAATAACCAATCAAATTCTACAGATATGTTAAAATCTATAAGTAAAATCTGTTTGATGCTCCCATTGGTTTATGCATTGGGCGCATGTCAGGAGCTTGAGCAAGAGGTGTTGGACGGTGTGACTGCAGAGGATATTGCAAACAGCAAAAATCCGAATTTGATAAACGTCCTGAAAGCTTCCGCTTATTCCCGAATCGTAGGTTCATGGGGAGGTCACAATAGTATTTGGTCTATTTATGAAGTCTCTTCAGATGCAATGGCAATTCCTCAAAAGGGTGCTGACTGGGAAGACGGAGGCCAATGGATCAGAATGCACAGACATACATGGAACCCTTCTGAGGAATCCTTCAACAACTCCTGGAACTATTGCTTCACGGCAATCGGTGAAATCAACAACCTGTTGATCCAGTTCCCGGATGTGGCAGCCTTGAATTCTGAACTGAAAGTACTGAGAGCCTTGGTTTACTTATGGTTGATTGACTCATTCGGTAATGTGCCGATTATTGACGAAACTACCACAGGTGGTAATCCAACCAATAAGACAAGGGCAGAAGTTTTTGCATTCATTGAAAAATCCATAAAGGACAACATCGATGCATTGCCAAAGGACAACGCAAAGTCTACGGTTAATTTCTATACAGCTCAGGCTATGCTTGCCAAGCTTTATTTGAATGCGCAAATTTACACGGGTACTGCCAAATGGGCTGAGGCCGAAGCAGCAGCTGATCAGGTGATCAATAGTGGCAAATACTCTTTGTCCTCAAATTTCTTTGCCAATTTCTCGGAAAGAAACAGCGGCTCGACTGAGAATATTTTGACGCTTCCTTATGATCAGAACAACGCTCCGGGCTTCAACTTGCCTCAAATGACTTTACACTACCTAAGTCAGAGAACATACAATTTGCAAGATCAACCCTGGAATGGATATGCATCTTTGGAGGAATTCTATAACAAATTTGATGACAAGGATGTACGTAAAAAGTCATTCCTTGTAGGTCCTCAATTTGCTTCAGACGGTACACGTTTGATTGATATCTCAGCAGAACCTAATGATCCGGACGGTCCTCCATTGACTTTTACTCCCAATATCAATATGCTTGCTCCTAATGCATTCAGACAAGCAGGTACAAGAGTAGGTAAGTTTGAATTCGCCTTAGGCGCTGCAAACAGCTTAAACAATGACTATCCTTTGATTCGTCTGGGAGATATCATCCTGATCAAAGCTGAAGCTGCATTCCGTCAGGGAAAAACAGCAGCTGCGCTTACTGCAATCAATCAGATCCGAACAAGAGCTAATATGCCTGCTTTCACTACACTCACATTGGATAATATCTTTGATGAGAGAGGTTTTGAAATGTTTGCTGAAGCAAGCCGAAGAACTGACATGATCCGATTCGGGAAATGGAATCAGCCATGGTGGGAGAAGTCAGCTTCTCAGCCATTCAGAGCACTTTTCCCAATCCCTCAAAACCAGATCAATGCTAACCCTGCGTTGAAACAAAATCCCGGTTATTGATCGAGCCTGAATTAAATTTGAAAGGAAGTGTGCTTTGGTACACTTCCTTTTTTTACTTTAAATCCATGAAGCAAAGAAACATCCTTTTACTTCTGTTTCTTTCCCTTTGTTCCTGTCAACAGGAAGAAAAAAACACTGCCCCACTTTTTCGCCTCCTCTCTGAGGATGAAACAGGTATTGCGTTTATAAATGACCTCACCTATACCGAAAAAGTAAACCCCTATACGTTTCGGAATTTTTATAACGGTGCCGGTGTGGCGCTTGGAGACATCAATAATGACGGACTGATCGATATTTTCCTGGCAGGCAACCAAACATCCAACAGACTTTACCTTAATCTGGGTAATCTGAAATTCAAAGACATTACAGACCAAGCCGGATTAAACTCCACCGGCTATTGGTCCACTGGAGTAAGCATGGCAGACATCAACGGAGATGGATTGCTGGACATTTATGTTTGCAAATCAGGACCTCCGGGAGGGGAGAAACGTCACAATGAACTCTTTATCAACAATGGCAACCTGACTTTCACCGAAAGTTCCAAAGAATACGGACTTGCCGAAGAAGGCCTGAGCCAGCACGCCGTTTTCTTCGATTTTGACAAAGACGGGGATCTGGATATGTACCTTCTCAGCAATTCCGGGCGGTCTGTTGGAATCTACGACCTCCGTGAGGGACAGCGTGAAATCCGGGATCCCGAGGGTGGAAATAAACTCTTCAGAAACGACGGCAACAAATTCACCGACGTTTCCGAAGCAGCAGGAATATTTGGAAGTAGCATTGGTTATGGACTCGGGGTTACCGTCGCCGATCTGAATGATGACAACTGGCCGGACCTGTATGTCTCCAATGATTTTTTTGAGCGGGATTACCTCTATCTCAACAATCAGGATGGGACATTTTCCGAAGTCCTTCCCGAATTGCTCTCCGAAATCAGCATGGGAAGTATGGGGGCTGACATTGCGGATCTGGATAATGACAGCCGTCCGGATATTTTTGTCACAGAAATGCTCCCGAAAGATCTTGCCCGAGTCAAAACCAAAACACCCTTTGAAGATTGGGACAAATATCAGGCAAGCCTAAAAGCCGGATATCATCATCAGTTTACCCGAAACACCCTCCAACGAAATTTAGGATTTCAACCGGGAACCCAAATCCCTGTTTTCTCCGAAGTCAGCCGGATGGCAGGAGTCGAAGCCACAGACTGGAGTTGGGGCGCTTTGATTTTTGACATGGACAATGACGGACAGAAGGATATCTTCGTCGCAAACGGCATTGTAAAGGATCTAACCGATTTTGACTTTGTGGACTTTTATGTCAATAGTCAACAACGGGTATCGGAATTCATCAGAGACTCGGTTCTATTAACCAAAATGATTGATGCATTTCCTTCCAATCCGCAGCAAAACTTCCTGTTCAAAAACAAAGGCAATTGGAATTTTGAAAACCTCTCCCAAAGCCTCGGATTGGATCAGCTTACTTTTAGCACCGGGTCTGCTTACGGAGATTTGGACAATGACGGGGATTTGGACTTGGTCATAAACAACCTGAACGAACGGACCTTCATCTATCAAAACACAAGTACCGATTCAAAAAATGGCAATTATTTAAGCATTGAACTTGGAAATGCGTTTGGATCAAAAGTCACGGCCTTCTTCGGAAAACAAAAATTCTATCAGGAGTACCAACCTGTCAAAGGGTATATGTCATCGGTAGATCCACGGGTCCATTTTGGTTTGGGGAAAATTGAAAAATTAGACTCCCTTCAGATTCTTTGGCCAAGCGGAAAAACAAGAACGCTCAAAAATATCCAAAGCAATCAAACACTCAAACTCTCACCTGGAATAGAGGATAAAATTCAACCAACATTCCAGGAAGCTCAAAATCAGCCTTTCCTCCAAAGTGAATCAAAGCTCCCTTTTCAGCACAAAGAGAGTGATTTTATCGACTTCGATCGTGACCGCTTGCGGTTTTGGATGATCAGTAATGAAGGACCAAAGGCTGCAAAAGCAGACCTGAACAGAGACGGATTGGATGATCTGTTTATTCCCGGCGCAAAAGGCCAAGCCTCTGTTTTGCTTACCCAAAACTCAAGTGGGAAATTCACCCCACAGCTAGCAGACCTTTTTGCAATGGATGCTATTTCAGAAGATGTCACTGGACATTTTTTTGATGCTGACGGAGATGGCAAACCTGATTTGCTTGTAGGCAGCGGAGGTATCGAGTTTGGAGACTATTCACCTGCCTATGCAGATCGACTTTACCTCAATGATGGTAAAGGCAACTTTCAGAAATCTCCACAAGCCTTCTCCCCTACCCCTACGGCTTTCATACTTTCCCAAGATGTCGATGGAGACGGAGATTTGGATTTGATTGTAGGAAGTCGGGCGATACCCTTTGCCTACGGGATTCCTGCGGGACTTCAGATTTGGGAAAATGACGGCAAAGGAAGTTTCAAGGAAATTTCCCGAAATCTAAATCCCGAACTTTCTAAGCTTGGAATGCTGACTTCCGGGGCTTTGGCAGATTTGGATGGAGACGGAGAGTTGGAACTCATTTTTACGGGGGAGTGGATGCCTGTCCGGATTTTCGCTTTTCAGGACAATAAATTACTGGAAAAAACGGCTGAATTTGGTTTTGAAAATACCGCAGGGCTATGGAATTGCCTTTATGTGGCAGATATCAATGGGGACGGAAAACCTGATATTCTTGCCGGCAACCATGGCTTAAACTCCCGACTTCGCACTTCAGAAAGCTCAAAGCTACGCATGCTGATTAATGACTTTGATCAAAATGGAGCCTTGGATCATATCCTTTCCAAGTATGAAGATCAAAAAACAATTCCCTGGGTTCTCAAACCCGCTTTACTTCGTCAAATTCCTGCTTTACGAAAGCAACTTTTAACCTATGAATCCTACCAAAATAAGTCCTTGGAAGAACTTTTCCCTGAAGCAGTTTGGGCAAATTCCTTAACTTTGGGCGCTGACATTCTGGAAACTAGCCTATGGATAAATGGAGGTCAGGGAAATTTTATCCGTACTGCCTTACCCTCTGAAATTCAATCGGCACCTGTCCATTCAATCACCTCAATTTCCGCTGATTCACAACTTCCACTATTGCTCTTCGGAGGAAATCAAAGCCGGATCAAACCGGAACTGGGAAGTCAAATGGGAAGCTTTGCATGGGCACTGAAACCGCTCGGGAACAACCAATGGAAAGCGCTTCTGCCGGAGGAAAGCGGCTTGTACGTCAAAGGTGAAATCCGACAGTTCCTCCAAATTAATCTTGAAAACAAACCAAATTTAGTAGTCCTAAGAAACAATGATACGCCACTCGTTTTTGAAATACGTTAGCACGCTGATTTTCGCATCGCTCCTATTCTCCTGCCAATCCGAATATGAAAAGCTGGAAAAAAGAGAACTTGCCTCAGGCAAACAGGTCAATGAACTCTTCTTGGGATTGGAGCTGGGAATGGATCAGAAAACCTTCTTCGAGACTTGCTGGGAACTAAACAAACAAGGCAAACTTACCAATGGTCCTTCAGAACTTTCAGTGGAGTATAGGACTGAATTGGCTTCTGGAAATTCAGCCAAAATGCGTTTCTATCCGAAATTTGAGCAGGATAAAATCTACATGATGCCCGTTGAATTTACTTACGAAGGGTGGGCGCCATGGAATGAGGAGCTAAGCGCGGAAAAACTCCGTGCCGATGTGGTCAAACTCTTTGAAGAATGGTATGGACCGGGATTTATTGAAGTCACCAATGAAGACAAATCCCAAATCGTATTTGTAAAAATGGACGGAAACCGCAGAATCCGGATTTTCAAAAAACATATTTCTATCGTAAGGGCCGAAATATCTGATCTTCCCATCGAGAAAAAATTAAAGGAAAACAGCAATTCATGAGAATCCTATTTCCAAGTCTTTTTCTTTTGAGTTTGCTTTTTTCCTGTTCTGAACAAAAGGAAAAAGAGCCTACGCTCTATCAGGAGATGGATGTCGATTCTACCGGCGTCAACTTCCGCAACGACCTAAGTTTCGATGAAAACTTTAATGTTTTTACCTATCGAAACTATTACAACGGTGGAGGAGTAGCCATCGGGGACATCAATAATGACGGACTTGTTGACCTGTATTTCACCGCCAACTTAGGGCCAAACAAACTTTACCTCAATAAGGGTGACTTCAAATTTGAAGACATTACAGACGGTGCAGGGGTGGCAGGTACCCGCGCCTGGAGCACCGGAGTAGCCATGGCTGACGTCAATGGGGACGGATTTGTCGATATTTACGTGTGTAACTCCGGCGACATCTCCGGCGACAACAAGCAAAATGAGCTATTCATCAATCAGGGCGATGGGACATTCAATGAAATGGCTGAAGCTTATGGCTTGGCAGATCAGGGATTCTCCACGCACGCGGTTTTTTTCGACTATGACAAGGACGGGGACCTCGATGTCTATCTGCTGAATAATTCCTATCAGGCAATTGGTTCATTTAACAAAATGCAGAACGAGCGAATCAAGCGGGATGCGGTTGGCGGAGACAAACTATTCCGGAATGACGGAGACAAATTCACCGACGTATCTGAAGCAGCCGGAATCTATGGTTCCATCATCGGTTTTGGTTTGGGGATTACCATCGGAGATGTAAATCAGGACACCTGGCCCGACATTTTTATTTCGAATGACTTTTTTGAAAAGGATTACCTCTACATCAACAATCAGGACGGTACGTTCACCGAATCCATGGAAAGCTCCATGCGCTCGATCAGTGCTGCTTCCATGGGTGCGGACATTGCCGACATCAACGGAGACGGACTACTGGATATCTTTGTCACTGACATGCTTCCCGAACACCAAACCCGCCTGAAGCAGGTGACAACCTTTGAGAATTGGGATAAATTCCAGTTCAATAAAACTCACAGCTATCACTACCAATACTCCCGAAATATGCTCCATCTCAACAACGGAGATGGAACCTTCAGCGAAATCGGCAGACTGGGAAATGTAGAAGCCACAGACTGGAGTTGGGGTGCGCTGATGTTTGACATGGACAATGACGGACTACGGGATATTTTCGTGGCCAATGGCATCTACCAAGACATCACCGACCTGGATTACCTCAATTTCATCGACGATGAGCAGACTAAGCGTAAAATCATCTCTCAGGAAGGCGTCAACTACAAAGCCCTGATCGATCCGATTCCGGTCAATCCCATCCCAAATTATGCATTCCGAAATCTCGGGGAGCTGAAATTTGAAAACCATGCAGATACTTGGGGACTGGGCAAAGCCATCCATTCCAACGGTGCCGCCTACGGTGATCTCAACAATGACGGCACACTCGATCTGGTCGTGAATAACGTCAATCAACCTGCTCAGATCTTCAGAAATCTGGGGAAAACAATCAATCCAAGTCATCATTCCATCCAATTCCAATTGGTGGGGAAAGGCAAAAATACACAAGCCATAGGGACGCAAATCCGCCTGAAATCAGAAGGGAAAATCTTCTATGCGGAGCAAATGCCCAACCGGGGATTTCAATCCTCAGTAGACCCAAAGATCACCATTGGATTAGGTTCTCTTACTGAGATAGCATCCATTGAAATCCTCTGGCCTGACGGCAAATACACAGAGTTGAAAAATCAGGCCACCGATCAGTTGTTGATAGTGAAGTGGGAAGAAGCAGGAGAATTGCCAGTTGGCAAATCCTTTTTTGAAAAGACTTCAAACCAACAATTCACCAAAGTCGAAAATCCAGGTTTGAAATTCCTTCATGAAGAAAACGCTTTCGTTGACTTTGATCGGGATCGACTGACTTACTTTATGTTTTCCACCGAGGGACCGGCATTTGCCAAAGCAGATGTAAACGGCGACGGCCTGGAGGATCTCTTTTTCGGTGGAGCAAAATCCTTTCCTGCCAAGCTATTCTTGGCAAGCCCTTCGGGCAAGTACACAGAAAGCCCTCAGGATGATTTCCTTGCAGATGCGATTTCTGAGGACACTGATGCTGTTTTCTTTGATGCGGATGGAGACGGGGATTTGGATTTGTTTGTCACCTCGGGAGGCAATGAATCAGGATTTGGATCGCCTGATCTGGCTGACCGGCTATACCTGAATGATGGAAAAGGAAACTTTCGCAAAATTTCCGGGGGAGGATTCTCTTCAGTAGTTGGAAGCAGCAGCACTGTAAAACTAATCGATATTAACGGCGACGGTGCAGTGGATTTATTTGTCGGAGGAAGACTTGTTCCATTCACCTATGGTGCTCCTGCAAGTAGCCAATTGTGGATCAATGACGGCAAAGGCAATTTTACCGAGCAGTCCGCCGCACTGGCTCCGGGTTTGAAGGACATGGGCATGGTGACCGATGCGCAGGTGCTGGACTGGGATGGAGATGGGAAAAATGACCTCGTTGTAGTCGGTGAATGGATGGCCCCCACCTTTTTCAGAAACACCGGAGGAAAGCTGGAAAAAACAGAATTGCCAAACTTGGAAAATTTGAAAGGCTGGTATCGAACAGTTGAAATCGGAGATTTCGACGGGAATGGATTACCGGACATTGCATTGGGAAATCACGGATTAAACTCCCGTTTTAAGGCTTCGGCAACCTCTCCAATAAGTTTGTTTTTGAATGACTTTGATCAAAACGGATCCATCGAGCAAATTTTCACACAGAAAGTGGGGGATATTCAAATTCCCTATACTTTGAAACATGAGTTGGAAAGGCAAGTGCCTACAATTAAGAAAAAGTACATCCGCTATGCTGATTACAACAATAAAGGACTCAATGATATTTTCTCCCAAGAAGTCATCGACAAGTCCATCATCCAAGAAGTCAACAACTTTGAATCAGGAGTTTTATTGAACCTTGGCGGAGGAAATTTCGAGTGGAAGCCCTTTCCGAGATTTGCCCAACGGTCTTGGACTTTTGCAATCCAAGTGCTGGACATCAACAAAGACGGAATTCTCGATTTGATTTTGGGTGGAAATTTGGCACAGATCAAACCGGAAATCGGGAAGTTCGATGCTAGTTTTGGTGAAGTTCTCATCGGCAAAGGCGACGGAACTTTCACTTTCAACCCAAATTATCAAAATGGACTGAAGCTCGAAGGAGATGTAAGAGCCTTTTCACTTTTGGAAGGCAATCGGATTTTAGTGGTTAAAAACAGCGCTTCGGCTGAAATTTGGAACTACTGATGCCTAGATCGATTGGATATTTCACTTGGGCTTTTGGTCTCGGTATTTTGCTTTTCTCCTGCAAAAATGAAAAAACCGAGGAAACTCCCCCCCTTTTCTCCTTACTTCCTGCGGAGCAAACGGGAATCACTTTCCAAAATCAACTGACTTCAAGTTCTGAAAACAACATCCTCGAATACCTCTATTTCTACAATGGTGGCGGAGTAGCGGCAGGAGATATTAATGGAGATGGTTTAGTCGATCTGTACTTCACCGGCAACCAAGTCCCGAACAAACTCTACCTTAACAAGGGGAATTTCCAGTTTGAAGACATTACCGAATCGGCTGGAGTGGGCGGAGATGGAGGCTGGTCGACAGGTGTCACGATGGCCGATGTCAATGGGGATGGCTTACTTGACATTTATGTCTGCCAGGTTGGGGATCTTCCGGGAATCGAAGGAAAAAACAAACTCTACATAAACCTCGGCGAAGGAAAATTCCGTGAAGCGGGGGCTGAATTTGGACTGGATTTCAAAGGCTACAGCACGCATGCCGTATTTTTCGATTACGATCGGGACGGGGATTTGGACATGTATTTGCTCAATCACAATGTCAAGTCGCCTGAAGTTTTTGCGAAAGCAGGGGCTCGGGAAAAGACCGACCCCAGCGGAGACAAACTTTTCAAGAACCTGGCTTCGGAAGGAGAAATCGGTTTTGAAGACGTGACCGAAGCCTCGGGAATCTATTCCAGTATTTTAGGTTTTGGACTGGGTGTCAGCACAGAAGATTTCAACGGAGATGGTTGGCTGGATATTTACGTTTCCAACGATTTTACCGAAAACGATTACCTCTACCTCAACAATCAGGACGGGACTTTCCGGGAGGCTTTGAATGAATTCATCCCCAGTACCAGTCGCTACAGCATGGGCAACGATGCCGCAGACTTGAATGGAGACGGACTACCGGAGATTTTCACCACCGACATGCTCCCCGAGAATCCGGAAATCTGGATGAAATCCGTCGGAGAGGACAAGGCGGAAGTCTATCAGGTCAAGGAACAATTTGGCTACCAGGATCAATATGTGCGCAATCACCTGCAGTTGAATCGGGGTGAAAATGGATTTTCGGAAATTGCCCTTTTCGCAGGAGTTCATGCTTCAGATTGGAGTTGGTCTCCCCTGATTTTTGACATGGACAATGACGGGTTTCCAGATATCCATGTGACAAACGGAATTGTCAAGCGACCCAATGACCTCGATTTCATCCAATATAGCCAAGAAGCAGATCCCAATCTGAGTATGGAAGAATTGCGAAAAAGGCAGATCGACATGCTTCCAAGCCTCAAAATTTCAAACTTCGCCTGGAAAAATCAGGGGGATTTACAATTCAAAAACGAAGCAAAATCCCTGGGTTTGGATCAGGAAAGCTATTCCAACGGCTCCCTCTACGCCGATCTGGACAATGACGGAGACCTGGACTTGGTCATCAACAATCTGGATCAGGAAGCTTTCGTTTATCAGAATCAGAGCGAAAAGTCAGGAAACAACTTTCTTCGGATTGACTTGAAATCCACAAGGCAAAACACCTTTGGTATCGGCTCCCAGGTGATTCTTTTCTCAGGTACCGAAAAATGGACGCAGCGGATCAGCACCAGCCGTGGTTTTCAGTCTGGTCCTTCCACCACCCTGGTTTTCGGATTGGGAAAAACCTCTTCGGTAGATTCTATTCAGGTAAACTGGCCAAATGGAAAATCAGAAATCTTTCCAAAAACTGCTTCGAATCAAAGTTTGGTGCTTGCTCAAGGTCAAGGAAAGCCCTTTGAACCAACAGCTCGAGTAAATCCTAATGAAGAAAATCTTCCTCAGGTAAATTGGGTGCATGTAGAAAAAGATGAGGTAGACTTTATCAAACGGGAGTATTTGGCTCCAAAAAGCTTTTCCAAAATGGGACCTGCTTTGGCTGTAGCTGATGTAAATGGAGACGGTTTGGACGACTTCTATGTGGGTGGAGCCAAAGACCGGGCCGGAGCATTTTTCCTTCAGAAGCCCGATGGGCAATTTGAGGAAATCCCCAATCCCATGTTTGTCCAATTGGCCAAAGCCGAGGATGTGGTGGCGGAATTTGCCGACTTCAACGGGGATGGTTTTTTGGATTTGTTTATTGGTAGCGGTGGAAATGAGTACGAAAGTGGGGCCTTGTTCAATTTTGATCGAATCTTCTTTGGAGAGGGCAACGGGAATTTCAGATTTTCTATGAATTCCTTACCTCCTATCGGTGAAAACACTTCCTGCATTGCAATTCACGATGTGGATGGAGATGGAGATTTGGATCTTTTTGTAGGAAGTGCTGTCAAAACTGGGGATTACGGAGCCAGCCCAAAAAGCAGCTTGTTGATCAATCAGGGCAATGGACAATTCAGGGATGAAACTCAGCTTTGGTTTGAATCGGGATCGGATTTAGGCATGGTCAACACCGCAACTTGGGCCGATCTGAATGGAGACGGAAAAGCGGAGCTCTTAATCAGTGGTGACTGGCAAGGAGTGAGGGTATTTGAGCTTTCGCCAGAAAATAAACTTAGCGAAATCAAACCTCGAGGTCTGGAATTCTCCGCAGGTTGGATCAATACGATCCAAGTCGCTGACATGAATGGCGACGGCAGACCGGATATTTTGACAGGAAATCTCGGACTCAACAGCAAGCTCAAGTCCTCCCAAAAAAGACCAGTTTGGCTCTATCATCATGACTTTGACGGAAACGGGCAGGCAGATCCGCTGATTTTTCATTACATGGGCGACAAACTCGTCCCATTCGCCACACGGGATGATCTGATCCGACAGATTCCGGGCATCAAGCGCCAGCATAATTCTTACCAAGACTACTCAAAAATCAGAACCCCCGGAGATCTTTTTCCCAAAGAAGAAATCCAAAAAGCAAGAAAGCTCCCCGCCTATGAATTCCGCTCCGGAGTTTACTTTCAGACCGAAGACGGAAGCTTTGAATTTATTCCTTTCCCGTCAGAAGCGCAGTGGAGTCCCATTTTCGCTATAGAAGTAGATGAGCAGACAGGCACAATTTACCTCGGTGGAAATTCCTCTGACTTCCGAGTCGACCTTGGAAAATCTCTGAACATTGGAATACTGGCATATAGGTGGAACCAGTCATTATGGTTGGAGGCGGAAAAAACCCGAAATCCGAAACCTGTGTTGAGCGTAGTCGAAGCATCCGAAGTCCGAAATCTGAAATTCCTTAAAACCAACAAAGGGAATCAGCTTCTCGGTGCCCAAAACAATGGTTCACTAGTCTGGATCAAATGAATGGGTATAAGATTTGGAGAAATTAATCGAAAACCTGAAGAGCCCGGAATCCCCTAGGAATAATCCAAGAAGATAAATCTTTAGGCACCGTTAGTATCTGTGCCTTTCTGTGTAATCTGTGAGCAAAATAAAATACATTCCACAAAAACCTGAGTAAAATCATTTGGCATTGAATACCTTATACTTAGCTTTGAAATCCAATTGAATCTCATGTAAGTTGATAAAACCCAATCGCCCGCAAGGGAAAATCGATCGTCAACTTCTAAATGAAAAACCCTTTTATGCGTATCCTTAAATTAATTTGTCTCGCGCTTGTCATCAGCTTTGCGTTCCTGGCATGCCAAAAACCGGTAGATTACTCCAATGCGATCAGCGATGGTCAGTATTTTCATCGTGCTCAAAATCGGATCACGGAAGTCATCATTCATGACATCTTCTCGCCGCCTGTTGCTGTCAGGATCTATTCCTATGCTTCACTAGCAGCTTACGAAGTAGCTGCAGCAACAGACCCTGCCAGTTACGCCCCGCTTATGGGTCAACTGAACGGTTCGGAAGCTTTGAATCTGTCCATACCTGAGAAAGTCTATCCACCTTTGGCAGCATTGGCAGCTTATTATCACGTAGGAACCGCCCTGATCTTCTCGGAGGAAATGATGAATGAGCACCGGGACAAGGTCTTCAAGGAATTGAAGAAAAAAGGAATCCCAAGTGAGGTATTTGAAGCCTCAGTAAAATTTGGACAGGAAGTCGGTGAAAAGGTGAAAGACTACTCTAAAAAGGATAACTACCACCAAAGCCGGTCTTTTCCTAAGTACACCGTCGTCAATCAGCCGGGAACTTGGCAGCCTACTCCACCCGCATACATGGAGGCTGTAGAGCCCCACTGGAACAAAATCCGAACCTTTGTCCTGGACTCTGCTTCACAATTTAGGATCACTCCTCCCCCAGCTTACTCGACAGAACCTAATTCTGAGTTTTATAAGCTGGCCAAAGAAGTCTATGATGCCAAACAAAACGCCACTCCCGAAGAAACAGCGATTGCGATGTTTTGGGATTGCAATCCCTACAAAATGAATGTCAAAGGCCATGTGATGTTTGCAGAGAAAAAGATCACTCCAGGTGGCCATTGGATGGGCATCGCATCTATCGCATCGGCGGCAGCGGAAAAAGACTGGAAAGGAACTGTGGAAGCTTTGGCTATGACAGGAATTTCACTCAATGAAGCATTTATTGCCTGCTGGGATGAGAAATACCGAAGTCGCCTGATCCGCCCGGAGACTTATATCAATCAATTTATCGACGAAGATTGGGTTCCGCTATTGCAGACGCCTCCTTTCCCCGAACATACCTCGGGACATAGTGTGGCTTCGACAGCAGCGGCTTTTACTTTAACCCAACTTTTCGGAGATGAGCTGCATATCGTAGACAGCACTGAGGTAGCTTATGGTCTTCCCATCCGGGAGTTTAATGGGTTTTCGGAGGCAGCGGCAGAAGCAGCCATCAGTAGATTTTATGGTGGAATTCATTATATGCCAGCTATCACGGAAGGAACCAAGCAAGGACAGAAAGTCGGGGAACTGATCTGGAGTAAAATCTCGACCAAGCCGGATCGGGTGGCATTGTTAGAAAGACGCTAGATATTAGATACAAGATTTTAGACAAAGAAGAAGTAAGAGGTCTAAAGTCAAAAAGTTTTCCTGCCGCAGGTAGGCTGAAATTGCTAGAAGCAAGAGCCGAAATGAAAGACGTTAGATTTTAGACATAAGATGTTAGAAAAAGTCAGAAAGCTAAAGTCAGAAAGCTAAAAGTAGCGAGATACATGAGAGATCCCGAGGCGTGAGTTTCGGGATTTTTTGTTCCTGATTTTTTAACCATTAAGAAAATTAAGGACATTAAGAAATGAATACCAGCGCTTCAGATTCTACGTTTTCAGTAGATCAAATGGGTTTGATATTTTCACTGCATTTGATTTAACAAACTTAATTTTCTCAATTCCCTTAATGGTTAAAAGCCATTACTCAACATTCAGCTCAAATTCAAGCACGAAAACCAAGGCATCAGGATTAGCCAGAATCGCTTTTTCCAATGCTGAACCTGCAAATGCTGGATCATCGCGGTTCAACTGATCCGTACTGACTAAAGCCGCAAATCGGGATCCATCCACTCCGATCACTTTGGGGAATGGCTGATTATCAAAACTCAAGTCATTTTTCAGGTTTTCAATTTTAAACGTACTGCCTTTCCCATTTGAAGAAAAAGCCAATCGAGGCGTATTCTGAATAAAATACAGGAAAATAAATTGCTCAGGTGTACTTTCAAAAATGGTGAAAAGTGAAGGTTGACTTACCAAACTCTCTTGGAACAGCTTGAAGCCAGCCTGATCTTTTACAAAATCTGTGTTTTTAGGTTTTTTTACTAACTCTCCTTCGTATTCAATTCCGCTAAAGGATTCGATTACCCCATTATCCACACGGATAATCTCCGGATTGAAGGAAGAGTTAAAGAGAACTTGTACCTCATTTCCATCCACCAGTTTGTGGAAAGGGTTTGGAGGACTCAATAGAAACTCAATCGAATTGGGTAAGTGTGCAGAAATCAATTTGCCTGTTTCATCTACAAAGGCAAGAGCATTCTCCTGTCCTCCTCCCGTAAGTCCAACAAAACCCGTTTTTGTCTTGGCAAAGCGCCGAAAGGGAATTTCCAGTTTGATGTGCTCGAGTTGTTGAAAAGTGCCGGATGAGTAAGAAATAGAAACGATTTTTCGCCCGATCCCGTCCAAGACATAAAGCATATCCCCATCCAGCCAAAAGTCATTTACTGCCCGAACTTCCTGCGGCCCTTCTCCTTTCTTAAGGGGAATTTCGAGTGCTTTTCCCGATTCCTTATTAAAAACATAAACTGACTGAGAAAGGGAAAAGTCTCCGAGTATCATCAGCTCATCCGAGAAATCGATCCGATCCGCTTCAAAAGGAACTAGTCTAGGATCTCCTGTTAGTGGTCGAAACTGAACTTCTCTCACCAGAGAACTCACGGTCCGGTTCTCTGAGGATTCGGGAGGGACTACTATTTTTAAATCATTTTTTCTAGATGTATTACAAGAAAATAGAAGAATCAAAAACAAAAACTTATAAAAACAAAAGTATTTTGACATATAAATGAATTTTAGTGAGACATAAATTCCCCCATAACCATTTACCATGGGGGAAGGGGAATAAAATTAAGGACAAGTGGTAGATTCACCACATAAGCAACTCACTCCATCTCCATTTTGATGACAAACTTGGCGACTTGAACCTGTAAAATAATTGCAAATAAAAATTTCAACCTTACATTCAAAGCCACCAATGCCTCCTCCTGGCCCACCAACACCCTGCGCCTTTACATCATTTGTTCCAAATGCCATTGACCCCAAAAAAGCCAATCCAAAGATTAATTTTTTCATTTTTTAAAGAGTTAGATTTTACTAAAAAGTTTTTGGCCCAAAAACGGCTTCTTTCTGAAGTTGAAAATAATCTAATGAGCTAGTATCAAATGCCCTAGTACTAGTTTGAAATTTTATTAAAAAATACTTGGACGGCGTTTTTTTTTTTGAACGGTCACTATTCGCAATTGTCTTCTTGCAATCCATAAAAGCTTAGCTTTTCCTCTGTGCCCTTGAAAAATGTCTCCTGTGCCTAGATGGACTGAAGTTCATAATCAAGTTCACTCAAGTCTTCAATTAATCTTCCTTTGCGATCCTTTGCATGCTTTGCGGTGAAAAAACAAAAATCTTTAGCTTTTCCTCCGTGCCCTTGAAAAAAGTCACCCGAAGTGAAAAAGTATTAGGTTCCAATAACAAAATACAATCTCCCCTCCTCTCCTCAGTGTCCGTGGTAAAACTTCTTCACGGTAAAAAAGAAATTTATTGATAAAGCTTTCGATCCAAAATATACCTCTCCACTTTCTCGGGGTATAGGTTAATTAACTTGTTCCTAAATTTCACTGGAAATAGATTGTTTATCTCAATAATCAAATCTAACCAAATTGGGCTCCTCATCAGTGGTCACTCCATAAATCTTCCTATTATTTTCATCAATTGAAAAACCAAATAATGGGTAGTCTAACTGATACTGATTCAAGATTTTTCCCTTATAATCAAATTCAAAAATTCGATTTAAGTTTGTCATATCACTAATTTGACTGTAGGGTTTACCTTTAAACAGGACAAAGAAAGAGGCTTTCCCTGCATAGACATCCCCATAAATCGTGGGTGAATTAGGATTTAAAGAGGGCATTTGATAACCATCCCAATATCCAATTTCAAAATCAGGTATATCCTTTTCTGACCCAAAAAGTGTTAATATTTTATGATCTTTAATTTGAATTATATCAATATAATTTGCTCTTAATCCCACTTTTATTGCATATTTCTTACTGGAATTAATTTTAAGTGGTCCTTGAAAAAGACTACTCACAAGGTTTGCATCCAATTCCTCCTCCTTATATCCATTTGGCAATTCTTTTCCTTTGATCATATCTTTCCAATCACCAAATATCCCTAAAGTATCTCCGGAATTAGTTAAATGAAGGTATTTAGACCAACCATCAACTGCATTCCCTAGGAAAGAAGAGTCAGAGGTAAAAGTCGCTTTAGTTATAAAATAAGCAGTCTCTGGAGCACGAAACTGATCTTCGGCAAGTCGATTGGTATCTAATAAATCAAACTTTGAAAACAATCGTACCTCAGGATCAAATGTCAAAATTTTATTAGGTTCATCTAACTCCTCAATCTGAGTAATTACTGTTATTTCTCCCGGACCTAATCCATCTATTCCCTTGGATTGTACATAGGACTCCGATACAAGATCGATTATATGAAATTTATCATTTTGTACATTTTTCCTTTCAAAGACAATGGCTTTAGAGTCTGTAACCAAAATACCTCTTGGATTGATGATTTGCGGAAAGTCGAATTTGTGCCCTTTTAGGAGGACTGGTTCTGGAAGATCCTTTTCCGTGAATCGAATAGAATCAGATTGAAAGTTAGGTGTACTACAGCCTAATTGAATAAGAACAACTAATGGACATAGATTGCGAAATTTAATTTTCATAGAATTTTTATTTGATTCTTCAAGTCCATATATAATATCGCATGTTACCCCGATAGCTATGGGGGCTATCCTCTGGCAGACACAGCAGGGGTCATGCATGATTTCGTAAGTCTTTTCGAGTATAAAATCGAATAAGGAGGGAAGGCCCCTCATTAATTAAGATATCATGGACAAAAACTGATATCAGGGGTCCAAGTCGACTCGGCAACTAATCCATATTTCGGGTGTTCACAATCAAGCTCTGATAAACAACAGACACCTCCATAAGAATTTCCGCCTCCGCCCACTCCTTGGGCTTTGATTGCAGTACTAAACATGGTTATTGACCCTATAAAGGCCAATCCAAAGATTAATTTTTTCATAGTTTTTTAAAGAGTTAGATTTTACTAAAAAGTTTCTGGCCCAAAAACGACTTCATCCTGAAGCTGAAATTAATCTAATGGCCTAGTCAAAAGAATGCAAGATCTAGTTTTAAAATTTACCATGAAAATACTTAGACGGCGTTTTTTTTTTTGAACGGCCAAAAAGATCTTGAATTAGGCATACCCAAAACAAAAAAGCTTTCGCTTTTCTCTGTGGCCTCTAAAAGGTTAAATATGAAATCGCACCAAAGGTTCTCAGGAAATAATGCCCCTTGAAATCTCCTATTCTCCGTGGCCTCTGTGGTAAAATTTTCTTTGCGAACTTTCGCGTGCTTTGCGGTTAAAAAAGATTTATTGATACAGCTTCCGATCCAAAATATACTCCTCCACCTTATCCGGCAGTAAGTATTTCACCGAGTGGCCTTCTTGGATGGACTTGCGGATAAAAGTTGCTGAAATATCCAAAAGTGGGGCTTCGATGGTTTTGATTTTGGGATGTTCAAAGCCCTTGGCTTCACCCGGTCGGGGGTAGACAAAAATCTCAAAATTATCCAGAATCGCCTGATGGTTTTTCCACTTTTGGAAGTGAGTCAGATTATCCGAACCCAGAAAAAGACAAAACTGATGCTGTGGATATTGGTCGCTCAGATACGTGAGCGTATCAATGGTGTAGCTTGGCTTCGGCATCCGAAACTCCACATCACTCGCCCGAAAGTGGTAATGATCCGCAATCGCAAGTTCGACCATTCGCAGCCGGTCAAATTCGTGGATCAGGGATTGTTGCTTTTTGAATGGATTCTGTGGACTGACCACAAACCAAACTTCGTCCAGGTCGGTGCGGTCGTACAATACATTTGCGATGATCAGGTGTCCGACGTGGATCGGATTGAAGCTTCCGAAATACAGTCCAACCTTCATCTTTATTTTGCCAAAAATTCCGATACCAATGCTACCGCCTCCTGCGAGGATCGATCAAAGTCATCGTTGAGAATACTCACATCAAACTGAGGCTCAAACATGGCTTCAAACTGCGCTTTATACAATCTTCTGGACAGGGATTCTTCGGATTCAGTTCCCCGGTCGTTCAACCTGGTTTTCAGCACATCCAGTGAGGGCACTTTTACAAAAATCGCCAGTGCCTGCGGTCCAAAGTATTTTTTGAGAGCCAAGCCGCCTTTCACATCCACATCAAAAATGACTGCTTTACCATTGTCCCAGATTCGTTGGACTTCTTCTTTGAGGGTTCCGTAAAAATTCCCCTCGTAGACTTCTTCCCATTCCACAAAGGCATCTTCGTCTATCTTCTTTTTGAATTCATCGATACTTAAAAAGTAGTAATCTCTGCCGTGAACTTCATGTCTGCCTCTTTTGTCACGGGTACAGGCCGAGATAGAAAATCCAAGATTAGGTACATGCTGTATCAGGTGCTTGACCAGGGAGGTTTTTCCTGATCCCGATGGGGCTGAGAAAATAATTGCTTTGCCTTGGGTTTTGCTCATTTGCTCTCCTGAATCATCTGGCGTATAGACCTAGCCAGTTCCGTTGGGACAGGTTGTTTGGTGCATTTTGTCTTCAGTACGTCCCGAATCGCCTGTTCCAAATGAAAGTGCTCAAAGCAAGGCTGGCATTTTGCCAACTTTTCCTTCATCAGTTCCTGGCCCGTTTCGCCCATTTCGCCGTCCAATATGCTTTCAAGCAACTGAAAACACTTGGTTACATCACTGCACGCCAGCTTTCGCTCACCGCCTGGTTGATCGTTTATTTCCATGAGTAATCGTTTTAATCCTCCTCTTCTTCGTTCGTATTGTAGCCCATAGACTGAGCGTACCCTTTCAGTTGTTCTTTCAAAAGATTCCTGGCGCGATGCAACCTGGATCTTACCGTCCCAATGGGGATGTCCAGGATCTTGGCCATCTCCTCATAAGTAAAGCCTTCCAGATCTGCCAGAATGATAACCGTACGGAAATCAACAGCCAGTGCATTGAGTGCATTGGAGATCTCATCCCCGAGCATATCCTTGACAGATTCAGCCCGGAGATCAGAAGTACTTTGGTAGTCAACATCATCCGAGTTGTAGAAAGTTTCCACCTCTTGATAATCTACCTTCGTTGGTTGCTTGCTTTTTTTCCGGTACTCATTGATAAAGCTGTTTTTCAGAATTCTGAAAAGCCATGCTTTGGCATTCGTTCCCTGCTCAAAAGAGTTGATGAACCGGAAGGCCTTCATGTAAGTATCCTGCACGAGATCCTTGGCATCATCCTCGTCAAAGGTGAGTCGAAAAGCAAAATTGTACATGGAATCTATGTGTGGCATAAACTCCCCATCAAAGATGGCCGTTTTCTCTTCTTGAGAATATTTTCTGCGCTGTACTTCAGACATAAGGTTCAAAAGTAATGAAAGCCCAATTTATAACCAGAATTTAAACCGAAAGTCGGCTGAATTAATTTATTTTGTTGCTGAATTGACTCCAGGTTCGGAGCAAACCTCCCCATCAACAAAGGTATTTGTTATGTTTTTCTTTAGGCTGCTGTCCTATTTGCCGCTTTCGGTGTTGTACTTGTTTTCGGATTTGATCTATCTGATCGCCCGATACCTGCTCAGCTACCGCAAAAATGTGATCGACGAAAACCTGAAATTTGCTTTTCCCGAAAAATCCGCAGAAGAACGTAAGCAAATCCGAAACCAATTCTACCGGAATTTCACGGATGCTTTCTTTGCTGAAACCATCAAAATGCTGACCATTTCTGAAAAAGAACTTCGACAGCGCTTCCAGGTAGTCAATCAAGAAATAATTGATGCGGAAGTTCTAAAGGGAAAAAGTGCTTTGATGATGGCTGGTCACGTTTTCAACTGGGAAATGGCGATCTTGGGCGTGGCCTTGAATACCAAAGTAACAGCCGAAACGGTTTATCTCAAGTTGAACAATCCCTTCTTCAACCAGCTTATGTTGAAGATCCGGACACATTTTGGCGGGGTGATGACCGAGAAAAGGGACTTTCGGAAAAGCATGATCACCATGCGAAGTCAACCTAGAATCGTACATTTGGCCGCAGATCAACGCCCTCCGAGTTCGGAAAAGCGCTACCAGCGGGATTTACTCAACCGATCGGCTTATTTCTTCGAAGGCGGAGAATTTATGGCCAAAAAGATGGAATTACCCGTTTTCTTCGGTACCATGACCAAATTAAAACGGGGACATTACCGATTTGAATTCGCGAAAGTTGCCGAGCCTCCTTACGATTCACATAAAGCCCACAGCATCACGGACGAATTCTGCCGTAGGCTTGAAGAAAACATCAGAAACCAACCGGATCTTTATTTGTGGAGTCATAAGCGGTGGAAAATGTGAGTTGGAAGGTTGTAAGGTTAAAAGGTTGTAAGGTTGAGGAGTAGCTGTCCGAAACTCACAAAACATCAACCGAGGGTTTACCACGACACCTCCAATTCCCCAGTAATTTGTAACTCTAAAACTTGTACTGAGCGAAGTCGAAGAATCGTACATTAAAAAATTACCACTAACCCTAGCTAATTGGATCATACCTCTTGATACTAAAATCTAGCTACTTGATACTTAAAAATGGATTACCTCAAGGAACTGAATCCCCCGCAACTTCAGGCGGTGCAACATACTGATGGTCCGGTGATGATCATTGCAGGTGCCGGCTCGGGTAAAACCCGGGTTCTGACTTACCGCATTGCACACCTGATCTATGCCAAAGGAATCGATCCTTTCAATATCCTCTCCCTGACTTTCACCAACAAAGCCGCTGCGGAAATGAAGCACCGCATCGAGATGCTGGTTGGGCTCGAGGCCAGAAATACCTGGATGGGGACTTTTCACTCCGTTTTTGCGAAAATCCTCCGGGTCGAAGCCGGTAAAATCGGCTACCCTTCCAACTTTACGATCTACGACAGCGACGACTCCAAATCCCTCATTCGCACCCTCGTCAAAGAGATGCGAATCGACGACAAAGTGTACAAGCCGAGTGTGGTACTTTCCCGAATCTCGGGCGCTAAAAACCGCCTCATTTCCTGGCAAGCCTATCAGGATGACCCATATGTCAAAGCAGACGACGAAGCAGCCATGAAACCTCATATGGGGGTTATCTACGAGAAATACCAAAAGCGACTCTTCAAATCCGGGGCGATGGACTTTGACGATCTGCTCTTCAACACCAATGTCCTATTTAGGGATCATTTGGACGTGTTGAATAAATACCAGCAGCGCTTCAAATATGTAATGGTGGATGAGTTTCAGGACACCAATATTTCCCAATACCTGATCACCAAAAAACTCGCTGCTGTCCACCAAAACATCTGTGTAGTGGGCGATGACGCACAGAGTATTTATGCTTTTCGCGGAGCGGATATCCAGAATATTCTGAATTTCGAAAAGGACTACCCGGACCTTTTTGTGGTCAAACTGGAGCAAAACTATCGGTCCACCAAGACCATCGTCGAAGCTGCCAATTCCATTATTGACAAGAATAAAGCACAGCTCAAAAAGCTCGTCTGGACCTCCAATCCCGAAGGTGAACTGATCGAGCTGATCAAAGCAACATCGGATGGAGAGGAGGGGCGGATCGTGGCCAACACGATTTTTGAGGAGAAAAACAATAAAAAACTCAACAACAGTGACTTTGCGATTCTCTATCGGACCAACTCCCAGTCCAGGTCGATGGAAGAAGCACTGCGCAAAATGAACCTAACCTACAAAATCGTGGGTGGGCTATCATTTTACCAGCGGAAGGAAATCAAAGACTTGATGGCTTACATGCGCTTCACCGTAAACCCGGTGGACGAGGAAGCCTTCAAGCGTGTAATCAATTATCCCAAGCGGGGAATCGGGGATACTTCCGTGGAGAAGATCCTTGTTGCCGCTTACGATCATGATATCCCGCTTTGGGAGGTTGTAAAAAACGCCCACAGTTTTCTGCCCGGCAGAGCGGGAAGTTCGGTAGATGATTTTGCCACGATGATCAAGGCATTCCAAATCGAAGTCGAGCGAAAAGACGCATTTGAAGTGGCCAGCAGCATCGCCAAGCAGAGTGGTTTGCTGCGGGAGCTCTACGAAGACAAAACCATAGAAGGGCTCAATCGATACGAAAACGTCCAAGAATTGCTGAATGCAATCAAAGAATACGTGGACAACCCTGAAAATGAGGACAAAAGCTTGGGCTCATTCCTTCAGGAAATTGCCCTGCTTACCGACAATGATCAGGACAAAGACAAAACCGATGCAATCACCCTGATGACTATCCATTCTTCCAAGGGCTTGGAGTTTAGACAGGTATTTGTAGTCGGAATGGAAGAAGATCTTTTTCCTTCGCAAATGATGATGCAAAGCCGCGAAGATCTGGAGGAAGAGCGGCGCTTATTTTACGTCGCGACTACCCGGGCGATGGACAAATTGTATTTGACCTATGCTTTGTCCCGTTATCGTTTTGGGCGATTACTCAACTGTGAACCGAGCAGATTCCTGGAAGAAGTGGACCAAAACATGATCAAGGTAAACAAGCGTATGTCCTCCAAGGATATGCCGGGGGCGCTTCGCAAGGAAGGTTTACCCGGAGCAGGAGAGTTTGTGGGAATCAAAAGACAACCCGAATCCAGACAACCCTCACAACTGAAAATTCATACCCCATCTCCTGATTTTAAGCCCTCAAATACCAACAATCTGAAAGCAGCCCAATTGGTAGAGCACCCGAAATTTGGTTTTGGAAAAGTTCAAAAAATTGAAACAGAAGGACTTAACAAAAAGGCAACGATTCAATTTGAGCATTTTGGTGAGAAAACTTTATTGCTTAGCTTTGCCAAGCTCAGAATCATAGACTAATCACTTGCCTTCCTGCCTTTTGGTGATTTTTTGTTACCTTTTGAATGGCAATAAACGGGAAGCAACATGGAGCACACCGAACCTGAAAAACAACGACTTATTTTGAAAGAATACGGCAAAAACATTCAACGCCTGGTAGATCATGTCACCGCGATTGAAGACCGTGAAAAGCGCACTCAGAGTGCCTACACTGTCATCGAAATCATCAAACAGCTCAATCCAACCTGGAAGCAGGAAAATGATCAGAAGCTTTGGGATGACATCTACATCATGTCGGACTTCAAACTCGATGTGGATGGCCCTTTTCCGATGCCGGAAAAAGAGCTTCTAGGCAAAAAACCACAGCCCATCGGATACCCCAAAGGCGAAGTGAAGTTTAAGCACTATGGCAGAAATATCGAAAAACTGATCGAACAAGCCATAGAGATTGAGAATGATGACGATCAGGAATCTGCAATCATCTACATCGGCCAATTAATGCGTTCCTTCCACTCTACCTGGAACAGGGAGAACTTCGATGATGGGATTATCCTTGACGATATCAAAACGATGTCAAAAGGGAGACTTCATATCGATCTGGAAAAAGTTAGGGAGAATGCCCTCTTCGAATCCAATACCAGAAGAGATTTCAAAATTCCTCATATCGAGGCTGAACCTCAGAAAAAGAAGTTCAACCATCCCAAAAAGCCCAGAAACAACGGCCACAATAATAAAAAGCGCAGAAATTAATGGCATCATTTCGAGTTACCGGTGGTACCCGACTAAAAGGTGAAATCACCCCTCAGGGAGCAAAAAACGAGGCACTTCAAATTCTTTGCGCTGTCCTACTCACTCCCGAAAAAATCACTGTCAACAAAATCCCAAACATACGTGACGCAAACAAGCTCATCGAGCTGCTTGCCGATATGGGCGTCAAAATCAAGCAACTGAGTCCTGAGTCCTATAGTTTCCAGGCAGACGAGGTCAACTTGGATTACTTGGAAACGGAAGATTTCCTGACCAAGGCATCCGCACTTCGAGGCTCGGTGATGATACTGGGTCCGCTATTGGGGAGATTCGGAAAAGGCAAACTATCCAAGCCGGGAGGAGATAAGATCGGCCGAAGAAGAATGGATACCCACTTTTTTGGATTTCAAAAACTTGGAGCAGAATTCCATTACGACGCCAAAAATGAGATTTTCCACATCGATGGAAAAAAACTCAAGGGTACCTACATGCTTTTGGATGAGGCTTCGGTCACCGGCACGGCCAATATTTTGATGGCAGCAGTGCTTGCCGAAGGCAAAACCACTATTTACAATGCAGCCTGCGAGCCATACCTTCAGCAGCTTTGTGACATGCTCAACCGTATGGGGGCAAAAATCACAGGAGTAGGCTCAAATTTGCTGACTATTGAGGGTGTCAAAAAACTTGGCGGTACAACGCACACCATGCTTCCGGATATGATCGAGATCGGTTCGTTCATCGGAATGGCAGCAATGACTCAGTCCGAGATCACCATCAAAGACTGTCAAATTGAGCGCTTGGGAATAATTCCGGAGACATTCAAGCGAATGGGCATCCATTTGGAATTTCGAGGCGATGACATTTTCGTTCCTGCACAAAAGCACTACGAGATTGAAACATTCATCGACGGGTCGATCTTGACTGTTGCCGATCAGATTTGGCCTGGATTCACACCGGATTTGCTTTCCATTATCCTAGTCACTGCGACGCAGGCAAAAGGAACCGTCCTAGTTCACCAAAAGATGTTTGAATCGCGCTTATTCTTTGTGGACAAGTTGATCGACATGGGGGCACAGATCATCCTTTGTGATCCGCATCGAGCCACCGTGATCGGACTGGACCGAAAGTATCCACTTCGGGGTATTCGAATGACTTCACCGGATATCCGTGCGGGAGTGGCACTGCTCATAGCTGCCATGTCTGCTAATGGGGTTTCTGTCATTGACAATATCGAGCAGATTGATCGAGGGTATCAAAACATTGATGTCCGGCTCAATGCGCTTGGCGCAAAAATTGAACGGATTGCATAATTCAATTGGGAGCCAAAAGCTCCCAATTTCTTTTTTAATTTCGGCTGGTTTCAGAGAATCAAACACCGATCATGCCTATGGATAGAGGTAAGAAAAGAAACTGAAAAAAAGCGTTTTCAGAACTTCTTTTCCCAATTATCCATTCCCTTTTGCCCTTTTCTACATTTTTTTGGTAACTTCTTGGCCAAATAGCTCAACCCATTTTAACCTATGACCAAGAAAAAACTCCGTAGCCAAGAATGGTACGGCCGGACCGGAAAAGACGGATTTATTTACCGATCCTGGATGAAAAATCAGGGACTCCCCCATCATCTTTTCGAAGGCGATAAGCCAGTGATTGGGATTTGCAATACCTGGTCTGAACTCACCCCCTGCAATGCCCATTTCAGGGATTTAGCTGAAGCCTTAAAGCGTGGTATCTGGGAAGCCGGTGGATTTCCATTGGAATTTCCGGTGATGTCCTTGGGCGAATGCTCCATCAAACCTACCGCGATGCTTTTCAGGAATTTAGCCTCCATGGATGTGGAAGAAAGCATCCGAGCCAACCCCATGGATGGCGTGGTGCTGATGTGTGGGTGTGACAAAACCACCCCTTCCCTAGTCATGGGAGCCGCTTCTGTCGATATTCCGGCCATGGTACTTTCGGGTGGACCTATGCTCGTGGGAAGATTCAAAGGAAAGAAAATCGGCACTTCGGACATTTGGAGATTTGCAGAGGAATACAAGTTGGGAAAGCTTTCTCAGGAAGAATTTATTGAGGCAGAAGCCGCCATGTCCCGTTCTGTAGGACACTGCGCCCCTATGGGTACTGCCTCTACCATGGCGGCGATGGTAGAAGCTTTGGGTCTTTCTTTACCTGATAACGCAACCATCCCTGCAGCTGATTCCCGCCGGAAAGTCATGGCCCACATGACCGGCATGCGAATCGTGGAGATGGTGAAAGAAGACCTGAAAATGAGTAAAATTTTGACCCGTAAAGCCTTCGAAAACGCCATCATGGTCAATGCGGCTGTAGGAGGATCCACCAATTTTATTCTTCATTTGACAGCCATTTCCAAGCGAATCGGAGTGGAATTGGATCTCACCGATTTTGATCATTTCTCAGCCAAAATCCCGCTGATCGCCAATGTTCAGCCGTCCGGAGAGCATTGGGTTGAGGATCTCTTTTATGCAGGTGGACTACCGGCGGTCATGCGCGAAATCGAAAAGCATCTCCACCGTGACGCCCTTACTGTCAATGGGAAAACTATCGGAGAGAACATTGCAAAGGCTGAATGCTGGGATAGAAATCTGATTGGCACACTGGAAAACCCCATCAAACCGGACTCAGGCATAGCAGTACTTAAAGGTAATCTCTGTCCAAACGGTGCAGTACTGAAACCTTCTGCCGCCACTCCAAGTCTGCTTACCCATACCGGAAGAGCCGTTGTCTTTGAAAATATTGATGACTACAAAGCCAAAGTAGACGACCCGAACCTGGATATCGATGAAACTTGCGTGATGGTCATGAAAAATGTAGGGCCAAAAGGCTATCCCGGCATGCCGGAAGTCGGAAATATGGGCTTGCCAAAAAAACTGCTTGAGAAAGGAGTCAAAGATATGATTCGCATATCCGATGGTAGGATGAGCGGCACAGGCTTTGGCACAGTCGTACTGCATGTCTCTCCAGAATCAGCAATCGGAGGACCCTTGGCTTTTGTGCAAAACGGAGATATGATCGCCTTGGATGTACCCAATCGCAGCCTAAACCTATTGATTTCCGAAGAGGAATTTGAAAGGCGAAGAGTAGGCTTCCAGCCGACCAAGCTCCCTTATGAAAGAGGCTACGTGAATCTTTTCCTTGACAAAGTAAATCAAGCACACGAAGGCGTAGACTTTGATTTTCTCCAAGGAAGCTCAGGTTCAGAAGTGAAAAGAGATTCGCATTAATCAAAAGGGAAGCATCCCCCAAGGGTTCTAAACCCTTGGAGGGTTTTTAAAAGAGAATTATGAAACCTCAAAAAGTAGCCATTATTACAGGAGCAGGTCAGGGAATCGGATTGGAGATTGCCAGAAAACTGCTTGATACCGGTTCACATATTGTCCTAAATGATCTGGAAGTCGGCCTGACTGAAGAGGCCGTAGCTTCCCTCGCCCGCATGGGCAAAGGTCAAGTCATAGGATGCTCGGGCGATTCTTCTTCCGAGGAGGTGATTTCGGAATTGATCGAACTGGCCATGCATCATTTTGGTCAAATTGACCAAGTGGTCGCAAATGCCGGCATTACGCTTTTCGGTAATTTTTTGGAGTATTCCCGAAAGGATTTCCTGGAAGTAATGCGGGTCAATCAAGCAGGCACATTCTTTTTGACACAAGCAGCTGCACGTGTAATGAAAGACCAGAAAAACGGAGGGTCAATTTTGCTTACTTCCTCTGTGACTGCACATCAAAGCCATGAAAATCTTGCCGCTTACGCCATGAGCAAGGCCGCCATTGAGATGTTGGCCAAAAATCTGGTATTGGAACTTGCTCCCTTTGGCATTCGAATCAATACCATAGCACCCGGTGCTACCCTTACCGAGCGCACTACTTCTGACCCGGAATATGTCACAACCTGGTCAAAACTTACCCCGATCGGCCGTCCCGCCTTTACGACTGATATAGCTGAGGCTGCAGCATTTCTACTTTCCAATGCCGCACGTCACATCACCGGGCAAACACTCATCGTAGATGGCGGCTGGACAGCGATTAGCCCCTCTCCTTATGCCTGAAAATCATCTTATCAGTAAAGATCTTCACCTGGTATTAAAATCTCCACCCCCCTGGCAGCTCAGTGGTGAAGGGATCATACTAATTTTCAAATTCAAAAAAAATTGGGTTGAAAACTTTGGTTTACTCCCAAAACATCTCGAAGGAAAATTCAAAGGCGGACTGGGTTACGTCATGCTCGTCAACTATGAAAAAACACCGGTAGGACCTTATCACGAACTGCTGATCATCCCCGGGAAATTTCGAAAAATAAAAAAACAGGCGATTACCAAAATTTATGTGGATACAGAGGTCAGTACCCAAAATGGACGAAACAACTGGGGAATACCTAAGGAAACACTTCCTTTTACCTGGGAAAAGGAGCTAGGCAAAGATATAATCCAAATCAAATCCGGTGACCAAGTGATTTTTTCAACAGAAATCACACATAGTGGGCTGCCTTTCCCGGTGACTACTTCACTTTTGCCTATCAGTCTATGCCAAATTTGGAATAAGGTAAAATACTACACCAAACCAAGCGGATATGGTTGGGGAAAGCTGGCTAAAATAAAAAGCCTCGATTTGGATCCCACTTTTTTTCCTGACATTCGGGATATCAAGCCTCTCTTGGCCATGAAGATAAGCCCCTTTCACATCAAATTCCCGGAGCCAACCTATGGGGATGAACCATTTTGAAAACAAACAAATTATTGTCACCGGAGCAAGTTCGGGGATCGGATTAGCCCTGGTAAGACTACTCTACCCATCGACAAAGCGTATTTTAGCCGTGGATATCTCAGGTCAAAATCTTGAGAAATTAAAGGATGAACTTCCCGAAATTGAAGGTTTTCTAATTGCAGATTTAAGTGAAAAAACAGGAAACAAACTGATTTTGGAATGGATTAAAGCAAATTGGATCGGGATTGATTTTTGTTTTGCAAATGCAGGGAAAGCTGAATACAATGCTACGGAGAATCAAAATTGGCATGAAATGGACTCGCTTTTCCAACTCAATGTCTTCAGCCCGATTCAGCTGGGATTGGAATTAAAGACCTGCTTTCCAAACATCACATTTCGACACATCATCACTTGTTCTGCAATTGCATTTTGGGCTGTTCCCGGGTACAGTGTATATGGTGCCAGCAAAGCTGCACTACTCCAATGGGCAAGAACGATTTGGGCTGAAAAATCAGGAAGTTGGCTAAGTTTAGTATTTCCAATCGCCACATCCACCGCTTTTTTTGATTCCGCCGGTAGCGAAATCCCAAAAGCCTTCCCAATGCAAAGCCCAAAAATTGTCGCTCAAAAAATTCTAATTGGAGTGCAGAAAGGCAAAAACATGATTTTTCCATCTCCCCTCTTTAAAATCCTGCTTCACTTGAATAATTTCCTTTATTTCATTCGACCGATCTATCAGACAATTGAATCAAAGAAATTCCGATCTTGGCAAGCAAAACAAAGCAATAACAGTTCAGTTTAATTTCAAATCATCAACCACATTCCATGAAAAACTATTTCTTCTTACTCTCATTCATCTGGCTAATAAGCTCCTGTGAGCAAAAAACAGAACTGCCTGACACCCTACCTATCCAAGTGGCAAAGGCCTACGGGTTTAGTAATTTTGACCAGGTAAACTCCATCGCATATACATGGAATGTGCAACGTGATTCGGTAAATGTGCTTTCCAGGGACTGGAAATGGAATATTAAAGAAAATACAGTTTATTATTCAGGACCTGACACTACCTTCACTTACAGCTTGGCTTCAGACTCTTTGCCAAAGCAGGACGGAGGATTCATCAATGACAAATACTGGTTGATGATGCCTTTCCAACTCGCATGGGACACTGGGTACACCTTTGAAATTCTGGAAAATGTCCCTTCCCCAATTGCCGGGGCCAATTCTACCAAGCTGACCATTCTTTATAATTCAGGAGAGCCTGCGGCACCCGGAATGGGGTACACCCCAGGCGATGCCTATGACCTTTATTTGGATGAAAATAAAATGATCACAGAATGGGTTTTCCGTAGAGGAAACGGACCGGATGGACGTGCGGTCACTTGGGAAAATGTGCAGGACTTCGGCCCACTCAAGTTTGCAACCGACCACTCCAATGATGCCGGTAAGCGGTTCATTTGGTTTACCAATATCAAGGTTGACTAATCCATATTTGAAATTCAACTGAATCTCCTTATGCCGCTGGTGAGCTACCAGCGGCATTTTTTATATCTTAACAAAAAAACAAGGCTTATGAAATCCCAAACTAACCGGCGTGAATTTTTACTCAAATCAAGTGCACTGATCGGTGCCGGAATGCTTGTAAATCCTTTTTCGGGATTCTCTTTTTCCAAAGAAAAGTCTTGGACAGTCGGCGAAATCATGGACACGTTCATCTCCCAAGTTCCCAACGCACCTTTTTCCCAAACTGTGGATACAATCAAAATCGGATCCAGAGAAACAGTGGTGACAGGGGTGGTAACTACCATGTTTACCACGATGGAAATCATCAAAAAAGCGATCGCACTGAAGGCTAACCTGATCATTCCACACGAGCCCACCTTTTTTTCAGGACAGGATGAAACAGATTATTTGCAAAATGATCCCGTCTTCCGTGCCAAGTATGATCTGATGGCTGAACATGAAATTACACTTTGGCGCAATCACGACTATGTCCATCGCATGAATGACGATGGAGTTCGGATTGGAGTCGTGGGAGATTTGGGATGGAATGCATATTATCAACCAAAAAGCCCGATCCTGAATATTCCCCGAACCAGCCTTCGTGAATTAATTCATCATATCAAAGGCAAACTTGGTGTACCGGCGATGCGCTATGTAGGTGATCTGAATCAGACCTGCAGCAAAGTATTGCTTCTTCCCGGAGCAGTAGGAGGTAGAAGGCAAATAGAATCCATTATGAAAGAAAAGCCTGACGCCTTGGTGTGCGGTGAATCCAACGAATGGGAAACTCCAGAATATGTGCGTGCAGCAAATGAAATCGGGATGAAGCTTTCTATGATCGAAATCGGCCATTCGGCCAGTGAGGAAGGCGGATCAGAATTTGTAAAAAACTGGCTGAATGAAAACATGCCGGGGCTTCCTGTGCATCATATTCCTTCAGGGAATTCCTTACAGATCTTTTAGCGGATGAGTGATGACACAGATGACCAAAGACCCAATTCCTATCTGTGAGAATCAGTGAAATCTGTGAGTAAAAAAATAAGGGCCGATTTTCACATCAGCCCTTTTGTTTTTGTTTGATTTGCTACAGTTCTGGCTTACCAATGATTTTTAATCATTCCCAAACACCTTGTTAAAACGATTAAAGTGAGTTAATCTCATTTTTAACATCATCCATCGTCTTACCAAGCTTTTTCTGCAATTTCCCGAGGAGCTCGTCCTCTTTTCCTTCTTCGTATAGCAAATCGTCATCGGTCAAATCAGCATACTTCTGCTTCAATTTTCCTTTAACTTCATTCCAAGTACCTTTCATTTGAAGTCTAGTGTCAGTTTTCATTTTGTTTTGGGGTTAAAGTGAAACAATAAATTATTACTTCAACTTATTCAAACCCGGTGCCACGACACGGAATTAGGTTTCCGACGCAAATTAGGCGTAAATCCTAAACCGAATTGTTGAGTTATTATTCAGATTGGGGTTTATTAGCCCAATTCTATGGAATAAATGCCTGTTGAATTTCCTGAAGCGCTCGGTCACTTTTAGACTTTTTTAGGAAGACTTATGAAAAGACTTAAAGTTAAAAGATGGTGTCTCAAAAGGCCTAAATGTGTCAGCCTGATGATACTTCGACTCCGCTCTGCGTGACAGGAGTCGAAGACCCTCTGCAGCAAATACAGCTGCATTTGAACTTCCTGCCTACACGACAGACAGGTGCTACCAATCACGTAAGGTATTTTGGCAGCTGAATGTGTGTCAGTCCGAGCGGAGTCGAGGACCTTTCGATTTCGAGACTCTCGTCTCTCAAATGCTCAAGGTGACAACCCCCCTGCTTTCGAAGTGATTTACCGCCATTTCCATTTTGTATGTTCGCAGAATATTTAAGACTCAATGTGACAAACAACAGTTATGAGACAGCCTTTTTTCTGTATACACAAAAGTCTTCCCTACAAACTCCAAGTATTCCCTACTTCCGAAACCGGAATACAACCTTTGAATTCTCCCGGTATGGGGTCGTAACTCAGGACATTTTTTCCGATTTCTTCCGAGGTAAAATATGCCCAAAGCACTGTTGATTTCAGACTTCGATAGAATCCTACCGGCTCTCTTGGCCCCACTGCCGAGCCCCATACATTCTTTGGGAACTTGGGCGACTTGGCTTCATGTCCTTGGAAACAGGCAGCTTTATCCTCCGGACTAAGCTCAGCAAAAACTTTTCCGTAGGCAGCTTTACAATCCGCATTGAACTTTTCGATTTCGGCAAGGACATTTTTCTGTCCGGCTTCATCGTAGGTTTTGGCATAAATGGAGTCGATGAAAATATCCGCCTTCACATCCAGTCCACCTGGAGTTTCGGTCTTTGGCAATAGAAAATCCACAAAAGCCGAAATGAATCGCGCCTGATCCTCGCTCAAAAACTGGGGAGTCCAAGTCAGGCGGTCCTGTTTGGCACATGCCTGCAAAAGGCTTAGCATGGTCGGTGCAGCTACTGCCGAACCCGCAAAAAGGGCTGTTTTTTTTAGTGCGTCTCGTCTGTTCATGGCTTAGAGATTTGATTTTTTGAGTTCTGAAACCGCATGACTGGCCGCTCTGGCAGTGAGTGCCATGTAGGTCAGCGAAGGATTGACGCAGGATGATGAGGTCATGCAAGCACCGTCAGTGACAAAAACGTTTTTGCAATCATGAACCTGATTTGTCGCATTCAGCACGGAAGTCTTCGGATCACGTCCCATTCGCGCGGTTCCCATTTCATGGATTCCGTAGCCCATTTCATGTTTATTGTCAAAATCCAGGACGTTTTTCACGCCGATGCGTTCGAGCATTTCTTTGGCATCAATCCGGATCTGGGCATTCATTTCCAATTCATTTTTGCCCCATTCCGCATCGATGGATAGCGTCGGCTGACCCCATTTGTCCAGCACGTCTGTGTTGAGGTACACCTTATTCTCGTGATAGGGCAAGCACTCTGCAAAACCTGTGATGAAAAATTCCCAGGGACCCGGCTTCATCAGTCCATCTTTGAAGTCTCCTCCAAATCCCTCCTGATTGGAACCCGCTCCCCAGCCTGCGCGTCCTCCACCACCCTGAAAACCAAAACCTCGGACAAATTTATCCGACTTGGTCTTTTCATCCAGATTGACATATCGTGGGATGTAGATTCCATTTGGACGGCGTCCTTTGTAATACTGATCCTCAAAACCTTCCACAGCACCCATTGCTCCTACCCGATAGGTATGGTCCATCAGGTTATGTCCCAATTCACCGGAATCATTTCCCATGCCGTTTGGAAAACGATTGGAAGTGGAGTTGAGCAAAATCTGTGTGGTGCTGAGCGTAGATGCGTTGACAAAGACAATTTTGGCTTTATATACCAACTCTTCTCCTGTCTCTGAATCGATGATTCTGACACCGGAAGCCTTTCCTTTTTGCTCATCATAGACAATGGACTGCACAATGGAAAAAGGACGGATGGTGAGGTTTCCTGTGGCATGAGCCGCCGGCAAGGTTACCGCATTGCTGCTGAAATATGCGCCATAAGGACAACCTCTATCACATCGATTACGAAACTGACACTTCCCTCTACCATTCAGCGGTTCGGTCAGGTGAGCCACCCGACCGATGATCATATTTCTTCCTTTGAATTCCTTTTCGATTCGCTCTTTGACGTGTTTTTCCACGCAGTTGAGTTCCATAGGAGGTAAAAAATGACTATCCGGTAAGTGTGGCAATCCCAAGGCTTCACCGCTGATCCCGGCAAATTTTTCAACATGGGTGTACCAAGGTGCCAAATCCTTATAACGAATCGGCCAGTCAACGCCATGGCCATCTTTGGCATTGGCCTCGAAGTCCAAATCCGACCAACGGTAACACTGCTTTCCCCAAAGCAGAGATCGGCCACCCATCTGATGGGCCCTAACCCATAGAAAAGGCTTTACTTCTGTGTAAGGGTTTTCGACATCATTCGCATGAAAATGCTCGTTCATTTCGCCGATAAAACCGGACCGCCCTCCTTTTGGATGTCTTGCTTTTTGCTCGGGAGTGAGTCCGCCACGGAGTTCTGTTTCCCATGGATCGAGGGTCATGGTGGGATAGTCCACGACATGTTCTACGATTCGCCCCCGTTCCAGAACGAGGGTTTTGAGTCCGGCTTCGCAAAGTTCCTTTGCTGCCCAGCCTCCGCTGATTCCCGAACCGATGACAATCGCATCATAAGTCAGGTTTTTGTCTGCATCAATTTTGAAATTAGCCATTCTAATAGGTTTAAAAGAGGATCAAGTATAGCCAAAATTTTGCTGAACTGGGTGATTTCAAACGATCAGATATCTTCAACAAGTTAAGTTTTGACCAAATCCCAAAAGTTTGAAAAGATGGGAAGCACTTTTTTTAAAGCAGTTGAATTGGATAGTTTGAAAAGTTGAAATACGTTTATTTACGTATTATTTGTAGAAACACTGAATTCCTACCATCTTACAGAAAATTATTTATTGGAGTTCAGAATTAAGATTGGATTAAGTTGAGAAAAGGAATAAGAAAATTAGGTTGGCTAAAAGGGATAAAGCCATTTTTTAAAGTACTCTTTCTGGCAACTTCTTGCCTATTGATTTCATTTTCAAGCGCTAAAGATCCTTTGGAAGAGATCATTGCAGGGTTTCAGCGCTACATTTCTGAGCAACCTCAGGAAAAGGTTTATTTACACACCGACAGACAAACCTATGCCGCAGGTGAAACCATTTGGCTGAAAGCCTACCTCACAGCCGGACCTTTCCACATCCCCTCCTCGCTGAGTAGCACTGTCTATGTGGAGTTGATCGGCTCGGAGGGAGAACTAATCCAGCAACAAAAGCTTTTCACACCTGATGGTTTTGCCTCCGGTCAACTTGAGCTTTCAGATTCACTCCCCTCAGGTAATTATCTACTGCGAGCCTACACCAATTGGATGCGAAATTCAGGTGAGGAATATTTTTTTCACCGACCCTTAAAAATTTGGAACAGTCAAGTCATCCCCGAGCCTTTTACGACTCCAGAAACTGAGCTTGCTACTGGAAAAGTGGACATTCAATTTTTTCCCGAAGGGGGAAATTTGGTCCAGGGGATTCTCAGTAAAGTGGCTTTCAAAGCCATTGGCGAAAATGGACTTGGAAAAGCTGTAAAGGGAAAAATTCTGGAAGGAGATGCCGTCATCACTGAGTTTGAAAGCAATTCACTTGGAATGGGAGTTTTTCCACTTTTACCTGAAAAAGGAAAAACCTATCAGGTCCACCTAGAAGGCTACAAAATGGATTTGGACCTGCCCGCTGCCCTGGAATCAGGCCTAGTCATGTCAGTGAACAACTCCGGCAAGTCTGAAGATATTGTGGTGAAAATCCAATCTTCGGAGAACTCTCAAATCTCCAAAATCAGTCTTTTGGCACAGACTCGCGGTTTGGTCTGTGCATCGAGTCGGGCCGACTTGGCAAATCGAGTGGTATTTGTACGAATTCCTAAGAAAGCATTTCCGACAGGAATCGCTCAAATCACCGCTTTGGATGAAAACGGAATTCCTTTGGCAGAGCGCTTGGTCTTCATCGACCATCAGGATCAGCTCTCACTTTCTGCTGTCCCTGACAAATCCAACTATGCCCCCAGAGAACCGGTACGAATTGACATCACCGCAAAAGACAAGACTGGACAGCCAGTGGTAGCCAACTTCTCCCTGAGTGTTTTTGATAAGAGCCAAGTGCCTTTTGATGAGGACCACGAAACCATCCAATCCAACCTATTGCTTTCATCCGAACTGCAAGGACAAATTGAAAAGCCGGGGTACTATTTCAATCCTGAAAATCCGGATCGGGAAGTTGCACTCGATTACCTCCTGCTCACTCAAGGTTGGCGAAAATTTTCACTCAAAAAGGCACTGAGCGGAGAACTCCCAAAACCCGCTTACCGAATCGAAAAAGGACTTACGATCAGCGGGCAACTCACAGATCCAAAAACCAACAAACCCATTGCCAGCAGTACCGCCTCGTTTCTTTCGCTTTTTCCTGTTTCTGAATCCAGGACCACCTCTAGCGATGCGGAGGGTAAGTTTGAATTCGAAGACCTCATCTATTTTGATTCTGCTGAGGTCATGATTCAGGGGAAATTGAAAAATGGAAAATCCACTGCTACTGTTTCTGCTGATCACACTCGTAGGACTCCCACACTTAGGTATCCGATATTACCCTTCTTTTCCACTCCAACTGTACTCGAAAGGGAATTTCTAATCAAAAGCATGGAGCGAAAAAATATAAGCAGAGCATTTGATTTTGACGAAGACCTTATTGCCCTAGAGGTAGTGGAAGTTACCGGGACAAAAATCATAGATCAATACACCGGTCCAAGAATCTATGGAGGTGGATCGGCAAAAATCACTGTGGCAGACAATCCTGCCTTAGAAAACCTTCAGCATCCGTTGGACTTGGTCAAAGGAAGAGTCGCAGGAGTGCAAGTTTGGGGCAGTGGTGATATCTGGAGCATTTTGATCCAGGGCGTAAGCTCCATCAACAGTAGTGTTGAGCCCCTGATCATGGTGGATGACATTCCGGTTCCGATCGAAGGCTTAAGTTCAATTCCTGTTTTGGAAATTGAAAGTGTATCGGTATGGAAAGGGCCGGATGCCGCGATTTTTGGTTCTCGGGGAGCGAATGGTGTATTGGGTTTCTACACCAAAAGAGGCAAAGCGCAGTCCAGCACCCCAAATCAATCGGATCACCCACCCGTGCCAAGCGGATATCAGATTGAAAAGGAATTCTATTCTCCAAAGTATGAAGCTAAGGAACCTCCACAGCCTAGACCCGATCAGCGAGTGACACTCTTTTGGGCACCGGACGTCCAAACTGATTCCACGGGAAGAGCCACAGTTCTATTTTATAATCATGACCTTGAATCCGTCCTCCGGGGTGAACTCGAAGGGATCAGCTGGAAAGGCGAGGTGGGAGTTTTGAGATTTCAAATTGGAGGAAAAATCGAGAGATAAATTTGTATGAAAAATCTATTCAAGTTACTTGTTGTTGCTTCAGTCCTTTCTTGTAATTCCAAAACAGAAGATGTGAGTCTTTCACTTCAAGTAATCGAAACAATCAAAATCTCTTTGGGTTCCACAGTCAACCCAAATCGGACAACTTATCAATACATCAATTCTGATTCGGGAGAATTTTTAGCACTTCAGAACAAATCAGTACATGGAATTGAATTCTTCAATCTGAAAACTGGGGCTCATAATAAGAAAATAAAACTTCAAAGAGAATGCCCTAATGGTTCGGGTTCAGTCAACGGCTTTCGGATATTTTCAAATGACTCGCTATTGGTTGCCTCTTATCCTCAAAAACTGATGCTCTTCAATTTTGAAGGGATAAAAACAAGTGAATTCTCGATTAAAGACACCCAAAACGATGTGAATTACATTTCTTCCAACAGCGAAATTCCCTTTTTATTTGATGGAAAAAAGGTGTTTGGAGCACAACCATTTTTTAGGAATTTCTTTGACATGACTGCTTCTGATCTGGGCAAATACAGTCATATTTATCAACTGGACATGGAATCTATCAATCCAGAGGCCGAATGGCTGCCCATCTCCAATCCCGAGGACACTTGGAAGGAAGGAAAAAAAGTATCAAAATTTACCTGGACAGATCGGGGAGACAGTATTTTGGTGTCTCCCTACAACGATCACCGAATTTGGGTTATTTCCAAGAAAAGGAAAGAATTACTAGAACTGGTAGAAGCAAAGGCACCAGAGGTGAATCAATTTCACATAATCAAGGGATTACCCTCCGGAGATCAGGGAATCATAGAAGAACTAGAATCCGACCGATACGAACTTCTTCTTTATGATGAATTTCGAGCCGTATTTTACCGATTCTATTTTGTAGGTATAGATGTCAACGACTTTGAAGTTCATTATCGGGAATTGTATTCAAATCGACCCAAAATAGGATTAGTGGTTTTGGACGCCAATCTGAAAATTATTGGAAACCATCTTTTTGAAACCCATCAAATCGAACCCTGGAACTACTTCGTAGGTCGCAAAGGTCTCTACGTCTCTACCAATAATCCTAACCGGGAAGATTTTGATGAGAATTACCTGAGGTATGATATTATCCGATTTGAGGGATTGGAGTATGAGGATTAAGCAAAGATTTGCAACTACTAGTTAAACCCAACTTAAATACATTACAAAACGAATATTTAGCCACTTAAACATTTTATTAAAATATTTTTAACAATTAGTTTGTTTTTTTTTTTGCGACTCCTATATTGCTGGTGATCTTATTGGCCAAGTGATCAGGGAAACCGAAATCCGCCCACGCAAAGGGATTTTTAACCAATAAATTCGTTATCAAGATTAAAAAGTTAAAGTTATTTGTTTTAGGAGCATCCATTTTTGGGATGACCGCCTTAGGCGTCTCGTATTTCGGGGCAAGTGAGGCTGAGGCACAAGGAGGTCCAATTGCCCAATGTTCCTGGAACGGAAACGACTGCTTTGATCCCATAGAGCACAATATGTGTATTTGTGAGGAAAAAGAAGAAGATAATTAGGATTGAATTCAATTCTAGTTGGTAATCCTCTTTTTAAATTTAGAAGAGGATTACCTTAACTCAACTATTTAAAATCTACTAAGAGCCTGGAAAAACTAACCTAAAAATTAAGAAAATTTCCTGGTTTTACAAAATCAAAATTCTGTTAATGAAATATCTCATTGTTGTCTTCATTTCAATTGTTTTAGGAGGTTGTAATTTATCACAGGAAAAAAATTCTTTTAAGGCCTACACTTATAATCAATTTGAAATACAATTACCTGAGTCATTCGCTCCATCTTCGCATAAAAGCCAATACATAGAATCAGATTCTGGAGAATACCTTGCTATGGTAAATAAAGCCCAACGAAAAATTGAGCTATTTAGCTTTAATACACTCGCTTCGGAACATCAAATTTATTTACCACTAGACGGTCCAAACAAAATAGGTAGTGAAGTAGGATTTCGCATCATTAATCCCGATTGTATCTTTATCGCAACAATACCTCCAGCAATTAAGATAATTGATTTCAAAGGTAATCTCAAAAGGACAATTCCAGTCCGCGACCCTGATAATGGAGTCAATTTTCTAACCTCTGATAACCGCCTTCCATTTCTTTTCGGAAATCGAGTCATTTTTGGTGCTCAACCATTTTTCAAAAATATTTATGAGACTTCTGAAAGCGATATTAAATCTTCAAAACATATCTATAAAGTACAGTTAGAAAATATTCAGGAAAAAGTGGAATGGCTTCCAATTTACCACCCTGCTGGTACTTGGGAAAAAGGCAGAAAAAGTATGGAATTGACTTGGGCAGATTTTGGAGACTCAATCATTGTCTCTCCGGTAAGCGATCACCGACTTTGGATTATTTCAAAAAGATCCGAAAAATTACTCGGATACGAGGAAGTCAAATCAAACTTTGTAAATCAGTTCGCTGTATTAGATCAATTGCCATATGGTGATGGCGGTATGATTAGGGCCCTTAATACTGATCGGTATGAACTACTCATATCTGATACCTATCGAAATGTTTTTTACAGATTTTTCTTCCGCGGATTTGAATTAGAGGAGTTCGAAACCTACTCTGTAAGGGATCTTTTCGGAAATCGTCCCAAAATGGGAATAATGGTCTTAAACCAACAACTAGAAGTCATTGGAGAACATTTATTTGAGAATTTTCAAATCGAACCTTGGAACTACTTTGTAGGCAAAAAAGGACTCTACGTCTCTACCAATAATCCTAACCGGGAAGATTTTGATGAGAATTACCTGAGGTATGATATTATCCGCTTTGAGGGATTGGAGTATGAGGAATAGTCCGGTTGTCCTTTATTTAATTCTGCTCGGGCTGATTGCCTGCAAGCCAAAAGGCAAAAGTGAGGTAGCCGAAATTTTGGGTATTGAAGAGCCAAAGGACTGGATACTGGTTATCCATCCTGAAGGATGTAAGACCTGCTTGGAAAGCTTGTATGATGACTTGGCGTCACTCACTTCAAATGCCGACGCAGCAATCGTAATCCTTGCCAAAAGCTCGAAAAATCTACGAATGATTCCATTGATTCAAGACTCCCCCCTTCCTTTGTATCTCGACGAATATAAGGTTTTAATCGAAAAAGGGGTTCTGGAACTTCAAGATCAAATTTTACTATTCAAGGATGGCAGCGTGGAAAAATTTGATATTCTTAACTACGAGAAAGTTTTTCATTCCATTGCCTCCTACAAGTAAAACCCTCCAAGGGTCTTGATCACTTGAAGGGCTGATGACCCTAAATCTCCGAAGTAAAGCGAAACTCGATATCGGGATAATTGTCCTGAACCAAATGTAATTCGAATTTAGAATCAGCGTTAAGGAACCGAGGATCTATCTTCTAAAAAAATATTCCTTCCAGTTCATGATAGTAATTCCTTCACTTCGGGATTGGGGTTGAGTACCTGCGTACAGCAGCGTTCCCATTTTTTTCTGACTCAAATTCATCCAGAATCTCAGGTTTTTGAAATAATCGGAGTTGATGGTTTTCCCAGATTTAATTTCCATGGGAAATAAGTCTAATCCCTCATCGATCAGCACATCAATTTCATGTCCGGTCTTATCTCTCCAGAAAAACAGATTGATCTCTTTTGCTTGATTCGTCCTTTCTTTGATCAATTCCGATACCACCAAATTTTCAAACAGTGCCCCCCGCAAAGGATGAAAATCCATCTGTGCAACAGTACTGATTCCCAAAAGAAAACAAACCAACCCTGTATCTAAGAAATAGATTTTTGGACGTTTGACGATAATCTTATTGAAGTTTTGAAAATGGGGTCTTAATAGGTAAATCAAAAAACTACTTTCCAAAATACCGATCCAAGATTGAATCGTCTTGGTATCTACCCCGACTTCGTTTCCGAGCGAAGTCATATTCAATTCTTGGCCTACCCTTCCGGCCAAAAGGCGAATAAATCGCTCAAAAACAATTAAATCAGTTATATTCTTGATCTGCCTTACATCCCGCTCAATATAAGTCCGCAGGTAATTTGGAAACCATAAATCCATAGGAATACCAGGCTCAAAGAGCGGTGGATACCCCCCCTTAATCATTAATTCATCTTCCGAAGGAATGCCAGCTTTTTCTGGGTAAAGTTCTGTCAAAGAAAAAGGAAGCAGTTGCAAATACCCTACTCTTCCTGCCAGACTCTGAGTGATGGACTGCTGCAAGAGGAAATTGTTTGAACCTGTAAGGATAAATTGTCCTGGCTGAGGACTTGAATCTACCACCCCTTGCAAGTAAGAAAACAGGTCGGGCGTGCGCTGTACCTCATCCAAAATAGCCCCTTCCGGGAATTCACTTAAAAATCCTCTTGCGTCCTCAAGCGCAAACCTCCTTTGATCAGGATCTTCTAAGGATACATAGGGTTTATGGGGAAAAATGGACCGAACGAGCGTGGTTTTGCCAGATTGACGTGGACCAACTACAGCTACTACTTTAAAATAGCTTGCCAATTCTTGAAGCTTTTCGGTTGCCCTCCTTGAAATCATAATCAAAAATATGGAAAAATATGGAATTGGATTCCATATTTTTCCAGTTTTTTCAATCAACTCAAGTACCGAAAAAGCTTTTTGGCAAGAAAAAGTCCGGCTCCGATAGCAATCGGAGGAGAAGCAGGACAATTAATAAAAACCCTCCAAGGGTTCCGAACCCTTGGAGGGTTGATGACCCTAAAACTCCGAAGTAAAGTGAAACTCAATATCCGGATAATTGTCTTGCACCATTTGCAGCCAGGATTTTGACTCGGCCATAAAGACCAGCTTGTCATCTTTGTCCCTAGCGATGTAGCGGTTCTTTGAGCGCACAAACTCATCCAATTGCTTTTTGTCCTTGCTGCTGATCCAGCAGGCTTTGTAAAGGTTCATGGGATGAAACTCCGCCGTGGCGTTGTATTCATTCTTGAGACGGAATTGAATTACTTCAAACTGAAGTTGACCCACCGTTCCGACTACTTTTCTGGAACCAATATCGAAAGTAAAAAGCTGCGCGACACCTTCTTCCATTAGCTGCTTAAGGCCTTTTTCCAGTTGCTTGGTTTTCATGGCGTCTTTGTTCACCACCTCTCTAAAAATCTCCGGTGAAAAGCTCGGAATCCCGGTAAACACCATGTTTTCTCCATCGGTGAGCGTGTCTCCGATTTTTAGATTACCGGTATCATATAGCCCGACAATATCTCCGGGGAAAGCTTCGTCGATGATTTCTTTGTCCTGCGCCATAAACTGCGTGACATTGGAAAATCGCAGGGGTTTAGCGCCATGGACATGATTGTAAGGTTTATTTCGCTCAAACTTCCCTGAGCAGATCCGCAAAAAGGCAATTCTGTTCCGGTGGTTTGGGTCCATATTTGCGTGGATCTTGAAGATGAATCCTGAAAACTTGGATTCTTCGGGCTTTACTTCACGCACATCCGTTTCGCGGCTTTTAGGAGCAGGGGCGATTTTGATAAACGTATCGAGCATTTCGTTTACCCCGAAGTTATTCACCGCCGATCCAAAAAATACCGGAGCGATTTTTCCTTCCAGGTATTCATTCACATCAAAATCCGGGTAAACCCCTTCGATCAAATCCACATCCTCACGCAGTTGTTTGGCATTCCCGGGCCCGATCAGTCCATCCAGTTGCGGATCTTTCAGATTTTCAAACACCTGCCGATCATCGCTAAGCTTTCGCTGGGATGGAGTAAAAAGATTGAGCTGCTGATCGTAGAGATTATAGACTCCTTTGAATCCTTTGCCCATACCGATAGGCCAGGAAAGCGGTCTTACGCTGATTCCCAGCTTAGTTTCGACCTCGTCCAGCAAATCATAAGGATCCCGGCCTTCCCGGTCGAGCTTGTTGATAAAGCAGATTACAGGCGTGTTCCGCATTCGGCAGACTTCCATCAATTTTTCAGTCTGGATTTCGACCCCCTTCACACAGTCGATGACCATGATGACCGAATCTACAGCCGTCAACGTCCGATAGGTATCCTCCGCAAAATCCTGGTGACCAGGCGTATCTAGCAAATTGATTTTGATGTCCTTGTACTCAAAACCCATTACGGAAGTCGCTACAGAGATCCCCCGTTGCTTTTCGATTTCCATCCAGTCGGACTTGGTTGCTGTGTCGATTTTGTTGGATTTGACCGCTCCTGCAGTCTGAATCGCACCACCAAAAAGGAGTAATTTTTCTGTCAATGTGGTTTTTCCGGCATCGGGGTGGGCAATAATGGCAAAAGTTCTTCTCTTTTGGATCTCTTCTTTCAGCGTCATGGGTATTGAATTTCAGGGGGCAAAGGTAGGGAAAATGGAATTATTAATTTTGAATTAGAACAATTCCCATCTTTAAGCATTCGGTACTAGGATCATCCGCAAGTCTGCCAGTAAGAAAAAATGAGCAAGGAAGATGGCGGATAATATTACCTATCAAAAAATCTCATGCATTTAGGCATTGAGATTAACAGTTTAACTATTCAAGTTAAATTCGCAAATGTAATTTGGCAAGTCTTCAAATCTCAGCTTAAAAAGGTCCCCGATTCGTGTCGATAAATCAAAACTTCAAAACCCATAATGATCTCGATCAGAAAATTACCAGCCGATGAACTCTCCAAAGTTCAATCCATCGCCCAACGCACCTGGCCTACTACTTTTGCCAATATTTTGAGTTCGGAGCAAATCGAGTACATGTTGAATTGGATGTATTCGCTCGAAATGCTGGAATCTCAGCTGGAGAAAGGACACACATTTTTGCTGGCTGAGGAAGAAGGGACCGAATTTGGTTTTGCGGGTTTTGAATTGAACTATTCAGAAGGACCCAATGCCAAGCTTCATAAAATCTACCTCTTGCCGGAGGCACAGGGAAAAGGTGCCGGAAAAGCATTAATCCTGGAAGTAGCCGATCGGGCCAGAAAAGCAAGTCAAAAAAGTCTACTTCTGAATGTCAACAGGTACAATCAGAAGGCGATCGAGTTTTACAATCGGATAGGGTTTCAAGAGATTTACAAAGAAGTCATCGATATTGGAAATGGCTACATCATGGACGATGTGGTGATGGAGCTGAGCCTTTGATGATTTTCTCACAGATACCTGAGATGTACACAGATTTTTCTATAACTGTGTACATCTGTGCCATCTGTGAGCTTTAACCCGTTTTTTATTTTAGTTCGACCTGCTCGATCTTACTGTTGTCTCCCCTGATCTCCAGATATTTTTTCTTCATTTCCTCGAGTTTTTCAGGATTGGAAGTAGCCAAGTTTGTTTGTTGACTGGGGTCATCTTTCAGATTAAACAGCTGATAATCCGTTGAATTTCCCAATTCAATATTGACTTGATTTTGTACTGCCGGACCCGGATAAGGAGGAATCATCGCCCAATCTCCCGATCGCAGTGCTGTTCTGGTGGTAGCTTCCAATACGAATGATTCTCTTCCTTGCTGGCTTTTCCCTAAAAAGGCTTCCAATAGATTCTCACTGTCAGGACCACTCGCCGAACTTCCGACCAAGGCCGCCAAAGAAGCTAACAAATCTATCTGAGTGACCAAAGCATCCGATACGCCGGGCTGGATCTTGCCTTTCCAATAGGTCACAAAAGGAACCCGTGTCCCTGCCTCAAAAAGGGAATACTTCCCGCCTTTAAATGGTCCAGCGGGCGTATGATTGCCCAATTTTTCTACTGCATCATCGTAATACCCGTCGTTTAGCACAGGTCCATTATCACTTGAAAAGACGATCAGTGTGTTTTCCAACAACCCTTCCTCTTCGAGCGTTTTATATAGTTCACCGATCACCCAATCTGCCTCCAAAATCACATCTCCCCTAGGACCCATCCCCGATTTCCCCTCAAATCTCGGATGTGGCGTACGCGGCACATGTGGCTGCTGCATGGGAAAGAAAAGGAAAAACGGCTCGGCTGACTGTGATTTTTCTTTGATGTAAGCCTTGCCTTTTTCCAAGAAATGATCCGCCATATCCACATCACTCCACTTGGCACTCTGACCACCTTTCATGAATCCTATTCGAGGAATTCCATTGACGATGCTGTTGTTGTGTCCATGATGCCACTTCATGGTGAGCAAGTCCGGATTGGTGATCGCTGAGGGTTCACCGTCAAAGTTTTTATCATAATCTACCAAAATGGGATCATTTGGATCGAGATTAACCACTCGTCCGTTTTCGATATAAACAGTTGGCACACGGTCTTGCGTGGCCGCCAAGATATGCGAATGATCAAAGCCTACATGATTTGGATTTGGGGAAATCTCCTGATTCCAATCCACCACGCCAGTTCCCAAACCCAAATGCCACTTACCAATCACAGCGGTTTCATAACCTTGGCTTCTCAGCATTTTTGGAATGGTCATCTGCGCAGTATCAATGATCAATGGGGCTGTACCGGGAAGGATTTTGGCGTTTTGATTTCTCCAGGGATACGTTCCGGTCAGAAGGGCGTATCGGCTTGGGGTACAGGTAGCCGAGGAAGCATAGCCATTGGTGAATTTTATACCTCCGTTGACCAAGCGGTCCATATTGGGAGTTTGGATCGTCCCGGACTGATAGGCACTGACATCTCCATAGCCCAGATCATCAAGATAAATGAAAACGATGTTGGGTTTGTCAGCGGTAACCTCCTCATTTGTCTTGGGCGCTTGACAGCTTAAAAAGAGGCAAAATGACAGGATACAGAGTAGAAGAAAGGATTTTACTTTTTCCATGGACTTTGGGTTTTGCTGGTTTTATGATATAAGATTTCTATTTGTTTTCAGGTTGAGACAGTTGATAGTTTTGATCGTACAAGTCTCGCTGTTGGACCTTCCAGGATGCTCCCTCCAAAAATAAAGGATGGGGCAAACTCAGATCCCAATCACCAAGTTTTTTGAGTAGATCTATGGTAATCTCAGGATACTTTAGCGCAAGATTGTTTTGCTCTGAACTATCATTTGATAAATCAAAAAGCAAAGGCAATCGGTCGGGAAGGCGAATCAGTTTCCATTGCGCCTCAAGAATTCCTGCGCTGATGGTAAATCTCCACTTCAGACTCGGATGTGGAGGTGTCAATTCCTGCCCCAAAATATAGGGAAGTAGGTTTCTCCCCTCCAACCCAGCTGACTCATCAAAATCAACTCCGGCAGCTGCCAGAAATGTAGGCATCAGGTCCAGGGAAGAAATTGCCCGATCAAACCGAACGCCTGCCGGGATTTGTTTTGGCCATTTTATAAAAAAAGGCACCCGTAATCCGCCCTCCAACAATATTCCTTTCTGACCATTAAAAGGCGCATTGATCGAGGCATTGCTATCGACAGGACCACCATTATCACTTAAAAAAATCACCAGGGTATTTTCCTCCAAGCCTTCCGATTCAAGAGCTTGCAAAATTTTCCCCACATTCAGATCCAGTCGGTACACCATGGCTAGGTATGTTCTCCGCTCAAGGTCCCCTATATGAGAAAATAAGTCAAGATCATCTTCCAAAGCCTGCAGAGGCGCATGCGGGGCATTGAATGAGGCATAAAGGAAAAAAGGGTTCCCCTTATGCCGCTTGATAAAATCCACACATTCGTCGCCCTTATCATCGGTAAGGTAACTGATCGTCTGCAGGGTTTTGATATTGCTGCTCAAGGGCGATAAATATCCTACCCCGTTCGGATCTGATCTGAAATAGTTGTGGCCTCCACCCAGGTAGCCCCAAAATTCGTCAAAGCCACGATTGAGGGGATGAAACTGGTCCTGAGAACCCAAATGCCATTTCCCAATTAATCCGCTTACATACCCAGCTGCTTTCAATCGGTCTGCAATGGTCTTTTCTTCTACTGGCAAGCCTGCAAATTCAGGATCAAAGCCACGTTGCTTTTCAGAGAGGTTATTATCATAGCCAAAAGAAACCTGATTTTTGCCAGTCAACAGGCCCGCTCTGGAAGGACTGCAGACCGGTGCGGAAACATACCCCTGGGAAAAATGGACTCCCTCCCGGGCGATCCTGTCAATAAAAGGTGTCTGAATCTGCTTACTCCCATGGATACTCAAGTCTGCATAGCCCAGATCATCCGCTAAAATGAGTACAATATTGGGTTTTTGATTTTGGGCAATCAACTTCTCGCCCAGACCAAACACCAGCAAACAAACGATGATAAGTTTATTCATAATTCCAATTTTACTCCAAGCGGGAAATATCCCACTGATCATACCAGCGAAGTATAGGCATTGACCCTTCAAATTCCACCGGAAGGAAGATATATTTTCCGTCGATCGGGTTTTCAGGGGTCCATCGATCCCCCACGTAGATGAAGGCCTCTTTTTTCCCAATCACCGGAATCACATAGGTGCTTTGGGACCAAAATGTGGTCATATTTTCCTCCTCTGTTCCCCTGCACGGATTGCCCAAGGCTGTCCAGGGACCCAGGGGATGATCGGCAACAGCGGATTTACCTGGATTTGGCTTCCAACCTGTCAATCCAGAGGAAAACATGTAATATTTTCCATCCTTTTTGAAAACTGCCGGAGCTTCATTTTGCTGTCCTGCCAGTACACGGGTATAATTTCCGGTATGACTCAGGTAATCCTCGCTGAGCTCGGCTACATGAAGAGTCTGATTATTTTCTGATGAATAAAAATGATAAGCCTTCCCATCATCATCTACAAATAATGTCATATCTCTTGCCATCTGCCCGCGCTCAAAATCCCTTCGTAAAAATATCCCATCCACAACCGCTTCTTTCCATTCAGGAGACCAAGCTTTTAACTCTTCCAAATTAACAGGCTTGGTTTTCATACTATCCGGATAATTTGCCGGCCAAATTCCGGGATTGGGATTGACACTTTTTACATACGTATAAGGACCAGTCACCTGATCGCTTACTGCCAAACCAGTGAGTGCCGATTCATAGCCTTTACCTTTGAGTTCATGATGAAACCACATCACAAATTTACCTGTCTTCTCATTGTAAATCACTTTTGGACGCTCAATCACGCATCCTTTGACAAGAGGTGAATCGGGATTTTCATGTACGCTTAGTGCTATCCCTTCATTTTTCCAATTGTAAAGGTCCTTTGAGGAATAAACCCCCACTCCAACCTGAGCTTTGTTTCCTTCTTTGCCCCCAATCTTATGCTCCCCAAACCAATAATAAGTATCATCAACTGTCAAAAACCCTCCGCCATGTGCATTGATATGTTCTCCCCGGTCATCTTTCCACTCCTTTCCGGGATGAAACCGATCATAGGAGACATCCTTGGATATAAATCCGGTAATGAGAATGGCTATAATTAATATTTTCAATTTCATGTGTTTATAATTTGATTTTTTCGGTCACATGGAATGCCCTGCCCCGATAGCTCGGGGCATCCCCCTGTGCGAGAAACTTTTATCATGGGCATTTCATATTCAACTCAATTTTCACCTTCGACAAACTTAATCGCTCCGATCCCCGGCTTTCCATCAATAGGATTGCCTAAGAAATCCCGCTCCAAATCCACTCCCTGAATCAAGCCGAAATCATCTCCTTCCAAAAAGGGGATGGTAATCCCGGGTTCTACATATTGGCCTCTTTGAGGGATGTAATCCTCTGCATTCAATCCTCCTGGCTTACTGAAGCTGACTTTGCCGATAATCGGATTTGAATCCTGAATCAAAGCATCCTGTGGCCAGCTTCCTGCCTGCAGGAAAATATTGTTTTTAAAAAATACCCGCTCCAGATTTCCCGTCTCCCCATCATCAGGCTTGTACTGATCACCCGGAACCATTTGCGCAGGACCTTCCAAATGGAAAATATTGTTGGCAATCAAGATGCCTTCGGATCGGTTATCAATGGCGATTTTCGGGACAATATCCGAACCGACATAGATCGTATTGTTGTAGAAATAGGAATTGACAGGCCCCTTTCTTGCCTTTTTCTCCCCCTGATACCCACTCAGCCAAAAAGTTTTTCCTTCCTGAAAAGCACCGTTTTCGCCCTTCACCCGGTGACCGTCGTTGACGCTGATATTATATCGGTAAGCGCAGTTGAAATTGTTTCCCAGTACTTCGATAAATCCTCCTGCATTGTGCGCACTGAAGTTGTATTGCAGGACGATGTTGTCACAGTTGTAATCGATATGAGCCCCGGCAGAATCGCCCGGACCATTGGCATACATGAATTTATTTTTTTCGATCAGCACATTGGAAGCACTCCAGGTCCAAAGCCCACTACCTCTACCCCATTTTCTGAAGTCGTTCGTGCTACCAGAATAGCTCACTTCATTGGTAATGACATGGACAAATTTCACTCCCGACATCTGAATTCCCGGGCCGCCTGTGTGGGTCAACTTATTGCCTGAAATCGTAACTCTTCTGATATTTTGTGCTGAATTCCCGGTCAATTTGATCCCGGTATGACTGACATCCGCAATGTCAGAATTCAGGATTTTCACCTCTTCGATCAACGCGGACTCCGATTGGTTGATCAGCCGGATTCCCCAGCCGTAGCGTTGGGTCCCGTTAGCTGATCGGACTTCATCAGTTCCCCGAATGAAGCCTTTTTCCTCAAAGAAAATCCGGGAAATCTTCAGCCTATCCAGCGTGATTCCTTTGACAAGTCCGTCGCCTGTTGCCAAAATCAAAACGCCTACCCGCATTTCTCCTGCGGGTTTCATTGCACCGTAACCCTCAGCAGTGATCTCCAGATTTTCAACCCGGATGAAGCTGGAGTTTTGAATCAGAATGCCGTTTGGAAACCCCTTGGCATCGATTTTTGCAGGACTTGAAAAAGAGGATCCATGCTCACTGAATGAGGTAATAATCAAGGGCTGATCTTCCTTTCCTTGAAAGCCCTTTAGCTCCAAAGTCCCCTGAAAAATCTGTCCCTCTGCCAGCAAAATCCGGTCACCAGGAACAAGCTTTAAGTCGCTGACTTTAGAAAGGGATTGAAAAGGCTCGTCAGTTGAAAGGCCTGAATTCTGGTTATTGCCTTTCTGGGGATGAAAGAAATAATCCTTCGAAAAAGCCGATGCCGTACACAGGAAAAGGGAGATCAATCCCAAGAGGAATATATAGGATAAATTAGTTTTCATTAGGTTTAAAGTTTATTGAAAAAATCACTCAGTCATTTTTTTTGATTTCCGGCGTAAATCGATCCGGATGCAATCGGCTGTATTCCCTATCCTCCAAAAGACCCAAAAAAACAGGATCCATCAGGAGCATCTTCCACTGATAAATCTTCGCCGAAAGGGAATTTTTACGGAGGAGATCAACTGAAATCACATTTTTACTTTCGGATAAATCTGACTGTATGTCAAAGAGCTGCCCGATTTCTTTTTCCAAAATCATCTTTGAATCTGCAGTCCGGATAGCTACCCTTCCGCGGTCAAAGTTTCTCCAGTAAAGCGCCTGATGGGGTGGATTTTGATTTTCTCCAGTCAAAAAGGGGATCAGATTTACACCATCCAGCTCGTTTTTGGGCTCTGCATTGGCTAATGCCGCAGCCGTAGCAAAGATGTCCAGTGAAATCACCGGATGATCAAAATCCTGACCTTCGGGAATCTGACCTTTCCACTGCACCGCAAAGGGGACCCGTACTCCTCCTTCGAAGAAATCACTTTTGAATCCTCTCAGCGGTCGGTTATCGGAGGCATTGTCCTTCGTTGGCCCGCCATTGTCTGAAAGAAAAAATACCAAAGTATTTTCCTCCAGTTTCAGCTCTTTCAACAAATCCAACAAAGCCCCAACCCCATCATCCACAGCGGAGACCATGGCCACATAGGTTTTTCTTCGGGGATCTTCGATGTGGTCAAACCTACTCAGGTATTTCTCGGTAGCCTGAAGGGGTGCATGGGGTGCATTGTATGCCAGATAGAGGAAAAAAGACTCAGATTGATTCCTCTTCACAAAGTCCAATGCTTCCCTCGAGAGTGCATCAGTCAGATATTCCGTTTCCTCAACGGGTCCGTCATTTCGGGTGAGTTTGGTGCGGTAGCCATCGTATTGACTTTGAACCTGACTTTCTTCCAGATTCCACTCTTCCGGAAAATACCGGTGTCCCCCTTCCAGAAAGCCATAAAATTCATCAAAGCCACGCTTGTTGGGTGTCAAACTGGGATGTGCACCGAGGTGCCATTTACCCAAAACTCCGGTTTTGTACCCTGCTTTTTGCAACAAATCACCCATCGTCTCCTCAGCAAGCGGAAGTCCCATGGTTGAATCTTTAGGGGCCAATAGTGGATTACGGGAAAATCCGAATCGATCTTGATAACGCCCTGTAATCAACCCCGCCCTGCTCGGACCGCAAACTGCGTAGGAGACATATCCCGCTCTAAATACAACTCCATTTTTTGCAATGCGGTCGATTCCCGGAGTAGGAATATCCTTGCTTCCGTTGAATCCTACATCGGCATAACCCTGGTCGTCCGTCAGGATGATGACGACATTCGGTTTTTCGGATGCGGGCCTTTGCTGCGCAAAAGAATATCCCGCCCAAATCAGAAAAAGAACTGTCCAATAGGATTTTATCATGGTTGGAAATTAAAAGGAACCACCCCCGTCTCAAAAAGACGGGAGTGATTAACCAATCTACCCTATGTTTAACTTTTGATTTTTAATTCCAAACCGGATTTTGAACCAGTCGGTCATTCGCATCGATTTCATTTTGGGGAATCGCAAATACTTCTGACTGACGACCGCGATAGACCGGATTGTACGGCCCAACTGGATCTGCCTTCGCTCTTGCATAAGCAGCTTCTACCTCTCCCCAGCGCTTCACGTCAAAGAAACGTAAGCCCTCAAATGCCAACTCAACCCTTCTTTCCCTACGGATGAGCGCTATCAGTTGAGCCTGAGTCAGGGACGTACCATTTACCTGCGTCACGGTGGGCATTTTGGCCCTAGTCCTGATTTGGTTCAATAAAGGATAGACTTCGGAAAGCTGACCTGATTCCGCCAATGCTTCAGCTCTCATCAGCAGTATATCCGCATAACGGATCACGTAAAAGTCTTGACCGCCTTGACTATCCGGACTTATTCCACTTGCAGACAAATTGTTCCGTATGTATTTTTTCTGACCAAAGCGGGTTGCTGTGTTTCCTGCAAATGCTCTGTTGAGGTGAATCAGGAATATATCTCCTTGAAAATATATCGAAGCTCCAAGTCTGGGATCTCTGTTTGCTTTTCGCTGTGCAGGATTGTAAAGAGGTGATGCCGTAATAGGAAGGCCATCTATGCAAAGGTAAGCATCAACCAAGTTGGGCATCGGTTGCATATTCACACGGGGAATCCCCAGGAATGTGGACGAAAATGTCTCACCGTTATTGGATTGGTCTTGGATAAAACGGACAGAAAATACAATTTCTTTGGATTGCTCGCCCGCTTCAGTGAATAACTGGGCATAATCCGGGTGAAGCTGATAGCCCAAGGTCATAATTTCCGAAGTCAGTCTGATTACTTCCCCGTAATTTTTATTGTACAATTCAAATCTTGCCAACATCCCCAAAGCAGCACCTTTGGTCGCATAACCAAACTGATTGGCAGGGTAGGCTACAGGCAATGCTTCGGCTGCCGCTTTTAAATCAGCCGTGATAAGCGCCTTCAGTTCCTCATAGGTATTCTTTGCCACATAGGACTGCTCCAAAGTCTGGAATTTTTCGATCAGAGGAGCATCCTCATAATACACGGCCAAATGAGAGTAAAACACAGCTCTCAGAAATCTTGCCTGTCCGAGTAAGGCGGCTTTTGATCCTGCACTGATATTGGCATCGGGAATGGTTGCTATTTTTTCGATCGCAATGTTCGCCCGGCCTATTCCCCGGTAAAGCGCAGTCCAAAAGGCATTGAAGAAAGAAAATGCAGGATCAGCGCGACCTTCCATAAAATTTCCAGGCCCTTCGAATTTAAAATTGTTGAACGCGTTGTCTGCAAATGCGTCATGCTGGGGAATACCTGCGGTTGCATTGAGATTGCCTCCATATAATACTCTGTCCTGGAGCGCGGCGTAGATGCCATTGACCCCCAATTGTGCATCCTTTTCATTCATCCAGAAATTGCTTTCCGCCAACTGGGTCAATGATCCCCGCTCCAGATAGTCTTCTGAACAGGAAGCGAGAAAAACCAAACTGATGATATAGATAAATTTTTTCATGGGAATTAGAATTTGATGTTGATACCTGCAGAAATCACTTTGTACAGCGGGGTGGTCCGATCTGTACCGGTTCCTCTTTGTCTTTCAGGATCGAAATTTTTCACCTTGGTGAATGTCAGCAGGTTTTGTCCACTCACGAAAACTCTGGCCTTCTGAAGCAATACCTTCTGAGAAGCAGTCACGGGAATTGTATAGCCAAACTCTAGATTTCTCAATCTCAAATAGGACATGTCCTGGATGTAGAAAGTGGAGGTGACCGAATTATTTATGCCTCCCAATCTTGGTAAAGTCTGGGATGGGTTCTCCGGTGTCCATCGGTCAACCCAATAAGAGAGTGAATTATTCCGATCACCTTCCATGGGAGTTTGCCCATTGCTGAACAGCAACCTGTCCAATTTTCCAACTCCCTGGAAGACCATATTCAGATCGAAACCACTGAACTGAAAATTGGCATTCATACCATAAATCCATCTGGGAAAGGGATTTCCGATAACTGTACGATCGAAGGCATTGATGACTCCGTCAGGAATTCCGTCAGGACCCGAGAGATCTGCATATCTCATATCGCCAGGACGGGTCAAGTTGCTCCCAAATTGTCTCGGTGCGCTATCCACTTCCTCTTGGGTTTGGAAGATACCCTGTGCCTGATAGCCAAAGTAGGAATTGAACGGAACCCCGATTCGGATGATTGTATTTCCACCGATTGTCTCAATACCGTTTGGACCCAGGCTGGTAACTCGGTTGTCTGCCATTCGGGTGACGTTTCCTGAAAAGTTCATCACCAGTTTGCCGATATTTTCACGATAACCGAGCGAAAGCTCCAAGCCTGCATTTTCCATTCCTGCCGCATTCACTGCGGCAAGATTGGTCACTCCGATAGAGTTTGGAATAGGAAAGTTGGTGTAAAGAATATCCGAACTGATTCGCTTGAAATAGTCTGCTGTCAGGTTGACTTTGTTATTGAAAAAAGAGGCATCCAATCCTATGTTAAATTGCTCGATCGATTCCCAGGTGATAAAGGGATTTGCCAAAGAGGTCAAAGCCACTGCCGATAGGATCACATCCTGTCCTACATGATAGTCAAGACCGGTGTTGTAGGTCTGCTCGAAGATGTAATTTCCGATTCGGTCATTGCCGCTTATTCCCCAGCTTCCGCGGATCTTCAAATCTGTGATGGTTCGCGAACCACTCAGAAATTCCTCCCTTGCGATATTCCAGCCCGCTGATACAGAAGGAAACGTTCCGTAGCGGTTATCTCTCCCAAATTTGGAGGAGCCGTCTTTTCTGATATTGGCCTCAAAGAGATATTTCTCTTTGTAGTTGTAATTCACTCGTGCAAAAAATGACTGCCATGCTTCTTCCGAAGCTCCTCCACTCACAGATGGATTGAGTACGCCGCCTCCGTTGAATTCCTGAATGGCATCCGAAGGAAAACTCTGAAGTGACCCCGAAAACCCATCGACTTTGTCATAGATCACAGAATGTCCCACAATTACGCTCAGGTTATGCTTTTCCTTGATGCGGGTAGAATATCTCAGGATATTTTCATTGAGTAAGCGATAGTTGAAATCCAAGGTGTTGGAAAGGGAATTCAATACATTTTGCTGTACCACATTACCCGCCCAGTCACGTGTGGTCAATGTGGGACGAAAATTGGATATGTTATCAAAGTTGATGATTGCACTTCCGCTGGTTTCAAAAAACAGTCCGTCGGCAATCTTGGCACTTAAGCCAATTCGCTCACTTAAATTGATATTGTCACTGCTGTAATCTCCAAAATTCCCTGTCAGCAGGACATTGTTGATCGGATAGGAGAAATTTACATTCTCGTAAGCGCCATCTACTACCCCCAATTCACCATTGGAATAATATACCGGAACAAGCGGGGAAGAGCGCTGAAACTGATTGATAATTCCGGTTTCCCCGGTAATGGCATTTGCACCACCGTTGGGGCCTACAAATCTGGACCAAAAACCGTTGGTCACATTAGTTACCGTCAACCATTTATTTGGCTTCAATGTCAGGTTTAACCCAAGATTGTAGCGGTCTGATTTGAATTTACCGTTTACAACAGCCTCCTGATTGAGATAACCCAAAGACACCCGGTAAGTTACCTGATCGGATCCTCCGGTAAAGGAGAGGTAGTGATTCTGGATCGGAGCATCTCTCAATGCTACCTTTGCCCAATTGGTATTAGCAAATTGGTCAGGGTCGGTACCGTTGCGAATGGCTTCTATATTAGCCTCAGAAAATCTTAAGGGAGCATTCGGACCGTTAACGTTTCGATCACGCTCATTTCTGAGCAAAGCATAATTGACAGCATCCAAATACTCCGGTACCACGGTGACCCGCTGCACCCCGTAGTAGTTGTTGTAATCCACTGAAAATTTCCCCTTGGTTCCTTTTTTGGTTGTCACCACCAAGACCCCATTTGCACCTCTGGCACCGTAGATGGCCGATGCGGATGCATCTTTCAATACGGAGATGCTTTCGATATCGGATGGAGCCAGGTTATTGAATTCCGCCAATCCGGTGTATTGGATATTGTCAATCACCACGAGTGGGTTGGTACCTCCAAAAGTTCCAATTCCACGAATGACTATCGCAGACCCATCTGCCCCGGGAAGACCTGAGGACTGGGTAAGCTGCACACCGGAAAACTTACCGTACATCAGTTGTGCGGAATTGGTGACAGGCTGATTGACTGCGTCGTCAAATCGCACCGTCTCCACAGATCCCGTCAGGTTGAGCTTTTTCTGCTCTCCATAGCCGACCACCACTACTTCTTGGAGTAGTGATTCAGACTCGCGAAGTGTCAGATTGATTATCGATTGGTTTCCAACTTGGATTTCCTGAGAATTAAATCCCACCAGGCTAAACACAAGAATTGATTCCTGGGAAGCTACCCGGATTGAAAAATTTCCGTCCAAATCAGTCACCTGACCATTTGATGTTCCCTTTTCCAATACAACAACACCGGGAAGTGCCTCCCCATCAGGAGAAATAACTTTTCCGGATATACTTGCGGTGGTTTGCCAAGCCCAGGCAAAAGCTATCGTTTGGATGTAAAGCAATCCTAACAAGAGCATTTTTTTCTGAGAAAGGAACCTGCCAAATCTTCTTAAAGGAACAGTCTCCTTTACTTTGATGAGTTTCATGAATTACGATTTTTGGGTTCGCGATAATTGTTACTGCCCAAATTTGACCCAAACAAGCTCCTTTCCGTGGGCTGAATCGGCCATCTTAGGGGGGTAAATCAGCCATAATAAAAAAAGCACCCATCGGGGGTGCTTTTGAAAAAGGTTGACCTATTCGGCCTGTTCCAGGATTTTGCTCTTGTATTCGGAGGGAAGACAGCCAAACTGTTGCTGAAAGGACTTTTTGAAATGCTTGTAATCATTGAATCCAACATCCATGGCGACTTGACTTAATTTCATATTGGACTGGAGAATGATTTGGGCAGCTTGCTTGAGTCGTACTGATCGGATAAAGCCTGTAATCGAAAGGCCGGTCAGGGATTTGATTTTCCGGAAAAGCGTGGATTGACTCATAAATAGCTGATCTACGAGGGTCTCTATCCCGAAATTTTCATCCTGCAAATTCTCATTCACCAATTGGATTGCTTTTTCGATAAAACGGGCATCAATGTCCGATTCATGCACTTGATGAGAATCCGGTTCAAACCTTACTTTATTGAGAAAATATTCCCGGAGTTTCGATCTGTTTTCCAAGATGTTGGAAATTCTGGTTTTGATTATTCCGGGATTAAACGGCTTGGTGATGTAATCCTCTGCGCCGATTTTCAGGCCCTCCATTTCATAACTCAGGGAAGCACGCGCGGTAAGCAGTATTACCGGAATATGGGAGGTGTTGATTTGGCTTTTGAGGACTTCACACAGTTTTATCCCATCCATCTGAGGCATCATCACGTCGCTGATGATAATATCGGGGAGTTCCCTGTTGGTCAGATCCAGGGCGACCAGGCCATCCTCTGCCTCCAGAATGTAATATTCTTCCTCCAACAGATTTCTCAGGTACTTGCGGATGTCCTCGTTATCGTCTGCAATCAGGATGGTAGCGCATTTTCCGGCGCGTTCCATGTTGAGATCATTTCCTTCTTCAAGCGCATCTTCGTGAAGAAAATCCAAACTGATTTCTTCTCCTTTGGGTCTATTAAATGCCCCTTCGGGAATATCCTCAAGGGAAAACAGAATTTTAACTTCTGTGCCTGCACCTTTGGCACTGTGAATTTCAATTTCACCTTCATGGAGGTCCACGATATTTTTGGAAAAAGCCAATCCGATTCCACTTCCTGCCAAATTGGAAGTTTCCGCATTTTGTACCTGGTAAAACCGGTCAAAGGCTCTTCCGGCTTGATCCTCTGTCATGCCAATTCCCGTATCAGCCACAATCACAGTCAGGTATCCATGATCACAGCGGATTTTGAAATCAATTTTCCCGCCCTGAGGCGTATAATTGAATGCGTTGGAGAGTAAGTTGAAAAGGACAATTTCCATTTGATTCCTGTCATACTCCATTGGAAAGGCCTCCACTTCTGACTCAAAACAGTAGTCAATCTGTTTTTTTGACGCCAAATTCTGAAAGCTGACAAATACTTCTTTGGAGAAGGAAACGAAGTCTGAGTACGTTTTATTGAGCTTGAGCAGGCCGTGTTCTGACTTTCTGAAGTCCAACAATTGATTGATCAGACGGAGCATCCGTTTTCCGTTTGATTCAACAAGCAACAGCTTTTCCCGTACAGATTCTTTAAAATCAAACTGTTCCAAAAGCTCAGTCACAGGACTCAATATGAGGGTAAGCGGCGTTCGGAACTCGTGGGAAATATTGGTGAAAAAGGTGATTTTCGCTTCGTTGAGTTCATGTTCCTTTTCCTTTTCTATCTGAATGATCTGAAGCTCGGCGCGCAATTTGGCCTGACGGATGGAAATATATCTGAACAGGTACATGATCCCGCCAAACATTGCCAAATAGATCAAAAATGCATACCAAGAAAGCCATGGCGGGGCTTGGATTTCAATTAACAGACTTCTTGGCACACTCCAATCCTGATTGTTTCGGCTCGCTCTGATGAGCAATTCATACTCTCCCCATGGCAATCCCGTAAAGCTGATCTGATTGAGGCGCCCCAGATTCACCCACTCCTCATTCATCCCTTTCAGTTTGTAGGAGTAGGCAATATTGTCGGGACCCAGAAAGTCGTTGGCGGAAAAGGACAGGGAGAGGTGGTTTTGGGAGTAATCCAAAATAATTTTCCCGGTTTTCTGAATGGCGTTTTCCAGGATCACTTCTCCGTTGACCTCATCTCCTACCTGAAGTACCTGATTATTCACGATCAGTTTGGTCAGTACAACCTCTGGCAAATTGAAAGTCTCACTGATGGATTGGGGAGAAAATGAAACCATTCCATTTGACCCACCGAAATAGATCTTCCCGTTCTCATCTTTAAAAGAGGCACCCAAGTGGAATGAATTGATCAATACCCCATCTTCGCGGTCAAAATTGATGAAGTTCTTTAGATGAGGTTTAAATTTGGTAATGGTCGTGGTAGTACTCAGCCAAAGATTCCCTTCCTGATCTTCTTCCATTGCACATATGAAATCATTGATCAAGCCGTCATTCTTGTCAAAAAAGTTGATTAAACTGAGATTTTTCCCTGTAACCTTCAATTCAGCCAATCCATTCGGTGTTCCCAGATACATGATATTCTCCTTCAGGAAAAAGTCATTGATTATGGGGTTGGCCAGTTCATTGCCCAAAATGGACCGATGGGAAATGAGCTTTTGGTTATCCTCATCATACCGGTTGATCCCGGAGTAGGTCCCCACCCAGATTTCTCCATTGTTGTCTTCTTTGATTTGACTGATTCGATTGTTTTCTAGGGGGTGATCCTTACTTGTTTCTTCGAAAACCATCCAGTTTTCCAAATTCGGAAACCCGGTAAAATCAATCATTTTCATCCCGGATTGTTGGGTTCCTACCCAAAGCCTGCTTTTGGAATCAATCAGAATGGCTGTGATTTTTTGATTTCGGAAGTAGCGTTTTGCCCCCTCAAAGTCCCCGTCCCTCACCACGTAGAGTCCGTTCCCTGTGCCTACAAAAAGGTGGTTTTCGTATTCATATACCGTGTGGATTTTAGATTTTACCACCTGATTTACCAGCTGAAAATTCCCCCCTTCCGCAGCAGCGTACAAGCCCTTTGCCAGGGTACCCAAATAGGTTTTGCCTGACTTGGAGATCAGAAAAGCGGTCACATTTTTATCAGCCACACTTTGGTCTCCGGAGATCGATGCAAAAGAAAAACCCTTGTTTGGATACAGGATCAACACCCCGCCATGGGAAGTTCCCAACCAGGCGATCCCGTTATCGTCAAAATCAATACTGAGGATGATGGAGTAGTTGATGTTATTTTCGGAGACACCTTGGGGATTGGTATTAACTCTGCGGAAGTTTTCGAGTCTCTCGTCACTGATGAACAGTCCATCACCCCAGCTCCCAATCCAGAGCCTTCCCCGGGTATCCAATCCGATACTGACCAAGTGTCGGCCCTCAAAATCAGTGGGGATTCGTTCAAGTTGTTGTGTCTCGTAGTCGAATTCGGTCAGAACGGATTTGGTGCCTTCATTGCCAATCATCCAAATTTTCTTCCGGACCGGATCTTCAATCAGGTTATAGTGCGTTCTTCCGGTCTGAAAATGAATCAGTCTGTTTTCGGAAGGGTCAAATTTCACCAACTGATAACCCGCCAAAAACCAGATATTCCCAAAGCGGTCGCGGATGATATTGTAAATCGGCTGATTGAAAGAAAAATGCTCCTCCACCTGCCCCGATTGGGGATCAATCCTGAATACCCCATCACTCCAGGTACCCAGCCAAATTTTACCGTCCCCCCCCTGATTGATGGAGATGACCCGAAGCGGTTTTTCTGTGAATTTTACAAAAGCCGGATTAAAGGAGCGAATGGCGTTTTTTCCGGGATCCAATACCGATAATCCACCGCCTTTGGTCCCGATCCAAATCAGGTTTTCCCGGTCTTTAAAGAGCGTTTCGATATTTTCATTCTCCAATCCGGGATAGTGTGGTCCGGGTCTGTACTCGGAAAAATCATACCCGTCATATTTGGTGATTCCTCCTTCGGTCGCGAAATACTTCGCATTGAATTCGTCATTGACGACTCTGGTTACATAATTACTGAGCAGTCCCTTTCGGACATTCAGGACATCAATAGAAAATTCCTCTTCCATTTTTTCCTGAAAAGAAAATGACGGAACAGAAAACAGAAACAGGCAAATAAAAAGACCTAAAATCCGCATGAATTCAGGAGGTTAGTTTGGGTTGGGCTTAAGTTATGGCTTTTTTCAGAAACAGAAATTGAATCCAACCAATTGTTAGCCAATCAACCCGGGACTTCAGATTCTGTTTAAGAATTTGAAATTTAGCCAGGAATGCCGCTGAATAAGGGGGTGAAATAGGTCAGGATTGTGGGGTAATCAGTCAGCATTTTCCAAACCCAAAATCAAATAAAAAAAAAAGAGGGCTAATCAACGATCAGCCCTCCTGAAATTTTGGATTTTCTATTGAACAATCAATTTTTTGCTCTGCCAAATCTGACCCTGCTGAATCATGATGAGGTACATTCCACGGGATAAACCGGTATCAAACCGGAGTTCTTGCCGAGTTCCGTCCGGAACGACTTGAGAATGGATCACCCTTCCTGTCAAATCCGTCACCTGCACGTTGGTAGTTCCGGGTTCTTCAAAGAGTCGGGGGATTTCCAGCGTAATCGAATTACCGGAGCTAACCGGATTTGGATAGACTTTGAATTCACCCACGGCTTTTACAGTGTCAAAAGAAGGCTGAATCGTGTCCAACACCCTGAGATTCTGACCTTCATCGGAATCTTTGATTACAATCTTATCCAAGAAAGGAGAATCTGAACCTGCTACAGGCCTGAATTCAATGGTGTTATTCCCTTGCTTTAGATCCAGTTCGATCAATTTGGTGCCCGGCACACCGGCATTGAAGCACCACTCGCCCGAATCCTGGAAGCTTGCTGTGACAAAAGTTGCTCCATTTATCGAATACCTCAAGCTTCGGTCCACGGCAGACACATAGTGAACTTCCATTAGGTATTTGCCGGCAAAAGGCACATTGACTGCATTGAATTTGACTACATTAGTCCCCAATTGACCCATATTGGCAAGCAGTCCATTGGAGGCACTGTTGCATGCAGGAGTTGTCACAGTTCCGGTCAATTCGGCTAACTCAGCTTCAAACGAAAGTCCTGCAAAAGGTGCTTTTTCCAGCTTGATTTTATCGATAATCGGCCCGGGAGTATTGTTAAATACATTGATCGCAATTGTATTTACTCCCTCCAGCAACTGCACTTCCATTTGGTAAGACCCGGGAGACCCACCTTCAAAGCACCAATTTCCTGTAGGCTGAACTGTCTTTTGACCCAGATTTACTCCATTGACTGCAATTCGGAAGGATCGCGTGTTTTTATTCATCAAGGAAATATTCAGTAGGTAAGTTCCGGCATCCTTGGCTACGATTTGATCAAATCTAACTCCATTGGCCGAAGCGGTTGCAAGTTCTACCTGCAGACCGTTGGAAGATGCAGCGCAGGCTGCGATTCTTGCAGCACCGAGAAGTGTCGCATGTTCCGCTTCGAATTCCAGATTTTCTTTTACCAAAATCACATTGGGATCGATTTCCTCGGGGAGTTTTCCTTTGCTGGCAATGGCAATCCGATCCACGGCCACATTTCCGCTGGATACCGCCAGCCGTATTTCATGCAAACCGGCAGTCAGGAAATAAGAGAAGTTTCGCTCTTCAGCCTCATAGCCATGGAACACCTTTTTCCAGTACCACTCAAAAATCGGATTACCCAGGTTATTCCATTTACGGAAGGGCTCTCCGTCCACAGAAACCCATAGACTATAGTCCTCATTTTCGTAGGCCTGGATTTTTGCCCACAACTCGTACTCGTCTGCTTCAGCTACCTCGAAATTGAATGTCAACATTCCTTTGGAACCCGGTGCTTCTTCCAATGACTTCTGACCCTCTATCGATTGGGTGAAAAGTCCCCCTTGAGCCCTTGCAGCTGCCTGTATTTCCCACCATGGGCCCTTTACGGCTGCTTCGGCTTCAAAAAAGTCCACAACATCTGTTTTTACCAATCCCCAGCTGAAGTCACCCGGAGTACAGGTTCCTGCTTCCTGCACAAACTGCTCCAGATCCGTTGGTCCATTTACCAAGGCCACTTGGTCAAGCAGGATATTGGAATTGGGAAATTCGATGGTCAACCGGTGCGTGCCTTTTCCCAAATCATAGAATCTCGGCACTTGAAACCAGATAAATGAACCGCTGTTGAACGGTGCGATTTGCTCCAGTGCTTTCCCGTCCACACCGATTCGGATCGCTCCATTGGCATTCAGATTTCTGGCGCGAATCCACACTCTGTATTGGGATGCTTCCGTCAAGTCAAATTCGAAATGAACTTGTTTCGCAATCGGACTCCCCCCTGGTTTTTGGGTATTCCCCCGAATATAAAGACCATTGGAAGCTGTTTCGTCTGTGAGTACATCCCACTGATTGCCCAAATAATCTCCGCACTCCGCCTCGAATGAGAGGGAGTTCACCGGCTTTTGAATAAATGGCTGATCCATTCCTTCCAGATTGTTAGGCGCGGCATAGGTTTCCAGCGGTATGGAAGGAGTGGATTCTTGATCAAGAAACAATTGTCCGATTACAGTCAAGTTTCCATCTGAATCCAAATAATCAGATCGCCCCGGATTGTTTGCCGGATTGGCGTTGTTTGGATTGGGCTGGAAATAGGCATAGCGCTCCACATACTCCAGGCTTTCCAGGTAAGGCAACGCCAACTTCAAAAATTCCTCCTGAATCGCAATTCCCCGGTTGGGATTGGCATTGAATTCCGTGATCCAGATAGGCAACTGATAGATGCGATAGACATTGGCCAAATACGCCTTAAATCTGTTGAAAATCACCTGTGGGTCAGCATTTGGGCTGTTGGCAGGGCCACTTCCCCAGTCGTACCAATGTACCGCGACAAAATCAAATCGCACATCCCGCTGCTTGGCAATGCGGTTGAATTCCAAGAGCCAGCCTGTCGGCCCTTCCTCCCTAGGCGCAGGAGATCCCAATCGGACACCGGTTCCCATCAAGCTTTCATAATACGCAACAGCTACTGCCGGTTGACACAGGTTGTTAAACTGCCCGGACTCTCCGTTGCAATTATCAGACTCATTAAATCCGAGTACATGTGTGGTGGATTTCTTCCCGATCATGGTATTGATGCCGGATGGTGAGGCACCCCCCGCACCCCATGCCATGGGTACATAGTCGTAATTTGGTTCAGGATTTCCGTTTAGATTCCAGTTGTAGAACCATCCGGCATCGATTTGGGGATACTTAAAACCTGTTCCTTTTTTAGTCACCCAATTCCAGGGAACTACACGGATAAAACTCACATTCCCCTGCAGCGCAGCAGGTAATGCCTCTACTTCCATATCTTTTTCAGAGGCGATGTAGACTTTACTTTTGCCAGTTCCGTCAGGATTGTTGGCAAAAGTGGCCATAAAGCCCCGCTTCAATACAAAGGACTGAACCGAATTGTCACCCGTCGGAATTGCAGCACCCCGATGAATTAAATCTTCAGCCAGTGGTACAGGAGCTCCTTGATAACCAATTCCTGAATAAACTTGAATCGGTGCAAAACCCCTGTCGAGCGGCCGGATGACAGCACCTTTTTGATAGTATTGATGGACCCTAAAATCCAATCCCAAAGTTCCCGAACTGTGATTGACCAAAACCTGAGAAAGACTCGGCTGCAATTCAACAGGATTGATTTGCTTCAAATAGATCCAGGATGCAGCATCCAGAAAGTTGAAAATGACGGCTGTGGAAAGCGCATCCTGATTTTGGTAAAGCGTGCTTTCTCCGTCGAGAGAAATTACTCCCTGTGTAATTTGATTTGCTTCCAGTTGGGTATTGACTAAAGTCAACCCCTTTTCAGCACATGCAAATCCAATGTCTCCAATTGCCTGAACAGTGGCACCTGTAATGATTAGGTTCATGTCAATCGGTTTGCCCGGATCGAGTGTGCCGGGTTTTGGATTTTTGTCCTTAATCAGATCAGGCACATTGGGACATATAGTGTAAGGTTTTTTGTTTGCTCCCGGCAGGCAGACCGGATTGCTCTCACTTGCCTGATCCGGAGGAGTGGGTCTTTGATTGGTTTCCCTCCAGTTTTTTTCATTGAAAAAGTCCGAATCTTCTTCCCCTGTCCAGTACAGATAGGTTGTGGATGAGTTACAGGGGTTACCCTGATTTTGAAAAGCAAATCCCGAAAGGGAAAAGCCAAAACAGAAAAGATAAAGAAGCCTTTTCCGTAACTTGTTGTAAAATTTTTTCATGGTCTATTGGGTTTGGTTCTAACTAATTAACCTACCCAAACTTAATCTTTGAGTTCAACCTTCCCTGGGGCAAATCATCCAAAGCCCTAGCCGTATCTGTCTAATTGCTATCTCAAATCGTGAATTAAAGGCCTTGCGGTCTGAAGAGAATCTGATTCGGGGGTGAATTCATTCAAATGAGGTGACAAATCGTTCAGTAAAGCTGGGTTTATCCCAAGAGACTAGGCTTTTTAAAAAATGAATCTTAGTATTCGGAAAACAAGACCCTGAATAAAATGAACCCCCTTCTGACTTTTGGAATCTGCCTGCTTCTTCTGACCTGCTTCAAGCCTGTTCAGGCTCAAACTGACGGTCGGCCCAACGTGGTTTTTTTCCTGGTGGATGACCTGGGTTGGACAGATTTGGGAAGCTTCGGCAGCAATTTTTATGAAACTCCCAATATCGACCGGCTTGCAAAATCAGGCATCAAATTTACGCAGGCTTATACCGCCTCGCCGGTTTGCTCACCTACCCGTGCCAGTATTATGACAGGGAAATACCCCTCCAAAATCTACAACACGGATTGGTTTGGAGCTCCTCAACCCACTGAGATTCAAAATCACTGGACAAAAAACAAACCGCTGAAACCTGCCCACTACGAGCCCAATTTGGCCTTGGAAGAAATCACACTCGCTGAGGCCTTCAAGTCTGTCGGTTACCAGACTTTCTTTGCAGGAAAATGGCATTTAGGCGAAGAAGAAAGTCATTGGCCGGAAAATCAGGGTTTCGACATTAACATTGGAGGCAACAGCAAAGGAGCACCTTCCACTGGAAACAAATATTTTTCGCCTTATAATAATCCACAAATGGAAAACGGACCGGAGGGAGAATACCTTCCTTTGAGATTAGCAGGGGAAACAGCCAAATTCATCCGGGACAATCGCTCCAAGCCCTTTTTTGCGATGCTTTCTTTCTACTCGGTTCATACTCCGCTGATGACAACCAAGGCGCTGGAAGATAAATATTTGAAGAAACGGGCAGCGATGGGATTGGAGGATAAGTTTGAACCCGAGCATGCTAACCAAAACCGCATCACCCAAGCGCATGCCGTCTATGCAGGAATGGTCGAGGCCATGGATCAAGCCGTGGGAACCGTCTTGGATGAAATTGAAAAACAGGGACTGTCTGAAAATACAATCATCGTTTTCTTCTCTGACAATGGTGGCCTATCCACTGCCGAAGGAAGTCCAACCTCCAACCTTCCGCTCAGAGCTGGTAAAGGCTGGCTGTATGAAGGAGGCATTCGCGTGCCGATGATCATGTCTTGGAAGGGGAAAGTTCCTGCGGGAAAGGAAATCCATGCTCCGGTGATTTCCAATGACTTTTTTCCCACCTTTTTGGACCTCAGCGGAAATGGGAAATTCTTAGAAACTATTCCAGAATTGGATGGGAAAAGCCTGAAAAACTGGATTTTGGATCCTGAAACAGCGAAAGATAGGGAAGCGCTTTTCTGGCACTATCCGCACTATGGAAATCAGGGGGGCAATCCGGGTTCGGTCATCCGAAAAGGAGATTGGAAGCTAATCTATTTCTACGAAACCCAAAAAGTAGAATTATACAATCTCAACGTGGATATAAGTGAAAAACACAACCTAGCTGATCAGGAAGCAGAGTTAGTAGGAAAGCTCAAAACAGAATTGTTCGATTGGCTTGTCGAATCCAAAGCTGCTTTCCCTAGGCCAAATAACTAGTGGGGGGCTAATCTTTTAAATGGGATTTCTAAATCCTGCTTTGTGAACTGCTATTTAATTATACCCCCTTTTTATTTGCCTGCCTTTCTTACATTCCCGGATTCTGCCATTATTTCCAGGACCTTATCCGCATACCTTTCTCCCAAAACTCTTTGGCTTAATCCATCAAAATGTGGATCAGTTGGGTCATTGTTTAATGGGGTTAAACCTTCAGCAGTTATAAAGTAGCCCCTACGGATATTTTCAGGGATTTTTTGGATAATTTGGTTAACGGCTTCCGCTCTGGGTTGCCAGTGTCCCAATTCTCCGGCGATAAAAATAAGTTCTTCATTTTCAAGATCGGCCCTGAGATCGGAGACCAGTTTTTTCAACAATTCCAGATAGCCGGTAAGATTAGATTGATTCGACTCTCCCTGATGCCAGATAATTCCCTTTAGATTCCCGCCGTGTTTGATTTTTCTGACTTGAGTCACAGCCTTTTCAAACAGATCAAAATCTTCTTTTCCTTCAAAACCTTTCTGCCACTGCTGTATCGTAGTTCCTCCTCGGGCATTAACGATTAAACCAATTGGATTTGATGATTTCTCAGCAAGCCTTTGCCCAAAGGTATACCCTGGACCCAGCCCCTGAATAATATCCTTTTTTACAGTACTGAACTTATTCAAAGGGTTGGAAGCGGGCTCCCAATCCACTCCATTGAAAAGATAAACATTCGGTAAAACGTGATCAGCATCTTCCCCCAATTCCCCTCTTCCAGCCATATTGGATTGTCCGATTAAAAGGTAAATATCCATGTCGGCTATTGAATCCTCACTTGCTTTAGAATTTCGATAGTCCTCCCCCATCAAACTTTCCAGCACGGATTGCTGCCAGATAAGAAGCTGCTTTTCCAGTTTCTCTGCTATTTCTGGTTTCTCTGCGATCAGGTTAATTTTTTCTGCGGAATCAGCCCGAACATCGAATAATTCACGACTAACACGTCCATCTACTTGACCGTGGATGACCAGTTTGTATCGGTTGTCCAAGATTGCCCGAGGTCCTCCAAAATCCTGAGCCTGAATATCGGGATGGTGAAAATTTTTGAAATTTCGCGTTGAAATTCCGTCCATCAGTTTGGCCAGCGGACTCGTTCCTTTTTGCAATTCCGCATCTATATAATCCAAGGGTGAGTATCCTTCCTGCTTCCGAGGACTTCCGTTCCAAAATTGTATAGTTTCCGGACGATCAACCATTTTTCCTTCGAAAAGAGGCATTAGATTGATGCCGTCCAAAGGTCTGTCGGGCAAGGCTTGGCCGACAAGGTCAGCTAAAGTTGGAAGCAGGTCAGTGCTCACGGCATTGACAGGGCTAACGATGGGCTTGGGAATCCTGGAAGGCCATTCGAGAACACTCGGAACTCGGATACCTCCTTCATAAACACTTCCCTTGAATCCTCTAAAAGGACCTGTGGCATTCCCTTCTTGAGGGGTACCATTATCCCCAAAATACCAGAGCAGGGTATTATCCCGAATCTCCTCGTCATCCAAATATTTCCGCATCATTCCAATGGATCGGTCCATAGCAGTGATTTCTGCAAAGCGCTCCCTCAATACGTCCCGCTGTAGTCTTTCCACAGGATTACCTGTTTGATTGGAAGTCAGACTTACCTTTTTATTTGCAAAACTCTTGGGCAAGTCCTCATAAAGCGCTAGGTCTTCGGGCAAACCACTGTAAGGCTCATGGGGAGACCCATACCAGATCACTACGAAGAAGGGCTGATTATTTTCTTTGGCCTTTTGGATAAATCGGATGGCCTCGGCAATTAGTATTTCAGAACTTTCCCCCTCAAATTGTCGCTCCGGATCACCATTTCGGGAAAGATGAGGATTCATTTCGAAAAAGTTGTCGTGGGACAAGTATTCATCGAAACCCATGGCTTTTGGATTGGTGGGCGAACCAGCCTTCACCGGTCCCAGATGCCATTTGCCAAAATGTGCTGTAGCATATCCAGCATCTTTCATGATCTGGGCAATGCTGATTTCCTCAGGTCGGATGGAGAATCCAGGGGTGAAGGTCCCGTAACGGTTGGGATGACGTCCAGTGATGATACTTCCGCGCGTAGGGGAGCAAATTGGCGAGGCGGAATAAAAACGGTCCATCCTTAATCCTGTTGCTGCCATTTCGTCCAACACCGGAGTATGCAGATAAGGATGGCCATTGTAGCCAACCTCATCCCAGCCGTGGTCGTCGCCCATCAGGAGAACGATGTTGGGTAATTCTTTTTTGGGTTTTTCTGTTTTTTCTCCCTGGAAGGAGCTACACACCAGACAGGCCAAAATGTAAAAAACTGCTCGAAACAATAAAATTGGGTTTTTCATCGTACTTGGTTTATTTTCTTTTTTAGAAGAGCTATTTAGTTTTTTAATTGCCTTCCTTTAGGTCATTTAATCATCTGGAAATGTAAAATCTACTTGCGGTAGAAGTCCTTCATTTTAACGTTTGTGTCTTCGATAAAATCTGATTGTTTGCTTCCAGCTGTGTTTTTAGTTTATCATAATCCAGCTTTTGTACAGCGATTCCTTCATCTAATGCCATCGAAGCGGCAGTGGCAGCGGACTCACCCAAAATCATAAACACTGGTTCCATCCTGATGGAGCCAAAGGCGATGTGACTCGATGAAACTGCCACTGGAACCAATAAATTGGCACATTCCTGTTCTTTTGGCACAATGGATCCATAGGCAATCTGGTAAGGTCCCGGTAAGGACACCCCGATGTCTCCTTCGTTGTGGACATGACCCTCCTTGGTGACATACCGCTGGATGTTGTGCGAATCTATCGTATAGGATCCCATACCGATGGATCCAGGCGTAGACTTTTTTTGAAGGAGTTCGTTTTCTGTCATCACAAATTCCCCGATCATCCTTCTTGCCTCCCTCACATAAATCTGGTGGGGCCAATTGCCATTGTCGGTGAATTCATCTTTGGCCAAACCCCATTCTCGAAATCTCTCCTGGATTGAAGCGGGAACCCTTGGGTCATTTGCCACAAAATAAAGGAGCCCTTTTTGATAATCCTCGTGTTCCCTGATGATTTCCCTTCTCCGCGCGTAGCTGGCTTCCGGGTAATCATAATTCATCCCGATATTGTCACTGCTGAAGGGGCCGTGGTTGTTGGTGTCTGTTTTGCGGTTGGGAATCATGTCGAATTTCCCAAACCATTGATTCCAGCCGGCATCAAAAATCCTGACCAAAAGCTCATACTGGGTGGAATCATAATTTTCAGGTCTTGGGAAAGCAACCCGGTTGTCTGGATGGTTGGACATGCACAGGCGAAAACAATAGGCCTGTATCTTATCATCCCCAGACCCTTTTTCCCCTGGATGTTCCCCACTGATCTTTGGCAATAGACCGCTGGAAGGATCCCCTTTGATGACATAGGGATCAATGGGTTCATCCAGGACATTAAAATGGTGTTGATGGTGGAAAACATCGGTCTGTACCCCATTCCATTCTTCGTCATAGACGTTATTCGCTTCTCTTCCCACATGATAACTAACTCCTGCTGCTGCCATCAAATCCCCTTCATATGTGGCGTCGATAAACATTTTGCCTTTGAATTCCTTCCCGCTGAGAGTCCTGATCGCCACGATCTTGTTGCCTTCTTTAGACACCCCTGATTCACGATCTAGCCATTCATCCCGGAGTACTTCTATTTCATATTCCCGGATAAAATCCTCAAACACTCCTTCCGCCGCATGGGGCTCAAAAATCCACATAGTCCTGGCATCCCCATCAATGGCGGCGGTTCCCTGCCCTACATTGCCATAAGCAGCTTTGTCTTCCCATTTCCAGGCTTCATCGCTTTGGTAATGGCTGTATAATCTTTGGTAAAACTCCCTGGACAGGCCTCCGATCACTTCTTTTTTGCCGGTATCAGTCCAACCGAGGCCACCCGAACTCAATCCACCGAGGTGGATATCAGGCGACACAATAATCACGGATTTGCCCATTTTTTTGGCCTGAACGGCAGCCGTAACCGCAGCTGAGGTTCCTCCATAGATAACTATGTCAGTTACTTTTTCTTGGACCTTGGAACAAGCCGTAACAGACCATAGGATCAATGATGCCCATAAAACTGGTTTCAAATTGATTTTCGCAAACATGTTATGAAGGATTAAATAGTGATTATATCTAATTTGGATATAAAATATTCTATATATCCGCTTTCTTACCAGTAGCCATAGGAAATAAGGCTAGAAGTCCGTGAGACGAGCTGTGGACTTTGGACGGTCGTCTGTCGACGATTATTCATTCTTTTCAAGTTCAATTTTAGCATACAGATAGAATTGCGGATAATCACATAAAATATACTTTAATTACCAGTTGATTTAAGATGGTCATTTAATTGTTTTAATAGCTGCTCCGCTATTTTTGGCTGCTCCAAAATAAGATTTCTACTCTCTCCCGGGTCTTCCTGCAGGTTGTAAAGTTCCCAACCATCTCCTTTTGATTCAGAAGATTTGAAGGATTCATTCTGAACCACTTTCCATTTGCCCTGACGGTAACCGTAAATATTTCCGCTACCCCGAACCACTACGGACTCCCTCCTTTCACCTTCTATTTGATGACCATAAAAGGCCGGCAGAAGATTATGACCATCCCTAGCAGATCCAACTGGTAAATCCTCATTTACAAGGCTTGCTAAAGTTGGTAAAATATCATTTAGGGCAATCATTTGGTTACTGACTTTCCCCTTTGGGAATTTATCCGGCCACCTGGCAATCAATGGCGTCCTGACTCCACCTTCATATGCTGTCCATTTTGTTCCAAAAAATGGAAAATTTGGATGATGGGTATCAGGGTTAAATTCTACGGCCTCATCCGAAGGACTATTTGATAGTTTTTTCCCATCATCCTCTGAGCTGGTGGCTATAAACTGGGACCCATTGTCACTGGCAAATAAAACCAAGGTATTTTCCTTTAAACCCAGCCGTTCGAGTTCATCCAATAATTGACCTACAAAATGATCCAGTTCATGCACATAATCCCCATAAAGACCTGCTTCTGTTTTACCCCTAAAATCGGGATCAACAGCTAAGGGAATATGGGGGACATAGGGTGAAAAATAGAGAAAAAAAGGCTTTTCACTTTTACTCTTTTTGAACCTTTGCAGATAGTTTATGCTTTTTTCTGTGATATAAGGTAGAAACCTTTCTAAGAAAATCTTTTCAAGGTTCTCAGTCCCAGAGGCAGCTTCAATGGAATATAAGTCATGGATAATAGCTCCCATGACTTGTTTGTCCTCAAATATCCAGCATTCACTGGCACAACTGAAGCCCAACCAATTATCGAATCCCCGATCCAAAGGCCCATCGCTGACAGGTTTGGAAAAATCAAGGTTGGCTCCATTTCGGTCATGCTGAAATTCCCCATATCCCACAGGAGGCTTACCATCTGTGGTAGGAAAAGTGGTGCCCAAGTGCCATTTTCCAAATCCTGCAGTTTGGTAACCTGCGTTTTGAAGCATTTGGGGTAAAGTAAGTGTTCCCTCATCAATCATCGAAGGTTCATAATTGGACATCACTCTGGTTTTCTTCCAACTCCTCCATGGATATTCCCCGGTCATGAGGGCATAGCGGCTCGGGGAACATACTGAAACCGGGCAGTAGGCATCGCTAAATCTAATCCCTTCACTGGCAAGTCGATCCAGATTGGGTGTGGGAACTTTTGAATTAGGATTGTAAACACCTAGATCCCCATAGCCCATATCATCTGCAAATATGAATAGGATATTGGGCAAAGGATCATTTGGAATTTGCTTTTCCTGGGAGCTACAGCATAGAAACAAATAGGCCATAATCAACCCCAAAACATGTTTAAATCTTCGCATGATTGTGGATTTAAAGAAACTATTGGGTGAAAAGTACTTTCTCTTTAAGGTTAATAAATAGGCCTAAAGGGTTTAATAAAACTCATTTCCAACTGCACTGATCGCAATTAATCCGTTTACAAAATGAATTCGTAATTGATATTTTGGGCTAATGTTGTTAGAATGGAGGATTTACTTTATACAAAAAACGTTTATTGAACTTCTATCCTATGGTATTAATCAATCATAAAGTGGGGTAAATCAACCAAATAAAGTAACCCTTAAGTGAGCTCTCTTGACTCCCCCTTTCCAAGGGAGCAGGGGGATTTTTTCGTAATGTGCTCTATATTAAACCTCCACCAGTGTCTCCCATAAAACCAATCCACTGGCCGATGCTGTGGGAACGGGATTCCAGTCATCGGAAGGATTTTCCAGCCTTTTTTTAATTTCCTCAGGAGAAAAATACCAAATCGCGCTGACCATTTTGCGGACTTGATGATAAAGAAAACCGGTTCCGATTACCTCAAAACAATAGGTCTTTTCTGGCGAAAACTCAGTAGAAAAAGCTTCTGTCTCGAAGACTTTAGCTCGCAAAATTTCTCTGGTAAAATCGGTCTTGTTTCCTGAAACCTTGCAAAAGGCTTTGAAATTGTGTTCTCCAACAAATAATCCCGCATTTTCCTGCATCTGTTCCAAGGAATTAATTCCATTTGCCCAAGTCAGCATTGGAGATGCAAAAGGATGAAAGGATTTGGAGTCGGAGAAAAAGTAGCGGTAGGTCTTCTGCTTAACTGACTGAATTAAGTTAAAATCCCTAGACACCTCACTAACCGAGTTCAATCGGATTTCACCTCCCAGATTGGAATTAAATTGGGGAATCATCGCTTCTAGCTCAGCTTTTTCCCGGAGGAAAATCTGGACAAATCCACTTCGACAACTTACTCCTGAATCCGTACGGCTGGACCCGATAAACCGAAAATCATCATGTCCAAGTACAAAGCGAAAGACTCGATCCAACTTCCCCTCCACGGTAGGTTGACCTTTTTGCTTTGCCCAACCTTTAAATCTGGCACCGAAGTAAGAAATCGAAAAGAGGTAAGCGTGGGCTCGGGTGCGCATCGGTTGATTCCAAATTGGAGTTTTCTTTTGAAAGCCCTCAAAGGTTGACTAAATTGAGGGAACCCAAAACTACAGACTATGAAAACATTTCTTAGCATTTTGATGATTTTCGCCAGTTTTCAGGCAATCTCACAAACTCCGCCCTCCAAAGAAATCCAGATAAAAATGGCTGTTTTAGCTGCTCCCGAAGATCAACGGGCTGATGCGACAGTGTATGGCTATGATGCCAAAGGGGAAGTGATTTTACTTCGCCAAGGAACAAATAAAACCGTTTGCCTGGCTGATGATTCAACTAGAGAAGGGCTCAGCGTATCCTGTTATCATATCAGTGCTCAGCCTTTTATGGCCCGAGGCTGGGATTTAAGAAAAGAAGGCAAAAATGCAGATGAGATCTTTAAGATCCGAGAAGCCGAATCCAAAAGCGGCAAACTTCGACTTCCGGATCAGGGAAGTTTGCTCAATGCTTTGACAGCTGATGAAAAAGACGTGAACTGGACTACAGGAGAAGCGAAAAACACCTACACCCGCTCAGTCGTCTATATCCCTTGGGCCACTGCCGAGAGTACGGGGTTACCACTCAAACCTGCCGCCCCCGGATTACCTTGGATCATGGATCCGGGCACGCATCGGGCGCATATTATGATCAATCCGGCGAGGGATTGAAAAAAGTTAAAAGTTAAAAGTCAATAAGTTAATTGTGTAGAATGGTAGAAATTGAATTTAATAACGATGATATGGTCATTCTGAAGAATGGACAAAGAAAAGTGGTCGATTTAAAGGTCGTTTCTTCTAAGCTTTTGGACGCTTCTGAAGGCGAACGTAATTTGTATCGGATTTCTCCCTCAGGCTATGGAATTCACTGGCCATTGATTGATGAGGATCTTTCCATAGAAAAACTCTTAAAATTATAGAATGGATACTTTCTCATACATCAAAACCAAACTGGAAGACCGGAAAAAGGAACTATTCGAAAAGTACCCGATCAAAACCTTGGCGATTTTTGGTTCTTTTGCCCGCAATGAACAAACGGCATCAAGTGATCTTGATCTTATGGTCGAGTTTCACAGTCGAGTAGGTTCGGAATTTATTGAACTAGCTGATGAACTTGAGGATATCCTTGGAATCAAAGTCGATTTGGTTTCTCGAAAAGGGATCAAAGAGCGATATTTTGAAAGGATAAAAGAAGATTTGATTTATGTCTAGAAGAGACATTGAATTACTTCTCCTGGACATGAAGGAGTCCGCAGAGAAAATTTTGAAATACACAAAAGAAATGTCATTTGATGATTTTTTAGCAGATGAAAAAACTATCGATGCCGTAGTAAGAAATTTCGAAATTATTGGAGAAGCTTCAATCAGGGTTGACGATGATTTTAAGCTCGATAATCCTCAAATTGAATGGAGAAGTCTAAGAGGTTTCCGAAATCGAATTGTCCACGAATATTTTGGAATTGATTATGAAATTATCTGGTCGATTATTGTTACTGATATTGAAGAATTGATTTTTCAACTTTCTGAATTACTTAATAATGGCAAAAAGGAAAAGTAGCAAAGCAGAGTTTATAAAGTTTTTCGGGCCAGTTTTAGATGCACTAAGAGCACTAGGGGGCTCTGCAAGACCAAGAGAAATTGCGTCTTGGATAGGCGAAAATCAAAATCTGCCTGATGAGATTCTAAATGAAAAATATGAAAAGTCCGGCCAATTAAAATTCCCAAATCAAATTGCGTGGGCAAGACAATATCTTGTTTGGGAAGGACTATTAGACTCTTCAAAGCATGGAATTTGGGCACTTTCAGAATTAGGATGGGTCACTTTCCTTAATGAAAAACAGTCCTATGACATATTTCTTAAGTGGGTAAAAGTATTTCAAGATCTAAGGCAGAACAAGGATTCAATTGAGCAGGAAGAAAAGGTTATTGAAAAAGCAATCGAAACTGCAGAATCGGAGGAGGGACAATCAGTAGTAAAACCTTCATTGTTGGAGGTTCTCCAAAGTATATCTCCAACTGGCTTTGAGCATCTTTGCGGTAGGCTTCTGAAGGAGTATGATTTTGAGAATATTGAAATTACGCAACGCTCCAACGACGGGGGAATTGATGGATATGCCACTCTTAAACTTAATCCCTTCGTAAGCTTGAGTGTGTTTTTCCAGTGCAAAAGATTCCAAGGAACGGTGCCAACTGAAAAGGTCCAAGCTTTCATTGGAGTAATGGAAACTAATAAGAGAAGTGTTGAAAAAGGACTAATTATTACAACTGGAAATTTCGCTAGAGCTGCTCATGAAATCGAAAAGTCCAATATTAAGCTTGAACTGATAGACGGTCCAAAACTTGTAGAAATGTTTGAAAAGAAAGAACTTGGAGTGATCCCAAAAACCATTTTCGATCCAGATATGAAATTTTTCGAGAGATATAGGGAAATGAAATAGTGCAAAAAACCACCCCATTCCTGAGGTGGTTTCATTTTTTTTATCTAGAAATATTATCCCAAAATCTTCGCTGCCAGCCAATCCCCGACTTCAGAAGTCTTGTAGGCTTTTCCTCCTTCGGCAATATCTTCGGTCACAATCCCTTCGGCTAAGGAAAGATTGACCACATCGCTGATTGCTTTCGATTCTTCAGATAAATCAAACGCATAATCAAACATCATGGCGGCGGAAAGAATAGTACCCAGTGGATTTGCGATATCCTTGCCAGCTGCTTGAGGATAGGAACCATGGATCGGTTCGAACAGCTTCACCTTGGAACCCAAAGAAGCCGATGGCATCAAGCCCATAGAACCGGAAATCACGGAAGCTTCATCTGTCAAAATATCTCCAAACAGGTTTTCGGTAATCAAAACATCATAAGCTTTTGGCCATTGGATAAGTCGCATCGCCACAGCATCTACAAATTCATATTCCACTTTCACATCCGGGTATTCAGGTGCCAATTCCTGAACCGTTTCTCTCCAAAGTCGAGAAGTTGCCATTACGTTGGCTTTGTCCACGCAGGTCAGGAGCTTTCTTCTTTTTTGCGCAGCTTCAAAACCCATTCGAGCAAGTCGGACAATCTCCTCTTTGCTATACACATTGGTGTCAAAAGCTTTCGTCCCCTGCTCGTTTCGGCCTCTCGGCTCTCCGAAGTAAATCCCTCCGGTCAATTCTCTGAAAAATACCAAATCCACTCCGTCAACTCGATCCAGTTTCAAGGGAGACTTATGAACCAAGGAAGGAAAAGTAAAAGTTGGTCTGACATTGGCAAAGAGTCCAAGTTTTTGTCTCATTCTCAGCAATCCCTGCTCAGGGCGAACTTTGGCTTTGGGGTCATTGTCATATTTCGGGTCGCCAATCGCACCAAAAAGAACAGCATCAGAAGCAGCGCAAATCTCATGTGTAGCATCCGGATAAGGATCTCCGGTGGCGTCAATGGCGCATGCACCTACAAGTCCTTCTTTAAAGCTGATTTTATGACCAAATTTTTGCCCGATAGCATTGACTACTTTCACTGCCTGAGCAATGACTTCAGGGCCGATGCCGTCACCCGGCAACAGCGCGATATTCATTTCCATAGTTCGCGGATTCTTTTTCTGGGTTTGTATTAAATGATTCGACGATGTTCAACATTTTTTCCGTGGCCATCATCGCTGCCACAGTTTGGTCAGGGTCGAGGCCCTTCGTTTTGAAAATTTTCCCATAATCCCAAGTGATCACCGTCTCCACAAAGGCGTCGGTTTTTCCCCCGGGTGGAATGGAAACATGATAATCGATCAATTTGGGAAGTTCTTTTTTGAGGGATTTGTAGATCTTTTTGACTGCCTTCATAAAGGAGTCGTATTGCCCATCTCCTGTAGCTGTTGCGTCAAAAGATTTTCCATGCACATTCAAACGAAGCTGAACTGAAGGTTTCAACCCCTTGGAATGGGTCATGTGGTATCCTTCGATGCTGATATTTTTAGAGATGGAATTATTCTGCAGGACATCCGAAATGATATAGGGCAAATCCTCGGTGGTCACCCGCTCCTTCTTATCACCCAATTCGATGATCCGCTGGGTTACACGCGTTAGTTCGTCCTTCTCCAAGGATATCCCCAATTCTTCCAGATTCTTGAGAATATTGGCTTTCCCGGAGGTTTTTCCCAAAGCATATTTCCGCTGACGACCAAATCGCTCCGGCATCAAATCGTTGAAGTACAGGTTCTTTTTATTGTCACCGTCGGCATGTATCCCTGCCGTTTGGGTGAATACATTTTCCCCAACTACCGGTTTGTTAGCAGGGATGTGCTGACCCGAAAACTGCTCTACCAGCTTGGATACCCGGAAAATTTTCTGTTCCTGAACTCCAATCTCCAACTTGGTGAAGTCCTTGATCATCGCTACCACTGATTCCAGAGGGGCATTGCCCGCACGTTCTCCCAAGCCGTTTACCGTGGTATGGATTCCTGACGCTCCATGCAGCACTGCCTCCATCACATTGGCTACAGAAAGGTCATAATCATTGTGAGCGTGAAAATCGAAATGGACGCCGGGAAATTTCGCCAAAATCTGATCGAAGAAAACCCGAACTTCATCCGGTGACAACAATCCCAAAGTATCCGGCAACATGATTCGCTTAACCTGCTGATGCGTCAGAAACTCAATCAACGAAAGGGTGTATTCAGGTGAATTACGCATGCCATTGGACCAATCTTCGAGATAGACGTTGACATCAATTCCGTTTTTTTGGGCGAAAGTTATGCTTTTGGCAATTTCGTCGAAATGCTGTTCCGGAGTCTTTTTCAATTGATGAACCAAATGATTCAAGGAACCTTTGGTCAGGAGATTGAGCACTTTTGCGCCAGCCTCCACTATCCAATTCACCGAAACAGGTGTATCCACGAAGCCCAAAACCTCCACGCGATCGAGATAGCCTTTTTGGGCCGCCCATTGGGTAATCTTCTGCACTCCTTCCAGTTCTCCTTCAGAAACCCGTGCAGAAGCCACTTCGATTCGATCCACTTTGAGCTCTTCGAGCAAAAGTTTGGCAATCTGGAGCTTTTCAGAAGGCAAAAAGGAAACCCCTGAGGTCTGTTCGCCATCCCTCAGCGTGGTATCCATGATTTCTATTCTTCTATTCGACTCCATTTGTAAAGTGGATTATTTAGATGCTGCAAAAGCATCGATTTCCGAAGACATATTGAGCAAATAGTCGATATCATCGAACCCGTTTGTCATGTTGTCTTTCTTGTATTCATTGATGTCAAAAGACTCAAATTCACCCGTGGAAAGGAGTTTGATCTTTTGCTCGGGTAGATTTACCTCGATCTCAGTGGAAGGATCCGACTGAATTGCCGCGAATAGTTTATCGGCAAATTCAGCAGAGACCGTCACCGGAAGTACTCCGATATTCAGGCAGTTATTTTTGAATATGTCAGCGAAAAAACTGGACACCACACAGCGGAAGCCGTAATCATAGATCGCCCAAACAGCATGCTCCCGGCTGGAACCCGAACCGAAGTTCTTTCCAGCTACCAGAATTTTACCGGAATAAGTTGGGTCGTTCAGGACAAAATCTTTCTTGGGTTTGCCTTCCACATCGTATCTCCAGTCACGGAACAAGTTGTCACCAAACCCTTCTCGCTCGGTTGCTTTCAGGAATCGGGCAGGAATGATTTGGTCGGTGTCCACATTTTCCGTTGGCAAGGGAACTGCGGTACTTCTGAGGATTGTAAATTTATCGTAGGCCATTTTTTAGGAGTTCAAAGGTGGGAAAGTTGGAAAGTGGTAAGGTTTGCAAAATTCATTATTCAAATTTGCTCAACCCCGTATTTCGTATTTCGATCTTCGTATTTCAATTGTGAAACACTTCCCTAGGATCAGTAATGCGTCCTGTGATCGCCACTGCTGCGACGGTCAACGGAGAGGCAAGCATGGTGCGGGCACCCGGACCCTGACGCCCTTCGAAGTTTCTGTTTGATGTAGAAACCGCATATTTTCCAGAAGGAATCTTGTCGTCGTTCATTGCCAAACAAGCCGAGCAACCCGGCTGACGAAGTTCAAATCCTGCTTCTTCCAAGATTTTTACCAAACCTTCTTCATGGGCCATTTTTTCCACTTCACGGGATCCTGGCACGATCCAGGCTGTGATGTTAGCTGCTTTTTGGTGTCCTTTGACAAACTGAGCAACGGATCGGATATCTTCAATTCGCCCATTGGTGCAGGAACCTACAAACACATAATCCACGAGCTTTCCTTTAACTGCTTCACCCGGTGCAAAGCCCATATATTCAAGGGATTTCAGGTAAGAAGTTTTGTTCGAACCTTCCATTCCTTCAGTTGTAGGGATGTTTTCGGTTACTTTGATTCCCATTCCCGGGTTTGTACCGTAGGTAATCATCGGTTCGATATCTGATGCTTCGAATACCAATTCCTTGTCAAATACGGCTCCATCGTCAGTTTTCAAAGTCTTCCAATAGGCAACAGCTTTATCCCAATCGGCACCTTTTGGCGCATATTGCTTTCCTTCCAAGTAATTGAAAGTAGTCTCATCAGGGGCGATAAGGCCACCACGAGCGCCCATTTCAATAGACATGTTGCAAATGGTCATTCTGGCTTCCATCGATAGACTTTTGATAGCCGAACCTGCATATTCTACAAAATAGCCTGTCGCACCAGCAGCGGATATTTTAGAAATAATATAGAGAATGATGTCTTTGGAAGTCACTCCAGGGCCAAGGGTTCCATTCACGGAAATTCTCATTTTCTTGGCTTTGGTCTGCATAATGCATTGCGTTGCCAAAACCATTTCCACCTCAGAAGTCCCGATACCAAAAGCAATGGCTCCAAAAGCTCCGTGGGTGGATGTATGTGAATCCCCACAGACAATCGTCATTCCCGGCTGCGTGATTCCCAATTCCGGTCCGATCACGTGTACAATGCCATGATGGGCAGAGCCCAAGTCATGCAGTTCGATCCCGTATTTCGCACAGTTTTCACGAAGCCGCTCCACTTGCATGCGCGAAAGTTTGTCTTTGATCGTCTGATCCTGATCGACTGTAGGGACGTTGTGATCCGGAGTTGCTACAGTTCGGCTTGGATTTTTTACGCCGATTCCACGCTTTTCCAGGTTTAGGAAGGCTACAGGGGAAGTCACCTCATGAATAAAATGCTTATCGATGAAGAACACGTCAGGACCTGCAGGCACGGATTTGACCACGTGCGAATCCCATATTTTATCAAATAATGTTGTCTTTTCCATAATTATGCAGTCGCATATTCTTTGACCGGTATTTTATTAAGTGCGTCGACGAAAGCCTGGGCAGATGCCAGGACGATGTCGGCATTAGAGGCAAAACCATAGTATGGTTTTTCTCCTTTGATTAATCTCATGTGAACTTTGGCCACATCGTCACTTCCGTGAGTGATAGCTTGGATAAGAAATTCCTCAAGTTCAACCTGAGGCTTCGCGATTTTTTCGATAGCTTTCAAAACAGCATCTACCGGACCTACTCCTGAGGAAGAGGACTGGTGGGTCTCCGTTCCGATTTTCAGCGTAACCTGGGCACTGACCTGTCCATTGGATGAGTAGCTCACTTTTTCCAATTCGATAAAGTTGGATTCCTCCATGAATTTGCCGACCAAGCTCAAAAGGTCTTTTCGACCGATGTCTCTTTTGCTATCCGCCAAAATCAGGAAGGCCTCGTAAACCTCTCTCAATTCTTCGCCTTCGAGCTCGACGCCCAAGGCATCCAAGTGATGCTTTAGCGCTGCACGTCCTGACCTGGCTGTCAAAACGATCGTAGACTCGTCCACACCGACTTCTTTCGGGTCGATGATTTCATAGTTTTCTCTGTGCTTCAATACGCCGTCCTGGTGAATGCCGGAAGAGTGTGCAAATGCATTTCTTCCCACAATCGCCTTGTTGGGCTGAACCGGCATATTCATCAGCTTAGAAACCAAGCGGCTGGTCTGATAGATTTTCGGTGTTACAATATTGGTGTACACAGGAATCGATTTATGGCATTTGATCGCCATGACCACTTCCTCAAGCGAGGTGTTTCCTGCCCGTTCGCCGATACCGTTGATAGTGACCTCCACTTGCCGGGCACCATGCTGAACCCCGGCAACAGTATTGGCCGTGGCCATTCCCAAGTCATTGTGGCAGTGCGTTGCAATGATCGCACGGTCAATGTTTGGTACATTGTTTTTCAAATTGGCAATGATCGCCCCATACTGCTCGGGAAGGCAATATCCCGTCGTATCAGGAATATTGACCACCGTTGCTCCGGCTTTGATCACTTCTTCAATGATTCGGCAAAGGAAATCCGGCTCAGATCGTCCGGCATCTTCTGCATAGAATTCCACATCGTCCACAAATCGTCTGGCATACTTTACCGCAGCAACTCCCCTGGCAATGATATCCTCGGGAGTAGATCGAAGTTTGAATTGGATGTGATAAGGTGAAACACCGATTCCAGTGTGAATTCGGCCCCTTTTTGCGAATTTGAGTGACTGAGCAGCTACGTCAATATCTTTTTCTACCGCTCTGGAGAGCGCACAAATGATCGGGTTGGAAACAGCCTTGGAAATTTCTAATACGGAATTGAAATCACCCGGGCTGGATATTGGAAATCCTGCTTCGATAATATCTACTCCTAAAGCCTCCAAAGCTTTAGCTACCACAATCTTCTCCTGGGTATTCAGCTGACACCCGGGCACTTGTTCCCCATCTCTCAGGGTCGTATCAAAAATCCACAGCTTGTCACTCATAATCTTAGGGGTTTGGGGTTTAATTATTTTCTGGTCTCAACTGACGGACGACCGCACCGGCCTGCCACATTTCAGATTCACGCAATTCTTTCAATTCTGCCTCAAGTTTTTCTCTATAATCAGCTTTGGAGTTAGAATCGATAGACTTCTGTGCTTCCTGACCAGATTTTACAGATTCATAAAGTTTTTCAAAAACCGGCTTAGTCGCATCACGGAAGGGCTTCCACCAATCCAATGCACCTCTTTGAGCTGTCGTAGAGCAGTTGGCATACATCCAGTCCATACCGTTCTCTGCTACCAAAGGCATCAGGGACTGAGTCAATTCTTCCACAGTCTCGTTGAATGCTTCAGAAGGAGTGTGACCATTTGCTCTCAATACCTCATACTGAGCCGCGAAGATTCCCTGAATGGCGCCCATCAAAGTTCCTCTTTCTCCGGTCAAATCAGAAGTTACTTCTCTATAGAAATCAGTTTCGAACAAGTATCCGGATCCAACGCCAATACCCAGTGCAATTACTCGGTCTTTGGCTTTGCCAGTACCATCTTGGAAAATCGCATAGGAAGAATTCAATCCTCTGCCTTCTACGAACATTCTTCTCAGGGACGTACCTGATCCTTTTGGTGCAACCAAAATTACATCAACATCTGCCGGAGGAATGATTCCTGTTTTTTCCTTGTAAGTCACTCCAAAACCATGAGAGAAATAAAGTGCTTTACCTGGAGTCAGGTGTTTTTTCACTGTAGGCCAAAGGGCAATCTGACCTGCATCTGAAAGCAAGAATTGAAGGATAGTACCTCTTTCGCAAGCTTCCTCCAAGTCAAAAAGTGTGACACCGGGAACCCATCCGTCAGAAACTGCCTTGTCCCAAGTCTTAGAACCTTTTCGCTGACCTACAATCACGTTGAATCCATTGTCTTTCAGGTTTAATGCCTGTCCTGGACCTTGTACTCCGTAACCCAAAACCGCAATGACTTCGTTTTTGAGGACTTCTCTGGCTTTTTCCAGAGGAAATTCGTCCCTGGTTACTACGTTTTCTTCAACTGTGCCGAATTTTAACTTCATTTTTTCTAAGGTTTGATTTAATAGATTGATTATGCTAGGGTTGAGATATTATTTGATGAAAGATTCGATGGTGAGCATGCGCTTTGCGACTGCTACACGACCGGATCGGGCAAACTCCAAAAGCCCATAGCCCTTCAGAATTTCCAGTAATTCCTGGGTTTGCTCTTTATGACCTGTGAGTTCAAGGACAACGAAATCAGGCTCAGCGGCGATAATTTTCGCATTGTGTTGGCGAATTATCTTTTCCAATCCTCCGTCAAGTTTTGAAACCGGGATTTTATATAGCGCAATTTCCTGATAGACCACGCCTTCATCTTCATGATAAAAGGCTTTGATCACATCAATGATTTTCTCGATCTGATTGACCAATTGAATCACCGTGTCCTCGTTGACCGTCACTTCGATAGTGACTCGGTGAATGCCCGGAATCCTGCTTTCTGAGGCAGTCAAGGCATCGATATTTATCCCCCGTCTTGTAAAAATGATGGTGATCCGGTTGAGAATTCCGATGAAATTCTCTGTGATGACGAAAATAGTGTAGCGCTTCATTAGGTTAGAATTAGCTTAATCTGACTTCTTCCACCGAACAACCGGTGGCAATCATTGGAAATACATTGTCTTCTTTCTCCACCACTACCTCTAAGAAAAATGGTCCATCGTGGATCAACATATCCTCAATAGCTTCCTTCAAATCGGTTCTTTCGGTTACTTTCTGAGCCCTGATATTATATGCTTCGGCAATTTTGACGAAATCAGGATTGTCCAATTCCGTGAATGAATAGCGCCTGTCGAAAAACATCTGCTGCCACTGACGGACCATGCCGAGGAAGTTGTTGTTTAACAAGACAATCTTGACCGGTGCTTTAGTCTGCATGATGGTCCCCAATTCCTGAATGGTCATCTGAATTCCACCATCTCCGACAACACAGATTACTTGTCTGGAATAGTCATGCAATTGAGCTCCCAAGGCCGCAGGAAGCGCGAAACCCATCGTGCCAAGTCCGCCTGAAGTCACTTGGGTTCTGGATTTTTTATAATTGAAATAGCGCCAAGCAATCATCTGATGCTGTCCCACATCAGTTACCAAAACCGCATCATCTGCTTTATATTGATTGATCTGATGGATGACTTCACCCATTGTAAGTCCAACTTTGGTCGGAGTGATGTCATACTGCATCACCGCAGCTCTTTCTTCCTGCTCCAAGTCCCGGAATTTTCCCATCCAAGAATCGTGTTTCTTTTGATGAATGGCTTCCGTAAGCATAGCAAGGCTCTCTTTGCAATCACCTATTACAGCTACTTCTGCCTTCACATTTTTGTTAACTTCTGCCTTATCCAGCTCCAGATGAATTACTTTGGCTTGCTTGGCATACCGTTTTAAGTCTCCCGTTACCCGATCATCAAACCGCATTCCGACGGCAATCAATACGTCACATTGGTTAGTCAGCAGATTTGGAGCATAGTTGCCGTGCATTCCAAGTTTACCAACATAATTTGGGTGATCTTGGGAAATGGCGCCGGAGCCCAAGAGTGTACAAGCAGCAGGAATTCCTGATTTATCCAGGAAAAACTTAAGTTCTGTTTCAGCTTTTCCCAAAACTACTCCCTGACCAAATAGCAGATAAGGTCGTTCTGCATTATTTATAAGCTCAGCAGCCTGTTGGATCAATGAAACATCCACAGGAATATGTGTTTTATAAGATCTGAATCCCATGCATGGGACATAGTTCCACTCTCCAAAATCTACCTGGGCATTTTTGGTAATATCAATCAAAACCGGTCCCGGTCTGCCGGAGCGGGCAATGTAAAATCCCTTTGCAATAGCCGGTGCGATATCTTCCACCCTTCTTACCTGGATATTCCATTTGGTCCCGGGCATAGAAATACCGACCACGTCTGTCTCTTGGAACGCGTCAGTCCCAAGTAAATGAGCCGCTACCTGACCGGTGATACATACCAAAGGAGTACTGTCGATCTGCGCGTCAGCCAATCCGGTGATCAGATTGGTAGCTCCAGGTCCAGAAGTGGCAATGCAGACACCGACTTTGCCGGATACACGGGCATAACCCTGTGCTGCATGGATTGCTCCCTGTTCATGACGGGTCAATACGTGCCTGACCTGATCATGGTAATCATACAAGGCATCATAGACGGGCATGATTGCTCCGCCGGGATAGCCAAAAATGATATCGGCGTTTTCTGCAATAATTGACCTCACTACAATGTCTGCTCCTCTGATCATCGAATCCTTCATAGAATTAGAATTTATCGGTAACGCAACCTTCAGATGCGGTTGACACAAGTTTATTGTACTTTTTGAGTGTCCCCTGAAGTCCTTCGATGGATTTTGGAGACCATGTTTTTTTACGTTCGGCAAATTCCTGCTCACTCACCCGTACGCTAAGAAGCTGATTATCTGTGTCAATGGTGATCAGATCATCGTCGTGCAATAATCCGATAGGGCCACCACACCAAGCTTCGGGAGTCACATGACCTACCACAAATCCATGCGTTCCACCAGAGAATCGTCCATCTGTGATCAATGCCACATCTGACCCAAGACCTGCCCCGATAATCATAGATGTCGGTTTAAGCATCTCCGGCATTCCCGGTGCACCCTTAGGGCCGACATTTCGAATGACCACTACATCCCCTGCCTTGACCTGATGATCACGAATAGCGTTGTTGGCTTCCAATTCCGAATCAAATACTCTTGCCGGACCTGTGAACAAACGCCCTTCTTTTCCGGTAATTTTAGCCACTGCGCCTTCCGGAGCCAGATTACCGGAGAGGATACACAGGTGCCCGGTTTCTTTAATTGGTGATTCGATCGGATGAATCACATTGACAGAAGAGGGAACAATCGCTTGAACATGCTCAAGATTTTCAGCCAATGTCCTTCCTGTCACGGTCATGCAATCTCCATGGAGGTAACCTTTATCGAGGAAGTATTTCATGAAAGCCGGTAACCCACCTTGCTCATGGAGATCTTCCATCAGGAACTTGCCCGATGGCTTGAAGTCTCCGATCATCGGGGTCTTGGCATTCAAAGCTTTAAAGTCTTGAAGTGAAAAATCAACTCCGGCTGTTCGGGCAATAGCCAGAATATGCAGCACCGCATTGGTGCTTCCGCCCAAGGCAATAGCTACACGAACAGCATTTTCAATACTTTTTCGGGTGATGATATCGCTTGGCTTGATGTCTTTTTCCAAAAGTATCCGCATGTACTTGTTGACCTCGCGGCATTCCCGGAGCTTTTCGGGAGAATTGGCCGGAAAGGACGCAGAGTAGGGTAATGACATGCCCATAGCCTCTATGGCTGAGGACATGGTGTTGGCAGTGTACATCCCTCCACAGGCACCGGCCCCCGGACAGGCATTTCGGATCACTCCGTCATAATCTTCCGCGGAGATGGAGCCCTGTATTTTTTTCCCAAAAGCTTCAAAAGCGGAAACGATATTTAATTTTTCGCCTTTGTATAGCCCCGAAGCAATGGTGCCCCCATAGACCATGATTGCCGGACGATTGATGCGGATCATACCCATGATAGCTCCGGGCATGTTTTTATCGCAGCCCGCCACAGCGATGCAGGAATCAAAGGAATGCCCAAGGATAAATGACTCGATGGAGTCGGCGATAATCTCTCTGGAGACCAGGGAATAACGCATTCCCAAAGTTCCCATAGAAGTTCCGTCCGAAATCCCGATGGTATTAAAAACCAAACCGGTCAGATCATATTCCTGTGAGGAGTTTTTGATCAGACCGGCAAAGTCATTCAAGTGCATATTGCAGGGATTACTCTCATAGCCACAACTGGCTATCCCTACAAATGGCTGTTTCATTTTTTTATCGCTCAAGCCGGTGGCATAAAGCATCGCTTTTCCCGCCGGATGCTCGTCATTGTCGCTGATTTCCCAACTGTATTTCTTTAGGTTGTTCTGGGTCATAGGTCTGAAAAACAAAAAAGTGTCCCATTTGAGTGAGACACTTTAGATTTATATGCTGTTTTATAAATAGTCTAGTGCCTCACTTCGAAAATCCGATGAGAATAATAAAGCTTAGCAAGAAGACCGAGAGGTGCATAGGTTGGTTTGAGGTTTTATGCTTCGATGACGAATCACATGACAATATTAAAACCCATTCACGAGACTTACAATATTTAATTCTCTACAATTCAATTTTCACAGACTTAAATACTATAGTTAAATATTTATTAACAAATATTGTTTTGTTTTTTGAGTATATTCAAAATCAATTTTTAAGAATAGTAGGAAAAAGGAGGGTGTTTCGAAATTTTGTATCGAATTCAAGTAATTTCAAAATAATTGAAAATTTATTCTCTTTTAATTAAGAAAAAAAATGATATGCTGTCAAAAAGCTAATAAATGATGGAAACATTAGAGATTTTTCAAACCACGATTGAAAAACTCATTCACCGAAATTCAATTAATTTTGTCAAAACACCTTCATCCAATGATCACCTTCCCAAACGCAAAAATAAATCTAGGACTACACATCACTGCAAAACGAAAGGACGGCTACCATGACATCGAATCTTGTATGGTTCCAATACCCCTATTCGATGCACTAGAGATGATCCTTGATAAAAAAGCCACCTGGAATTCCTCCGGTTTGGATATACCCGGTGATCCAAAAGATAATTTGATCTTGAAAGCGGAAAAACTCCTGAGAAAAGACTTTCAGGGACTGCCCAATTTAAATATCCATCTGCATAAAAACATTCCGATGGGTGCCGGCCTCGGTGGAGGGTCTGCGGACGGAGCTTTTGCCCTGAAATTGATGAATAACCTCTTTGATCTCCACTTGGATGATTTTTTCTTGGAAGAATATGCGACGGAACTTGGTAGCGACTGTCCCTTTTTCATAGCCAATACACCCAAAATCGCCCGTGGGAGAGGTGAAATCTTGGAACCTATCGATCTTTCTCTTCAAGGAACCTACCTCGTCTTGGTCAATCCGGGAATTCATATCGGAACCAAAGAAGCCTATGCAGGAGTCACACCTGCCCCGCCAAAGGTAAAGTTGGAGGAAGTCTTGGCAGATCGAAGCCGGTGGAAAGCGGAACTGGTAAATGACTTCGAACCGAGTATTTTCAAAAACCATCCCGAAATAGCTGAGATCAAAGAGAAAATGTATGATGCCGGAGCGTTCTATTCAGCAATGTCGGGTTCGGGATCGAGTGTGTTTGGATTGTTTGACACGAAACCTTCAGATGTAGGATTTACAGTGTACAATTTTAAATTTGAATCTTGCTTGTAATCATCTCAAAATAAATTGTTTATAAAAAATAAATGTTTTTATATTTGTAATTCATAAATATAAATCACAATGGCAACCTTCACCAGTACACTTCCCGACGACCTGCTTCAGCGACTCGCTGATTATGCCAAGAAGCTTTCTCTTCCAAAAAACAAGTTGATGGAGAATGCGCTGAATCTCTATCTGGATCACCTCAAGAGGGCCGAATATGCCAAATCTTACAGACAAGCAGCGAAGGATGAGGACATACTTCTGGTAGCAGAAGAAGGAATGGGTGACTACTTGAAGCAGATCGAAGATGAGGCAGGGTGAAATATGGATGTCCGATCTGAATCCTGTGATTGGTTCTGAACAAGCAGGAAGAAGACCTGTGGTCATTCTTAGCGGCAACTTGATGAATAAATTTCTCCAAGTAGTGATTACAGCCCCGCTGACATCCAAAATCAAAAACTATCAGGGAAATCCGATTTTAAAACCTTCTACTTTGAATGGACTAAAATTGGAGTCTGAACTGATGGTTTTTCATATCCGCTCCATCTCCAAGGATCGGCTTATTGAAAAAATTGGAGAGGTCTCAAAAGAGGAATTAAAAACAGCACTCGCCACACTTAATGATATTACTACACTTTAGCATTTTTTAGCAAAGTGTTCTTACCGGAATTCTCCTTTTATTCCAATAGTTCAATTATGCTAAAAGTAAAAACGGGTAATCAAAAAAATTGACTACCCTTCCTCGCTGATTTTAGAAGTTCGGTGAAAAGGCAATTCCAACACTATTTCTCCAAAACCCTGGACCTGTGAGATAGTCTAAATCATAAGTTAAGTAAAACAAAATACCAGAAAGTTTTAAAGGTGCCATGACCTTACCATTTGCACCGAAACTAGGCCCATTGTAATCTCCACTACTATTTAAAGGTTGGTGAATGGCTATTCCTGGACCAAGGTAAAGAAAACTGTCACCCATAGGCAGGATCTTAAACAAAAAGTTTGTCTGCCCTTTCAAGCTTATTCCTTCATAGGTGTTAATCCTTCGATCAGGAGTAGTTTTATTCAGATAAATGAAGCTTAAATCCAAATCCCATCTTCCAAGTTGAGCGTGTCGTACAGCCCCTCCACCAAGAAAAGCACCCAATTGATTCGACTGCGAACTTCCTTGTATTTGACTTACAATCCCACCATGAATTTTTAAATCATAGTTTTTTGATTGACAGATCCCCTTCAGGGAAATCATACAAAAACATAAAATAAGAAATAAACTAGATCGCATTATCAAATTTGAATTTGTGGAACTAAATAAAATTCAAATTTCCCAAATCTTTCAACTCCATAATTCACTCCTAAATAGGATCTTTGTCCGAATCCTCTATTTTTTTTCATAAAAATTTCGTTTAAAAGTTTAATTGCAAATATGTAAATAAAAGTCAGTATTTAAAATATTAATTTTAAAAGACTTTTAAAATCAATTAAATTCAATAAATATTATTTTATTTATATTTATAATTAATTTTTTTATATAATGATTCTCAACATCAGTGATCGTTTAGTGTTATAAAAAGCAGGGTGAAATTTGGAGGTAAGATCCAAACCATGTTGGAGTCCTGTGAAATGAGGAAGAAGGCTTGGGGTAAGATTTCAAAAAAGGAACTGCAGACCGCACTAGCGACACTTCAAGATATCACGACGCTTTAATCCACTTTTCAACTTACGGTTAAGGGGGCTTTTTTCCTTCGCTTATTCCAATAGTTTAACACGGGGTAGATCAAAACCGAAATCAGGATAATCAGCGTCCCTAGATAAAACTGGGGTGTCATTTTTTCGCTTTCTCCCAAAATCAAAACTGCCAGTACTATTCCATAGACAGGCTCGAGATTCATTGTTAGGTTTATTGAAAAAACCGGAAGCCTTTTCATTAATTCAACCGTAACTGAAAAAGGATAAACAGTACAAATCACGCCCAAAATTAATAACCAAAGCCAATCCCAACCGGTCCAAGCCCATTGAATGGCTTTTTGATCAGTCATCAGTTCGGAAAAAAACGGCAGCATCACTAAGGCAAAAAGACAGGCGGCAAGCATCTCATAAAACGTGATTTGGTAGGGAGTATGGCGCCGGGACAATCGCCCATTTAGCACGGAAAACAACGCAGCCAAAAATGCCGAAATCAAGGCTACGGAAAGACCCAACCAATAGCCTGATTCAAACTGGAAAATCACCAACAATCCGGAAATCACTATAACTCCTAAGACAACTTCATACCACTTTACTTTAGTACGATTAACTATAGGCTCGATAAAAGCTGTCCAAAGTGAGGTAGTGGCCATTCCTGCAAGGCAGACTGAGGCCGTAGCTAATCTCGCAGACCAGAAAAAGGTGATCCAGTGAAGCGAAATCAAAATCCCAACTCCCATTATTTTTATTATTTGAGAGAGGGGTACTACAAGAGACTCCTTTTTGAAGTAAATCAGTCCTGCCACTCCAATAGAGGCAATGAGCGTTCGATAAAACACCAACTCCAGCGAAGGGAGGCTTATCAAAAGCCCCAAAATGGCCGTAAAGCCCCAGATCAACACAATGAAATGGAGAATTAAATAATCTTTGACAGTCCGTCGGATCAACATCTACCTGGGTACGGTTTTATAAAGCACCAAACCGGTAAGCGCAAAGACGATGTTGGGTAACCAAACTGAAAATATCGGGTATTGGGAACCTGCCTCTGCAAAAGTTCTGGAAAGAATGAACAACAGGATATACACAAAAGCCAATAAAAATCCCATCGCAATCTGGAATCCTGATCCTCCACGGGTCTTCCTCGCAGACATAATCACCCCTATAAAAGTCAAAATCAATGCCGCAAAAGGAGACATAAACCGCACATAACGCTCGATTCGATAGAAGCTCACATTATCTGCTCCACGATCTTCCAAAATCTTGATTTGACGGGTAAGCTCGGGAAGCTTGAGGGTCTCATGATGATTTTCAGGCAAATCAAAGTCCGCCGGAGTGATGGATAAAACTGTATCCAAACTTTCTCCCACAGTATAATCTTCCCCTCTTTCCTGAAGTTTGCGAAGCCGCCAATTGATCAATGTCCAGACATGTTTTGTGGTATCCCATTGGATCCGATCTGCAGAAAGTTTAGACAACAACTGCCCATCCCGGATTTCTTCCAAAGTAAAGCTATATCCTGTATTGCTAGTTTTGAAAAATCGCGTCAGAAAGGCATACGAGTCAGGACCTACCTTAATGTGAATATTGGGATCAGTCGAAGCATTGCCTTTGTCCAAATAGGCGATCCTAAATTTAGTAACACCGCCGGTTGCCACAGGCAAAACCCAACCATTCAGCAAGAAACTGATCGCTCCGATCATTGCCGCTGCAAACAAAAATGGTCTAAGCAATCGGACAAAGCTCACCCCCGAACTCAAAATGGCGATGATTTCAGTCCGTCCGGCCATCTTGGAAGTGATGAAAATAACCGCAATAAATACCGTGATCGGAGTCAGGAGGTTATTTAGGTACAAGCCATAATTGCCCATGTATCGGAGAATCTCTCCCGCAGGCACAGCATTTCTGATATAGGTATCATTCTTCTCTGTGAAGTCCAAAACCAATACAATCAGGATCAGCATGACCACCACAAAAAAGTAGGTCTTCAAAAATTCCTTGATGATCAGTTTGTCGAGAATCTTCATTTTAAAGTCTTGTGCTCACTTTTTTCACCATCTGATCTTTCCAAACGGCAAAATCACCGGCTTGGATATGTTCTCTCGCCTGCCCGACTAGCCAAAGGTAAAAAGCAAGATTATGAATGCTGGCAATCTGTGCTGCAAGGATTTCTTTGGAAACAGTCAAGTGACGAAGGTAAGCTTTTGAGTAAAAAGTACTCGCATAATTTCCAATCGCCGGATCAATCGGGCTGAAATCGTCTTTCCATTTTTCATTGCGGATATTGATAATTCCCTCTGAGGTGAATAGCATTCCGTTTCTGGCATTTCTGGTCGGCATCACGCAGTCAAACATATCCACACCAAGGGCGATGCATTCCAGGATATTCGCGGGCGTCCCCACTCCCATCAAGTAGCGAGGCTTGTCAGCAGGTAAAATATCCGTGACCAGTTCGGTCATTTCATACATCATTTCAGCAGGCTCTCCTACAGACAGCCCACCAATTGCATTCCCCTCTCTTCCCTGTGCAGCAATGAATTCCGCACTTTGCTTGCGTAAATCCTTGTAAACCGAGCCCTGAACGATCGGAAAAAAGGTCTGGCTATAGCCGTATTTCCCTTCAGTGGAGTCAAATCGATCAATGCAACGCCTCAGCCAACGATGGGTCATTTCCATGGAATTGCTGGCATAGCCATATTCGCATGGGTAGGGTGTGCATTCGTCAAAAGCCATAATAATATCTGCTCCGATGGTTCGCTGGATGTCCATCACATTTTCCGGAGTAAACTCATGCTTAGATCCGTCGATGTGGGATTTGAAAGTCACGCCTGCTTCTTTGATTTTCCGGGTACCGGAAAGCGAAAACACCTGATATCCACCGCTATCTGTCAGAATGGGGCGATCCCAGCCGTTGAATTTATGAAGCCCACCAGCTTTTTCAAGAATGTCAAGCCCTGGCCTCAGATATAAATGGTAGGTATTGCCAAGAATAATCTGAGCCTTGATGTCTTCTTTTAGTTCACGCTGATGCACGGCCTTTACTGTGGCGGCGGTTCCGACAGGCATAAAAATCGGGGTTTGAATTTCCCCATGATCAGTAAAAAGTGTCCCTGTTCGCGCTTTTGTCTGTAAATCTTTTTTCCCTAAGGTAAACTTCATATCTAAATTTCTGAGGCCGCAGCACTCATATACAAACTGTTCCGAATTGCTGGCAAAAATATCCACTTATTCTTAAACGAATGCTGAAATTGATTTTATATTTGCCCAGCAAAATTGACCTATGGGCCTATTTTTACTCTGGTTTTTCTTTGGCATCGGCGTTATCATCCAGTTGGTTTACCTTCTAGTGATTTTCGGACGGACTGCCTGGTTCAAATCAATTACGAAGTCTTCGAAAAACCAAATCCCTGAGGAGGGAGTGACCGTCCTTGTCGCAGCTCACAATGAATTTCAAAACCTTAAGGTTTTGATTCCCAAACTTTTCGAACAGGATTATCCCAAATTTGACGTGATGGTCGTCAACGACCGAAGCACAGATCGCACGAAGCGATTGCTTGAGGAAATGATGGCCCTCTACCCAAAACTCCGGTCAGTCACGATCAAATACACCCCAAATCACGTCACTCCCAAAAAATTTGCACTGACCCTTGGTATCAAAGTGGCCAAAAATGACGTCATCCTTTTGACAGATGCTGATTGTATGCCTACAAATGACCAATGGATCAGAAAAATGACTGCCCCAATCAGAGAAGATGGTAAAACTTTCTCCATTGGATTCTCGGGCTATGAAGTCAAATCATCGCTTTTGAATAAATGGATACAGTTTGAGACAATGCTGACTGCGCTCTTCTACTTTTCTTTTGGACTCTGGAAGGCACCATTTATGGGGGTGGGAAGAAATCTTTGCTACCGCAAAAGTTTTTTCATGGAAGTAAAGGCTTTCAAGGGACTCTGGCACTTGGAGGGTGGAGATGACGACCTTTTTGTCAATCAATACGCCACAGGGAAAAATTCAGCTATCGTAATTGATCCCGGCGCTACGACTACTTCAATCCCAAAAGAAACCTGGAAAAAATACCTCGTTCAGAAAAAGCGTCACTTAAATGCAGGAAAATATTACCGGGGAGAGGACAAACGAAAAATTGGACTATTCTCACTTTCCCATGCATTATTTTGGATTGGGGCTATCGGTTTGATGATTTATTTCGGAGTTGAAACAGAATTGGAACAATTTTTAATCGTTTTAGGTATTGTTTTAGTAAGATCATTTTTGGTGTTGAGTATTTTCAATTCGGCTTCAAAAAAGATCCAAGGATCCGCTACACCAATGAATGTCCTGATCAATGATTTTCTTTATCTGGGCTATTTTTGGGTATTGGGTTCAGTTTCTTACCAAGCAAAAGATATCCCATGGAAATAAACGAACGAGGTTTTTCGATTAAAGCACTGGAGGATTTTGATCTGATCGACAGAGCTGTACAGGATAAAGACCAGCAAGCCTACGCTACTTTAATGAAGCGGTACAAAAAGGCCGTTTATTTCATGATCCTGAAAATGATCCGTGACGCGGATGATGCTGAAGATCTGACCATGGAGGCTTTTGCCAAAGCATTCAAAAACCTGGAGCGATTCAAAAAGGACTATACATTCAGTACTTGGCTTTTTCGAATTGCCACCAACAATACCATTGATTTTATCCGAAAGAAAAAGCTCAAAACCATGAGCTTGAACAATACGCTTTCTGATGACAGTGGCAACTCAGTCACTATAGACATCGAGGACGACGACAACAATCCTCAGGATCAATACATCCGCTCTCAGCGCATCGATATGGTGCGAATTTTTGTAGATAAGCTTCCTGCCAAATACCGCAAACTGGTGCAGTTGCGCTACTTTGACGAACTTTCGTATGAAGAGATCGCACAGGAATTAGAAAAACCTCTGGGAACTGTCAAAGCACAACTTCACAGATCTCGGGAGTTGCTTTTTGAGATCGCCTCCGGCAAAGAAAAACACATTTGATGAACTCAGGCACTCAGCTGATCCTTACTTATTTCCCAAATCTCAGCGAAACACAAGTCGCTCAATTTGACCGTCTCCAAGAACTTTACGAAGACTGGAACTCCAAGATCAACGTGATCAGCCGCAAGGATATGGATCAGTTTTACGTCCATCACGTCCTCCATTCCTTGGGTATAGCTAAGGTGATGGCCTTCCAACCCGGCACCAAAGTGCTGGATATCGGCACAGGAGGAGGGTTTCCCGGTATTCCACTGGCCATTCTTTTTCCGGACACCCATTTCCACCTGGTGGATTCCATTGGAAAAAAAATCGGCGTGGTAAAGGATGTAGCCAAGCAATTGAAACTTTCAAACGTCGAACCCCAACAAGCGCGGGCAGAGGAACTGGTTCGCAAATATGACTTTGTAATCAGCCGGGCCGTGACCCAAATGGTCAATTTTTATCCCTGGGTGAAAAACAAGATAAAAAAAGAGGACATCAATGAATTCCAAAACGGCATCCTCTATCTTAAAGGCGGAGATGTCGATGAGGAAATGGAAGCCTTGGACAAGTCCTATGTAGTCTATCACCTGGAGGACTACTTCAAAGAAGATTTTTTCCAGACCAAAAAGGTCGTGTACATGCCTTGGGAAGATAAAAGATGATAAAAACAGGAGTCTCCGCAAGGATGCACGTAGGCTGAAAATTGGCCCGGCAAGTTGCGAATCCTCGACTCCAGTCAATAGTCCATAGCTTAGCAAATCTGTCCTCCGATCCAAATTTCAATAGCTACAGGCAAGTTCACGGATACACATAAAAAAAAAATGAATTTCAGTAGCATGAAAAATATCCCGTAAATGAATGGGGCAATATTTCGGTCATTCGATATTTACTGAGTTTTTATTAGTTTGGATTTTTTGCGCCGATTGGCATTTTTAAAGCGGAAATAGTTACCGGTATTTCTTCCACCACTAAGGGGCAAAAATGATTTTTCCAGAATTTAATTAGCGTAACGAGGTAATTACCACCTTCAAATTTGGAATTAATTCCACTGCTCAACCATTTCGTATTCCTAAAATACATTTTTTAACAAATTAGGCATTCTATTTTAATAGAATAATTACTATACTAGCAGTATCAAAATACTCATCAATATTCTAATTAGTTGATTGCCGATTTTTTATTAAAAGGCACCATTTGATTGAAAGAATTTTTGATTTGTTTAAAAACAGCACTGAGCGATGAAGGAAGAAGTGAGAGACATCTTCATCTAGAGATTGGGGCCCTAGGGTTATATAGGGTAAAGGTCAACTTAAGGTTGCAATAGTAAAGTACACTCTTTTTAAAATTAACTGGATTCAAAAACTGTCCATAAAATCCTGAGTCTGTCATCTTAAGCAAAGAATTCTACCTGCAAATATGAGCTGGCAGTGACTATGGAGCGGAATATAGTTTTAGTCATAGATTTTATAGGTAAAAATTTAACGCTGAAAAAAATGAAATTACTCTTTTCATCCCTTCTTTTGGTTGCCATCACTTTTGCTTCTCAGGCCCAATCCAAACTTACTATTCGGGGAACGGTGAAAGACACCACAAATCTCCCGCTCGACTACACCTCTGTACTTCTTCTTAGCCCAAAAGACTCCGCTTTGGTGGCCTATACCTTGACTAATAAATCCGGAGAATACCTATTCAAAAACGTAGATCGGCAGCCACTCCTCATCAAAGCCACCTATATGGGCTACCTACCCATCCAAAAGGAATTGGTACTGCCTGAGACAGATGTCTTGGAAGTAGAAGAGATTCGCTTAATGCCCATCCTACAGGAACTGTACGAGGTGGTGGTGAAAGCCGCAAAAGCACCGTTGATGATGCGTGGAGATACGCTTGAATATGATGCCAGCAAATTCAAAGTGCCACCCGGAGCGACCTTGGAAGAACTGCTCCGCAAGCTGCCGGGGATACAAATCGACAAGGATGGAAATATTGTAGCTCAAGGTCAACAAGTGCAGAAGGTGACAGTGGATGGAAGGCGTTTTTTTGGCGGAAATACAAAAATGGCTACACAAAATCTGAATGCAGAGTCCATAAGCAAGCTTCAGCTATACGACGACAAATCAGAACAGTCCAAACTTACAGGAGTGGATGATGGAGTGAAGGAAAAAACATTAAACGTTGAGCTGAAGGAGGAAGCAAAAAAAGGAGGTTTTGGTAAGGTATCTGCGGCGGGAGGCACCGACGGGAGATATTCTACAAATGCCTCTTACAATAAGTTTGACAAAGTAAACCAATTTTCAATCATCGGCTATGGCAATAATGTCAACCAAACAGGTTTGAGCTTTGATGACCTGCAGGAGTTTAGGGGTAGCAGTGCATTCCAATTTGGCGATACGGGAGATTTCGGTTTTAATGGCAGTGGGGGAATAAATTACATTACTTTTTCAGGAGGGGACCGCGAAGAATCATTTGAGATCCCCTTCAACAACCTCAGCTCAGGCTTCTCCAATAATGAAGCTATAGGAGTTAATTTCAACCGCCTGAAGAACAAAAAGGATTTCAGCGGCAACTATTTCTATAGCCACAGTGACCAAATCATAGAGAGCTTCAATAGCAGAACCAACTTCCTTCAGGACAATTCCTCCTTCAGTTCCACCGACCAAAGTTTACAAAACAATGTGGCAGGTCACCATCGGGCAAATCTTCGTTTTCAAAACGAACTAGACAGCGCCAACACCATCACCATCAATGCAAAGGGAAGGCTAAGTTCACTCAATACCTCATTGGGAAGCCTTCAGGAGCTGATACGCAGTAGCACTGAGCAAAGCCAAATGGAACGTGACAACCGATCGAATAAATGGTCTGGCGCTTTTCAGGGTACTGCAATCTATAGGCATAAATTCGAAAAAAGCGGAAGAAACTTTGCCGCTAGCCTTAGCAATACTTATAGCAAGGCAGACCAAGATGGCATCCAAAAATCCGTCGTAGACCTTGTTAACTCCACAGACCCTAATACCTACTTTAGAAATTTGGACCAATTGAACCAAGCATTGAATACTAATAACACGATCAAGTCAAGCTTGCTTTATGTCGAACCTATCAAAAAAATCTTTTTTTGGGAAACGTTCTACAATTTCAGCCAATCAAAGAGCGAGACAGACCGAAAAGTATTCGATGTGGAGGCAAGTGATACCCGCGAGCTTAATCCTGATCTTAGTCGGTTTTTTGACAATACAATTACTTACAACAGATTGGGTTCCAGTATCCGATATGCCAACAAAGGCTCTAACCTAAGTGTGGGATTAGCCGCCTCAAACTACCGATTGAACGGGCAATTTTCAGTAGAAAAAAAGAGTGAGATTCTGGGCACCGTGGACAAAAACTACCTGAACTTCACCCCTAACGTTTCTTACTGGAAAACAATGAAGGGCAACAAGCGCATCAACGCAGGCTATGCCATGGGGGTCACTCCACCAAATATTGCCGATCTACAGCCATTCAAGGACATTGCCAACCCACTGTATATCCGGGAAGGAAATCCCGATTTACAGCCCGAAGTAACCCATTCTTTCAATACAGGTTACAACATGTATGATCCGGCTACCTTTATAAATTTCCAGTTTTCATTGAATTCCACATTCTATCAGAGCCAAGTAGTCCAAAACCAATCCATAGACCCTGAAACTTTTGTCACTTCCTTTAAGGCAGGAAATGTTTCCGGTGGACAGCGCTACTTTTCTTATATAGGTTTCGGGTTTCCTATCGTGAAAACCAAATTTAATGCATACCTAACTGCAAACCCATCCTATACTAAAAGCCTCGCCCTAATCAACTCCATCGAGACAGAAACAAATACCTTGAGCCATAACGTTGGGGTAAATTTAGACTTGACCCCAATCGAATGGCTCAGTCTATATGCCGGTACATCATTCCGTCTGAGCAAAACCAAATACGAACAGAATCCCTCCCAGAACCAGGACATTGTTAATTTGAGTGCATATACGAATATGAATGTGAAGCTTCCCAAAGATTTCTATTTTGATATGAAATTCAACTACAACCGATTTGAAAACGAAAGTTTTGGATTTAGCCAGGAAGTTCCCATTCTAAATGCATTTATCTATAAACTTATCGGGGAAGCTAAAAAATGGGAAGTCAGGCTCTCTGCCTATGATGTCTTCAAGCAAAATCAAACTATCAGCCAGTTTGCGGGTCAAAACTTCGTATCCACAGGACGTATTGAAACTTTGTCAAGATATTTCCTACTCGGAGTGACCTATAATATGCGGGGAGTAGAAGTGAAAAGCAGAAGATAATCTATACAAGCAAGTCAACCTAAACAGTAATGAAATTAAAACTTTTAAATATCCTTGTGCTGATCCTAATTACCACAGGACTTAGAGCCCAAAATATAGTAGGTGAGGTGGAATACCGCTATAAGATTTTCTATGATAAAATCTATTCGAGTTTGCCTCACCTTACCCAACAGGAACGGGACAGAATTCTACTCACTTGGAATAATCCTGAAGGCTACAGCACCCGGATGAAACTGCAGTTTTGGCCGGAAAAAAGTCTTTACACTTACGGTGAACCCTATGAAGTACGGAGCTACTCTTGGCAAGTGCAAGACTATTTCATTGAAAATAATCTAAATGATCAGACCTATCTGAAGTACATGGATCAAATGGGCAAAACCTATATAGTCCGTGACAGCCTAAATGCTCCAAAATGGCGAGTAATGAACGAAATACGGGATATTCTTGGGCACATGTGCATGAAAGCCGTGAGTGAAGACCCCATCAAAGGCCAAAAGATCACGGCTTGGTTTGCCTCGGATATTCCCGTTCCAATCGGTCCTGAGGAACAATTCGGGCTTCCAGGTTTAATTTTAGCCTATGACATCAACGACGGGATGCTTATCGTGGAAGCAGAGAAAATTACTTTCGGGGAACCGGAGCAAATCATCACCCTGCCAAAAAAAATGAAAGGGAGAGAGTTATCGGGCTCTGCATACCAGGACATAGTCAAAAAATTTATCCAGACTTCTGTCGAAACCAAGCGAGCTTGGATGTGGGAAATAAGATATTGAGAAAGAGTGTAGTAAGCTGGTAAGTAAAAGGGATGAAAATTCCCAGGATAAATTTTTTGAGACTAAAAAGATGGTTTGTACGCCTTGGTAGGATAAAAGGTAATAAAGTGTATTTTGAGAGATACAGTTTTTAGGCAATACTGCATCTTCCAGGATACAATTTTTGGGTATAACTGTATCTTCTATCATACAATTTTGAAATTTTTATTTGTGTATTTCCGCTTTCTCACAAAAACCAAACTTTATTAATGTCCACCTCCACTCCCATCATTAACCAAGGATCCGGTGGTCAAGCGAAGTCGAGGCCATTTTGATTTACCGGTATCGTTGCGGATAATCTTATTTTTTCTTCCGACGATCTGGAAATAGGCTGGGGAAGAAAGCTACCGCTATTTTTACTTGGTTTCTTATATTGAAATCACGGATTAGAACTTGTACAATTTCAAAGTAAACCTTGTACAATTTCAAAATAAAGCTTGTACATTTTCAAAGTAACCCTTGTACATTTTCAAAATAAGACGTTCTTTTGTAGCAAATGAATGTAATCAATAGACACATTTACAAGGCTATACGGGAATACCAAGGCAAATACCCGATTCTGGCTCTGACAGGTCCAAGACAGTCGGGGAAGACTACCCTATTGAAACAACTCTTCCCGGATTACCGCTACGTCAGTCTGGAAAATCCGGATTCCCGTGATTTTGCCCTCAAGGATCCCAATGGATTTTTGGCTGAATACAATGACCAAATGATCTTTGATGAAGTTCAACAGGCTCCGGCAATTTTCTCCTACCTCCAAACTTTGGTAGACAGCCGACCTGACCGGATGGGTGGATTTATTCTTTCCGGATCCCAAAATTTCCACCTGATGGAGCGAATCACTCAAAGTCTAGCAGGAAGAGTCGCGCTATTCAAGCTGTTTCCACTGGATATTCAGGAACTGGAGGACGCGAATTTGCTTGCTGAAGATCCTTTTGACCAGTTGATTCACGGATTTTATCCTGCGCTCTATGACCGTAAGATCTCTCCGGGGGTTTTCTATTCCAATTATGTACAGACCTATGTGAATCGTGATGTAACGGAACTCATGACCGTGAAAGATTTGAGACAATTTCAAAATTTCTTGAGTCTTTGTGCCGCACGGGCAGGCCAACTTCTGAACTTGAGCGCATTGGCAAATGAAACTGGAATATCCCAGCCAACTGCAAAATCCTGGCTCTCCGCACTTGAATCCAGCTACATTACATTCCAACTTTATCCTTTTCACAAAAATTTCAGCAAGCGGGTAGTCAAAACTCCAAAGCTCTATTTCTATGACACAGGTTTATTGGCCTATCTACTAAAAATTAAATCCAGAGAAACTCTCCTGACCCATCCTGTCAAAGGAGCTTTGTTTGAAAACATGATCGTTGCTGAATTTCACAAGCAGATGCACCATGGGTACCGAGATGAAAGACCTTGGTTTTGGAGAGATAATCATGGAGATGAGGTGGACCTTTTATTGGATCAAGGGTTAAGCCTGGACATCTTTGAAATCAAAGCCAGTGAAACCATTTTGACCAAAAATTTTGATGGGTTGTCAAAGTTTGAAGGCATTTCAGATCTTCCTATTTCTAAAAAGGGATTGGTCTATGCCGGAGATCTCAATCAAAAAAGATCCTATGGTCAAGTGATTTCTTGGAAAGATTTTCCTGAATTCTGATCAAAAAGTCTGAAGTCTCTGTTTGGCAAGAGAATAACAAAACTCTACCAATTGATCAGGACTTCGGACTTTTCTTTTCTCTGACAATTACCTCCGCAGACTTACTTTCTTTAAAGGAATTGCCCTAATTTGAAGCTTCAATTCCATTTGAGCTATGTATATTATTTTTGATACCGAGACCACCGGCTTACCCCGGGATTACAATGCCCCCATGTCCGATGTGGACAATTGGCCGCGTCTCGTACAGATCGCCTGGCAACTTCACAATGCAAAGGGTAAGCTACTTTCCAACCACAATTACATCATTCGGCCTGAAGGCTTTACCATTCCATATAATGCTGAGAAAGTCCATGGCATTTCCACCAAACGCGCTTTGGCGGAAGGCCATGACCTGAAAGAAATCCTTCAAGTCTTCCGCGAAGACGTGGTCCAAGCCAAATACCTGGTAGGTCACAATATTGGTTTTGACATCAATGTCGTGGGATCGGAATTTCTCCGATCTGAGTTAGTCATGCCTTTAGGTGATAAGAAAGAACTCGATACCAAGGATATTTCAACTGAATTCTGTGCGCTTCCAGGAGGAAGAGGTGGCAAATTTAAGTGGCCGACCCTGACCGAACTGCACCAAAAACTATTCGGAAAGGGATTCGGAGATGCGCACGATGCCGCTTACGATGTGGACGCAACGGCTCGTTGTTTTTTCGGATTGATCACTCAGGGGATCCAGTCTCCCGAGCCGGGCATCTCCGTAGCTGAAGTCATTTACGAGACTCCACAACTGGCAGAAGCCAACTTTGTCCAGGTAAAAGATGCCACAAAAACAAACGCCAAAGATGTCCTGAAGCAAGCGGGAAAAGCTGACATCTCCGATCTGGCTGATGTATCTTTCACTCATCTTCATGTCCATACGCAGTACTCTGTCCTGCAGGCGACCTCGGAGATTCCAGTTTTGATCGCCAGAGCAAAAGCACTCGGCATGCCTGCCATTGCAATGACCGATCATGGAAATATGATGGGCGCGTTCAACTTCGTCAAGGAGGCCATGAGCAAGGAAATCAAGCCAATCTTAGGCTGCGAATTTAACCTCTGCCGTGACCGAAAAAACAAAAGCAATAAAGACGACGGCTACCAAACGGTGCTTTTAGCCAAGAACAAAGCAGGCTATCACAACCTAGCCAAATTGTCTTCCTATGCCAATATCCAAGGCTTCTATTATTTGCCCCGAATTGACAAGGAGCTTCTCCTCCAGTACAAAGGCGATCTGATCGCTACCACAGGAGGACTTTGGGGAGAGATTCCATTTTTGATTTTGAATGTGGGAGAGACTCAGGCAGAGGAAGCATTTGTTTGGTGGAAAGAACAGTTTGGAGACGACTTTTATGTCGAGCTTTCCCGTCATGGCGTCCCTGAAGAAGAAAAAGTCAACGAAGTGCTCCTGGATTTTGCTAGAAAATATGATGTAAAATATTTCGCTGCCAATAACTCTTACTACACTGACAAAAGCGATGCGCAGGCTCACGACGTCCTACTCTGCGTCAAAGACGGCGAACTTTTCGACAAACCCAAAAAATACATCGGTAAGCGAGGAAGAGAATTTCGATACGGATTTCCCAATGACGAATTCTACCTCAAAACACCGGAGGAAATGAAAAAACTCTTTGCGGATTTGCCGGAGGCCATTGTCTGCACACAGGAGATTGTAGACAAGATAGAATCCTACAAACTTGCCAGAGAGGTTTTGCTGCCCAAGTTTAGCATCCCGGAAGAATTTCTCCATGAAGAAGATCTAGCAGACGGAGGCAAGCGGGGTGAAAATGCTTATCTGAGACACCTGACCTATGAAGGTGCCCAAAAACGCTACCCTGAGATTACCACAGAGATTCAGGAGCGATTGGATTTTGAGCTGGCAACAATACAAAATACCGGTTACCCGGGTTACTTCTTGATCGTACAGGATTTCATTGCGGAGGCAAGAAAAATGGGGGTATCCGTAGGGCCCGGCCGTGGATCCGCCGCAGGTTCCGCAGTTGCCTATTGCACGGGTATCACCAATATTGACCCGATCGCCTACAACCTTCTATTCGAACGTTTCCTGAATCCAGACCGGGTTTCACTTCCCGATATTGATATTGACTTTGATGATGAAGGCCGACAATCGGTGATCGACTATGTGATCAAGAAATATGGTGCCAACCAAGTCGCACAGATCATCACCTACGGTACGATGGCAGCCAAATCTGCGATTCGGGATACCGCACGGGTACTTAACCTACCGCTAGCGGAAGCAGGCAGACTGGCCAATCTCGTCCCAGACATCAAGCTCAAATCGCTTTTTAGCCTTCAGGGTAACCGGGCAGCCATCGCAGACAAGCTGAAAGATCAAGCCGACATGATTGCCAAAGCAGACGAACTGATCCGGATTTCAAAAGGACAGGACGAATCTGCCAAGACAATCAATCAGGCCGCCATGCTGGAAGGATCCGTGCGAAATCTTGGAATACATGCCTGCGGAGTGATCATCACTCCTGATGACATCACCAACTTTGTCCCGGTCGCTTTGGCCAAGGATTCAGACATGGTCTGCACGCAGTTTGACAACTCGGTCGTGGAATCTGCCGGCTTGCTGAAAATGGACTTTTTGGGTTTGAAAACCCTCACTTTGATCAAGGATGCGATCAAAATCGTCAAAGAACGACACGGAATCCAGCTCGATGCAGATGAATTTGACATCGAGGATGCTAAAACGTACGAGCTTTTCCAACGCGGAGAGACCGTTGGTATTTTCCAATATGAATCTGCCGGCATGCAGAAATACATGCGCGAACTCAAGCCGACCGTATTTGCGGATTTGATTGCGATGAACGCGCTGTATCGTCCGGGACCGATTGCTTATATCCCGTCATTTGTGCGAAGGAAGCACGGCACCGAGCCAATCACTTATGACTTGGATGACATGCAGGAATACCTGGAGGAAACTTACGGGATTACCGTCTACCAGGAACAGGTGATGCTTTTGTCCCAAAAACTCGCAGGATTCACCAAAGGTGAAGCAGACGTCTTGCGAAAGGCAATGGGTAAAAAGCAGAAGGACGTGCTGGACAAAATGAAACCAAAATTTGTCGAGCAAGCATCAGCCAAAGGTCACGAGCCCAAGAAACTGGAAAAAATCTGGACGGACTGGGAGGCTTTTGCATCCTACGCATTTAACAAATCCCACTCAACCTGCTATGCTTGGATTGCCTATCAGACCGCATATTTGAAGGCCCACTATCCTGCTGAATACATGGCCTCGGTGCTGAGCAACAACATGAATGACATCACACAGGTGTCGTTTTTCATGGAGGAGTGTAAGCGAATGGGCATCAAAGTGGCCGGTCCGGATGTCAATGAATCCAAGGGAGGATTTACAGTAAATAAAGTGGGGGAAATTCGCTTTGGAATGGCAGCGATCAAAGGTGCAGGTTCTGCCGCAGTGGACGAAATCATCAAGGAGCGGGAGAAAAACGGACCCTATAAAAACATCTTTGACTTTGCGAAACGAGTCAACTCCAGAGCTTTGAACAAGAAAACGATGGAAGCCCTTGCCATGGCAGGAGCATTTGACGGTTTCAAAGAACATCATCGGAGACAATACCTTGAAGCACCGGCAGGAGACCTTTCCCTTATCGAAAAAGCAACGAAATACGCCCAAAAGATTCAACAGGAAGAAGACAGTGCACAAGTGAGTCTCTTTGGAGGCGGCGGGGGAAGCATGGAAGTGCCTGTGCCGACCATTGCCCCGATGGAGCCATTTTCGCAGATTCAACAACTTAATATCGAAAAAGAAGTCGTCGGACTGTTTATCTCCGGCCACCCTCTGGATCAATATAGATTGGAAATCGAATCGTTCACCAACACACCACTGACTGCATTAGCTGATTTGGAAAGCTTACGGGGGAAAAACGAACTGAAGCTTGCCGGATCGGTCAGCAGCTTTGCGCATCGCACGACCAAAACGGGGAAGCCATTTGGAACGCTTACCATGGAAGATTACCACGGTTCCTTCACGTTCTTTCTCTTCGGAGACGACTATGTCAAATTCAAAGAGTACTTTATGACCGGGTGGTTTTTGTTTCTAACCGGAAAAGTGGAACAGCGCAAGTGGGGGAATGAAAATGAAGTGGAATTCAAAATCACCTCCATGATGCTCCTTAGTGAAGTGCGTGGAAAAATGGTGAAAGGAATTCGTGTGAATATCGATCTGGACGATCTGACACTTGATCTGATGGAAAAATTGGAAGCCATCACTGCCAAATACAAGGGAGATGCCAAGCTCTACATTGATGTGATCGATCGAAGAGAAAACATTTCGCTGGAGCTTTTCTCCAAGAAATTCACCATCGATCCGAGTTCGGAGATGATCCAAGAGCTGAAAGAACTTCCAGAGGTAGTGTATAAGGTGATTTAAAGAAAAGAAGCTGTCTCCTAACTGTCAAAATGAACGGAGTCGAAATGCGACTATATTTGTTGCAAATGGCCTTCGACTCCGCCACCAATGACGGAATATGTTTTATTTGAAAATATTAATAATTCGAAATTTTATTTTGATTTTACGCTTTGAGATTCATGCCTTTAATCAGCTAAGCAAGTACTTGCACTTTGGTTAGGCTATTCTTTTTCTTCGTTCTTTTGGCTTGATCCAAAAGAACCAAAAGATCAAGATTTGCCAAAGCTCCCACCGCACAGGGCCGAACGCTGGCTCGCTGGCAAATCCTCCCAACGCGCCCTTCCGGTCAATGTTCTGCCTAAGCAGGAGTAAACCTGATGTGAAATCAAATTTTAAAGGCGCTTGGCCTGCACCCCCCCCGTCATTTCCATTTTGTATGTTCCCAGAATATTTAAGACTCAGGGTGACACAATTTTTGTCTTTTAAGGCAGCCTTTTTTTTATTACTAAGAAATATTTACTTTGATATCTCGTTGATAGTTAAATGTTTTTCAATATGAGAATCATAAATTCAATATTGCTTATTTGCCTTGCATTGCTTTCAGGATGTGCCGATCCGGGCGAACCCACCACTCCAATCCAAGTCGATGAACGACTTATTCTTCTCAAAGAAGTATTAAATGGCCCATTGTTCACTCCTGCTGGAATGTTAAAAAGTGAGTCATTCTATTACGGTCCAAATACACTCCAATACCGTACAGATTTTTATTACGATACAGAAGGAAGAGAACTCTTGAAGGTTACGATCCAAAATTTGGATACTTCAGCGGTATTTCTGAATGAATACCTGGAAGATGGGAAACTAAATCAGACAGGTGTATATTCTCTGGGACCTGAAGGGTTTGTCTTTACGCATTATTTCAAAAGATTCTATGAAAATAGCGGCCAAACGATCAACAACATGAAAGGAAGAGACGATAATTTTTCCCAACATGAGCAGTTTAAGTTTGATGAGAAAGGCAGGAAGATTTCATACCGAAGAGGAAGCGACACCTTATATTCTCTCCATAAATACATTTACCAAAATGAGCAATCCCGACAGATCATGGAGGAACATTATTTTGAATCAGGCACTACAGACCCCCTCTATCGGTACAAGTTTGATTATAAAGAAGATGGACTTCTTAGGGCTAAATTCATCTCATTTTTAGGAGAATTCAACCGTATCGAATTCGAATATTTCTACGATGACAAAATGCGATTATCAGAGGAAATCAAAAACGATATACGCTTTTTGTCTGGACCTATCGAAAGAAAAACCTTTGAATATTATTAATCCCATCAGGATTTCGATTTCTTCAATGCCCCATAGACATTTTTTCTAACTCAGTCGGAACTTAATATCCTTCAATCCGCTTTTGCTGATATATTTGAAAAATCGAAACTTATAAATCCAATAATAAAATGGGAAAAGCAATAGAAATTACTGATGCCAATTTTGAAGAAATAATCTCAGGTGACCAACCAATTTTGGTTGACTTTTGGGCAGAGTGGTGCGGACCATGTAAAATGATCGGCCCCGTAGTTGAACAGTTGGCAGCAGAATATGAAGGAAAAGCAGTCATTGGCAAAGTAGACGTAGATTCTAATCCTTCTGTGGCACAAGCCTTCGGAATCCGTTCTATCCCTACCCTACTATTCTTCAAAGGCGGACAAATCGTCGACAAGCAAGTAGGCGCAGTGCCAAAAGCTGTTTTGGCACAAAAACTAGACGCACAACTATAATTCTTAATTACATTTAGATACGAAAGCCGCAGAGAATTCTTTGCGGCTTTTTTGTTTTCAAAACAATCACTTTTCCCTCTGAAACCGGGTGAACTATCAAACTTGGATCAATCATATTTTTATGATCCTCATTTCCGCTCACTTTCTATGAGATTTTTTCTTCCTATGTAAATCATCTTGCTATTGAGATTAAAAGCTTGAACTTGAAGTTAAGAAGTATCATTTCTTCAAAACCCAAAAACCTATGAAACAATTATTGGCTATTCTGACATTAATATCATTCAATACTTTTGCCCAAATGCCTAAGGAAATTTCCAGCGAACTGGTCCTTCTCAAGGTGAAAACCGGCAAAGAAAAAGTCCTCCTCAAAGAGAACCGACACTTCGAAGCACCCAATTGGAGCAGAGACGGCAAGTTTCTGATAATTAACGCTGCCGGGCTTTTGGAAAAAATCGACCGAAAAGGGAAAAATTTAGGGAAAATAAATCCTGATGGCATCAATACCGTCAATAATGATCACGGATTAAGCTTCGACGGAAAGATCCTGGTCTTCAGCAAAAACGATAAGGCAGCAGCACCGAGTAATAATTCCCGAATCTATGTTTCCAATGCAGAAGGAAGCAATCCGAAACTGGTGACACCGGACTTCCCGAGCTACTGGCATGGAATCAGTCCGGATAACAAATACCTCGCTTATACCGCACAGAGAAATGGCGAATGGGACATCTATCGGATTCCAACAGAAGGTGGTGCCGAGGAGAAAATCACTGATTCCAAGGGTTTGGACGATGGACCAGAATATAGCTATGATGGAAACTGGATTTACTTCAACTCGCACCGTACTGGAAGGATGCAGCTTTATCGTATGCAGCCAGATGGATCCGGCGTGGAGCAACTCACTGATGATGCCCTTGACAACTGGTTTCCTCATCCAAGTCCAGACAACAAATCCATCGTATATATTGCCTATCTCGAAGATCAAAAAGGAGCGCATCCCTTTGGCAAAGATGTGAAGCTGAGAATGATGATTTTGGAGACTAGGGAAATCAAAGACATCACTCCGGTATTTTATGGAGGACAGGGAACAATCAATGTGCACAGCTGGTCGCCTGACGGAAAATCCATCGCTTTCGTCCGTTATACAGATTTGACCAAAAAGTAGAAAATCAGAATAATCCTTCCCTTTAAATTGAACCGACCCGAAGAAATGAGGTTATAGAAAAAGCATAATGATGCTTTTCTAAAAGATGTAGCTTTGAATTCTGTTTTTTATGAAGCTTTATGCATACTAACCTTACCTTCACGCCTCTATGGCAGAACAACTGATTAATCTTGATGAATTTTGGAGGTTGCGCAAGCAATTGCCAATACTAGATGCAAGAAGTGAGGGAGAATTTGCACAAAGTCATATTCCCGGCTCTAACAATCTGCCAATCCTTAATAATAAAGAACGCATCGTAGTAGGTACGCTTTACAAAGAAAAGGGGGCCGAGTCTGCTACGCTGAGAGGCTTTGAACTGGTTGGACCGAGATTTCATGAAATCCAAAAAGAAGCGATCCGTTTGTTCCCGGAGCGAAAAATCATCGTCTATTGCTGGCGTGGCGGGATGAGAAGCCAAATCCTATCCTGGCTATTGAGCATGGTGGGTTTTGAGATTTATCGATTGAAAGGTGGCTATAAAACCTACCGGACATTTACTTTTGAGGAAGTCAGAAAGGAGCGGAACTTGATTGTACTGGGAGGAAAAACCGGAACCGCTAAAACTATCTTGCTCCAAAAACTCAAGGAAAGGGGGGAGCAAATCCTCGATCTGGAAGGAATTGCAAATCATAAAGGATCCTCTTTTGGAGGAATAGGACTGCCTCCACAACCGACAGTGGAGCAGTTTGAAAATCTGCTGGCAGAAAATCTAAGCTCACTAGATCCAAGCATTCCTACATGGGTTGAAAATGAAAGCCGAAAAATTGGACGACTTATCGTGCCAGATCGCCTTTTTGAACAAATGGGAAACTGTCTGCTTGTAGACATACAAAAGCCCTTAGCCGAGCGAATTCGGCACATCGCCGCCGAATATGCGCAGCTACCGGAAGAAGAACTGATTGCCGCTGTAAAACGAATTCAAAAACGGCTCGGAGGCTTGAGAACCCAGCAGGCAATCGAAGCGATTCAGGAGAAAAATCACGAGTTGTGGATTTCCAATCTGCTGATCTATTACGATAAGACTTACGAGTTTGACTTGACGCGGCATGAAGCAGGGAAAACAAAAATCATTGACCTGACAGGAAACTCGATAGCCGAACAAGTCGAACTATTACTGAAAATCAAAAACCAACATCATGGAAACTAAATCAATGCGCCTGACCGAATGGAGTGAAGGATCCGGCTGTGGCTGCAAAATTGCCCCTGCCATTCTAGATCAGATTTTGAGTGCAAGTGGTTCTTTTTCACAAAGCGATCCAAATCTATTGGTGGGGAACCTTCATAAGGATGACGCGGCCGTCTATCAGGTTTCCGATGATTTGGCGGTGATCAATACGGTTGATTTTTTTACCCCCATTGTAGACGATCCTTTTGATTTTGGGAGAATCGCTGCGGCAAATGCAATTTCAGATGTCTATGCGATGGGAGGGAAACCCATTTTCGCGAATGCGATTTTAAGTTGGCCGGTAGAAAAAATTGCTCCGGAATTGGCCGCCAAAGTCCTGGAAGGTGCAAAAAGCATTTGCAAACAAGCTGGAATTGAATTAGCTGGAGGGCATTCAATTGCAGCCAAAGACCCGATATTCGGACTTTCTGTGAATGGAATCATTCACCCTCGAAAAATCAAAACCAATGCAGGATCAAAATCAGGAGATCTCCTTTTTCTGACTAAGCCACTTGGAATCGGGGTATTGGCTACTGCTTTGAAAAGAGAGAAGATAAAAGAAGAAGATTACCTCAATCTGATTGATACAGCTTGCAGGTTGAATTCCATCGGTGCTGTGCTGGGAAATCATGAAGAAGTCCATGCCATGACCGATGTGACCGGATTTGGACTATTGGGTCATCTGATTGAAATGGCTGAGGGAGCTGGCCTTTCTGCGGAAATAGAAATCGGTAAACTTCCCTTGATCGAAGGAATTCAAGAATATATAAACCAGTTTATTTTTCCTGATAACACCTACCGGAACTGGAATGCTTACAACACCAAAACCAAGGGAGTGGTGGGAATGGATTTGGTGAAGCTCTGCGATCCACAGACAAGCGGAGGGCTACTGATTTCAGTTGCCCCGGAGAATAAAGCTTGGTTTGACGAAACGATGCTGCTTCACAAGCAAGCCTGTTGGGAGATTGGAAGGTTTGTGGAAAAAGGCGCTAAAGTAGTGGAAGTTTTCCAGTAACTTCTGGCACACCATAAAAACTATCAAAATGAAGTTCCTGGCCTTCCTTTCTAGCTTTTTTTCCTGTTGACCCTTGAAAGCTTCGCACAGACTCAGGAAAATATCACCTCTGAACTCGTCATTTTAAATGTAATTACAGTGGAAGAGAAAACTATTTTGAGTGAAAGTCGGCATTTTGAAGCACCTAACTGGTCCAGAGAAGGAGGCTTTCTTCTTATAAATTCAAGGGGGTTTTTAGAAAAGGTGGATTTGAATGGAAATAAACTGGGGAGACTTTTCCCAGATCTAGTCACCAGAGCCAATAATGATCATGGGATTAGTTTTGATGGAAAAACATTGCTTATAATTAAAAGCGAGTCCTGAAAAAGTTCTCAAATCTTTACAATGCCAATCGACGGATCTACTCCGCCACTATTGGTCACAGAGAACTACACCAGTTACTGGCATGGAATCAGACTCGACGGTAAAATGCTTGCCTATTGCGCCATGCGTAATGATGAATGGGATATCTATGTGATTCCCAAAGCTGGTGGCAAAAAAATTAGACTCACTGATTGGTTTGGACAATGGACCTGAATACTCCTATGATGTCCAATGGATCTATTTCAACTCACACCGGAAAGGTAGGATGCAAGCTTATCGAATGAAAACTGAATGTAGTCAACAGGAACAGCTTACTTTTGATGAATTGGACAATTGGTTTCATCACCCTTCACCTGATAAAAAAACCGCAGCAATTATTTCATATTAGGAGGATCAAAAAGGTGCGCATCCATTTGGCAAGGATGTGAAACTTCGATTTTTGAATGTAGAGACAAAAGCTATAAAAGATCAAACACCTGTCTTCTATGGTGATCAGGGCACAATCAATGTCCATAGCTGGTCACCGGATGGAGAGAGGATTGCTTTTGTGAGGTATCACAAATAATGGTAACAAAATCCAAAAAGTGGAACACAAATTAAAAAAGAGTCGAATTCATGTATTAATCATATGAATAAAAACTTTGCTAAAGTTCATTTTTAAAAAATGAAATGGCAATGTTAAATGACTCTTCAACATTAATTGTGTTAAGATCTAATCTCTTTAATAAATTCTCCCCAGAATATAAATACAAAAAAAATCCATACCCATTATTTAAATCAACAAAATCTTCTTCTTTAATAAAAAAAACATTATTTGATTTTAAATTTAATTCATTTTCAACTAATTTTCTTCCACTTTGATTCTCTATGAAAACAAGATTTAATTTAGAAAAAATCTGTTCTCTTTTTAACTGAGTAATAATATGATTCAAACAGGTTCCACATGAATTTAAATCAATAAAAAGATAAACTGAATTTTCCTTATTCTTTACAATATCTAAGTTATAATTTTTAAGGAGAAAACTGGCAGGATCTTGTTTCTCACTTGAACATGAAAAAAACAATACTAATAATACAGCCTTAAAAATTAAACTTCTCGAATTCAATAAAATCTTCATCTTGGGTTAATTTTCTTATATATAAAAACGAATCTTTAAAAAATGAATTATCGAAATCATAGTAATTGTTTGGCAGTTCCAATACTTCCATAAGTTCAAGTGAATTCAAATTATATTTTACAAGACTAATTGATCTTTTCGCATTTCTTATTGAAGAATTTACAGGTTTTAAATATACTCGCAGTAATATCTCATTCTCATAGTCTATAAGAATAGATTTAAAAATTGGAGTATTATTCATTTCCATATTCCATTCGTCTGAATCATACACGTATTGATTACTTTCAAAAGGAGGTAATATCGGGTCAAAGATTCTTGAATTTTCAATCTCTTTTAATCCGATATCACCTGATTCTCTCACAAATAAGGTATTAGATGCAGGAAAAGAGTATATAATTCTATGGTTTTTAGAATCCAAAGCCTGATAGGCATAATCATACCAAAGCTTTCCCCAATCACCATCTTGGAAATAAACTTCAGGTAGAGGGTCTGAAAGCTCTACGTGTCTTTTCTCCATCGAATACCTTAGTATAGGGAAATAATCCTTTTCATACATTCCCCAAATCAATGAATTATAATAAATCATGTTATCCAAAAACAGGGCGGGATTTTTAGAACTTGAGTAGGTGCTTTGTCTAATACTTAAATCAAGAAGATTGTATTTATCAATAATATTACCTTCCAAATCAACCATATATGAGGTGAGTTTTTTGCCAAACAAAAAAATAGAATCTTCACCAATGTGGTAATAGCTCATAACACCCCTACTTATTCCACCATCACCAGTATCGAAACTTAACAATCTATCCAAATTCCTTGTTTCAAAATCATAATAATAAATGGTACTTGTAAGATCGTTTAACAGAGTAAAATAATCTTTACCTCCCAAGGTCACTAACTCAAGCCCATGAAAATAATCTGGGGTCAATGAGTCAAGAGGAAACTGTATGGATTGAATCGACTCCACACTTCTAATTTTTATTTTATTTACTTCTCTTTGATTGCATGAATACAAACAGAAGATGGAAATAAATAAGACTGAATATTTCATAAATCTATAAAAAGTCCAAATAACTTAGTAATAAGTCATTTGGACAAAATGTTAAATTAAGAATTAGAAAAATTACAAGTATAAGTCTGAGCCCCCCTCTCAAACCCGCATTTAGGAATGATACTACCCGACCTACAAGTTGCATCAAGAGATCCAACTTCAGAACAACCTCTGGTATCTTCAACCTCTGGCTCACCTTCTTGAGCAGAAACATTAACCGAAAAAAAACCCACGATTAATACGACAGGAATAAAATACTTTAACTTTTTGATCATAATGATTTTTGTTTTGGAGAAAAGATAAATAAAAAGTCATTTAGACTATGTCCAAAGAAAGAAAGAAAGAAGCAAATATTTAGTTGAATTATTTTCCAATTTTTTTAAAAAAATTGTTAATCATGTTCTAAAAGCGGTGATACCCCTCCCGAAACCATAAATTTCATCACGTCAGAGCTCTTCACGCCGGTTAAAGACTTGACTTTTTCCCGCTTTACCAAAAATACATTACCCGAGACATTGTAACTGTGCGGAAAATAAACAGCTACCAAATCAGGCCTTTCAATAATATTCAAATCCTCCTGGGTAATAAAGCCCAACCGGGCCATAGAATCACTGATCTCCACAATGACTGGGGCGCTGAATTTCTTTTTGTCCCCGACAAAAGCTCCCATCAAATCTTTGATACTGGTGTACAGCAAATTGACCAATGGAATCTTGAAAACTCCGCGCTCAAACCAATCGAAGAATGGTTTTGCGAAAAAGAGACTTGCGAAGTATCCAACAAAGGTAATCAGGGCCAAAACCATCAAAATTCCGATCCCCGGGATGGGAACTGGTATCAGATTATCCAAAAAGATGAATATCGCATACACAACATAAACGGTAACTGCCAAAGGAGTGAGAAATAATAGCCCTCTCAGAAAGTAGGAAAATATTCTTCGGTAGGTGAAAGCCATGGGGTTTTGAATTTAGGTGTCAAGTTAAAAAAAATGCCTAATCGATGATTAAGCATATATAATTTGAACAAACTATCTGAATCAGTCCAAAAGTTTAATTTTTACACTTCTATAATAAATCACACTCTGAGGATCGTGTGCCTGTAAGGCAATTGTTCCTGAACTCAATTTTTTGGTTCCAAGATCTCCTGTTCTATCTTTTGACTCATCGTATTCATTGATGACCTTACCATTGACTTTAACAGTGACTTGATTTCCTTTTACGATTACATGTTCGGTGTACCATTCGCCATCCTCTACAAAAGTCTCCTTTACATCTTTAAAAGAGTAAACTGAGCCGGTTTTTCTCCAATCTCCATGCGTTTGATTGACTTGTATTTCATGCCCTTTATTTGGCCAACCAGTTTCCTGATATTCGGTATGGATGAAAATTCCTGAATTGGCTTTGGGCATAGTCTTTACTTCCACCATCAATTCAAAGTTTTTGAAATCGTGGTTTCCAACCGGGCCATCATAAAAAGCATGACCTCTTGGTCCATCGACTTTGATAGTCTTATCTACGATAGTGAACGAACTGGGATTTTCGGAAATTTTCCATCCGTCGAAATTTTCCCCGTTGAAAAGCTCCACCCATTCCCCACTTTGTGAAAAAGCAGAAACAGAAAGTAAACAGAGGACAAGGAATGCAAATAATTTCTTCATGTGTTTTGGGTTCTAGGTTATTGAGACTATAAGATAGATACTCTTACTGAAAATGCTGATACCATTGAAAAGAAAAAAGGCTCCGGGGATAACCTCGGAGCCTTAGGAATTTAGAGAAACACCTGATTAAAGGTCAATCCCCATAAATGACATGAATGCCAATCCCATAAGACCAGTCAAAAGCATAGTAATACCCAATCCTTTCAGACCATTTGGAACATGAGAATATTTCAATTTTTCACGGATTGCAGCCAAAGCTACTATAGCTAATAAAAAACCAGTACCGGAACCGAATCCATATACAGCAGATTCAGCCAGGGTATAATCTCGTTGTGCCATGAATAGTGAACCACCCAAAATAGCACAGTTTACAGCGATCAAAGGAAGGAATATACCTAACTGCCCGTAAAGTGCAGGTGCAAACTTTTCCACGACCATCTCTACCAGCTGAACCATCGCTGCAATGATGGCGATAAACATGATGAATCTAAGGAAAGACAGGTCAATTGCTACCAAATCGGCACTTACCCAAGTCAGTGCTCCTTCTTTCAGGATAAATTCGTTGAGAAGCCAGTTAACAGGAGTAGTAACAGAAAGAACAAATATAACAGCGGCACCAAGGCCCAAGGCTGTACTTACTTTTTTCGAAACCGCCAAGAAAGAACACATTCCAAGGAAGTAAGCGAAAATCATATTGTCGATAAAGATCGACCGAATAGCTAAACTAAATAATTCCATTTCTAATGTCTTTTAATGTTCTACGTAACCGGTTTTGGTACGCTGTACCCATACAATCAGACCAAGAATAATAAACGCACCAATTGGCGAGACCATCAATCCATTGGTTGCCAAACTAAAGTCTGGACCAAATATGGATGACACGTAATTGTAAACAGGAATCCCAAATACAGAACCTGAACCGAATAATTCTCTGAAGAAAGCAACAGTCAATATAATCCAGGAATATCCCAATGCGGATCCCAAACCATCCAATAAGGAATCGTAAGGCTTATTTCCCATCGCAAATGCTTCCAATCGACCCATTACAATACAGTTGGTAATAATCAAACCGATGAATACCGACAGTTCTTTGTACATATCGTAAGCGAAAGCTTTCAACACTTCACTTACCAAGGTCACCAAAGTAGCCACTACAGCAAGCTGTACGATAATTCTTACCCGTGCAGGAATTGTATTTCGCATCACTGAGATCACAAAATTGGACATCGCGATTACGAAGATTACCGAAATGGCCATAACCAAGGTAGGCTTCATTTGAGTAGTCACAGCCAATGCAGAACAGATACCAAGTACCTGAATGGTGATTGGGTTATCGTCAATCAGGGGATCGGCTACTAATTTTCTTCTACGCTTGGAAAAAAGGGCTTCAGCCGGCTTTTTCTCAATCGCTTTTTCTAAAGTTTCAGCACTCATTATTTAGTGATTATGTGAGTTGAAAATGAATTAAAGACCTGCAACAGCCTGATTGGATGACTTACCCTTAATGAAAGCCTCGTAATGACTCAGGTAAGCCTTCAGCATGTTATTCACTCCGTTGGCAGTAATTGTAGCTCCCGACATGCCATCTACCTTATGGACGTCCCCTGAATAATCCTTTCCTTCACCTTTCATCATTTGAACGGCAACCAATTGTCCGGATTCGTCAAAAACTTTTTTGCCTACGTATCTTTCCTGAACTCCACCTTCGGTAATTCTGGCACCTAATCCCGGAGTTTCTCCAGCGTGAGCCAATGTTATTCCTCCGATGGTATTCATGTCAGTTTCGAGCGCAAGATAGCCCCAAATAGCATCCCAAAGTCCCGCACCATACAGTGGGAAAATGTAGGATTCCACTGCCTCAGGATTTCCTTCTGCATGAAAAACATAGACTGGATACTGTCTGTCGGCTGCAGGTTTCTTATAGAATTTAGCAACCTCCACTTTCTCTGCCGTGACATCACCAGAACTGATCTCTTTTCCATTGATATCCACCACTGTGGAAGCTATTCTTTTGGAATAAAACTCGTTCACTTGCACCGGAGTCATGGCGTCAATTTCTTCAGCGCTTATCACAGCACCCAGAATCTGCTTCTTCTTATCCAGGGCAATTGCTTCCTGCTGCATGGGTCCAAGAACTTGAGAAGTCCCTGAAAGAAGTAGTCCAAGTACAATGGTAAGGACTGCAGAAAATACAATAATGTAAGTGTTAGACTGTTGCACGTTGTAACCTCCTTGTTTTGTTAGCTTTAACTACATAATAATCGATGAGCGGAGCAAACACGTTCATAAATAGAACTGCAAGCATAATTCCTTCAGGATAGGCCGGATTTGTTACCCGGATGATCACAGTGAGCACTCCTATAAGCAAGCCGTAAATCCACTTTCCGGTTTCGGTTTGTGCTGCTGATACGGGATCAGTAGCCATAAATACGATACCAAATGCCAAACCACCCATTACCCAATGATATTGAGGAGGCATAGCCATATATTCATTCACCGCAAGAACATTCAATAAAAGTCCCATAAGGAAAGCACCTGCGAATCCGGAAACTATAATTTTCCAGCTCGCAACTCCAGTACCAATAAGAATAGCTGCTCCAAGTAATGCCATCAAAGTTGATGTCTCTCCAATAGAACCGGGAATCCAACCCATAAATAAATTTGAAAAACTAAACAGGTCAGCACCTAAGGCTGTATTATGCCCGGCTAATGCATCGACTACAGGAACCCCATCAACGCCTGCATTATATGCTACGGCGAGAGCGGTAGCCCCTGAAAAACCATCAATGGCTGTTTTTTCACCAAGATAAGTCCAAACTTGATCTCCAGAAATCTGAGCAGGATAAGCAAAATACAAAAACGCTCTTGCTGTCATGGCCACATTAAGGATATTCATCCCTGTCCCACCAAATACTTCTTTAGCAATCACTACTGCGAAGATTGTCGCTAGTGCAACTTGCCAAAGTGGTGTGGTAGCGGGGACCACCAATGGGATCAACATACCTGTCACCAAAAAGCCTTCGTTAATTGGGTGCTTTCGAATGACGGCAAATACTGCCTCTACCAAACCTCCTGCTGCATAGGCAACGATGACAATCGGGAGTACAAGTTGAAGTCCGATGATTGCCTTATCACCAAAATTATCCAACAACCCGGCAGTAGCACCTGTTGCAAGCAAGCTTTGATGTCCGGTATTATAGATACCAAAAAGCAAACAAGGAATCATAGCGATCACCACTGTGATCATCATACGCTTCAGGTCAATGGCATCCTTTACTTGGGCACCTTTGATTCCTGTGGTATGATTTGGAGAAAAGAGGAAAGTCTCCCCCGCCTCAAATGCATAATATAAACTTTCAAGCTTTCCTCCTTTTTCAAAAAGGGGACGCTGCTTGTCCATCAAATCTCTTAGAAACTTCATATGGATTAACTGTATTGGATTAATTCTATACCTTTTCTTACCAACTCCTGCACGGGGTGCTTGGACACATCGACAAATTCACAAAGTGCCAAATCCTCTTCAACGATTTCATAGATTCCCAATTCTTCCATTTCATCGAAATCTTCTGCCATAATGGCTTTCAATAAATAAACAGGAAGAATATCCATTGGAGTCACCGACTCAAATACACCGGTCTGAACAAATGCTCGCTCCTCACCTCTGCAATTTGAATCAAGAACAAACTCTTTTTTGGGCGTGAGAAATGACAAAAGCCCGAGTGCGCGATGGTAGCTAAGTTTGGAAGCTGTAGGCTTGGCCCATCCCAAAAACTCATAATAGTCACCCTCAGGGATTACTGTGATTTGGTTGTGGTAAAACCCAAGGAAGCCTTCCAAATTGATCTTCTCACCTGTAAGAACATTTCCTGAGATTACTCTAACGTGGCCTGAGTTCAGGTTGCCTTTCACAAAGGTGGAGACATTAGCGCCTACAAAAGTTTTCACGTAAGCCGCTTTGGTCAATTCAGATCCTGTGACAGCAATAATTTTGGACGTATCATATACCCCCTCCAATACTGCTTTACCAATCTGGACAACGCCTGCAGGACTAACCGTCCAAACGAGGTCACCTTTATTGATCGGATCCAAGTGATGAATCTGTATTCCTACATTTCCTGCTGGATGGGGACCAGAAAACTGATTTATTTGGGCATTTTTCACTCCCGAGAAAATCGCATCTACCGGCTTGGAACCATCCACGTTCAAATGAACCTTACCCGGAGTAAGTTTTGCCAAAGCATCAATTCCCGCTTGTAAGTATTTCTCTTCACCCTGAAGCGTAAATCCATAATCAGGGGCTAAAGGATGCGTGTCAAAAGCGGAAATGAAAATAGCCTTTGGTGTATCGGCAGGGTTAGCCACAATCCCAAAAGGTCTTTGAATGATGTTTGGCCAAACTCCGGTTGATGCCAATTTGGCCGCAAGGGAATCTCGATTTTGACTTAAGTCAATTTTACCAAAATTTTCATGAATGACGGTTTTGTCAGCAAGAATTTTGATTTCGAGTAGCTTTCGTCTATCTCCTCTTTTGATCTCGACGATCTCACCGGATACGGGAGATGCGTAGATGACTTGATCCAATGCTTTGTCTACCAAAATGGGAGTCCCAGCCTTTACCGTATCACCTTCATTGACAAGGACTTTCGGACGCTGAAGCCCTATAAAGTCTGTTGGTTTAATGGCGAAAGTTTGAGCTGAGGCGAAATTTGCGATCTCTTTCGAGGCCTTTCCTACCAGTCTGATGTCAAAGCCTTTGTTAAGCTTCACTATTTTAGACATATCTGTTTTTGAACTATGAGCTATTGAAAAACGCCCCAAATCTAAAGAAAAACCAATTGAATTAGCGCTTATATCGGATTAAATGTTCGAACTTTTGATACAGGGTACCTCGGCGAATATCAGGCATGAAGCATATTTTCTTCTAAAGACTCCACATAGGATTTCACTTGTTCCATGAGCCACATCGGGGTAGATGTAGCTCCGCAAATCCCAATTTTATCCTCAACGCTAAACCACTCAGGGTCCAACTCTGTTTCATTTTCTATAAAATAACTCCTCGGGTTTTCACCTAAACAAATCTGGTAAAGCGCCTTCCCGTTGGAGCTTTTTTTACCCGATACGAAAAGGATCACATCATTTTCCTGAGCAAATTTCTTCAGCTGTGGCTCACGGTTGGAAACTTGGCGGCAGATTGAATCATTGGCATTGTAGTCCAGTTCTGTCAACTCACCTTTGGCTGACTTAATCCTATCTTCTATTTTTTGGGATAGATCGTAAAAGCCTTTTGTACTTTTGGTAGTTTGGCTGAATAGCGTGACCGGGCGACTGTAATCAATCTTTTCTAGGTCTGAATCCTCCATGACGACCACCGCTTTTTCCAGCGTTTGACCGGTCAGTCCGATTACTTCTGCATGACCCTTTTTCCCATAAATTACGATCTGACCATTCTCACGCTCCATCTTGTCAAATGCATTTTTGACCCGATTCTGAAGCTTGAGCACTACCGGGCAGGACGCATCAATGAGTTCGATATTATTTTCAATAGCGGTTCTATAAGTCTCAGGAGGCTCGCCATGCGCCCGAATGAGCACTTTACAATTTGTCAACTCCTGCAACTGATCTCGGTCAATGACTACAAGGCCTTTTTCACGGAGTCGTTTGACTTCCATGTCATTGTGAACAATATCTCCCAGACAATACAGCTGATCGCTGTTTTGCATTTCATCTTCGGCCATTTTAATGGCAAACTCGACTCCAAAGCAATAGCCCGAATTTCTATCTATGGTTACTTGCATGCTCTTTTTCCTTATCGATTACATCTTTTGCCAACTGCACGATCTGTGCAACCTGTCTCTCAAAAGTAAGATTACTCGTGTCTATTTCAACAGCATCGGGAACCTTAATCAATGGGCTTTCTGCCCTGGATGAATCTATGCGATCCCGCTCCGCCAGATTATTCTTTATATCCTCCAACTCCACCAATTCTCCTTTTTCAAACAATTCCTGCTGCCTTCTCATTGATCTGGTTTCCAAATCAGCAGTCATAAAAACTTTCAGTTCAGCTTTAGGAAATACCACAGATCCAATGTCTCTCCCATCCATTACTACGCCTTTTTTCTTCCCTAAACGCTTTTGTTGAGCAACCAGTTCTTTTCTGATTTCTTTAACTGTAGCTATCTCACTGACTTTTTGTGAGACAGGCATGCTTCTGATTTCATCCTCCACATTGAGTCCATTGAGATACGTCTCCTGAATGCCTGTATCGGGATTTAAATGGAAAGAAATGTCAAGAGTTTCCAGACCTTTTGCAACATCCTGTGGATTAGAAGCGGAGAGGTAATTATTCAAAAAATGTAATGTGGCCGCACGATACATGGCTCCCGAATCTATATAGGTGAAGCCCAAATCCTTGGCTACTGCCTTTGCAGTAGAACTTTTCCCACACCCTGAATATCCATCTATGGCAACGACGATTTTACCCATCAATAAAATCCTGTCTTGGTTTCCTTATTAATTTTGGGCAAATATAGTAGTTTTAATCTTATCCTTTCTCCAATCTGTGAATACCCGATAATCCAATCGGATGCAGGCTCACTGATCGTTAATCAATCAACCATGAAAATTCAAGGAAATCTTGTTGACATCTCCAATCGAAAAATTTACCCTGCAGAAATTGAAGTTGCCAATGGTAAAATCCTTAAAATCGAAAAGATAAAACCTAAAAGCTCACTGCCTTTTCTGATGCCTGGATTTATAGATTCGCATGTCCATGTGGAGTCTTCAATGCTTGTACCCTCCGAATTTGCCCGCCTCGCTGTGGTCCATGGCACCGTAGCCACTATATCTGACCCCCATGAGATCGCTAATGTGTGTGGGATGCAAGGAGTTGAATACATGATCGATAATGGGAAACAGGTGCCATTCAAATTCTATTTCGGAGCACCTTCCTGTGTCCCTGCCACTCCTTTTGAAACAGCCGGTGGAGAAATCAGCGCTGAAGACATCGAAGACTTGATGAAAAGAACTGAAATCCATTACCTTGCAGAGATGATGAACTGGCCCGGAACTGTAAATCGGGATCCTTTGGTGATGCAGAAAATACAAATTTCTAAAAAATATGGAAAGCCAATCGATGGACATGCCCCAGGGTTAAAAGGAGAATTGGCCGCAAAATACATCAGTGCAGGACCAAGTACGGATCATGAATGTTTTACAGCTGAAGAGGGCCGGGAAAAACTACGCTTAGGAATGAAAATCGCCATCCGCGAAGGTTCTGCAGCCAAAAACTTTGATGCACTTATAGACCTCATCGATGAATATCCGGAGATGATCATGTTCTGTTCGGATGACAAGCATCCGGACAATCTTGCAGTAAGCCACATCAATGAATTGGTAACAAGAGCAATCACCAAAGGGAAGAATTTATTTGACGTTCTAAAGGCTGCTTGTCTAACTCCAATTTCCCACTATTCCCTGAATGTCGGACAACTTAGAATAGGAGACCCTGCTGATTTTATTATTGTAAAAGACCTTGAGAAATTTGAAGTCCAGGCGACTTATATCAATGGGCAAAAATTGGCCGAGAATGGAAAAACCTTAATCCCAAAAGTCAAAAATAAAGTCATTAACAACTTCAATACTCCCCTCAAAACCCCGAATGACTTCAAACTTGCTACAAGTACTGCCAAAGTCCGGGTCATTGAAGCCTTGGATGGGCAGTTGATCACTCCTGAAATTCAGGGAGAAATATTAATCAAAGATGGTTTTGCGGAATCCAATCCTGAAAAGGACATATTGAAAATCACTGTGGTGAATCGCTACTTCGATGCACCTCCGGCAGTTGCCTTCATCAAAAATTTTGGACTGAAATCCGGAGCCATTGCCTCATCGGTAGGCCACGATTCCCATAATATTATAGCAGTCGGAGTGGATGACCATGCTATCTGCAGCGCTGTCAATCTGATCATTGAGTCCAAAGGGGGAATTTCAGCGGTATCCGGAGAAAAAGAAAATATTCTTCCCCTACCCGTAGGCGGAATCATGTCACCTGAAGACGGATATGAGGTAGCCAAGGCTTACACCAAGATCGATCAACTGGCAAAGGAAATGGGCTCAACTTTGAATTCCCCATTTATGACGCTCAGCTTTATGGGCTTGCTTGTCATTCCTGATTTGAAGCTCAGCGACAAAGGATTGTTTAACGGACAGAAATTTGAATTCACCGAGGTTTTCATTTAGAACTCAATCAAGATAGTTTGCTTTCCATTATACACAAAAAAAGCAGCGCCTTGAGAGCGCTGCTTTTAATTTGATTAACTGAGCAGATTATCTCAGACCAGCTGGCCAAGGTTTACCTGCATTTGATTTGATCGCTACAGTACCAAATTCACCATAAGTATTGACCCATTCGATGGTCAAAACACTAGGAGTGGCACTTAGAACCTTCATCGAATAACTGTCCCCATACTTATCAGTACCTGTCATAGTCAAGCGACCGCAAGCATCGTTGATTCTTACGTTTCCACTACCCCATGTATCAGGATAGCAAGCTTGCCATGCACCAAATGTACCATCCAATACAGTGTAGGACCCTGGAGTTGCAGCAACTGCTGTCAATGTAGTAGAACCTGAAAATTTCTTGCTACAGAAAGTCTCCAAAGCATCGAAAGCGTAAGTGCCTGCTAAATCAGAAGGACAGATCACACTGACAGGGTATTGGAATGGAGAATTATAGAACGGAGCGCCTGCGACGTTGGTAGTCACGTTATTGGATGAGAAAGATCGTCCGAACTTATCATTCAACACCAATCTAAACTCAAACACGTCTCCACCTTCGATCTGCGCGGAAGTCAAACCTACAGCCGCGATCGTCTCAGCAGCAGTGATTTCAAAGGAAGTCCTTAGAAATCTTGTCTCGGTATTTGGCTTAAAGTCAGCTGCCTGTAGCGTCTTAACGATGACGTCATTAGTCGGGGTATACTTCAAACCAACTCCCGGGATTAATCTTCTGTGTCTAACCCTGATTTCTACATTAGAAACTGTAGCTCCATCTTCTTTATCTACTGCTTCCAAAGTCAACGCGAACTTGGATCCAGCAAGATTAAAGAAGTTAAACGTGGTACTCGTTCTAGCGATGGTTCTCAAATATGCTCCTGTGTCGAATGTACTGTATGGAACATTTGGTTCCACAGAATCTCGACAAGAACTTAGAAAGATGAGCGCCATGGCTAATAAGCCGAAACTATATTTTAGCATTTTCATTTTTTCTGATTTTTCGGTTAGTAAATCCAAGGCGATGCAGGATTTGTATCCCAGAAAGTCTTCACTGCCAAATTTGGCTTTTGGACAGCATTCGTGTTAGTCACCATGTAATTGTTCGGATACAAGAAGGTTCTGATGAACGGACCCGGATTCTCTTCCAAAGCAGGCTGCATTCTTAGAGGCATACCTGTTCTTCTGTAGAGATCATAGGATTCTTTTCCATTACCAAACAGCGCCAACCAATATTCTACTGCCACTACATTCATTTTAGCACTGTTATTTGCTGCAGCATCAAATTGGTTTCCTACATAAGCCACATAATTATCCCTTGATCTAGTGAATTGATCAGCAGGATCAAAGGCGCTAATTACAGAACCCTCTGCTGTCGTCAAAGACCATGAACGGACATAGTTCATTTGCTTTGTAATCCCTGAAAGCAGTAAGGTTTTGGCATTTCCGGTTGTACCCAAGGTCAAAGCAGCCTCAGCAAGCATAAAGTCCACATAGGCCGCGAGCATAATCGGGTGAATACCGGCACCTCTTCCTCCTAAGGCAGGATTGTTAACTGGTGCAGCAGAGTTATTGTCAAATCTTCCTGCCGATGGATAAACACCATAAGCTGTTCTTTTCAATCCATCCGGTGGAATACCATCTGGATCCAGGTGATCTCTACCCCAATAACCTCTTGTGCCTGGGTTACAGTAGATAAAAGCACCTACCAGATATTGAGGAGGAGCAAGCTGAGTAATACACTCCTGCTCGTCCGGATTGGTCGTATTGACCAAAACCTGTCGGTAGAAGTAGTAACGCGCTCTTGGATCATCAAATCCTTTCTCCTCTGTCAATCTCCACATGTAGGAAGTAGACTGATAGTCACCACCACCTGCAGTATATTGGCCTCCGAACTTTGGATGTCTGGAATCTGGATCAGCCGCTGTAGTACCAAATTGGAACACGAAATCATCACCTGCCTTCAGCATATTATCCTGTGCAATCAATGCGTTGATCCCTGCTGTAGATGCAGCCGCAGCTACAAGTTTGGTATTGAGGTAATATTTCAACTTAAGCGTATTCACCATTCTCACCCACCTCGTGTAATTCCTGTTGTAGAAATAATCATTAGGAGTCCCCGATGTGGTAGCCACAGTGAAATGTCCCTGTGCCTCATTCAACAGCTTGAGTGCTGCTTCATAAATTGAAGCACCTGTATCCGTCTTTGGATTGAAATTAGCCGCATCAATTGCTTCCGTAAATGGTACATCTCCATAAGTATCGACCAAATCCATCAAAACCATTGCTTTGATGGTCTTTGCAATACCTAGGTGCCGCTGCAAGTTTGCTGCTGTTGCCAAGGGCTCAAGAAATTTAATATCTGCTAAGATATTGGCATAGGCATTTGTCCAAGTTCCATTCGTAGAAGGAGGAGTGTATGCAGCTTCATATAATGCAGATCCTTGATTGATCTGACGGGTAAGACGCGCTCCTCTGTCAGCCAATCCAAACCAGTGAGACTGGTAATCCAATTGGATTCTGTTCAATAGAAAATCCGGAGATGCAGTTTGCGCATTGACTGCATTCGGGTTTTCCAGCAATTCTTCCAATTTTTCATCACAAGACGTGGCAAATACCAAAGTGGTAGCTACCGTCAGTCCGTATATAAATCTTTTCATTTTCATGTCTATTAAGGGTTAGAAAGTAAGAGTTAACGTTCCACCCACTCTTCTCGAGCTAGGACCAGTCACAAAGTCAAATCCAAGGCCATTACCAACACCCGTTCCCAAAACATCAACATCAAAGTTCATGTTAGGCGGGAAGTTCAATGCTAAAAACCAAAGGTTTGTACCACTCAGCGCAAATGAAGCTCTCTTGAACGGAGTTTTTGACATCAGCGAGTTTGGCAACTGGTAGGCGAGGGAAATCTCTCTCAATCGAACCATGGATCCATCAAACACATTCGGCTCATCCGTTGCTCCTTGGTAACCTCCAAAGAAGTAATCAGAGGCAGTAATTTGTTGGTCGTTAGGAATGTATTTTGGAGTTCCGTCTGCGTTTGTTCCGTCCTGTCTTACACCTGGCAGAATGAAAGTCAACTCTCTGTCGACAACCGGATCTTTGGTAACACCTCGAGCCAATGTTGCGGTAACGGTACTTGAGTAGACAACGCCACGATGTCTATATTCCATCATTACGTTCAGGTTAAAGCCCTTATAAGTAAATCCGTTAATCCAAGATCCTGTCCAGGCCGGGTTTGGATCACCCAACACAACAAGATCAACTGCCGGCTTGTGTAATCCATTCGACAAAATAATAGGCTGCCCGTCAGGAGCTCTATCGAAACCAACACCTTTGATCACGTTGAAAGGCTGACCTGGAATGGCAAAGTTACCCAAGGTAGTAAAACCTGATACCACCACTTCCTGTAAACCTCCACCCAACTCAATAACTTCGGTTCGGTAAGTAGACCAGTTGATCGTAGAGTTCCACTGAAAACCAGAAGGAGTAGAAATTGGAGTGACAGTAGCTTGAAGCTCAGCTCCTCTTGTTCTAATCTGACCAATGTTGATCGCAGTAGAAGTAAATCCAGTAGCTGGATCGATTGGAGATTGAGTGATCAAGTCTCTTGTATTCTTCTCATACAAGGAAAGATCAAATCTCAATTTATTGTTGAACATCACCGCTTCAACACCAAATTCCAATTCACCATGAAGCTCAGGTCTTAGATTTGGATTACCCAAAACATTCGCTACTGAGTGCGTTTGAGTGATCCCACCGCGATCAAATGCTCGGGCAGACTGAGAAAGAATATTTCTGGTACTGTAAGGGCTTGGATAACCTGCCGATGTACCATATCCCAATCTAAGCTTCAAGTCATTCAAAGTAGAAGATCCCCAATCAAATGCTGTGGTAGGGATAAACGAAAGGGAAGCTCCAGGATAAAGGATACTTCTGTTTTCGGCTTCAACAGTGGAAGTCCAGTCATTTCTCGCTGAAAGGTTCAAGAACAAGTAGTCAGAATAATCAAGCGTGATGTTAGAATATACACCATATCTTCTTTCTTCCTGAGTATAAGTCATCGTTCCTCCTGAATAAGCATCATTACTGGATGAATTTTGGAAGTTGGAGTGACGGAATAATCCGAAGGCCAATTGACCCTGAGAAGCGACGCCGTTTTGTGCATAGTTATCATAACGGGAGTTACCACCTAACAACACACTCATACTGAACTTATCGGAGAATTCTTTCTTCCAATTCAAGATCAAGTCCTGGTTCCAGATGGTATTGGTAATATTAACGGTTCTGTAATACCCGGAGTTGGTAGCCAAGTTTGCAGATGGTCCTCCCTTATTGTATCTCAATTCCTGCAGTTCAGTGTAAGTATCTAGACCCAATCTGTACGTCAGAGAGAAGTTGTCACTGATGTCGTAATTCAATGAGGTAGAATTAAAGAAACGCTGCACATCAGAAGAGTTTACATAATTTCTTACCAACCAGTTAGGGTTAACAATGTCATTTCCACCGCGGAAATAAACAGAAGCTTTAGTAACTGGATCTTCAAAAGGCAAACCAGCCAAATCCACGGAACGGGGAGTGAAGAGCACGTGGCCGAAAACTGAAGGAATTGCACTACCTGATCCAAATGATGCATTCACAGGAGGCGATAGCAAATCAGTGATGGAGAAAGTAAAGGATGAGTTTACTGACAACTTGTCGCTGATTGCTGAGTTGATTCCCAAGCCGAAATTGTATTTCTGCAGGTTATTTCCAGGCAAATAGCCTTCCTCATCTGTGTATCCAAAACTGGCATTGAAGCCTGTTTTATCAGATCCACCTGCGACTTGTACGGAGGTATTTGAGATCAAACCTGTCTTGAAGAATACTTTAGATGGATCATCATAAGCTTTGTATTCATATCTCACAGGTGTACCACCGACAATACCATCTACCCAAAATTGCGGAAATGCATTTCTAATGGAAGCAACGGACGATGTCGCATAAGGGTGTGCAATTGTCAATCCCTGATCCATTCTAGGGCCAAAGTTAGAGAAGAAGAAACCCGGAGCCTGCTGGAAACCATTACCATATACCTGACCATATGTTGGCAAGGAAGCCGCTTCGTTGGTAAATACAGATTGGTTGATGGTTACTTCAGCTGCTTTCCTCTTGGATGCACCGGATTTGGTGGTAATAAGGATTACCCCATTTCTACCTTGGTCACCGTAAAGAACTGTCGCAGAAAGGCCTTTCAGTACAGACATGCTTTCGATGTTGTTTGGATCGATATCCAAGAATCGGGAAGATGTCGTTCCACCGCCTTGATTGAAGCCGTTTTGGTTGTTCGTAGACGTATTAAAAGGAACACCGTCTACAACGAATAGCGGCTGGTTAGAACCAGTTGCTGAGGAATAACCACGGATTACCATGTTGGTACCGGATCCTGACATCCCGTTGGTAGAAGTGATACTTACGCCAGGAACCTTGCCCTGAAGAACTCGAGCCACGTCAGACTCAGGACGATTCTCCAGTTGCTCATTGCCCACTGTAGTTACTGCGTAACCCAGTGCTTTTTTCTCTCTTTCGATACCGATCGCCGTTACTACCACTTCGGATAGTTGCGACGCGTCAGTTGTTAGAGTGATGTTGACTACGGATCGGTTGCCTATTGTCTCTTCCTGGGATTTTAGACCCACAAAAGAGAAAATCAAGACATTAGATCCCGCCGGTACACTGATAGAGTAATTACCATCCAAATCGGTGGTAGTACCTACTGTCGTACCCTTGACGAGAACCGTTGCCCCTGGCAACCCTAGTCCGTCTTCCTCGGAAATTACCGTACCGGTAATTACCCGTTGTTGCGCCGACACCTCGAAGCTGAGGGTCATGGTGAAAAGCGCAACAACAAAGAGTAAAGCTTTTCTCATAAGGTATTTAGTTTAGTTGATCTGTAAATAAAATTTATTATCTGCTAATTTCAAAAGCGGTAAAAATTTCGTGTAGGCGGAGAGAAAAGCACATTATTTGGTCGCAATCGATAATGTTAACAATTATTAACGGTAATCGATGGATTTTTTAACATTCACAAAACAATATTTTGAAAAATTGAAAAAAAGATGAATCTCAAAAATAATTTTCAACTGCAAAAAAAAATTAAATAGTATTGAAAAACTGTTTTTAGCTCATTTTTAAGAATAAAAAGTACCCTTTTTCATATTTTTTCCAATAAAATTTTAAAAACGAGAATTTTCCAAAAGTGAAAAATTGAAATATCAAAAAAATCAGAATTTCACGTTTATTTTTTTCAATGTTTTCGTCATTTTTTTGCAAAAAAAAGAAAAACCGGTTCATTTATTCACCGGTTTTTCAATTTCAAAAGGAATATCTCAAAGTGAAGGATGCTTCATCTCCCCATAACTTTGTAAAGTCAACAAAATTATATGCGGGTTTCCAATCTAAACTTAAATAGATATTAGTGTTGTAAAAATTGTATTCTAAACCCACTATAAAATCAATCCCGTACGCCTTATAATCTTCTGTTCCCTTATAAACCCAAGGCGGCTCGGCTTTGGGTTCTTTCCAAATTCCATAATGTGCTCCCCCTCCAATATACCACTCCATCCCCCGGAATTCCCTGATATCCATGTGCCGTTCATAAAGCAAAGCTGCATTCCACCCTTTCCAGCGATTAAACACCATAAGTTCGACTGCAGAATGGTCAGTTACAAACCGTTTAACTGAGCCCCCCAATGATGTCCCTGCCCTAACACCTACCATGGTGTTATAATACCCCTGTTGGGCTTCAGCACGAAATGAACCGAAAAGCAGTAATACGAAAAGAGCAGCTGGTACAAAAATTTTTGGCTTTTTCAAGGCAGTAAGTTTATCCGTTCAAAAAGTAAAAACTTTTTCGGGAGTAATACAATAATTCAAGCCGATATCGTGCGATTCGGGCTCAATCTGCTCCTCGGGTTCGTAAAAACTCAATCCGATTTTGATCACCTCAGGCTTCAGTTTGCTCAGAAATAAATCATAAAATCCTTTCCCAAATCCAACCCGGTTTCCAAATTTATCATAGGCTAACAGGGGGACAAAGACCACTTCAATTTTTCCAGGCGAAACCAAGATAGATTCCTGAGGAACAGGGATCCCCCACTCATCCATGAAAAAAGCAGCTTCTTTAGGCAATTTCAAGGTTTCCAGTTCTGTATTGGTTTTATTCACCTGAGAGGTGTACAAGGTTTTATCAAGTTGATCCAAGATCTCTTTGATGTAAAACGTGTTGACCTCATTAAATCTGTCGATGGGAAAAAACAAATGAAAATGCTGAAGCCCACTTCTTTGTTCAAGCCATTTTTGAAACTGAACAGTGATTGCTTTGGATTTGGATTCCACTTCTTCGGATTTCAGACTTTTTCTCAGCTGTCTGTAGGCTGACCGTAGTTCTTTTTTGGTCTTCATGCGTATTCCAATACCATCATATTAAAGTCAAGAGGATCAAAGCAGCCCAACAGCTCTTCGATCAATTCAGGGTTTTTTAAATAAAACTGCATCATATTCACTACTCGCTCCTGGGGACTGCCTCCAGGTGCAGTAAAGTCCAAAACAGCCTTAGCGCGATTCAACTCTACGGCTAGCCTTTTCTCCTCGGCTTTTCGCAGTTTGGAACCCATCTGATCAAGGATCTTCAAGCTTCGTACTTTTCCTGCCTGGAAGGCTGACTCCAGACTTTTTTCCAAAGCAGACGCTTCTTTTCCTTTCGTATCAAAAAGCTGGGAGAGCGCATCCTTTTCCGCTTTCATACTAAAATCAACCTGAGCTTGTCGCGCTACAAATCCCTTCTTCCAGCTATCAAAATCAACAAAAACATCAGCTCCCTCCCAGCCCAGTTGTTCCAGTTTTTTCAAGACCGATCCATCCAGAATCAAAGCGAAATTTCGCGGAAGCAACACGGGAAATGGAATTTCAAACTGATCAAAAATCCCTTTCAACTGAAGCCAATAAACCACTTCGGCCGGACCACCCAAATACGCCAAGTTGGGCAAAATCATCTCCTGATACAATGGCCTGAGAACCACATTTGGACTAAATCGCTCAGGATTGGACTCAATCAAGGCTGCAAGTTCATCTGAGGTAAATCTGATTTCGGTATTTACTACCTGAAATCCACCCTTGGATCGTTCTATCCGCTCCCTTAGGCCCTTTACCAGATAAAAAAAGTTGATCTCTCTGGGAAAAATCTGGCTCTTGTACCCCATGTCTTCCAATTTCCGCGAGGCTATTTGCGCTTTTTCAAAGGGGGAGTGATCAAAAATATCAGCCTTCATCACCGGCTTCAAAATACTTTTAAGCATTGCGTCATGCCCATCAACTACGATCAGACCATGCTCCCCAAACAGTTGATTCACATACTTGCGAACCGCCTCTCCCAGAGTTTTACTGGACTGGTAGGCATCTTTGAATACATCGGGAGCAAATTGTGTTTCTTTTAAAAATGATTTGAAAGAATCATCCAAAACGAAATCACCGACTGCTCCTGTTTGACCGGAAGACCATTGGTATTTTTTACCGTCAAGTTTGAAGTAATTGATTTCATCAAAATCATGATCCTCAGTTGCCATCCAATACACCGGAACGAAATTAAATTCCGGGTAGGCTTCCTTCAGCTTTTTGGCCAAATTGATTGTGGAGACGATCTTGTAGATGAAGTAGAGGGGGCCGGTAAACAGATTTAACTGGTGTCCGGTAGTGACTGTGAAAGTTTTTTTGCTGAGAATTGCCTCAAAATTGGCAGTAACTTCCTCAGAAAGATCTAAACCTGAATATTGCTCTTGCAAAGCCTGATGAAGGAGTTTCCGGTTTTCATCGGGAAAATTTTTCTGCGTGATTGCATCTTTGAAGCTCTCCAATTTGGGTAAGTGGGTATAAAATGGCCTCAATGCCTCTTTTCCTTCTATGTAATCCAAAAAAAATCTTGAAAACTGTCCCGTCTTATTCAGATCTACGCAGTGTTTTTTCATCGGAATGGGTGAAGTATGTTTGGGAAGTCTAACTTAGCGCTTCGAACCAAAGTTCGGCTTTTTTTGTAAAAAACAGGACATCTTACATCAATGGCAGGTATAAGTGGCGAAAAAGTCGAAATCAAAAGAAATTGAATTCTTTTCTTGAACCAAAGCCTTCATTTTGGATTTCCTATTAGAGCTAAACCAATAAACATGTTTCCATATAAGCGATTTTTCCTGAACAATGGCCTAGAGGTGATCGTCCATGAGGATCACAGCAGCAAAATTGCCGTTTTCAATCTGCTCTACAAAGTTGGATCCCGCTTTGAAAAATTGGGGAAGACCGGACTGGCCCATTTTTTCGAGCATTTGATGTTTGGTAGCTCGGCCAATGTTCCTGTTTTCGACAGGGAATTGGAGCGTGTTGGCGGATCCTGCAATGCCTTCACCAGTCCTGACATCACCAATTATTACATGACACTGCCGGCAGCAAATATTGAGACGGCATTTTGGCTGGAATCGGATCGCATGCTGCAAGTGAGTCTGAGCGAAAAAACCATCGAAACTCAACGCAAAGTAGTGATGGAAGAATACAAGCAGCGTTATCTAAATCAGCCTTACGGAGATGTGTGGCATCATTTGCGGGATTTGGCATTTGAAAAACACGCCTACCGTTGGCCGACAATCGGTCAGACCCTTCATGATATTGAAGGCTATACACGGGAAGATGTACTTGATTTTTATCAAACGCACTACCATCCGGGAAATGCCATCCTGGTTGTTGCGGGTGACGTAACACTTTCTCAAATTGAAAAATTAGCACAAAAATGGTTTGGTCCAATTCCCTCCAATCCTCTGACTCGAAACGGAATCTTGGAAGAGCCCGTCCAAACTCTCAAAAAATCCAAATCCCTTCAGGCAAAAGTCCCGACTGATGCCTTATACAAAGCCTATAAAATGCCTGCAAAAGGTCAACCGGGCTATCTGGAAGCCGATTTGATCAGTGATATTTTAGGGTCTGGAAAATCTTCGCTTTTGGAACAGCGGCTTGTCAAAAACGGTAAAATCTTCGCTTCAGTCGGAGGCTACATCACCGGCTCTGTGGACCCCGGACTTTTGGTGTTTTCCGGAAAAATGGAATCCGGAGTTTCGTCCACCACAGCTGAAAATGCTTTGGACGAGGTAATTGAAGAATTTCTTCAAAATGAAATCTCCGAATGGGAACTTCAGAAAATCAAAAACCAGGGTGAGGCGATGAAAACCTACGAATCAATTCAGCTGCTCAACCGGGCAATGAACTTGGCCTATTTTGCCCATTTGGGAAATCCTGAATTATATTGGAGCGAATTTTCCGAAAAATCAAAAATCGAAGCGCCACAGATCAAAAATTGGGCGACTAGGCTCTTAAAGGAAGATCAAGCTTCAGTTCTATACTATCAATCGACCAATTAATGGTACCATTTAGAATAGGTTTTGGATACGATGTCCATCAGCTACAACCTGGCTATGATTTCTGGCTGGGAGGAATAAAAATAGACCATGAAAAAGGTGCAGTAGGCCATTCCGATGCCGATGTACTTATCCATGTAATCTGTGACGCACTTCTCGGCGCAGCCAACATGCGAAATATAGGCTACCACTTCTCTGACAAAGACCCTAAATTCAAAGGTATCGACAGTAAGATTCTGCTCACCGAAGTCATGAAAATGATCCGGGAAGCAGGATACGAAGTCGGTAATTTTGACTCCACCGTCTGCCTCCAAATCCCCAAGCTCAATCCTCATATACCTGCAATGAAAGCTTGCCTAGCTCAGGTAATGCATGTGGAAGAGGATGCCATTTCCATCAAAGCCACCACTTCTGAGCATTTGGGCTTTGTGGGTAGAACTGAGGGAATTGCCGCCTACTGCACCGCTTTGATTTATAAAGTATGAGCAATAAATTAAAAATCATCACCACTGAGGATGGCTCACATTCTCTTTATCACGAGGAATTGCAGGAGACTTATCACAGTTTTCATGGCGCATACCGCGAATCAATTCACGTGTACATGATCTATGGTTTGGATTCTTGGTTGGCCAGAAATCCGCGGAAGTATCCGATTCGGGTTTTTGAGCTTGGATTTGGAACAGGACTAAACGCATGGCTTACGTTGGTATGGGCAGAACAGAATCAAGTCCCTGTCCTTTACCACACCATAGAACCCTTTCCTGTTGAGAAAGAAATCTATTCCCAACTCAACTACATTGAGCATGATCATGGGATTTGGCATTTTCACAAGTATTTCGAAGCGCTGCATACCGCACCTTGGAATGAAGGTGGGCCGGTATCCGAATACTTCAACTTCAAAAAGGATATCGTAACCCTCGAAGAAGCTCAGCTTTATCCCTCAGATGTGGTCTTTTTTGATGCGTTTGCGCAGAAAAAGCAGCCTGAACTTTGGAAAAAGGAAAGTTTGGAAAAAGTTACAGATGCCATGCGTCCCGGTGGGCTTCTTACTACCTACGCCGTAACCGGACAGCTGAAGCGCACTTTGAAAGAACTCGGCTTGCAAGCAGAAATACTTCCGGGTCCTCCTGGAAAAAAGGAAATGACTCGGGCATGGAAAAGCAGTGGTCAGTGGGCAGGCGATGACCGATGAGGAGAAACCAAGCAATGTAAGCAGTGAAGAGTAAATGGAGCAGCGGCCCAAAAAGCGCAAGCTTTTTCTCTGCGATCTCAAAAAAGCCTCCCAATATTCAAAACCTTTGAAGTTCAAGTTTGGCTCAATTCCTAAAAAAGCTTACGCCTCACTTTTTACCACTTACAAAATCCCATAGACTTCGCCGTAAACTGTTTACTGAGACTGAATACTGGAACAAGTTTTGTCCTTAATAACAAAAACCATTAATCATGTACAACCTAATCCTCGTCCTTCTATTTACACTTTACCAGGGCCCACAATTTGACGGCCCCAAACTTGAACGGATGGTTCAGGATAGAGATAAACTTCACGCCCAATGGCGATCTTCTGAAAGTAAAAAATCAGGGATTTTTGGTAACCGCACCAAAAAAGACATGGTCGAAACCAACGAATGGCTGGAGCGAATCGTCTCCAAGGACAATCAAATCATGGATGAACTTCGGATGATCGGCTCCATAGAAACTACCGTAATCTCCCAGGAAAAGGATGATTATAAATCCATCACCGTAAAACTGGAGCAGGATGTGCAAGCTCTGAAAAGAGCAGTAGCAGAGCGAGACAAAGAAATCGAATCCAAACTTCGCGAACGAAGAACGTTTGAATGGACGACTCTGATATTTTTTCTAAGTACCGGCTTTTTAGCTTGGTGGGTCTATAGATCAAAAAAAGCCTCTGTCGGATAAACAGAGGCTTGATTTAAATTAATTGACTCGAATATATTCTTTGATAGGAAACTCAAAACAGGCAATACTTGGGTTTATGGTCAAGCAGTTTTCTTGAAACTGAAACCGTCTTCGATCGCTTGAAAAGGTCAAAATTCCTTCAGGTATTCTGAAAAAATCAACTATTCCCACATTCAATTCGGATTTTGGCACATAGAGAGGAGCTTCTTCATGAAGACCAAAATACATCAATACATCTGAATAATAATATTTGAAAGTATCCCCTTCTAAATTGTACCAAGAGGTAGTAACCAACCGGAAGCCTAAATCTGGTCCAGTTTCCAGTTCTCGAACGGTGATAGTGAGGTCAAAAATGCTGTCATTTTTGAATTCCAATGTTTCTACAAACCAGAGATCCAAGGAATCTACAAATACACGGCTTTCCCAAGTTCCTATTATAGGACTGATCGGTTCTTCACTTTCAGTACAAGAAATAAATGCTGCAAACACTGCAACTAGGGCGAAAGGGAAATATTTTTTCATTAGAGAAAAATTTGATTGGAACTTACTTCCTGAACGAGGTTGCTAGTCCGAAGGATACGGCATTTTTTGAATCTCTAAGAAAAAGAATACATGATTTTAGAGAATTAATTGAAACTGTCTCTTAATAAACCTTGGTAAACTTCCTGATTTCTTCACATGAAGCAGACCCAATAAAGGGTTCATCGCAAATAATTTGATATTCCAATTCTTTATGATTTGAAACCAAATGAACCCTAGCGGAGCTGAAAATCCTAAAGATCTCAATGTGTCGGAGTTCTTCTTTTGGAGCAAACAAATCATCGACATTTAGGGCGTTCCGGTAATTAAAATCATTCATAAAACGTAAGTCCAACTCAATACCAACTTTACTATAAAGTCCTTGACTTAATGATCGATAGCCTAAGTTTACTCCTTTTTCTGTTTGTCTTACAGTAATATATTGTTCAAAAACATTGTCACTTTTAATTTCAATTGTTTCCACTAACCAAACATCCAACGAATCGACAAACTCCCGATTTTCCCAAGTTCCAATGAGCGGATTAACAGGTTCTTCATTCTCCGTGCAGGCAACCAACACTGCAAATACAGCCACAAGGGCAATAGGAAAATGATTTTTCATGTTATAAAAATTAAGTTTGAAAGTATTTCAAGAACGGAATTACTAGTCAAAACGATACAAACATGGCAATCTTTATTTCAACCTCGCAATTGGTGTTCTTGCTCCTTTTGTCACTTGATCCATCGTACAAAGGATCTCTGCATCCAGCGGGAGATACATATCCACCCGTGATCCAAATTTGATAAAGCCAAATTCACCCCCTTGTTCGAGTTGGGAGCCTGCCTTTACATACCATTTGATTCTTCTGGCCAAGGCTCCGGCAATCTGTCTTACCATAATCCTGGTTCCATTTTGATCCTTGATCACCATGGAAGTCCGCTCATTTTCTGTGCTTGACTTGGGATGCCAGGCCACCAGATATTTACCGGGATGATATTGGAAATATTCGACTTCACCTTTGACGGGCGATCGGTTGACATGCACATTGATCGGAGACATAAAAATGGAAACCTGCTTTCTTTTTTCTTTCAGGTATTCATCTTCGAAAGCCTCTTCTATCACGACCACTTTTCCATCCGCAGGTGCAAAAACAATCCCCTCTTCATTGGGCAATGGGAAAATCGGGTTTCTGAAAAACTGCAAAATGATCAGGTACAATGCCGTGCTGACCAAAATAGATACATTGATAAGCAACCTTTCCTCAGGTAAATAATAGTAAAGTAAGTAGTTACCTGCGACAAGGATGATCATCATCCAAAATAGTAGCACTCTTCCTTCTCGATGTATAGTCATAGCTGTTGAATTAAAAAGGCGTGGAAAGATGATCCCCACGCCCCAAAGGTAAAAGATTTAACTAAAATACGTCTTAGAACCCACCTCGGAAGGTGTAAGTCTTGGCCACTTTATCAATTGCCACGATGTATGCAGCTATACGCATGGGCACACTGTACTTCACAGATGCCTCGTAGACGTGCTCAAAGGCATCTTTCATGATACGATCCGAACGACGATTAACGCGGTCAGCAGTCCATTTGTAGCCCAATCGGTTTTGTACCCATTCGAAATAAGATACGGTCACTCCACCGGCATTGGCCAAAATATCCGGAACAGCCATGATTCCCTTTTCATTGAGGATCGCATCAGCTTTAGCAGAAGTTGGTCCATTTGCCCCTTCAACAATGAGTTTAGCTCGGATATGTTCAGCATTTTTTGCTGTAATCACATCTTCCATTGCTGCAGGTACGAGAACATCTACCTCTAAAGTCAATAGATCATCCGCATTTTCCATGCGGTCACCACCTGTAAACCCTTCAAGGGTTCCTTTATTTAGGTCTTTGTGTTTGATTGCTTCTTGGATGTTGATCCCCTTTTCATTGTAGAATGCCCCGGTATGATCAGATATAGCAACGATTTTCAATCCCCTTTCTTCCAAAAGTTGGGCCGCCCAACTCCCGACATTTCCAAAGCCCTGTACAGCGCATGTGGCAGAAAAAGGATTGATTTTTAGCTTTTGCATCGCTGCCAAAGCAGACACCATCACTCCTCGTCCAGTTGCCTCTGTTCTTCCCAATGATCCACCGAGAACCAAAGGTTTTCCTGTGACCACCGCAGGTATAGTCATCCCGTGTGCTTTGGAGTATTCATCCATCAACCAGGCCATTTCTCTTGGGCCAGTTCCCATATCGGGCGCCGGAATATCTTTATCCGGGCCAAAAACATCAATCATAGCCATGGTATAGGCACGTACCAGACGTTCAATTTCACCTTTGGACATTTCGCGCGGGTTACATCGTACCCCGCCTTTAGCTCCTCCATAAGGAATATCCACCACTGCACACTTCCAAGTCATCCAGGCAGCAAGCGCTCGGACTTCATCCAGATGCACATCAGGTGCAAATCGGATTCCTCCTTTTGCCGGACCTAGGATATTGGAGTGGATGACTCGAATCCCTTCGAAAACCTGAATTTTACCCGTGTCCATGGTAATAGGTAGGGAAACGATGACTTGCTTGGCGGGATTCTTCAACACATTGTAAACTTCATCGGAGAGGCCAAGTTTCTCAGCAGCGATGTTAAATCTTTCCATCATTGACTCCAAAGGATTTTCTTTGTCCTTAATGGGAGCCGGTTCAATGTAAGCCATATTGGGTTCTTAAAATGAATTTGTGAAATGCTGCACAAACTTAAATAGATTTTCAGACTGCCCGCCTTTGAATTAAAAGATTTTCAAAAAAGCGGTGATAAAAGGGGCTGAAAGTAACAATCCGTCAAAACGATCCATAAATCCGCCATGTCCCGGCAGACCGTTTCCGGAGTCCTTAATTTCAATGGAGCGCTTGAAAAGAGACTCAATCAAGTCACCGTATGTACCGGCAATGATGATGATTCCGGCTATTACCAGCCACTTCCAATCAGCAATAACGTGGAAGTATTGAGAAAGGATGAAAGCCACTAAAATTGCAGAAAATGCACCCCCGAGAAATCCTTCCCAAGATTTTTTAGGTGACACTCGCTCAAAAAGTTTGGTCTTGCCAAATTTTGTCCCCGCAAAATATGCTCCTGTATCACTCGCCCAAAGAATCATCAGGCAACCAATCAAGATCTCATAGTGAAACACTTTGTCTACTGAAAAGACCGCCAGATTTAATAGGGAAAAGGGCAAAGCCACGTAGAAGATGCCCAAAAAAGTATAGGCGACTCCCGTGAAAGGCTTTTTGTCTGTTTTCTTATACAGCTTGATAAAAAAGGTAAGAGAGACAATCGGAAAAATCAGGTACAAGTATTCGTTGGGAAGGCGCTCTTTCTCAATCATAAATGTCAGAGTGAAAATCATCACCCCCAGAAAAGTCCCAAAACTCCGAAGCGGAAGCATCCCATCCAAACCCGTGAGCTTGTAGAATTCCATTTGTGAAAAGGCCAATATTGCGGCAAACACCACGAAATAAGTCCAATCCGAATAGACGGAAGCTGAGATCACTACCAAAGCTCCGACTGCAGCAGTGATCGCCCTTTGGCCGAGATTGCTGTAATTATTTATATTAAAACGTGATCTCATTTTGAATCAGTTGCAATGCAGCTAAGGCATCTCCATGGGGGACGAGTACTTCATAGGTTCCCAATACCTGATAAGCTATTTCTTTTTTGCTCATCACCACTGCGGCTATCCCGTTTTCTTCTAAAACTCCCTTCACGATCTCTGCGCGAATCTGGTTTTGATTCTCAAATACCTTGATCCAACTCTGCATCTTTGGGTTGATTGATTTTTTTAAAGTAAAAGAATCCAACCATAAGAACCAAAAGTCCAAGTATGGCGGCAGGATAAGAGACAGCATCAGTCGACTCCAAGTCAAAGTCGATCATCCCCTGATTTGACATGTATATCACAATTACTGTCAGTGTGTTATTGAAAATATGTGCCAAAATCGGGTAGAGTAAACTACCGGAATACAAGTACATGTAACCAAATAATGCCCCTAAAAATACTCTTGGGAGGAATCCGTAAAACTGAATGTGGATCGCGGAAAAGATGATTGCTGTAAGCCAAATACCCCAGTGTGCAGAATTGGTATAGTGCTTCATTTTGGGTTGAACCACACCCCTGAAAAACATTTCCTCTCCAATGCCTGCAAATACGCCTATCACCAAAATCCCTGTCAACAGCTCCGGGATACTCTGAAAATCGGTCAGAAACTTGGTCAGTTCCATCAACTGTGTTTCCATTTCTTTCATCCAGCTTTCTATTCCTGCCATAGACTCCGGCAGGACCAGCTGGGCATTCCAATAAACCAAAAGCCCATTGAAAAACATGGCCCCAAGGGTAATTGCGAGTGCAATGCCCAGGTTTTTGACATTAAATCTGGATCGTTGAATTTCCCAATGCAAGTCGGCTTTTTCGATAAATCGGGTGACAATCCAAGCCGCTACCCAAAAGCCGATTCCAGACCCGATGCCCTGAACAAAGAACATCGCATTTCGACCATTTGGAACATCATAGTTGCCTGTCATGAGGCCCATTAAGTCCTCAAGTGAAATGTTATACAGGGCCGGAATAAAGGCAAGCGCAATTCCCTGAAGGAGAATCAACGTACCAAAAGTGACTAAAACAATGACTATCAGGGACAATAGCCAATTCTTACGTTTGGCTATTTCAGATTGGGTTTCGTATATCTCCATAATTTGAAGTAAATTTACGCCAAATTTAGAATTGAGAAGTGGTTAAGATTGGAAAGTTAGAGCTGGGGGAATTTCCCTTACTGCTCGCCCCGATGGAAGATGTGAGCGATCCACCCTTTCGCGCAGTCTGCAAACAGAACGGGGCAGACCTCATGTACACCGAGTTTATCAGCTCAGAAGGCCTGATTCGGGACGCTGCAAAAAGTATTCAAAAGCTGGACGTGTATGATTATGAGCGCCCTATTGGTATTCAGATTTTCGGCAACGAAATCGAATCCATGCGTGAAGCAGCCGCTATTGCAGAGGAAGCTGGGCCGGATATTCTGGATATCAACTACGGTTGCCCGGTTCACAAAGTAGCCTGTAAAGGTGCCGGTGCTGGAATACTACTCGATATCGACAAAATGGTCTCCATGACAGCAGAGATCGTGAAGCGCGTGAATATTCCTGTGACCGTCAAAACACGCTTGGGCTGGGATCACAATACCATCCGGATCGTGGAAGTAGCCGAGCGCCTGCAGGACGTTGGAATACAGGCCATTTCCATTCATGCCCGTACCCGTCAGCAGATGTATAAAGGTGAAGCAGACTGGAGCTATCTCAATCTGGTGAAGGAAAATCCAAGATTGCATATTCCCGTTTTCGGGAATGGTGATATTGATTCTCCTGAAAAAGCAGCCGAATACCGATCCAAATACAATGTAGACGGCATGATGATCGGACGGGCTTCGATCGGCTATCCATGGATATTTAATGAAATCAAGCATTATTTCGCAACAGGCGAAAAACTGACTCCCCCTGATTTGGACGAGCGGATCGCAGTGGCTAAAAAACACCTGGATTTTTCTGTGGGATGGAAAGGCGAAAAACAGGGAATCCTCGAAATGCGTCGTCACTACACGAATTATTTTCGTGGGATGCCCAATTTCAAGCCATTTAGGACTGAAATGGTAACTGCAGACACCTATGCTCAGGTAGCGGAAATTTTCGAACAGGTGGCTGCCGCTTATGCTGATTACGAATTTCAACCCTGAAATTGACCAGACCTCAGAATTTTAAACCCTGAGGTCTTTTTTTTGGCTTAATTTCTTTTCGATTCACTTCCTTTGCAGACGAATTTCTCCACGAAAAATTGATGAGTACTTCTCGTTCGGAAAACAGCCTGAAAAACTGGGCTTTGCTGACTATTCTTACCTTAATCTGGGGAAGTTCTTTCATCCTGATCAAGCGTGGACTGGAAGTGTTCAGCCCGGGAGAAGTGGGAGCTTATCGAATGGTAGCTGCAGCGACTCTTTTACTCCCGCTTTCGCTTCCACGGATAAAAAATCTCAGTAAAACTCAGGTAAAGAATCTTCTCCTAGCCGGATTACTTGGGAGTTTTATACCCGCCTTTCTTTTCCCAATGGCTCAAACTCAACTGAGTAGTTCGCTGACTGGGGTACTCAATGCACTGACTCCACTTTTTGTCGTTTTGGTAGGGGCGGTTTTTTTTAATACCAGAATTACCCGGAGAAATGGACTTGGACTGTTCATTGCATTCATCGGAGTGATAATTCTGGTTGCATACAAGGAAGGTGGAAACTGGGGTGATTCCTTAGCGGGGATCAATGTCTATGGACTTTTTGTAATCGCCGCCTGTATCTGCTACAGTTTCAACCTGCACGTGATCAAAACTCGCTTTACCAAACTGAAATCGATAGAAATCTCTTCGATTTCCTTGCTGATGATCCTGCCAATGGCATTGATTTACCTATTTGCAGGGACTAACTTTTCGTACAAATTAGTCACACACCCCCAAGCCTGGGAAGCCTTGGGCTATCTGACCATACTGGGTATGGTCGGCACGGCTACAGCCTTGGTACTATTTAATATTATGGTGAAAAGTGCCAGTCCTTTTTTCGCCAGCTTGGTGACTTACACGATCCCGATTGTGGCGATTATGTGGGGCGTATTAGACGGAGAAGTACTGCTTATTGGGCACTATATTGGAATCGCAGGAGTGATACTTGGGGTTTGGATTGGCAACAGGAAATAGCCATTTGCTGGGCAAAACTGGTTATTTCCCTTCCAGTAGCATCTTTATTTCCTTCTTGCTCAACTCAAGCATGAGTACCTCCTTGGGATGAATTGCGGTCAGGCCACTCAGCGCTTTGATTTCAATGTTTCCTTCGCTACTGGCAAAAACCACCGGGAAATAGGTGTATTTAAATTTGTCAATCCCTTCTTTAACAGTTTTTTGATTCACCATCCGTACATGGGGTCCCTGATGGTAATTTTCTCCTCCCGACTCCGCCAAAACTTGACCCGGCAGCACCACATCACCAACTTCTACTTTTTCGGAACCGGCCTTTAGAACCACCAACCTGGTGATTGTGCCGTCTTCGTGGTAAATCTCCATGTAATTTTCATCTGCAGAGTAATTTAAGTTTTCCTTATCACTCTTAACGTCCATTCTCATTTCTGCAATCACTCCTTTTCTGGGCGCAACAATAGCGGTTGGCTGTTCAAAATTGAAAGAAATACCCACATAGGTTTCGTATCCCTCTTCCTTTTTCAATGTTTCGGCGATGTTGTGGTTCAAAATGGCTTTGACTTGAGTTCCCTCAGGCACAGGGATCAAATAGATTGGATCAATCTTAGTTTTCCCGAAAACATTACCTTTTGCGTAGCTGAATCCATATCGATAATTGGTCCCTTGCCCGGCAAGAGTAGGTTTCAGCGTAGCAACCTTTGTCCTCCCCGGTAAGGCAATTCCCGTGACATTGCCGCCTCCGGAAGTGGTCATATTTTGAAGCTGTGAGAAATTCAGAATCACTGAATATGGTATTTTTGTAGGATTAACTGCATAAAACAGCACATTACGATCCGAGTCCTGTTCAGATTCTATGGTAATCTGAGCATAAAGACCGGAACTGCTGAAGAGAAGAATAATTAGCGAAAAAGCGAATCTTGACATTTGATAAATAAATTTTGGAAATTTAAAGCTTAGGTTGAAAGAAAAAAAGATTCACGGCAAAATGCAACCTCATCCCCCTGTTTTTGACCTTTCTCAAACTTTTTGGATTTTTCGTCTGGAAAAATCCCCTAATTTCCCATTTCGAACAAATTTTAAATCTAGGTTCTGTTACTGCTTTAGGGTGTAAAGCCGTACCAGATCTTCACGAGTATTCTTTTCCAATCCCCAAAAAACTTTACCCATGAGAAAATACCTACTCTTGGTCTGGTTACTCTGCCTGACCGCCACTTTTGCGCAAGCGCAGGAGACCAAACCCATGTCCTGGAAGGATGTCGCCACCTGGAAATACATGCCTAACAGTGCTTTTAAACTTTCACCGGACGGTCAGTGGATGGCTTATGCCTTGGTCGGCATCGAATCAGATGGCGAACTGATTCTACAAAAAGTAGCCGATCCCACTTCCAAAAAGACTTTCCCAATTGGAAACACCACCTTCCCCAACTTTGACTTTAGCCAAAACAGTCAATGGATTGCTTTCAAAGAATATCCAAAGTTCAAGGAGAAAGAGTCCAATGAAAAAGCCAAAGGCAAGCCTCTCAAGGAAAAACTTCACCTGATCAAACTCGGAACGGAAGACAAAAAGACCTTTGAAGGTGCCGGTGGATTCAGCTTCAACAATCAAGCATCCTCGCATCTACTGATCAATCTGCCCAAAGAAGGCAACGGAGACGCCAAAGGCTCCGATGTATTGATCTATCATCTCAGTTCAGGCAAATCCCAAAACCTGGGAAATGTCCGCGAGCACGCCGCAAACAAAGCCGGTACTCACCTCGCTTATTCAGTAGATGCAGCCAACTCACAAGGAAACGGCTTGTACCTTTTGACCCTTTCCAACAGCTCCATTCAAGTTCTGGATTCAGATGAAGCGGGCTACCAAAGCATCAATTGGACCGAAAAAGGCGATGCATTTGCTGCCCTGAAGATGAAGAAGGACAAGAAATACAAGCAGGATCGTGGCATTTTACTCGGGGTGAAAAACATCAATAATCCTCAGCTGACGCAATACGAACCTGCCAAAGATTCTACAGGATTTGACCAAAAATACACCATTAGCCAAAACCGCCGTCCGATGTGGTCGGAGGATTTGACCCGACTTTTCTACGGCATTCATCCCTTGGTTTTGGCAGAAAAAGAAAGCCCGAAAAAGGAAGAAAACAAAGATTCGCTAGCTACTGCGGAGTCCGTAAAAATCGCCAAAATTATGGCGGATACTACCATTAAGTCCATTGCTGATTTACAGAAAGCGATCGCGAAATTGGATACCGGAAAAGTAAATGGCAAAAAATCCAACGATGCCAAAAAACCTGAAATGACCATCTGGCATTGGCAGGATGATCGTCTCCAATCCCGTCAGCAGGTGATGGAAAACATGGACAAAAACTACAGCTTTTGGGCCATGTATGATGTTGCTGGCAAGAAGCACATCGCCCTTCAAGACAGCAGCATGAAGGATCTGAATATTTTACCCTATCAGCACTTTGCACTGGGATCTGATCAGCAAAGCTATGAGCTAGACATCAATTTGAATGGGCAAAATTATCTGGACTACTTCTTAGTGGATTTGAAAACAGGAGCTAAGACTCCGCTTTTCGAGAACTTCTACCTCCCATCCTATGCTTCGATGCCTCGTCCGTCAACTGATGGCAAAAAGCTGCTTTACGGCAAAGACGGACATTTCTATGTTTACGATATCCTAGCAAAAACCCATACCAACATCACCGAGAAGCTTCCCGTCTCAATGATCAATACCGAAGATGATCACAATGTGAAAGATCCTCTTCAGAATCCATTGGGATGGAGCAGCGACAGCAAATATGTGCTCGTTCGTGACGGTTGGGACATCTGGCAGATTCCGATGTCGGCAAAAGAAAGTCCGATCAACCTCACCCAAAACGGCAAAAAAGATAAAATCCGCTATCAGTATCGCTTCACACTGGATCCAGAGGAGAAAGGAATCGACTTGAGCAAGACAGTCTATATCCGTACCTACGGTGAAAACTCCAAGAAAAGCGGCGTGGCAACCCTTTCTCCCGCAAAAGCCGGATTGGCTGTAGGACCCAAAATGCTTCTCTGGGAAGATGCCAACATCGGTGGAATCGCTAAAGCTGAAAAGTCAAGTGTTTTCACCTATTCCAAAGAGAAATTCAACGAACCTACTCAGATCTACCTCACAGATGCTACTTTGGCTAATGGCAGAAAAGTCACCGAAAATGCACCGGATGCAGGAAAATTTGCCTGGTCAACCGGGGTCCGATTGGTGGATTATGTGACCACAAAAGGCGATTCGCTTCAGGCGGCGCTATTCCTTCCGGCAGGTTATGTGGAAGGACAAAAGTATCCGACGGTGGTTTATTACTACGAAAAGCTTTCTCAAACCCTCCACTCTTGGGCTAATCCCGGTTACAGCGGAACAGGCTGGAATCCCAGTCTTTATACCAGCAACGGCTACGCAGTGTTGATTCCGGATATCGTATACAAAATGGACGACCCGGGTATGTCCGCAGTTTGGGCGGTTCTCCCCGCTGTTGACGCAGCGATTAAAACAGGTGTCATTGACGAAAGCAAAATGGGACTCCACGGTCACAGTTGGGGCGGCTATCAGACTTCCTTCCTGATCACCCAAACGACTAGATTCAAAGCAGCTGCTGCCGGTGCACCGCTGACCAATATGATCTCGATGTATGATCTCATCTATTGGAATTCGGGAGGAGGAAATATGTCGATCTTTGAGGCTTCGCAAGGTAGATTCCTAGGTGGACCTTGGGAGAACTGGGATGCTTACGAGCGAAACAGTCCGATCTATCATGTGAAAAATGTGCAGACTCCGCTATTGATGCTTCACAATGACAAAGACGGAGCAGTGGACTTCACGCAGGGCGTGGAATATTACAATGCACTTCGCCGCTTGAAAAAGCCAGTTATTATGGTTCAGTATCTGGGAGAAAACCACGGCCTCGGCAAACTCGAAAACCGAAAAGACTACAGTGTACGAATGATGGAGTTCTTTGATCACCACCTCAAAGATCAGCCTGCACCTGAGTGGATGAGCAAGGGAGTTCCAAGATTGAAATTGGGTGAGCACTTGGAGGAAAGAGCTTTCTGAATTTCGGATTTGTGATTTCGGATTTCGGATTTGAGACAATCCAAATTTTACCTGAGTATCTAAAATCCCCCGGGTGAATTTCATCAGGGGATTTTTTGTGTCAAATGAGACTTTTGGTTTTCAGTTTTCTTTCTAGATATAAGAATTGTTTTAGCTTCATTTGAAGTAGTTCCTCCTCGCTCATATTCTTAAAAACTTCTTCATACGGTCTCAGTTTTTCTTTAACAAAGTATGGGCTAGGCTTTTCTCCTTCCTTTACCCTAACTACAAAAGTATCTCCAAGCTTAATTTCTTTATTGAGCCACTCCACGGATTCATCTACGTCTAAATTGTTAGCTCCCAAACTCACTTCTAGATTTCTTTCTCTTCCTTCGGGATTTTTAGTGAAGATTAGGGTCATGGAAACATTTTCAAATCCAGCAAATATTGTCCTCCCGCCCTCTTCCAACTCAAAACCTAAGATTTTATCATTCATAACAGCTTTGCATTTTCTAGTTCTTGCTTTAAAGATAGGTAGGTAGCCAACTCCTCTTTTAATTGCTCCTCTGAAGTGGTTTCGATTTCTTTTATTTTTGGTTCCGTTATGTTTTTGACATCAACTACTGAAATGCGGATTTCATCGCCTTTCTCCAATTTCCATGAACCCCAATTCAAGTACTCTTCCATAAAATAATTGGATCCACAGATATCCAAATTAATCTCCTCACGATTCTCAGTTTTAACCATCGAAAAAATCACATGCGTAGCTTCCGCAGTAACTTCAAAAGATTCATTTTTTAGAGCAATTTTAAATCCTATCATGGGTTAATTATCATAATGGTTTACATATTCTGTATTTATTTTCAAACCTCCTGCCTCCAATTTTGCAATTCTTAAAAATTAAAGATATAATTATACACAGAATTTATCACCCTTTAATTAGCCAGCAAAATGGAGTTTTTAGCCGAAATGGAACCCTCGCTCCGGGCGCTTTGGTACATTGCGCTGCCTGTTTCTTTTATTTTTCTGCTTCAAACCATCATGACCTTTATCGGTTCAGATTCTACCGAGGGGCTGAATGCGGATTTTGACGGAAATCTGGAAGGTGTCGAAGCTCCAATGCAACTCTTTACACTTCGAAACCTGATCAATTTCCTGCTGGGATTTAGCTGGACCGGAATTACGTTTTATGATGCAATCCCCAATTACTTTATCCTGATCTTGCTTTCCGCTCTGGTAGGTCTTGGGTTTGTGTGGGTTTTCTTTTTCATCATCAAGCAAATCCAAAAACTCGCCGAAGACAACACCTTCAGGCTGGAGCAAGCTTTGCAAAAAACCGGAACAGTTTACCTTTCCATTCCCGAACACAGGCAAGGCGTTGGCAAAATCTCTGTCAGCGTCAAGGGTTCCCAAAAGGAACTAAGCGCAATCTCTCTTGGTGATCGAATCGAAACCGGAGCTGCAATCAAAGTGATAGGCGTGGAAGGAAGCAATCTTTTAATCGTAGAAAAAATCTAAATCAACCCTTTTTATGGATCCTTTAATTTTAATACTGGCGGGGGCCTTTGTTGTCTTCGTCACCATCATCGCCTTAGTTTCCCGCTACAAGCGATGTCCTTCTGACAAAATCCTCGTCGTCTACGGTAAGACCGGTGGCACTTCTGCCAAATGTATCCACGGTGGAGGGGCATTCATTTGGCCTGTGATCCAAGACTATGCTTACTTGGATCTCAAGCCGATTTCCATTGAGGCCAACTTGACCAATGCGCTTTCCCGTCAAAATATCCGTGTGGATGTTCCTTGCCGATTTACTATCGCCATTTCCACGGATTCAGACACCATGAATACTGCCGCCGAGCGATTGCTAGGACTTGCTCATGAGCAAATTCAGGAATTGGCCAAAGATATTCTATTTGGTCAGTTGCGTTTGGTGATTGCCACGATGACCATCGAGGAAATTAACTCCGACCGGGATAAGTTTCTGGACAATATCTCCAAAAACGTGGACTCCGAACTCAAGAAAATCGGCTTGAAACTGATCAACGTCAACGTTACAGATATCAAAGACGAGTCAGGTTACATCGAAGCGTTGGGAAAAGAAGCTGCCGCAAAAGCCATCAACGAAGCGAAAATTTCTGTTGCAGAGCAGGAAAAAATCGGTGAAACCGGAAAAGCCCTTGCAGACCGGGAAAAAGACGTCCAAATCGCCGATACACAGCGGGACCGCGATGTGAAAATCGCCATCACCCTCAAGGATCGGGAAGTAAGCATCGCAGAAGCCCAAAAAGATGAGAGCATCGGTAAAGCGGAAGCGCAACGAGACACCCGAGTCAAAACCTCCGAAGCCAATGCAATCGCGATCAAAGGGGAAAACGAAGCTAAAATTTCCATTGCCCAATCGGATGCGCTAAGAAGGGAAAAAGAAGCGGAAGCGCTGAGAATTGCCTTGGCATCGGAAAAAGTTCAGGCGGCAAAGGCCCTGGAAGAAGCTTACTTAGCCGAGCAAAAGGCGGAAACAGCCCGAGCTGAGCGAGAGCGATCCACCCAAAATGCAAACATTGTAATCCCTGCCGAAATTGCCAAGCAGCGCGCGATCATTGAAGCACAAGCTGAAGCTGAGCGAATCCGTGAACAGGCAAAAGGTGAAGCAGATGCGATTTTTGCCAAGATGGAAGCAGAAGCAAAAGGTCTCTATGAAATTCTGACCAAGCAAGCCGAAGGTTACCGCGATGTAGTCGCTGCTGCAGGTGGAGATCCTACCAAAGCCTTCCAACTCTTGCTGATTGAGAAACTCCCTGAGCTTGTCAAAACTCAGGTAGAAGCTGTCAAAAACATCAAAATCGACAAAATCACCGTTTGGGATTCTGGACAAGGTGAAAATGGCAATAACTCCACGGCCAACTTTGTCTCAGGCATGATGAAAACCGTCCCGCCGCTGAATGACCTTTTTAATATGGCCGGACTCAACCTTCCGACTTATTTGAAGGGAGAAGATGAGAAAAAAGATTCTCCTAAAAAGCCTGAAAAGGAACAAGAGAACGGATAAGTTTCCAAATCCCCGAATGCTGATTCGGGGATTTTTTTTGCCTAAAAAGTATATCCGCAATCACTTGGCAGGGAGCATATTTTTAGAATGTCCTAGATCCGAAGGATCGAAACAATTCATGACCCCCGGTAAAGCCGGGGGTAAAGTAAAAATTAAAAAATAGAGCCCCGAAGGGGTGGAACATTGAGGTTTCACCCTTTCAGGGCTGAAGGATAATCAATTCTATATTTTCCCTGCACTCCGTACAAAATCATAAATGGTTTGGCTCCTTCGGAGCCGCTTAAGGGGTAGATTTGAAATTTTATGGGGAAATTAATATTATAAATATTTATTCTGCATTTAACTTGGTACTGGTACCCTTGGGGATAATCAAATTGCCTAATAATCACCTACTTACTTATGAAAATTTTTAGACAATGGTCTGGAAAAAAATTTTCTTTTGAAATACTCTTTCCTTTTGTAAATTATTGACTTTCAAGGCTAACAGCTTTTCATGGATCAATCACCCAAAATCAACCGAAGAGAATTTCTAGGTTCGGCGGCTACCATCGCCGCTTCCATTTCCATCGTCCCTTCCCATGTCATTGCCGGTACCGGCCACATCCCTCCTTCTGACCAAATCGCAGTTGCAAACATCGGTTGCGGAACGCAGGGACTCCGGGAAATGGGGAGTTTGCTCCAAAACCCAAAAGTCCGTGTAGTGGCCGTCTGCGATATCAATAAATTCTCGACAGACTACATCGACTGGTCAGCCCATGGTATTCGCAATGACATCCGGGAAGTCCTTGGAGATCCAACTTGGTGGGAAGGCAAACCGGGAATTCCAGGAGGAAGAGATATAGGTCAGGAATACGTTGAGAAATACTATGCGAAAAACAAACCTTCCGGTAAGTACAAGGGGTGTGTGAGTTATGAGGATTATCGCGAGCTTTTTGCAAAAGAAAAAGGCATCGATGCCATCAAAATCATGACTCCAGATCACACGCATGCCTCAATTGCTTTGGCTGCAATGAACCAAAAGATGCATGTGGTCACGCATAAGCCTATTTCCAATCGATTAATAGAAGGACGAAAAGTCATCGAAAAAGCCAAAGAATCCGGCGTGGTCACGCATCTTCTGGCTTGGTCGGATCGACCGGAGTATCGCCAAATCAAAGCTTGGATGGATGAAGGATTGATTGGTGAGTTGCAAGAGATCCACAATTGGTCCTACCGACCGGTCTGGCAGCAATGGACCAAAAGACCAACCGAAACTCAGCCTATCCCTGAAGGCTTCAACTGGGATCTTTGGCTCGGACCTGTTCCCGATATGCCTTATCATAAAAATTACACCCACAATGTCTTCCGGGGCTGGTATGAATTCGGTGGAGGATCAGTGGCAGATATGGGCCATTACAGCTTATTTCCGCTATTTGATACACTGGGCATCAATCGATCACCGATCTCAGCGAGAGCTTTTGGCACGACTTCGCGTGAAGAGGTTAACCAGGTCTACCAATGGGTGAAAAATGAAGTTGCCTTTCCTGCAAGTTGCACCATCAAATGGAAATTTCCGGAGCAGGAAAAATTGCCTGCTTTCGAATTATTCTGGTATGACGGCGGAATGAAGCCATTTGCCTGCGAAGAATTGGAAGCAGACGGAAAAGATACGCCTGAAGAAGGATTACTTTTGGTCGGAACCAAAGGGAAAATCCTGGGAGGTTTCCGGGGAGAAAATCCGGTTCTTTTGCCTGAAAGTAAAATGGCCAGTCGTCCGGAATCCGAAAAGATCAATTCCCGTGAAGTGGACAGAAAAACTATTCAATGGGTAGACGCTATGCTGGAAGGCAAGCAAACCCCAGGCAGTTTTACCCGAGCCCAATGCATCACAGATACAATCAATCTGGGAGCTATTGCACTTCGGACTGGAAAAAAAGTAGATTTCGATTCTAATTTGGTCAAAATTACCAATGATGAAGCGGCGAATCAGTTCCTGACACGAACCTATCGAGGTGGGTGGGAGATTTAGAAAGTAGGCAGTCTCAGTTTGCAGTTTGCAGAAGTAAAAGTCTAAAGCTGAAAGTAAGTAGGCAATGGCAGTTTGCATCTCCAAAATTTAAAATGTATAAGTAACAAATAAACCAATCTCTAATTAACCTTTTTAACCCATGACAAACAGAAGAAACTTTATCAAATCAGCCGGCCTCGCCACAGCAGCAGTGGGCCTCGGGCTACCTCAATTCTCTTTTTCCATGAAAAAAGAAGAGCTGTTTAAAATTTCCCTGGCGGAGTGGTCGCTTAACAAACCCCTTTTCGCCGGAAAAATGAATCATCTGGACTTTGCCATCGAAGCTAAAAAACACGGAATCGACGCGGTGGAGTATGTCAATCAGTTTTTTAAAGACAAAGCCACAGACAAAGCCTACCTCCAGGAAATGAAAAACCGTGCTGATGGCGAAGGTGTGACTTCAGTTCTGATCATGATCGACGGGGAAGGGCAATTGGGGGCTGCGACTTCTGAAGAGCGAGCTAAGACCGTCGAAAACCATAAAAAATGGGTGGAAGCAGCCAAGTTTTTAGGTTGCCATGCCATCCGCGTCAATGCCTACACTTCCGTACCCTACAGCACTGATCCCAAGGAGGAAAAAAAGGCCATCGACGTGTGCAGCTCTACGTTGAGAAGAATCTGTCAATTCGCCAATGATTTTGACATCGATGTGATTGTAGAAAACCACGGAGGATACTCCAGCAATGGGAAATGGCTGGCGCGACTCATCAAAGAAACCGGACATCGGAGAGCAGGCACACTTCCTGATTTTGGGAATTTCCAATTGAACAAAGTAGGTGACAAAATATTCAGCTATGATTCCTACCGAGGAGTGGATGAATTGATGCCTAAAGCAAAAGGAGTGAGTTTGAAGCCAAAGGTTTGGGATGATTTTGGTAAAGAACATCCCTTGGACTATGAGCGAATGATGAAAATCGTGGTAGGTCATAAGTTCAGAGGCTATGTGGGCATCGAGCATGGCGCGCCAGACCGGGAATGGGAAAGCATCGAAGAGATTCGGGTCAATCTGGACATGATCCGCCGGACACTTTCCAATGCATAAAAAATTCAAGGAGGCTCCTAGATCAGAAGGAGCCTCGCTTTTTATTTATTAAGCCGAATCAGCTCAAATGCTAATACATCCTCTTGATTTTCGGGATTATCGGGGTGGTTAATCGAAAGATAGAGCCCCTTTTCGCCTACAAAGAAATTAGTGGGGTAATAGGTGCCTGCTTCAAATCTCCGCTCGGTCAGGATATCTCCATTTTCATCCAAAACTATCACCACAAAAGGTCCCGGACTAGTTCTCAATGTCCTCAATTCCTCATCCGTTTCAAAAGTCACCGTCGGATAGGCAAATCGGTAATAAACTTTCCGATAGGGATCATAGACTAATGACTCATAGCGTGACTTGGAAAAGGCGTATTCATTGATTCCTCTACTATCTACGTCTTTGGCAAAAAAGGGCATTTGCTCATCCAAAAACTGACTTTTGGCATCCTTGGCAGTCCATTCTTCTGAGTTTTGCTCCGCAAGGTAAACGCGGTGATCACCAATAAAAGAACCCAATTTCTTCCCGCCCTGATTGACAATACTGTATTCCAGCTGCTTACTGCCAAGATTTAGGTAATCTCCCGGAAAACCCAAAGGAAGCATTCGAACAGCACCTGTTTCCAGATTAATTGCAGCTTCTAGAGCCAAACTGTCCAGTTGGATTTGGCTATATTCTGTGGGTCTTCTATCCCCACGGACTTTTACAGTAAGTTCTTTCCCGATTACAGCAGGAGGGGATACATAATAGCTGTTATGTGGGAAAATGGTAGAATAGCCTAGGGGCAGCTCGAAGCGGATCCGGTTTTTAATCTTGCCGGAGGTGTCAGTGAGGATGATCCTTTTCCCAAAAGGTGGAAACAGAAAAATGCTGTCCAGACTTTGGACATGAAAATATTGAAAATCAACTCCCTGATCGCCTTCCCGCTCGAAGGTCAACTCCTTGACCAAGCTCTGACTCTCCAGATCGAAGATTTGCAGGGAATTGGTTATCTCGTTAACATTGAAAAGCAGTGGTTTTTCTCCGCCGAAATATTCCAGCCCCATACTGATATTGGGAGTCTGATCATTTAGTGGAAATTTGATTTTTTCGCCGGATGAGACTAAACTCCAAGAAATAACTTCCTCCTTTTTTCCTTGACAGGAAAAAATCAAAACTGAAAAAAGACTTAAGAAAAAAGATAATGCGGTAAACTTGTACATGATAATTGGTTTAGGCTTTAAACTAAAACCAATTTTAAAACTATGAAAGAAATTTTTGGATTTTCTCATTAATAATGAAACAACAACTCGGACAACTCGCTCTTCTGGTCAGCGACTATGACGAAGCCATTCGCTATTTCACAGATGTGTTAGACTTTGAGCTATTGGAAGATACCGTGATGAGTGAAAGCAAACGCTGGGTGAGAGTTTCACCTCCCGGATCCTCTTGTCACTTGCTATTGGCTAAAGCAGCCAATGAAGCTCAGCAGCAGCAAATCGGGTTTCAGGCGGGAGGACGTGTATTTCTGTTTCTTTATACCGATGATTTTTGGAGAGATTATCGAAAATACACTTCCAGGGGTGTGGAATTCGTCCGCGAACCTGCAAAAGAGCCCTATGGAACTGTATCCGTATTTAAGGATTTGTATGGAAATTTGTGGGATTTGATCGAACCCGTAAAACAGTAAGCAGTCTCAGTTTTCAGAATTCAGAAAAATAGTAGCTATGGAACCACAACCCAACAATCCACTTCACGGCATTCGACTGGATGATATCCTGCAGCATTTGGTGGAGTTTTACGGCTGGAAAGAACTCGGCGAACGGATCACGATCCGTTGCTTTACCCATGACCCTTCGATTGGGTCAAGCTTGAAATTTCTCAGAAAAACACCTTGGGCAAGAGAACGGGTGGAGGGGCTTTACCTGAAGTCGCTGAGAGATGGGAAAAAGGAATGACAAAATTGAATTTTTGATTACCTAACTGTATTTGTCGGATGACCGGTGTCAGATGTCCGATCCAAATTCAAGTGTTCCGTAGAATTTTCAACCGCTTGATTAAAACCAGTTTTACCCCAAACAAAGCTTAGATTTTACTTTTTCTCGCTAGTCATCGACTCATAGATGATGTCGTGAATCTTAGTCCGTATACCCTCATTCAAAAGCTTGTTGTTTTCGGCGTCCGGATAAACCCGGTTTGACAGAAAAACATAAACCAGCTGATTTTCTGGGTCCGCCCAAACACAAGTACCGGTAAAGCCTGTATGCCCAAAGGTACTTTTTGGAGCAAACTTGCTTGCCGAACCACCTTTTCCTGCTTCGGGTTCCGGTTTATCCCAACCCCAACCCCGACGGCTTATATTGGATTGGCGCTTGGTAAAGGCATCCACAGTTTCTGGATCGAAGAGCGTAATTCCCCCATAAGTCCCTTTATTCAGCATCAGCTGCATCATGACGGCAAGATCATTGGCAGTACCGAAAAGTCCTGCATGACCAGCGACCCCACCATACATCGCTGCTCCTGGATCATGTACAAAGCCCTGAACCTGACGTTTTCGGAAAGCCACATCGTTTTCTGTCGGTGCAATTTTTTCCAATGGCATTTTGAGATAGGGATTGAATGTCAGCGTCTTTAAACCCAAAGGGGCATAGAAATTTTGATCCAAAAATTCATCCAGTGGCTGGTTGACAATCCGCTCGACCACTGCCTGCATGAAGTACATAGTCAGGTCTGAATAGACATATTTGTAAGGTTTGGGAAGTAATTCAGACTGAACGGTCCAGTTCCAAATACTGTCTCTGAGCGCGTCTTTCCCATACATATCATTCGAAACCGGTCTGCTGAAACCCGTCTCTAATGAGGCCTTATAATAGTCCCCACGCCATTGTCCTGACTGGACGGTTTTGGCATAATAAGGAATGAATGCCTTGAGCCCTGATTCATGAATCATCACATTCTTTAGGACAAGGTTGCCTTTGTTGGTGTTTTTCAGCTCAGGCAAATAATCCCCCAAGGTCTTATTCATATCCAATTCACCACGGCTTTTGAGAAACATTGCCGCTTGCGTGGTCGCAAGTACTTTAGTGACTGATGCCAGATCGTATACCGTTTCTTTAGATACGGGGACTGTCTTTTTGTAGTCTAAAAAGCCGTAAGAACGCTCAAATACCACTTTTCCGTCTTTTAATACCAAAACATTGGCTCCGGGTGCAGCCTGAATCTGAATCATTCGTTGGGCCACTTCATCAATTTTATCCAAAACTTCAGATTTCAATCCCACACTCTCGGGAGTGCCATACGAAAGTCGATTGGCATCTGACAGGTATCCCCCCACTCCATGGGAATATTGTCCGCTGACTGTGACGGGTAAAATCCCCTGACTTGACCTACCTCCAAACAGCACTTGAGGAACAAGCTTTTGTGTTTCGGAGGAGTTCTCATACGCCAAGACTACATTGCCCATCCCTTCCAGGGCTTTGGCCCCATAAGCATTCCCAAACAGGACAGTGACCACTTTTTGCCTTTTCTCCAAGGTTCGGATTAGTTGAATATCCCCGGGAGCAATTCCAAAGGCACGCTGTGGACTGTTAGTCACTCCCATCAAGCCTACCACAATCACATCATAGTCTTCCAATTGCTTAATCAGATTGTAATGGGCAGATTCTCCTGCAGCCTTTTGTACAGTGAAATGGTCTACTTGGGTATAATTTTTTAGATATTGATTAAAAACTTTTCCATCGTCCCCAATTGTCAAGCAGGCAAATTTTCTGAGATCCAAGTTTTGAAAAGGCAAAAGATCACCTTTGTTGGATGCTACGGTGATGGATTCGGCATAAAGCTTTTCAATGACTTCAGCGGTTTTGGGCGTATTGAGACGCTCTGCAATTTTATAGGTATCTATAGGTTTGTACTTATCCAGACCTGCCCAATATTTTGCTTTTAAGATTTTCATGACCCGTCGGTTTATTTCCGACTCTTTAATCAAACCACGCGCTACGGCATCTTTAATAAGAGCTTTGGCCTTGGGGACATCTTGGGAGTATAGTAACACATCATTACCGGCAAGTAGTGCTTTCAGATCTACTTCTCCGGGTTTGCTGAAATTTGCCACACCTTTCATGTTCAGCGCATCAGTGAAAATCAAACCCTGGAAATTCATCCTATTTTGAAGCAAATCGGTCACGATCGGCCTGGAAAGGCTGGAAGGAATATTGGAGCCCTGATCCAAACTAGGGACATTGAGGTGGGCAACCATCACTGACATTAAATCTTCTCTGAAAAGCTCCTGATACGGATATAGATCCACATCCCATATCCGCTTCTCGGCGTGCTTGATCACGGGTAAAGCATAATGACTGTCAGTATCTGTATCACCGTGCCCTGGAAAATGCTTTGCATTGGCAATAACACCATTGTCTTGTAAGCCCTTCATATAGGCAACCGCACGACGAGTGACCGTTTCTTTATTTTCTCCAAAAGCCCGGTATCCAATTACCGGATTGTTGGGATTGGAATTGACATCTACTACCGGAGCAAAGTTGATATGCATCCCCAGTTCCTTAAACTGGCGTGCGATCTCAGCACCCATATCATAAATCAATTTTTGATTTTGAATCGCTCCCAAAGTCATCGCCTTCGGGAAGTTCGGGACGGAATCCAAACGCATTCCTATTCCCCACTCGGCATCCATTGCGATAAAAAGTGGCGTTTTTGATTGAGCCTGATAATAGTTGGTTAGCCTAGCCTGTCGATTTGGTCCTCCCTGAAAAAATATCAAACCGCCCAAATTTTCGGTTTTTACCAAATTGCTGATCTCATCGACATGCTTTTGATCTTTGTTGGAATAGGCTGCTACCATAAAAAGCTGTCCCAATCTTTGATCAAAATTCATGGCTGAAAACACGCTGTCGACCCAATGCTTTTGTTCAACACGATCACTACTGATCAATGGGTCCTCATTGGCCACAAAAGGGTCGACTTTACCTGATGTAGCTATTCCTAGCAACATCAAAAGTGCTATCGGGCCCCAAAGCTTCCTTTTCATTAACGAGATCAATTTTTTATCCTTAACTTTCAAAATATATTTGTGTAGGCTATGAATATATTAAATTCTACGAGTCTTTTCTGCTTTTTTCAAAGCCTGTAAAAGACTTTCAATTGAATGTAACAAAGATTGGGCAACATTACGTGAGGTTTAAGGTTAAAAACGTAAACAAGGGTCTATTCGGTATATTTAATCCTTGAGCCTCCTCGTTTCCCCTAATAGCCGGCCCAAACCCTAACCGAGTTTATTATGAAATTTCCCTCCTTATTCCGTACCGCTTCACCGATGCGGTATGATATCAAACCACGCTACTACGATCCTGTCAAAGAGGAAATCGAACAACGAACCTCCAGAATAAGAAGGGAATTGGCAGAGCAAGGGCTTTTGAATTCGGAAAATGAAGATTCCCTGGAAAATTTTAGCTCTGGAATCCGGGGTTCCTTCTCTCAATACCGAGGAATCAAGCCGAGAGAAACCAGCGTTTTCAGTTCAACTGCTATAATCCGTACCCTTCTATTCTTGGGAATGATCCTAATGGCATTCGGGTACATTTACATTGGGCCTGATATTTTCACTTATCTGCTTTACCTGGGCTTACTGGTTGCCGGGGTTTATTTCTTTTTTAGACTAAAAAATAGGTCAAAAGATGAGTAACATCATCCAACTTCTTCCAGATGCAATTGCCAATCAAATTGCAGCCGGGGAAGTAGTACAGCGCCCTGCTTCCGCCTTAAAGGAACTTTTGGAAAATGCCGTGGATGCTGGCGCAACTCATATTCAAGTAGTGATCAAAGATGCCGGGAAACAGCTGATTCAGGTGATTGACAATGGAAAAGGAATGTCGGCCACCGATGCGCGAATGAGTTTTGAGCGGCACGCGACATCCAAAATCAGAACATCGCAAGATCTTTTTGCAATCCGGACTTTCGGGTTCAGAGGAGAGGCGCTGGCCTCCATTGCCGCTGTAGCCCATGTGGAACTGAAAACGCGACAGACCGAAACCGAACTGGGTACTTTGATTCAAATCGAGGGCTCCGAAGTGAAAAAACAGGAGCCAGTAGCTGTACCGGTAGGAACTTCCGTGGCGATGAAAAATTTATTTTTCAATGTTCCTGCGCGTCGGAATTTCCTGAAATCCAATCCTGTGGAAATGCGTCACATCGTAGACGAATTTCAGCGGGTAGCACTTTCCTATCCGGAAGTCGCCTTTTCACTTTTTCAGCAGGATTTGGAGGTTTTCAGCCTTCCTTCGGGGAAATTGAGTCAACGAATTGTTTCACTTTTTGGCAAAAGTTATCAGGGACAATTAGTCCCCTGCAATGAGGAAACCCCCCATGTCAATGTGAAAGGCTACATCGGGAAACCTGAAAATGCCAAAAAAACCCGTGGAGAGCAGTTTTTCTTTGTCAACAACCGCTACATCAAAAGTTCATACCTGCATCATGCCGTGAGCTCGGCATTTGAAGGGCTGATTCAGAATGATCAATTCCCCTTTTATGTTTTGTTTCTTGACATCGATCCGGCACATATTGACATCAATGTCCATCCCACCAAGACCGAAATCAAGTTTGACGATGAGCGAACTGTCTATGCGGTAATCCGATCAGCAGTGAAGCAAGCCTTGGGAGCACATCATGTGATGCCGGCCCTTGACTTTTCTCTGGATGTGAATTTTCAGGAAAATTGGACCTCAAATCCCGACACCAAGGTGCAAGTCGACCGAGAGTACAGCTATAAAACATTCAACACACCGGAGTTTAAAAAATCATCAGTCTCAGGCTGGGAACGCTTATTTGAAGGGAATTTTACTCCTACCCCATCTGCGGTACAGAATTCTGAGGAAGACCAGGAAATCCTGACCTTCCCAAGTCGGGCCACCTCGGATGAATCGAGATTTTTGATTCCTCCTCAGGAATCCGAGGCAACCGGCACTACATTTCAGGTTGAGTTGAGCTACATCATCGCACAAATGTCAACAGGATTACTGATCGTAGATCAACAATCCGCACATGAACGAATCTTATATGAGCGCTACTTACGGCAACTTCAATCCTCCCAAGGTGCTTCTCAGCAATGTCTTTTCCCTCCGACAGTCCAACTGAATGCCGGAGATTTTGCCTTGGTGATGGATATGCTTCCGGAGCTTTATAGTTTGGGGTTTATTGTGGAGGAATTTGGCAAGGATACAGTTTTGATTCAAGGCGTGCCCGCAGATGTGCAGGTAAAAAATGAAAAAGAACTTTTTGAAGGTTTGGTGGAGCAGTTTAAAAACTTCAAAAATGAGCTTTCTCTGGATAAACGGGAAAATTTGGCCCGCTCACTTTCGCGCAGAGCCTCTATCAAAAAGGGGCAAAAGCTGAACCCTCAGGAGATGGAAACACTGGTTGGTCAGCTTTTTGCCAGCCAAAACCCGAATTATTCCCCTGCGGGGAACAAAACTTTCGTGAAATTGGATTTAAGTAGCATTCACTCCTTCTTCGGAAAATAACATGTTTAGAAATATCACCCCGGTCGTACAAAATCTTCTACTGATCAACATTATCGTTTTTTTGGTTGCAAATTTTGTTTTTCCCGTTTTGAATGAATGGTTTGCACTTTATTTTATTCAAAGTCCTTATTTCAAGCCATTCCAATTCCTGACTTACATGTTTATGCATGCCGATTTTTGGCACCTTTTCAGCAACATGTTCGGTCTATTGATTTTTGGCCCACTGCTGGAGCAATTTTTGGGACCAAAAAAATTATTCATTCTCTGGATGGTTTGCGGTATTGGTGCAGGAGTCCTGTATTCAGGCTATTCCATGTATGAGTATAAAAAATTAGAGGACAAGGTGCTTACCTTTGAAGCTGATCCCGATCCTGAATATTTCAACAAACTTGTTTTAGAAAATCGAGGGTATTTTTCCCCGGAAGTATTTGATTTTGTGGGCGATTTCAGCAGAAATCCCGAGGATCCAATGTTTATCGAACGGGCAGAAAAAACACTTCAGGCGATCCTGAGGCTACGATCCAATCAGCCTATGGTCGGTGCATCAGGTGCCCTTTTTGGAATTTTAGTGGCCTTTGCCATGCTTTTCCCCAACACACAGCTGTTCTTACTGTTTCCACCTATGCCTGTCAAGGCAAAATATTTGGTGGGAGTCTATGCACTTTATACCATTTACAACGTATTCGTAAATAACCCGACAGATAATGTGGCTCATTTTGCCCACTTGAGTGGCTTGGTGGTTGGGGCAGTATTGGTTTACAATTGGAAAAAGGACAGAAATAGCTTCTATTGATATGTACGGTGGTTTTTGGGATAATCTAAAGAATGCCTTCCGGCATGGCGACAACAGCCTTTTTAAGCTGATTGCGATAAATATTCTGGTATTTTTTGGTCTGTTGATCGTCCGTGTAATATTTACAATCAGCGGATTTGGGGAGCTATACAAAGCAGCTTTGAGCTACCTGATGATGCCGGCTTATCTTCCTAAAATAGCCACACAGCCTTGGTCAATTCTAAGCTACATGTTTTTGCACGAAGGATTATTTCACATCCTTTTCAATATGCTTTTTCTCTATTGGTTTGGGATGCTGATCCACCAATACCTTGGAAGTAGAAAGCTTGCAAACTTGTATATTTTAGGCGGGATTTTCGGAGCCTTGTTTTATGTTCTGATCTACAATCTTGCACCCTACTTTAGTGGATCGGTAGAAAGCTCGATGATGCTTGGAGCTAGTGCAGGGGTATTTGCGATAGTTGTTGGTGCAGCGACTTTGACCCCCAATACAACTTTCTTTTTGCTGATCCTCGGGCCAGTGAAGATTGTTTACATCGCAGCATTTTATGTGATTTTGTCTTTTGCCAACTCAATTGGAGCAAACGCCGGGGGAGAAATCGCTCACTTGGGAGGAGCACTTTTAGGCTATTTCTATATCGTACAACTTCGGCGGGGTACTGACTTGGGGGTTCCTGTTCAGAAAATCGGGATATTCTTCGAAAACCTTTTTAGTCGCAATCGAAGCAATGTCAAAGTGAGTTATCGAAAAGCAAAGACAGGCAACAATGGAGGTTTTGGTGGCTTCTCATCCAAACCAAACGTGAGTCCAGCTCAAAAAAACCAAGAAACTACGCAAGAAGACATCGATAAAATCCTGGATAAAATCGCGGAAAAGGGCTATGATGCCCTGAGCAAAGAAGAGAAAAGGAAGTTGTTTGAGTTTAGTAAGAAATAAGATTCAAAGGATTTCAGCTGAATCCCTTGTATATTCTTAAAGCGGAAAAGCCAAGCCTACCCGAAAGCTGGGTTCTTGCCTAAACTGGCTTTGAAACTTAAACTCAGTGCTCAAGCCCACCCATTCCGTCAATACGATGTAAGCCCCTACACCAGCATTGGCGCCCACATAGTCTCGTTTTGTGCCGGGTTGACCGGGTTGATTGTTTTCAAAAGTCTGACTGTATCCGGCAAGAAAATAAAGCTGGGAAGGGCCTTCTGTGACATAGTATCGAAGATCGAAACTGAAATTGCTGAAGTTTCCCACTTTCGGGAAAAATTTAGTAAAGCTTGGCATTACCGCAAACTTGTCTGCAAAAAAGAATTCAAGACCAGCAGCTGCCCCAAATTCATTGAATCTGAAGCCATACGTCCCAAGGGCATGAATCCGGGAATCCCCTTTTTCCTGAGCCGTTGAAAATGTGGAAACCCCAACGCAGAGTACAAAAACAAGCAAAGCCTTTTTCATTTTTCTAAGTTTTCCGAAAAAGGTAAGAGGCTTTGCTGAGTTTTGCAAGTGACTATTCAATGACTTTGACCACTCTGCCTAATCTTCCTTCGGCATCCATTCCCTCCACAATGATCAATTGCCGCTTAGCAACATCCGTATTATAGAACTCAAGCTTCGCTTTGCCTGCGGCATCAGTTTTTATTGAAGGATTCCAATAGATCGTCGCTCTGCTGTCTGTGATGGCATTTTCAGCAGTTTTCACGTCATACTTCGGGCTGTAAAATTCTCGCGGTGAAGCATAGCCTCCGTATTTGGTAACCAAGGTGCCCCCTACACTTTTGTAATTCATTCCCGAGCCGGTTTTGGTATATACTGCGATGACACCATTGGCACCCTGTGCACCAAAAATCGCAGCACGTGCAGGATCTTTGAACACATCTATACTCGATACATCCCTGGGATTGATCTGAAGTAGAGTTCCCGCATCCACAGGTGCATTATCCAGTAAGTAAAGTGGATCAGTACCGGCATTTGCAGATCCCACACCTCTGATCCGAACGGATACCGCCAAACCTGAAACAAACACCTGAACACCCGAGACCCGTCCTTGGATCAGTTGAAAAACATTGGTAAAGGCAATAGTGCCCGGTATTTTGTCCGGATTGATGGTGACATCTCCTGTTCCATACATTTTCCGGATTTCTTCATCTTCTCTTTCAATCGTCTTAGCCTCCACGGTGACTCCCTCCAAGTCAAGGATATTTTGATCATCCTTCATTTGTTGCAGTAGGTTTCTTTCAGCAAAAGTGGCCGCCAAACCTTCCGGCCAGACGATCTGATGAGGATACTCTCCTTCGATTTTTGAAAATACGGCATCAGGCTCAATGATACTCACATCCACAAATGTTTTGACCCGATTGTCCACTGCTGTTATGGTGACCGTAACCGAATCTTGATAGTCCAATTCGGTAAAAATAAATCTGCCGTTTGGTCCAAATTCTGAGGACACAATTTCTACTCCATCACCCAAAATCGCATTGACTTTACCTCCGCCAAGTCCCTTCTTGGTTTCAGTTTGTTCTTTGACTTGACCTTCGATATTGATTCCCCGCTCAATAAAATTTTTGATTTCAGGCAGTTTACCCGCCATTACATCATCCCAAGAGAAACGTCTCCATCCGTGAGTCAACATCACCAAATCAAGCAACTCTAAGGTCTCTGCTTCCTGATTCTTGAAGTAATGCCCGGGCTGATGGATTTTCCCCCGCAAGTCTGATGTCAGTAATAAGGAGGAAAATATAGAGCCGAAGGAATCCGACTCATCGCTCACCTGATCCGCGTCTGTCACAGCCATGGAAAATGAGCCTTCCATGGGCTGATTTTGGAATAAACTGGAGAGATCTAAGCCAATTTTCCCTCTCGGATTGATAGGACCGGAGCTGTTTAGCTCAAGTTTCAAAAAGTCATCTTTTTGAACAAAAATCAGCCGCTCCAATAAGGGCTTACCATCTGAACTCAAAATCGTAATATGATTGATGCCGGTAATCAAATTTTCCCTTGGAATCCGAACCCCCCAAACGCCGTTGGCCAAAACCCCCTGAATCATGTAATTGATCACTCCCCGAGTCTGAGAAACCAGCAAAAGTGAATTAGGCTCGTATTCGCCTTGTACAAAAACTGTAACAAAAGAGGCAGATGGATTATTGACTACCTGAACTACCAAGCCTCGGGAATCTGCTTTTGGAAGTGAAACAGATCTCGTCTCACCTGTTTTTGGATTGGTAATATTGGCAGCATTATCCGCTTTTGTTGGAGTGAATTCCAGCTTTCCCATCCCTCCGAAACGCGACGAAAATCCCTGTCCTTCAATTTCCCCCCGGATCTCTACGGGCGTCCCATCAGGGTCTATAGCCCGAAATGCCACATTTGATTTTTTCCCAATCACTAAATGTCCTCCCTCAGGAAGAAACTGAATATCCGCCAGTTTTAATGCATAAGGAAGCCGAATGATTTGAGTGACCGGATAATCTCCGTTTTCAAAATAGGTTAGTTCAAGGCTTTGGCTTGGGTTTGCCTTTTCAGGGATGGAGAATGAAAAGGATGCTTGACCCTGCCCATTCAAAGAAAGTGATTGCTTGTGCAGTTGAGTTTCTCCAGCCAACGCTCTTAACTCTAATGTTTGATTGCTAAGCGGATTACCAGAGGTGGAAACTGCTTCAATTTCCACCTGATATTTGACTTGTCCTGCCGAGGCACTGATTTCTTTGAAGTCAACTTTGGGCAAAAAAGAGCCCGCCGCACCATCTACCACCACAAATGAACTGCTGAGAAAATAGGCCTCGTCAAAATTCCTCATCCATGCGGTGTAAGCTTTGATCTGATAGGTTCCTGTTTTTCCAAATCTTGGGATTTTAAAGTCTCCGGCACCAAGACCATTTTCGATTCTTACTTTTCGCTGTTCAAGCAAGAGTCCTTCACCATCGAATATATCGACGTAAAGTGTGCGGCTTAGCGGAGAGGGGATTTGATTGCTCCCAGCCAATAAATACGCACTAAACCAAACATCTTCCCCAAGCGTGTAGGTTCGCTTGTCTAGATGAAGGTAGGATTTCTCAGTTGGGAATTCTCTTTGGATACTTTGAAAATAAGTTTGGATCTTTTCAGGGAGACTTTCCTGCCCAAAACTTGGAATTGCAATAAGAAACAAGGCCGCTGTAAGCAGCTTGGAAAAAAAGATTTTCATCGGTAGAATAGTTGGTTGTTAAAATCGAAAGTAATAAAACTACTTCTTGTTTTAAATACAAATAAAAAACTCTTAAATATTGTTTAGCTGTGCCACTTCGTTTTTGTTGGCCAGCTGACCGCAGGCAGCGTCGATGTCCTGACCTCGGGATTTTCGGACCTTGGCGATGATACCGTTTTGCTCCAATATCCGCACATACATGTCCACCGCCTCTTGTTTTGCCTGACGAAACTCACCTTCATCGATCGGATTGTATTGGATCAGATTCACTTTGGAAGGAATGATTTTGCAAAATTTAGCCAGTGCCCGGGCGTGCTTTTCGTCGTCGTTGATCCCATCCCAAATGACGTATTCATAAGTCACTTTCCGCTTGGTCTTTTGGTACCAATACTTCAGGGCTTCTCCCAGTTCCTCCACGGGATTGGAATCGTTGATTGGCATGAGTCGGGATCGAGTCTCATTGATCGCGGAGTGAAGCGAAACGGCAAGGTTGAATTTGACTTCGTCGTCAGCCATTTTACGGATCATTTTGGTCACGCCGACTGTAGAGAGTGTGATTCGGCGGGGTGCCATCCCCAGGCCTTCGGGCGAAGTGATTTTATCAATCGCCTCAATCACATTGGCATAATTCAGAAGTGGCTCCCCCATCCCCATGAAAACAATGTTGGTAAGCGGACGCTGGAAGTAAGTTTCCGCCTCTTCTTTGATCGCCACTACCTGATCATAAATTTCTCCCGGAGTGAGATTTCGCATGCGCTTTAACCGTGCGGTCGCACAAAAATTGCAATCAAGACTGCATCCTACTTGAGAGGACACACAGGCAGTGATTCGTTTGGTGGTGGGGATAAGTACCGATTCTACAATTTTATCATCAAAGAGTTTAACTGCATTTTTGATCGTGCCGTCAGAGCTATGCTGCATCAAATCCACTTGGATATGATTGATGATAAAGTTTTCCTTCAACATTTCCCTTGTAGAAAGGGAAATGTTGCTCATATCGTCGAAATTTTTGAGCGATTTATTCCAAAGCCAGTCGTAGACTTGCTTGGCTCGGAATTTTTTTTCTCCATTGGCTAAAAAATACTCCTCCAATTCGGTCAGGCTGAGTTTTCGAATGTCGATTTTCTGATTTTCCACGGGGCAAAGGTAAGTGTTGAAAGATTGGAAAATTCCAAAATTGGAAAATTGTAAGCGAGTGGGATGGTGGGAAAGCTGGAAGTTGGTAAGGTTGTAAATTGTCAGCGTATTGGCATATCCAAGAAATGCATTCAATATATAACACGAGTCTCGCTTTAGGTATAAATTTTATCAATCTTTATCCCATCTCCTTTTATCATAAAAAAGCAGGGGATTCAGGAACTTATGACGTATTTTTGCACTTGAAATAGCAAAATCACCCTATGCGCCAATCTTGGTGGAAAATCCTTGCAATCGGTCTCCTGCTGTACACACTCACTGCCGGATTGATTATGGATGTGCCTCGGCTTCCGATCCTAAACGAAACGATCCGTGCACTTCACTTTCACGTGACTATGTGGTTCGGAATGATTCTGATGTTGGTAGTTGCTGTCATTTACAGCATCAAATACCTGCGAAGCAATAATCTGCGACACGACGACATGGCGATAGAATTTACCAATGCAGCCATCCTATTCGGAGTTTTGGGGATTTTGACCGGTATGCTTTGGGCAAAATTCACCTGGGGAGATTATTGGAGTGGCGATCCTAAGCAAAATGCATCAGCCATAGGGATTTTGATGTATTTCGCTTATCTGATTCTCCGAGGCAGCATCACTGATCCACAGCAAAGAGCGCGGATCGGCGCAGTCTACAACATCTTTGCTTTCGCAGCCTTTATTCCGTTGATTTTCGTATTGCCCCGTCTCACTGACAGCCTGCATCCGGGAAATGGCGGAAATCCGGGATTCAATGCTTATGATCTGGATTCCAAGCTTCGAATGATCTTCTATCCTGCAATCCTTGGATGGACACTTTTGGGAGCATGGATAGCAACAGTACGGGTCAGAATCCGTCAAGCCGAACGAGTATTGGAGGACAGTATTATAAATTCCCGATAAATGAAATCGAGTTTACAGCAAGTGACACTTTACTGATTATCAGCCATGCGACCTGCCTGCAGCAGACAGGGATGGCCATTGAAAATCAAATTATAAACACATGAAAAAATTATTGACAATAGCCCTGCTAGTTTTTTCTTTAAGTGCGTTGGCACAGGAGAAAATTCCGGTGACTGATTCTGATTATTCCAACAATTCAGTGGAAATGGCAGATCTAATGCGCGCAGATGGAAAAATCTATGTGTTGGTTGGAATCATTGTAATCATTTTCGCCGGAATCACAGTTTATGTGATCAATACCGACCGGAAGATTACCAAACTTGAAAAAAATCTTCCCTCTTAATTTTCTATTCCTATGAAGAAAGGACACATCATCGGCCTCGGAATTATAGCCATCGCGATTGTCATCATCATGACTTCAATCGGCGATGCAAGCAGCTATGAAAACTTTAAGACGGCTTGGGAAATGAAGGAAGGTGGAGAAGATAAGTCAATCCACGTAGTGGGGCAGTTGAAAAAAGATGCAACGGGTCAAGTGACTGGACTGGAAGTGCGAGAAGATAAAACCTCCTTCACTTTTCTTTTAATTGACAACGAAGGCACCGAACAGAAGGTGTTTTACAACGAACCGGTCCCTGCAGATTTTCAGCGCTCAGAACAAGTGGTCGTAATCGGTTCATATCGGGAAAAAGAAATTTTCGTAGCGGATAAAATCCTGATGAAGTGTCCATCCAAGTATCAGGAAACTGATGTGAAGGCGGCAGGAATGTGATGTTGAAAGCTATCTCAAGTAAAAAATCATGATCAATACCTTTGTGGGTAATCTTGGCCACCTGATGACCATCGTGGCTTTTGTGAGTGCATTGGTGACGGCTTACGCCTACGTGCAGTATTTCCGTGCCAACGAAATTGAAAAAGCGAGTTGGAGACGATTTAGCAGAATCAGCTTTTACATTCATACAGCTTCGACTGTGATGATTGCTTTTTCACTTTTTGAAATCATCTACAATCACCGCTACGAGTACTTTTATGCTTATTCACACTCTTCCAAAGCACTGCCTGTTCATTACATGATCTCCAGTTTCTGGGAAGGTCAGGAGGGGGCGTTCATCCTTTGGGCTTTCTGGAACGTGATTTTGGGTGTAATTCTCATCCAGACCAACAAATTCTGGGAAGCACCGGTCATGGTGGTTTTTGCCTTGGTTCAGGCATTTTTGATTTCCATGATTATGGGTGTGGTGATAGGGGATTTGAAGATTGGAAGTTCACCCTTTATGCTTCTGCGAGACGCTACGCAGGCTCCTATCTTCCAATTGAATCCTGACTTTGTCCCGGAAGATGGGACGGGTTTGAATCCGCTTTTGCAAAATATATGGATGGTCATTCACCCTCCGACGCTGTTCTTGGGATATGCCTCAACATTGGTTCCTTTTGCTTTCCTTATTGGCGGCTTGGTGACAAAAAAATATTCTGAATGGATTCGACCGGCCTTGCCTTGGGCGATTTTCTCTGCGATGATTTTGGGGATGGGAATTATCATGGGTGCGTATTGGGCCTATGTGACCTTAAACTTCGGTGGGTATTGGAACTGGGATCCCGTGGAAAATGCCGTGTATGTTCCCTGGTTGATTTTGGTGGCCTCGATCCATACGATGATCACCTTCAAGAAAAGCGCAACCGCCCTTAAAACCTCTATCGTACTGGTCATATTGAGCTTCATTCTGGTGCTATACGCTACTTTTTTGGTGAGATCAGGGGTACTTGGAGACGCATCGGTTCACTCATTTACCGACTTGGGACTATCTGGTCAATTGTTGATTTACATGTTATTTTTCTTGGTCATTGCTGTGTTTTTGGCAGCTCGGGCATGGAAGCATATTCCAACTTCCGAGAAGGAAGCCTCTGTTTACTCCAGAGAATTTTGGATATTCTTGGGTGCTGTGACATTGGGTTTGATGGCCTTTCAGGTCATTTTGCCTACTTCTATTCCTGCCTGGAATGCATTGGTAGAAAGCTTCGGTGGAATCTCAAATATGGCACCTCCTGCTAATCAGGTAGAGTTTTACACCAAATTTCAGCTATGGTTTGCAGTGGCAATTGCTCTGCTGACCTCTGTTGGTCAGTTTTTCTGGTGGCAAAAAATCGATAAAAAAGCGTTAAAAGATGCTTTGGTTACTCCATATATTGTTTCAGTGTTGATATCGGCCGCAATCATCGTTTTGGCAAAAGTCTACGACTGGAAATACATCATCATCGTATTGGCTGGCACGTTTACGATCGTAGCCAATGCGGTCATATTGATGAAAATCCTTAAGAAATCAACTTTCAAATTGGCCGGTGGCTCTTTGGCACATATCGGATTGGGGCTGATTTTGATCGGAATCATGTTCAGTTCCGGCTACTCGGATGTTATTTCCATCAATATGTCGGGGCTCACCTACAGCAACAGCTGGGAGGATGAGATGAACAAAGAACATGTCCTCCTTTGGATCAACAAGCCCACCCAAATGAAAGACTACACGGTAATCTACCGAGGTCGCCAGAAAAAAGTGGTGGGGGTCAATGAGTATGTGCCTGCCAAACTCCTTGAATCGACTGGTAAAGTCAATGAAGCTATTGCTTTGGCAGATTTTAAAGATCATTTCAAAAAAGGAGATGTAGTAAAGATTGTTCTTGAAGAAAACGACTATTTCAAAATCGATTACCTGCAGAACGAAACCTTGAAATTTTCTCTAAGTCCAATGTCACAATTCAATGCAGGTATGGGCGGTCTGATCTCTTCTCCGGATTCCAAGATTTACCTAAATAAAGATTTGTACACCTACGTGGCAGCGATGAACGACTCTGAGGATCCTGAATGGAAAGAGGATGAGACATACGAGGCAACACCGGGTGAGCAATTTTATATCGCTGACTTTGTGACCTATTTTGACGGCGCTGAGGTCCTCAAAGAGGTGGACGGATACCAACTCCAGGAAGGTGATATTGCCGTGAAGGCAAAGCTCCGAATTTTGGATTATGATGTAGAAAAAAGTATTGAGCCCACCTTTATCATCCGAAATAATCAAATCGGAAAACTCCCTGTAATCGACACAGAACTTGGTATCAAGGTGAGTTTGGAAAATATCCTCCCGGAGCAAAATAAGTTTGTGTTCAAGGTCAACCAATATCAAAAAGACTATGTGGTCATGAAGGCTATCGTGAAACCCTACATCAATGTACTTTGGATCGGAACAATAATTATGTTGATCGGATTTACGGTCGCTATTTTCCGCCGATTTGATGAATTCCAAAAGATGCGGGATAAGGGATTAGAGTAATTTGATTTCGGATTTCGGATTTCGGATTTCGGATTTTTTCCCGTTCCAATCCGAAATCGCATATCCCACATCCGAAATCCGCTAACTTTGCGTCATGTTAGATTTCAAGCAGATACTGTCTGTATCACTGATCCTTTTCTCCGTAATAGATATTTTGGGTTCGATCCCGATAGTCATCAACCTTCGGAAAAAAGTAGGTCACATTAAGTCAGAGCGAGCCACGCTCGCTGCAGGACTTTTGATGATCGCGTTTTTACTGGTTGGCGAATCGATTTTGAAATTATTCGGGATTGGAGTGAGCGATTTTGCCATTGCAGGAGCCTTAATCATTTTTGCTTTAGGAGCGGAAATGATCCTAGGCATCGAACTTTTCAAGCCTGATCCGGAGGCCACTTCAAGTGCCTCTATTGTTCCTATTGCATTTCCTCTGATCGCAGGTGCAGGAACACTCACCACCATCTTGACTTTAAAAGCGGAATTCGAACAGGTCAATATTGCTGTCGGTATTCTGCTGAATCTGATTTTTGTTTATGCAGTTTTGAAAAGCACCACTTGGCTGGAAAGTAAACTTGGAAGATCTGGACTGGATGTTTTAAGAAGAATTTTCGGGATCATTTTGCTTTCTATTGCTGTCAAAATTTTCAAAACAAATGCCTTCCCTGTTGAGGTCTTTAATTAATTTTAAAAAAGGAGTTTCAGCGATTTTCCCGATTTTCACCACATGATTATCATTTTTACAGACGGAGCAGCCAAAGGAAATCCCGGTCCGGGTGGCTATGGGGCTGTTCTCAAATTCGGTCAACACCGTAAGGAATTGTCTGAAGGATTTCGCCTTACTACCAATAACCGCATGGAGCTTTTGGCTGTGATTCGGGCCTTGCAGGAACTGAAATCCACCGAATTCCCGGTACATATCTACTCCGACAGCAAGTACGTCGTAGATGCGATCGAAAAAGGTTGGCTTTGGGGCTGGCAGAAAAAAGGCTTTAAAGACAAAAAAAACCCGGATCTCTGGCTTCGATACATTCCGCTACACCTGAAATACAAGCCCAAATTCTTTTGGGTAAAAGGGCATGCCGGACATGCCGAGAATGAACGCTGCGACCAATTAGCAGTAGCAGCAGCAGAAGGTTACGGATTGAAAGCTGATACGGGCTACGAAGAAAGTCTGAAAGGAAAGGCTGGATCTGGGCTTTTTTGAACATTCTAAAATAAGTCACTTCATTTTCCTAAAAAGTATAAATCGCATTGCCTTTCCCTCAGGGTTTGATATTTTTGTTCGAGTCCTGTGCAAAGGGAATTTACTCCTGCCCTGCTAAAATTTTCTCTTTGGTTTTTCCTTTTTATGTCATTAGAAGTCTCCCACTTAAGTAAATTTTATGGCAACCAAAAAGCACTCGATGAAGTGAGCTTTTCGGCTACTCCGGGGAGAATATTGGGGTTTCTTGGCCCAAACGGTGCCGGAAAATCCACAACGATGAAAATCATCACGGGTTACCTCAGCGCTGATGCTGGTCAAGTGAAAATACTGGGGGAAAACGCGTTGGAAAACCCCAAATTAGTCAGCCCAAAAATTGGCTATCTGCCTGAAAACAACCCACTCTACCTTGACCTGTATGTCCGTGAATTCCTCGAATTTTCGGGAGGCCTTTATGGGATGAGATCCTCGCACATCCGATCCCGAGTGGAAGAGTTGGTAAGAAAAACAGGACTTTCAACTGAACAGCACAAGAAAATCGGCCAACTTTCCAAAGGTTACCGGCAACGGGTTGGATTGGCCCGGGCATTAATTCACGATCCTCAAGTGGTGATTTTGGATGAGCCTACTACAGGCCTGGATCCAAATCAATTGGTCGAAATCCGGAATTTAATCTGTGAAATCGCCAAGGATAAAACGTTGATCTTCTCCACCCATATCATGCAGGAAGTTGAGGCAATCTGTCATGATGTAGTAATCATCAACAAAGGAAGGATCCTGGCTGCAAGTCCGCTGTCCGAACTTAAAGCAGGATCAGGTCAAGTAGAATTAATTCTGGAAACTGAGGAGGAATTGGAATTGATGTGGTTTGAAAAACTTGGAAAGGTCAAGTTTGGCAGCAAAGGAAATCAGCAATTGGTAATCGAAACAGCCGACCCTGGCGAAACGAGAAAAGTGCTGATGCAACTTATTGCCGAGCGGGGCCTGAACCTGAACAGCCTAAACCAATCCAAGAAAAATCTCGAAACCCTTTTTAGAGAAATTACCCAAAACCTATGAGGAGTCTTTATATAAGAGAAATCAACGCCTTTTTTGGAAGCCTTACCGGCTACTTGATTCTGGCATTGTTTCTTGTCGCATTAGGTTTGATCGTTTGGGTTTTTCCCGAAAGCTCGGTTTTGGATTATGGTTTTGCAGATCTGGAAGCCCTTTTTTCCTACACACCCTACGTTTTTACGTTTTTGATTCCTGCACTGTCCATGCGAGCTATCTCCGAAGAACGAAAAACAGGTACTTGGGAGCTTTTAAGGACTTCTCCACTTTCACTGATTCAAATCATCTCGGCAAAATACCTCGCCTTAGTTACTTTGGTTTTTTTGGCAGTCTTACCTACCCTTCTTTACGCCTACAGTATTGTGCAGCTTGGGGAACCGGTCGGAAATCTTGATTTAGCTGGCTTCTTTGGAAGCTGGATCGGACTGTTGATGATAGGTGCCACTTTTGCCGCAGTAGGACTTTTTGCCAGCTCATTGACTTCCCAGCAGGTAGTTGCCTTCGTATTGGGTGTTTTTCTTTGCTTTGTGCTGTATTTTGGTTTCACAGCCTTGTCGGAAATTCTTTCCGGTGACATCGCCTATTGGGTTGAGGAACTTAGCTTGAGTTATCATTACATCAGCCTTAGCCGCGGAGTGATAGACAGCCGGGATTTATTTTTCCTTCTGGGAATGATTTGGGTGTTTTTGGGAGCTTCTGTTTTGGTTTTAAGAAACAAATGAAAAAATCAGGACTCTATACCGCAAAACCCTATCTGACCCTTTTAGCGGGGATTTTGATCTTGCTTTTACTGGGACAATTACTTCGATTTCGAATTGATTTGACAGCTGAAAAGCGATTCTCCGTTCATCCCGCCACCAAGGAATTATTGGAAAGTCTGGATCGGCCGATTCATGTGGATATACTTTTGACAGGAAAAAATCTTCCGGGTGGCATGCGAAGATTACAAAAATCAATGGAGGAAACCGTTCGGACATTTAACGCCTATTCTTCGGAAAATATCACAGTTTCCTATTTTGACCCACTGACGGTGACAGATTCACTTCAGGAGGAATTCATCTTCACTTTAGCCGATTATGGCATCAATCCAACCAATGTTTTTTTCAATCAAAATTCAGGACAGCAGACACAATTGATTTTTCCGGGGATTTTGGTGGCCGATGATGAATACGAAACCGGCGCACTGATTCTGAAAGGCGAGCAGGGAATGTCTCCGGATCAGATTTTGAATACATCCATCGAAAATCTGGAGTTTGAACTTAGCAATGCCATCCGAAAACTGGTCAATCCCGAGAAGGGAGCCATTGCATTGATCATCGGTCACGGAGAACTTTCCGAAGATGACGGTTTTGGAATAGTAGAAGCACTTGATGGTCAATATGAGGTCTTCAAAGTTCCCCTTGACCAAGCTAAGTCTATTCAGGATTTGAGTACTTTTGGGACGATTTTTATTGTCGGCCCCAAGCTTACTTACACTGATCGTGAGCTTTATCTCTTGGATCAGTATGTGATGCAAGGAGGAAATCTTGTAATTGCTGCAGAGGGAGTCGAAGTGAATATAGCAGAAGCAGGAGGAAATGGCACCTTCTCTTTTCCCCTAGAAAATGAACTGGATCGCCTGCTCTTCCGCTATGGGGTAAGAATCAACAAGGACCTAATTCAGGATCTAAACTTTAGCTTCATCCCAGTAATGGGGGGCAATTTTGGAAATCAAGAACAACTGGTTCCATTGCCTTGGCCATTTTATTTCAATGCAGGAAGAGTCAATACTCATCCGATCACCAAAACCCTGGATCAGGTCAATTATAGATTTGCGAGTAGTTTAGACACAGTCAAGGCAGATGGGGTGATTAAGACCCCCTTGATTTTTGGATCAGAAAGTGCAAAAATCATTCCTGCGCCATCAAGAGTGGCATTTTCGGATATGGAAAAAGCACCGAAAATGGAAGAATTCACCTTGCGCAACTTGCCTTTGGCTTATTTGCTGGAAGGTGAATTTACCTCACTTTTCAAAAACAGATTTGTACCCGAAGACTTTTCAAAAGACGATTTTAAGGAAAGCGGACGAGGAAAAGTAGTTGTTTTTGGCGATGGTTCGGTATTTCAAAGCCAGCTAAGCTTACAGGGAAAGCAGCCTTTGTTATTAGGTGAAGATCCTTTTGCCCAAACTACCTACGCCAATAAGCAATTGCTCCAAAACCTTGTTCAATTCCTCAGTGATCCGGAAGGCATCATAGCTTCCCGAACCCGATCACTACAAATCCGACCATTGAACAAAGTAAAAATCAGCCAACAGAAAACTTTTTGGCAGGGAGTCAATGTGGCGCTTCCTGTTCTGATTTTAAGTCTCTTGGGTGGAATAATACTTTATCTCAGAAAGCGTAGGTATTCCACTACCTGATTTAGGTTAATGTGAAATGCCCATGAGAAAGATTCTCACACAGGGGGATGATTATCAAAGGGCATTCCATGTGGCCTTTTAAAAAACAAATTATAAACACATGAAATCGAGCATGACCCTGCGGTGTCACACACTGGAATGATTATCAAACTTGCGAGATTCCATCTGACAAAAAAACCAAATTATAAACAGATGAAATTAACAGGATAAATTTTCGGGGAAAGGGATTTTCGACCCATCGAATTAGCATTTTATTTATAAATTTACCCCGCTGGACTTAAACTAAATACTAAGCCCTACGATATGAAATCGAGCGTTAGTCAAACATCCCCTATTGGGATGATCATTTGTAATGCGAGATTCCATGTGACCACTAAAATAAAATCATAAACACATGAAATTTATTGTTTCCTCTTCTGCTTTGCTCAAGCAACTTTCGGCCATCAACGGTGTCGTAACAACGAATCCGGTTGTTCCTATTTTGGAGAACTTCCTTTTTGAGATCAAAGATTCCGAACTGACCATAACTGCTTCTGATTTGCAGACTTCCATGATGACACAGCTTCATGTCGAGGCAAAAGAGGATGGAAATATTGCAGTACCAGCGCGTATTCTGATCGAAACTTTGAAGAATCTACCTGAGCAGCCGGTAACCTTCAGCATCGATCATGACACCTACGCAGTCGAAATAAGCTCAGACAACGGTCGCTACAGACTGGCCGGTGAGAATGCGACGGATTTCCCAAAAATCCCAACCGTAAACAACGCAACAACTGTGGATATGTCCACAGAGGTGCTATCCTCTGCCATTTCAAACACCATTTTCGCAACAAGCTCTGATGAACTCAGGCCTGCAATGACTGGTGTTTACATCAATTTGAGCGATACGAATACAACATTTGTGGCAACAGATGGTCATAGACTAGTACGGTACAGAAGGGTGGATATCGCTTCGCAAAACAGTACCAGCCTAATCATCCCAAGGAAAGCGCTCAACTTGTTGAAATCAACTCTGCCCGGTGAAAATGTACCTGTCACCGTGGAATTCAACCAATCCAACGCCTACTTCAAGTTTAACAATATCAAGATGATCTGCCGTCTGATAGACGAGCGCTATCCTGATTACGAAAATGTGATTCCGGTGGACAATCCAAACCGCATGAACATTGACCGATTGGAGCTGTTGGGATCTTTGCGAAGAATTGCAATCTATGCAAATAAGACTACACACCAGGTTAGATTGAAATTGACTGGCAGTGAATTGATGATCTCTGCAGAAGACCTGGACTTCTCCAACGAGGCAAACGAACGTCTTTCTTGCGATCACGAAGGTGAAGACATCGAAATCGGATTCAATGCCAAGTTCTTGGTGGAAATGCTCAATAATCTGAGCTGCAAAGAAGTTAGCTTAAGATTCAGCGCTCCAAATAGGGCTGGTCTGATTCTCCCTGCCGAACAGGATGCTAATGAAGACATCCTCATGCTCGTAATGCCAGTAATGCTTAACAATTACGTATAACCTCAACCAATAATTTTAACCCAAAGTCCGAATCGATGATTCGGACTTTTTTTGTGGGTTGGGATTTGAGAAAGGATTTCTAAAACAGAAAAATCCGCGATCATCTAAGTCTCTTTCTTCGGAAACCTACCTGCAGCGGGCAGGTCCACTGGGACTTTTGTTCAAAAAAAGCCTGTCAAGAACACTCCTGACAGGCTTTTATATTTATTAGGGAAGTACTTTTTACTCCCGAATCTCAATCACTTTAAACTCAGTTCGACGGTTGACCTGATGCTCTTCCTCAGTCTTGGCATCCTTGATGATCAATTGGCTTTCTCCATATCCTTTGGCCACCAATCGGTCGGCTGCGATTCCTTTTGACACAATGTAATCCACTGCGGATTGTGCTCTTCTTTGAGACAAATTCAGGTTGTAGGCATCGCTGGATCTGGAGTCGGTATGGGAACTCAGCTCAATTCTGATCGAAGGATTATCCGCAAGGATTTTGACCAATTTATCCAACTCAATCGCTGCATCAGGTCTGATTTCAGCCTTATCAAGATCATAATAAATATTATCCAGGACGATGGATTTCTCCAAAATCAACTGATCCAAAACGATTGTAGTATCAAGTGATACGTTGGTCACATCCTGAATCAAAGTCGCCGGATCGGGTGTCTTGCCTTTTGTGGTGTAGGGGATCGATTTGGAGAAATAACCTCCCTTTGAAGCTATAATAGTATAATCCGATTCAGGAGCCATGGTAAATCTTACACGACCATTGGCATTGGAGAAATCTCCACCTTGCTGCTTATTATCCGAACCGTAAAGCACAACCCTGGTTTGAGGCAAGTCTGCGATGGAACCATCAGCTTTTTCTTCTTTGGTGAAGACGTTTAGCAATACATTGACGATTTTAGGCTTAGGAGTTTTGTCTTCAAAGAAGTAGATGTCGTCGTCCCCTACTCCACCTTCACGGTTGGAAGAGATGAATCCTGCCTTCGGGTATTCTGTGAAGAAAATCCCAAAATCATCGTCCTTGCTATTGATATTTTTTCCCAGGTTTCGAATCAGCTGTTTACCGGATTCGTCCTTTTCAGCTACAAATAAATCCAACTTTCCAAAACCGGGATGTCCATCTGAAGCAAAAAAGAATTTACCGTCAGGGGTCATTCTTGGGAACATTTCATTCCCCGGAGTATTGATGGTGGGGCCAAGATTGACAGGGTTTCCAAAATCACTGTTGGCAAGTCGGGTAGCTTTCCAGAGATCTATGCCTCCATATCCTCCAGGTCGATTAGAAGCGAAATAGAGTTCTGATCCGTCCGGGCTGAAGGCCGGCGTAGAATTCCACCAATTTTCCTCACCATTAACTGGCATCCAGATGGGCTGGGTAAAACCGGCACCTCGGAAATAAGAAGCAAACAAGGTTGTCTCTGGGTAATCCTTTGGAGAAGTAGAATTTCCTCGGGAATATATGATTGTGTTCCCGTCAGGACTTATTGCAATGGAAGCTTGATTTAAGCCTTCCTCATTTCTGAATTCCGGCAAGGGTTGTATTGCACCAACGTCTACTTTTAACCCATCGGCTCGCGCGCGAAATAGCTTTAAATAGGGTGTTCCTGTAGCCGGATAAATTGCTGATGCTTGTCTTCCTGAAGTGAAGTAGAGGAATTTTTCGCTCAATACGGGAGAAAAATCAGCTCCTGGAGTATTCAGTTCGGTATAATTGACCAAAACATGATTTGGCCAATAATCTTCAATTCCCTCGGCCAATTTAATCGCCTCTATTTCCCGCTGATTTCTCGCCAATAGGGCATCGTCGGCTGTATAACCTTTTGCTTTTTCAAAAGCCTGAATAGCCTCCTCATTTTTCTGCTGCGCTTTAAGGCTCTGCCCAAGGAAGAAGTAACTGGTAAATGATGGATCTTTTTCTGCCAATTGGCGATAGTATGGCTCTGACTTTTCTATTCGATTTGAGAGCCGGTAGCTTTCCGCAATAAATTGGTTCGCCTCAAGATTGGAGGAGTCCTGACTTAGAATCTGAGTAAAGGTATTGATCGCATATTGGTACTGCCCGGACAGGAATTGGTCATTTCCTTTTTCTTGCAAGCTCTTGCAGCCAACAAAAGCCAAAAGAACCAAGGCATAAATCCATAAAAAATGCTTCTTCATCGAATGGTGATTGTAGGTCAATGCTGAATATTACTAATTAATTTGGAAAATACTTAATAAGCCAACTATTTCGGACAGGTTGCCAGAGATTTTGAAGATCGGATTTGACGCGGATCATGGGATTGATCACTTCAGTTTCAAGATCTATTTCACCTGAAGTCACTTTTGATTTCACACCTAAGGCTGAAATTACGTTCATTTCTCCGCTTGGCTTTCTCAAACTGACTTTCCCTTGATCGGTCAAATTGATATGTAGGATACTTTCCAGCTCCCGAAGCGTCCGAACTGAACTATCAATCGAACAGCCACTGGCCCCAAGCTTACTTTCATCCACGGCCAAAATCAGTATCTGGCTTTCGATGAGTTCAAATGAAGTGGGCATCAAGTTTCCGTGCGTATTCCAGCCTTCACAAAAACTTTTCATCCGATCCCGGACAAGCTGCTCATCAGCTGAGGATAATTTATGGTCTGCCTGGTAAACCCAAACTCTAGCGTAATCAGGCATTTGATCAAATGGGAGATACATGCGGTTTGTTTAACTTACAAATAAAAAACCCTTTTTGCATAACGGCAAAAAGGGCTGAATTGATTCAATCCTTCAAATTAAATCCCCATGTCTTTGGCGATCATTTCTGCCAAATCATAGACCTTGACGTCAGCTTCCCGGTTTTGATTTTTCACTCCATCGGTCATCATGGTCAAGCAAAATGGGCATCCAACTGCAATTGTACTTGCTCCGGTGGCCAATGCCTCCTCGGTACGTTCGATGTTGATGTCTTTTTTACCCGGTTCAGGTTCTTTAAACATCTGCGCTCCACCAGCCCCGCAGCAAAGTCCTTTGGTTTTGCAGCGCTTCATCTCGACCAGCTCCACATCTAAGGCTTTGATGACTTCCCGGGGGGCTTCATAGACGTTATTGGCACGACCAAGGTAGCAGGAATCATGAAAGGTGATCTTTTTACCTCTGAACTCTCCTCCTCCTTTAAGTGTGACCTTCCCCTCATTGATCAGCTGCTGTAAAAACTGAGAATGGTGAATTACTTCATAATTTCCACCCAATGCAGGATATTCGTTTTTGATGGTATTGAAGCAATGAGGGCATGCTGTAACAACTTTTTTTACTTCATAGCCATTCATTACCTGAATATTGGCGACTGCTTGCAATTGGAATAGGAATTCATTTCCAGCTCTTCTTGCCGGATCACCGGTGCAGGCTTCTTCCGGTCCGAGAACTGCGAAACTGACACCGACTTTATTCAATATTTTCACAAAAGCCTGAGTCACGGCTTTGTAGCGCTCATCGAAAGAACCGGCGCATCCCACCCAAAAAAGAACTTCTGGTGTCTGACCGTTTGTGGCCATTTCGGCCATGGTTGGAACTTTATATGTTGACATTTTTTTTAGACTTTAGATTTTAGATACAAGATTCAAGACTAAATCTCGATTCATTTAATTTCTTCTTCCTTGACTTTTTCGGACCAGTTGAAGCGATCTGAGGGGCTAAATTTCCAAGGCGAAAAGCTGGTTTCCATGTTTTGAAACATAGAATTCCACTGGGCGGGAGTACCGGATTCTTCCATGGCCACGTAGCGGCGCATTTGAAGAATAATAGCTAAAGGATCGATATTGACAGGGCATGCTTCTACGCAGGCATTGCAGCTCGTGCAGGCGTTGATTTCTTCCTTGGTGATGTAATCTCCCAAAAGTGACTTTCCGTCTTCAAAACCGGCACCACCAGCATCGATGCTTTTTCCAACTTCCTCAGCACGATCCCGCACATCCATCATGATTTTACGCGGGGAAAGTTTTTTACCAGTAAGATTTGCCGGACATTCTGCCGTGCAACGCCCACATTCTGTGCAGGAATACGCATTGAGGACATTGATCCAGCTGAGGTCATTGACATCTTTAGCGCCAAAACGACCGATTTCAGCAGGCGCCTCAGAGGAAGTTTCCACAGGAATTCCCAACATCATATTCACCTCATTGGTCACTTCAGGCATATTGACCATTTCGCCCTTTGCTTTGAGGTTGGAATACCAGGTGTTTGGAAAAGCCAAAAAGATGTGCAAATGCTTCGAGTAGGTGACATAAATAGCGAAAGCCAAAATCCCTACAATATGAAACCACCAGGCAAACCGCTCCATGAAAACCAAAGCTCCATCAGACATTCCCTCAAAGATTGGCATCAGCATGCTGCTGAAAAACAAGGTTCCCAAGGCCAAATAATGTTCATCTCCTCGGTTTGCCAAAATCTGATCCGTTGCATTCATCGTCAGAATTGCAAACATCAAAACGATTTCGATCACCAAAATCAGGTTGGCATCCATGGCAGGCCAACCCTTGAGCTCCGGCTTGGTGAATCGCTCCACTTTCATCACATTTCTTCTGATCAGGAAAGCAACACAGGAAACCAATACTGCGACAGCCAGAAACTCAAACATGTTGATGGCAGTAGTATAAAGGCCTCCCAAAACCGGAGCAAAAAGCCTGTGACTACCTATAATTCCGTCAAGAATGAATTCCAGTACTTCAAGGTTAATGACTAAAAAGCCAACATAAATTAATAAATGAAGAAAAGCGGGGACGATGCGTTTAAACATTTTTTGCTGACCAAATGCCACCAGCATCATGGTCTTCCAGCGGGATTCGGATTGGTCGTTCCGAGTCTCTGCTTTTCCTAAAAGGATATTTCTTCTGAGAAATTTGATCCTTTTACTCAAAATATAACCCGCGATACCCAAAATCAGGACAAATGCGAGTTGCGGTAAAATGCTCATAGTGATCAGATTAGCTTGTTTTTCGTTAATTAGGGTTTATTTTTTCTGAAAAGCGTTTGTATCAAATACTCAAATTTCTACCTTTGCATCACTTTAAGAGTTGGTGATATAGCTCAGTTGGTAGAGCATCGGACTGAAAATCCGTGAGTCGGTGGTTCGAGTCCACTTATCACCACCCTCCCGATCCCCATGGATCGGGATTTTTTTTGCCCATTTCTCAAAACTTCGTCGATATAAAGCTGGATTGTTCATCACTGCAAAATATAAAATAGTCTGCATGCATACTATTTCTGATTCAAATTTATACTCGATCTACACAAGTCCAGGATTACTCATAAGGACAATTGATAACCTAACCACTTCCTTCCGAGTGAGTTTTGGACTTAAAAAAATAATTTCAGGAAATTTCTTCGTGAATTTGTAACATTCTGACCTTTTCCGCATCACCTTCTTAAATGAATTCATTTTTCGAGACACACATCTGGCCCTTGAGAGGCAAGCTGTTCCGGATGGTTTTTCTCTGGACCAAAGACCGGGATCTAGCAGAAGATGTCTTGCAAAATGTATTTGAAAAAACAATGGGACGTCAAAAGGAACTCCAAACACATCCAAATCTGACTGGATGGATGGTCAAAAGCCTGAAAAATGAGGTCTTGATGCATCACCGAAAAAATGAAAGAATTGAAAGTTTGGAAGGAATCCAGGAAACGGCTTTTAATGAACCAAATCAACTTGAATCTGAAGAATCACTTCGTTTGATATTTGATTTGGTAGGAGATCTACCTGAGAAGCAACGGGAGATTTTTCACCTCAGAGAGGTGGAGGAGATGAGTTATGAAGCCATTGCAGGGCAATTGGAGATCAGCCTTGACCAAGTGAAAGTCAACCTCCATCGGGCAAGAAAGACCCTACGCGAAAAATTAATCAACCAAGGAATCACCGGATGAAGACAAGAATTGAAGAACTGCTGGAGAAATATTGGGAGGCGGAAACATCCCAAAATGAAGAAAAGGAGCTTCGGGAATTAATTCGAGAAGCGACAGGCTATGAACAGGAAAAGGCCTTGTTCAAAGGACTTGACCTGTTCAAGTCCGAAGAACCAAAAATTCTGCGTGTTCCCAAGACCAAAACGCGGAGGCTAAACCCCGCTTGGCTAAGCTGGGCGGCTTCGATTACGATCTTGATTGGAAGCTTTTGGGGATGGAGAGTCTATGAGCAAAAGCAAGCCGAGCAGAGAGCATTCGAAGAAGTCATACAAGCCTTTGGTTTAATACAGTCAAACCTTTCAAAAGCAAAAGATCAGCTGGCTCCGCTGAATGATCTAAAATATTTGAACACAACCAATCAGCTGTTTCAGCTGGATCAAAATTCAAACCAATGAAATCGAGCCTGTCTGCTACAGGCATGACCCAAAGCGACCCACAGAGGGGTGCCCCCCCCGATAGCTATCGGAGCGGCTATCGGGATGGCAATTAAAAGACAAATTATAAACACATGAAATCGAGCATGACGAGTACGTCACACACTGGGATGCCCCGAGCTATCGGGGAATTCATGCGAAGATTCCATCTGACCAAAAAAATCAATTTATAAACAGATGAAAAAGACCTATATCATACTATTCTTTCTACTGGGACTGACTACTGCGTCTTATGCTCAGGAGGATGCCATACAGAAGTTTTTCTCCAAATACATGGAGGACGACCGATTCTCCCGGGTCTACATTTCTCCAAAAATGATGCAGATGGCCGGTGGATTCCTAAAAAGTAGTTCAGGGGGAGATGTTGAGGCTCAGGAGTTGGGGAAGTTAATCTCGAAAGTAAAAGGTATTCGAATACTGTCAGCCGACGGAATTGAAGGGATGCCTTTATACAAAGAGGCCATGTCCACACTCAACAGAAACCAGTACGAGGAATTGATGGATGTGCAGGAAAAAGGCACCAGTCTGAAATTCATGATCCGTGAAGAGGCTGGTTTAATTCGGGAACTGATGATGATAACAGGGGACACCAAAAGCTTCACCCTGCTATCCATGCTAGGCGCATTCACCTATGAGGACCTGAATATGTTGGCTGAAAAGACCAACCTGCCCGGAATGGATAAATACGGAAAAGGAAGTAAGGGGCCCAAGGGGCCGAAATAATATTATTTGAAAACTAAACCACTTACAAAAATGAAAAGACTCATTGTAACCCTCTGCCTACTTGCTATTGTCTATGCTACAAATGCCCAAAGCAAAAGTGTAGCTTCACTAAAAGAAAGGTTCAAATCAGACAAGGACTTTTTCCAACTTGAATTGGGAGGAAATTTTATGAACTTTGCGGATGGCTTCAAAATCGATGTCGATAAAAACAACATGGCAACTGTTGCCAAATCAGTTGAAAAATTGATTTTTTTAAGCCTGCCAAAGGACAATAGTAATTACACCGAATTCAAAGCTTTACAAAAAGGCCTCGAGCGAGAGCGCTACGAACTCCTGATGGAGACAGCTGGAGGAAAGAGTGGGGTTTTTATCTATTCCAAAGGAGCTTCAATAATTTCAGATTTGGTCATCTTGGTAGGGGACAACAAGAAGGGAGACTTAATGGTGATTGAGCTGAAAGGAAAATTTACCCAAGAAGCTTTATCCAAAGCAACTTCCAAGCTTAATTGAGTTTAAATTTAAACCTCATTTTCAGTTTTTAACACAAAAGCCCGAATATTTCGGGCTTTTGTGTTTGACATAGATCAAATTGTAAAAATACTTTTTGTTTATACAATCGTTTGCGAAAAAGAGAATATAGCAATTGATGTAATTACATGATTTTGTTATTTAATAATTTTACAATTTATTATTCTGTTTTGTGTTAAAATTTCACCATAAAGTAAGCTCCGCAATCGATGACGGGATTAAATTATGCTTTTTGTAATTATTTGATATTTTTGTTAATGATTTGAAAATATTTATGACATTTTATTAAAACATTTGCAATTTCACTTCCGTTAGGTATCTTTGTAATGTAATTCGAATTGCATCGAAGACCCTGTAGCCCAAAATCCCCCACTGATGGAAACTGTCCATCCAGCGGTTACACACAAAATCTAGAACCTATTTAAACCAACTAGTAAAATGAGAAAATTATTCACTATGCTTTTTGTTGCGGGGATCGCAACTGGAGCGTTTGCTTACAACGACGAGAAATCTGTAGAGATCAGACAAACTGAACCGGCTAAAGTAATGATAGCAGTAAATGATGCGCCTCAGGGAACATTAACTGTACGGATCACTGATGCTGACAACCGTCTGGTGTTGCGTGACAGAATCACAAAAACCGAAGCTTTTGCAAAAAGATATGATTTGAATGCCCTACCTGTAGGTAATTATTCAATCGAAGTATCCGACGCAAAGGGTAAGTTGAGAACTGCCACATTCAATACTCAGGTGATCACCAAGCCTTTGGTATATTCCCGGGTGACAGCCTTGGGTTACAATCAATACAGACTTTTGGTGGCGAACCTCGAATCCAAAGACGTAACAGTACAGATATTCGACGGAAACAATCTGATCCATACTGAATTGATTCAGAATCCTCAGGGACTACACAAAATCTATACGATTGACAATCCAGGTTCTCCTGAAGGAATCAGCTTCAAAGTGACTACCTCAAGTGGCTTCGAAGCTTACGTTGCAACGCGATAATTAAACCAACTTTATTTTAAAAACCCCTGCCTCAGCAGGGGTTTACTTTTTTAGAGCTTTTCAAAAACCAATCGCGCATGTCCCATGATCTCCCGCTCGAAGCAAACTCGATTGGGGCGAACTCTCAAAATTGCCAGTTGATGTCTAAATTCTTTATCTGTAAATAACTTAGGAACTAAAGAGGCAAACCATAAGTACTTTTTCAAATTGAATTTATAAAAGCGCTTAGTCCATTCTCGATTGGTATTTACATAATCCAATCTTCCGTCACTATAATAGGTGTTTTTAAAATAGGCACTGGCAGTACGCACGACGTGTTCATATCCATAAGGAATCCATGAATCCGGATTATGCTTCAGCAAAAGAGCCATAATGTAGCTGTCAGAATCTTTTGGCGCATTGATGTCAATCTGATCAAAAGGCATCATATTCTTTTCAAAAGTCATGGTTTGCATGTAAAATTTCCCGCCCGGTTTGAGCAGATTGTACACATGACGAAAATAATCTTCATATACTTCATCCTGACGGCCTTCGAGGTAATCCTTTACCGAAGCCACATGCTCGAAACTTCCAAAAGCAGTGATCGCATCGAAAGTCCCAAAATCCTCGGGTTTGATAAATCGAGCATCTTTGATGTAGGCAGTTAATCCATTCTTCCTACAGGCATGAACTTGACCATCCGACAGGTTTACACCGATACCTTCTGCACCTACGACATCCTTTAGGTATTTCAACCAACCTCCCCAGCCACAACCCAAATCCAAAACCCGACTCCCAGGCTTTATATCCAAAGCTTTGGTTACAAACTCATGTTTCCTCCGTTGAGCTTCTTCCAGAGAAATCGAAAAGTCACCGAGGTACATCGCGTTGCTGAAAACAGGGTTTTCACCCAGACTGTATCGTATAAACTTATCGATGTTGGTGTAGGTGAAGTCCATTTCTTTCTTCTTATCCCATGCTTGCCCTTCCCGCTCACTGACACTCGATCCACTCCATGGTTTTGCTAAAAGTTCTTTGTTGATGTCTGACTGTTCCATTTTTTGAAAGGTTATTTGTGGAGATAAAATAAACTATTGAATTTCAATAGTTTGAATAAGTTACTATTTCCGACCCAAATAAAAAAAACACATCCTATAAAGGGAAGGCATTGTAGTAGTCTATTCCTTTTAAACTAAAAAAATATCAAAATAACCCTAGCATAAACTCTTTTCCCCATGAAGACTCTCCCAGTATAAAACTCAGGATGACACCAAACCAATAAAAACCAAAACAGCCCCAGGTAATCGGAAGAACTTTACCCAATTGCATTCGGTCATAAAAAAGTACACTGATTGAAATCACAAGTAATAATCCTAATCCAAAAACTGGCCCTGCTTCAATGCCGCCAAGTGTTCCAACTATTCCACTAATTCGAAATACTGCTGCAAAAAGGAAAACTAAGCCTGAAAAAAACATCAAGCGCTTATGTGCCTCAGGGTTTTTCCGCTCTGCTATTCCCAATCCAACAAACGAGGAGAATAATAAGCTCATAAAAAAATCCAGCCAAAGAATACCTGACAAACCTGGCTCTATTTCTTGCACAGTTTTTCCAAGAGCAAATGACAACTCTTCCATTCGGGAGGGGAATAAACTAATCACCCAAAGTGTTGACGCAAGTACAAAAAATGCCCATATCGCTCCAAAGTAGCCAATTTTCCGATGCAGATTTAGACTTCTATTTTTAATTAAAGTGGATTGAACTACCAGAAATACATACCAAACCGTGAGCACTAAGCCATGTAAAATATACGGGATAGGAAGTCCTTCAGGGTAAAATGGTTGCGCTTCAATCCAAAATTTTAGGAAAAAACTCGGAGCAAAACCAATAAAAACCAGACATAAAAATATCCAGGTCATGGCATGGAAATATGGTGGACTGATGGACTTTGCCCTTTTCATGCATACAAATTAAAAATCAAATCGGAATTAACCCTTGATTTTCAATCAAATTCAAAAAAGCTGAAATCGGCAAGGCTCCATAATCCGAGTTGGGTCAATTATGAACTTCAGGAAAATTGATAACCAACTTTGCTACACGAGCTCCAAGCCCAAAACCTTTTTTCAAAAACACATCCTCTGCTTTTCCGGAATCAAAAGGGACTTCACCTGTCACCGCTGATGCGCCAAATGCCGCCTCAGCTTCTTCACCTCCGACAACGATCAGTCCATGAATCAGCATCGAATGCAGAATGTTCAGCATGACCAGCTCTTCCCCGATCGAAATCCCACCTCCCGTTGAAAATGCCGCTCCGATCTTATTTTTCAAAGGTCTACCCTCAAAGGGCCAAGAATTGATAAACTCCTGAACAGCGGGAGCGATATTAGCATTATAAACGGGTGAACCGACAATGATTGCTCGCGCATCAAATAAATGCTGAGAAGTGACTTGATCGATCGAAAGAAGAGTCACCGTTACTCCGTCGACAGACTTGGCTCCTTCTGCAATTGACTCCGCCAATGCTTTGGTACTTCCTGATTGGGAATAGTAGGCAATTAAAACCTCTGGTTGTTTCTGGGCAAAGGAATTCAAAACAATCCCTAATCCAAAACAAATTAATAAGACGATTTTCCTCATATCTGGTTATTTTGGGGCGATTTTGTCGGCAACTTTTCTCATTAGGTTAGGGAAATATTTCCCAATGAAAACGACCACTTTACCATGTCCCGTAAACACAAAAACTTTTTTTCTTTTTTGAATCGCTGCTACCATTACTTTTGAGGCCTTATCAGTTGGCCACATTAAATTAGCCGGCCTTGGATCCTGACGATGGGGATGAAAATGTCCTTCATTATCTATTCGGGTGATATTACTGTCTACAAATCCGGGATGGATAGTCGTGCAAGAAACTCCACTTCCCTTAAGCTCAACCTGCAAAGACTCTCCAATATTGTGGACAGCAGCTTTAGATGCTCCATAGGCTCCAATTCCCGGATTCGGGACAAAGGCCGCCACACTGCCGATTAGTGCTAATCTACCTTTTGTTTTTTTTAAGTGTGGCAATGCATATTTGCAGGTTAATGCCAATCCCGTCACATTTCCTGCAAATTGCCGCTGCCAATCCGCTTCAGTCAATTGCTCAATTGAACCCATCACACCAAATCCAGCATTGGCAACCGCTACGTCAAGCTTTCCAAAATCAGACAGGATTTGATCGACACAAGTCTCGATTGTTTTCGGATCCAGTACATCGCAAAAGTAGGCTTTGGCTTTTCCACCCTTGGATTCGATTTCTTGAACCACTGAATTTAATTCATCCATTCTTCGGGCTGAAACAGCCACGGTAGCTCCTTGTGAAGCAAATTCAAGAGCCATTCCCCGGCCTAGGCCTGAAGATGCTCCTGTAATCCAGACTACCTGATTTTGTTGATTCATAGGGAAAAGAATTTGTGCCTCCCTCAAGGTAATCATTCACTCAAACTTCTTCAAACAAGGCATCCATTGTCACTTCACTTTGCACCAGCATATCGCTGTAGGTATTTCGATGCAGGCCATAGGTGCTGACAAATGCAAAATGTACCGCGCTTTTGGTTTTTGAAACTTCCTTGAACACAGCGATTTTTGACCTTAGTTGATCCGCATATTCCTTGTTGATGGCGAAGGTATCTAGGTGAAATTTGCACTCACAGATTGTAATCACATGATCCCGCCGATCAATCAGCAGATCTATTTGTGCGCCTTTGTCACCAGTCGACCCCCTCCAGGCAGCATGCTCGGCCTGAATTCCACTTATTCCAAGTGCCTTTTTGATTTGGAAAACATGATCTAGGCATACCTGCTCAAAAGTAAACCCTTGCCAAGCGCGATGTGCAGGCTGATCTATTAACTTAAGCCAATCATTGCTTTGTGGTTTTTGAAGAAATCGGAAATGAAAAGCAGTGAAATAGTCTGAAAGTCTATAAATCGTATTTTTCAGTTTTCTATCCAAGGCCGGATAAGAAGTGATAAATCCACTTTCCTCCAAATCCACGAGTACTTTGCTCAAGGTTCCGCCGGATTGAAGCCCGGAGTTGTGAATGATTTCGCTACGTGCCATTCCGTAGGTTTTGGCAGAAAGCACCTCGACCACTTTTTCGTAGACTTCATGTCGCTTGAAGAGCGCACGGTAGAGGTTGTGAAACTCATTTCTGAGCAATCCGCTTTTTTCAAAAAACAGCTCTTGAATGTTCTGAGCTGCACTTTTCCCAGCCTCCACCGCATCCAAATAGTAGGGAATCCCACCCAAACACATGTACAATTGGATGATTTGATAGCGATCCAGTTGACAATTGTTGGATTTAAGTAATTCCTCGGCTTCTCCCAGCGTAAAGGGTTCAATTTTCATCTGAGCCGTGACACGATTATGCAGGCCACCAGTACTATTGATGACCTCGGTAAGCATCCAAGAAGCCGCCGAACCACAGACGATCAGCAAAATATCGGTTCGGTGAGTGGCCCAGGCATTCCAAAAATGCTCTAACCCCATCAGAAAGTCTGAGCCATGCGTATGCATCCAGGGCAGTTCATCTATGAAAATGACCAGTTTCCCATCCTTTTTTTTGAGCTCTAGATGCATTCTCAAGCGCTGAAATGCTTCCAACCAATTCTGCGCTGGGGAATCAAAAACCAAATGTGATTGACGATTCAGCTCGGTATCAAAATTGAAAAGCTGCTGTTCTGTCGTCGCATTGGCCATTCCGGTCATAAAAAAATCAAACTGATAGTGGAAATATTCCTTGACCAAAAAGGTCTTTCCAACCCGTCTTCGACCATATACAGCCAGAAATTCTGACTTTTTACTTTTCAGCAATTTCTTGAACCGTTCCCTAGGTTTCTTCCGTCCGATCAAACTTGGATTATCCACAATTTATTTATTTTCAGCCAAAACTGCTATAAAAATACTATTTCTGGCTGGAAATAAAATATTTTACAGCCTAAAATTATATTTTCTATTAGGTTTTGGCTGTAAATAAACATTTTCGCAGCCAAAATTGAGTTAAATAGTAGAGTTTTGGCTGGAAATTAATTGAAAAGCAAATAAAAATCCCGCCATTGAGTGCGGCGGGATTTTCTTAATTAAATGATTACAAATCACTTACTTCTTCCAACTCGCCTTTCCGCCTTTGGCAGAGTCTACGGTGATGCTGTAGTTAGACGCAGAAGAAACAATCCACTTCACTTTCACTGCACCCATTCCCGGGATATTTTCCACGGCCATTTTTTCAGGCGAGGATTTCTGCTCCTTGAATTTCTTCATGTCTTCATCCTCTACCACAAATCCAGCCACTACTTTGGCACCTGTAATGCTTACATAATCCGGTCGCTCGATTTTGTATTTCAAATCCTGACTGGCGTGAGTTGGCATCATTCGCTCATTGAAAATAGTCGCCGTGATTGCTTTCAATCCTCCGCCAAGATCTTCTTCTTTCACATCCATTACAGAAAGTTTTGGCGTGTGATACGCATGATAGATGGTGAAGGCTGAATTACGGTGCGCATCCTGTTCCAGCAAAAATCCCGGATGGGCACGCCCAAAGTTCTTCTTGAATCCTCCAATCTCGACTGTGCCAAATTGCGGATGGTTGTACTCTTTAAAATCAACAAAGGCATCGCCAAAAGTCAATAACTGATCCACCTTGAGCTGCTCATCCTGATTTCCCCTTCCAGCTTCCTTATTAAAATAAAGGTAAGGAACCATCAATTCGTTAGTGTAGGTGAATATTCCTCTGTTGCCATAGAACCAGTCCAATTCTCCACCAAAGACAGAGTATAAGTCTTTGTAGACCGTCAGGTAACGGTAACCAGGGATCATTTCCTCTCCCTTTTTGCCGATCGCATCATAGATTCGAATGTCCTCTCTGTTGTAGGTATTGAGATCTTCCTCAGCTCCAGGTCCACGAAGAATCATCCCTCCTGAATTATGGAAGCTTTGTGCTCCGGCGATGTTTGGATGCTTCATCACGAACTCCATCACGGCACGATTCTCGGGCAGAGTAAACGGATAGCGCATTGCGCCTCGCTGAATGTAATCCGGCTGCCAGTTCCAGCCCCAATCACGGTTTGGATCATAATATCCAACACCATCCTCATTGACTTCTCCGTCCCCATCATTGTCCATGCCTTCTTGCCCCAGCATTTCGTAGGTACCAACCTGATCAGGGCCTACTGCCATCAATTTTCTCGGATCCAGAGGATCTTTGATAAATCGTCCAGTAGGAGATTTGCGGATCATCATGGTGATATGTCCGTCCCCGTCGAGATCATTCATCATATCTTCACCAGCTTGACCATCTCCGTCATTGTCCAACACAATCATGCCGGATCTTGGAGAATTGGCAGTGTTCGGCTCCTTGAAGAAATTATTTCTAGCGTCTGGATTAATTGTTGGAGTGATGTAAAAGGTCTTGTCCCGGAGCAATTCCTGAATAAACTTCGTATCCACATGCATTTCAGTTAGATACCAAGCGACATAGAGCGAAAACTCGCCCCCCTGAATCTCATTGGAGTGGATATTTCCATCAATCCACATGGCCGGTTTGTCAGTATCTTTTCCTGTAGAAAAGTCAGTGATTGTCAGCGTCAGAATATCTCTCCCTTCGAAGGATTTACCGATAGATTCGATTTTCGCCAATTTTGGGTGAGCAGCGGCGATTTTTTTCATCCAATCCCAAAGTCCTTCGGCGCTGTAATAGCGGTTCCAGGCGATTTCTACTTTTGGCTTGTGGGGTGATCCAATTGCCCGGAAATAATTCTCCTGCTGTGCATTGGCATCGAAAGAGCCCAGACATAATGCACTCAAAGCCAAGGCAACGATTAGTTTTGTTGTTTTTAGTGTATTCATCTGTTCTTTAGTTTTTTTTAATCGGTCAGATGGAATCTCGCATGACTGATAATTATTCCACTGTTCAGCTTGCTGTGATATGCTCGATTTCATGGCTTAGAGTTTTACAGTTTGAGTGGCAAAACCTGCGTGAGGAGCTCCTGCTTTGATCGTAATATTTCCTGACCCACGAATGATCCAGCTCAGCGTAGTTTTTTCAAAGGCATCCATAGAATCAACTAGTTTGATTTTGTCTCCCGAAACAACCTTGTCAGAAGTTGCATCTATATCTATCCTGATTTTTCTCAGCCAGCGTGATTTAGCTCCCATTTCTGAATGAGTCGGAAGCGGGGAATTATTGAATAAATCAACAGTAACTCTGGTCAGTCCATTCCCAAGAGATTCTGTTTTCAGGTTGTGGAATTCCAGCTTGGGTTGCATTTCCGCTAATTTCAAGATGAAAGCAGTATGCTCATCAGCGATTGCACCTACTTTTTCGAAAGGAGGATTGACCATTACGAATGGCTTGATTCCACCGACTTCAACTTTTTGATTTGGAAAATCAGGATGCTTCACCTCAGTCCAAGGCACGAATGAGTTCCATCCCAATGAATCTGCCCATGCCAAATAGTTGACTTCTGCGTTTGTTTTGCCTTTAAATTCAGGGGTCCAATAACCCGGCGTACTGAAACTCAATCTTGCAAAATGGAAATAGGCCCACTGAAAGAAATCACCATCAGTTCCCTGATTGGTTTGCTGAAAAGCTTTTTGGCTTACAGTCTCATTGTAAATTCCTGAAACCAAGGCATTGATCGCCTGATCTTTTTCCAAAATGGAAGTTACAACCCGCTTTTTGGCATCGCCTGCATTGTATTTTAACGGAGTGCTGAGATTATTCGCAGGGGAGAAAGTTACAAAAGCGAAGATGTTCCATTGCTCAAAGAGATAGTCGAGCAATGCTCTGCTCTCCTTTTGAGAAACAGCGATATCTCCTGCCAATGGCTCAAAAACCGGGAATTTGTAGGTTAATGATCTGTTGAAAGCGACACCTTCCTTCAGATCTTCAGCAAATTTCCCGTCCTTATCATCGTCTTTGCTTTCTTTGTAAACTCGGTATTTTCCGGATTCTCCCTTTGACCGATCCGCTTTTACCAGCACACGCTCATCGTCTTTGGATACCATCCAGTCCCCCATCTGATCTTCTACTCGCATCCACGTGATCATTCCATCCCCATTGAGATCGGAGTATCCACTTTCTCCCATCTTACCATCCCGATCGTGATCCATAGGAACGGCATTTCCTCGTCGCTCATACTTTAGCGCTGCATGATACTGCTCATAAGCATCCGGAGACATGTTTGGAAAAATGTAAAAGGTCGTTTTTTCTAGGACTGCACTGTTTTCAGCTACCAGCTTCTCCGCAAATTGAAGTGCAACCTCTACGCTGAGTACGTGAAAGCCTTCGACGCCTCCTACCACAGCAATTGCCGGTTTTTCATCTTTTTTGCCTGTTCCGACTTTGAGGACATAGATATCTTTGCCTCCATCGGTTTTTGTCAGTGATTTTAACTCCACAGAAGCATTGCTTCCTAGTTTTTGGAGTCGTTGGGTGACCTGACTGAGTGTGGGGTAGTCTGACTGTGCGAAAGTATCGCTGCATATCAAGCACCCCAGCAACAGCCCGGTGAGTAATAATTTTCTCATAGGGAAATTAGTTTCGGGTTATTTTCTGAATATAAGAATCAATAATTCAATGGAAGTTTAGGCAAAAAAGGCAATAAATCAGGCAGGGATTTTTCAGAAAAAAGAAATCAGCCTCAAGCGGATATGGCCAAGGATAAGTGGCGCATGTTCAAATAATGGTTTGTGTTGTGATTAAAATTGTCTTATTTAAGAAAAACTAATCAAACTACTATGTATTCTAAAGTTGCGCTCGCCATTGCGTTTTCCCCAAGGATGGAGGCTCTTATTGCTGAAGCACGTAGACTTATAGGAATATTTCAGGGCGAGCTAGTGCTTATCCATGTGGGGGTAAAAACTCCCGAGTTAGAATCTACATTAAATGAGATTCTCAAGCGGCACTGCTCTGATCTAAAACGGATCAAAACAATCTGGAAAGAAGGCAAACCTGCCAAAACCATCCTAAAAACCTGTGAGGAGGAGCAAGTAAACCTGTTAGTCTTGGGGGCTTTGAAAAAGGAGGGACTCTTAACTTATTATCTAGGATCTATAGCTAGAAAAGTGATTCGAAAGTCGCCATGCTCGGTCCTGACCTTGATAGATCCTAAAATTGAAACTACCCGCTTTTCCAAAGTTGTCATCAACGGAACTCAACTAGAAGTTACTCCCCGAGTAATAGAAAAAGGGCTAAAGTTCTGTCAAGTAGAAGGAGCTGGCCAAATCCATATTTTAAATGAAATCAAGCTCTATGGGTTACAAATGGCCACTGCAGGAGAGGGCTCTGAAGATGAAGTTTCTACAACCCGCAGAAAATTGGTTCAAGAAGAAATCAAATATGTCCAAGAAATTCTTGACGGATTGGATCAAACCGGCTTGAGGATTAATATTAAAGTAACTGCAGGTAAGTGGGCGGTTGAACTGGTAAGGTACTGCGAATCCATCGAAGCTGATCTGCTGATCATGGGGGATGAAAATGGGTATAGTTTTATTGATCGCATATTCCCACATGACTTGGAAGATATTCTTTCAGAGCTTCCCTGCAATCTTTTAATTGTAAAATAAAAGCAGATGGAAAAACTTGCACATGGTGAAGTCGTCAATCTGTTAATTCAGCTCGCAGTGATGCTGATTGCTGCGAGAATTTTTGCCGAAATAGCTCAAAAATTCAAACAACCCGCAGTGGTTGGTGAAATATTGGCAGGTATTTTATTAGGGCCAACAATTTTAGGAGGAGTTTTTCCAGAGCTTTTTGATTCGCTTTTTAAATCAAATGCGATGACAAATATTGCTTTGGATGGATATATTCAGATTTCAGTAGTACTACTATTGTTTATAGCCGGGCTGGAAGTTGAGCTGAACTTAGTTCTTTCTCAGGGCAAAAGGGCACTTAACATCAGCTTCTTCGGCTTGGTTATTCCATTTGCTTTTGGATTTACCGCTCCTTTTTTCTTTGCCGAATTCTTCGGATTTGCGGAAGGTAATAAGCTTTTATTCTCGCTATTTATGGGGACAGCTATGGCCATTAGTGCCTTGCCGGTAATTGTTAGGACCCTGATGGATTTGAATTTATTCAAAAGTCGAATGGGAATGATGATTGTCTCAGCAGCTATGGTAGACGATATCATTGGATGGATGATTTTTTCAATTATTCTTAGCTTCATGGGCAAAGAAGCCACTACCATGGGACTGGGCTACACCATTCTTCTTACAGTTGGGTTCGCAATTTTCATGGTCACTGTAGGCAAATCTTTAATTAATAAGGTTTTGCCATGGGTAAATAAACGTTTGGCTTGGCCGGGCGGATTGATTTCACTCTCACTTTCTGCATGTTTTTTGGCGGCAGCTTTCACGGAGTATATCGGAATTCACGCCATTTTCGGAGCCTTTATTTTGGGAGTAGCAATTGGAGATTCTGATCATATGCCTGAGCGTGCAAAAGAGATTATTCATCAATTTGTCAATAATATTTTTGCACCTGTCTTTTTTGTTTCAATAGGATTGAAGGTCAACTTCTTCACCAATTTTGATCCTTTACTCGTTTTGGTGGTCATAATTGTAGCCTATGCAGGCAAAGTAATCGGATGTGGATTTGGTTCTTTAAGAGGTGGACTTGGAAAATGGGAATCTATGGCGATTGGATTTGGGATGAATGCCAGAGGTGCAATGGAAATCATCCTTGGACTCATCGCTTTAGAGAATGGTCTGATTAATGAAAAGCTTTTTGTCGCTCTGGTAGTAATGGCATTGGTGACTTCAATGACCTCTGGGCCATTGATGAAATGGGCACTGAAAAAAGGAGAAGCAACCGAAAAAAATCTGACTTAAATCTGCAATAGCTTACATTTTTAGAGAATCATTCATTTTCTTTCATGATCAAAGTCGATGGGATATCAGAAAGCCAAAGACTTTTTGAATCCACTAGCTTTTTCCAACTTTCTATGCTTACAATCATTAGATTTTGTTCGCGTAAGAATTCCTTCTCTATGATTTGCTCACTGAGTAAATTAATATGGTTGGGGGCTTGTTGCTCGATAGACCTGATTTTTTCTTTGAATTCCGGGTTGTTTTTGATCTGCCCAGCTAAATCCAAAATCGTGATTTGTGATTCTGCGTTATGGATGAGTTTTTGAGCAAATTGAATTAGAAACGTGTCATCCTTTGAAAACACGGGAATGAAAACCCGCTCTGAAGAAGTAAAATTTTTATCGACAAGGATACCCACTGGTACTTTGCTCTTATTGAGAATATTGCGTGTTGTTTCTTCAAAAGGTGAGTTTTCAAATAAACTCTCTCTACCCGTTACTTGGTTGATGAGTGTCTCCGGATTGATTATTCGGGTAGTAAATCCCAAAACCTTTCCAAGTAAACTGCCCTCAAAAATGGATTGGCCTAGGCCGATTAACAAAAGGTCGTAATCTCCTTTATTTGCAACCTCTGTAATTTCAGATTCAATGTCGTTTGAACCTTTAAACAGCGTGGTAATTTTTTGATTTAGGTTTTGGGATTCTTCGAAAATTGGGCGAAAACTATCTCGCTCATATTCGGCCAAGTTATAATGATTTAACTCATTGGTTGGGGTCAGATGCATCGCTGTTACAGATGCATTTCCATTCAGCTTTCGGATAAAACTATTGGCTAATCGCAATAGAGACTTTCCTCGTTCAGGTTTACCAAATGATACTAAAATCCTGAATTTATTGATCTGACTGATTTCCACAGGGATCACTTCCTCCTTTGATTTAAAGGCCCAATTAATCAAATCTAAAGCAGGTCCGGTCATAAATGTCGTCACCAAAGCCATGATCACGGCCATGGCAAATATCTCAGGAGATAGAACCCCGAGGTCATAGCCAATATTTAAAACCACCAATTCCATCAATCCCCGTGTGTTCATCAAAGCTCCAATTGTCAAACTGTCTTTCCAATTTTGTCCAACAAATTTGGCTGCAAGAGCACTCCCAATAAACTTCCCCACTACAGCTACGAGGATAATTAGTCCAGTGACTTTCCAAAGATAGGGATCATTGAGTAGGCCGATTTCTGTGCGCAATCCAGTGAAGACAAAGAACAAAGGCAAGAGTAGGACCAAGGCCACATCTTCCACCTTTTCAATAAATATGTTTCTGAACTTAAGATTTTCAGGCATAATAGCTCCCGCCATAAACGCTCCGAATAAGGCGTGGATACCAATCACCTCTGTAGCGTAAGATGAAAGAATGAGCGTTAAAAAAAAGATAGCAACGATGGGTTTGGTTAGGCTTTCCTTGGTATGGTACAGACTCCCAATCCTTCCCAAAAAAGGCCGGACTACTTTGACCATCAGTAGGACATAAAGAACAGCCAAAGCGATAATATACAATGCACTCACAAACGAGCCGGCTTTTACAATGGCAATCACAGCTGCAAGAATACACCAAGCTGTAATGTCGTCGGCGGCCGCACAGGTAATTACCATGGTTCCCAGACGAGTTTTTTGCAGGCCTCTCTCTTGCACAATTCGGGCTAAAACAGGGAATGCTGTAATGCTCATCGCTATACCTAAAAAGAGCCCAAAAGAAGAAAATTGAACGCCACTAGGAGCAAAAGAATCATAGATGTAATAGGCCAGTCCCATCCCCAGTGCGAAAGGAATGATAATGCTTGCGTGACTGATCACCACCGCATCGTGCGCTTTATTCCTGAGGACTTTTAAATCCAATTCCATCCCGATGACGAACATGAAGAGGATCAAACCGATTTGACTTAGAAACTGTAAATTACCCAAGGAGGCTACCGGAAAAAGCGTCGCTGAAAACTCAGGAAAATACAAGCCAATCAATGAAGGACCTAAAACAATTCCCGCGATGATTTCACCGATGACGGTGGGCTGACCAATTTTTTGGCATATCCAACCAAATAAGCGTGCGACCAAAATAATGGTGACAATCTGAGCCAAAAGAATAGCCAATGGATGCTCCAAATTATAGATGAGCGAGTCCAAAAACTCCTGCCATTGGGTTTTGCCAGTATTCGGGATCACAATATTTCTGCCCTGTTCTAGTTTTGCTCCCAGTATTACAATCCAATACATCAAGGCAGTAAAACCTCCAATGATGCCCACATAAAAAAATGTGTTTTTGAATCTTTGCATATCGTTTATTTTATTTTGTTAAACTCATTTAATCTTAATCCTACACCTAAACCTACGTGCCATTTTCCATCAGTTGAGGCGGTTTTGGCATTGTAGTATAAAGGCAATTGGATCGCCCAGACTTTATAGCTGTAGGTAAAGCCAATTCCGAGATTAGGGGTTACAAAGGCATTTCTTGGAGTGCTTCTATCTTCCTTAAAGCGAAGTGATGGAAGCATTCCGAGAATAAATTTTGAATTTTTATAAGTGGCGTTGATATTGGGCCCTGTGAAATTTGAAAAGCCTCCATTATCCACAATTCCTATAATGGCAATCCCATCATAAAATGCGAATTCTACCTTTTTTTCTTGTGCGAATGTGGCTGAAGAAATAAATATTACTAGCATTAGAAGTAAGAATTTCATTTTTAAAGTAATTTGAAAAACTAAATGACCTTGTAAATTCTGTGGTTTGGGATCATAAGCCCATGTTTCAGGATTACACTTTCAAAAGTCACCGCCCAAATGGTGGTGTCTACAACTAATTTTTCCCTATCGTCTTCGAAATAAATCTTCACCTTGATTTGATCCAGATTTCCTAAGGACATGGCTCGCTCAAGCACATCCAACCTGAGATTTATCTCCGATTCAGAACTCAGAACGTCATGACTGGGGAAGTTTAATTGACCGATTTTTTCTTTTTCTATTTCCTTAAATTCCGTTTCCATAATTTTTCGTTAAAAAGGATTTAGCTATTTATTCATTTGATGGAATCCCAATCTGTATTGATTCATTATTGAATTAAAGAGCTCTCCTGATGAGGGAGGTGAAAGAACTATTGCGTCTGCTCCCGCCTGAAAAGAAAGTTCGACATGTGCTAAGGTTTTGCCTCCTGTGGCTAGTATGGGATAACAAGGAGCTGCATAATTGATGTGCGAAGTACCTATGGCTATCCCATTGCATTTTTGAGCTATCAGAGATGGCGTGGCAATCTTTTTTGATTTGACTTTAGGCACCGAAAAAATTGTACTGAAAAATGAATTTTCATTTTTCGGAGACTCCCAGTAGGACCCAGCTATCAAATTCGCATCCATAGTAAAGAGATTTAGAATGACGAAGATGTGGATTAATTGAAAGCAGAAATCCGTTGATGGAGGGAAGCAACTCTGAAATGTAATGAGTAGGAAAAAATGTGTAATGAATTAGATTTTGACTTTTTGCAGAAATTCGTTTCTGTAATTTTCACTCAATGAAAATTTGATTTTTTTCCCCTGGTTTGAAAATAAACCAGTGGTGATTTCATCAAATGAAAAGACCTGAACAGCTCTAAGTGCAAGCATTTCCTGTTTGTTGATTCTACAAAAATCTTTGTTTGGGAGTATTTCTCTCAACTTATCAAAGGTGATGTTTTTGACTACATATTCTTCTCCATCAAAGAGGCAAACAAGCTTATCTCTGCTGTCATTTTCGGAAGTTTTGATGTAGGCAATTTTGTCAAAATATAAGATCGCCTTGCCCTTGTTTGTGTTTAGTTGGATAAATGATTTAGGGTTTAGAATGCTTAAACTGATTTGCTTTTTTGCCTTATCGATTGCCTGTTTTAATCTGTCGAGTTGAATGGGTTTCCGGATATAATCCAACGCATTCAGGTCAAATGCTTCTGCTGCATATTCTTTGTAGGCTGTGGCAAAAATCACGGGCTTTCCATTCAGCAGGTTGGCAATTTGAAGCCCGTTCATTTCAGGCATTTCGATATCTAAAATGCAAAGATCAAACTCCAACTTGGGCACTTCCCGTAGAAAAGTTGAAGCGTTGTCAAAGGCCTTTACGACTTCCAGATCGGAGATTTGCTCGCAAAGCATTTTTAGGTAGGTGAGTCCCGGTAGCTCATCGTCTAGCAGCAAGCATTTTAGCTTTGTGTTCAATTAAGTTTATTTTTAAATGTGCGATATAGACATCACCTTCCAGAAAACGGTCGAGTTTGAAATTATCTGAATAAATAATTTTCAGCCGCTGCTCCAAAGATTCCACTCCAAATCCGCCCTTTTCTTTCTTCATCGGCTTTTTTGTAGACACCTTATTGGCTACAGTTAGGGAGAAGATGTTTTCTTTAAACTCAAACGTCACGGCAATAAAGGCATCCGAGCGCTGTAGGTCGGCATGCTTGAATGCATTTTCGATTAAATCAATGGAAATCAAAGGGGCCAATACACGTTGTTCGAATAGAGGTTCGAAATCATTGACTTTTGTCTTGACCTTTAACTCAAATAAAGGACTGACCTTTATTTTATTTATTTCGATCAGGTTTAAGGCAAAATCGATCTCTTCTTTGGGTGTTACGAATTTATTTCGACTTTCATACAATATGTAATCCAACACATTCGCCAGTTTGTCAAGTGCGAAATAGGTCTGATAAGCATGTGATTGGATGGAGTTTAGAATGTTTTTAAAAAGATGCGGATTGAGTTTGGATTCCAGCGTTTGCAATTCCAGCTTATTGATTTTGCCTTCAAGCTGCTGAAACTTATCCTCTGACTCATTTTTTGCCTTCTCTGATTTTTGCAGACGAACGACCAAGTAGAAGATTATCAATAGAAAGCTAAGCCCAATTCCTAGGATCGAGAGCAACACTCCAGATGGCATATCTGTTAGATTTTCCATACCTAGTTCAAATTAACGGATTAGAAATTTCAAAACTATGCAAAATGATTTTAAGGTCCGTTCTAGTTACGCGTCTGATACGTCCGTATACTGATTTAGTTATTTTGGTTAATGAGAGCACCTGCGTACTGTCTCTTTAGATTGACCAATGATTGACTTCGTTTTCATCGATTTTCAGATAGAGGCTAAACTGGTCATGGGGTTTAGCTCACACCCGAAAACCATTTTTTCCAATCTCTCTTAGAAAACTTCAATTGAGATAAACCAAACAAAGGGGCTATTTTTAAGCTTTCCAAAGCAAAAACTACCAGATTAAAATGGCAAAAAATGCAGCTAAAATTGGCATTCTACTCGTCAATTTAGGAACTCCAGACAGCACCAAAACGGGAGATGTAAGAAAATACCTCCGTGAGTTTTTGATGGATGGAAGGGTGATTGATTTCCCTTTCATTCCCCGTTGGATGCTTGTCAATCTGATAATCGCGCCTTTTCGGGCACCAAAATCAGCTGGGGAATACCGAAAACTTTGGACCGATCGAGGTTCACCTTTGCTTTTTCACACTCAAGATCTCAAAGAAAAGCTGATCAAAAAGCTAGACCCGGAGCAGTACCTTGTGGCTATGGCTATGCGCTATCAGAATCCAAGCATTGAAAAGGGATTGGAAGAGTTGATGAAAGCCAAAGTCAAAAAGATCATAGTACTTCCACTTTTCCCACAATACGCTTCTGCAACAAATGGGTCTGTGATTGACCGCGTAATGGAAATCGCGCGCGATTGGCAGATTATCCCGGAGATTACTTTTATCAGCAACTATGTTGATCATCCGCTCTTTTTGGAGGCTTGGACCGAATTGGGTAGAGAAGCAATGCAAAAGCACGATTATGATAAATTTTTATTCTCCTATCATGGGCTTCCTGAGCGCCAAATCCGCAAAGGAAGTGTCGAAGGCTATTGCCAACTAGGTGCCTGTTGCAACAAATACGGGCTGAAAAATCAGTTTTGCTACCGGGCCCAGTGCTTCCAGACCACCCGGTTGGTAGCAGAAAAATTAGGATTGCCGGAGGACAAGGTCATGACCTGCTTCCAATCCAGACTGGGGAAAGATCCCTGGATCAAACCCTACACTGAAGATACCATCAAGGAACTGGCCAAAGAAGGAGTAAAAAAAGTACTCGTCTTTTCTCCTGCCTTTGTGGCCGATTGTCTGGAAACCACTGTTGAAGTGGGGGAAGAATACAAAGAACAATTCGAGGAACTCGGTGGCGAGCATTGGGATCTGGTGCCCAGCCTAAATTCCAATGACACCTGGGTGGAGTGTGTGAAGGATTTGGTGGAGTCAAGATCTTGATCATTCGAAATCTCAGAGGATCAATTTCCTTAGAGATGGATATTTTAATTAACGATTTCCTTTCTTCGATATTCGATGTTCAGTGTTCGCTATTCGATATTTAATAAAAAAATAATGAACATCGAATGTTGAATATCGAATTAAGAAGAACATAATTCAAAAATCGTAAATGCAAAAATCTTCCGGCCAAGCCTTTTTAATCCTCGGCATCATTCTGATTTCAATCAATCTCAGGACTTCGATAGCTTCGGTTGGACCCTTGATTCCATTTATTCGAGAAGACCTTGGGATTTCCAATGGGCTGGCGGGATTTCTCACGACACTCTCCCTTTTGACTTTTGCTGTATTTTCTCTTTTTGCCCCATCGATAGGGAAAAGACTAGGGCATGGCAAAGCCATTTTTTTAGGAATATTACTCCTTACCATCGGCGTAGTAGTACGAGTCCTCGGCGGAATCGAATTGCTATACCTCGGCACCGCTTTGACCGGAGTTGGTATCGTGATCGCCAATGTGTTAATGATCCCTTTTTTCAAAGCGAGACTTCCGGAAAAAATCGGTTTGATGACAGCGATACTTTCTACTGGAATGTCACTCTTCGCAGCAGTTGCGTCGGGAGTCAGTGTTCCGCTGGCTGTCGATTTGGGATTAGGTTGGCGGGGGTCATTGGCATCTTGGGGTGTCCTCATGGTCTTGGCTTTGGTGGTGTGGATTCCTCAGATGAGCAGCCGTAAAAGTGGCTTTCAGGGGGATTTACTCAAAGCCAAGAATGTCTGGAAATCCAAATTAGCTTGGCAGATAACCCTATTTATGGGAGCCCAATCGGTGATGTATTTTACGATGGTGACTTGGCTTCCTGACATGCTGATCGCAAGGGGAATGAGTCCTGTCAAAGCAGGAATTGCCTTGTCTTACATGCAGTTGATTTCCCTAATCGGAACATTCTTCGTTCCCAATTATCTGATTCGTCTCAAAGAACAATCCAATGTCATCCTCATTGTAGGCATCGGCTACCTGGTCGGCTACAGTGCGCTTTTTATCCAAAACGAACTCATTGCCTTTGCAGCATTGACCATCATCGGAATAGGAAGTGGTGCCAGCCTAAGCATTGCTTACACTTTAATTTCTCTTCGGTCAGCCGAAGATTTAACTACCGCCAAACTCTCGGGAATGGTCCAATCTGCAGGGTACATTTTGGCAGCATTGGGTCCTTTGATCTTTGGAATTTCGCTTGATTTGTTTGACAATTGGAATATTCTGATCTGGTTTTTATTGATTATGACAGTTCAGTTCATATTATTTGGCTTGCCTGCCGGAAGAAACCGTAAGATTTAACCTGATCAAATTCAGTTTATTTCAGCTCCTAAGCCGAAGAAAAGAGGTATTTTTGCGAAAGCTTTTAACCTACCCATGCAAGACTTGCTTCATTCCTTCGGGATCTCCGAAAACCTCCTCAATTATGTCCTGATGCCACTTTTGATCTTTGTGGCCCGAATTGGCGACGTATCGATCAATACACTCCGGATCATGTTTATGATGAATGGGAAGAAGAACATTGTGCCGATTTTGGGCTTTTTTGAAGCGATGATTTGGTTGTTAGCCATTGGGCAGATTTTCCAAAATGTAGACAATCCACTTTCCTACATTGCCTATGCAGGAGGCTTTGCTACGGGCACCTACGTCGGGATGACCTTGGAAGAAAAACTCGCCATTGGACGGGTACTCGTGCGGGTGATTACTCCCGAACCACATCCGGATTTGCTTGAGTTTATGAAAATGAGAAATTACCGATTCACCAATGTGGGGGGAGAAGGACGTTTCGGAAAAGTGAATTTACTTTTTACAGTAATGAAGCGGGACACGCTCCAAGAATTTATTTCCAAGGTGAAAGAAGTGGATGAAAAGGCCTTCTACACGATTGAAAGTGTCAAAAGAGTCTCTGAAGATGATCTTAATACGATGGAAGACCGAGCTGGATTCCGGAGCAAATTTTTCAGCAAGGCCCGAAATTAATGGGGAAATCTTGGTTTCAGTTTCAGCAATTTCGGGTGAATCAGGATCGCTGTGCCATGAAGATCAGTACCGACGCGGTTTTACTCGGCACCTTGGCAAAAGCTGAAAACCCATCCAAAATTCTGGACATCGGCACAGGAACAGGTGTAATCGCATTAATGCTCGCGCAGCGGTTTCCTGATGCGCAAATTGAAGCCATCGAAATTGATGCGGATGCTGCGGCTCAGGCTGAAGAAAACTTCCGGGAAAGTCACTTTTCGGAAAGACTGAAAATAATCCACGCCCGAATCCAAGATCTCCCCGACCTCGATAAATTTGATCTGATCGTCAGCAATCCGCCCTTTTTCCCAGCTCATTTAAAATCCCAAGACTCCAAACGGAACAGAGCACTCCACACGGACGAATTGTCTTTTGACGAACTGATTGAAAAAGTATCCTCACTCCTTACCGAACCCGGAAAGTTTTGGGTGATCCTCCCTCCCCGACAGATGGAAGACTTAGTGGTACTGGCTGAAAAACGAGGCTTATTTTGTTGCCAGAGAATTCAGATACGGGATGGGCACAGCAAACCTGTTCATCGGTGGGTTTGCGAGTTTACTTTTCAAAAACTGGTTAAAAAAGCGGAAGAATTGGTACTTAAAGAGGAGGATTCAAAATACACAGGCTCATATTCAACCTTGCTTTCCGGTTTTTTATTGGGTTATTAAGAGATTTCGGTTCTAATCCTTTTGATTTTGGTAAAATAATCAGGACATTTTTTCCGCCCAGTTGATAAACTCCCTCTTTTTCATATTTTTGAACAAACTACTACCCCATTTTTATGCGAAAAATACTGTCATTGAGCATTTTTTTGATGCTTTTGGCTGGATGGTCCTGTACCCAAGAAGGAGATGCCACTACTGTGGTTGCCACAGAGGAAGTGATTTTTGTAAGTGGCGATAAAGTCCGAGTCTTGGGCAGATTAATTACCGATCAGCCTGTTACTACAACAGACCATGGATTTCAAATTTCTACCGCCGAAAATTTCCCCTCCCCAATCATTGTCTCTCTCGGCGTGAAGGAAGGTCCCGGAAGATTTATTGGAGAAGCCGAAGGACTTGATATCAATCAGATTTATTATGTCAGGGCCTTTGCAAGCGTGGGTGGAGTTGATCTTTATGGAGAATCTATCGAGGTCAAAACCCTCAATCCAATCATCGAATCTTATGGCCCTACATTTTCAAAGCCTGGCGCTGAGATAATAATCCAAGGCCGAAATCTACCCCTGGGGACCAAGGTATTCTTTGGAACTCAGGAAGCCACAATACTTGAGAATCAATTCGAATCACGACTGAGAGTTCGAATTCCTGCAGCCTCAACTGATCCAATTGTAAAAGTGCGTGTACAGGTTCAGAATAAAATATTGGAATTCAGCCAAAATTTCGAATATCAGTCCGGGAAATACACCTTGCTTGGTCAGTTTCCGGAAGGACAGCGAATCTATGATAATGTCTTTTTCCAAAATCAGTCAGGCTTTTTTGTAGGCATCGGATCCCTCAGGTTAGGCGCCGGATATTATCAGGGATTTCAGCGATTTGATCCCCAATCCAATGCCTGGTCAGCTGTCAACTTCCCAGGAGAAAGCCGGGAAGGAGCTTTTGCCACTTCAAATTATTTAGGAGGGGGCGCCATTGAAGTTTCACGGGATGTATTTGAATTAAAGAGAGATTTCTGGCGAATAGACGGAAGCACTTTCACACGGCTTCCGGATTTACCGACCAATAGTTTTAACTCCTTGGCTTTTGAGCTAAACGGAGCACTTTTCCTTGCAGGTGGATCAGGAATCGGTACCAGAAGTATCCGAAAGTACAATCCAACTGCACAAACCTGGAGTACACAAGCTCCCACTCCAATTGATATCAATAATGGCTTGGCTTGGTTTGTTTTCGAAAACAAAGCCTATTTCGTAGCCTCCGATAGCCGAATTTGGGAATATCAACCAACAAATGACTCTTGGAGGATTTTCAGTTCTTACCCGGGTTCCCAGGGAAACGGATATGGATTGGCTCAGGTCATTGGAGAAAAAGTCTATATCGGACTTTACCGACGTACAGAACAATTCTTTGAGCTTGACTTGAGATCCTTGGTTTGGAAGGCGAAAAATTCAGTGCCAGGCCTACCTCAAAGCATCAACACCGGCTATTTTACCTTTAATGGGCAGATTTATATTCTTCGGGCACCTGAGGAATCTATTGCAGGTGTACTTCCAATGGAACTTTACAGATTTGATCCAAATGGCATTTAATACAGAGGCGTCGAAATCGAGCCTGCCTGAGGCAGACAGGAGTGACAAAAAAGTCACACACTGGGATATTATAATCAATGCGAAGATTCCATGTGACCGATAAAAACAATTTTAAACACATGAAAAAAATTCTATTCCTTCTACTATTTTTCATTGGTCACGCCAGCTGGGCTCAGATCGCCTCTCCTACGAAGCGGGAAGTGGTCGGAAGAGACGTTGGACAGCTCAAGGGTGTTAAAATCTCCGGTAGAATTACTGATGCGATCACTGGAGAGGCATTGGTAGGTGCCACGGTGACCGTTCCTGAATTGGATCTGGTCAAAATCACAGACAACAACGGGAGCTTTGAATTGATACTGGATCGGGCAGAATACAATCTTCAGTTTCGCTATGTGGGCTATGAAACCATCAACTATCCAATCACCGCTGTAGGAGATGGGAGAATTTCACTCAGGATGCTACAGGAGGACTTTCAGTTGGATGATGTGGTTATTTTCGGAAGAGATCCTGAGAAAAATATCCGCTCCACTGACATGGGGGCCATTACCCTGAGCATGAATACGATTCGGGAGTTACCCCCATTTTTGGGAGAAATAGACATCGTGAGATCTTTGGCCACCTTACCGGGGGTAAGCCAGGTAGGGGAAGCATCCTCAGGACTGAACGTCAGAGGCGGAGGCGTGGATCAAAATCTGATTCAATTTGCCGGTGCACCGATTTACAATCCATCCCACATGTTTGGATTGTTTACCGCTTTCAACGCCGATGTAGTCAATGACGTCACCCTTTACAAAGCAGTGGTTCCGGCTCGATTCGGAGGAAGAAGCTCAGCAATTCTGGATATTTTGCCTAAAGCAGGCAGCATCACCAAATGGGGTGGTGACCTGATGCTGAGTAACTATTCAGGAAAGCTTTCAGTCAACGGACCCGTCATCAAGGACAAAGTTTCCATTTTAGGTGGATTTCGAATATCATATATCAATTGGTTTCTCAATTCCCTTAGCAACCCTACGGTCAAAAATTCCCAGGCAAATTTTTATGATGGCAATCTGGTCATCAGTGCACCTATTTCGGATAAAAATGAATTCACTTACAGCTATTACACGAGCTACGATGATTTTGCTTTTGCTTCCGACACGACGATCTCCTGGAAAAATAATGCCCATTCACTGCAGTGGAAAAGTAGACTAAGTTCAAAGCTTAGCCTGGAGGCTTTGGGCTACTATTCGCTCTATAATTATGGGATTTTCAATCAAAGCGGAATCAATGATTTTGATATCAACTCAGACATTCAGGATATTGGAGGGAAGCTCTATCTAGGCTATAATTTCAGTGAAACCAATAAGGTTGTCTTTGGGGGGGATTTCAAGCAGGTCAATATTCAACCCGGCGAACTGATACCAACTGGCACCCAACAGGAAATTCTACCCAAAAAAGTGCAAAACGAAGTGGGGCAAGAGGCCGGAGTTCACTTTCAGCATGAATTTGAATTAGGCGAAAAGTTTGGGTTTTCCTATGGCTTACGCTATGATACTTACCGATACCTCGGGGCAAGAGTAGTCCGTCAATACCGGGAAAATAAACCTGTTTCCGATGGCAGTGCCATAGGAGAAACAAATTACAGCGATGGTGAAGTGATCCAGACCTATGATGGTCTTGGGCCAAGGGCATCATTCCGCTATTCATTCAATAAGGCAAGTTCGGTGAAGCTTGGCTACAATAAAATGTACCAGTTTATCCATCTGATTTCCAATACTGCCACGATTGCCCCTTCAGATGTATGGAAGCTTAGCGACAACTTCCTGGAACCACAGATCGCAGATCAGTATTCGGTGGGGTACTACAACAACTTCAAGGGCAATATTTTTGAAACGTCTATCGAAGTCTATTACAAGGACCTTCAGAATGTCGTGGAGTATAAAGATGGCGCGACACTCATCATGCAAAATCATCTGGAAACCGAGCTAATTCCGGCAGAAGGGCGAGCTTACGGAATAGAACTTTATGTGAAAAAGAATTTGGGTAGGCTGACCGGCTGGATTTCTTACACCTATTCCCGATCACTTCGCCGGGTAATTACACCCTTCGAAGAGGAAAACATCAACAACGGGGCCTGGTACGCATCCAACTTTGACAAGCCACATGATTTGACCCTGATCGGAAATTACAAAGTGAGCACCAATACCTCTGTATCAGCGACTTTTGCATACAGCACTGGACGCCCCATCACTTTCCCGGAAGCAAAATTTGACTTTTCGGGAAATAATCTGGCCTATTTTGATTCCCGCAACCAACAGAGAGTTCCCGATTTTCATCGATTGGATTTGGCAGCAAATTTTAAATTAAAAGGGAAAGGACGCTTTTTCGACGGAGATTGGACTTTTTCTGTGCTGAATGTTTACGGAAGAAAAAATCCATTCTCAATCTTCTTCGATGATGCAGTTGGATCACCTCCACAAGCATTTCGATTGGCCATATTGGGCGTACCGCTTCCAAGTTTGAGTTATTCCATTAAATTTTAATCCGATGCTGAGAAGACTGATTTATATCTTACTCCTCCTGCCCATGGCCTGCATCGATCCATTCAAGGTGGAGGTGCCTGAGGGGCAACAACTCGTAACTATCGAGGGAATCATCCATAATGGACCCGGTCCTCATGCCATCAGCATCAGCAGGAGTGCTACTTACGGGAGCGTCTTCGAAGGATTGATTCGACCGGTCACCGGTGCTACCGTAGTTATTCGTGACAATGAGGGACGGATTACATTTCTGGAAGAGACGGAAAATTCCAGAGGAAATTATTTTACGCCTGCAGGATTCAGAGCAGAAATCGGGAAGTCGTATACGCTTCAGATCCAAACAGTGGAAGGAAAAGTTTATTCCTCCTTGCCTGAGCGTGTGTTGTCAAGTCCAGCAATTGAAAACGTAAGCCTGAAAACAGTGACAATACCCGTAGAGGGAGAAATCATTCCAAGATCAGGTGTTCAATTGATCTCCGAAATCAATGATCCGGCGGACCAAAAAAACTTTTACTTCTGGAGACTCAGCCCGGTTGTCCATGTGCTGGAAGCAAGACCGGATTTGTTTGTAAATCGGGAAACCCGGACACCAGCCCCCAAAGCCTGTTGCTACACCTGCTTCAGGACAGAGGCTACAGGAAATCAGAGTCTCTTCATCGCACAGGATGATAATTTTAACGGACTCACCACACGGATTCCGGCAGGGTTTATTGAGGATAATGGGCTTCGATTTGTGAGCAAGTTACGCGTAGATCTGAAACAGTATTCCATATCTCAGGAGGCCTTCCGATTTCTTCGCTTGGTGAAGCAGCAGGCGGAGATTAGTGGGTCGATCTTCGATCCTCCACCGGCTACGATTCGCGGGAATATGATCAGTTTGGACAATCCGGATGAGGTGGTGCTTGGTTATTTTATGGCAGCCGGAGAATCTTCCAAGCGGATTTACATTGACAAATCCGACCTTACTTTCCGGCAAATTGCGGGAATTGTACCCGATGATTGCAGAACTGTGAGTGGTGCAAGTATAGACCCACCTTTTGACTGGAAACCCTAATCATGCTTTTCGATTCAAATTTGGAGACATTAAATATCCCTTGAATTGATTCCTTAAAAGAGAGTGGGGAATATTCATTTGCTACCTAAACGAATAATGTTCAAAAGACTGATTTATATCCTCCTTCTATTGCCAGTAGCCTGCATTGATCCCTTCAAGGTAGCAATTCCTGAAGGGCAGCAACTTTTGACAATAGAAGGTATCATTCATACCGGAGCAGGACCACATACGATTATATTGACCCGCAGTGCCACCTATGGCAGTGTCTTTGAAGCCTTGATCCGCCCGGTTTCGGGCGCTACAGTGGTCATTCGTGACAATGAGGGACGGATTACTTTCCTGGAGGAGGATCAGAATTCCAGAGGAAATTACACTACCCCAACTGGATTTCGGGCAGAAATTGGAAAGTCCTATACCCTTCAGATTCAAACTGTGGAAGGGAAAGTTTACACCTCTTTGCCCGAGCGGGTGGAGTCTGTGCCTCAGATAGAAAATATCACCTTAAAAACCGTCACTGTACCGGTAGAAGGCGAAACCAATCCCCGATCCGGCGTTCAACTGATCTCAGAAATAAATGATCCGGCAGATCAAAAAAACTTCTATTTCTGGAGACTCAGCCCGGTTGTACATGTTTTGGAAGCGAGGCCGGATTTATTCACTCCCAGACCCAGTCCAGAGTTTCCAGATAGAATTGTATTTCCAAAACCCTGCTGCGCAATTTGCTATCGAACTGAAATCACAGGCAATCAAAGCGTATTCATCGCACAGGATGATAATTTCAATGGACTTACTACCCGAATTCCGGCTGCTTTTATCGAAGATAACGGTCTTCGCTTCGTGAGTAAATTGAGAGTAGATCTGAAACAGTATGCGGTTTCACAAGAAGCCTATCGATTCCTTCGACTGGTAAAGCAGCAAGCCGAAATCAATGGATCAATCTTTGATCCTCCACCGGCTACAATTCGGGGAAATATGATCAATCTGGAAAATCCCGATGAAGTGGTATTGGGCTATTTTATGGCTGCAGGAGAATCTTCCAGACGGATTTACATCGATAAATCTGATCTAACCTTCAGGCAAAACAATGGCCTCATACCTGACGATTGTAGAACGGTGAGTGGAGCAAGTGTAGATCCACCCCTGGACTGGATTCCCTAACCAACTCATACTTTACTCTTTCCTAAATCACTAAAATTTAGTCCTCCCCATTTTCCGGTTAGCTCTTTCCTTATCCTATACCTCAAGGATTCTCTCTTCAAACCGAATCCCGAACTTCAGGAGCTCAGCTAAAATAGGCTCGTAAATTTCCGGAATCACCGGGACATGAAGTCCCGACTTTTTGATTTTCCCATCTAAAAATAAATCCACCCCTATCGCCAAAGGCAGACCAACGGTCTTGGCCATGGCCGTATACACTGAATCCTGTCCGAAGCTCACCAAGCTCGAACTTACCTTTTTCAAGCCATTTTTGGTTTTGATCTCAAACAAATGCTGCATCACAATCATGTCCCGATCTTCCGGAAGCAATGCCCAATCCAGCTCCAAAATGGACTGAAGAATCTGGGCAGGAGTCCCCTTGGTTTTGGGTAAATGCCGATTTTCAAAAAAACCCAGCCATTGCATCTTTTCGAAAGTTGGAAAATCGAGGTCCGGAATCACTTCCGCCAGCTTTTCCTCCACGCTCAAGGATTCATGGTAGGGTAGGAATGCATTCAAAAAGGACCTAAGCGTGGTGTTTTCATGCATTTCCATCTGAAAGGAATCATCGGTCATGCCCAACTGCACAAATACATCCCAAGCCTTGCAAAATCCGGCCCGTCGCAGTGTGCCCCGAATCATGGTCGGGATAGTTTCCAATCCATATACCTGTCGATAGCTTAGTGAATCCCTATTGGGATAGCCGTCAAAATCTCCCAATCCCGGAAAACTTACCGTTTCCAGTCGCCTGAATAGTTGATGATAGGGGACATACTTCAGATCGCCTTTTTCGATGTAGCGGGAGGTTCCATGCCCTGCCAAAATCACATTTCTGGGATTCCAGGTGAATTTGTACTTCCAAGGATTATCCTCACTTTCCGGTGCCAAAAGTCCCCCACAATACGATTTGAAGGATAGGATCTCCTCTCCTTTGGACTTAGCTTCATGGATTATTTTCATCGCGGACATGTGGTCGATCCCGGGATCTAGTCCGCATTCGTTCAGAAAAAAAAGATCTTTTGCCTCGACCTCGGCGCTCATCTCCCGCATGGCGTCCGACTCGTAAGAGGCTGAAAAAAAATGCTTCCCCAGCTCCAAGCAATCTTTCGCAACCAATGGGTGCATGAATGCTGGCAACATGGAAATCACCACATCAGCTTTGGCAATCAACGCTCTTCTTTGCGCATCATTTGCTGAGTCCAACTGCTCAGCTCGAGTTTCTTTTCGATTTTTAAGTTTTGCTTTGGCTGCTTCCAGGTCTAGGTCTGCAAGAATCAAACTTCTGCTCTTTTCCGCACAACTATCCGCCAAAAAATCAATCAGATAGGTGGAGGACTTACCTGCTCCAAGAATTAGTATTGTGCTCATTTTATCGGGTTTGCTCAACGAAATTGGGAATATTTTTCGGCTAAGAAAGGGTTATACGCAGGATTTTAGGAACAATTCCTTACTTTGATCGTTAGGTTTGGCCTAAACTTATTTTTAAAGTGAAAAAAATAATTCTGAATTCCGAAATCGAGGAACTGAGCCCCGAGGAACTTGATCATATTGAGCAAGCTCTCCTTTCCAGAGCTCAAACCATTTCAAAATTGGCTTATGCACCTTATTCCAACTTTAACGTTGGCGCGGCGCTATTACTGGAAAATGGAGAAGTACTCCAATCCTCCAATCAGGAGAATGTCAGCTATCCGGTAGGAACCTGCGCCGAGCGAATAGTCTTGGGCTATGCAGGAGCAAATTATCCAACTTCCGCACCCGTCATGCTGGCAATAGTTGCGCATCGGGCAGGAGAGGAAAAATGGGCCGGTGTATCACCCTGTGGCATGTGTCGACAGGCTATCAATGAGACAGAAAACCGGTTCAAAAAACCGATAACGATGTTGATTCTAAGTGCAAGCGGAACCGTATTACGGATCAAGGGCATTTCGGCTCTATTGCCCATAAAGTTTGACGATCTCAATAGCGCTGGATTAGAATACTAAAGCCTAATTGTAGGTATTATATTCCTTTCAGAATTAGAGTGACCTAATCTTTTAGAAAATTTTTATATTTTCAAACAACCTAAAAAAGCCTCTCAATTTCAATATCGCATTTATGGTAGGAATTGTAATTCTTTTTATTGTACTGGGTATAATGGTGAAATATGGGAAAATGTATTCTCTTATTGCCGGATACAATACCATGTCGTCCTCAGAAAAAGAGCAAATCAATATTGAAGCGATTGCAAATGTATTCCGAAATGGCATGTTTGGAATGGCATTGATTATTGCCGTTGGTATCCTACTCACTGAATTCACGGGGAATCCAAGTCTTCAAACCAATGCCTTATTTATTGCTGTATTTACAGGAGTTCCCTACTTGATTATTGTGCCTTACTTGAGAAAGTATAAAAAATGACCAAGCTTATCTGAAAATGCGGCAGTTAGATCGAAAACAAACAAAAGTTAAAATCAACGGCGTACTTTTGAATTAAAGACCATTAATCTCAGAAAAGTGAAGCATTCCATCCGATTTGAATACGAATCGCACTTCTTCCTCTCTCATGAACCGACTTTCAAAGAAAAAGAAATCTGGCTGGTCGTGCATGGATATGGGCAGCTTGCTGAGTTTTTCGTTCGAAAATTCAAATCATTTTATTCTCCCGAACGACTCTTCATTGCACCGGAGGGTACAAATTACAATTATTTGGAAGGCTTTCAAGGTCGGGTTGGGGCCAATTGGATGACCAAACACGAGCGGGAAACTGCCATCGCCAATAATCACAGACTATTGGACAAACTGATCGGATCCTTTATGGAGCACTACGAAGAAAAACCAAAGGTCCACGTATTGGGATTTTCACAAGGTGCTGCTACGGCTACACGATGGGCAAGTAATTGGACTGGAAAAATTGATACGCTCGTGCTGTGGTCAGGGGGTTTTGCGCTTGATTTGAATATTGAGTCGGCAAATGAGGCCTTCGCAGAGACAGAAATGTTTCTGGTTTTGGGAGAAAAGGATGATCTGATCACCTCCGAAAGCATACAAAAGCAAGAAGAACTGATCCAAAATCTTGGAAAGCAGGTGGAAAGGCTGACTTTTGACGGTGGTCATGAGCTGGATACAGAAGTTTTGGATAAAATCATAAATGCGAATAAATAAGGCTAATTTTTGGCCTCGAGATTGCTAACATTCAAACAAATTGTTGAAATTCAACCTTAAGTATTTTTAAAAAAATATCAAACCCCATCCATGCTTTCGCTTAATGAAAAAGAGGTAGACAATATTGCTGCCCAATTACTTAAAGGAATGATCTGCTTCTACCAAATCGACAAGAAGAAGATTCACCAAATGCCTGATGATGAAGATTACTTCAACTACGACTTGACTGAGGCCGAAGAGGATGTCTTGGACGAAATCGATGAAAATCCCGACAATTTCGCTGAGTTTACAAAAATGGAACCGGCCCAGGAGCATCAGATGATGCAGGATTTTATTGACCGAAAAGTAAAAGAACGCAACCTAGCCGAGGATTTAGTCAACGCATTAAGCAAGCCAAAAGCATCCACCGGATTTAAGTTTCTGATCGACGGATCCAAATACAAAGCTGAATGGCAGGAGTACAGAAAAGGAAAGTACGCCGATTGGGTCAAAGAGCAAGTTGATTCATTCAACTATACCGAAGATTAAATATTCAAGCCGCTGAAAATCTTAGCGGCTTTTCTTTTTTGGACACACCATCATGTCAAAAATCAGCATTAGGAATACGCTTTTACCCGGAGATTTGGGTCAAGTAGCGGCACTACACGGACGAATATACTTTGAGGAGCATGGCTTTGGGCTAGGATTTGAAGCCTATGTGATGGAAAGCTTGGTTGAATTTTACAGACAATATGATCCCGCCAAAGACAAAGTTTGGGTAGTGGAAGATCAGGGGCAACTGGTCGGGTTTCTCTTGCTGATGCACCAACCAGAAAACAAGGCTCAGTTACGCTATTTCATTTTGGAAAAAAATTACCGCGGAATGGGACTCGGACGCAAACTGATCAGGGAATGGATGGATTTTTACCAAGAAAGAGGATTCTCTGGCGCCTATCTTTACACCACTTCGGGATTGGATTCTGCTGTTCATCTCTACGAAAGCTTTGGCTTTCGTAAAGTCTCCGAAAAACACTCCGAAGACTTTGGCGTACCATTGAAAGAAATTCTTTACCGCCTTCCCTAACACTATTTCCAAGAAAATGAAAAAAATCTTCCTCATGATACTTTTGGTGCTTTCTGCGCAGTATTCCTTTTCACAAAACTGGGACTGGGGAGGACCTGTAGATCCGCTACAGCAAAAATTTGAAGTACGGCACTACCGGCTGGAATTGGAGCTTCTTCCTGAAACACAATCCATTCAGGGGTCCAATACGGTGACTTTTTCTGCAAGCGAAAAACTTGACACGCTACGGCTCAATCTAATAGAAGCGTATCAGGTTTCCAGCGTGCTGATGGATGGAAAAGAAGTGCAATTCAATCATCAAAATGATATTTTGGACATTTTCCCAATCGACTGTACTTGTGATCAGGTTCAGGTATTTTACGGAGGGAAAACTCCGATTGCCGTCAATCCGCCTTGGGAAGGCGGGTTTACCTGGGAAAAGGACCAGCTGGGAAACCACTGGATGGGTTTGTCTTCTCAAGGAGAGGGTTCACAAATTTTTATGCCAGGCCTGGACCATCCATCCAGCGAACCAAGCGAAGGAGTGGATATCATTATTACTGTCCCCAAGCCTTACTTTGTGGCATCCAATGGGCGGCAAATAGAAACAGTGGTGAAAAATGAAAAAGTTACTTACCATTGGTCAACCTCCTACCCGATCAACTTGTACAACATCAACTTCACGATGGGTATTTTTCATGAGGAAAAAATGGACTTTCTGTCTGTCTCAGGAGCGCTTGTACCCATGCATGTCTGGGTACTTCAGGAAAACCGTAACAAAGCCAAATCTTTATTGGAGGTATTAAAAACCAGCACTGAAACACAAGAGAAATACTTCGGAGCCTTTCCCTTCCCCGAGGATAAAATAGCGGTGGTCGAAACGCCCTACTTGGGCATGGAACATCAAACCATCAATGCCTATGGGAACAATTTCCAGTTTGTTCAGATGGGAAAAGTGCAGTACGATTGGCTTCTGCACCATGAGCTTGGTCACGAATGGTTTGGAAACAAGGTCTCCGTGGGAGACTGGGCAGACATGTGGATTCATGAAGGACTTACTGCCTATGGAGATTGGCTATTCTACTGGGAGCATGGCGGTCCCGAGGCCTATTTTACAAAGGTCAAATCCGAGTCCAAAAATATCCCGCACGCCAGACCTGTAGTAGGTCCAATCAATTCGACCGAAGAGCAGGCCTATCATCCGGAGATCTACACCAAAGGGGCAATGGTCATTCATTCACTTCGGGGAATTTTGGGAGACGAAATCTTTTTCCCTATGCTCAAAGCATTCGCATCTGATGAGCGATTCACCTATCAGAATCAGGTAAACACGAACGATTTCATCGAATTTGTGCAAGCTTATTCCGGAAAAAATCTTCAGGGATTCTTCGATTTATACCTTTATTCTACGGAATTGCCACGGTTGAAAGTAAGTAAAAAAGGCAAGTCGAGATATAGCATTTCGCTTCAGGGAATAGCTTTTGAAATGCCCCTGGAAGTGCTGACTTCCGAGGGCATTCAGCGAATCAATGCAGGTCCCAAAGAAGTGGATGTATTAAGCACCACACCTCCCGTAGTCGATCCATCTGGCTGGATGATGATGAAGCGATAAAATCCTTTTGGGTAAAGTGATACACCTAAGTCTGAACACGGCCAACAACCGCCTGGTGCTTCCTAAAATAATGAGGGCTTTCCGGAAATCGGAATCTTAAAACTAAAGATCTGCTGGTCGATTCGATTTTCCTGAAAGTAAACCGGGGGGCCATTTTGATTTCCAAAGTTGTAGAGATCAACAGCTTCTCTGGTAAGATTTCGCACGTCTCCACTTAAAATCCCTGAAACAATCCCAACACCTAAAGTCCCGAGCGTTATCGGCCAAAACAAATTACTAAATGTGGAGGACTGGCTCTGAGGAGAAATTACCAAGAAAGTAGAGCCGGCAAATAATCCCACGTTTAAAACCGAGAGGGCCACATTGATTTTTTGTCTCCGAAGTGACTTTTCGTAGAGGGCCAATGCCTCAGGATCTTCGGACAGAAGTAGCATTACATCTTGTTTTCTCAATGGTTTTGAACCTTCAAAAACTTCAACCTTTTGGGTCAGAATATTCCGCTTTGTTTCTACTCTAAGAAATGGACTATCCTGTGCAAAAACATTCGATTGAAACAATATCCCTAAAAACACCCCCAAGAATAACTTTCTCATACAGTAAAATTAATTTTTCCTCCGAAAGCATACGGATTAATGGCAGCAAAGATTTCTGATTTAAGACTAAAAAGAAAAGGGAAAAGCAGTGTAACCGCATTTTCCCTTTCAATGGCTACTTAAGTCAGTAACCTTAATTTTTAAATAAAAAGTAAAAATCCAAATCCTAAAATCCGGTCCTCACTTTATTAGCCTATCTTTTTGCCGTTATTCTTCAAAATCGCGACAAGGATTAGGATAAATACCGCAGCTCCAGCTGCTACTAGCAGCCATGTTTGTTCGTACCAAACTGGCTCCGGACTTAAATCTATTTTAATGTCAAGCCCTTTGTCCTGAGCAAATGCTCCTTGAATAAGCCCAAGTCCCATTATAAGACTCATGGCTAGGAAGTTGGTGATTTTAGATGCCTTCATATGGTTATAAGTTTCTTTTTAGTTGAATCTAAGATTGCGCGTAATGGCTAGACCAACACTTTGAACATCAATGGTAGTCTCGGGTCTGAAGATGTGATTGTAGTAAGCAAAAACATTCCAATCGTAGTTGTGATAACCTACCATCGGACGGATGTATGCTCCACCTGTGTTCACAGAAGTAACTCCAGAAAGGAACGTGTATCCAATGTCAGTTCCGACAAAAATGCCTTCTGGCTGAGGATAGAATCTCAATAAAAGACCAAGTGGAATGGCTCCAAAACCATCATTCATCCCCTGGTAAGCAGGAGCTTCTGATTTCTCAAAGTATTTGGAATAGCCCGTTGCGATTCCTACTCCAAAATTATTTGTTCTCAAAAACTGAGCGGCTACGTCCAATCCCAATACAAAAGAAGAATAATTGCCAACTGCACTAGAGGGAGCGCCAATCAATGCACCTACTTTTAACCAAGAATTAGTTCGGTCGATTTCTTCCAAGCTACGTTCTGTCTGAGCAAAAGCACTCACACTTAGAATAAGTGCCAAAGCGGTGATGTAAAATTTTTTCATGATTTTGTTATTTCAGATACCTTAACCAAAGCCAATGCCTTGATTTTTTTAGAGTCCTCAGGAAATGCTTTTACAGCCTATAAATTTGATTTTTTGGCCTTTAGGTTATGATTCCATGAAAATCTCCTGGTTTGAGAAATCGAGTGGTCGTTAAACAAATCGGGTATAAGTTCCCCAAAAAGGGAAACAATGAAGGGGTTTATGGTTTTGAAAATTAGAAAAACAGCTTTCCACCTCCTGCCAAAAGAAAGACACCATAGAGAAAAAGCTAAGGTATTGGAGATACAAAGCAGTAATCGACTATCAGCTTCTCAATACTTACCTTGAGCTTTTGCTGAGCAAGAAGTAGCTAAGCTATTACAAAACTCACTTTCGAAACGCTCTTGGGGAATTTCCGACAATCCCTTTAAAAGCCCTGTTGAAGTAGGACAAATTCTCAAAACCTACGGTATAGGCAATCTCTGAAATTCCCAAGTCTGTTTCTTTCAATAGTTTCTGGGCTTCATTTATCCGCAGCTGAAGCACGTACCGCGTAAAGGTGGTACGCGTACGAAGCTTAAAAAAGCGGCAGAAAGCTTCTTTACTCAGATGAGCTTCTGCGGCTACTTCATCCAATTTGATCTGTCGAAACCGATTTTCCAGGAGAAATTGTATGACCTGATCCATGCGCTTACCGTCTCGCTCCGAAAGCCCTCGCAAAACTAAGGGGCGATTCAATGACACCAAATCTTGTCCTGACTCTTCCAGAATTGACAATAATTGGATGGCAAGCTGAAACTGGATCAATTTTGAGCTTTTGGAAAAAGCTTTGAAAAGCTCCAAGATGGAATTTTTGCTGTCTCCAAAAACCTGAAAACATAATCCTGAAAAATTTTTAAACCTCCGAAGTGTCTGTAGTTCCTCCAATTCCCCCAAGGCTTTTCCCAAAGCATCAAAATCAAAAAAAATTGTGTTTCCAGCTGATTTAAACCCTTCCTCTCCTCCAAAATATTCCAAATCACTTCTAAAAACATGTGGTGCATTTTCTCCCAAAAAAAACACATCTCCAGCCTGAAATCGGCCCACATAATCTCCACTGAGAAATTGACCTTTCCCCTCCAATATTACTGTCAATTGCAACTGAGGATGTTGATGGAGTTTGTCATAAAAATGTCTTCCTCTGTCCTCTTGATACCGGACAAATTCCCGTTTGGATTTTGGAATCTGGAAAGAAATAACTTTAGTCACGATCGCTAACTAGTATTATTTTGAATAGAAATAAAATCAAATTTCTAAATAAATATCAATATAGTATCACAAAGTACTAATTCTGTGAAAGAAATGAGGTTTTGAACATTCTAATTTTGAAATAAAGTACAACGCTCAAAGATTCTTGATTTATGCTGCTCTTCGTGTTTTGCTAAACCTAAATCCAAGGATCACCCCTGAAAATATTTAACCCTCCCTCTTCTTGGGGGATAACTCAACATACTATGAATTGGAAAGGTGTATTTCCCGCAGTGACGACCAAATTTCACGCAGACGGAAGTCTGGACATGGATCTATTTTTCAAAAACCTCGACTTTCAGCTGGAAAGTGGAGTCCATGGGATAATCCTCGGCGGGACATTGGGCGAAAGCTCTGTTTTGTCCCAAGAAGAAAAAATCACACTAACTCGAGAAACAGTCAATTACATCAATGGTAAAGTTCCTGTGATCTTGAATATCGCAGAAGGTGCAACTCAGGATGCGCTCTTTTGGGCCAAAAAAGCTGAAGAACTCGGAGCTTCAGGCTTGATGATCCTACCTCCTATGCGCTATGGCGCCGATGCAAGAGAAGTAGTGACCTATTTTAAAACCGTCGCTAATTCCACCAAACTCCCGATGATGATCTACAACAATCCGGTGGATTATAAGACTTTGGTGACATTAGACATGTTTGCAGAATTAGCCGACTGTCCAACTATTCAAGCTGTAAAAGAATCGACTCGTGATATCTCCAATGTGACCCGCATGATCAATCGATTTGGAGATCGCTTCCAGATTCTCTGTGGAGTGGACACCTTGGCTATGGAAGAACTGCTGATGGGTGCAGTGGGTTGGGTTGCAGGTTTGGTTTGTGCTTTCCCAAAGGAAACAGTGACCATTTACAACCTGATTCAAGGGGGTGAATATGAAAAAGCCCGTGAAATCTACCGCTGGTTTTTACCCCTTTTGGAATTGGACATTCATCCCAAGCTTGTTCAATACATCAAGCTTGCCGAGCAACACTGTGGAATCGGTTCTGAGCATGTCCGTGCGCCTAGATTGACACTGATCGGTGAGGAAAGAGAAAGAATTGAGGGAATTATTACCGAAGGCTTGGCAAAAAGACCGAAATTGTAAAAAAGCGGGAAGCTTGAAGACCGGAGATCGAAGCATCTTCTGTCTTCGATCTCCGGTCTTATTTCAAACTTTCAATTTTAAAATTTTCCCATTCGATGACCTACGACTCAATTTTCAGCGCAGCCCAAGAAGCATTCCTTTTCTATAAAAATGTCTCGGGTAAAGAAAAGGCTGCGTTTTTAGAAACTTTGGCAGAAATACTGGAAGCCCATCGGGCAGAAATTGTTCCTTTGGCGGTCAGAGAATCCAACCTTCCCGAAGGTAGAATCAATGGAGAATTGGGACGGACAACAGGACAAATTCGCCTTTTTGCCAACTTGGTAAAGGAAGGATCCTGGGTGGAAGCTACTATTGATCCTGCCGATCCAAACAGATCCCCATTGCCCAAAGCAGACATCCGCCGTTTTCTGACTCCGCTTGGACCTGTGGTTGTTTTTGGTGCAAGCAATTTTCCCTTGGCATTTTCCACAGCTGGAGGGGATACCATTTCTGCCCTCGCTTCCGGATGTCCGGTTATCTACAAAGCCCATCCTGCCCATCCCGAAACTTCCCAAAAAGTCGCTGATTGCATTCACGAAGCCATAGTAAAGTCAGGTTTGCCTTCTGCCTTGTTTACACATATCGAAGGAGGGATTGCAGAGGGACAAGCCTTGGTGAAGCATCACCTTGCAAAAGCCGTAGCATTTACAGGCTCCCACGTGGGTGGTAAGGCACTTTTTGATCTTGCCAATCAGCGGGAAGAACCGATTCCTGTCTATGCTGAAATGGGCTCAGTGAATCCGATTTTCACCTTTCCCAAAAAACTCGAAAATGAAATAGTGCCATTGGCAAAGGCTTTCATCGGGTCACTGACACTAGGGGTGGGTCAGTTTTGCACCAACCCGGGATTAATCTTTGTACCAAAGGAGCATGCCATAGCCTTTGAAAATGCAATCGCAGACGAACTGAATGATATTGCCTCGGCACCGATGCTACACCCTGGGATTGCTCAGGCTTATTACGATTCGATCCAATATTTACAATCCCGGGAAGAACTCCGTTGGGTCAAAGTGGCCGATCCGAAGCATCTGATCAATGGAAGTACAGCTTTGGCAGAAATCAAGGCAAAAGACTGGTTAAGTGATGCTGTCTTTCAAAAAGAGGTGTTTGGCGCATTTGCCATGATGGTGGTGTACAAAAGCGAAGATGAACTCTTGGAGATTGCTAAAAAGCTTCACGGGCAACTGACAATTACCGTTTGGGCAGAGGCCGAAGAACTTCAAAATCAGCTTTTTCTCCTCAATTTATTGGAGGAAAAATGCGGCAGATTACTATTCAAAGGCGTCCCAACCGGCGTTGAAGTAGGATATGCCATGCAACACGGCGGACCCTATCCCTCCACAACCGCCCCAAACAGCACCTCAGTCGGTGCACATGCCATCAAGCGTTTTGTCCGCCCGATTGCTTTTCAGGATATGCCGCAGGATTTATTGCCTGACGCGCTACGAGATGGGAACCCGCTAGGGATCTGGAGGATGGTCAATGGTGCTTATATCAAATGATTTACGAAGTACGAGCGCAAGGGTAGTTATTTGCCTTAAGCAAAGTCTCTATCCTCCCTATGCATAATTTTCAGAGTGACAGCAATTTTCCAATCTTTCAATTTTAGAATTTTACAATTCTAACATGCCAACAAGACACACCTTCTCCTGCATAGACGCCCACACCTGCGGTAATCCCGTTCGGGTAGTTTCCGGTGGAGTTCCTTTTCTGCAAGGAAACAATATGCTGGAAAAGCGAGCGTATTTTCTCGAACATCTCGACTGGATTCGAACCGGGTTGATGTTTGAGCCTCGAGGCCACGACATGATGTCCGGCTCCATGCTTTTCCCTCCGCATGATCCTAAAAACGATTTTGCGGTCCTTTTTATCGAAACCTCAGGTTGCTTGCCCATGTGTGGTCATGGCACGATTGGGACGATCACGATTGCCATTGAGGAAGGATTAATTCATCCCAAAACTCCGGGCTTTCTGAGAATGGAAGCTCCTGCGGGTTTGGTTTTGGTCGAATACAAGCAGGAAGGTAAAAAAGTCAAATCGGTCAAGCTGACCAATGTGAAAAGTTTCCTGGCCGCAGAAGCGTTAGAGATCGAAACCGAAGAGCTTGGAAAGCTAATTGTCGACGTTGCTTATGGAGGCAACTTCTACTGCATCGTTGATCCACAGGAAAACTTCGCAGGAATCGAACATTTCAGAGCGGAGCAATTGATCACCATGGCACGAAATCTACGGCAAAAAATGAATGAGAAGTACGATTTTGTCCATCCCGAACATGATCGGATTCGAGGGCTTTCTCATGTGCTTTGGACTGGGAAAACATTGGATCCAAGCAGTACAGCCCGAAATGCTGTGTTCTACGGAGACAAAGCCATTGATCGCTCGCCCTGCGGCACGGGCACTTCGGCACGGATGGCCCAATGGTTTGCCAAAGGATGGCTGAAGCCGGGAGATGAATTCGTTCATGAAAGCTTTATCGGATCGAAATTTATCGGACGGATCGAGGAAGTGACTGAAATTGCCGGAAAACCTGCCATCATCCCGAGCATCGAAGGCTGGGCAAAAGTCTACGGATACAACACTATCATTCTGGACGACGACGACCCGTATGTCCATGGATTTCAAGTAATCTAACTGTACGAAGTACAAAGTACCAAGTACAAAGACTCTCCACGAGAACCCTTACTTGGTACTTCGTACATGGTACTTGATACAATATTTATGAAGCCAACCCTCATCATCGGCGGCGGGATCGTCGGATTATTTTCGGCCTATTTCCTTCAAAAAGAAGGAATCGAAGTCACTATTATCGATAAGACCGACCTTTTGGATAATTGCTCTACCGGCAATGCCGGGATGATTGTGCCGAGTCATATCATTCCGCTTGCAGCTCCGGGAATGATCACCAAAGGAATTTCCTGGATGTTTTCTTCCAAAAGTCCTTTTTACATCCATCCCCGTCTTGATCTCAAACTCGCGAAGTGGTGCTACCTCTTTTTCAAAGCTGCCAACGAAACGCAAGTCAAAAAGGCAATTCCATTTTTGAAAAATCTAAGCCTATTGAGCAAAGCGCTATATCAGGAGTTCCGACAAGAACATCCAAAGTCAGCCATTGCCTTGGTGGAAAAAGGTTTGATGATGGCCTATCAGACCGAATCAATGGAAAAAGAAGAGGTGGAGTTTGCACTTTTGGCACGGAAATATGGACTGGAAGCAGAAATCTTAAGCCCTGAGGATATCCGGAACGTGGAACCAAACCTGGAGCTTAAGGCTCGGGGGGCCGTACTTTTTCCGGGTGATGCGCATCTGGATCCAGGGGCTTTGTATAGCTTTTTGAAAAGCTATTTGGAGGAAAAGGGTGTGAAATTCCTGACCAAAACACAAGTCCTGGGATTTGAAAAGTCCGGATCAAAAGTCGACGCGGTATTAACTGATCAGGGGAAAATTGAAGTCGCTAAAATTCTGTTCTGCGGTGGATCCTGGTCAGGGGAATTAGCCAAAATGCTCGATTTTTCTCTTCCGATGATGGGTGGAAAAGGGTATTCGTTTATTCAGGAAAACACACCTGAGATCAAACAAGCCACTATTCTCACCGAACAAAAAGTAGCGGTGAGTCCCTATGGCGAAACCATCAGATTTGGCGGTACGATGGAAATTGCCGGTACCAACCAGTCGATCAATATGAATCGGGTAAGGGGGATTTTTGAATCCATCAACCGCTACTACCCGGAGTTTCAGGCCAAATTCCCCGAGGAAAATCAGATTTGGAAAGGCTTACGACCATGCTCTCCCGACGGTTTGCCATACATCGGTTTCGCTCCCGGATATTCCAATGTATTGGTTGGGAGTGGGCATTCGATGATGGGGATCTCTCTCGCGCCTGCCACAGGAAAAATCTTGGCTGAGTTACACCAGCAGAAGGGGACTTCGATGGAAATTCAGGGATTTGAAGTAGGGAGGTATTCTTGAAAAATGAAAAAGTCTTGAGTTAAGCTTCTTCAATCTAAACCCAAGACATTAATCATTAATTGTATCGAAATTTGAAAACTGAGTTTAGTCTAGTTTCAAAACCAATTATTCTTCCACGATAGAATATCGAAAAGGCTTCTACCTCAATTTAATTTTCTCAAATATTTGAAAAACTCCGAGTCTGTAGAAAGCACGATGCTGGTGTTTTCATCCATAGATTTTTCGAAGCTTTCCATCGTTCTAAGAAATTTGTACAGGTCGATCGAAGTTCTGTTTTTGTTGTAGGCTGAGGCATAGATATCAGTGGCTTCAGCATCCGCCAGTCCTTTTATCTCTTCGGCTTTTCTAAATGCCTCCGATTGAATTTTTGCCAAATCTCGCTCTTTGTTGCCTTCAATCACTCTGGCTTGACCTTGACCTTCGGATTTGAACTGATCCGCAATCCTATTCCGTTCAGAAATCATTCGATCATACACCCGATCTCTTACTTCGTCTACGTAATTCATCCGTTTGAATCTAAAGTCCAAAATCCTAACTCCAAGATCTGTTGTGCGCTGATTGGCTTTTTCCAATACTATTTTTTCAATCATATCTCGACCAACGGTAATATCCTGCAGGATTTCGAGCTCCTCCATAAAGTCCTCTGTAATTTCAGGATCTCGATTGGTGGAGCGGACGATCTCCAAAAGGTCATGACTCGCAATGGCATTTCGTGTTTCACCGTCTAGAATATCATCAAGCCTCGATTGGGCAGAACGCTCGTCTCGCAATCGGATAAAAAACTGGAGCGGATTGGTGATTTCCCATCTTGCATAGGTGTCCACAAAGATAAATTTCTTGTCCTTGGTAGGCACCTGATTTTTATCCCCATCCCATTCTAGGTATCGCTTATCAAAAAACTGAACCTTATGCAAAAAGGGTGTCTTGAAATTGATCCCCGGCGAAGTTCTCGGCTCGCCTACAGGCTTTCCAAACTGGGTGACAATGGCTTGTTCGGTTTCATCCAGAATAAAATAACTGTTGAATATCAAAAGGGTCAAAATGACTCCAATTACTACTAAACCTGTTTTTCGCTTTCTCATTGGATTGGAGTTTTTACTTTATCGATATTCAAAAGTGGTAAGACATTGTTTCCTTTTTCATCTACGATGATTTTGTTTCCTATTTTGGGCAGGATCTTTTCCATTGTTTCCAAATAAATCCTTTGTTTGGTCACCTCAGGAGCCTTGACATAGGCCTCATATAAGGCATTGAAGCGTTCTGCTTCTCCTTTTGCCCGATTGACTCTGTTCAGGGCATAAGCCTCTGCCAGTTGAACCGTCTCCTCTGCCTCTCCCCGTGCCCTTGGGATGACCCGGTTGTATTCCGCCTCGGCTTGATTGATCAGAGTTTCTCGTTCCTGTTGGGCTTGGTTTACAGCGTTGAAAGATGGCTTCACCGACTCCGGTGGATTAACATCCTGGAGGACTACTTGGTCGATGCGGATTCCATTTTCATATTCATCACACATCTCCTGAAGTCGAACTTCTACACTGGATGCCACCTCTTGTCTTCCAATGGTCAGCACCTCATTGACTGTGCGATCTCCCACTACCTTTCGCATGACAGATTCAGACATGTCTTTTAGTGTCTTTTCCGCATTTCTGACTTTAAATAAGAAATTGTATGAGTTGGTAATTCGGTACTGAACCACCCACTCTACATCAGTGAGGTTTAGATCACCCGTGAGCATCATACTTTCGTCTCCAAAGCCCGAATTGGTATACTCTGACTTTTGACCTGCTTGGGTAGTTCTAAATCCAAACTCCAGCTTCAGTTGTCGCTGAACCGGGATTTTATGCATCATTTCGATGCCAAAAGGAACAATAAAATTCAGACCGGGCTGGACAGTTCGATTATATTCACCCAACTGGGTTACAACTCCCTCTTCTTCGGGACCTACCGTCCGGACACTTGAGAAAACCGCCACGAGAACCAGTAGTCCAATGATGATTTTTCCCAAATATTTCTTGATCCAATCCGGATTAATATTGATTTGATAATTTTTCTCTTCCATATGGTATTCTTTTAGTTTTCAGTGGGTTTTAACTGGTAAAATATGACAATAGCCCAAGAGCAAGTTTAAAAGGCTTAAAGAAGAAGGTTTCTGGTGTTAGTCACAAGAAAAAATAAAAAAATCCCACCCCTCCTAGCGAATAGAATCATGACAAAAGCTTGTAAAGGGCAAAATCAGTAAACCCTGATTTAGTTGAAATTAGCGTCTGATGATTAATTTGAAATTTAGCTAGGGATCCAAAATCAGCATCAAATTCCGTGGGAAAAGCCGATTTTGGTGATATTCTCCAACTTGTTTTTGTAGGAGTGCATTATCAAGTCCTATACGCAAACCATTTCACTAACATTTAACCTAAAAAAATTAACCCTCTCAAAATTTCAAATCCTGAGAGGGTTATACTCAATTTTTAAATAAAATTAAAACCCCACAAATGCCGGGGGTTCTACGCCATTGGCTCTAAGATACGCAATCGCTGAGCCGCGATGATGCGTGCTGTGATCGATCAAAAGCGCCTCGACTTGTCTTCTACTTACGGTATTCCCAAATACCTCGATTTTTTCAGCCGCATCGGCCTCATTCAAGGCCTTCACACTTGCTGCACCATAATCATAAGCCTGAGCAACAAAAGCTGCCAAAGTCGCACGGTCTGCCGTAGCCACATCCAAGCTAGGAGTAGCTGCTCCCCCTTTTAAGAACCCTTGAGAAATGCCAACTATGGCAGCGCCAATATGGTGAATCTGCTCTTTGAAGGACATTGCTCCCGGATCAGTTTTGTAATCCATGCCTGAATCCGGCATTTTTGCCAACACATCAAGGGTAAATTTCTTGCTGTTTTCCCATTTTCCCAGAAACTCCTCTTTGGTAGTCTGAGCTTGTGCTGTAACTCCGAAAAGCATCAAAGTCGCTGAAAAAAAAGCGACGAAAGTTGATCTAACAGTCTTATTCATAGGTAAATAAATTTGGTGGAATGTTAAAGTTCCGCTATTCTCCAGTCAATTCAAATGGAAAGTCTAATTTTGATCCATGAAGAATTTGTTGATTTTGTTATTGCTCCTTGCTGGAATGACTTCCTGCGAAAAAGCCTGGCTCCCCAAGCCTCCGGGCTACAACAAAATAGACTTGCCAAAACATGCCTACACGAGATTAATTGGAGAGTATCCTTATCAATTGGATTTTTCCACATCAAGCCAAGTTGAGCCTGATTCTTTTAATCTTAAAGAAAAGGCATGGATTAATCTTAATTACCAAGACTTTAGAGCCAAAGTACATCTGACTTACAAAAAAATTGATGGAACGAACACTAATTTTGAAAAGCTTTCAAATGATGCTTTTAAGCTCACTGCAAAGCATCAAATCAAAGCCTATGGGATCGAAGAAGGTGTGCTGATCACTCCAAACGGATACACAGCTGTCGTTGCTGAACTGTCAGGAGAGGTTCCTACTCAATTTCAGTTTTTTGTGACAGATTCTACCAACCATTTCCTCAGGGGAGCAGTGTATTTTAATACAGCGATGAAAAATGATTCGTTGGCACCTGTTATTGAATACATCAAAATCGACATGACACATTTGATGAATTCAGTAAAATTTGTGGATCAAGTTGCCACAAAGACCCAAAGACGCTAAGGGACTCTTATGTTAAATAAAAAGAGGCTGTCTCAAATGGACTGAAGGTGTCAGCCTGACCCCTCGACTCCAGTCACCCTGAGTCTTAAATATTCTGCGAACATACAAAATGGAAATGACTGTGGTTCAATGTTAAAGCAAGGATATTGTCACCTTGAGCGGAGTCGAAAGGTCCTCGACTCCGCTCGGACTGACACAATTTTGTTTCTCAAAATCAATCTGTCATCGGTAGCGGAGTCGAAGGGTCAGTGTGACAGGAGTCGAAGGCCATTTACAGCGAATGTGACAAACAGCAGTTATGAGACAGCCTCTTTTTAACAAATAACGCTATAACTTTTTCAACAGCCTCTTTGAGATAAGACGACAGTCTTTCTATGCTTTTCTGTCTAGACTTAATTCAGCTTTTTCCATGCAGAAATAATAATCACTCCTCCCAGAATTGCGATACCTGCTGCAATAAACCCAGGTAATAAATTTCCATAAATAAAGAAGCCTGTGGAGAAAAGGGCGGCATACACCATCACTGTCCCGGTAACCATAAGGCCGATTTCTTTTGGCAGTTGACCTTGCTCCTGCTTCTCAGCAGGATATCTGTCCAGAACTTTTTTCCAACCATATGCTGCCGGAGTTACTTTTCTGTAGAATGAAAGTAAGATTTCATCCTTTTCGGGTTGGGTTAAAAAGGTCACCAAAAGCCAACCGACAGTGGTGATGGACACCGAATAAAGCAACTTCAAATAGGCTTGATTTTCAGGAATCATTATCCATCCTACTTTTGGATTGATCACTTCAAAAAAGATGGCTACCACAAATGAAATCGCCATCGCAGAAATCTCCGTGTAGGCGTTGATTCGCCACCAAAACCAGCGAAGAATGAAAATCAAACCCGTGCCGGCACCAATTTGAAGTAAGATGTTAAACGCATCCAATGCCGATGAAAGTGCCAAAGCCAAGATCGCAGAAAGCACCATCAAACCTACTGTAGAGATCCTTCCCACTGCCACAAGTTGCTTGTCTGTTGCCTCAGGTTTGACAAATCGAAGGTAAAAGTCATTCACGACATAGCTCGATCCCCAATTCAGGTGTGTTGAAAGCGTGGACATTACAGCAGCAATCAATGATGCCAAAACGATCCCGATCAAACCCGTAGGAAGGTAGGTAAGCATCGCGGAATAGGCCAAGTCATCGCCAAGTTTGTCCACAGGAATATTTGGAAATGCAGCTTGCAAATCAGAAATATTCGGGAAAATCACCAATGATGAAAGCGCAATCAAAATCCATGGCCAAGGTCTCAGCGCATAATGTGCAATATTGAAAAACAAGGTAGCACCGATAGCATTTTTTTCATCCTTTGCGGAGAGCATCCGTTGGGCAATATACCCTCCACCTCCCGGCTCAGCACCCGGATACCAGGTCGCCCACCATTGAATAGCGATTGGCATCAGAAATAGAGGAATGTACATATTCGGATCACTGAAATCCGGTAGAAAATTCAGCTTCGTAGACACAACATCATGCGCCAAAAGGTTACTCAGGGAGCCGATTTGCGGAAGGTCAAGAATGTAATAGGCCGCACCAAAGGAGCCTGCTATTGCGATAAAGAACTGAAAGAAGTCAGTCAGCAGAACCCCCTTGAGCCCACCCAGCGAACTGTAGACAACAGTCACGATCGAAGCAATTAACAAAGTTTGAATCGGAGAAAGACCAAGCATCACCCCCCCAATCTTGATCGCTGCAAGCGAGACGGTAGCCATGATGACCACATTAAAAAACACACCTAGATATAATGCGCGAAATCCTCTCAAAAATGCCGCTCCCCTTCCGGAGTAACGCATTTCATAAAATTCCAAATCGGTGGTTGCCTCGGATCTTCTCCAGAGCTTGGCATAGACAAATACGGTCAACATACCAGTCAGCAAGAACGCCCACCAAGCCCAGTTGCCCGCTACGCCATTTTTTCTGACAATATCAGTCACCAAGTTTGGTGTATCTGCAGAGAAAGTAGTCGCCACCATCGATACGCCAAGAAGCCACCATGGCATGTTACGGCCAGAAAGGAAAAACTCTTTGGCCGAACTCCCGGCAGATTTTGCAGTGAATAGCCCTATACCGAGGGAAATTATAAAGAAGGCTGCTATGATGCCCCAATCCAAGGCGGTTACATTCATAAGGTCTGGGTTTAATTTGGCGTCCAATTAACAAAAATTTTCTTTGAATGATGAAAAGCTTCTTTAATATTTTTGAAAAATAAAGGTAGAATAGAGTCCTTGTGTTACCTCCCAATTTTTCAAAAGTCAAATTCAGCAAAATTCCTTTTCTTCCACCTATTTTCGCATCATGAACGTAGACTTGACCCCTATTCTTACCCAATCCTACACCTTCCTAGCTGATCAATCGCTCTTAATTTCAGAATTAGGCGAAGGACTAATTCACGAAACGCTATTGCTAGAGGGTAAAACCAAAAAATGGGTTCTCCAGGGATTCAATGAAGCCGTTTTTAATTTTCCCGAACGAATAGATTACAATCTCTCTTTATTAAGCACCCATTCAAAAACACGTTCTCTGCCTTTTTTGCTACCCTTACCTATTCTAAACAAGGCTGGAAAAGGACTGACAAAAATTGGCGGAAAAAATTATCGACTTTTTGATTTTGTAGAAGGAAAAACTCTTCAGCTGATTGAAAATCCAAACCAGGCATTTCTCGCGGCGCAGGCCTATGGGGAATTTGCAAACTGGGCAAAAGACATCAGCGGAGAGGCAATGCAAGAAACCATCCCCAATTTTCACCGCTTGGATCTTCGCTTCCAAAAGCTGGAAGAAGTCAGCAATTCGAGAAAGAAACTCACTTCAGAAGAAAAGGAAATACTGGATTTTTATCTAAAGCAAAAGCCTTTAATCGATTGGTATTTGGCACAAATAAACGAACTGCCAATTCGGGTTACCCACAACGATACCAAAATCAACAACCTGATATTCGCTGAGGATTTATCGAAAGTTGAGGCTTTGATCGACCTAGATACGCTGATGGGTGGATTTCTGATGTATGATTTTGGGGATTTGGTGCGAACTGTCACCTGTACTTCTCCAGAGACCTCGACCAATTGGGAGGAAATTCAGCTTATTCCTGAAATTTTCGAAGAATTACTGAAAGGATATTGGGAAGGAGTAAAAGGCATCGCTACATCCAATGAAGCGAAATCTTTGATTTTAGGAGGCGAAATCATGACCTTGATTATGGGTTTGCGCTTTTTCACAGACCACCTGCAGGGAAATGTTTACTATCGGGTGAGCTACCCTGAACAAAACTTCCATCGGGCCAAAAACCAGCTGATTTTCCTAAAGAGTCAGCAAGATACTAGAGAACTGCTGATCCGCATTTGGGAGAAAGTCACAGGCCTAAGTTATTGATTCCTGACAATTGATTTCAAAAACTTGGCTTTTGAACTTGAGCAGACTTAATTTGCTTTTCCCCAAAAAACAGCTCCCTTGACCGGAATTTTTGACACAAGAATCGAATACCTGAAAGGCGTCGGCCCGCAAAAAGCCGAGCTACTCAATAAGGAGCTAAATATTTTTACCTATGGGGAAATGCTTCAGCATTACCCCTTTCGATATGAAGATCGCACGAAGTTTTTCAAAATCCGCGAACTCAGTGATGACTTGGAAAATGTGCAGGTAATCGCACGAATCAAAAAAGTCGAGCTCATCGGTACAGGAGGAAAAAAAAGATTGGTGGCCCATGTTTTTGATGATACGGGCGAAATGGAAATGACGTGGTTTAAAGGAATCCAGTGGGTTCAACGGAAACTTCCGCCCGGAGCGGCTTTCATATTCCTTGGCAAACCGGCCCAATTTGGAAGAAAGTGGAGTATGGCCCATCCCGAGATGGAACCTGTGACATCTGCCAATGAACAGCGGAATAATTTTCAACCGGTCTATTCCACCACAGAAAAACTTCGGGCGAGATTTTTGGATTCCCGGGGAATTTCAAAAATTCAGGAAGTCCTGGTTCCGGCAGTTTATCCTCATATCCCGGAAACACTCTCCCTGGAAATTCTTAACCAGTATCAACTCCTCGGCAAGCAGGAATCTATACGTCAAATTCATTTTCCCACAGCCCCGGATCTCCTTCATCGGGCGAGGAAGCGGCTGAAGTTTGAAGAATTTTTTTACTTACAACTCAGGCTTCTGAAAATGAAAGTGACCCGGACAGAAAAATCCCGCGGTCAAATTCTTTCCAGCACAGAATTGCTGACTGATTTCTACAAAAACCACATTCCCTTTGAACTTACCAATGCCCAAAAACGGGTAATCCGGGAAGCCTACACCGATATGAAGTCGGGGAAACAGATGAATCGTCTGACACAGGGTGATGTGGGAAGTGGGAAAACCATGGTGGCTTTTATCTGCACCTTGATCGCGATTAGTTCGGGAGCGCAGGCCTGCCTGATGGCTCCGACGGAGATTTTGGCAAATCAACATTACGAAGGGCTGAAAGAATATTCCGAAATGATGGGGATAAAAATCGCCCTGCTAACCGGTTCCACTAAGAAATCTGCCCGAAAAGTAATTCATGAAGAGTTGCTCAATGGAGAGTTGAAAATTCTCATCGGCACCCATGCCCTTTTGGAAGATATTGTTCAATTCCAAAATCTTGCACTTGCAATCGTGGATGAACAACATCGCTTCGGAGTAGCGCAGCGGGCGAAACTTTGGGCGAAAAATGAGGCATTCATTCCACATGTCTTGGTAATGACTGCAACTCCGATTCCAAGAACCTTAGCGATGACCTTGTATGGAGACTTGGATGTGTCTGTGATCGATGAACTGCCCGCAGGAAGGAAACCTATCCAAACTGTCCATCGCTACGATAAAGACCGCTTAAAAGTCTTTGGCTTTATCAATGAGGAAGTAAAAAAAGGCAGACAAGTCTACATCGTTTATCCTTTGATCGAGGAATCTGAAACCATGGACCTCAAAAACCTGATGGATGGATACGAAAGCATTTCAAGGGCTTTTCCACAATACCCCCTGAGCATCGTTCATGGTGGCATGAAATCCGATGCGAAAGACTACGAAATGCAGCGCTTTATCAAAGGCGAAACCAAGATCATGGTGGCTACTACGGTCATTGAAGTAGGTGTCAACGTACCAAATGCCTCGGTGATGATCATCGAAAATGCGGAACGGTTTGGACTTTCCCAGCTTCATCAGCTCAGAGGAAGAGTGGGGAGAGGCGCGGAGCAAAGTTATTGTGTGCTGATGAGTAAATATGAGCTTTCGAAAGATTCGAAGGTACGCTTGGAAACGATGGTGCGAACCAATGATGGATTTGAGATTGCCGATGTAGATCTGAGGTTGCGAGGTCCCGGGGATATGATGGGAACGCAGCAGAGTGGGATCACAGATTTGTTGATCGCCGATTTGAGTAAAGATGCACCAATTTTGACTTTGGCGAGAGATGCAGCACAGCAACTTTTGGCAAATGACCCGGAGCTGAGTCAACCGGAAAATTCAGCGATTCTGAGGCAGGTAAAGCAACAGAAGGCAACTGCGGTGAATTGGAGTCGAATTAGCTGAAAGAGGTTGAAAAGTGGTAAAGTTTTAAAGTTGCAAAGTTGTACCGATCTTTTAGCCCCAGTGATTTTTTAAAAAAGTGATTTATTTTTTTGATTTAAACATAGTTCCAATTCTTCTAAAAATCTGCTTTTCCTTTTCCCAGAAGAAGTTGAACTGCCCGAAAATAAAGCCATAAATCAGGAGGAAAATCTGATAAAGCGGTAGGATAAGAATCAAGTAAAGTACCGTATTGACAAATCCCTGTCCTCCACCACGCTCCACCCCAAAGAAATTCAGGATTGGGTTTTTAATGAAAAGTATTGTGAAACCCGTACAGGCAAAAACCACCAATACCAAAACTACCTGAAGCAAACTATCCAGTTTCCACTTGGTCTGAAGGCGTTGAAGAAATCCGGGTTTTTGATCTTCCATAAATTAAAATTGGTCGTTTTGGTATAGTAGAAAATTCTATTCTTCGCCGGATAACTTTAGCAATTTCTTCTCAAGATTCTTTGAAAACCTGAAATCGGTTTTTTTGACTTTTTCCAACACAGGTTTTACTGATGAAATCAAATTTTGCCTTTTTGCTAGTATAAGAATGCCTAGCGTACCCGTGATCTTAAGACCGAGATTTTCTGCAAATTTCCTTCCTTTTAGATCATCAATTATTAAAAGTGGATCCGTTTTTTCCAAGCATAAAGCGATAGCACTTGATTCTCCTTTATCTAAAGATGCTTCTAAAATTCGTTGATAGGTTTTGTTTATTGGGGAGTCTATAATTATCCACTTTGGCAATGGAAGTTCATATTCAGTTGCGATTTCTGGTGTAATAAAAACAGTGTGAAATAATCTTTGAAGCAAGTCTAATTCACCAATTTTCTGCAAAAGAATCAAACAACTTGTATCAGAAATGATAGTTTTTTGCATTTTCTACATCACTTTCTAATTCAGATTCTGAATAATTAAATAGTGAAACTCCAAAATCCCCCAAGCTTTCCATAAATGCGGCTTTAGTCAACCCGACAAGTTCCGCACCTTGCCCAAGAGAAAGCTTTCCTTTCTGAACCAAGCGTGCAGCGATTGCCATAAGGGCTTCTTTATCATCAAATTCAACTGTGTTTGGAAGATTGATCTTGAGCGTTTTCATATCTTGAATATACTTATAATTAAGCTTTATTCATTCATGCCGGGTGTTTTGATTCGTTTAGAAATACTAGAAACCACGGATGCACCGTTTTTCATGTGCATCTGTGGCTTAGAAATCACCAGCTAAAAACCCCTTCATTCAAACTTTTCAAAGCCGGATTTTTATACTTAGCATCGACCAAAATCGAGACATTGTGACGGCTGCCCCCATAAGAAACCATCCGCACAGGAATATCTACCAGAGAATCCATCACTGATTTGATCGCTCCCTTGGTTTCGGAAACCATATTGCCAACAATACAAATGATCGCCTGATTCCGATCTACCTCAACTGTTCCAAAAGCTTGAAGTTCTGAGATGATTTGCTCCAGATGACTCAAATCATCGATCGTCACTGACACGGCCACCTCGGAAGTGGTAATCATGTCAATCGGGGTCTTATACTTTTCAAAGACTTCAAATATCCTCCTCAAAAAGCCATAGGCCAAGAGCATTCGACTGGATTTGATTTTTATGGCTGTAATTCCGTCTTTCGCAGCGATGGCTTTCACGCCTTTGGTTTCTACAGATTCCTTGATCAAGGTACCATGCGCAGACGGCTCCATCGTGTTGAGCAATCTTACCGGAACATTGTACAATTGGGCTGGCCAAATGGAAGCCGGATGAAGGATTTTAGCACCGAAGTAGGCCAACTCGGCAGCTTCGTCAAAGGAGAGTTCAGCAATCGGCCTAGTGCGCTCTACAATTCTCGGGTCATTATTATGCATGCCATCGATATCTGTCCATATCTCGCAAACGGAGGCCTTAATCGCAGCAGCAATCAGGGAAGCCGTGTAATCACTTCCTCCCCGCTTGAGGTTATCAACTTCATTTTTATGATTTTTACAGATGTATCCTTGGGTGATGAAAAGTCTACCATCCGGATTTTGTGAAAGTATCGCGGTAAGTTTTTCGGATATTTTCCCCAATTCCGGTTCAGAATTTTCATCAATGCTCATGAAATCCAAGGCCGGCAGGAATACTGCCGGGATTTCCAGTTCTTCCAAAAGTGTGTAAAACAACTTGGTGGAAAGCAATTCTCCCTGAGCCAAAATATCCCGGTTAATCGCCTCGTTAAACGAGATTTTCAACAGAATATTCAAAAACTCAAAATGCTCTTTGATGATCGCCTCAGCCTTCGCCTGAGTCGGAGCTTTTTTCAGCAAAGCTGGATAAAACCCCAAATAATGCGCATGAAGCGTGTCAATACGCTCTTTGGCCAGTGTTTTGTCTCCTGAAGCCAAAGCATCGCCGATTCCCACCAGGGCATTGGTGGTACCAGAAAGTGCAGAGAGCACCACAATCGTAGGCTCATCGCCTCGGGTAATCAGGTCTTTCACCTGATGCATTCGCTCGGGACGACCCACAGAGGTGCCCCCAAATTTCATGATTTTCATGGCTATATATATAGGTTTGAATAAGAATGGTATCGCGCCAATACTCACTAATTGAAGTAAGCATGGCTCGGATTTCTTGTGTCTTGCTACTAGTGTCTTGTGATTACTTTTAGAATCCAAGCATCTTGATGGCGGTGATTGCTGCTTCGTCGCCTTTGTTACCGTGCTTACCGCCTGCGCGATCCATGGCCTGTTTTTGAGTGTCTGGTGTCAAAACTCCAAAAATTACCGGCTTGTTATACTTCAGTCCGACATTGGTGATTCCATGTGCCACGGCGTCACAGATAAAATCAAAGTGTCGCGTTTCGCCCTGAATCACGCAGCCAAGACAAAGTACCGCATCGATGCTATCGTCCTGAGCACACCATTGTGCTCCCAAGGTTAGTTCGAAAGATCCGGGAACATTCTTACGGATGATATTTTCTTTACTGGCTCCATGCTGAAGCAGCGTCTGATAAGCGCCAGAGTAAAGCGCCTCAGTTACCTCCTCATTCCATTCGGAAACGATAATGGCAAATTTCTTGGAACTGATATCCTGAATATTTTTTGAGCTGTGCTCGCTTAGGCTTTTGAGTGATGTGGCCATGAAGTTTTGAATTTGAAGGATTGTTAAAAACAAAAAAGAGTAAGACCTAAGGCCCTACTCTTCTAATAATGCGGTATGCAACAGCATTACTTAGCGGCAAGGCCTTCTAAGCGTGCTTTGTGTTTTCGGGCAGCGGAATACTCAAATGACTCGTAGTATTTTTCTTCAATCTCAGTATAGGTAGCAATTGCATCCGCAGTTTTGCCTGCCTCTTCCTGAGCTACGGCCAGTTTAGCCAAATACTTTGGAGTAGTAAATTTATTCTCGTTGGTACGTGCAGCCTTGGTATAGTTTGAGATAGCCTTATCAAAATTTCCCAACTCAAGATTAGCATCGCCGATCAAAGCATAAGCCTTAGACTGTACCAGGTAATCATCAGATGAAAACTTTTCCAAATGAGTCAAGGCTCCCTGAAAGTTTTTCTGAGACAGATAAATCGATCCAAGATAGAAGTTTGCAAGATTTGCAGCATCTGTTCTGGGATAATCTTCGACAATTTTCAAAAACCCTTTATTGATCCCGTCTCCGTTTATTGCAAAGTCAACGCTATCCTGCTCAAAGAAATAGACCGCCTGAAACATTTCAGCCTGTGCTTTTTCATTTTTATTTTGGTTGTTGATCTGGAAGAAAAGAATTCCGCCGATCAGGACAATAGCAGCTGCTATCACACCCCCCAATACTTTACTGTTTTTCTTTAAAAAAGCCTCACCTCTGCCGATTCGCTCTGCGAGCACTTCCGGATTTTCCAAGACCTCGTTTTGGGTTGCTTTTTTAGATTGTTTTGTCGCCATGTTACTCAAATTTCGGTCGCAAATATACGGTTTTTATCAAATACACAAGCCCAAACAAAAAAGCCATGAAATCTCGGAAAGACTTCATGGCTTTCAGTTTATTTGGACTTGGTTTATTCCATTACAAAAGGATAATCTTCCTGAACGTAGACGTCTTTGAATGCATCTTGTCCATCTGGAAGCGGAGATTCTTCAGCAAATTTCACTGCATCGTCCACCTGCTTTTTCACTTTTTTGATGATTGCCTCGATTTCTTCCTCAGTTAAAATCTTGTTTTCTCTAATTGTGGAAAGAACCTGCTCAATCGGATCGCGCTGCTTGTATTCTTCAACCTCTTCCTTGGTTCGGTATTTTTGGGGATCAGACATGGAGTGCCCTTTGTAGCGATAAGTTCTGAACTCCAACAAAGTTGGGCCATCTCCTCTTCTTGCTCTGTCAGCCGCCTCAGCCACCGCCTCGTGAATGGCCTCTACGTTCATCCCATCTACGGGGAAAGAAGGCATGTCATAAGCTTCTCCGATTTGATAGAGTTCAGTGACATTAGAAGTACGTGCTACGGAGGTTCCCATCGCATAGCCGTTATTCTCAATTACAAAAATGACGGGAGTTTTATAAAGCATTGCCAAATTGAAGGATTCATGCACCGCTCCCTGACGGACCGCACCATCTCCCATATAGCAAATCGCCAGATTTTTTGTGCCTTTGTATTTTTCTGCCCAGCCCAAGCCCAAGCCCATAGGAACCTGTGCGCCTACGATCCCATGACCACCTGCAAAGTTTCGTTCTTTGTCAAATATGTGCATGGAGCCGCCTTTACCTTTGGTGGTTCCGGTAGCTTTTCCAAACAATTCCGCCATCACAGCTCCCGGATCGGTACCCAATCCCAGTGGATGCGCATGACATCTATAGGCAGTGATCCACTTGTCATCTTTAGTCAAAGCACTGATGGATCCGGATGCGCAGGCTTCCTGTCCAATATACAAGTGGCAGAATCCACGGATTTTTTGCTGACCATAAAGTTGCCCCGCTTTCTCCTCAAACCTCCTCATTAAGAGCATACTCTCATACCAGAAAGTGTAGGTCTCCTTTGAATATTTTACTTTGGACTTTGTCGCTGCAGTTTTCTTTGCCATATCGTACTGATCAAAATATGCTATTTTAGGCCTCAAATATAGCAATCCCGACCTAAAAATCAGGCAGCCACTCAAATAATTCCCTCCCGCATGCATCTGGAGTCCATCGATTTAATCCAGTTTAAAAATCACATTAAAACTACCCTGAAGTTTTGCCCACAGCTCAACTGCTTCATGGGGCTGAACGGCAGCGGCAAAACCAATATCCTCGATTCCATCCATTACCTGTCTCTCACCAAGAGTGCAGTGCAAAGCAGCGACACGCTGAACATCTCACACAGTCAGGACTTTTTTGCAATCAAGGGGAAGTTTCAGATCGAGGAAAAACCACTGGAAGTCCGCTGTACCTTCGAGGCAGGTAAGAAAAAACTGATCTATCAAAACGGAAAGGCACTGGAAAAAACCAGCGAACACGTTGGGATTATTCCTATCGTATTGATCGCTCCTGACGATACCGAACTTATCAAAGGAGGAAGTGAAGGCCGCCGCAAGTTTTTTGATGGGATGATCTCTCAACTCGATCATCCATATCTGGATCAACTGATCCGCTATCACCATTTTCTAAAGCAGCGAAATGCGCTACTCAAACAATTTGCCGAAACGGGCCGAAGAGATTTGACCTTGCTGGGAAGCTACGATCAAGAACTCATTCGGCTAAGCATCATCTTGGCAAACCGCCGGGCGGAACTGCTGGAGCAAATGGCTTTTCTTCTCCAAGACCATTATTCGGAAATCTCCAATGGTACAGAGGAGGTCGCGGTCAGCTACCAAACCGAAGCATTGCGGCCGGATTTCGCGGAATATTTTCTTAGCCTTCGGCAAAAGGATCTAGCCACCAAAAACAGCAATGCTGGAATCCACAAGGACGACTATGACTTCCTGATCGGCGATCACCCGATCCGAAAGATCGGCAGTCAGGGACAGCAGAAGTCCTTTATCATTGCTTTGAAGCTTGCCCAGTTTCAGATTTTTGAGGAGTACAAAGGCGAAAAGCCGCTGCTGCTACTGGATGACATCTTTGACAAACTCGACGATGAGCGCATCGCCAAGCTGATGGAATTGGTGTCCAAGGGAACTTTTGGACAGATTTTTCTGACTGATGCCAGGCCGGAAAGATCCAAAACCATTTTGGGAAATCTGGATGCTGAGGTGAAGTTTTTTGAGGTGGAAAAGGGGGAAATTAAAAAGTAAAAAGAGGCCGAAGCCTCCTCAATTTCAGACTCTGGTTTTTGAAAATAAAATAGAGCAAAAATTGACTTTTTCAATACTCCTTGATCAGCACCTCAGCAGGAATCTTCAATTTTTCATAAAGCTTTCTGATCATCCCAAGACTTAATTTTCTTTTACCTGAAAGGATCTCAGATTTTCTGGATCTTGCACCTAAAATGGTAGAAAGATCTGATTCGGATAGATTCAATTGTTCCATCCTAAACCGTATCGCCTCCAATGGGTGAGGCGAAGGGATTGGGAAGTGTTCCAATTCATATTCTTTAATTAAAATAGATAGCACTTCCAATTCATCAGAAAAAGCAGAATCTTCAGGCAATTCGAGCTGCATCAACTCGTAAGCCCTCTTCAATGCATCTTCATATTGTTGATTATTTTTTATTGGCCTTATCATAAGTTCCTTTTGCCTGTAAATCGAAAACCTAACAATACAACTCTAAAAAGAAAACTCTCCAAGGGATTTAAAACCCTTGGAGAGTTGCGCAACCAATAAAAAAGAGGCCGAAGCCTCCTTAATTTTAAATTCTATTTTTTGAAAATTTTCTTTACTATATCCCATCCATTTTTGAATATTATTAAAGCAAGAGACACCAATAGGAGGAAAATAATAAAAATGACGAATAAATACACATAAGTCCCCATGATAATTTTTTTTAAGGTTCAGAATAATACCAGCTTACATCTCCCGAACACGCATTGATTCTGACAATAAGATTGACATTGTCATAATTAATAAATGGAGATCCATCAACAAATAATGTAATCGCAACTGTATAACTAATATTAAATCCGTAAGTATTATTCTGAGAACCTACAGGATTTACTACTGTATTGGTCACCGTTAAAAAAGGGTAAAAACCATACATTCCAAAACTTGATGAATTTAAATTCCCATTTCCAACGCCTAAATAAATTTCCACCCCATTCAGATCTGCTTCACCAGGTAAAGGCATGTTGGGAACTCGAATCCTAGCTAAATGTGAGTTTTGAAAGCAAAGAACTTTACTATTTAAATATTGTTCATGAGAGTTTACCGGAGGAACGAGAATTTTAAATATTGATGAGTCCTGAAAAAAATTGTTCCGGTTAAATATTTCGATTAATTCCGTGTAATTAATCTCCCCCTCATTTGATTTTCCTTTTCTCAAATAATTGAAAAACACTTCAAGTTCTGAGGATTTCAAATGTATTCCAACTGTTTTCCCACTCTCAAAAGAACGTAGTGGGATTGCCCTGAATCCATATTTTTCAGAAATTTTTTCAACTTTTCCCGTTAACTCCAAATTTTCAGTTTCTGTATCAGTACATGAGGCAAAGAACAAGAGAACCATCAATAAAATTAATGTGTTTTGTGTTTTGTGTTTTGTGTTTTGTGTTTTGTGTTTTGTGTTTTCATAAAAATATTTTTTTAGTGTTCCCAAAGGAAACTCGAATATTTCATTGAAAAAATACCCTATATAGGGTATTTTTTGAGTGTTTTTGAAAATAATTGGAGTAGAAGTAAGACTTTTTCAATACTCCTTGATCAGCACCTCAGCAGGAATCTTCAATTTTTCATAAACCTTTCTGATCATCCTAAGACTTAATTTCCTTTTACCTAGAAGTAGAACCCTAAAATCACTACTGTCCGAGAAACGGTTTTAAAATTTAGGGTAAGCTTCTTAGGAGAAGCCTACCCTTTTTGCTGTATTTTAGGTTTACCACAACTTCAAATTACAGCGGATGAAAAATACACATTTCTTCGGACAGCCGAT
>NZ_JAUXYL010000005.1 GCF_030694375.1 Algoriphagus sp.
TTCAGACTTTGGAATTCCCCGGTATTCAAGTCGGGAATATTTTAGATTGACGTCATAATAGTCATTGATAATATCCAGTCCGACAACTTCGTCTCCGCGATCGATTAATTTTTGTGCAACATGAAATCCAATAAATCCGGCTACTCCGGTCACGAGGTACTTCATAGGGAAAAGTGGTAATTACTTGTCAATCTTCAAATATATATTATTCCGCTGTCTTGGCGCTGCTTAGCAGGCGCTGATAGTTGCTAAATATTTCTTTGTGGAGAAATTTTCGATCGTAATTATTAATTATTTCATCAAAAAGATTAGCTGCAAATTCTGTCATTTTGTCCCTTTTAACAAAAGCAAATTCCAAAGCCTCTTTTAAAACTTCTGCGTTTTTGGCTGGAAAAATCAATCCTGTTTTTTTCTGTACAATAATGTCTGTATTCCCAATTATATCCGAACAAATTACCGGCACTTCCATCGCTCCCGCCTCCAAGATTACATTAGGAAATCCTTCTCTGTGCGAAGGATGCACCAATACATCTGATAAAGCAAGGTAATGGGCTACATGATCAGACCAATCAATCTGAATGATTCTTGGGTGATCTTGAATAGTCTGAACCGTTTCGGGGGAAAGTGGATCCAAATCCTGTTCAAAAGCACCTAAAAGAACCAGCTTTGATTTATTGACGATTTTGGAATTCAGAAAGGCAGCTACCAATTCCTCAATTCCCTTATCCTTCACCAACCTCCCTATAGAAAGTATAATATAGTCATCCTCTCCGGGCATAATTCGCATAGTGGCGGCAACTAGGTGATTTTCCTTTAAGACTTCTCGATTGAATTTTTCAAGATCAACACCATTTGAGGAGCCTTTACCGATGATTCGAAGTTTATATTCGGAGCAAAGTTCTTTCTGCAAAACAAATTTCCGAAGCCCCACTGAGTTCGGCCACACCTCAGTAGCATTTGAATAAGTCCATTTCTCTATGGACTCGAGTAAAGTTTTCTTTCTTCCCTCGGCTGCCATTGCCGGAATTCCGGCTAAAGTATGAATTCTAATAGTGACCCCTGCAAGATTTGCAGCGATCATTCCCAGCAAGCCTGCCTTGGGAGTATGTGTGTGCACAATGTCAGGTTTTTCTCGTCTAAAAAGTTGAATGAGTTTCCAAATACATCGCAAATCATCCAATGGAGTAATTCGCCTTGTAAATGGAATAACTTCATGACGAACGCCTTCATTCTTAATAGCCTGAGCGACTTCCCGTCCATCTGCACTGACCATGATCACTTCCCAGCCTTGAGTTTTCATATAACTCATTTGCCCAGCGAGTAAAAGTTTGAGTGAAAGCGGGACGGTGGTGATTCGGATTAGTTTTGGCATCAAAAAGGATTTGTAAAAGCGCAAAGGTAAACTTTTAACGCTTTTATGTCCGTTAAAATTTGGTAAGGATACTATAAAAACTGAGACTAAATACCGAGTTTGTTTTTTACTGAAAATGAAAACTTTCTTGATCAGTTTAATCGCCTTCCTCCAATTCGAAAACCTCCTCCAATCCTACCCCGAAAACTTTTGAAATTTTTAATGCCAAAACAGTTGAAGGCACATACTTGCCTGCCTCTATTGAATTAATGGTTTGTCTGGAAACTTGCACCTTTTCAGCCAAATCCTGCTGGGTCATGTCCTTTCTAGCCCGCTCTACTTTGATGGTATTTTTCATAATAATTGCTTAATAAGCCAGTAAAGATTGCTTTTGCTTACGAAGCACCCACCTAAATCGTCCTATAAAAATAAGCTGTATGGTAAACATGTTATAGCCCATAAATTCCAGATAGCCAAATCCGTAAAAAAGTAAGGTTCCTAGAATCAGAATAAATGTATTTACATAAAAGGCCACTAAGAGCGAATCTAATCGAAGCTTTTGGATGTATTCGTCTTCTTCTTTCTCTCTTGAAAATGCGATCAGAAACAGGGAAATAAATGTCCCAATCAATGCAAACTCATTTGTAAAATTCTCTTTGGAGTCTTCAAAAAACGATCCTTCTCTAATGCCAAATTCTAACCAGGCAAAATTGAAATCGAAATAATTGTTAGTAAAGAGCAATACCGAAAATGGCAGGAATAGAAGCCAACCGATTTTCTGAAATCGATGGGGTAAAAGGATTTTAGTAAGCATACTAGTAGTGTTTTAGATTAAGTCATGTTTGTTTGTCCAAATGTAAAATAAACTTTACTTTATGTCAAAATATTTTTCCAAATATTTTTTATTGGATTTCATAGTAATTGATTGAAATTGATTCATCCATTCTCTTTTTGGCAAAAAGGCTTACGTTTTGGTTACCTTTAGTCAATCAAACCTGTTTAAAATTCAATATTCCATGATCTCCAAAGTAAAAATTGCCATAATCGGTTGCGGAAACCTGGGTGCTTCCATTGCGAATGGCCTGCTGATGCGGGAGGATTTTGATCCAAAAAACCTGACACTTACCAAACGAAACACTGCTACACTTGCTGAATTTGAAGCCAAAGGGGTACATGTCCATACCGATAATATCGTCGCGGCTCAATATGCAGATATTATCCTCTTGGGGGTAAAACCCTACAATGTTGCAACGATCCTCGCAGAAATTAAGCCTGCCTTGGACCCCGAAAAACAGCTGATTGTGTCTCTTGCGACGGGTGTTTCTATGAAAGAAATGTATGCGGTCATTGATCCCAAAACTGTGACGTTTCGGGCCATGCCCAATATTGCTGCGGATATTCAGGAATCTATCACCTGCATCTGTCAGGAACAAGCCAATCCAATTCAGGAAGAAATGATCAAAGAATTATTTGACTCCATTGGGTATACCATATCCATCGACGAAAGCCTAATGGAAGCAGCAACGGTATTGGGCGCTTGTGGAATTGCCTATGTGCTAAGATTTATGCGAGCGATGATTCAAGGAGGAATTCAAATCGGATTTGATTCGGTCACTGCCAGTAAAATCGTGAATCAAACTGTAAAAGGCGCTGCAGAACTCATGATCCAAAAAAACATCCATCCTGAGGCTGCTATTGACAAAGTGACTACACCAAAAGGTTGCACCATAGTGGGTCTCAACGAGATGGAACATCAGGGATTCAGTTCTGCAATGGTCAGAGGCGTAATTGCTAGCTATGAGAAAATAGGAAAGTAATAAATCGATTTGCAAACCTTAAGCCATCGCACTCCCATGCGATGGCTTTTTTATTTTTTTTCCGAATTGGAAAATTATAATTCCAAATACGCAAACTGGCTTTAACTGGAACCTTGACATTCCTTTGATTAGAATATTCATGTATTTTATAAAATTATTACTATTACTTGAAAAAAGAATAATTTTAGCTTTGTTTTTCTTTTAAATGTTTTCATTAGATTTGTCTCGGGTGATAAACAACTTTTGCTATTCCTTTTTAAAAGACACGATTTTTACAGGAAGGACTGTTTGGTATTTTTGCCTCCTTCCTTTTTTTTACCCTCAAGTCTGATCCATAAAAAAGCCTTCCGGAATACTTTTCCGGAAGGCTTTTTTAAATGAGTTTGATCGGATCAATCGAATAGCTCCGCCAGCTTATTTTCCAAACTTGGTCCTCTCAGGTCTTTTGCAATAATTTTACCATTAGGGTCAATCATGTAAGTAGCAGGAATTGCTTGGATCTGATAAAGTTCGGCTGCCGCTGAATTAAAGTATTTCAAATCTGAAACCTGCGTCCAAGCTAATTTATCATCAGCTATTGCTTTTACCCAATCTTCTTTAGTCCGGTCAAGGGAAACTCCAAATACCTCGAACCCTTTGTCTTTATACTGATTGTAAAGTCTCACCACATTTGGATTTTCCTGACGGCAAGGCTTGCACCAAGCTGCCCAAAAGTCAATAAGAACATATTTACCACGAAGGTCCGATAGCTTTACCATGGTGCCGTCTGGACTAGGCAACTCGATCTCCGGTGCAGGTTGCCCCACAGAGAGCGCTCTCATTTCATCCAACTGCTGTTTCATCTGAAGAATCGAAACAGTTCCAGGATAATTATCATTGAGTTTGGTGACCAATTCGTCCATAAATGGAAAATCATTTTTAGGATTCAAAAGTCCAACCGCAGCTAATGGAGCGAAAGAATTCCCCATACTTTGGATCATTTCCTTTACCCGAGTGGATTGATTGGACTCCAAAATCATTGCATCAGACTGAATTTTCTTGATCGCCTCAGTATCATTTTTGCTCATCGCCTCATAGTAAGCCTCATTTAGTTTGTTAACTTCCAACTGATACGCTTCCATTAGCCTCTCAATCTTGAGCATTTCTTTGGTGTCCTGAGAGCCTTCAATTGCAAGACTTGCCGGATCTGAAAAATTGTACTTCAACTCAACATCTTCTTTATATAATGCCAATCGCACTACTTTTTGCCCATAAAGATTCAATTCATAAAAAGTAGGAGTGTCCACCGCCAATTCATAGGTGAATTCACCGGATGGGCTCACCTTTAATGTATCCAGAACTTTGGGCCTGCTGTCCGTAAATTGGGAAAGGATCACCAAGCCATCCGGGAAATTTTCAATTTTTCCTGAAACCTGAACCATTCCTTCGGTAGCAGAATCATTTGCCCCACAGGAGAAAAATGCCATTACAGCAATTGTCCAAACACCTATCATCGCGTATTTCATTTGTTTATTGTTTTATTTTCAAAGGTCAGTCAGATTGACCCACATGATGGATAACCCTCTCACTTTATGCCGCTGAGCCATGCCTGTGGCAGACAAGCAGGCTCGATTCGTTCTATTTAATTTTCCAGCAATTCTGTTAAAATTCTGGTGGCAACTTTAGGGTCAGCCTTGCCATGGGACTTCTTCATGACTTGTCCCATAAACATCCCCATCAGTCCTTTTTTTCCGGATCGGTATTCCGCAACTTTGGCTTTATTATCAGCCAAAATAGCCTCCACAATAGGCTTCAACGATTCCTCGTCACTTTCCTGAATCAAATTCAAGCGCTGCGCAATAGCCAGGGATGTTTCGCCGCTTGCCTTCAGCAATTCGGGATAAATCGACTGGGAAGCAGCTGTGAATGAAACTTTACCCTCATCTACCAACTCGATCAACTCAGCCAATATCTCCGGCTTGATCGGGAATTGATCCAAGTGCAAATCCAATTCATTCAGGTACGACTTAACAGGGCCCATCATCCAGTTTGAGGCAGCTTTATAATTGTTTGTTTTGGAGCAAAGTGCATCAAACCAAAGCGCGATTTCCTTCGCCTCACTTAGAACACCTGCATCGTAGGTCGGTAATCCATAGACATCCACAAATTTCCGATAAAGCGCTCTCGGCAAAGCAGGCATCGTCACTTTAATCGAATTGAGCCACTCTTCAGAGATTACCACAGGGCTCAAATCAGGCTCCGGGAAATAACGGTAGTCGTTCAAATCTTCTTTGGTTCTCATACTGGCTGTTGTTCCTGTCGATGCATCGAAGGTTCTTGTTTCGGAAAGCACCTCTACTCCTGCCTCGAGCAGGTGAATGATTCGCTCGTGCTCGTGCTCGATGGCACGGGCAACATTTCGAAAGGAATTCATATTCTTCACTTCGACTTTTTTGCCATATTCCTTAGCGCCTTTGAGCATGACAGACACGTTGGCATCGCAGCGAAGCGAACCTTCTTCCATGTTTCCATCGCAGACATCAAGGTATTTGACCAGTTTTTTGATTTCTGCGAGAAATGCATAAGCTTCCTCAGGCGTTCTCATATCCGGTTCGGAAACAATTTCAATCAATGGAGTTCCTGCACGGTTAAAATCCACCAAAGTATCCGTTTCACCGGCTAAGTGTATGGATTTTCCGGCATCCTCTTCCATGTGAATTCGGTTGAGTTTGATGACCTTTTCGGAGCCATCTGCTAATATGATTGGTACAACCCCACCTACACAGATGGGACCTTTATCTTGCGTAATCTGATAACCCTTGGGAAGATCAGGATAGAAATAGTTTTTCCTTGAGAAAATATTGAACCGGGTGATTTCTGAATTACAGGCCAGGCCCATTTTTATGGCGTATTCGACTGACTTCTTATTTACCTTAGGCAAAGTGCCAGGATGCCCCAAAGTAATGACAGAAATCAAGGTATTGGGCAGATTTCCGTATTCATTTGAATCCGAAGAATACATTTTACTTTCGGTCAGCAATTGAGCATGCACTTCCAGTCCAATTACCAACTGATATTTATTCTTGAGTTCTTCGCTTAGCATTTTTTCGATATATCAGCGATTATAAAAACATTTCTTTGGCCTTGGCCACCACTTTTTCAAGACCTGCCAGATCCTTTCCACCTGCGGTAGCAAAGAAGGGTTGTCCGCCCCCTCCACCTTGGATTTCTTTGGCTAGTTCACGGACGATTTGCCCGGCATTCAATCCTTTGGAAACGACCAATGCATCTTCCAAAATGACAGCAACCTGAGGCTTATCCTCAATTTTTGCTGCCAAAATCACAAAGGCGTTAGCAACTTCATTTTTAAGTTCATAAGCCAGTTTTTTCAGAGACTCTGCATTTGGCAATTCCACCTGAGCAATCAGCGTATTTATCCCGTCTTTTTCTATGAATTGTTTCAAAAGTTCATTTTTAACTCCTGAGGCTTTTTCCAAGTGAAGCGTTTCAATCTCTTTCCTTAAGTCATTTCTTTCTTGAAGCAATGACTCAATGGCTTTTTTCACATCCTTTGGATTCTTCAATAAATCCTGAATTTCTTTCACCAAATTCTCCTGCTCTCGCAAATAATTCGCTGCCGCTTTAGCGGTGATTGCTTCAATCCTGCGAACTCCCGCAGAAATCGATCCTTCAGAAGTGATTTTAAATAAGCCAATCTGACTCGTAAAAGGAACGTGTGTACCACCGCAAAGTTCCACTGAAAAGTCCTTTTGAAAGGTGATAACACGCACAAAGTCTCCGTATTTTTCCCCGAAAAGAGCGGTTGCCCCCATTTTTTTAGCCTCTTCGATGGGTACGTTGCGTTGCTCTTGCAGTTCGATATTTTCACGCACTTTGGCATTTACTATCTCTTCTACTTTTGCAATTTCATCCTCACTCATTTTTCCAAAATGAGAAAAATCAAATCGTAGTAGATTCTCATTGACCAAAGATCCCCGCTGCTGAATATGATCCCCCAGCACTTCTTTCAATGCGGATTGCAAAAGGTGAGTTGCTGAGTGATTATTCATCGTCAACTGCCGCTTTTCCCGATCTACTTCCGATGAAAACCGTACCTCAGGATGCGCAGGAAGCTTTTCAACAAAATGAACAATCAGATCATTCTCTTTCTTGGTGTCGATGACACGGATCTTTTCAGAATCCGAAATCAACCAACCCGTATCTCCTGCTTGTCCACCGCTCTCTGCATAAAATGGGGTCCGATCGAGCACCAATTGGTACCGGTCCCCTTTCTTATCAGTAATTGTTCGATGCTTGATGATGTGAGAATAAGCCTCAGTGAAATCATATCCGATAAATTCCACACCGGTATCCTCATTGACCAAAACCCAGTCACCGGTTTCCTGCTCAGAAGCAGCACGGGAACGGGTCTTTTGCTTTTCCATCTCCTCGGCAAAGCCTTTTTCGTCCACCGAAAAGCCATTTTCTCTTGCAATCAGCGATGTCAAATCCAGCGGAAATCCAAATGTATCATACAATTCAAACGCTGTTTTGCCTGTAATGACCTTCTCATTTTTGGAGTTCAATTCCGATTTAATCGACTCGAGCATTTTCAATCCATGATCTAGAGTCCTCAAAAAAGAGGCTTCCTCCTCCATGATTACTTTAGCAATAAACTCCTGCTGCTGTCTGACTTCCGGAAAAATATCTCCAAAGTACGTTGCAATCAACGGTGCCAATTCAAATAAAAATGGCTGCTGTAAGCCCAAAAAGGTGTAACCATAGCGAACTGCTCTTCTTAGAATTCTTCGGATGACATATCCTGCCTTGTTGTTGGATGGAATCTGTCCGTCAGCGATGGTGAAGGAGATCGCACGGATATGGTCTACAATCACGCGAAAGGCAATATCAGTCTGCTCGTCCAATCCGTATGTTTTACCGGATTTCTTTGCTATGGCATCCAAAAAAGGCGTAAACAAATCCGTGTCGTAATTGGAAGATTTGAACTGAATGGCTCTCACCAATCGCTCAAAACCCATTCCTGTATCTACGTGTTTGGCAGGAAGTTCTTTGAGACTTCCATCCGCCAAACGGTTGAATTGCATGAATACCAAATTCCAGATTTCAATCACCTGAGGATGGTCATTGTTGACCAAATCGCGACCCGGGACCTGTGCAATTTCGGCTTCGGAGCGAAGATCCACGTGGATTTCTGAACAAGGTCCGCAAGGCCCTGTGTCACCCATTTCCCAAAAGTTATCCTTTTTTGATCCCAAAATAATTCGGTCTTCCGGAACGATTTTGCTCCAAAGCTCAGCGGCTTCTACGTCCTTTTCCAACTTATCCCCTTCATCACCCTGAAAAACAGAAACGTATAGTCTGTCTTTAGGGAGTTGGTACACTTCTGTCAAAAGCTCCCAAGCCCACTCAATTGCTTCTTTCTTGAAATAATCTCCAAATGACCAATTGCCAAGCATTTCAAACATGGTATGGTGATAGGTGTCAACTCCTACTTCCTCCAAATCATTGTGCTTTCCGCTGACGCGAAGGCATTTTTGAGAGTTGGCTACTCGGGAATATTTGGCGATTTCGTTGCCAAGAAATGCATCTTTAAACTGATTCATCCCGGCATTGGTAAACATCAGTGTCGGGTCATTTTTGACCACAATCGGTGATGAGGGAACGTACTGATGCTGTTTGGACTGGAAAAACTCAATGAAGGTACTTCGTATTTTCTTTGCTTCCATGGAAGGTTTGCGATGCAGATGATATGTTTTTGTATTCGTTTGGCCCTATGTACGACCCATTTATCGGGTGACAAAATTAACAGAAAAGGCGGGCTTACGCACATCATGGCGCTGAATTTACTACAGCATAAAATCAATTAAAAAAATAGCGGGTTGACTTGTGTGTACAAAAAATCAATTTCAAATTTCTTTTAAAGAAAAAACGTCCACTTAAATCGCGTTATCCTGAATATCCTATCCAGGATAACTCAGAAAAATCAGTTCGGAAATACAAACTCGACTCCAATCCTATAAATGAATTGGCTTTCCCATAAAAATCAGGATTACTTTATCTGCGCTTCTTTTTCAGCTTTTTTCTTGGCTTTTTCCTGATCTCTATAAAATTTTCTAAACAAAAAATTTGATTTCAAGGCTTCCATATTCTGGTTCAGCCGGTAGGTGCTTTGCTCTACATTTTCCATCGTTTGTACCAACTGTCCCCTAAAGGAAGTATCCGCTAAAATCAATCCCGCAGTCCCTTCTCCTTTTTCAATGTTTTGGATTAAATTTTTCATACTTACCATAACATCAGCAGCATCAGCACTGATTTTTTGCAATTGAGAAACAGATTGCTCAAGATTTTGGCTCATCAAACTATCAGTAAAAAGCTTATTGACAACTCCATCACTCTGCCCAAATTCAACTATCATTTCTCTTCCTGCCTTTGCCATTGCTGATGCATGTTGACCGGCCGTTAGCAATTCCTTCACGGAAGCCTTGAGGTCCAAAGTCAGTTCCGCATCTGATAGAATCTTCCAAATCGCTTCACTATAATTTAATTTCTCGGTGATTTCTGAGAGATTGATTAGCGTTAGTTCCAGATAATCTCCCGAAGCACTCAGTTTTTCCAGCATTTCTTCCGTTCCGACTTTTTTAATTGGTAAAAGTGTATCTCCTACCTCAATGGATGCTGCATCTCCCGGTTGTGGATAGATTTGAACAATTTTATTCCCCATCAAACCGTCTGTATTGATGGATACCAAAGCATTCTTTTTTATAAAAGACCGCATGGATTTATTGATCAACATCTTTATCACGATCGTAGACTCATCCTGCATTGCAACAGATCGGACCGTACCTACCTCCAAGCCCTGAAACCGTACATTATTACCTGGAACCAAGCCATTCACATTGTCGATTTGAGCAAAAATCTCAAATGAGGAACCGAATATGTTCTGGTTTTTACCGATCATATAAAGGGAGAAAACAAGAAACAGCAAGCCGGCAATGACCATTGCTCCCAATTTGACATTGGATGTAGTTTTATCTTTCATAGTTAATCGAAAAACTCCCGGACCTTGGGATCAGGGATATTTTGTAAATTTTCATAGGTATCCGAAATGTAATTTCTGCCATCAATCAACATAATCACCCGATCCGAAGTCATCCGTATGCAGTTCATGTCATGCGAAATGATGATGGACGATGCCTTATATTTTTCCTGAACCCGAAGCATTAACTCGCTGATTTCACGGGCTGTAATCGGGTCAAGCCCGGTGGTCGGTTCATCATAAAGTATGACTTTGGGCTTCAAAATCAAGGTCCTTGCCAATGCAATCCGCTTACGCATTCCTCCGGATAATTCGGCAGGCATCATATCTATCGTATGGCCAAGACCCACATCCTCCAAGGCTTCTTTTACTGCCGATTGCGCATTCAAGTCTCTCATTTCTTTGGTCCAATGTCTTCTTAGCGGAAATTCCAAGTTCTGCCTTACAGTCATGGAATCGTAGAGTGCATTACTTTGGAAAAGGAAACCTACCTCCGCTCTTAACTTATCCATCTGATCCTGGTCCAGCTCCCTTATATTTTGGCCCAATACATAGATCTCTCCGGAATCAGGTTCGATGAGATTAATGATGCATTTGATTAAAACAGACTTTCCACTTCCTGATTTTCCCAAAATAACAAGACTTTCCCCGGGCACCACCTCCATCGAAAAATCTCTGAGTACATGATTGGAACCAAAAGATTTATTCAGATTTTTCACCTCAATTATGGACTTTATTTTTTCCATAAGCTTAAGTCAGTCCCAAAAGGTCAGTCACCTGCACAGCAATCAGGTCAATAATAAATACAACAAGAGATGCAACGATTACTGCGCTGGTAGCAGATCTTCCCACCCCCTCGGTTCCTTTTTTTGAATTATATCCTTTATAGCAGCCTACAATTCCAATTGCAAACCCAAAAAAGAATGTCTTAATGAGTGATGGGATAAAGTCTCCATAGCTAAGGGCTCCAAAGGACTGAAGCCAATACAAATGCCAACTGACATTCCCACGAATATTTACTCCCAAATAGCCGCCATAAAGAGAAATGGCTATGGCTAAACTTGAAAGAAGCGGTACCATCAGTGTGGATGCCAAGACTCGGCTCACTACCAAATACTTAAACGGATTAGTTCCTGAGACCTCCATAGCATCAATCTGCTCTGTGACCCGCATCGATCCCAATTCAGCCCCGATACCCGAACCGATCTTACCGGCACATATTAAAGCCGTGATAACGGGCGCAATTTCCCTAACCAAAGAAACTGAAACCATAGCGGGTAGCATCGACACCGCTCCAAACTCCAATAAGGTAGGTCTGGACTGAATCGTCAAAACCAGCCCCATGATAAATGCCGTAATCCCAACCAGCGTGAGCGTTTTGAAACCAATCCAGAAACATTGGTTGATAAACTCCTCCCATTCTTGCTTGGGTTTAATCACTTCTCTAAAAAAACGACCTGTAAACCGGGCAATCTCTCCCACCTCTCTGAGAAATTCACTGTCTATTTTAATGAGGTGAATCATATTTTCTTTTTTTTCTTAAAAATGAAAATAGAAAACTCAAAAAACTCTTTGAGAAATCACCTATTAATATGATACAAATCAGGTTTAAACAAAAACAATAAATCCAATCAAAACCGGAAACTTAATTACCCTAAAATAAAAGCTAAGGTTTATGGGAGTAGATCTAATCCTTGGCCCAATGAAATCAGATACTGATACAAATGAAGACAATAAAAATTCCAATGGCTTTGAAAATCGTATTTCATAAATCGTAATTCCTTTCCTACTTTCATGAAAATTAAAAAAAAGCCCTCTGCCTCATTTACCCTATTTCAATCACATGTCCTATCTTGATCAAATCACTTCCCCTACCCTTCTAATCAGCGAAAAAATCACTCGGGCCAATATCAAACGAATGGCGGAAAAAGCTGCCCGAAACAACAAGAAACTCGTCCCACACTGGAAAACTGCCCAATCCCACGAAATTGGAAATTGGGCTAAGGAATATGGAATAAAGGAGGTGACCGCTTCATCAATTAAACTGGCAGAATACCTCTGCGGTCAAGGTTGGGACAACATCCACATCGCTTTCCCTTTCAATCCCTTGGAAATCCCCCGCTTGAATTTTTTAGCAGCTAATCAGTCGCTTTCGGTTCAACTTGTCAACCCCATCACCACACGAAAATTGGTAGAGGGGCTGACCAATCCGGTAGGTTTCTTTATTGAAATCGATGCTGGTTATGGCCGAACAGGCGTTCACATAGCTGACCTTGGAACTATTGAGAAAATTCTTCGCACAGCCACACAGTCGGACAAATTAAAGTTCAAGGGCTTTTACCTTCACCCGGGTCACACTTATTATACCCCCGACAAGGCCGGTATATACGAGCAAAGTCGTCAGGCCCTTCATATGCTCAAAATGAAATACCAAAGCGAATTTCCAGATTTGGTAACTCGCATAGGTGATACTCCCGGATGTGCTGTAACCGAAGATTTTGGTGATATTGATGAACTCGGTCCGGGCAACTTCGTCTTTTTTGACTTGATGCAGGCTGAGTTGGGCAGCTGTACAAAGGAGGATATCGCTGTATGTCTCGCTGTACCAGTGGTAGACATCAACTTCGAACGCAAAGAGATTCTCATCCATGGCGGTGGAGTTCACCTAGCCAAAGATGTTTTAGTCGATGCCTCCGGGAATAAAAATTTCGGCGAGGTTGTCTATTTGAATGAAACCGGTTGGACTATTCCGGCTGACCGCTCTTACGTGAAAAGCATTTCTCAAGAACATGGACTGATAAATGCCAGTGATTCCCTTTTGCAATCCGTGAAAGTTGGTGACTTGCTTGGAGTACTTCCGGTACACTCCTGCATGACGGCAGATTGCATGGGAGAGTATCTGAGTTTGGGAGGAAAAACAATCGATCACTGTGAAGGTAAATCCCTGTGATCTGTCTACTCCATTCTTCTTCACATAGTCTGACACATTTTACTGCTCAGAGTGAAGCGAAATGCCAACAGCTGCCAGTGACTTACTTAAAATCCCCCTCTGATCATATCCGCAATATCAGCGAGTTCCTCTGAGGTCAACTTCAGCTTTGGTCTGGTAAAATTGATGTCGTCCATCGTTCTCAGAGGAACCAAATGAATGTGTACATGGGGAACCTCCAAGCCAATGACTGCAACACCAATCCTTGTACACTTGATTGTCTTGTCCATGGCTTTAGCTACTTTCTGAGCAAAGAGATGAAGACCGGCTAAATCTTCTGGCTCCATATTGAAGATGTAATCCACCTCTTTTTTTGGGACAACCAACACATGCCCTTTGACTAATGGCATGATATCTAAAAAAGCAATGAAATTTTCGTCCTCGGTGATGATTTCAGCGGGGATCTCCCTTTTGATGATTTTGGTGAAGATGCTAGCCATATTTTTCACAAAAAAATCCCGGAAAATCCGGGATAAGTAATTAATAATTTATGTCTAATATTTCGAACTGTAATTGACCTGCGGGTGCATTGATCGTAGCAATATCACCGATCACTTTTCCTACCAAGCCTTTTCCAAAAGGTGAGGCCAAAGAAATTTTCCCGGCTTTCAAATCAGCTTCTTCTTCAGACACTAATTTGTAGCTTACAGTCATTCCGTTTTTGACATTCTTGATTTTCACAGTTGAGAGGATTCCGACTTTAGAGGTATCCATCTGTGAATTGTCAAGAATCCTTGCATTGCCCACGACAGCTTCAAGTTTAGCGATTTTCAGTTCTAAGTGACCTTGTGCATCCTTAGCTGCATCGTATTCTGCATTTTCACTAAGGTCACCTTTATCTCTTGCTTCAGCAATTTGCCTGGCAATATCAAGACGGCCTTTACCTTTCAATTCCTGAAGCTCATCTTTCAATTTCTTGAGCCCCTCTTCAGTGTAATATTGTACTTTTGACATAGTTTTATTTCTTTTCAAAAGGCACAAAAAACAAAGTAACGGTCACGTGGTGGAGACCGTTACTTTGTTTTTGCCTTTATTTTACGCCCAAAGATAGGAAAGCTTTTTGACAAAGCAAGTCTTTAAAATTGGTCCTGCTTTTCAGAAACAAAGATTTTATTCACTAAAAGCTTTTTTTATTTGCTTCACTAGCACCTTATTTATCTTGTGGTAGGATTCAAAAGTCCAGCCGGCGATGTGAGGTGAAAAGATCACGTTTGCCCGTTGGGCGAGTTTCTCAAACTCAGCTTTTTGTTCTGGAGTAAGGCGATTGAACTTCTCATTTTCGAGCACATCCAAAACAGCTCCGCGAAGAATTCCTCGGTCCAAAGCAGCGTTTAGAGTTGCGAAACTAACTACTTCTCCCCTTGCTGTATTGATCAGCCAAAACGGCTTAGCAAAGCTTTCCAACTCTTCCAATGTGAAGAAATTTCGAGTTTCCTTGGTAAGCGGAACATGGATACTCAAAATATCAACTTCAGACTTCAGCTTTTCCCAAATCACCTCCTGCACTAAATCATTTCCGTAGTCAAATTTGTATTTGTCGTAAGCCAAAATATTAACTCCAAATCCCCTAAGTCGCTTTGAAAATGCTTTTCCCATATTTCCATAACCCATGACACCAACTGTTTTCTCCATCAGTTCATGTCCACGGTTTCCTTCCCTGTCCCAAATGCCTTTTCTCACTTCAGAGTCCGCTTTGATCATGTTATTAAAAAGAGCCAATAAGCCTCCGACAGCATGCTCTGCCACAGCGTCTCTATTGCCTTTTGCAGCATGAAAAAGTTTCACACCCCGCTCCAGCAAATAGTCTAAATCAATCTGATCCAAACCCGCTCCAGCCCTTCCGATAAATTTGAGATTTACAGCCTTTTCCAAAAGCTCCCGATCCATCGGTGTTTTGGACCGTATGATCATGCCATCATAGTTGGCTACAGAATCGAGGATTTCTTCTCGGGTAATTTTGGGCAAATACATAACCTGATGCCCTTGTTTTTCGAGCATGGGAATGATGCTCAGGTGCATCTCGTCGATGATCAGAATTTTCATTTTACTACAAACTCAAAAGGGACATTGCAACTAAAAAGTAAACTGCCAATCCAATCAAATCGTTTGCTGTGGTGATAAAAGGACCCGAGGCCAAGGCCGGATTGATTCCAAATCTATCCAAAACGATAGGGGTGAAGGTTCCCATGAATGATGCTAACAATACCACGCAAAACAGCGCAATAGAGACTACCATAGCAAATTTGACCTCATTTCCATAGAACAGTACTACCATTCCGAAAACGAAAGAAGCAAGTACCAAACCATTGATTATGGCTACCAAAAGGCCCTTCATAAATCTTCGCGAAAGACTGTCATCAAAAGCCGATTTATTTGCCAAAGACTGAACCACCAGCGTAGACGACTGTATCCCCACATTGCCACCTGTAGCTGTAATCAGTGGAATGAAGAATGCCAAGGCGGTGACTTTTGCCAGTCCTGCCTCAAAAAAACCAATAAACCCCGCTCCCAAAAGTCCACCGATAATTCCTATCATCAACCAAGGAAGCCGCGCTTTGGTCAACTTAAACACACTGTCGTATTCATCGACCTGAGCCGAGATACCTGACATCGCCTGAATATCTTCGTCTGCTTCCTCCTGCACAACATCAAGGATGTCATCGACCGTAATTCTTCCCACCAACTTGTTTTTGGCATTGATCACCGGTACGGATTCCAAGTCGTACTTTCGCATAACTGAAGCCACTTCCTCCTGATCCATGTGTACTGGTACAGAAATCACTTCATCATCGTAGATATCCTCAATTTTTGTATCAGCGCCAGCCAGGATAATCCTTTTCAATGATACCCGTCCCATCAATTGCTGACGGTTGTCTACCACATAGATGGAGTAGATCTTTTCTACATTTTCAGCCTGACGGCGAATCTCATTAATTGTCTGAACGACATTCCAGTTTTTGTTGGCGCGGATAAATTCCTTCGCCATGATCCCTCCTGCGGTGTCTTCTTCATAGCGGAGGAGTTCAAGAACCTGCTCTGATTTGACTTTGTCCTGAAAATCCGCAATAACCTCTTCTCTATCCTTCTCAGAAAGCAAGTTCAAGATATCAGCTCCATCATCGGAGTCCATCATCTCAATCCAAGCTGCGATTTCAGAGTTTTCAATTTCTCGAAGCACCTTCAGAAGAGTCACATCATCCAGCTCGATAAGAATGTCTGCTGCAAGTTGGTTTTCCAAAAGCCGTAAAACATAAACGGACTCCTGTAGACTCAGCTCATCGAGAATCGCAGCAATATCTGCCTCATTGACTCCATCGAGAGACTCGCGGATGAAGTCAACATTCCCCTGCTCGATCCCCAATTGGAGACTTTCGAGGTATTCTTTAGATAATTCAAATTGCTTAATTGCTTCCACGACCTTTTTCGATTTGTTGGGTCAAAAACACAAATTCTTCCACGCCCAATTGCTCGGCGCGTTTATCCAAAATGGGACTGGAACGGAATTCCTCCGAAAGCTCAAAAGATTTCAGTGCATTTCGAAGCGTTTTTCTCCGGGTACTGAATCCTCCTTTAACCACTTTGAAAAATAGTTTTTCATCGCAATCCAACTTTTGAACTGAATTTCGTGTGAGACGAATGACTCCCGAATTTACTTTTGGCGGAGGGTTGAAAACTGTCGGAGGCACAGTAAAGAGGTATTCAATATCGTACCAAGCCTGGAGTAAGACGGACAAAATTCCGTAGTCTTTATTTCCCTTGGGAGAGGCAATCCGCATGGCGACTTCTTTTTGAAGCATACAGACGACCTCAGTGACCCGGTCTTTTTCTTCCAAAACTTTGAAAAATATCTGAGAAGAAATATTGTAGGGAAAATTTCCGGCGATCGAATATTTCTCCGGAAGGATCCGTGAGGCATCATATTTTAGGTAATCGCCTTCGATAATCCTTTCACCAAGCTGAGGATATTTTTTATGCAGGTAGGCAATACTTTCCCTATCAATCTCAATGAGATAAAGTTCTTGGGGATTTTTCAGGAGAAAATCAGTCAATACGCCCATGCCAGGACCGATCTCCAACACCTTATTGACTCCATCATGACCTTTGACTGCCTGCGCGATACGCTCGGCGATACTCAGATCAGTCAAGAAATGCTGTCCAAGATGCTTTTTAGGTTTGACTTTTTCCATCCTCAGGCTCCGATAAATTTTTATAAATTGCAGGCCTAAAAATAAGGGAATATTCCTAAAGGCACGGGAAATTTGTCCCACCACACCAATACGGCATATCGTAACATGAACGCAAAAAAACAAAAACCCATCATTGGAATCAGCATTGGAGACATCAATGGGATCGGAGTAGAAGTAACGCTGAGAGCGCTGGCAGACAATCGGGTTTATAAGTCATTTACACCTTTGATTTATGGTCATGGAAAAGTGATCTCGTTCTATCGAAAGCTGATGAGTATGGAGGATTTTAATTTCTCCCAAATCCGATCGTTGGATGAAATCCAACACCGAAAGATCAATGTGATCAATGTAATGGAAGAGTCTCCGGAAGTAATTCCCGGAGTGGAAACTGTCGAGGCTGCAAAAATGGCATTGGAAGCGCTAAAGGCTGCCGTAAATGATCTTAAAGACGGTAAAATCCAAGGATTGGTCACAGCTCCTTTAAACAAAAACAATCTTAACTCCGAAGATTTTCATTTTATTGGACATACCGAATTCATCACAGAGGCTGTAGGGGCCAAAGAAAGTCTGATGATGATGGTGGATGACACCTTACGTGTTGCTTTAGTTACAGGGCACTTGCCATTGGCAAAAGTTCCAGAAACCATCACCAAAGAACGAATTCAGAAGAAAGCCAATATTTTTCTCAAAAGCCTTGAAAATGATTTTGGAATTAATAAGCCCAAAATCGCCATTCTAGGCCTAAACCCTCATGCAGGAGAAGACGGACTGCTGGGTGAAGAGGAGGAGAAAATCATCAAGCCCGCGATCAAGGAGCTAAAAGATCAAAATAAATATGTCTTTGGCCCATATCCTGCCGATGGTTTTTTCGGGATGAAGCATCAGCAGAAGTTTGATGGGGTTTTGGCAATGTATCACGATCAGGGATTAATTCCGTTCAAATCCATTGCTTTCAGTTCAGGCGTCAATTTTACTGCAGGATTACCGGTAATTCGCACCTCTCCTGACCATGGTACAGCTTATAATATCGCTGGTAAAAACATCGCTGATGAGGGATCTATGAGAGCGGCGCTTCACTTAGCCGCAGATATCATTCAGCTGCATGAAATAGAAGAAGTAGAAGGCTAACTTAATTTTATTAAGAAAAAGGGGTAAGAACCAAATATAATTTCAAGTTCTGTTTTAGCTATTTTAAAATTATACCTACATTTGCGCTCTTAAATCGGGAGGACAAATCGTGAAATTCTGGAAAACCTTTGATATTGAAGTAATTAAGTTCAAGGAAGGGAGACACGAAATTGACTTCGAAATTGGCGATTCATTTTTCCAAAACTTCGAAGACAATGAAATCGTCGAAAAAGGCAATTTGACCATACGGGTCATCCTTGATAAAGGGGCAAATGTAATTGAAGCCCATTTTCACATCAAAGGCAGCGTACAACTGACCTGCGATAGAAGTTTGGAAACCTTTGATCATCCTTTGGATTTTTCCCAAAAAATGATCTACAAATATGGATCTGAAGAGCGGGAGATTGATGAAGATGTGTTCATGATTACACGAGATACACCAATCATCAATGTCGCCCAGCTAATTTATGAATTCATATTGCTGGCCCTTCCACTCAAAAAAATTCATCCTGATCACAGAAATGAATTGGATGATGAAGAGTTGGAAGTAGAAGGTGGATATGTCTATATCGATGATGAGTTGGACAGTGATACCGAATGTGAAAGTCCAAACGAAGAAGAAGAAATAAAACCTGTCGATCCACGATGGGAACAATTAATGAAGTTAAAAAACAAAGAACAATCATAAACCACGCATAAAATGGCACATCCTAAACGTAAAATTTCGAAAACCAGAAGAGATAAGAGAAGAACTCACTATAAACTGGAAGCTCCGGGAATGGCAAAATGTCAAACTACCGGCGAAATGCACCTACCACACAGAGCTTTCTGGCTTGACGGAAAATTGTACTACAAAGGACAAGTAATCATCGAAAAAGAAATAAAAGCATAATATCAACTTCATACGATATTTTTAAAATCCATTCTCTCAAGGAATGGATTTTTTGTTGGTTAAAACTCAAACGACCTGACTTGCAGCAATTTGAATACGGGATACTGTATTGGTTTTGGTGGACAGAGGGCATTATGCTATTTTTGACTTTTCTCAGGAATTACCTAAGAAAAAATCAACCCAATTTGGGGGCCTTACAAAGATAAAAACCTCTTTCAGACCTATAAGAATGGAGAAAATCAGAGCCAAAATCACCGGTATACAAGGTTACGTACCGGAATATCGATTGACAAACACAGAACTTGAAAAGCTGGTAGAGACCAACGACGAGTGGATCACTTCCCGGACAGGAATCAAGGAAAGAAGAATCTTAAAAGGTGAAAACCAAGGAACTTCAGTAATGGCAATTGAAGCTGTCAAAGGACTCTTGGAAAAAACCAACATAGATCCTTTGGAAATCGAAATGATCATTTGTGCCACTGTAACTCCAGACCTTCCTTTCCCTGCCACGGCGAATATCGTCGCCGATAAAGTTGGGGCTAAAAAAAGCTTCAGTTTTGACGTAGCAGCAGCGTGCTCCGGTTTTTTATATGCACTTCAGGTAGGTTCTCAATTTATTCAATCCGGAACGCATAAGAAAGTAATAATCGTAGGCGCGGACAAAATGTCCGCAATTGTTGACTATCAAGACCGGACTACCTGCATTCTTTTTGGTGATGGAGCAGGCGCAGTATTGCTTGAAGCCACTACGGAAGAAGAAGGAATCATGGACGCCATCCTCAAGTCAGATGGGTCTGGGGAGCCTTACTTACATATGAAAGCAGGGGGAAGCCGTCGGCCTGCCACAGCTGAAACTCTTGCTGCTCGAGAGCACTTTGCTTACCAGGAAGGAGCTTCAGTTTTTAAGTTTGCTGTGACAAATATGGCAGATGTCAGTGCAGAAGTGATGGAAAGGAACGGATTAAAAGGTGAAGATGTCGCATGGCTCGTCCCACATCAAGCCAATAAGCGAATTATCGATGCCACTGCAAACCGCATGGGAATTGGCCCGGATAAAGTCATGATGAATATAGAACGCTATGGCAATACCACTGCGGCTACTATTCCTCTTTGTCTTTGGGAGTATGAAAGCCAACTCAAAAAAGGGGATAACCTTATATTGGCTGCATTCGGTGGTGGTTTCACTTGGGGCTCTATTTACTTGAAGTGGTCATACGATCCTAAAAAATAAACTCAATATTCATAAATATATTATGGCAAGTACTGCAGATTTTAAGAATGGCCTTTGTCTGGTAATGAACAATGACATTTATTCAATTGTCGAATTTCAACACGTCAAACCGGGGAAAGGTGCGGCTTTCGTTCGAACCAAATTAAAAAGTCTGAGATCTGGTAAGACTTTGGAAAAGACATTCAATGCAGGTGAAAAAGTAACAACCGCACGCGTAGAAAAAAGGCCTTTCCAATTTCTATATGCAGATGACATGGGGTATAATTTCATGAATACCGAAACCTTCGAACAAATCAGTCTGGAAGAGCGACTGATCGAAAGACCAAAACTCTTGAAAGACGGTCAAAACGTCGACATCCTTATCCATGATGAAACAGAAACTCCCCTATCAGTGGAATTACCGCCATTTGTGGAGTTGATGATCACTTATACCGAGCCGGGTATCAAAGGAGATACGGCCACCAACGCTCAAAAACCTGCAACTTTGGAAACCGGTGCAACCGTTATGGTTCCCTTGTTCGTGGAGCAGGACATTATGATTCGGGTGGACACCAGAGATGGATCTTACTCGGAAAGAGTAAAATAAATTATAAAAGGCTGTGTGATTTCTTTAAATTACGCGGCTTTATTGTTTTTAAACCCAACAGAAGTGTCATTGCACATTTCAACTAACTAAAACCCTATGAAAGCTAAAGAGATCCAGGAATTGATCGACTACATTTCCAATTCCGGCCTTGCAGAGGTCAAAATCAAAACCGAGGAATTTGAACTTTCCATTAAAAAATATGCAGAGTCAGCGCAAATCATCCACGCGCCGGCAGCACCACAAGCTCCTGCACCTGCTCCAGTTCCTGTAGCTTCCCCTGTTCCAGTCGCGCCTACTCCTAGTCCGGTAGCCGCACCTTCCAACCTGATCGAAATCAAATCTCCAATGATCGGGACATTCTATCTAACCCCGAACCCAGATTCCGCACCCTTTGCGACAGAAGGTGCATCAATTAAAGCAGGAGAGACAGTTTGTATCATCGAAGCCATGAAGCTTTTCAATGAAATTGAATCTGAGATTTCAGGCAAAATCGTGAAAATTCTGGTTGCCAACGCCACACCGGTAGAATACGATCAGCCATTGTTCCTAGTTGATCCGGCTGGTTGATTTTTTCACATAACCATACAAGACCGTGTTTAAAAAGATATTAATAGCAAATCGTGGAGAAATTGCACTCCGAATCATCCGAACCTGCAAGGAGATGGGGATCAAAACGGTGGCAGTGTATTCAACAGCAGACAAAGACAGCTTGCATGTTCGATTTGCAGACGAGGCTGTCTGCATTGGACCAGCGCCAAGTCGCGACTCCTACCTCAACATCCCGCGAATCATAGCCGCAGCAGAGATTACCAATGCGGATGCGATTCATCCTGGCTACGGATTCCTATCAGAAAACGCCGAGTTTTCGAGGATTTGTGAGGAATATGGCATCAAATTCATCGGAGCTTCTCCGGATATGATTGCCAAAATGGGTGACAAGGCTACAGCCAAAGCAACCATGAAAGCTGCGGGTGTTCCAACTATTCCAGGCTCTGAAGGACTGATAGATTCTATCGAACAAGGCCTGAAACTCGCCAATGAAATGGGCTATCCGATTATTCTTAAAGCAACTGCCGGAGGTGGTGGCCGCGGAATGCGAATCGTCAGAGAAGATAAAGACTTCAAAAAAGCCTGGGATGATGCCAAAATGGAATCAGGTGCTGCATTTGGTAATGATGGACTTTATTTGGAAAAATATGTGGAAGAACCTCGCCATATTGAGATCCAAATCATCGGAGATAAAACCGGTAAAGCTTGCCACCTGTCAGAGCGCGATTGCTCTATCCAGCGAAGGCACCAAAAACTGGTGGAAGAAACTCCTTCTCCATTTATCACGGACGAACTTCGTGAAGCTATGGGTAAAGCTGCCATCAAAGGTGCAGAGGCAATCGGATACGAGGGTGCTGGAACTATCGAATTTCTTGTGGATAAAGACCGCAACTTCTATTTTATGGAAATGAACACCCGTATTCAGGTGGAGCATCCTATTACTGAAGAAGTTACTGACTTTGACCTGATCAAGGAACAAATCAAAGTGGCCGCAGGAGAGACAATCTCGGGCAGAAACTACTACCCTAAACTCTTTGCGATGGAGTGTAGAATCAATGCCGAAGATGTCGCCCACAATTTCAGACCTAGCCCGGGGAAAATTCTGAACCTTCATATTCCCGGTGGACGTGGTGTCAGGGTGGATTCACATGTGTACGCAGGCTATGTCATCCCTCCAAACTATGACTCAATGATTGCAAAGCTCATTGTGAGTGGTCAATCCAGAGAAGAAGTAATTGTACGGATGAAGCGGGCTTTGGAAGAATTCGTAATCGACGGTATCAAAACTACCATTCCTTTTCACATTGCCCTACTGGAAGATGAGGAGTTCAAAGCTGGAAACTTCACGACGAAGTTTCTGGAAACCTTTGATTTCTCATTGGTTAGATACTAGTAGTAAAAAGATAAAAATTTTAAAAGCCACTCGTAAGGGTGGCTTTTCAATTTTTATCACCATCCAAATCCTCCACCTGAGGTCAATGCGATTACTAAAATTCCAAAAGCCAATCCCAAAGAGCTTACAATTACAATTGGTACTGTTGCAGCTGCACTCACTCTTTTCACCCACAATTGTTCAATGTCAGCAATAGCGAATTCAATATTCTGGTTTATTTGGGACTGATTTAGTCCTTTGTTTATGGTTGTCCCAATTAATTGATTTCCAAGGAGTCTTTTATAGAAAAGTCGATACTTTTTACCCTCAAGAGTCCTTATTATAATTTGATCCCCTTCGACAAGTTTATTCAATGAACTAACATCAAAATCACCTGCTCTTTCTTCTTCAGAAGACTTAGGATTAAGATTTTCTACATTTCGGTAGACCTTGCAGGAGCCCAGAAAACCCAATAGGAATAAAATTGCTGTATAGGTGATTATTTGATTTTTCATGGCGGTTTCTTTTTCTCAATTTACCCCGTCACGAAATCAAATCTTAAAAAATCAATCAGAATAATTGGCAAAAATCGATTATCCCACACTTTTATTTTTCAAATAATGCGAATTTCAAAGGATGATACATAATTTAAAGATTTTCTAAACTCCCTATTCTTTCAACGTTAGGGATCAATTACTACCCGCTTCTGAATTCTTTCAAAACCGGAGTTTCCAAAAATCCAAGCTTCAATCAACCAGCTTCCCGCTGTATCGAATTTGAGATTGCCTGATTTGCTCCTACCCCGATAAAAGGTCAAGCCAGAATCCAAAAACTGCAATGCATTGGCGCTGATCTTTTGGGTGTTCTTCCCGGAATAATCAGGTCGTCGTGGGACGCTCACGTCCGCCAAAAAATACCGTTCCTTTCCAAGATTGTTTTTCAGAAAATACTCATTGTTTTTGGTATAAACCACGATCAAACCATCACCGGGAGCTTCACCAAGATTGGTTTTTTCTACCGTTGAGCGATGATAATAGAGCTCTATTCGATCCACTGAAACCATATCCAACTTCCAAAATTCCTCAATTGAAACTGGTCGGTAAAAGTCCACCAAAACCAAAGGTTTCTTGTTGAATTTTACATTTTGATTGTCAGTATTGGCGACAAACACATTTTTGTAGTCCTGATTTTTTACTTTTTTTAACCGTACCTGGGGCACGATTTCCTTAAAAAAGGATTCCAAATCCGGAAATTCGAAATAGTCCTGGATGTAATAAACCTTGTCCGCCTGAAAAGGAGACTCAAGCGCCACCACTTCATCCGAAATCTCAAAATGCTCCCGATAAACTTTTCGATTAATAAAAGTCTCCAAAAGCTTATCCGAAAAGGAAAAAGAGAATTTAGCACGCTTTACTGAACTCGAAAATCGACCAGAGATATCCGTAGACCAGATTTTGTAATCAAACATCGGACTGTAATCCTTGAGCATCAAAGGGCTTTCTACTACCCTATTTAGCGATGTGATCAAGTTGGGACCTTTAGAAGCTGAGTTAAGGTTTCTCCAGTTGGGATCATTCAATAGCTCTACAAATTCTGTAACTATTATTTCTTCCTGCGCTCTTGCCAATACAATCCCACTCGTATAGTGCGAAGGGAAACCAACCAAATCGAGGGCAATCGATTCACCTACAATTCCCCGAGACTTTAGCGTCATTTTACCGGAGGATTTTGCTGGGATGCGAACCTGATAGCTCCAAACTAATTTATTGGATTCATCAATAACCGAAATATCAAAAGACTTCAGGTTCTCATACAATGCTTTGTTGAATCGCGATTTAGCTTGAGTCACTTCCAGTTCCTCCAAGATCATCCAATCTGTATGAGTGATGATCTTTAGATTTTGATCAACTATGCCCACATTAGAATTCAAGCTGAAATCAGCGGGTTCCCAAAGCCATTTTTGTGGCTCAATCTGATAACTAAAGTTTCTGAAAAAGAGCGTATATCCGTCTTTTTGTTTCACTTTTGAAAGTGTTTTTGTCAATGGGGGAACTGACTCCAAAATTTCAATTGTATTTCCTTCACTGTCTTGAATCTCTATCACTTCAGCTCGATCCGAAGTGTGAAAAATACTGATTGGCGCATTTTCAAAAGGAATTTGCTCCCAAAATAAAGCTGGGTCTCCTTTGGCAAAGGGAACATTCGAATTGGCCACCAGAAATTCCTTTTTGGCAATGGGGAAATCTTCAAAATTTGCCATCCATTTTGAATAAACAACCAGAGTGAATACGCCTGTCTGACTATTTTCGGGGATAAAGAGATCCCCAAAGACCATATTATTTTCTGTAAGCAACATCTTTTCCTGATGTATCGGATTGCCAGTTGCATCCAAAACAGCGACATAGGCAAGTTTGCTGTAGCGGAAACTTTCGTGATTTTTCAAAAGTTTGGCAGCAAACCACACTCGATCCCCGACGAGGTAAAACTCCTGGTCAGTGATCAATACGAAGTTTTCCAACTCCATGACCGAATGCTTTTTTTCTTGCCCTTTGGAATGTATACTTTGGAAAAAACTGAAAATAATCAGAAGTGCAAAAGGGATTTTCATGGTCTGAATTGAATCGGGACGATCGGCGAAGCATCGATATATTTTTCTCTACAGTCTCCGTTTACAAATGGAAGTGCATCGAGGGCATGGCTGAGATTTAGCGATTCACTTCTAATTTGGGTTCGAAACAGCAGCTTTTCAGAAGAGCTTTCTTGAAAAAGGAAAAAGCCCCCGAGCACAATTTGATTCTCTGAACCCCGCTTTTTTATATTTCCTCTGATCCGGAAGGGTGCAGGATCAAAAATACTCCCCGAATTACGTTGTTGTTGATTGACCTGATTGAGGTAGTCATATCCTGTTTTATTTACTACTTTGACCTTTGTGCTGACAAAGAACCTCCCTATTGAACTGAGCGGAATTTCGCCAAGGGATAAGCCAAAAGCTCTCCCTTGAAAGGGTTCGTTGGAAGTTAAATTCATTCCAGCAAAAACATTGGAAACCCGTTCATAGCAGGTACATGCGCAATTGTCGCTATTGGAAGTGGTGTAGAGTTCAGTAATTCCGGATGATTCAATCAGGTATCCTAATTGTCCAACCCCAGGATCAGAAATTTGAGCTTGTATATCAGCAAAAGTACGGCTTTGAATAAATTGACTCTGACCGACAGTGATCAAGACCTGCTTGGTAAAGGCCTTACCTTGTATGTCCTCCACTTCTACAAAGGGTGGCATAGTTTCCCAGCTGCTCTCATATACGTCCCCTTCTCCAGTCTCCAGAACCAATCTAAATTTTTTACCAGAAACAGGATCAAAACTACCTGATTGCCTGAAAACATTCGATTGGACCTGCCTAAAATTAATGTCCTCTCCCCCCTCCTGCTCGACCACCACATACTTCACCTCCACAGGAATGTAATTGGGACTCAAAACACCGGAAACGTAGGGGCTCGTACGGTAAACTTTCACGTAAGTGTCTGCGGGATTATTACCAACCCAAGCTTCGATGACGATCGCCTGACTTGATTTTTCGAGAGAAAGATTGATCTCATCCACACAGGATCCAATTCCGATAATCAGGCATAGAAAAGAAATCCTTTGAATCAGCTTTTTCATCGAATTGAGAAATTATAAGTGACTGAAGGAATGATTGTGCCAATGACGGCCAGCCGGTAGGATTTGGGAATTCCCAACTCAGGAGTCGGCTGAAAAAACCAAGAAAAAGCGTTTCTCCTGGCATACACATTATAAAAGGAAAGGTTAAGCGAGCTTTTGTAATTACTGTTTCTCTTTTGGTAGAAATAATAGGTCATCCCCAAGTCCAATCGGTGGTAATCAGGGATACGAGCCTGATTTCGCTCTTGATAGTCTATCACAATATTTCCTCCAATATCATAAATCCCGCTTGGGAGCGTGATCGGTCTACCTGTACGGAAATTGAAGGTCGCATTAAATGAAATTCTCCTGACTGGTTGCCATGAGCTAACGACCGTGAGATCATGCGGCTGATCCCAGTTAGCTGGAAAATAGCCTCCTTGGTTGACAGCTTCTCCAAATTCAGTTTCCACTTTTCGAAGCGACCTGCTGAACGTGTAGGAAATCCAGCCATTGAGTTTCCCGGAATTCTTTCGGACTAGCAGTTCTGATCCATAAGCATAGCCGGAGCCCATCACCAAGTCTGTCTCCAAGGCAGGGTTAAGGAATAATTGGGCACCATCCAAGTATTCCACGATGCGCGGCATATCCTTATAATACACTTCCAGTGAGGTCTCGATCTTATTTTGTTTGAGATTTTTGTAAATTCCTAGGGCATATTGCCAAGCTTCTTGCGGCTTGATGTAGGAATCACTGAGTTTCCACAGGTCAACTGGTGCTGAAGCAAAATTATTGGTCAGCAAATGAAGGTATTGGAGACTTCGATTCACTGAAGCCTTGACCGAGAAATCATCCGTGATCGCATACCGGATTGTTAACCGAGGCTCAAATCCTCCATAAGACTCGAATACCTCTCCTGCCCTATAGGAAATTGTATCTACGATAGATCTGGTGTCTTTTGAAATTCCCGGTTGATATTGATAGACATCCTTTGCGCCCAAAGCAAAAAAGTGTGAATACCGCAACCCGATTTGACCTTGCAGTTTGTCTGATATTTTCCATGGTATTTGGATGTAAGCGGCACTTTCGACTCCCTGTTCATCCGGAATGGCAACCGGAATAATCAAGGATTCCTTGGAGCGGGAATTGAGATCACCCATTCCCATTTGATAGGAATTGACCTGGAATCCAAACTGCAAGCCCTCAAGCTTTTCTCCCGACCATTCAAATTGTTGCTGAATCCCAAGGAAATTAATGGATGATCCCAATTCAAAATCAAGAGGACTGGCTTCACCAAGTACTGTATAACGGTAGCCTGAATAGGTTAAATTAGTTTCGGCACCCAAATTTTCTCCCCAAAAGGATTTCCATTTCATGCTCGCTAGATTGGTCTGCCATGTGTACGCAGTATCTGCCCCAAATTTAAAATAATCAGAACTGATGTAGGCACTGATCACCAGGCTGTTGCGATCATTGATCCGATGATCTATTCGGAGATTTCCATCGGTAAAATTTGTAACACTCTCACTGATACCGGTGTTTGGGATCCGCTGCAAGATCCAGGTAGGATAAGCTGCACGGAACGTTCCCATTAGCTGGGTTTTATCATTGATTGGCCCATTTGCTCCCAATCGGCTGGATAGAAAACCAACGCCGCCTGTTAGATACCAATCTTGCATGTCTCCGGCTTTTGTCTTGATATCCAAAACTGAACTTAGTCTTCCTCCAAACTGAGCGGGAATATCTCCTTTATAAAGAGTGGCATCATTTACAGCATCCTGATTAAAAATGCCAAAAAACCCAAACATGTGGGAGGGATTAAACACTGGTGCCCCATCCATTAAGATCAGATTTTGATCCACTCCACCACCCCTGACATTAAATCCTGATGCTCCTTCTCCTACGGTGGATACACCGGGAAGCAAGAGCATACTCCTAACCACATCCACTTCGCCCAGCAGGGGCGGCAGAAGCTTCAGTTCTTCCATAGGCATTCGGGTGGCGCCGGGCAGGGTACTCATCACATTCGCATCTATGGCACGGTCTGTCACAGTGACCAAATCCAATTCGCTGATCGTCTCAAAAAGTATAACATCAAGGTCCTGATCCCGGTACACTTTAAGAATTTTTTGCTCGGTCTGCTTTCCCATTGAGCTAAAATATCCAATGTATGTCCCCTCGGGTACCTGAACAGAAAATTCTCCTTTTTCATTGGTAAGCGCTGCAAGTTCAAGTTGAGGAATAGAAAAAAGACCACCTGCAATGAAGGTTTTCATTTCATTGTCCCGAAGTTTTCCCTTGATTTCAAATATCGATGCTTTAGAAACTGAGGAAAGTTTATCTAACTTTTCAGAGTAGGTATCACGGAGCGAAGCAGGATAAATCACCACGTACTTATCCTGAAAAAGAAAAAAACTATAATCAGTCCCTTCTGTCAAAGAGAAAGGAAGCTTCCTGAGCTCCAAATCAGATGGAACATTTAGCCCAGAAATATCCTGGTCTAGAATCAAAATCCGCTGACCGGTCAGCCGAAAATAATTTTCCATTTGCTCTGCCAGCTTACTTTTCTCCAATATTTCCTGGGCGGCAGCAATGGAGAGCAATGCCATAAATGCCAAAAATGTAAAAAAAATCTTCATGTAATAGTTGGTCGTCTTCGTAAGCGTACTGAATCTATCAAAAGCAGTTTTACTTAGGGTATAGAAACTGGAGTATTGGTATTTAAACACTTCAAATGGTTACTCAATTCCTGATTATTTTTTTTTCAATCTTTAATGGGATGGTAATACAGAAACAGAATAAAGTTCCACTTCGCTACAAGTACTTGAATAAAATTATCCATCAAGAATCCTTTTATTCCGGTGAAATCAAAAAAATGCGTTTAGAACCATTTTTTCAAAACGAAAATGAATTCTGACTTATTTAAAATTTTTCATTAACTTTTTTCACTGATTAAAATAAATCCAAATGACTTCTCGCTATTTTGACTTTCGAATCATTTTATGGCTCCTCTTGGTGGGATTTTGGAGCTGTGGAAAGCAGCAAGTAGAGGAGCCTGATCTCTCTGCATCCGATCAAATCAGCTATAACTTTCACATCCGCCCTATACTGTCTGACAAATGCTTCGCCTGTCATGGGCCAGATGCGAATAAGCGGGAGGCAGACTTACGGTTGGACACCGAGGTTGGTGCTTTTACTGCACTTAAAGAAAGTCCGGGTAAGTTTGCCCTTGTAGCAGGAAATCTGGAAAAGTCCGAAGTCTACCACCGGATCAGCTCCACTGATCCCGGAGAAATGATGCCTCCTCCGGAATCCAATCTTTCGCTGAATGAAGAGGAAATTGAATTGATCAAGCGCTGGATCGAGCAAGGTGCCAAATACGAACCACACTGGGCTTTTTTGAGGGTAAAGAAGCCGGCAGTTCCTAAAGTCGACTGGGGAACCAACGAAATCGATGCATTTGCGTACCGGAAAATGCGTTCCAAAAAGCTAAAGCCCAATCCCGAAGCCAAACCTCAGGAACTCATTAAACGGACCAGTTTGGATCTGACAGGACTACCGCCTAAGCCGGAGTTATTGGACAAATACGCAGATTTCACAGGTGTAAACACTTATGAAAAATTACTGGATGAATTGCTTGCACAGCCTGCCTTCGGGGAAAAACTGGCTGTCCTTTGGCTGGATATTTCCCGCTATGCAGACAGCTACGGCTATCAGGATGATGAAGTCAGGTCCCAATGGCCCTACCGCGATTGGGTTATTCATGCTTTTAATCAGAACCTTCCCTACGATCAATTCCTGACATGGCAACTTGCAGGTGACCTGCTTCCCAACGCCAATAAGGAACAGATTTTAGCCACAGCTTTCAACCGAAATCACAAGTACACCGAAGAGGGCGGTATCATCGAGGAAGAATACCGAATCGAATATGTGCTGGACAAAACCAACACCTTCAGCAAAAGTATTCTCGGCATCACAATGGAGTGTGCTCAATGTCATGACCATAAGTATGATCCGTTTTCCCAAAAGGAATACTTCGAGCTTTTTGCCTTTTTCAACAATTCCAAAGAAAAAGGATTTGAAGGCGACATCAGCCGAACCAAGCCTGCAAAAACGCCCATCCTTTGGATCGAACGAGACGATCTGGATGGAATCATGAACTTCATCAACCACCCGGATACCACCAAACTCGTGGTATCCGTGATGGGTGAAAACGAGGAAAAACGTACGACTTATATTCTTGATCGGGGAGTTTATGACGCCCCAACCATCCCGGTGGATGCCTCTACTCCGGCTTCCATTTTTGAATTTCCCGAAAATCTGGAGAAAAATCGGCTTGGCTTGGCCAAATGGACCACCAATCGCGAAAACCCACTGACCAGCCGGGTCTTTGTCAATCTGATCTGGCAGGAAATCTTCGGGAAAGGAATAGTTAAATCAGCCGGAGACTTCGGTATGCAGGGCGATCTGCCTACCCATCCCGAACTACTGGATTGGCTGGCAGCTGACTTTATGGAAAACGGCTGGGATATCAAGCGTCTGATTAAGCAGATCCTACTTTCGGCTACTTACCGACAGTCTGCAGTGATCACTAAGGATCACCTGATCATCGATCCCGACAATCTCTATCTGGCAAGGGCACCCCGGTTGCGATTACCGGCAGAACATATCCAAGACTTGGTTTTGGCGAGCAGCGGACTCCTTCACGGAGAAATCGGAGGACCAAGTGTCAAACCCTATCAGCCTTCCGGACTTTGGGAGGCGGCCACCTCCGGACGAGGTACGCTTGCGACCTACATACAGGATACCGGCAACAAGCTTTACCGAAGGGGAATCTACAATTTCATTAAACTGACCGTACCTCCTCCCAAAGCAATCATCTTCGATTCAAGTAACCGGGATCGTTGCGAAATCGGCCGAAACCGGACCAATACCCCACTTCAAGCCTTGGTGATGATGAACGATCCGATGGTATTGGAAGCAGCCCGGGTCTTGGCAACAAAGCTTTCGGAAGGCATTTCAGATGAAGAAAAGGCGATTGAAGAAGCTTTCAAGCGGATAGTTTGCCGGGAAATGAAGTCCAAAGAAAAAGAGCTGCTCTTAGACTACTACCTAACTCAATTGAAGGACTTTCGGGAGAATCCCGAAAATGCAAAAAAGGCATTGGATATAGGTGAATATCCTATGAATGAAAAAGCGATCACACCCGAAAATGCCGCTTTGATGCAGGTGATTGTGAGTTTGTATAATTTGGAAGAAACGATAACCAAAAGTTGAGATGGAAAAGGAAATATTAGAACAGGGACTCAACCACAACAGGCGAAAATTTCTATCGCGGCTAAGTTTGGGAATCGGAAGTGTTGCTTTGGGTTCGTTGTTGATTCCGGATTTATTCACCGGAAAGCAGGAAGCAGAGGACGGCTTGATGCGCGCACTTCCTCATTTTGCACCAAAGGCCAAGCGGATCATTTATCTTTTCCAAAATGGTGCTCCTTCTCAACTGGAAACTTTTGATTACAAACCGCTTTTGACCAAAAACTTTGGACAGGAACTCCCCGAGTCCATACGGATGGGGCAACGCTTGACCGGCATGACTGCAGGACAGAGTTCTTTTCCCCTGGTAGGTTCTTACTTCGGGTTTAATCAATATGGCGAAAGTCGGGCTTGGATTTCTTCCCTTTTTCCACACATCTCGAGTGTGGTGGATGATCTGTTGATTGTCAAATCCATGCATACCGAAGCCATAAATCACGATCCTGCACTGACTTTTTTCCAAACCGGCGCTCAAGTTGGAAACCGTCCCAGTATGGGGTCTTGGTTGAGCTATGGCCTGGGAAGTGAAAATGCAAACCTTCCGGCTTTCTGCGTGCTGTTGAGTCGTGGCAAAGGCAATGGGCAGGGCGTTTATTCCAAGCTTTGGTCCAATGGCTTTTTGGACGCGACCCATCAGGGAGTCCAGTTTTCCAATTCCGAAGATCCAGTGCTTTATCTCAAAGATCCGGATGGTATGAGTCGGGATCAGCGCCGAAAAATGATCGATCAGATCGCCGCGCTCAATGAGATGAACTATCAGGAATTCAACGATCCGCAGATCACCGCTAAAGTGCAGCAATACGAGATGGCTTACCGCATGCAAACTGCCGTGCCGGAGATCACCGATACCTCTAAAGAGCCGGACAGCGTGATCAAACTCTATGGCCCGGATTGCTTGGTTCCCGGCACTTACGCTGCAAATTGCCTTTTGGCAAGGAAACTCTCAGAGAATGGAGTCCGCTTCGTCCAGCTTTATCATCAGGGCTGGGATGCCCATGACAACCTGCCCAATCAGATGATTGGGCAGGCTAAAGATGTGGACCAAGCCACAGCAGGATTGATTACCGACCTGAAACAACGCGGATTGTTGGACGAAACCCTGATCATCTGGGGTGGAGAATTTGGCCGAACCAATTATTGCCAAGGCAAGATCCAACCCGAAAACTACGGCCGGGATCACCATCCGAGGGCATTTTCCATCTTCATGGCAGGCGGTGGAGTAAAGTCCGGAATGGTCTATGGAGAGACAGACGACTTCGGCTACAACATCACCGAAAATCCGGTACATGTCCATGATTTTCAAGCAACAGTAATGCATCTGATGGGAATAGACCATGAAAAACTTACCTATAAACATCTTGGCAGACGCTACCGGCTCACCGATGTACACGGAAAAGTTGTAAAAGACCTGATCGCTTAATTCCCATTTATGCCTAAAGTTTCCCGGATTATTCCGATTCTTGAAAACCTCCTGTTCTTCTGGCTGGGATTGGCCTTGGTGCTGAGTTTGGCCGGAGATCGACTGGAAATCCCCGCCCTTCTGCAAGTATTGGGAAGAGCTCACCCGCTTATCCTTCACTTCCCGATTGTACTGCTGTTGATGGCGGTCGGCTTGCTTTGGCTTTCGGATCAACGGTTAAAAAATGCCGGTGCCCAAATTTTATTGGTTGGGGGAAATCTGACCGGAATCACAGTCGTGGCGGGATTGATCCTTGCCACAGAAGACTACGATGGAGATGCGCTAGTTTGGCATCAATGGCTAGGACTCGCTTCCTTAACGCTTTCGGTTTTGATTTACTTTTTCAGGGAAAAGTCCGCCAATTTTCTTCGGATTTCCACAGGGACATTGGCTCTTGCAATAATTCTTACCGGTCATTTCGGGGCAAATCTGACCCATGGCGAAGATTTTCTTTTGGCTCCAATTCAGTCGAAGGAGACTGAATTTGTTGCGTTGGAAGATGCGGAGGTTTTTGAGCATTTGGTTCAGCCCATTTTGGAAGCGAAATGCATCGCCTGTCACAAGGAAGGCAAAGTCAAAGGGGAACTTCGGATGGATCAGTTAGCCGGATTGCAAAAAGGTGGAAAAAACGGGCCTTTTGTTGTTCCGGGTGACATGGAAAAATCACTTTTGATTCAGCGGATCAATCTCCCAAAAGATGAAAAAGAACACATGCCTCCAAAGAATAAAACCCAACTGACCGATGAGGAAATTGAGATACTAGAGGCCTGGGTGGCCGCAGGGAGTTCCTTTGATCAAAAGGTCTCCGAACTAAAATCCGAAGAACCGCTTTTCCAGCTCGCTTTAAACCGATTCTCCAATCAGAAAACGTATAGCTTTGGCCCGGCTTCGGATTCAGATATCAAAAAGCTGAACAATTTCTTCCGAAAGGTAAATCCGGTATTTCCGGGATCACCGGCATTGGAAGTCGCTTATTATGGAATTTCCACCTTTGATGCAGCCTCACTTCAAGACTTGAAAAAAGTGAACAAGCAGGTAGTGAGATTGAATCTAAATCGGATGCCACTTGCTACTGTTGATTTGAGTTTTCTGCGAAACTTCCCCAATTTGGAAGAGCTTCAGCTCAACTTCACCGGAGTCAAACCGGAGCAACTTTCAAATCTGGAAGGCCTCGAAAATCTCCGAAACCTTGCGCTTTCAGGAAATGAATTTGGCTCATCCTCCGTCTCTGCACTCAGTAAACTAAAACAGGTAAGAAAGCTTTTTCTCTGGAATTCCGGATTGGATGAGAAAGCAAAGCAAGAGCTCAAAAAGGGTTTACCACAGGCCCAAATTGATTTTGGGTTCGATGGAAAAGGCGTTATCTACGCCCTAAATCCACCAAAAATCGAGTTTGAAAAGACCCTGTTTCAGGATTCCATGGAGCTGATACTATCCCACCCGATTAGTACCGCTGAGATCCGGTATTCATTAGATGGATCCGAACCGGATAGCATTCAAAGTCCAATTTATTCCGGTCCAATCTGGCTCAAAAAAACAGCTCAGATACGTGCAAAAGCTTTTTCCACAGACTGGAAAGGCAGTGGAATCACCTCCAATTTAGTATTCAAAGAAGGAATAAAACCCCAATCCTACCAGCTCATCTTTGAGCCAAACCCACGTTACAAGGCCAAAGGAGCCACTTCGCTGTTTGATGGGATAAAAGGAAAAACCAATCACACCTCTGGGGATTGGCTGGGTTTTACAGACACGACACTGGAGATTGAGATTTTTCTGGAAAAAAATTCCGCTCCGAAATACCTCAGCTTGAGTTTTCTACTTAATGAAGGAGCTTATATTTTCCCTCCGGAATCGGTTGAGATCTGGACAGGTGGACAGGCGGGTTGGCAGAAAATCACCCAAACTCCAACCCAAGTCTCTTCAAAATTGGAAGAGGTGAGATTTGGTGTTTTAACTTATTCACTACCCGAAGTGTCCTTCGACAAACTTAAAGTCAGACTGAAACCAATCTCAAAACTGCCAGCTTGGCATCCCGGAGCAGGAGCAAAAGGGTGGGTGTTTGTGGATGAGATTTTGTTGAATTTATAATCCCCTAACCCTACTATGAGCCAAAGTCCATCCAAGCAATATCAAGATGTGGTATTCGAAAAACTCCGACACGCTTTCCGTCAGGAAAAAGAAATTTATACAGCCGCAAAATGGATTGCTGAATCCATTGCCAGTGAAGGTTGGATATATACCAGTGGAACGGGACATTCCCACATGCTTGCCGAAGAGATCTTCTATCGTGCAGGGGGCTTTGCGAGAGTGATTCCAATCCTCGACCCGGATTTAATGCTTCACAAGGATGCATCAGGAAGTACCGAGGTGGAACGAAGAGAGGGCTACGCTGAAAAACTTTTCAAGTCCTATTCCTTAACAAACAAGGACGTTTTCATCATTTCTTCCAACTCAGGAAGAAATTCGGTCAGTATTGAAATGGCTCAATTAGCGCAAAAAAAAGGTGCAAAAGTTATCGCACTTACAAATCATGCACACAGCAAAGCAGTGGATTCCAGGCATTCATCGGGTCTTAAGCTGTTTCAAGTAAGCGATATTTTCTTGGACACCTGCGGTGTAGTTGGCGACGCTTCGATCAAATTGGAAGGTTTGGAATCAAAAGTCGGAGCGACTTCTACCGTTGTTGGTGCGGCATTGCTCAATGCCATCATGGTACAGGCGACTGCCATTCTTTTGGAAAATGGAACTGTGCCTGAAATTTTCAACAGTTCTAATTCAGATAATGGCGAGGCTTACAATGATTCCCTCATCGCCAAATACAAATCGCAGGTTAAAATCCTTTAATCCAGAAAGATTGAAGCGCCGGCATTTCCGGAAGGAGTAAAAACACGAAACTTCTCCCCTCCTTTGTGCGGAATTGGGTTGGAATAAATCGCTGAGGACTCGCTTGGTTCAGACCCATCCTGAGTATATCGAATGACCAATCCCGGTGTCTGCACATTGGCATAAATCATCCCGTCTTTGACCATTACTCCAGATTTTGGAATCCGATGATTGAAGCCCCCTCGGAGTTTTTCCAATCGGGGAATCTCTTTTTGTCCGATCAGATTTGCAAAAACATTCCATTCTTCTAGCCTTTTTGTCTTCATTTCTTCTTCAGATTCCGCATTCGACCATGCAGGATCTCCTACCCAAGCCCGTTCGATGTACCCAAGCATTTTTGGAAAAAGGTAATACTCCAGCATCTCAGGACTTTTCACTGTTTCTGTCCATAGTTGCCCTGACACTCCGATGATGTTTTTTTTACCCTCAGGACTCAACTTTGTGAAGGATGCTTGGACTGATGCCCAGCTCCATTCCTTTCCCTCAATCGTCTGATCATGCGAAAGGTAAAGTTTGCCGGGCACCGTCTTCCAAGCCTGATACATATCGGTCACACCGCTCCAAGTATGTCCACGCTCATTCGGGTCCCAATCATAGGCTAAGTCAAAATAGAAATTGGCACTAGAGCAGATCACAACCGGATAGCCGGCATTTGCCAACCTGTAGGCCATATCCTCTCCTCCCCAGCCTGCCACGGCATTCCAGGCATAGAGTCGCCAATTTTGATCAGCAAACTTAGTATTCGGTACAACGGAATTACCAGAATGAGTCTGTCCGATTTCCTCCCAACCGCCCATTTCCAAACCATTTTTCTTCAAAATGGAAGCTGCACGACTCCGGAAATAGTCATTCAAATCTTCCAATTTGATGTCTGGATTTTTAGCTAGAAAGTCCTTGCAAGTCGGGGAAGCTGTCCACACTCCTCTTGGTACTTCGTCACCTCCGGTATGCCAATTTTTCAGTTCTACACCGGTATTTTGATACATGGCTTTCACTTCGAAAACTAGCTTTTCATAAAAAGCGTAGGTTGATTCCTGGCAGACACAAACCGTATTTCCTCTGAAGTTTTGGGCAGAAAGGTACTTGCTCTGATCATCATTCTCGGCCAATCGATACTGTAAGGCCTCGGAGGTTTTTCCGGTTTTTAGCAATTTGCTGTAGCGACTTTCCATCGCTAATATGGCCGCTCTGGAATGTGCCGGCACACCAAATTCAGGAATGACTTCAATTTGAAGCCCTTTTGCGTAAGCTAAAATTTCCTGAAAATCCGAAACTGTATAAAACCCAGATCCAGCTTGACTTTTTTTAGGATCAGCTCCCGAGGAATAATAAGGCCACAAAAAATCCGATTCATCTTCAGAAAATCCTCTTTTACTTCCAAACTCAGTTAATTCCGGCAGACCCGGAATTTGCAATCTCCATCCCTCATCGTTAGCCAAATTGAAGTGAAAGACATTGAGTTTGTAAATGGACATCAAATCCAATAGCTTCAAAATTTGGGATTTGGGTTGAAAATTACGGGCCACATCTAGGAAAAACCCCCGATAGTTATAGGCAGGATAATCCTCAATCTCCACCTGCGGAAGAATGAATTCATCAGTTATCCGTGTTGAAAAATCAGCAGGCATCATCGCCAAGAAAGACTGAACCCCATACATTGCCCCCTTTGGTGAAGAAGCAGAGATAAAGACTAATCGTTTTGCTATGGAAATTTTATACCCCTCCACAGGCAATTCTGAAGATTTGACAATCCGGATTTGAATAGGAGCCTCTGCCCTGTTTACCGTGGGTTTGTACCCTTGCTTTATTGCTAGAAGGAGGAATTTTGAAGCTTCCTCAAATTCCGGAATTCCCACCACGGCCAATCCTGCATTCTTGATTTTCAGGGTTTCTCCGGTGTATTTCCAAGACTTTGGAGTGGGAAGAAATGGAGGAAGCTGCTCCTTGGGAAGTAAAGACAAGCCTTCATTTTGACTGTAAATCCTTGCTGCGGTCGGAATTGGCAGAGGTGTGGAAGCTGCCATCTCTCTAAATTGATCTAGACTTATGGCCTCCACTTGATACTCTTTTATTTCAAAATGAGTCCCATCTGCATTCTGAAAAATCAACCCCTCGGGGGCGTAGGAATTTTTCAGATAAGGACCTATTGATTGGTAGGTAATGGAGATTTCTTCTCCCCGTTTGAAAACGGGACTTAAGTTTTTCCCCTCCAAAACAAAAAAATCTCCTTGCAAGTGTCGGATCTGAAAAGGCTCTGTTTGAACCTGCGTTTTGATTGAAATGAAAACAGAGTTAAAATAGAGCTTCCAACCTGCATCAAGATCAGATGAGCCAGTATTGGATAAAGTCAGTTTCGCACGGTGAAATTCCGGGTTTTCAAATTTGTTTTCCAGAATTTCCCACTTGGCATTCACTTGAGCCCAAGATTGGGTATAAAGAAATAGAAGTAATAGCGGCAATACTTTATTCATAGACGAGTGAGCTTGGGGCTTGAAAATTAAATATAGCCCTTATCAAAAAAATATACTATCCCCAAAGTAAAGTGCAATCACTTTCCCCATTCTGTTTTTATCCTAAACAAAAATACCTAGCTTAAACCGTTGAAAAAGCGTTGAAATCGCTTTTGGAAAGCACTTTTATGCAGACAGAGCTTAACCGCAAACCATCCGTAGTATTTTTTTCAGATATCGTCGGCTACACCCGATTGATGGGACAAGATGAAAATGCTGCCTTTGAGCTAATGAAGCTCAATCTGAAGATCCACCAAGAGGTACTGGCAAATTACCGGGGAACCATCATCAAAGAGTTGGGGGATGGTATACTCGCCGTTTTTGAAACCGTGCCAGAAGCCCTAAGCGCAAGTCTTGAAATCCAAAAAATCTGTCTGGCGGAATCAAAATACAAGCTTAGGGTTGGCCTTCAGTCCGGAGAGATAATATTTGATCACGGCGACGTCTTTGGAGATGCTGTGAATGTCGCTTCAAGAATCCAAAGTGTCGGTGTCCCTTCGAGTATTGTTTTTTCAGATCGGGTTTGTAAGGAGATCGTCCACGATGAATTTTTCCAAACGGTCAAAATTGGAAGCTTCAATCTTAAAAATGTTTCCCAGACCATTGAACTTTATTCATTGACAAATCCTCCACTTGAAGTGCCCAAGCGTGCTGAGATCCTGAATAATATAAAATATCAGGAAAGTAACCCATGGAAGTCATGGGTAACTATTGGCGGAGTCTTTATCTTGGTTGCCATGCTGATTTACTCTATTTTTTGGAATGGGGCAGTTTGGGAAAAGGAAAAATCAGTTGCTGTTTTACCCTTTGTAAATCTCAATGGAGGCTCAGAATTGGACTATTTCACAGATGGATTGACAGAAAACCTCATCGGTCAAATTTCAAAAATAAATTCCATCAAGACGATTTCTTATTCGACAATGGCGGATTATAAGAATCATAATCTCCCGCTTGATTCCATTGCAGAAGCACTTCAAGTGACTACCATTCTCAAGGGTACAGTGGAGCAGCTTAACCCTGGGTATCGATTTAAATTGCAATTGATAGATGCAAAAGAAAATAAAAATATCTGGACAGATGAATATACCAGAGAAGGAACCGATCTAACGCAATTACAAAATGATATAGCAAGGGAAATTGCTAAAATTCTGGATGTGAACTTAACCGCTGAGGAATCCATCCAAATCGGTAAGGGAGAAACTTCCAGTGCAGAAGCTTATGACCTGCTCTTCAGAGCAAAAAGTTTATATAACGAAGGGTTTGGAGATCCTCAATTATTTTTTGATGCTGCAGAATTGTTGAAAAAGGCAATTGCTCTCGATCCTAATTATGCGCTGGCCTATACGCTACTTGCAAAAACATACTTCCAAATCGCTTTTGACGAGCCTAACGGCAATTGGTATGATATGAGCCTGGAAATGAGCTCAAAGGCACTTGAACTTGAACCAAAACTTGCAGAAGGATATAGTGCAAGAGGCATTGTGTATTATGATCTCGGGCAATACACCAAAGCCAAAAATACGTTGGAGACAGCACTCTCCTTTTATCCAAATCTGAGTGATGCGATTGGAAACTTAGCCACAATTGACTTTGTCCAAGGCAACCTTTTCGAAGCGCTTCAACTCCAAACAAAGTCATCCAATCTCGGTCCCAACTCCCATTTACCCTATCAAAATATTGGGTGGATATTCAAGATTTTGGGGAAACAAAATGAAGCAAATCAATGGTTTGACAAAAGCCTCGAGATCAGTAAAAACCCTGTCACTTATGAGTTGAAGGCTAATTCGCTAATAGAACAAGGAAAAAAATCTGAAGCCCTTAAACTTCTGGGGAATATTTCATTACAGGACAGCGCGGAATATAATTTACGGGTAGCTGGATCTATCCTTTTTTATTCGGGGGATTATGATTCGGCATTTAAAGTTTGGGATATTTCTATCCGGCGTAACATCAAGGTTGGCTTTGACAAATACTATAGTACCCCGATCAATTACGCTTACCTCCTTACGAAAAAAGGAGATTCATTACGTGCTGATTCACTCTTAAATGCGGCAGTCCAAGTAAAAATAGAGGCGATGAGTTTAGGTTCTGAAGATTACTATTTACCCCTTGATATAGCTACTGCCTACGCTGTCAAGGGCCAACCATTCGAAGCTATGAAATATCTCCAAATTGCTTATGACAGAGGCTGGCGGGATTACTTTTTCACAGAATTTAATCCTGCATTCGAAAAACTGAGAAGTGACAATCGCTATATCAAAATACTCAAGAAAATTCGGACAGACATTGATTCTGTAAATCAGAAATTGACATCTACCTCCCTGCAAAGGGATAAATAACTCCATTGAATGATTCGTTTCTAATAGCTGAAGGTATCCCTCCTTTTGAATGAATCAAACCTGCAACCAAAGCTGCTGCCATAGATGTTCCAGACATGGTTGCGTATTGGTTTCCCGGAAAAGTTGAAAACACATTTTCTCCCGGAGCCATCCAATCGACTGATGGAATACCTAATTTACCATAGGGGCTAAAGGCAGTGAACCCGTTGTAATCAAACGCATAGGAACCAATTGTGAAAACATTTGGGCCATTGATACAGCCTGGAAAATTTTGGCTGGACTGGTTGGATGAAGTTTGATTATCGACATTGCCTGCCGACATTACAACAAAAAGTCCTTTGGCGCCTAAGTCAAGAATCAATTCACTCAACATTGGATCTGAATTGGTACAATTATCCAAAATTTCGGTTCCTAAACTCATCAGTACTACGTCTCCACTTTGTCCAAATTTCTCAATATGATCCAGTGCTAAAATCAATTGAGACCAAGATCCTTCTCCATTTTTATCCAATACTTTAATGGGAATTATTTCAGCACCGGCGGACATGCCTGTAACTCCCGGAATTCCGCTGCCTTTGCCTGCTGCCAAACCTGCACAGTGAGTTCCGTGCCCAACATAATCAACCAAAGGGTTTTCATCTCCATCGACAAATGAGGCAGTCAGCTTTTGACTTTTACTCACATTCAGATCTATATGCCGACTATCTACTCCGGAATCCACTATCCAGATACTGGATTTTCTTCCACTATACTTTTGGGAGCCTCCAAGATGTGTGATTGCAGCACTTGCCTTGATGACCGGATTATAAATATCCTCTGCAGTGGCCGGTTCGCCCTGCATTCGTGCACGAGTTTGCATTCTGGCTCTTGTCTGCATCGTAAAATCCTCAAAAACCCCCTGTACTTCAGGATCTTGACCTAATTCAAGGACTTGTGCTTCACTCAATACTGCAATAAAACCCACTCCTGCATCTGCAAATTGTTTTTTTGGAGGTACAGAAAGTCCTTTCTCTCTGGCAAATTCATTCACTCGATTGAGTTTTCTGTCTCTGTTAAACTTGTTTGCACGCTCCTGACTTTCCCGGTTTTCATTGTCTATCCTTGCTTTTCGCACAGGAGCCTCAAAGGACTCTTTCATCAGGACTACATAGGACTTACCCTGTGAAAAGGCAATTGTTGAAATAAAGAAAAGGCAAAAAGGGATGTATAGGTATTTCATCTGTTTATAAATTGATTTTTTTGGTCACATGGAATGCCCTGGATAATCATTCCCCTGTGTGTGAAGTTTTTCTCGTGGGCATTTCATGTGTTTATAATTTTTTCTTTAAGGCCACATGCCCGCCTGTATTCGGACAGGGAATCTCGCATGGTCGATAATCATTCCAGTGTGAGAAACTCTTCAAATGGGCATTTCATGAACTTTTAAATTTTAAAAAGATTAATTTAACTTTTTTAAGATAATGAGCAAAGTTTTAGTAAATGGAACACACCTCTAATTCCTTATTGATTTTGCTATTACACCAAGAGCAACAGCCTAAGTTTTTAATATTTAGCAATGGGATAAATTGTATTACCTGGAGGGCCGGTTAATGTTTCATTTGCACTAGGTGGGCCTCCTTTTAAATGAATAATTCCCGCCACCATTGCCGTAGCCATAGAAGTTCCGGATAATACGGCATATCGATTTCCTGGAAATGTCGAAAATATGACATCTCCGGGGGCTACATAATCAATAGTAGGTCTTCCAAAATTGGAATACGTAGAAAACGCCGGTGGGTAAAATTGATTTGTAGCAAAATCATAGTTAACGTTTAATGAGGCCACAGTAAAAACATTTAAGGGATACTCGAAGCAAGCCGGATAAAATCTGGTGGAAGATATACCTGTATTACCAGCCGCCATCACCACATAAATACCCAAATTGGCTAGTGCTTTGATTTGATCTAATAAATCCCCGTGAAAATTACAATTAGGATTTTGACCTTGGCCAGGAAGAAGATCACCTAGGCTTAAGGTAACTATATCACCACTTGCACCTCTATCTCTAATACGGGAAAGTGCTTTTTTAACATTAGTCCAGGTTCCTTCACCATTCCAATTAATGACTTTCAATGAGACAATTGGAGCCCCGGGAGAAACTCCATTCATGCCCAATAAATCAGGATTGGAATTGTTATGTGCTCTTCCTCCTATGATCCCTGCAAGGTGAGTTCCATGGCCAACCAAATCATATAATGGATCTGGCTCGGATTGAACATAAGATTTTGAAAAAAGAGGATCTGCTAGCACATTCAAATCCTGATGATTGATATCCACACCAGAATCTACAATCCAGACTTTACTTTGAGAGGAAGTGGTATTTGAATTTGGATTGACAAATAAGACACCCATGCTGGTATGTAGATCTTCATCATACTGCCATTCTTGCATTCTGGCTCTAATATTTTGCAAAACAGGCCCATCACCTTGCATCCTTGCTCTGATATTCTGAATTGAAAAGTTTTGTTGCCCTCTTGAAACTTTTCCAGTATTAGACAAGATCTGAAGTGCCACGTCCTCAGATATATCTGAAACAAAAAATCCAGAAAATGTGGTAATAAAAATATCGTCCTCATTTAATGTCAAATTAAACTCAGATTTCATATCACTAGTAATCGTGTTTTTTCTGTTCAAAAGCTCCTTTTCATCAATGGCTTTAGTGAAAAAACTCGAGTCTCCTTCTGAAATTATCGGAGGGTATATATCCTCATTGAGATAAAATAAATATTCTCCTTCTATCAACAAAGCGGAATCAATACCTAGTGGGTTGAGTGGATCATCTACGCTTTTTGTGATTTGTTCCTCCCCTTGATTGGACTTATTTGAACCAGTGCAGCTAAACAACAGGAAAGTAAGGACTCCCCAAATCAAAGTATTTCTCATCTCTTTAAAAATTTAATGGTTAAAAATGTATGCTTGGAATAAGACACAATTTACCAAAACAAAACTTTTGAACTTAACTCGATGTAAAAAGATTTTTGGGATTTTTCGCAAAAAAAACCAAATTAAATTTGGCAAACGCTTATTCTCAGGATAAATTTTAACTTTATTAAATGACACTTTCCTGATTTTTTCAAAGAAGCTTTTATCTTAGGCAAAACTATTTCACCCGAAAAACCCACCTATGACCATCGATTCACAAGCCAAGGTTTTGAGCAATCGCTACCTTGCCCTCGACGTACTCCGGGGAATGACGATTGCATTTATGATAATCGTCAATACGCCCGGGAGTTGGAGTGCACTTTATGCCCCATTGGCACATGCCGACTGGCATGGATTTACGCCCACAGATCTGGTATTTCCAACCTTTCTCTTTGTAGTCGGCAATGCCATGAGTTTTGCCATGAAAAAGCTTCAGGAGATCCCCAAGGCGCAGTTTTACAAAAAAGTATTCAAGCGAACTTTCCTGATTTTTCTGATCGGCTGGCTGTTGAATGCCTTTCCTTTTTTCGATTACAATGAAGCTGGAGAAATCGTATTTATCAATCTGACAGAGGTTCGTTTGGTGGGCGTTTTACAGCGAATTGCCTTATGCTACTTCTTTGCTGCCCTGATTCTGTATTGGGGTGGGGAAAAATTAGGTTGGATTTTCAGCGGACTTGCCTTGATTGCCTATTGGCCAATCATGTACTATTTCGGTGATGCGGGTGACCCCTACAGTCTGACAGGGAACGCCGCCATCAAACTGGACAGGATTTTAATCGGAGAAAGCCGCATGTACATGGGCGAAGGGATTCCCTTTGACCCTGAGGGAATTCTCAGTACCCTCACCTCCATCGTCAATGTCATCGCTGGATATCTAACAGGAAAGATGATCCAACGAAAAGGCAATACCCTTGCCACGATTCAAACACTTTTGGTTTCAGGAATTTTATTGATTGTACTGAGTTATGCTTGGGACTTGATCTTTCCTATCAATAAAAAAATCTGGACAAGCCCCTATGTCACGCTTACTGTAGGTTGGGATTTGCTGATTTTGGGTAGTTTAATTTTTATCATCGAGCTTCGTAAGTACACCTCCTGGACGTACTTTTTCCAAGCCTTTGGGAGAAATCCACTGATACTTTATGTTCTTTCAGGGGTGGTGATCTCTATTCTATCCATGATCCCAATGGGAGAAACTACCCTAAAGGGACAGATTTATTCCAATTTATTTACCAGCTGGCTAAGTCCAAAAAGTGCTTCTTTCTTATTTGCGATCAGCTATATGCTCCTAATTTGGCTGATTGGACTCTGGATGGACAAACGAAAGATTTATATCAAAGTCTAAAAAAACGATCCTACTGGAAACCAAGCTATTGAAGTAAAATGTAAATTCATTCATCTTTTTACTTCAATAGCTTTTTTATGAACCTACGTATCGGAGTTTACAATGTGCAATGGATGCGGGATCTGTTTGAGCCGGACGGAAGTCCAAAAACGACCGGAAAAGAAGGAACCCGTAGCAGAGAAATCGCAGAAATAGTTCAGGCGATGAATCCGGACTTTCTGGGAATAGTCGAAGGCCCGGATACCTTGGTAAATGGCAGCAAAACTGCATCTGGACAACTTGAAACTTGGGCAAACCATTTTCTCCCAGGCAATAGCTTCAAGGGCATTCATGGTTTTCCTTCTGCGGGTCAGCAGGAGCTTTGTGCGCTTTATGATTGCACCAAGATAAAGGTACTTTTCACTCCCGAAATGAAAGACGGAGAGCGATTTAACCAGCCATTTCTCATGGATACAACAAATCGCATGATCAAAGAGCAATACACGCACTACCGTCCTCCGCTTGAAGTCAGTATTTTAGGAGTAGATGACTCGTTTATTTCCCGAGTTATCATCGCGCACACAAAATCCAAGGGGATTTTCGACAAAGTAGACTATGCCCGATTTGAGCAAATTTCACAAAGAGACCGTCTTAAACTATTCGGGGAATGCATGCACATTCGTGAACGCTGCGACCAATACCTAGCCAAAGGCCAACAAGTCATTGTCATGGGTGATATCAATGACGGTTTTGAACTGGATTTTTATGAAAACAGATTTTCAAAAAGTGCGGTTGAACTGTTACTTGGATCTACCTGGAAACCGGAATGGATCCTCAAAGCCACACTTCCTAAACCCAAACTCACCTCTTATGGCTGGACACCCTACTCTTCCAAATTCAGGGACAGAATTACCGGTGATATTTTCAATGTACTAATCGATCACATTTTGATCAGTCAAGGCCTCAAACTGATCAAAGGCCAAGTTTGGAACCCGATTTTGGAAAAAGATGACCCGGCAATTAAGAGTGTGAAAAATCAACTTATCCGAGCTTCAGATCATTATCCCGTTCTCATAGAAATCGAAACTTAGTCTTATCCAAGTCAAAGTCCGGTCACAAAATCCTACTCAATCCTGAAAAATAAATCTTTCTCCACGCATTTTTTTGATCAAATAGGCCAACAAATAAGCTAATAAAAAAAGCAATTTTACCCTTCACATAGCTCAAGGCCAACTCATCCAAAAGCGGCCTTGATCCTATATTTTTTTACTAATTTGAAATGCATCCCAAACTCTATTGGATTATGAACCTCCCAATACAATCGCTTCCTATTCTATTGTTCATTTACATATTGAATGGCTTTTCTCAGCCTCTCCACGCACAAATCACAAAAGAATCCTATGATCGGGCCGCTTATTTTTTAACTGAAAATATTCAAAAACAAGTGTATCACCTGGAAGTAATTCCAAACTGGATTGACGGAAGCAAGGGTTTTGTCCATTCTACCAATACCAAAGAAGGAAAACGGTTTTTCAAAACCAATACCTCCACCTTTGAAACTTCAGAGGCTTTTGATCATATCATTTTAGCAAGGCTTCTTCAGACCAAAACAGGGGAATCTATCGATCAGGCCAATTTACCTATCGAGCGGGTCAATTTGGTCAATGGAAAAGTCGTGACCTTTCAATGGAAAAATCAAAATTGGACCTGGAATTTAGAAAGTGGTGCAATTGATTCTATTCCTATGTCTGAACGGAATGAAATGGAGTCATTTTCCCCTGACAGAAAATGGAAAGCCTTCAGCAGGAACTACAACCTTTTCATCAAAAACCTCACCACAGGAGAAGAAACGCCGCTGAGTACCGATGGACGAAAAGATTTCGAATACGCTTCATTTTGGGGATGGAGCGATATGATCTACGGGGAAAATGGAGAACGTCCAACTCACTTTATGGTCAATTGGTCTCCCGATTCGAAGAAAATCTTCACCCAAATAGTTGATTTGAGAATTGCCGAAAAAATGTACCTTCTAGACTGGAGTAAAGACGAAAAGTTCCGCCCGGAATTACTTTCCTATTACCGAGGATCACCGGGGGACAGTACTGTTGTCAAGTACATTCCGGTGATTTTTGATCTGGAAAAAAAGACAGAAAAAAAGCTTCCTGAGCTCACCTCTCCACATTTTATCGGAATCAATCTTAGATGGTCAGACGACAGTAAAATGCTAAGCGGGTTTCATATTCAGCGGGGGTACAAAGAATATCACCTGATTGAGTTAGATGCCCAGAAAGGAGAAATTCGGAAAATCGTTTCTGAGTCTTCCACCACCCATGTCAATCGCGACAACATTTTCAGAAGGTTAAAAAACGGGCAATTCATTCTGAGTTCAGAAAAGACGGGTTGGAACCAATTGTATCTCATTGACTGGAATTCCGGTAAAGAAATCAATTCGATCACTTCCGGCGACTTTGTGGTAAATAAACTGAGTCATCTGGATGAGGAAAAAGGGGTAGTGTATTTCGAGGCTTCAGGAAAAGAATCCGGACGAAATCCCTATTTCAACCATCTCTATCGGGTGAATTTTGACGGAACCAATCTTGAACTTTTGACCCAGGAAAACGCCTACCATGAGATCCATATTTCCCCGGACGGAAAACTTGCCGTGGATAATTATTCCACTGTCAATCAACCCACACAATCCATCCTGCTGGAATTGGAGACCGGAAAGCACCTTCAAAAAATCTCTGAAGCGGACATTTCAATTCTGAAAAGAAAAGGCTACAAATCTCCTGTTCCCTTCGCAGCAACTGCTAAAGACGGCAAAACAGATATTTACGGGGTTTACTTTCTCCCCACTACTTTTTCCTCAAAGAAAAAATACCCAATCATCGACTACAGCTACTCCGGCCCACATACTTCCACTACACCAAAGACTTTCAAAGCCGGACTTCTTGGGCATCAGCAACCGATGGCCGAACTCGGTTTTGTGGTCGTGACCGTAGATGGATTGGGCAGTTTTGGGAGGTCCAAGGCATTCTCGGAAGCTTCCTATCGTAATCTTGGCGATGGAACGACCGATCACGTATTGGCCATCACCCAATTAGCAAGCAAAAACTCCTTTTTGGACCTCACCAAAGTGGGGATTTTTGGGCACTCAGCAGGTGGATACGATGCGGGACGAGCGATGCTTTTGCACCCTGACTTCTACAAAGTTGGCGTTGCTTCGGCAGGAGATCATGATTTCCGGATGGAAAAAGCTTGGTGGCCTGAGATGTACATGGGCTATCCTGTAGGAGATTTCTATCACGAGCAATCCAACATCACCAATGCCGCAAACCTTAAAGGCCATTTGCTTTTAGCGCACGGAGGAAAAGATGAAAATGTCAACCCATCAGCCACTTTCAAACTTGCCGAAAACCTGATCAAAGCCGGAAAGGATTTTGATTTGTTCATTTGGCCAAGCCGAGACCATAGTTTTGGTCGTCCTCCGGGAGATTACTTCACCAAAAAGCGCTGGGATTACTTTATCGAACATTTGCTGGGTGAAAAGCCGATCAGGCATTTGCAGATTGATTTTGGAAATTAAAAACCTATGCGTATTATTTCAGACCAAAAAACCTTTTCCTCCCTTGCATGTTCTCTAAGCAGTCCTATATTTGCTCCCGTAAATGGAAAACACCAATAGAAATATTGAACTTTTAACGCTTGATCAGCACGCTGACGTGTTGCATCACTTCCATCATTCCTCCTGAGGAAGATACATACACCCCCACCCGGTGATGCTGATGACAGGGATTCGGCCATTCACCAAAATTTATTCAAAACCAAAACTTTCCTAGCGTAACTTGTCCCCATGGAACAAATAATCCGCATTGCTGTCCAAAAAAGTGGCAGACTTTCCGATGACTCACTCAGCTTAATCAAAGAGTGCGGCATCAAATTTTACAACGGAACGGGCAAATTGAAGTCCACTTCCACCAACTTCCCCGTGGAATTTCTTTTTCTTAGGGATGATGATATCCCCGGCTATGTAGCTGATGGGGTTGCTGATTTGGGCATAGTAGGCCAAAATGAAGTCGTAGAGAAAGACAAAGATGTCCTGACTCTTAAAAAATTGGGATTTTCCAAGTGCAGACTGTCACTCGCCATCCCAAAAGGTGAAGACTACTCCGGAGTTTCTTATTTCCAGGGAAAAAACATCGCTACCTCCTACCCAAAAATCCTTGGCGACTACCTAAAGTCAGAAGGAATCAATGCTGAAATCCACGAAATCAGCGGATCTGTAGAGATCGCACCCAGCATCGGGTTGGCAGAAGGAATATTTGACATTGTCAGTTCGGGTTCCACTTTGATGATGAACGGCCTCAAAGAAGTCGAGGAAGTCTTCAAATCAGAGGCCATATTGATTGGGAATAAAAATCTCGCTGATTGGAAAAAGGCAATACTTGACAAGCTCCTGTTCAGGATTAATGCTGTCCAAAAAGGCAAAAGCAGCAAATATGTGTTGCTCAATGCACCGAATGATTCGCTCGATAAGATCATCAGCCTGATTCCGGGAATGCGAAGTCCGACCATTTTACCTTTGGCACAGCCGGGTTGGTCTTCAGTCCATTCAGTATTGAGCGAAGATCAATTCTGGGAAAATATCGAAGAACTCCGGGCCGCCGGCGCTGAGGGAATTTTGGTCGTCCCCATTGAAAAAATGGTTATCTAAAAGAAATTTTAAAGTTATTCAATCCATACTTATGCAACTCCTGGTCAATCCTTCGCCCGAAAAGTGGAAAAAACAACTGGCCCGACCGGTCCAGAAAACCAAGGAAATCAATAAAATCGTCAAGCCTATTTTGAAAAAAGTAGAGCGGAGTGGGGATAAAGCCCTGAAAAAATTTGCCCAGGAATATGATCATGTTCACTTGGAAAGTCTGTTGGTAACAGCGGAAGAAATCAAAGCTGCACCGAACTTAGTCAGTAAAGAACTCAAGGGAGCGATCAAAATTGCTAAGGCAAATATTGAGCGCTTTCATGCCGCACAGGCACAGCCGGAGCTCATAGAAGAAGTGATGCCGGGTGTAATTTGCCGCCGAAAAAGCGTTCCTATTCAGCGCGTAGGACTTTATATTCCCGGAGGAACAGCCCCACTTTTTAGCACAGTTTTGATGCTGGGAATTCCTGCCAAACTTGCCAACTGTCAGGAAATCGTACTCTGCTCGCCTCCTAATCGGGAAGGGAATATTCACCCAGCAATTTTATACACTGCTTCATTGATCGGTATTACCAAAATCATCAAAGTCGGTGGTGCTCAAGCCATTGCTGCACTTACTTTTGGGACAGAAAGTGTTCCACGGGTAGATAAAATTTTTGGCCCCGGAAATCAATATGTCACCGCAGCCAAGCAACTGGTAACAAAATATGGTGTAGCAATCGATATGCCCGCAGGGCCATCGGAAGTGTTGGTTTATGCAGATGAGTCAGCGATTCCGGCTTTTGTAGCCTCAGATTTACTTTCTCAGGCGGAGCATGGCGTAGATTCACAGGTAGTTTTGGTGACTCCTTCCGAAAAATTCGCCAAAAAAGTCCTCAAAGAGATCAACGAGCAATTGGAAAAGCTCCCTAGGAAAGACATCGCTTTCAAGGCATTGGCTAATTCGACAGCTGTGGTAATGGAAGATCAGGAAAAAGCCTTGGCTTTGATCAATGAATATGCTCCAGAGCACCTGATTATAGCGGTAGAAAATGAAGAAGAAGTCGTCGCAGCGATTTACAATGCCGGTTCGGTTTTTATCGGAAACTTCACTCCGGAGTCCGCCGGTGATTATGCCTCCGGAACGAATCACACACTTCCAACTTATGGCTATGCACGCAATTACAGCGGTGTTTCCTTGGATAGCTTTGTGAAAAAAATTACTTATCAAAAAATTACTGACGAAGGATTAAAAACACTTGGGCCGGTAGTGGAAGTGATGGCAGCAAATGAACTGCTGGAAGCACACAAAAACGCGGTAACTATTCGCCTTAACTATCTCAAGCAGAATAAAAAATGAGCTTTGATCTAAACTCACTTTTGCGACCGCATATCGCAAAATTACAGCCCTACACTTCTGCCCGAGACGAGTACACCGGGAAGGATGGCGTGTTTTTGGATGCAAACGAAAACCCATTTGGTTCCATTACAGCTCAGGATTTCAACCGATATCCAGACCCGTATCAAAGTGACCTGAAGGAAGAAATCGCCAAAATCAAGCATGTACGACCAACTCAGATTTTCCTGGGAAACGGTTCCGACGAGGCAATCGATTTGCTGTTTCGTGCCTTTTGCAATCCCGGCAAAGACAACGTCATCCTGCTTCCACCCACCTACGGCATGTATGAGGTCAGCGCAGGCATCAATGACGTGGAAATCCGAAAAGTGGCATTGACAGACGATTTTCAACTCCAGCCGGAAAAGATCCTAGCAGCAGCAGACGAGCACTCTAAAATCCTCTTTATCTGCTCACCAAACAATCCCTCAGCCAATAAAGCAAAGCGGGAAGACATTCTTTTTTTACTGAAAAACTTCAAGGGTTTGGTAGTGGTAGATGAGGCTTACATAGACTTCAGTGATGAACCGAGTTTCACCACCGAACTAGTAAATTATCCCAATCTGCTCGTGATGCAGACATTCTCCAAAGCTTGGGGTTTAGCTTCCCTGCGTCTTGGGATGGCTTTTTCGAGTGAAGAAATCATCCAGATTCTCAACAGAATCAAACCTCCCTATAATATTTCCGGTCTGACTCAGGAGACTGTATTGGCAGCCATTCAGAACAAGGAAAAGGTGGATCAGATGATCAAGGAGATTTTAGCAGAGCGTGATTTCCTTCAAAAGGAAATGGTAAAACTCCCTTTTGTGCAGAAGATTCATCCTTCCCACGCCAATTTCCTATTGGTGAAAATCCCAAAGGCAAATCAGGTTTATGATGATTTGATCGCTGAGAAAGTGATTGTTCGAAATCGAGCTAAAGTTTTGCTTTGTGAAGATTGTCTAAGAATTACTGTAGGAACTCGGGCAGAAAATGAGGCGCTTTTGAGTGCGCTGAGGAAGGTTTGTGAAAGTCCACTGTCCACTGACCACAGTCGACAGCACCCAAACAAACAAGTTGAAATTTAATAATCAGTTTAACCTACCGTGGACTGTTGTCCATGGACTGTTGACAAGAAATTAGCCATGAAAAAAGTACTCTTCATAGATCGGGACGGCACGATCATCAAAGAACCGCCGACAGACTTTCAGGTGGACAGTCTGGAGAAGCTTGAATTCCTGCCAAAATCCATATCTAACCTTCGCAAAATCGCAGAGGAATTGGACTTCGAACTGGTCATGGTGACCAATCAGGACGGTTTGGGCACAGAGTCTTTTCCTGAAAAAGACTTTTGGCCAGCACAATACAAAATGCTGAAAACCCTGGAACAGGAAAACGTATTTTTCAAAGCGATTCATGTTGACAAAACTTTTGAACATGAAAACGCACCCACACGGAAACCGAGAACTGGTTTACTTACCCAATATTTTAACGAAGAATACGATCTGGCCAATTCCTACGTCATCGGAGATCGATATACAGACGTTCAGTTAGCGAAAAATCTGGGATCGAAGGCGATTTTCATCGGAGACCCCAACCCCGATGCAGCCCTTTCAACCAAAGATTGGGACGAGATCTATGACTTTCTAAAAATGCCTCCCCGAACCGCGGAAGTAATCCGAAAAACTTCGGAAACAGACATTTACATCAAATTGAATCTTGATGGCAGCGGTAAATGTGATATTTCTACAGGTTTGCACTTCTTTGATCACATGCTGGAGCAACTCGGCAAGCACGGAAGCACCGACTTGGAAATCAAAGTAAAGGGCGACTTGCATATTGACGAACACCACACGATCGAGGACACTGCCTTAGCTTTGGGTGAAGCCTATCTGAAAGCACTTGGAGACAAAAAAGGAATCTATCGCTACGGATTTCTTTTGGCGATGGATGACGCCTTGGCACAGGTTGCCATTGATTTTGGCGGCCGTCCTTGGTTGGTTTGGGAAGGTGATTTTAAGCGTGAAAAGGTCGGTGACATGCCTACGGAAATGTTTTACCATTTCTTTAAATCCTTTTCCGACACGGCTAAATGCAACCTGAACATTAAAATAGAAGGAGAAAACGAACATCATAAAATCGAGGCCACTTTCAAAGGACTTGCCCGTGCCATCAAAATGGCGGTCATGCGAGATCCCAGAAATATCAATCAGCTTCCAAGTACGAAGGGGATGCTTTAAAAAGTTGGCAGTTAATAGTTAGCAGTAATGTAAATTGAAATCAAATGCTAATTAATAAAAATGGAAAAAGTGAACCTCAATCAGAAATTCGGTCTTTTCAATGAGTATTGGTCACCGAAGATCGCGGGGGAACTGAACGGTCAGCAGGTCAAGCTTGCCAAACTTCATGGGGAATTTGTCTGGCACAAGCATGATGCCGAAGACGAACTTTTCTTTGTGACCAAAGGAACACTAAAAATGGAATTTCGGGACAAGACAATTACCATTGAAGAAAATGAATTCCTGATTGTCCCTAGAGGAGTTGAACATCGACCTGTCGCAATCGAAGAAGTTTGGCTAATGCTTTTTGAGCCTGCGTCTACTCTGAATACCGGTGACACGGCGAGCGACTTGACAAAAAATGAACTCGACTGGATTTAGATTTGAAAAAGCTGTTTAAGGACAGCTTTTTTTGTTTTTGGGAAAATAAAATATCTATCAAATTTTCAGTATAGAACTTTTTCATTTGTATTTATTTTTGTTTATTTCGTTATGAAACGACCAACTCATATACTTACGATACTTTCATCTCTTTTTTTGCTTTTTTCCTGTTCTGCCAATCCGGCAGAGATAGAAGCGCTTTTCATATCTGAAAAATACGAAGAGACCATATCCGAGATCAGCCGCAGACTTTTTTTCCATGTCACTGATGTCAAATCTTTACACATGCGAGCACGATCCTATGAAGAATTAAAGCGTTATGATGAGGCGATGAAAGATTACGATCGGATCATTTCCATTGATCCCAATTATGCCCAAGCTCATGCGGGGATCGGAAAAATACTTTTTGATAAAAAACAATACTCACAGGCTGAATTATACATTTTGAGGGCTTCCAGTATTGATCCCGAAAACTTTGAAATACTTTACCTAGCCGGACGCTGCGAGTTAATGCTGGAGAAATGGGATAATGCTGAGCGTTTTCTAAAGCTGGCTGAAAAAATGAACCCGGATTTTCCACAGACTTATTTCTATACCGGTATGGCAAGGGCAAATAAGGGAGCAGTGGAAGAAGCTGCTGTTTCATTTAATTCTTACGTCCAAAAAGAACCCGACAATTTGATCGCAAGATATAATCGAGGGTTTGCCATGATGAACTTAGGCTATATCCCATATGCACTGGAGGATTTTGATTTTGTCCTAAAACAGAATCCCACCCATATTGAGGCGCTTGGGAAAAAAGGCATCTGCCTCGCTCTGATGGGAAATCCGGAAGGATGTCAGTTGATCCAGGAAGCTGCCAAAAAAGGAAGCGATTACGCAAGTAGCAAAATGACAGAAATTTGCTCTTAACCTATTTTTTTTGCCACAGTGAGTGTCCGCACTCACTGAAGTTATGTTTCATTGGTATGAGGGATTTTGCCGAGCGATAAGCAAAACGTGAGTGATGACTCTCACGTTGGCGAAAATTATGTTTCGCTGAAATGTGATATTCTTATGAGCTGTTGGTATAAAAAAAAGAGAGACTTTAAGATGAAGCAATAAAAACAAAACGTGAGTGTTGAAACTCAGGTTGGTTGAGGAATTCCTCGCCACAGTGAGTGTCTGCACTCACTGTAGTTATGTTTTTTTGAAGTGATAGATTTTGCCGATCGATAAGCAAAACGTGAGTGATGACACTCACGTTGGCGAAATGAAAATGTATTACAGATCGTGCCTTCAGCACTCCAATAATTCCCATTTAATGTAAACCCAGCATTGCATACTGGGCTTTCACTGAACATGCCTTTGGCATTACTTTCCGCATTCAAAACGTCACAAGTTCTCAAAATAAATCTGCGTTCATCAGCGACTCTTTCAGCGCAAATCTGCGGGAAACAAGAATTCTTCGCCACAGTGAGTACCCCCACTCCCTGTATTCCTGTTTCAATGAAGTGAGGTATTATATAAGTTGTTGCTTGGAAAAAAAGTAATGCTCCTTTTCCTCTGAGGACTCTGTGGTTAAATTCCAATCGACCTAATCCAAAAGCCGCTCTTTCAAGGCCGCTTTGTAGTTCGGTATCGCCTTTTCTGAAAGTGCCAAAAACAAGTAGGGTTCGATCAGTTCCAGTTCCATCAGATGGAAGACCCCATCAATCTCGACCCCATCTACTCTTCCATACAGGGTATCTGGGGCAAAGGTATCCATCAACTTCTGACAGGAATCCAGCATTTCAGGAGTTGGATCAATGACTTGAATCGTCCCTCCAAAGTAATGCTGCACGCGAAAATCTGATTTTGCCGGAGTCTTAAGTACCGCATGGGAAAATTTTCCATTGAAAAATAGCAACGAGTACTCTCCCACCTCAGCTACTTCCGGAACAAAAGGCTGAACCAGAAAATCTTCTTCCTGAAGCAGTTCTTCGAGCTTTTGAGTGTAATTATCCCATTCGGAAAGCTGGATTTTGAGCGTATTCTTTGCTCCGCCACTGACTAGTGGTTTGACTACAACGGTTTCGGAATGAATCTTTGCCCGAATCAGGTTCAGATCAGGTTTTGACTCTGCCTCTAATATCAACCCAGAAATCACCGGAAATCCCCTACTTTCAATTTCAAGTAAATACTCCTTGGAAGAATTCCATAATATGGTGTCCAGCGAATTCCAAACTGGGATATTCAGCAGTTTCATCCGTTCCATCCAGTCCAAAAATTCCGGATAGTAATCAAAGTAATCCCACACCGATTTGATCAGCAGGCAGGAAAAACTTTCCCACTTCACATCGGGATCGGACCAAATGGCAATTTCGTGTGAGATCCCGAGTTCAGTCAAAACCTCAGAAAGAATCTTGTCCTCATCGACTGTTGAGACATCATAGGCTCCGATTGAAAAATAACTGACGATTGCTATGTGTCGAGGTTTTTTTTGGGTCATTTGGTAAGGAATTTAGATAAGGTAATGTTGACTAAAAAAGATAGTCATCAACAAGTCACTATGTTTTGTTTGAATTTAAATCCACTATTTTCCATCTAAAATTGACAACAATTTTTGAGGGTCTTGTCTGTTATCCCAGAATGCGGTAATAATTATCTTCCCAGGAAAAGGTTTAAAATAAATGCTAAAATTACCCATTGCTGCAACCCGAATATCTTTGAAACCGGATGATTTATAGTGTTGTGGATTTTTAGAAATATGAGTTGTTTTTTCAACAACAAGGCGAAGTAGTTTTTTGGAATAAGTAGTAGATTTATTTCTTTTTACCCAGTACTCCAAGGTTCCTATCAATTGAAGATCGGCTGTCTTAGTCCAAATTACTTTGCGTTAAGCCATTCAAGATTTCTTTTTTCAATTGCCTCTTGAGAAATAAGTCTACCATTAATAATATCCTCCTCACTCATTTCAAGCATGATTTTTTGCTCTGGAGTTAATGTTTTCTCACTGGATTTTTCTGAGTCATTTGAAATTATCCTGTCCAGAGCTTCCAAAAAGTCTTTATTCTGAATCGAAAGAATTTTATCGATCAATCCATTTCTTATGTTTTCAAGTGTCGCCATTTGTTATTTTTCTAGATATATCAAAAATCTGAAATGCATTTGATTTTTCAAATTGAAACAAAACTACCTTTTAATCAACTTTCACTTTAACCATTCTTCAAAAATCCATTCGAAATCTTACTTTTGAGCATCGATAGCACTATGAACCACCAAAAACTCGTCATCATCCCCACTTTCAACGAACTGGAAAACATTCAGGAAATGGTTCAAACAGTCATGGCTTTGGAGGGTGATTTTTCACTTCTGATCATCGATGACGGTTCTCCGGACGGCACTGCGGCGGTGGTTAAATCCCTCCAATTAACCTATCCCGATCGTCTGCACCTATTGGAACGTAAGGGAAAGCTGGGTTTGGGTACCGCCTACATTACAGGGTTCAAATGGGCATTGGCTCGATCATATGACTTTATATTTGAAATGGACTGTGATTTTTCACATGATCCCAAAGATCTGATCCGACTTTACGATGCTGTAAAAGACAGAAACTATGACTTGGCGATCGGTTCCCGTTACATTACCGGCGTCAATGTCGTCAACTGGCCAATCGGAAGGGTACTGATGTCCTACTTCGCCAGCGTCTATGTCAAGTTCATCACAGGATTGCCCATCAAAGACGCCACAGCAGGTTTCAAATGCTATCACCGAAGTGTCTTGGAAGGAATCAAATTGGAAGAGGTGAAATTTATCGGCTATGCCTTCCAGATTGAAATGAAGTTCACCACTTGGAAACTGGGATTCAAGATCATTGAAGTTCCGATCATTTTTACTGACCGTACAAAAGGAACTTCAAAAATGAGCTCTGGAATCTTCAAAGAAGCTGTTTTGGGCGTAATATGGATGAAAATCAAAAGCATTTTCTCTCCTTACGAACTTAATCGAATCGGATCGACTTGATCGGATCAACTTTGGAAATCACCAAAACAGGAATCCAAAGTACAATCGCTGTCAACAAAGTAATCCCGACATTAAGCCAAATGAATACGGGCCAGTTCCACTCGATCGGCACATAACTCATGTAATAACTCGCTGCATCGAGTGGCACCAATCGGAATTGATCCTGCAAAAATCCGATTCCAAGACCGATAATATTTCCAAGAAACAATCCCCGTCCCAGTATTTTCATCCCGTTCCAAAAGAAAATTCGCCTGACCTGCGCGTTCCTTGCTCCCAGAGCCTTGAGTAATCCGATCATCTGAGTGCGCTCCATGATCAGAATAAAGAGAATCGCTCCCATGTTGAAAATTGCAACAAAGCCGATCAGGGAGATGAATACCACCACATTGGTATCCAATAAGCTCAGCCAGTCAAAAATCTCCAGAAATCGCTCCCTACTATCGATGAGTTTTAGGTTGAGATCCATCTCCTTTTCTATCAGCGGAAAATAAGCTGAGGCATTTTTGGGTTTGTCCACAAAAACCTCCAGACCACCTACTTGATCAGCTGTCCAACCGTTTAGATTTCGGATGGTTTGAAGCTCGCCAATAACGATTTTTTCATCGAAATTCTCGAGGTAGGTTTCAAAAATCCCCACTACTTCTACCCTTCTGAATCGGGGCGGATCCTGCACGAAATACAGCGTCACCTTATCTCCAACCTTCAGAAGTAGCTTGTTTGCGATAAATTTGCTCAGCAAAACTTCATTGCTCACTCCCGAATCCGGCAAATGAAGCATTCGGCCTTCAATCAGATAGTTGGCAAAAGAAAGTGTGTCAAAGTCCCTACCCACACCTTTTACCAAAATTCCTTCTACTTCTTCATCCCCCTTTAGTAGGGCCGCTTTGTGTGCAAATGATTGGATCTTGGTGAGAAATGGCAGGTTCTTTGCCTTTTGGATAAATTCAGAATTCAGCGAAAAAGGTGCCTCTTCAAATGCATTACTCATCTGAAAACGTTGTACCTGAAAGTGTCCTGTAAATCCAAAAACACGTTGAGATACTGTATTCTGAAATCCTCCAAGAACCATAATAGCCAAAATGGAGACCCCGAGGCCCAAGGCAAGACTTCCCACAGCAATGCGGTGAATTGTCCCCGAAAATCCTCCGGCCTGTCTGAAACTGATTCTTTTGGCAATGAAATAGGAAAGGTTCAAGGGCTTGTTTTAATTTGTTCAGAAATCCCCGCAAAATAGCATGAAGCAAACGAAAAATTCATTCCTGATTTACTTTTTGGCATTTTCTCTCAGCCTTTGTGCGCCTCCGGCTACATTCTCTCAACAAGCTATCCTCACAGGCGCTGAGCGATCTGACCTTTACCTTCCCATGCTGGAAGGAAAACGAGTCGGCTTTGTAGGCAACCAAACCAGCATCATGCCTCAGTCTGCCAACAAACATGCGGTCGATTTTCTTCTGGAAAAAGGTGTACAGGTTAAGAAGGTTTTTGTACCCGAGCATGGATTCCGGGGCACCGCGGATGCCGGGGAAAAAGTGGACAACAGCATCGACCAAAAGACAGGTTTGCCAATTATATCGCTCTATGGGAATAATAAAAAACCCTCAGCTGCGCAGATCGCAGATTTGGATGTGGTGATTTTTGACTTGCAGGATGTCGGGACCCGCTTTTTCACCTACATCAGCACGATGCATTATGTGATGGAAGCTTGTGCAGAGCAAGGTAAGAAGGTCATCATCTTTGACCGTCCCAACCCGAATGGAAGCTACATCGACGGGCCGATGATGAAGCCGGGATTTGAATCCTTTGTAGGAATGCACAATATTCCGATTGTCCATGGGCTGACCGTCGGGGAGCTGGCCAAGATGATCAATGGGGAAAAATGGCTGAAAGGCGGTTTGACCGTAGATCTCGAGGTGATTCCCGTCTCCAATTGGACACGTGATATGGCTTACAGTCTTCCTGTAAAACCGTCTCCAAACCTCCCGAATGACCTTGCCATCAAGTTATATCCAAGCATGTGCTTTTTTGAAGGAACAGTGGTTTCTCTGGGTCGAGGGACCCTTTACCCATTTCAGGTGTATGGTTATACCGATCCCAAATTCGGTAAGTTCCAATTCACGCCTGTAAGCATCGATGGTATGTCCAAAACACCACCGCTTCAGGACAAACTTTGCTACGGAAGAGATCTGAGAGCAGAATCACTAGATCACCAATTTACCCTTGAATACTTGCTCGAAGCCTACACTAAATCGGGCATGAGGGAGAAGTTTTTCAATAATTTCTTCAATACTTTGGCTGGCACAGATGAGTTGAAAAAACAGATTCTTGCCGGAAAGACAGAGAATGAAATTCGTGAAAGCTGGAAGGCAGGATTGGAGGAGTACAAAGGAAAAAGGGAGAAGTATTTGATTTATAAATGATTTGAAATTTGATATTCGAGATTTGAGACAACGAATTTCAAATCCAAAATCCCACATTTTCCCAATGAAAGATCTCTGTTCTTCGGAATTTGCAATTCCGAAGCTGGGTTGTAGGATTTCTTATCCGGTAAAACTCCCAATTCGAATTAAAAATTCTTCAACAAAAATTCAAAATTTGAAAAACAGAGTAAGCATTGAATTTATGAGACTGACAATATTGATTTTAATCTTCCTTTGTTTTTCATGCGAAATAAGAACTTCAAGTGACAAAAGGTTTGAGACAAATATTGGTTTTGCACTTCCTACTGAAAAAGAAGTATTAAGAGATGAATATCACGACATGTTGCAAGACTATGAAATCATTTATGAGGTCGAATTATCGACAACATCAAATCAAAAGATGATTGCGAAAATTAGATCTCTTATTGAGACTAACTCAAAAGAATGCAATTGGTCGTTTGCAGACTATGGATTCAATTATCTATATGAAAAAGGCCTAACCTTATATATGGTGACCTATGACACCTTAAATAGAAGACTCACGTATGAAGAACTTGCTGACTAGTAAAAAAAAATCAATACAGCATAAGGGAGATATACTTGCGGGAAATTGAGATTGAAATCCTAAACAACATTCACCCTCTCGATTGCAAATCCCGAAAATAAGAAGTGGTTAGTGCTACTACCCAGTTGAAGATTTGAGCTGGTCGAATCTCAAATATCAAATCTCGAATTTTAAATATCGAACACCAAACATCGAATGTCAAATAAAGAAGTAACTGAAAAAACCCTCCGAATCATCTACATGGGCACACCGGAATTTGCCGTACCTGCCTTGGAAAAACTGGTGGAAGCCGGTTGGAATGTAGTGGGTGTCATCACAGCCCCTGACAAACCCCAAGGCCGAGGCCAAAAACTGGTGGGCTCGCCTGTCAAGCAAGCCGCTGAAAAGCTCGGACTCCATATTCTTCAACCCACGAACCTAAAAAATCCTGATTTTCAGCAGGAATTAAAGGATTTGAGAGCCGACCTTCAGATTGTAGTGGCTTTCCGGATGCTTCCTGAGGCCGTATGGAACATGCCTCCTTTGGGTACATTCAACCTACACGCTTCCCTCCTGCCCGACTATCGGGGTGCAGCTCCGATCAATTGGGCCATCATCAACGGGGAAAAAGAAACCGGAGTAACAACCTTCTTTCTCAAGCATGAGATCGATACCGGAAGTATCATTTTCCAGGAAAAAGTCCCAATTCTACCCGAAGACGATCTGGGAACCGTCTATGAAAAACTGATGACTATCGGAGCTGATTTGGTGGTCAAAACTGTAGAAGCTATTTCCAAAGAGACAGTAAATCCCAGCGTTCAGGACGAATCCAAAGCGCAGCACCATGCCCCGAAGATTTTTAAAGAAACCTGCAAAATAGATTGGACACATGCTGCAGAGTCAATTCATAATTTGGTGCGTGGACTTTCTCCCTATCCTGCGGCCTGGACGGAATTCCAGAACAAAACGTGTAAGATTTTTAAAACTGCCTTTTCTGAGAAGAACCTAGAGGGAAAAACCCCCGGCCAATGGGGATCTGACGGAAAAACCTTCCTTAAGTTCCAAACCGGTAAGGGAACTTTGGATGTTTTGGAACTCCAAATCGAAGGAAAAAAACGAATGAAAACAGAGGAATTACTCAGAGGGCTTAAACTTTAAGTCCTTTTTTATGAGTTTTTATTTTTCATCTAATTCATTTTTAGGAAATTAGGACACACTTTTAAACTCAACGATCATGAAAAAAGAAATTTTAAGCCTCCTCGTTTTAGCAGGAATTCTGTTGACAATCCCTGCCCAGTCTCAGATACTGAAAAAAATCCAAAATGCAGCAGCCCAAGGCGTGGAGAACGCCGCTACCAAAAGAACCATGGAGGCCTCAGAAAGGAAAACCAATGAGGCCATAGATGGGATGTTTGGCGGGATGATGAAACCTGCGCCTACCGAGTCGGAATATTTCTTCACCGGATACATGGTCATGGAGGTGACTAGTACGGATAAAAAAGGCAAATCAGAAGAACCAACTCAGATTCAATATTTGCTCTCAGACAATACCGAATTTATGGGAATGTCATTCACCGATCCCAAAAAACCTGAAAATTCCACTATTTCTATCATGGATTCCAAGAATCAGGCTATGGTCATGCTGATGGACAATAAGGGTGAAAAATCGAGTTTTGCCATAAAGCTGGATTACGAAAAAATGCAGGGAATGGTGGATGAAGAAGTAGAGTCCCAACTTGAAAACCCGGACTATACAATCACAAAAACCGGAAACAAGAAAACCATATTAGGATACCCATGTGAAGAGTTTTTGGTCACATCTAAAGATGGGAAAGGGGTGTATTGGATTACCGAAAAACCAATTGAGGGGTTATCTATGTTTTCTCCTCAAAGCAATCCTATGGTTTCTAATAAAAGTATGGATCGATATAATTCCATGTTTTCAAATGCTCCCAAAGGAAGTTTTATGGAAATGATCTTTACCGCAACCGACGGATCGATCACGGACATGAAAGTCATAGAAATGGAAACAAAAAGTCCCCGAAAATATACCATGGCCGAATTTCCAAATATGATGGCCGGAGTGGATAGATAATTCCAAAAAAGGGCAGAAAAACTGCCCTTTTTCATTTTTTCCATACCAAAGACTGGTATCTTGAAGCTAAATACTAATATCCTGTGCAAATCACCCTTATCGTGGCCAAGGCAAAAAATAATGTCATTGGCAAAGACAATCAACTCATTTGGAAGCTTTCGGCTGACCTCAAACGATTTAAGAGCATAACCTCCGGTCATTTTATTTTGATGGGTAGAAAAACTTACGAATCCTTGGGCAAGCCCCTTCCAAACCGAAAGCATATTATCATCACTCGAAATCCTGATTTTCAAGCACCTGAAGGACATTATGCATTTTCTTCGGTTGAAGAAGCTGTTATTTTTTGCAACAAAATAGGTGTGGAACAACTTTTCATAATTGGAGGAGGGCAGATTTACGAGGAGACAATAAACCGCTGCGATCGGTTAGAAATCACGGAAGTGGAAGCCGAACCTGAGGGTGACACCTACTTTCCTGAAATAGATCCAAAAATCTGGAAAGAGACCGAGCGTGAGCACTTTCCCGCAGACGAGAAAAATGAGTTTCCATTCGCTTTTGTGACTTACCAAAAAATCAAAAAATAACCATGTCAAAATCGGTCATTTGGATTACCGGGGCCTCCTCAGGAATAGGAGAAGCTACGGCAAAGAAATTTTCTCAGGAAGGCTATCGGGTGATCATTTCTGCAAGGAATGAAAAAGAACTGAACCGTGTGAAATCCGAATGTTCAAATCCTACCGAAGTACAGGTTTTACCCCTCGATTTAGTAGAGATTGATTCCTTTGATGAAAAAGTAAGCCAGGCAATCGCCTTCTTTGGAAAGGTGGATATTGTCCTTCACAATGGCGGAATTAGTCAGCGTTCATTGATCAAGGAAACGGGTTTGGAAGTGGATCGGAAACTGATGGAGGTTAATTTCTTCGGTACGATCGCTTTGACCAAAGCCATTTTACCTCACTTCGTTGCCCGAAAGACAGGACAATTTGCTGTGGTAAGTTCCTTGGTTGGAAAATTCGGTTCACCCTTCAGGTCTTCCTATGCTGCCTCCAAACATGCTTTGCATGGTTTTTTTGACACCTTGCGTGCAGAGCATTTTCAGGACAATATCACGGTCACGATGATTTGCCCCGGGTTTATCCGCACCAACGTTTCCGTCAATGCACTTACCTCAGATGGTAGTGCTTTGGGAAAGATGGATGAAGCACAGGCAAAAGGAATGAGCCCTGAGGCTTGTGCATCAGAAATTTACGCTGCCATCACAAGGAAAAAAGAGGAAGTCTACATCGGAGGAAAAGAAACCTTTGCCGTACACCTTAAGCGGTTTTTTCCCGCCATTTTCTCCAAAATCATTAAAAAAGCCAAAGTTCGATAATCGGAAATCGCCCCATGCAAGTCGTAAAAGCAGAAATAATAGCCATTGGAGATGAATTGCTCTATGGACAGATTGTAGATACCAATAGTCACTGGATCAGTCAAGAACTGGATCTGATGGGTGTGAAAGTGGTTCGGAAAACAACTGTGGGAGATTACAGAAAAGATATCCTTACCGCTTTTGCTGAAGCTGAGAAACGTGCTGATCTCGTCCTGATCACAGGAGGCTTGGGACCCACGCAGGATGACTTGACCAAGCCGCTACTGGCGGAACATTTTGACTGCGAAATCCTGGAAGTACCCGAGGCAGTTGAGGCCATCACAGCATTTTTCAAGAGAAGAGGAAGAGAAATGACACCCTTGAATATACTCCAAGGACACCTTCCCGCCTGCTGCACTTATGTACCCAATGAAGTCGGTACCGCTCCGGGAATGTGGTTTGAGCGAAACGGGACTTATTGGATGTCCATGCCCGGAGTGCCCCATGAGATGAAAAAGCTCATGAAGGACTTTGTCTTACCGAAGCTTCCGAGTCTTTTTACGCTACCTGTGATTTTCCATAAAGTGATCAAGACCGTCGGAATCGGAGAAAGCTGGCTGGCCGATCTAATAAAAGATTGGGAAAACGCACTTCCCGAACATATCCGATTGGCATATTTGCCTTCCCTTGGGCATGTCAAACTTCGACTTACCGGATTTGGGGATGATAAGTCGCAATTGGAACAGGAAATAGATCAACATATAAAAGTCATTTTGCCGACAATTGGCAAGTACGTTTATGGCTATAATGAGGAAACACTGGAAACAGCCATAGGAAAGCTTTTGAAGGAAAACGGGAAAACTGTAGCTTTGGCTGAGAGCTGTTCGGGTGGATACATTTCACATTTGGTCAGCAGTGTGGCAGGTTGCTCGGCGTATTATATGGGATCAGTTGTCCCCTATCATAATCAGTTCAAGGAAAAAGTCCTTGGTGTAAAAGCGGAAACCCTGAGAAAACATGGTGCGGTAAGTGAAGAAACTGTGCGGGAAATGGCAGAAGGAGTGCGGCACCTTTACGGGGCTGACTTTGGTCTTTCCAGCAGTGGCATCGCCGGTCCCGATGGTGGTTCCGAGGAAAAACCGGTGGGGACAGTTTGGATTTCATGTGCCGGAAAGGGGTTTACTGAAGCCAAAAAACTACAATTAACCCAAGACCGAATGCTGAATATTCAATTAACAGGCGTTGCTGTTTTGAATTTGTTAAGAATTTGCATCAATCAGAATAACAAATAAAATTTTACTTACAAGGTTTGGGTAGGAGTAAAAGAAAATTTAATTTTAAATCTTGAATTTAAACCCAATTTAATTATCTAATTCGCTATGGCAAGTGTAGAAATGCTGATGCCCAAAATGGGTGAAAGTATCATAGAAGGAACCATTCTTACCTGGCTAAAAAAGGAAGGTGATTCCATCGATCAAGACGAATCAGTCCTTGAAGTTGCCACTGACAAGGTGGACACAGAAGTTCCTGCCACACATGCCGGAATTTTGAAAAAAATTCTCGCGAAAGAGGGAGATGTAATTGCTGTCGGAGCTCCAATTGCTGTGATAGAAACTGCCTCTGAAAATGGAGTTGCTCCAAGTTCCGCAAAAATTGAAGTAGAACCTGCAAAAGAAGCGCTGGTAGCAGCTGCTCCTGCCAATACAGCGGCAATTATCGCTCAAGTAGAACCCCTGAATGAAACTCCTTCTGCAGACGGGAGATTTTATTCTCCTTTGGTGAAAAGTATTGCCAAAGAAGAAGGGATTTCCTCAACTGAGCTTTCCAAAATACCGGGTACAGGGAAAGAAGGAAGGGTAACGAAAGAAGATATGCTTGGCTACCTGAACTCACGAAGAGATTCCCCATCGCTTTCACAGGCAGTAAAAACAGTTCCCTCCATTTCGGAACCCAAAGTACAAATAAGTATCTCTGCTACTGATGAGATCATTGAAATGGATCGAATGCGAAAGATGATTTCCCAGCGGATGATCGAATCCAAGCGGATTTCAGCTCATGTGACATCTTTCGTAGAAGCAGATATGACGAATATTGTCCTTTGGAGAGAGAAGAATAAATTAGCCTATAAAGCTAAATATGGGGAAGGAATCACCTTTACTCCCTTCTTCATTGAGGCGATTGCAAAGGCTATCCGTGACTTCCCGATGATCAATATCTCAGTAGACGGTGAGCGAATCATCAAGAAGAAAGATATCAACATCGGAATGGCTGTGGCACTACCTTCAGGTAATCTGATCGTACCCGTAATCCGAAATGTCGACCAATTGAATTTGGTTGGGATATCCAGCAAAGTAAATGATTTGGCGAACCGGGCCCGCACAAATAAACTAACAGCTGATGATTTGGCTGGCGGTACCTATACAGTTTCCAATGTGGGTTCTTTCGGAAATATCATGGGAACGCCGATCATTCCCCAACCGCAGGTAGCGATCATGGCTGTAGGGGCTATTGTGAAGAAGCCTGCCGTAGTGGAAACCCCAACAGGAGATGTGATCGCAATCCGTCACAAAATGTTCCTCTCACACTCCTATGATCATCGGGTAGTAGATGGGGCACTTGGTGGGATGTTTGTCCGAAGAGTGGCGGATTACCTTGAGGAATTTGACCTCAATACCAGTCTTTAAATCAAAAATGGTCCCGGGAAAATTCGGGACCATTTCTTTTTATTCTGATTTTTCCCTCACTTTTCGATAGTAGTATTCCAACTTATCCGCCAAAGCCGCTAATCGAATCGGTTTGGTCAAGTAATCATTCATGCCTGATTCTATTGCTTTCTTCTGATCTTCTTCAAACACGTTAGCAGACAATCCGATAATAATAATCTCACTGTTGGCTTCATTTTTTCGAATTTCCCGTGTTGCTTCCAACCCATTCATCACAGGCATTTGGACATCCATGAGTATCACATCAAACTTCTGAACATTTACTTTCTCCAATACTTCAACACCATTTTTTGCCACCTCAAAATGAAAACCAAGCTGCTGAAACATCAAAGTCATCAATTGTAAATTCAAGTCATTATCTTCTGCTAATAAAATTTTCAGTGGGAATACTGCTCCCATGTCTTTAATGTCTTTCCATGTCAACTGATAGCTTTCAGGTATGATGAAATCCTTTTCGGCATTTTTCACAATCACAGAGAAACTGAATACCGAACCTTCTCCAAGTTCACTTTCTATAACCAGTTGCCCTCCTAGCAATTCAATGATTTTTTTGGCAATGGCTAATCCCAATCCGGTACCCTGGTAAGCCCGGGTATTAGAGCTCTCTACCTGATAAAATGGATCTGTAAGTTGCTCAAGATGCTCTTTTGGGATCCCGATTCCGGTATCGGAAATCCGAAAGGAAAGAAAAGAAAAAACCTCATCTATTGGATTCAATTCCATTTTGACACCTACGATGCCCTCATTTGGCGTAAACTTGATCGCATTTCCGATTAAATTGAGTAATACTTGATTTATTTTTCCTTTGTCAGCTTCAATAATTAAATCCTCCAACGTGCTGAAGCTGATTTCAAGTTTAATCTTCTTTTTACTTGCCAAGCCTGAGAGAATTTTGATTTGGTTCTTCAACTCCTCTACCGGATTAAAAAATGAATTTTGAATTTCAATTTTACCTGACTCAATTTTTGAATAATCCAGAATGTCACGGATAATATTTAAAAGTGAGTTTCCGGAGTTTTTAATAATCTCAACGTATTGCTTTTGAATCTTATTAAGATTGGTACTTTCCAATAAATCAATAATTCCTAAAAGTCCATTCATCGGCGTACGAATCTCATGACTCATATTAGCCAAAAAGTCTGACTTGGATCTATTGGCCTGATCGGCGGCATTCATTGCATCGACCAAACCTCTTTCCCATACTTTCTGTCCGGTAATGTCTTTTGAAATAGACATGATTTGATTTTCATCCAAAGGGAAAAATCTCATTTCATAATGTTTATCTCCGATGGGGCCATACCAAACTACATTTATGGTTTGAATACTTCCTGTGTTTTTTGCAAGATTAAAGACCCGAATAACTTCTTCGGCTTGACCATGAGGAACAAATTCTCCCAAGGATTTACCTAAAGTGGATTGGGCTGAATTAAGAAGATTCTTTTTGTCCTGAACATGAAAATCAAGTACAACACCCTCATTATTATAGATAAAAATGGTGTCTGGAATATTATTGATAAGTGTTCTGAGCCTATTTTCACTTTGAATAGTCTCCTGTCTGATCAGATATTGGGAGGTGATATCCGTACAGATTCCCATACCTCCCGAAAATCTCCCCGTTTTATCGAAAAGCAACTTTTCAAAAATTCTGACCCTGATTTTCGCTCCATCGGGTTTTATGAAATCAATTTCGAAATCCACAATATCCAATGATACTTCCAATGCTTTTAAAATTTGCTCCTTAACAGAATTTGCTTGAAGATGGGTGGAATCGGCCTTGAAAGCATTGAAGAAATCAACCTTAGAATGCCCAAGTACTTTCTCTACTTCATCAGAGACTTTGATCATCTCTCCTTTGTAGTCATGAAAAAAAACAAAGCCATTTAACTCCTGTAGAAGAAGATTTTGTTGATCAAAAAGCCGGGATATCTCATCAAGACTTGCCTCTTGAAGCTTGATTGAATCCCTATTTCCCTTTAAAGAAATAATAAAAAATGAAACAGTCCCGATCAATAAAATTACCACACCCAAAAAGAGCATCAAGTAGGTACTATAAAATCCGGAAGTCAAACCCTCCATTGGTACAAAAAAGACCAAGGATGCGGGTTTGCCGGAATTTGCATAGGAAAATGGATACTGCGCCAAAATCCCGGAAAACTCCTCCTCCCCTTTTTTCCAGTTCACTTCATAGAATCCCTTTAGCCCTAAATTAATGTCTGCCTTGATTTCATTAAAGTCATCTGTATTTAAGAAAACTCCCGCACCTGATTTAAGGGGAGTAATTGAAATCAGGTTATCCTCATAAAAAAGATACTTTTCACCCCCAGGATTTAAATAGAAATTGGCGACATAGTCATGACTGTATTTGAGGATATCTATTGAATAAAGAATTCGAAAGCCATATTTACCTTCAACTAAAAATTGTGATCTTTTTACCTGCTGGCCAATTGCCTGATTGGAACGCTTTCGTATAAAATCATTTCGCTCAGTCATCGTAAAAATGATTGTAGAATCATTCATCTCTACCCAAATAGAATCTAGCATCCCTGGGAAACTGGTGAAAGTTCTCCGCACGGCAACAGTAAATTCATCCCCTAATTCCTCCTCGTCCATTCTCGAATTTTCGAGGTAAGAGATCAAAATTTTTGATTCCTCTTTGAATCGGTTCAAATCTACCTCTAAACCTCTGGTAGCCAGCTCAGTCTGTTTTATTAAAAATTCCTTTCTTGATTCTACTTGAGCATTGTAAATCGCGTTAAAAAAACTGAATCCCAAAGCAATCACAAGGATAACCAACAATGTACCGATAGCGGTAATCAGTGAAAAGTTTGGATAGCCTTGAAAGTTTTTTTTCACTGTCGATTTTATCAAGAATTTGGAAAGATCTCAATTAAAAACCAACCCATCGTGGGAAAGGAAACACAAATCGCCTGTTTCAAATTTGGTTCGTTCTCAAAAATAAACCTGTCTTTTTTTTGCAGAAGGAAATCCTGCGCCATTTTGCGAACCTCTCTACTTTTGCTATTAAAGAGATTAAAATCAGAAATTCTGAAATTATCTGATTGAATGGTTTCTCTGTACACATGATTTTTCAATGGAGGAAGGCTCAAAGCTTCGATGCCCAAACTTTTTCCCGCAACGATATCTCCTTTAGCATTTACCAATACGAATTCCCCCTCTACGGAATTCAAATACGTTTCAATGATATCACCTACCGTGTAATCTACTCCCAAGACAGCAAACAGCTCGCTTCCATCATAAACAGGATGCAGTACGGAGAGGATCCAACCTTTTCCCGCGGGATCTACATAGGGATCGGGAATCCAAACCAACCCCTTTTTGGGATTGTGCTCCAAATCTGCCTCATAAAAAAAGTTAAACTTGGTCACGTCAATATCCGGATCAACGATATTTTTAGAATCATACGCAGGATATACCCTGCTTACCTGCATAAGTGAATTGGAATAAATCTGAACAGCCAAAGGATTGTTTTTTTTGAATGCCACGAAAACACTATCCAATGCATTTGTCAAAACAACCTCCTTTTCGGCCTTTTGACGGTTAGGTGTCGAATTAAGAATAATAATAGAGCTCAGCTTGGGGTCTTCATCGGGAATATTCGTGGAAAATGCCCCTTGATAACTATAGGGATTGGGCAATGGATTTCTTAAAATAGAATCCTTTTTAGTAAGGAGATAACTGTAAAAATGAGCCACGGTGTCCAGCTGCCGTGCCATTAATTCACCCTCTGATTCCATTTCCTGGATCAAGGCCTTTAGCTTATCAAAATTTTTACTTTGAAGTTCCTTTTCGGGAGCACCGCAGCCAAATAGAGAAAGACCCACGGAAAAGAAAAAACAAATCCATTTTAAATGACTCATAATTTGGCCTGATTTCAGGGAAATTAGAGATTTTCCAACTGTGAACGAAAGGTTTTACCCATTTCATCGAAACGATTTTTCACTTTGTCGAAAAATTCACCTGTCAAAAAAATCTCCAAATCCAATTCTTCCAACACCTCAGTTTCACTGAGCTTAAAAGTTTGCTCCATTGGACCTAATTCAAACTTGATTATGTATTTGTTATTCCAGGAGAAAATGCTGATTCGGACCTCCTCTTGAACCAGTTCTTTGACAACTCTCATTCCGGCCTTCTGACTTCAGATTTGTAAGTGATGGTAGATTTCAAAGATGAAGCTACTGAGCAATATTTATCTACCGACAGGGCCACTACTTTTTCAAATTCCTCAGGAGTAGCATCAGGGGACACCAGGACAAATTTCAATTCGATGGAGGTATAGAATGCAGGCACACCTTCATTGCGAGTCCCTTCTGCCTCCACAAAAAAATCGACAATCGCTCTTCGCTTTTTCTTCATCATCAATACCGCATCTACCGATGCACAACCTCCCAATGCCGACAACAGCAAATCCATAGGGGATTGGGAATGCTTGTGCTCAGGGTCATACATGTCAATATTCACCAGATTCCCCTGAGGATTGCGAGATTCATATTCTAAATCCGCCTTCATTCGGACGGTCACATTGCGTTTATTTGCCATTTTGATTTACGATTTACGATGCTTAGACTTGGTTCGGCTCCGCTCACCAACCGACGCTCAGCACAAGTTTTTTGATTTACGACTTATTTTAGTTTTTTGAGGCTTTAACCTTCTGATTTAAGACCACTGCCTGCTGCAACTGCCTGCTTTTTATCTGACTTCTCACTTTAGCTTTCTGACTTTCTGCCAACTGTGAACTGCCTACTCTTCCGTCTTCCCACTTAATTACATATTCCTTCGATACTGTCCCCCCACTTCGTAGAGCGCATTGGTGATTTGACCAAGAGAGCAATACTTGGCTGCTTCCATCAGCAGCGCAAAGACGTTTTCATTTTTCACTGCTGCAATTTTAAGTGAATTTAGCTGCTGCTCTTCCAGACCAGCGTAGGTCTTATGTAAGTTTCTCAAGGTCTGAATTTGCGCTTCTTTTTCCTCAGGATTGGCCCGGATTACTTCTCCGGGAGTTACCGTCGGCGAACCGTCTGATGAAAGGAAGGTATTCACACCAATGATTGGAAATTCGCCGGTATGCTTCAGCATTTCGTAATGAAGGCTTTCCTCTTGAATTTTCCCCCGCTGATACATGGTTTCCATCGCACCCAGCACGCCTCCTCTTTCAGTAATCCGATCAAATTCGACATACACTGCTTCTTCGACCAAGTCTGTCAGTTCTTCAATTATAAAGGCTCCCTGAATGGGGTTTTCATTTTTGGTAAGCCCAAGTTCTTTGTTGATAATCAGCTGGATGGCCATCGCCCGACGCACTGATGCTTCGGTTGGTGTAGTGATCGCTTCATCATAGGCATTGGTATGCAGGGAATTGCAATTGTCATAAATCGCATACAATGCCTGCAGTGTGGTTCGGATATCGTTGAAGTCAATTTCCTGAGCATGAAGCGAACGGCCGGAAGTCTGAATATGATATTTCAACATCTGTGAGCGTTCATTTGCTCCATATTTCAATTTCATGGCTTTGGCCCAAATTCTTCTTGCAACACGTCCGATCACCGCATATTCAGGATCAATTCCATTGGAGAAAAAGAAGGAAAGGTTTGGAGCAAATTCATTGATGTTCATTCCCCTTGATACATAATATTCCACGTATGTGAATCCGTTGGATAATGTGAGGGCAAGTTGGGTAATCGGATTTGCTCCTGCCTCTGCAATATGATAACCTGATATAGAAACCGAGTAGAAATTTCTGACACTTTGATCGATGAAGTACTGCTGTACATCCCCCATCAATCTAAGTGAAAATTCAGTTGAGAAAATGCAGGTATTCTGCGCCTGATCTTCTTTTAAAATATCCGCCTGAACAGTTCCGCGTACTTTAGAAAGGGTATCAGCTTTGATCTTTTCGTAAACCGCCGCAGGTAAAACCTGATCGCCTGTCACACCGAGGAGCATCAGGCCCAAGCCATTGTTTCCCTCGGGAATCACGCCGTTGTATGTCGGTCTTGGCAGTCCTTTTTTCTTGAAAATTGCCTCAATTTTTGAATTCACTTCTTCTTCCAGTCCATTTGCTTTGATATAGACTTCGCATTGCTGATCTATGGCTGCATTCATAAAAAAAGCGGTCATTGTAGCAGCAGGGCCATTGATCGTCATGGAAACTGAGGTCATTGGATCGACCAGATTGAAGCCAGAATAAAGCTTTTTTGCATCATCTAGACAGCAAATGTTGACTCCGGAGTTACCGATTTTTCCAAAAATATCCGGTCTATAGTCTGGATCTTCCCCATATAAAGTCACCGAGTCAAAGGCCGTCGAAAGCCGCTTAGCCGGCATTCCTTGGGAGACATAGTGAAAGCGCTTGTTGGTACGCTCGGGGCCGCCTTCTCCAGCAAACATCCGTGTAGGATCTTCACCTTCACGTTTGAAAGGAAAAACACCTGCAGTGTAAGGGAACTGACCGGGAACATTTTCTCTTAAGCCCCATTTCAGCAATTCTCCCCAAGCTTCATATTTCGGCAAAGCCACTTTTGAAATTCGGGAATTGGAAAGCGACAGCGAATACGTCTGGATCTTAATCTCTTTGTCCCGGACTTTGAAAATATAAAAGTCATCCTGATACTTGGCAGCCTCAGCAGGCCATTCTTCAAGCCATTTCTTGTTCTTTGGATCAAGATTTAGCCCCACTTGTGCATAGACTTCCTGCAATTCTTTGATCAGGCGATCCACATCAGCCACCTTGGTGGACTTGACAGCATCGATGGATTTTCGGATACTGTATAGCTGCTGCGCAATTTCTTTTTGGGCTTCCACCCATTTGTCGTAGTTGCGATTGGTTTCGGTGATCTCACTCAGGTAGCGCGTCCGGGCTGGCGGAATGATATAAATCTTCTCTGAGGAACCGGATACCAATTCCGAAGTACTTTGCCAGCCCTGAAATTTCTCTGAAACCTTACCGATCAAAGCCCGGTAAAGCTGATTCATTCCCGGATCATTAAATTGCGATGCAATGGTCCCAAAAACCGGAATCTGCTCATCGGAAATATCCCAAAGGTTATGATTTCGCTTAAACTGCTTCTTCACATCGCGGATAGCATCCAAAGCGCCTCGCTTGTCAAACTTATTGAGCGCAATCACGTCTGCAAAGTCCAGCATGTCGATTTTTTCAAGTTGAGAAGCGGCTCCATACTCCGGAGTCATCACATAAAGTGACAAGTCAGAATGCTCAATGATTTCCGTATCCGACTGCCCGATACCGGAAGTTTCCAAAATCACCAGATCAAACCCAGCTGCTTTCACGGTATCCACAGCATCCTGCACATATTTCGAAAGTGCCAAATTTGACTGGCGTGTCGCCAGCGAACGCATGAAAACGCGGGGATGATGGATGGCATTCATGCGAATCCGATCGCCTAAAAGTGCTCCACCGGTTTTCCGCTTGGAAGGATCAACAGATATGATAGCCAGTGTTTTATCAATAAAATCAATCAGGAATCTTCTGACCAATTCATCCACCAAAGAGGATTTCCCCGAACCTCCTGTTCCTGTGATACCCAAAACGGGTGCAACAGCAGATTTACTTTGCTTTCTCACCGTATCGAGAAGCACCTTTGATTTTTCAGGGAAATTTTCAAAAGCTGATATTGCTCTCGCGACGTGTTCTTTTTTGTCTTTGGAAAGGAAAAATTCTTCAGGCAGTACATCGCCTATCGGGAAATCACAGGTTGAAACCAAATCATTGATCATGCCCTGCAATCCCATAGACCGCCCATCATCAGGAGCATAAATTCGGGTGATGCCGTACCCATGAAGTTCATTTATTTCTTCGGGAAGAATTGTTCCTCCTCCTCCTCCAAATATCTTGACGTGACCTGCACCCCTTTCGCGAAGCAAATCATACATGTATTTAAAAAATTCGACGTGCCCGCCCTGATACGAGGTAATCGCTATTGCCTGCACATCTTCCTGAATGGCGCAATCGACGATTTCCTGCACGGATCGATTGTGACCAAGGTGAATGACTTCGCAGCCGGTGGATTGGATAATCCTACGCATGATATTGATAGCCGCATCATGTCCATCAAAAAGTGAAGCTGCGGTGACAATCCGAATATGATTATTAGGTTTATAAACTTCCACGGGAGAATTCATGACATTGGGTTTATTTCCTGCTAGGTTTCAAATTGAAACGGTTTAGGGCAGAGTTAAGCTAATTTTTTTACGCCTGCGAATATAACAATTTTAAAGGAGGAAGGTCTTTGGAGAAAGATTAGAAACAAAATATTCTTTGGTTATTTATGCGGATTTTACTTTTTTAATTCGGTCGTAAATTCTGTATTCCATTCGTTTCGCGAAATTTATATACAGCATTCCAGGTACGGATTTCTAAATAATATCGAAATACGGGTTGGCCATTTTGATTTAAAAGGCTTCTGAGTAGTTTAGTAATTCCATCGACCCAAAACCCTTCATGACTTCTAAACAATATGCCTTTTTTGTTTCCATCACAGCCGCTTTGGGCGGCTTTTTGTTTGGATTTGATACAGCAGTGATCTCCGGTGCAGAGCGGGACATACAAGAAGTATGGAAGCTAAGTGATTGGATTCACGGATTAGCCATAGCCTCAGCGCTTTATGGAACGGTGATTGGCGCATTGTTTGGAGGCATTCCCGCGGATCGATTTGGCAGAAAGAAAAGTTTACTATGGATCGGCCTATTTTACTTCATTTCAGCACTAGGGTCGGGCTTGGCTTGGGATGTTGAATCCTTCACGTTCTTTAGATTTCTGGGAGGCTTGGGAGTCGGTGCTTCCTCGGTTGTAGCCCCAATGTACATTTCGGAGATTGCTCCTGCCAAAAACAGGGGGCAATTAGTCGCACTGTATCAGTTCAACATTGTCTTTGGGATCGTGGTGGCTTACATTTCCAACTACCTGATCGGTACAGCCGGACTTCCCGAAGATTGGAGATGGATGCTCGCTGTGGAAGGCATCCCCGCATTACTATATAGTGTGATGATTTTTAGAATTCCTGAAAGTCCGCGTTGGCTGATTGCCAAATTCAATGATCAGGTCAAAGCACGGGAAATCTTGACCCGAACTGATCCGGACGGTGTCGATGAAGCAATCCGACTTGCGATTGAAGAAGAAAAAAGCATGAAGCAAAAGGCAGGATTTGGGGCCCTTTTCAATTCCCGATTCTTTTCAAGTACAATGTTGGCTGTGATGATAGCCTTTTTCAATCAGGTGTCGGGCATTAATGCCATTATTTACTTTGCCCCAAGAATCTTTGAAATGGCTGGTATTTCCACTGAAAATGCGCTGATTTCCACCATTGGAATCGGCATTGTCAATTTGGTAGCGACCTTCTTCGGCCTTTATTTGATTGATCGGCTTGGACGAAAAAAGCTGATGTACATCGGATCATTTGGATACATCCTATTCCTCGGCTTGATGGCCTTCAATTTTCTGGGGCCCGGGATTCCGGCATTTTGGCTTCCGATTTTTGTTTTCGGATTTATTGCATCACATGCAGTAGGTCAAGGTGCTGTAATATGGGTCTTCATTTCTGAAATGTTTCCCAATGAACTTAGAGCTTCCGGTCAGTCCTTGGGTTCTTTTACACATTGGATTCTGGCAGCCCTCATTGCGAATGTTTTTCCTTTCTTTGCCAACAGCTACGGCCCGGGCTATATCTTTGCGTTTTTCTGCGGAATGATGGTCCTCCAACTGCTTTGGGTAAAGTTTAAAATGCCGGAGACCAAAGGACGCTCCTTGGAAGAGATTCAAAAAGACTTACATAAAAACCATGCGTGATCAAGTTGTAATTTTCGGAGAAATGCTTTGGGATTGCCTTCCAAGCGGACCTGTAGCTGGGGGTGCACCCATGAATGTGGCGCTCAATCTTCATCAGCTGGGATTAAATTCCCGTTTGATTTCCGCTGTTGGAAAGGATGAAGACGGGGAAAAGCTACTTGATTTTCTTCGGGAATTTGAACTTCCACTTGACCTCATTCAAATCAAAGCCGATCATGAAACATCCAAGGTCTTGGTCGACACCACTGATCCCGAAAACATCAAATACAATATAATATCTCCGGTAGCATGGGATTTTATTGAGTGGACTGTTACTAATGACCAAGCAGTGGAAGATGCGGATGCATTTGTATTTGGAACACTGGGTGTCCGAAATACAGAAAGTCTAAAAACCCTGATAAAGCTTCTCCAACACCCCACATTACGGATTTTTGACGCAAACTTACGCCCTCCTTTCTATGATTTTGAGGTAATAGAAACGCTGCTAGGATTCACTGATGTCCTTAAAATAAATGAAGATGAATTGGAGATTTTCGCCGACTATTTTGGGACTGATCCCGGCATTGAATCACTTTGTAATTATTTAGATCAGCATTTTCCTATGGAGATCATCTGCATCACCCAAGGATCAAAAGGAGCGTTGATTTATCAAAAAGGGGAAATTTATTCACACTCCGGCTACAAAGTACAAGTAGTAGATTCGATCGGTGCCGGGGATGCTTTTTTAAGCGGATTTATAAAAACGTATTTAGAGGAAAAGTCCCCGCAGGAAATTCTGGATTTTGCCTGTAAAATCGGTGGGTTTGTCGCAACTCAAAAAGGAGGAACACCCAGGTATAGCGAAGCGGATATCCACAGGATTGGTGAGTTCTGAGTGATTGAATAAGTGGTAAGTAGTGAATTGTAAACTGTGAATTGTAAGTTGTATTTCTACTACTGATTACAACTTACCGATTACTGCATACAATTTTTGCCAAATCTGACTCATTCCTAAAAACTAACAACAGCGCTTGGACACTGCTCACTGCATCAGTTCTTTCAATGTCCCCGTGCCCAGACCAATCATATGCCACTCGGTGATTTCCAGATCGATAATAGCCAACATCCCGGGTTGAAGCCCCACATAATTGGCATGAGTCAAATGAGATATCAGTACGCTGATGGTCGGATTGTGTCCGATCAGCATGCAGGATTGAGCATCATTCGGAGTATTTTCAAGAAGTTTTATCAGTGCTTCCAGTCCCCCTTCATAGATCTCCCGAGCATATACTTCCGTACCTATTTCGATGTGTTTTTTGATTATTTCGGCGGTTTCACGCGTACGGGTAGCAGCAGAACAATACAAATGATCCACTTTCAACCCTGTGGGCTGAAGTGTTTGACCCAAGCGATTGAGGTTTTCTTTTCCTTTTGTAGTCAGTTGTCTTTGGAAGTCAACACCGTCGGAAAAGCCTGCTTCACCATGTCTCAATAGAAATAATTGCTTCATTAATTACCCGTTTTGCTTAAAAATCTTTAATCAAAACCTCAAAAATCTTTCCAAATTGGATGACCTCATTTTTTTATTATTTGGACAAGAAAACTAGGCCCTCTATTTTTAGCTTTTCGTATTTGGCCTTTCGGTCAGGAAATTTCCCATTTTCTCTATGTCAAAAAATCTAGTCATCGTCGAATCCCCTGCCAAAGCAAAGACCATTGAGGGTTACCTCGGCAAGGACTTCAAGGTAGTCTCCAGCTACGGTCACGTGCGGGATCTTCCGAAAGGCGACAAAGCAATAGATATCAAAAACCGCTTCCAACCTACCTACGAGGTCACTGCCGATAAAAAAGAAGTGATCAAAAATCTGAAAGCACTTTCAAAGGACGCCGAGATGGTTTACTTAGCGAGTGATGATGACCGGGAAGGAGAAGCCATTTCATGGCACCTTAAAGAAGTGCTAAACTTGAAAGAAGAACGCACCAGGCGAATTGTTTTTAGAGAAATCACCAAGAATGCCATCACTAAAGCGATCGAAAACCCTCGGGGAATTGATTACGATTTGGTGAATGCGCAGCAAGCCAGAAGGATTTTGGACAGATTGGTAGGATTTGAGCTTTCTCCAATTCTTTGGAAAAAAATAAAAACAGGTCTCTCCGCCGGACGGGTTCAATCTGTGGCAGTTCGCCTAATTGTGGAGCGCGAGCGGGAAATCGAGGCGCACAAATCCAAGTCATCGTTTCGGATCACTGCGCTGTTTGAAGTGGAAGGAAAAACCTTTCAGGCCGAACTTCCCAAGAAATTTGACACCAAAGCAGAAGCCGAAGACTTTCTGAAGAAATGCCTGGAGGCATCTTTCTCCGTAGCAAATCTGGAGAAAAAGCCAACGAAAAAGACTCCCGCGGCACCTTTTACCACGTCTACCCTTCAGCAGGAAGCTTCGCGAAAGCTTTATTTTTCCGTTGCACAAACCATGTCTGTAGCTCAGAAGCTCTATGAGGCCGGAAAGATCACTTACATGCGTACAGACAGCACCAACCTATCTCAGGATGCAATGGCTGCTGCTAAACAATCAATTGAAGACTCTTTTGGGTCTAAATACCATAAATCAAGACAGTTTACCACCAAGTCCGAAAGTGCGCAGGAAGCGCACGAAGCCATTCGCCCTACAGATTTCTCTGCCAGTCAAGTGTCCGGTGAGCGTAATGAACAGCGCCTTTATGAACTGATCTGGAAGCGTGCCATCGCTTCTCAAATGGCAGATGCCGAACTGGAAAAAACGGTCATTACCATTGCCATCTCCAATTCTACGCTGAATCTTGTGGCAACCGGTGAGGTGATTAAGTTTGATGGATTTCTCAAGGTGTATTTGGAAGATACTGACGATGAACCTGAAGATGAGGAAGAAGGAAACAAGTCGCTTTTGCCTCCAATCAACATTGGTCAAGGACTGAATCTGCAGGAAATGAAAGGTAGAGAAACCTTTAGCAGACCTGCACCGAGGTATACCGAAGCATCGCTAGTGAAAAAACTAGAGGAACTGGGTATTGGCCGACCTTCCACATACGCACCAACGATCTCCACGATCCAAAAGCGGGAGTACGTGGTCAAAGAAGCAAGAGATGGTACGCCACGAAACTATGTGGAAATGAAGATCGCCAAGGGGCAATTCCATGACGCAACCAAAACAGAAAATACCGGCGCAGAGAAAAACAAGCTCTTCCCTACCAATATCGCCATGGTGGTCAATGACTTCCTGGTGGAGCATTTCCCAAATGTCATTGATTTCCATTTCACTGCACGAGTAGAAAAGGAATTTGACGACATCGCCGCCGGAGGACAGGATTGGCAGGATATGATCGACGGATTCTATGGTAAATTCCACAAAAGTGTGGAAGATACCGAGCAGGTTTCCCGTCAGGATGTAAACACCAGCCGACTGATTGGGCAGCACCCAAGCAATGGCAAAAATGTCTATGCAAGACTTGGACGCTTTGGGCCATTGGTTCAAATCGGAGAAACCGAAGATGAAGACAAGCAGTTTGCAAGTTTGAAAAAGGGTCAGTTTATCGAAAATGTGACCATGGATGATGCCCTCGAACTGTTTAAGCTGCCGCGGGAAGTGGGATTCTTTGAAGACAAAAAGATGACTGCTGCACTCGGAAGATTTGGACCCTATATCAAACATGAAAGCGCATTTTACTCCCTGAATAAAGAGCAGGATCCGATGTCCATCACCGAAGCAGAGGCAATAGAGTTAATCGTGAATAAGCGTGATGCAGACTCCAAAAAACATATCAAAACCTTTGATGAAAATCCTGAAATTCAAGTACTGAACGGTCGCTGGGGACCATACATCAAGCTGGGAAAAAACAACTATAAGATCCCAAAAGGAAAGGAAGCAGAGCAACTCACCTACGCCGAGACGATCGAAATCATCGAATCACAGCCGGATGCAGGCAAGAAAAAAGGTAAGTTTCCTGCGAAAAAGAAGTAATTCAGAACCGACCTCTTAAGGGTCGGTTTTTTTATTAGGTGAAACTTTAGAGAAATAGAAATCAAGTATAAGGGTAACAGAAGCTGTCTCATAACTGCTGTTTGTCACATTGAGCAACCTGAGTAACGGGAGTTGCGAAGTTCGAAATGTTGTTATATTCACTGTAATTGACCTTCGATTCCAGTCACCCTTCGACTCCGCCCAGGGTGACTGGAGACGAAGTGTCAGGCTGACACTTTCAGTCCTTTTGAGACAGCATCTAACCTTTTGCAATTGGAAATGAATTTTGTCTAGCAAGAATTATGGAATTAATTTCATCGCTAGAACTTACCCTTATTTCAACTCCATGAACCAGAAAAAACTTGTCGTACTTACCGGCGCCGGAGTATCTGCAGAAAGCGGAATACGTACCTTCAGAGACAGCAATGGACTTTGGGAAGATCATGACATAATGGAGGTAGCATCCCCTGGAGGCTGGCGTAAAAATCGAGCTTTGGTTCTGGATTTTTACAATCAGCGAAGAAAACAGGCTCGGGACTGCCAGCCAAACGATGCGCACTATGCCTTGGCTAGGCTGGAAAAGCACTTTGAGGTTCAGATCATTACCCAAAATGTAGACGACCTCCATGAGCGAGCAGGCTCCTCCAATGTGCTTCACTTGCATGGGGAACTCAGTAAAGCTCAAAGTTCACTCGACCCAAGTTTAGTTTATACCTTGGATCATTGGGAGATCAAAGAAGGCGCCAAGTGCGAAAAAGGAAGTCAACTCCGCCCTTTCATTGTTTGGTTTGGGGAGGCTGTACCCATGATGGAACCCGCCATTTCCCTGACATCCAAGGCAGATATATTTTTAGTATTGGGCACTTCCATGCAAGTTTATCCAGCAGCCAGTCTGATCGATTTTGTACCAAGGGCAGCTCAAAAATATCTGATTGACCCACAGGTTCCCGACTTTCAGTTACCTAGAGAAGTGAAAGTGATTCAGGAAAAAGCCACAGTAGGAATGCGAATTTTGGAGGATTTGCTGCTTTCAAGTTAAACTAGCCTCGAAAAATTAATTGATTTAGAGTTAGCGGCAGAACTCATCCCATACTGTTTTGATTTTTTTCCATTACTTTAATGCTGACAGACAAATCTGACTAGCTGAACTTTAGACCCAAGCCATTATTTATGAAGTTAAAAGTTGCCGTCATTGGATGCGGGCCTTCCGGAATCACTGCCTTGAAAAACCTTCTCGATCAAGGTTTGGATGCTGTGGCTTTTGACCGAAACGAGGATGTAGGTGGTAATTGGATCTACTCCGAAAACGAGAGTCATTCCAGCGTTTTTGAAACTACCCATATCATTTCTTCCAAAACACTCTCCCAATACGAAGACTTTACCTTTGACGATTTCGACCCTGAAACAGCAGATTATCCAGATCATGACACCCTAAGGCGATATTTTCAGGCTTATGCCCATCGCTTCAATCTTTATCCCTTCATCCAATTTGGCACTCTAGTAAAGCACTGTGAGCGGATAGATGACAAAACCTGGCACATAATAACAGAAAAAGACGGAATCGAAACGACCGGGAAATTCACGCATTTGGTCGTATCCAATGGCCATCACTGGAAACCAAGATATCCTGAGTATCCGGGGAATTTTGAAGGAGAGTTTCTTCATTCGCATAATTTCAAAAAGGCTACTCCATTTGCCGGAAAGCGCGTTTTGGTGATCGGAGGAGGTAATTCAGCCTGTGATGTTGCCGTTGAAACGAGCCGGGTTTCAAAAATGACTGCAATCAGCTGGAGACGGGGCTACCAGATTGTCCCTAAGTTCTTTTTTGGAAAACCTTCAGACAAAATAGCCGAACAGAGCAAATGGCTTCCGATTAAAATTCGAGGGTTTTTTAATAAAATATTGCTTAAAGTCATGCTTGGGGAGAATAGCCAATATGGCTTAAGACCGGTAACGGGACCTTTTGGCGCCACCCATCCCACGATCAATGACGAACTTTTGCACAAAATCCGTCATGGAAAAGTTAAGCCCAGATTAGATATCAAGCGTTTTGATGGAAAGCAGGTGCTATTTGAGGATGGGAAAACGGAAGAGTATGATACCGTGATTGCCTGCACGGGATACTGGCTGAGTCATCCGTTTTTTGACAAAAACTTTATTGACTACTCAGAGGGATCGGTTCCGCTTTATCTGAAAATGTTCCACCCAAAGTACGAGAACCTCTATTTCATTGGTATGTTTCAGCCTCTGGGATGTATTTGGCCTGGAGCAGAACTACAAAGTAAACTTATGGCCCAGGAACTGATCGGGAACTGGAAACGTCCGAGTTCAATTCAGGAGCTTTGCCAAAAGGAAGTGACAAATCCGCATTACCAACAAGTAAATTCCCCTAGGCATACCATCACGGTAGATTATCATCTTTTTGTGAAAGCACTAAAAAAGGAATTGCCCAAAGGATATGTTTCCAAAAGCCCAATGTCACAACCAATGAACAGCACAGTTCCAACCTGATCCGGATGAAACGGATCACAAAATATATCTTGCTAGGGCTGGCCTTTTGGTTCCTTCTTTTTTTGGGTTGGGAATGGTGGCGAAGCTATCCAAAAGTGCGAGTAACGCCTGTCTCATATCCTGAATCCAGAGATGCAAGAATCGATTCGCTTCTTTCACAAAGCCTCATTCAATACCTGATCCCCGGAATAGCAGTTGGTATCATAAAGAACGAAAAACTGACTTATCTCAAGGCTTTTGGATTTGAAAATCTTAAGACTAAAGACTCTCTGACGCTACACAGCAAAATTCCGGTAGCATCAGTTTCCAAGATTTTTACCGCCCTTACATTGGCGAATTTCGCCTTGGAAAAAGGCTACTCCCTCGACTCCTCTGTGAATTCAATTTTACCTAAAGCGAAAAAACTGAGTTCGGATTTTTCCCAACTATCACTTCGGGATTTGCTTAGGCATACTTCCGGAATTACGGATAAACGAGGATTGGGAAGCGTTCTGCTAAATCAGGAAAAAAGACAATTGGGAAATCTCCCCAATCTGCTCAACTCCCCAAAACTTGGAAACAGGCAATATCACTATGCTGATGCCAATTTTGACTTGATCGGATATTTACTCGAAGTCAGTGGAGCAATCCCTTTTGAACTGATTGCCAAAGAACGAACTCTAATTCCCGGAGGGATGAATTCTAGTGAATTCGTAGTCAAATGGCCTCTGGATACAGGATCAATCCAAGGGCATCAACGGACATTTCTCTGGAAAAGAATCGAACCCAAAGCTTTAAAATTAGAACGTTTCCCATCACCTTCTTCGGGCCTAGTCCTCAGCGCTGCTGAACTTTCCAAAGCCCTCATCCACTTAAGTCGCGGAACTATGGGAACTTTTGGAGATGAACTTGCCTGGTTAAAAACCGGTGAAGAAACCCCGGCAGGATTCCAATCCATACAAATCAACAATTCCGGTTTTATAGGGCATTTTGGAGATCAGGGCGGATATAGCTCACTTGTCATTTACTCCCCGGACTTGGAAGTCGCTTTCTTTCTTGTGTCCAATGCCGCTGACAAGGCTGACTTTCGAAGAGAAATTGCATCAGCTATTTTGAAAATAATTACGCCATAACCCTTCCCAAATGAAGCTCTCCTTTCCTCATCCCCTGATCATTTTATTAGGATTTATTGTGGTGGCAGCTTTAGCCACTTTAATTATTCCTTCGGGAAGTTTTGATCGAGTGCTGGATGAGCTGACTGGCCGAGAAATAGTGGTTCCGGGAAGTTTTAAACTTGTGGAAGATGTAAATCCGAGCTTCTGGGAGATTTTAAAAGCAATTCCAGAGGGCATTATTGCAGGAGCGGACATCATCGTTCTAATTTTGATTTTAGGGGGTGCTTTTTATATTGTGGAAAAAACCGGGGCACTTCAGGCAGGTATTGAAGCATTGATTTACCGATTTAGGAATTCGAGATTTTTACTTTTTTATATACTGGGTTTTGTGTTTGCAGTGGGCGGAGCTTCCATCTCGATGCAGGAGGAGCTGATTCCGATGGTTCCGATTTTTGTCATTTTGGCGACCAAATTGAATTATGACCTCCGGGCGGTCCTTGCAATCACCCTAGGCTCGTCCCTTATCGGGGCAGCATTTTCTCCGATCAATCCATTTGTAGGACTTTTAGCCCAGAATATCGCCGAAGTCCCGCTCTTTACCAATGCCTTATTTCGAAGTGCCTTTTTGGTTGTGGCCCTTTTTACCTGGATTACCTTTCACATGAAAATCGGGAAAATAAAAACAGCCGTTCAACTTACGTCTGAGTTTAAACCCAGTCCACTTTCTCTTCAATATGGAGTAATTTTAGTGTTATCCTTTGGTGGTATTGGCGTTATGGTTTATGGTATTACGGCTTTAGATTGGGGGTATACCGAAATGTCAGCCCTGTTTTTTGTTGTGGGGATTCTTTGTGGATTAATTGGAGGAATGGGGCTAAACGGAACTGCGAGAACCTATGTCAGCGGGTTTGGGGAAATGATTTTTGCCGGAATCATTGTCGGTCTAGCCAGAAGCGTCTATTTAGTTTTAGAAAAAGGGCTAATCATCGATCCGCTGATTCAGGGTCTTTTTTCACCTTTGGAATCTCTTCCTGAGGCTCTGGCAGTTGCAGGTATGTTTCTCAGTCAAGCATTGATTCATATTCCTGTTCCCAGCACGTCTGGTCAAGCCGTTTTGACCATTCCTTTGACTGCCCCTCTGGCAGATTTGATTGGATTAAGCCGTGAGGTTGCAGTGCTGGCATTTCAATACCCTGCTGCGCTAATGGATATGCTCGCACCGACCAATGGTGGAATGATGGCAATCATTGCCGGAGCGGGAATTAGCTATAAAGACTGGATTGCTTACATTTGGAAAAGCTGGCTGTTTATCGCTGCTTTAGCTCTTGGAGCATGTTTCCTGGGAATAGTATTCTTCAATTAATCATAAACCTATTTAACCAATGCAAATCAACGATCACAACCCACTTCTTCCCTATCAGCCTGCTTCCGATCGGTACGATCAGATGAAATACAGGTATTGTGGTAAAAGTGGGTTAATCCTTCCTGAGATCAGTTTGGGGCTGTGGCATAATTTCGGCCACAACGCGGACCTGACTTTGGGGAGAAAAATCCTGAGAAGAGCCTTTGACCTGGGTATTTGTCACTTCGATTTGGCAAACAATTACGGGCCCCCATTTGGCTCGGCTGAAGAAAATTTTGGAAGGATTTTGAAAAAAGATTTCCTCCCCTACCGCGATGAGTTACTGATATCAAGCAAAGCTGGCTGGGATATGTGGCCTGGACCTTACGGAAATTTTGGTTCCAGAAAATACCTAATTGCCAGCTGTGATCAGAGTCTTAAGCGGATGGGCCTAGAATATGTGGATATTTTCTACCATCACAGGCCCGATCCAAATACCCCATTGGAAGAGACCATGGGAGCTTTGGATCAATTAGTTAGACAGGGCAAAGCGCTCTATGTGGGAATCTCCCAATACAGCGCTGAGGATACCGCCAAAGCTTATGAAATTCTGAAATCTCTGGGAACTCCACTATTGATTCATCAGCCAAGATACAGCATGATTGACCGATGGGTAGAAAATGGACTGATGGATGTCTTGGGGCAAAAAGGAGTTGGTGGTATTGCTTTTTCTCCCTTGGAACAAGGAATGCTCACCGATAAATATTTAAAAGGAATTCCTGCAGACTCCCGTGCGGCAAAAGACGGAAGATACCTGAAACCTGAGCAAGTCGCTCCCGAAAAGTTGGAGATGATCAGTAAACTGAATGATATCGCACTCAAAAGAGGCCAATCCCTCGCACAAATGGCTATCGCCTGGCTGCTGAAAGATCCAAGAATCACCTCTGTCCTGATAGGTGTCTCCAAACCGGAACAGCTGGATGACAATGTGGCTGCGGTGAAAAACTCCACGTTCAGTTCTGAGGAAATCACCCAAATAAAAACAATTTTGAGAGTCTGATGCCAAAACAAATATCATCCCGGAGTGCCCTGATTTTGATTGTAATCGCTCAATTTCTGGGCACTTCGCTTTGGTTTGCTGGCAATGTGGCTGCGCAGGACTTTGAAGTCCTGCTGGGTACTTCAGGAATGATATCCTGGATTACCTCTGCCGTTCAGCTGGGATTTATCACAGGAACATTTTTGTATGCTTTTGGGTCGATCGCAGATCGCTATTCCCCTTCAGCTGTTTTTTTCTACAGCGCAGTTTTGGCTGCTACGTTTAATATTTTGCTGATCATTCTGCCAGTTGGTTTTGTTTCCGTTTTAGGCTTCCGGTTTTTAGTTGGATTCTTTCTGGCAGGAATCTACCCTGTAGGGATGAAAATAGCTTCGGATTATTACGAAAAAGGATTGGGATCCGCCTTGGGATTTTTGGTTGGAGCATTGGTGTTTGGCACTTCATTTCCATTTCTAATCAAAGCCTTGGGAGCAGAATATTCTTGGAAAATCATCCTTTTTGTAACCTCAGGACTTTCAATTATTGGAGGGTCTCTGGTAGGTTTTTTTGTGCCAAATGGTCCATTTCGGAAGGCGAATTCAGTTTTCGATCTTGGCCTGCTCCCCAAGCTTGCCAAAATCAAATCACTTCAAGGGGCGGCATTGGGCTATTTTGGACATATGTGGGAATTGTACACTTTTTGGGCATTACTGCCTTTTTTACTTATGGATTTGAGAAATGAGACTTCAATTGGAGCTGAAAATTCGCTTTGGACTTTTGCAATCATTGCCATTGGAGGGGTTTCCTGTGTTGTGGGTGGATTAATTTCAGGTAAACTAGGAAGTGAAAAAGTGGCCCTTTATAGTTTGGCCGGATCGGGAATCTGTGGGGTATTATTGATTATATTCCCAGAGATACCTACAAGTATGATACTCCCCTTTCTTCTGATTTGGGGTGTTTTGGTCACTGCAGACTCGCCTCAGTTTTCCACTTTAGTCGCTCAGAGTGTTAAGGCGGAGTATCGGGGAACCGCCCTCACCATGGTTAATTCAATAGGATTTGGGCTGACAATAATCAGTATTCAGTTTAATCAATTTATGAGTAATCACTTTTTACCCCGGGAGTTTTTGGGCTGGCTGGCGATTGGACCTATTTTAGGATTGCTGGGGTATCGCTATTTCAGGGGATTTTCACCTTCTAAGCAATAAAAAAAGAGGATCCTTTTGGAGATCCTCTTGAAGAAATAGTCTACCGGACTACTATCTAACTACATTTTCGAGATTTGCCAGATAAATCCACTTTTGGTCTCTGGACTTCAAGCCCTCATTTACTGCATTTCTTTGTGCAGCGGTCTGGTTCATATCTTCATAGGCTTGTGCATTGAAAAACTGCACGTAATCCTTATAGAGATTGACAGTAAGGTGTGTGGATGAGGCTTCCGAACCCTGAGGCAGTGCTGCTCTGAGGAAGCTCCAATGCCCCATCATTCCCTGATTAATACGACTTTGATGGATAGGCTTGAAAACTTCGATTTCGGCTTTTTCATAGTCACTAAATTTACCTTCTACAGCCTTCATCAAATCAAATGATGCCAAAACCCCCGGTTTATACTGAAAGTTATCATTGGTAGAAGCCAATTCTCTCATGTATAATCGCACAGGTAAATCTCTAATGGCAAGAGATTGTTTGAATAATGTCCTTATTTGAGCATCGGAGAGGTGGGGATAGGCTATTCTGGTGTATTCAATCATCGCTTCATCGTCCAATCCATTCATCATTTTGACGGGATCATCATAGTGGGTGACCATGATGTATTGGTATTCTCCCTGTTCCGAACCTGTTTGAACTTTCCAAAAGTCCCAACCTTTAATCCGTTTGTCGTTGAGAGCCTGCCGATATACTTTTTCTGTTAAATCTTTGAACTCGATGTAGTCAAAAAGCTGGTCTTTCTCCACCTTGATGAATTCGAATACCGAATACTGAGTTTGCTGGGCATGAAGTACGCTTGTCCAAAGCAACCCACAAACCAAGATTAATAAAAACTTTTTCATAATATTTTGGGGTTTAGGGTTTATTGTGCCAGGAATAATTTAAAAATTAATTCTGTAAAAAATCAATTTTCAGAATAAAAACTTTTTATTCAGGTTGTTACGGCTTGAAACCTACTTTAAATAAAGTATAGCCTAAAATGCAATTTTTCTAACACTATTGGGGAAAGCTTAGTATTTTAACAATCAAAACAGAAATTCAATGAAGGGACTATCAAGAAGAGATTGGCTAAAAACTTCTACACTGGGAGGAGGTTTGGCACTATTTGGAGGTACTGGAATCGTATCTTCCCTCAGTGCAGAAGAGATAAAAAAGTATAATCCACGTCCGATAGCCGGTCCAATCCGACTGGGATCCAATGAAAACCCATACGGCCCATCCGAATCGATGCGGAAAGCCATGGTCGCTGCTTTCGATAATGGGTGCCGCTATCCTTGGGGTTACAATGCTTCTCTGGTTAAAATGATCGCTGAGAAAGAAGGAGTACCCGAAGATTACATTGTGCTGACCGCTGGATCAACGGAAGGTCTGAAAGTAGCCGGAATAACTTTTGGGAGAGGCAGAGAAATCATCAGTTGTACGCCCACATTCCTTTCGATGATGGAATATGCCGAACTTTGGGGCACTGAGATCAACTGGGTACCATTGAACAAAGATCTTGATTTTGATCTGGATGAAATCGAAAAGCGGGTAAGCTATGAAACTGGATTGGTTTTTCTTTGCAACCCAAACAATCCTACCGGGAAGCTTCTTCCTGCTGACAGGGTAATGGATTTCTGTGAAAAAGTAAGTCAACGAACCGTGGTTTTCAGCGATGAAGCCTACTATGATTACATCACCGATCCCAACTATCCATCCATGGTGGAGTTGGTGAAAAAAGGTCATGATGTAGTGGTTTCACGTACTCTTTCCAAAGTCTATGGATTGGCGGGAATCCGAATGGGGTATTTGATAGCCAAGCCGGATCTGGCAAAAAAGCTGAAAGACAGAGTTGTCGCCAATACCAATATCATGGCAATTGAGGCAGGAAAAGCGGCCTTGGCTGATGCTGATTTTTACAAGTTTTCGTTGCAAAAAAACGAAGAAGCAAAAGCGATGATCATCCAAACTCTAAATGAGTTAAAGTTGCCTTACCTCCCTTCTCATGCAAATTTTGTTTTTTTTCAATCCGGAAAAGATATCAAAGAACTCGGTGATATTATGGAGAAAAAGGGATTTATTATCGGTCGCGCTTTCCCTCCATTGAATGATTGGTGTAGAATATCAACCGGAACGATCGAGGAAATCACACTTTATAATCGAGCCATCAAGGAAGTACTCGGCTAATGATTGATCGGAATCTTATTTTAGAAAATGAAAAAGTCCTGCTGAAACCAATGGTACAGCAGGACTTTCCTTTGCTCCAGGCTTTAAGTGCAGATCCAAGAATGTGGATCTATTTTACTCATGATCTGAGTATCCCCGAGGAATTTGAAAAATGGGCCACTCCACATTTCACTGAGGAAAGGCTTCAATTTACCGTCATTGAAAAATCCACGGGAAATCTGGCAGGTGCCACAGCATTCGGGAATTATTCAACCCGTGATCAGCGAGTTGAGATTGGATGGACTTGGTTGGGAGAAGGATATCAAGGTTCGGGAATAAACCAATCCATGAAGAAACTGATGCTTGACTATTGCTTTGGTGTGTTGAAATTGAAACGGGTCGAAATCAAGACTGATGTCTTGAATATGCCTGCGCGGCATGCCCTATTGAAATTTGGAGCTGTCGAAGAAGGCGTGCTGCGAAGTCATACATTGATGACAAATGGTAGAAGAAGAGACACAATTTATTACAGCCTGATTGAGGGGGAATGGAAGGTTTAGAGTGGGCAGTGGGCAGTGGGCAGTTGGTAGTGGGCAGTGGGCAGTGGGCAGTTTTAAGAACCAGGAGACGAAAAGCAAGAAGCTAGACTCCGTGACCTTGAAAAAGTCAAACACTGCACAAAAGCCTTGAAGTTCTTTAAAACCTTAACCAAAGCCAATCTCAAAAAAACCTTCGCGTCCCTCCGCGTTCTCTGCGGTTAAAAAAGTAGGCAGTGGCAGTGGGCAGTAGGCAGTTTTTTTGAAGCAAGCGGCTAGAGTTTTAATTAGTAAGTGAAAAAACGCGAATCTTAGCAGCATCAATCTGATGAATATACTGCCTTAGAATGTAGAACGTCTCCGGAACTTTTGGAACGGTTTCCAGATCGTTTGGATCGGGAAAATCAGGACTTTTCAAGTAGGAATATCGGCTGAGCATGCCCCCCTCAAAATAGCAGTAGGCACTTTCACCTTCTTCTCTACCCGGAAGGTTCAACATTAAGTCTTTTTTCGATTTTTTAATCCCCTGAATAAAATCTTCCACCCGTTCATTGTAAGTAATTGGATTTTCGGAAGAATTGCAGGCTCCAAGGCAAGTTTCATCCTGGAGGACTTGGCAAGTAACTTTCCTTAAGCCACTCAATTTTTGACAAAGTTGGTAGGTCTCAATTCCGGATTTCAGAAATTGATTTGCTTCCTCAGAGGAGAAAAAAGTTTCCAAAGGCCTTATGTTTTTACTCACTTTGGCGACCTGAAAACGATAATACCCGGAACCATCCTGATAATGGAACAAACCCCACAAGGTTTTTGGCATTTTCAAGGCTGAATTGTAGGTTGGCCAAAGCCGTTTGATTTCTAGCGTTTCAAAAAGCAAAGCCATGAATTCCGTTCCTGTAAGTTGCCACTGAAGGTCCACCACCTCAGTTTTCAATTGCTGTTTCAGTTGAGGCAAAACCTGTCCAGAGAAGTGTCCTTTGAATCGCTCCCTGATATTCAATGCTTTTCCCACATAGATGACTTTCCCTTTAGTATTGAGCATGTAGTACACGCCGCAGGCTTCCGGGATTTGTTTGAATTTGGTTAAGGGGAAATGAGGAGGAAGAAAAGTTTCTCCAGCGTTTCTTTTCAGAGATGAAAATATAATATCCTGCCTATCTCTGATCATTTGATCAAATAGTAAAGCGGTAGCCTTGGCATCACCCATAGCCCGGTGACGGGCCAAAATGGGAATTTTTTGGCTCTCGCAAATCCTACCCAAACTGTAGGAACCCAGTCCGGGAAAAACCTTTCTGGAAAGCCGGACGGTACATAATTTTTGGGAATTGAGCACTTTTCCCATTTTCAGAAAGGCCTCACGAATAAACCCAAAATCAAAATTTACAGAATGGGCGACAAAGACCCGATCGTCCAACAGCTCCCAAAGTTCCTCAGCGATTTCAGAGAAAGTTGGTGCGGATCGTACCATGTTGTTGTCAATTCCTGTCAGTCCGGTGATGTATCCCGGTATCTGCTGTTCCGGATTAATTAAAGTTTGCCATTCGGTCACAATTTGAACTCCGTCATGGATCAAAACTGCAATTTCTGTAATCCCCGCACCTCTTGGTGATCCTCCTGTGGTTTCAATATCTACAATGGCAAATTCCATAAGTTAAAGTTAATGCATTGAGGCTAGAGAACAGCAGGGAAGACGGTTGTTGTCGGGGAAGTTGAATGACCGGTGTCGGGTGTCAGATGTACGATGACCGATGTCGGGTGTCGGATGACCGATGTCGGTGTTAGCGGGAAGACCGAAGACGGAAGACGTGAGAAGGGTGCTGGATGTCCGGTGTCTGTACTTCCAATACCGGAGAAGCAAGAAACTAAAATCAAGAAGCTAGACAGTCATGTTATAAACAACCCTGAAAGGGTTAAACTTTGAATAGCCCCGTGTGAAACGCGGGGAATTTAACATATTAAATCAGGGACGACAACCCTGAAAGGGTTGAACAATTTCGGTTAATTTGTAAACATTGTGTCAAGTAAAATCAAGACGCGACATCAGCACCAAAAAACGAAGCATTGCTCCTTAACCTTAAAAAAGTCCAGCACTACTCATAAACTTAGAAGTTCTCTAAAACCTCAACCAAAGCAAAACTAAAAAAAACCTTCGCTTTCCTTCGTGGTCTTTGTGTTTTAAAAAGTAAGCAGTTAGCAGAAACTAGAACCAAGAAGCTGATGTCATGAACCCTATGCCTCGCTTCTCACTTCTTTATATTAAAGTCTTGTGCTAATTCACATATGCAGCGATCAGTTTTTCTGCACAGCGTTCCCCATCCATGGCCGCGGAGACGATGCCACCGGCATACCCGGCACCTTCAGCACAGGGATATAATCTCTTGATATGTGGATGCTCAAATGTTTCTTTATCCCGAGGAATACGGACGGGTGAGGAGGTTCGGCTTTCCACCCCGATGATCTGGGCCTCATTGGTAAAGTATCCCTTCATCTTCTGTCCAAAGGCTTTAAATGCAATTGCCATTCGTTCCGAAATAAAATCTGGAAGAACCCCACGCATTTCCACAGACTCCAAACCAGGCTGGTAGGACGTATCCAATAGCGAAGTGCTTACTTTCCTGTTAACAAAATCAACCATACGCTGGGCAGGAGCCACCTGATTTTTCCCTCCCAATTCCCAAGCGCTTTTTTCGATATCAGCCTGAAAATGCATCGCGGCGAGCGCGCCAAATTTTTGATAGTGAGGCAAATCTTCCAGCTCCACTGAAACCACCATCCCTGAATTGGCAAACTTACTGTCCCTTCTGCTTGGGCTCATTCCATTGACGACTAACTCACCCGGAGCCGTTGCTGCGGGAACAATAAAACCTCCGGGACACATACAAAAGCTGAACACACCACGCTGCTTTCCTTTGAACTCAGTTTGCTGCACCAAAGAATAAGCTGAAGCAGGTAAATATGGCCCGCGATCCAACTCACAATGATATTGGATACGATCGATCAAATTTTGACTGTGCTCTATCCGGACTCCCAAGGCGAAAGGTTTGGCTTCTATCAGCACTTTTCTCTGAGCAAGAAGTTGAAAAATATCTCTGGCTGAATGTCCCGTCGCGAGAATCACTCCCATTCCCCTGATGGCATCGCCATGATTTGTCAACACCCCTTTGATTTCATCTCGTTCCAGGATCAAATCTTCTACCCGGGATTCGAAGTGGATTTCACCTCCGGATTCGAGGATGCTTTCTCTAAGTTTGGCAACCAGAACGGGTAATTTGTTTGTGCCAATATGGGGATGTGCATCGACGAGGATTTCCTCAGTAGCACCGTGCGCTACCAAGATTTCCATAATTCTCCGAATATCTCCCCTTTTCTTGGATCGGGTATAAAGTTTCCCATCAGAATAAGTTCCTGCTCCTCCTTCGCCAAAACAATAATTTGAGTCTGGATTTACAATTCCTTCCTTATTAATTGCTGCTAGGTCACGGCGCCTGGCACGGACATCTTTACCTCTTTCGATCACGATGGGCTTAACGCCCAATTCGATCGCGCGTAAGGCCGCAAAAAGGCCTGCAGGGCCTGCTCCTACTATGACGATGCGATCTGCATTTCGCACATCTTGATACTTCGGTAAATGATCCAGTAGCGAGCCGGGTCTTTCATTTATAAAAAGCTCCGCTTCAACATTTACAATTACTTTTCTGCCTCGTGCATCAATCGATCTACGGGTTTGGCGGGCAAAGGATTCTTCGGTATAAGCGGGAAGTCCTGCTTTGCGAAGGACAGTTTGCTTAAAAATAGCTTCATCGTAAGCCTCTTCTGGGCTTAGCTGTAGGGTGAATGTCTTTTTCATGGTAAGGTATTTATCCTTAAATCAATGCAAAGGTAAGTATCAAGATTTTAGTATCAAGAAAAGTAGAAATAATGTGGAAATACAATAGAACTAGGCTCCCTTCGGTCGCGAGATAGGCTTCTGAAAAAAAACAAAGCGGCCTTGCTCACAAATCCCTAATCCAACAAAGCATTAAGATTCAGAAATAAAAAAGCCGCTCTTATTACAAAGCGGCTATTCTTGATATCATACTTGGTACTTAATACTTGATACTATCAATTCATTCGGTCCAAGACTTCAAATCTTGAGGAATTGGAGATATACTCCGGTACTAAAGACTTCAAATGTCTAACGAGATCTGTTTCGTTATTTTTCCCGATCAACTCATGGAAAAACTCAATCTGCCCATCAATTCTATGATAAGATGAGGTTTGAACTTGAGCAATTTTTATTTTTGGATGGTGCGTGATTTTTACTGTTTCGAAATCATTCAGCAATTCCTCATACAGCTTCTCCCCTTCTCTCAGACCAGTAAATTGGATTTTGATATCCACATCAACCTTCTTACCGGAGAGTTGAATCATCTTTTTAGCCAGATCCAGAATCTTAAGCGGTTCCCCCATGTCAAAGACGAAAATTTCGCCTCCTTCTCCCATTACTCCAGCTTCCAGAACGAGCTGACAAGCCTCAGGAATGGTCATGAAATACCTAGTAATGTCAGGGTGAGTAACTGATATCGGTCCGCCATTCAAGATTTGCTTTTTGAAGAGTGGAATTACAGAACCATTCGAACCTAAGACATTTCCAAATCTGGTAGTTATAAATCGTGTATGGTACTTTTTGTGGTTGGCTTCCAAGTATTCATTCAGAGCCTGAACATACATTTCTGCTGCCCGCTTGCTAGCCCCCATCACATTAGTAGGATTAACAGCTTTATCCGTGGAGACAAAAACAAATTTTTCGACTTGGGACAAAACGGAAAGATCAGCAAGAATTTTAGTTCCTATTACATTGGCATGAACTGCTTCTTCCGGATAGTTTTCCATCATCGGAACATGCTTGTAGGCTGCAGCGTGGAATACAACTTGGGGTTTGAATTCTTTGAAGATTTCCTTCATCTTCTTTTTATTCTTCACATCCCCCAAGACAATCTTGATAGCACAGTTGGGGTGTTGCTCCCTAAATTCTTGCTCAATATCATACAAAGGTGACTCCGCAATATCCAGCATCACAATTAACTTGGGATGATAATAAGATATTTGTCTACATAGCTCAGAGCCAATAGAGCCCGCAGCTCCGGAAACCATGACAACCTTATCTTTTAGATCCTGTTCGATCCTTGGATTGTCCAAAATAATCTGTTCCCTACTCAGTAAGTCTTCAATTTTAATTTCCCGAATAGCCCCAGCAGTTAGACCACCATTAATCCATTGATCCACCGGAGGAACCATAGAGACCGAGACGTTCAATCTAAGGCATTCATCGATGATTTCATTTTTTCGGTGAACAGAGAGATCTCTGACAGCGATAATCAATTCAGTGATATTAAATTGCTTTACAAGTTTTTCGAGGTCTTCCAGTCCTTTATAAATTCGTTTGCCATCAATATTTTTACCGTCTTTTTTAGTGTCATCATCCAAGAACGCGACAATATTCATTTGACTTTTACTGTCGTTTTTGATTGCTTCCTGAGCGATTATCCCAGCTTCACCTGCACCAAAAATAACACCGTGCCGTAGATCTTTCTGAGCAAATCCATTTTTCAGATAAACGAAGAGTTCTTTTACCAGTAATCGATAAAAAATCAGCATAAACATAGCTGACAAACTTGCGTATCCCTCCGACCAACCCCGTCTTGTGAAACAGGATTTTTTATTTAGGCCGGTATTCTTGCCAGTTTGAGGGCAGTAGTTGATAAAGGTTCTTGTGGTTGATGCTTTGGATTCGTTCAAATACATCTTTGAGCCATTCA
>NZ_JAUXYL010000015.1 GCF_030694375.1 Algoriphagus sp.
GACCTTGGTAAGACGGTATCCCAGATTGCGTTTAAAACTGTGTTGAACGAAGCCGTGGTTTGCTATGGGTATTTCTTTGTTGATTTTTGAGTGTTTCCAAGGATCAAAACCCAGTTGAAAGGCTAATTTGAACGTTTTGTGTTCGGTGTTTTTTAGTGTTTGCATGCAATTGGACGTAATTTTCCCCGGATACTTTATTTACCCAAGATAAGCGGTTTTCAGGTTTCAAAGAACTTAGTTTTTGTGTTTTTATTCCGGGGCTCTTATTTTTTTCAGGCTGGGATCATGTACCATTCGTCCTTTTTGACAGCAAGGACAGGTGAATGCCTGCGGGCCGAGGATTTTTTCGAGGATCTGATAAGTTGTAAGTCCCTCCAGAGGAGATCGGATCTTTGGCTTACCGAGCAGTTCCAGGCAGAGATCCATTTTGGAGGTTCCGACCCAGAAGGCCATAATTCCGTAGTATCGGATTTTGTAGAAGTTGTCGGGCAGGATATGCCGAAGGAACCGTGCCGCAAATTCCCGTACTGGAAGAACCATTGTTTTTTGTTTGTTGTCACGGTAGTCTTTCCATCGGAAACTGACACGATCATCATGGCAAGACACAATCCGACTGTTGCTGATGGCTACCCGGTGGGTATATCGTCCCAGATAGCTGATTACCTGATTGGCCCCTCTGAACGTTTTTTTGATGTATACGTGCCAGTTTTTGGCATACAGCACCTTTTTGACTTGATCCGGATGAGAATAGCTTTCAGTTTGACTATCAGGAATACGAAGGCTGCTTTGAATCAGAAGTTTGGTCAAACCCGAGATGAAGACACCTCTATAAATGGAGGCCAGCGCTTTTACCGGGACAAAGAACTTGCGGTGGGCATGAATCCACTGGGTATGGTCCGGGTCTAACCCCCCTGCCGGGACAAGCATGTGAATGTGGGGATGGTAGGTCAATGCCTGCCCCCAGGTGTGGAGTACCGAAAGACTTCCTGTTTCTACCCCCAGAAAGTCGGGATTGAGGGCGGCTTTCTTTACAGCAAGTGCACTGGAGGCAAAGAGCAGATCATAGCAGATTTTCTGATTGAGGTAGAACAAGGGGCGGAGTGTCTCGGGTATGGTAAAAACCAGATGGAAGTACCGGACGGGAAGGAGCCTTGCTTTGAGTTTTTCTACCCAGATCAGCTGACGGGTATACTGGCATTTGGGGCAGTGCCTGTTTCTGCAGGAGTTGTAGCAGATCTTGCGATGATCACACTGGTCGCAGAGCAGGGTGTGACTGCCCATGGCGGAAGTCCTGCAGGCGAGCACGGAAGCAAAGGCCTTTTGCTGGCAGACTGAAAGGTGAAGATCGGAAGCGAACTGCTTTCCACAGGCCCTGAAGACATCGGCCAGTTCGGCACCGGAGGACCGTTGGTTGACCGTTTCCATCAGAGCGTGTCCAATGGACTTTTGATCTGTGCGGGTTCAAACTTGCAGACATGAAGATAAACCGAGGTAGTCTTGAGAGATCGGTGTCCAAGCAGATCTTGGATGATTCGCACATTGGTCCCCTGCTCCATCAGGTGTGTAGCAAAGGAGTGTCGGAGCGTGTGAAAAGAGGCATCTTTGGAGATCCCAGTAGATTTTAAGGCTTTTTTCAGAACGACCTGTGCACTTTTGTGACTGTAAGGCTGGCCTGGAGTCATTCCTTCGAACAGGTAAGTCTTGGGCCTGTAGGATCGAAAATAAGCTCGGAGTTGATCTAGAAGTCCTGCAGGAAGCAACGTATAACGGTCTTTGTTGCCTTTACCTGAGCTAATGCGGATCTGCATGCGAGAGCTGTCTAGATCAGCGGGTTTGAGATTTACTACTTCGTTTAGCCGGAGTCCTGCCGCATAGGTTAGGGCCACCAGGCAGTAGTGTTTTCTGTTTTTGAGACTGGCCAGAATAGCAGTGATCTCTTCTTTGGAAAAAACCACCGGAAGTGTTTTGGGAGTTTTTGGCCTTTTGACCTTGATCGGATCCCAATCGTTGCCCAATACATCCTTTTGTAGGATTCTGAATGCGCTGATAATCTGATTAATGCCGGAAGGGGAAAGTTGGTCTTGGGCTACCTTCTTAAAAAGATAATCCTTGAGTTCGGCCGAACTGATGAGATCCGGAGACTTTCCGAAGTGTCTGGCCATTGCAGCCACCAGACTGATGTAGGTGGTGATGGTTCTGGGGGAGTAATTTCTGACCCGCATCTCTTGGAGCATGCGCTGTCGGAGGCTTTTTTTTCCATGTTTAATAAAGATTTAGAATGAAACATGGAATAAAAATAACCTTAACACCTCAAAATGAGAATAATACGTCTTAAGGTGAAATGGACTGCCGACGCAGTCGGTTTAGTTCAATCGGGTCAGGCAGGGGAATCTCACCCCCACCTTCCCACAGAACCGTGCGTGAGACTCTCACCTCACACGGCTCTTCATGTTATCAAATCACATTGAAAGTATAAACTCTCAGGGATATACCAGCAACCAGTGTTCGAA
>NZ_JAUXYL010000031.1 GCF_030694375.1 Algoriphagus sp.
GAAGTCGAACCAAGTCGAAGCATTACTTTGTACCCTTGAAAAACGACTCTAGCGCCAAAAAGGATTGAAGTCCAAAACAAAGACCGCCTGAGCTTAAATAAAATCTTCTTCGTGCACTTTGCGGTAAAAAAAAATGCCAAATTATAGACAAACTACCAACTGAACATCCCGCTGCTGTGGACCGTGGACTAAAAATAAGTATCAAGTAGCAAGATGTTAGTAGCAAGACACTGGAACCAAGAAGCAAGAAGGAAGACAAACTTCCAACTCAACATCCCGCTGCCATGGACTGTGGACCGTGGACTACTGCCAACTGCAAACTGTAAACTGCCAACTGCCACCCGAACATCCCGCTGCTGTGGACCGTGGACAGTCGACCGTTGACTACTGCAAACTGCAAACTGCCCACTGCCGACTGCCGACTGCCTACTGCCAACTGCCCACTGCCCACTGCCCACTGCCTACTGCCCACTGCCCACTGCCTACTGCCCACTGCCCACTGCTAACTGAACATCCCGTTGCTGTGGACTGTGGACCGTGGACTGTGGACTACTGCCAACTGCAAACTGTAAACTGCCAACTGCCACCCGAACATCCCGTTGCTGTGGTCCGTGGACCGTGGACCGTTGACTACTGCAAACTGCCTACCGCCCACTGCCCACTGCCCACTGCCTACTGCCCACTGCATACTGCCCACTGCCTACTGCCTACTAAAAAATGATCCCCGTCACCAAGCCTTTCCTTCCCCCCAAATCCGAATATCAAGCCTACCTAGATGGTATTTGGGAGCGCAATTGGCTGACTAACAATGGCCCGCTGGTCAACGAACTGGAGCTTAGCCTCAAGGAATACCTCGGTGTCAACCACCTGCTTTATACCGGCAACGGTACCATCGCCATTCAGATTGCCATCAAAGCCATGGAACTTACAGGGGAGATCATCACTACACCATTTTCCTATGTGGCGACCACAAGCAGCATCGTCTGGGAAGGATGCAAACCGGTCTTTGTGGATATCGACCCGGCTACCTGCAACATCGACCCGAACAAAATAGAAGCCGCCATCACCCCAAGCACCTCCGCCATCCTTGCCACGCACGTCTATGGAATTCCATGTGATGTGGAGGCCATCGATCGGATCGCAAAAAAACACAAGCTCAAAGTAATCTACGACGGGGCACATGCATTCGGGGTCAAGGTGAAGGGCCGCTCGATCTTCAGCTACGGGGACGTGTCAACTTGCAGCTTTCATTCCACCAAGATCTTCCATACCATCGAGGGTGGGGCAGTGTTCACGACCCAACCTGAACTCCTAAAGAAAATGGCCTATTTCCGCAACTTCGGGCATGATGGGTACGAGAATTTCAATGGTGTCGGCATCAATGGCAAAAACTCCGAGTTCCATGCCGCCATGGGCTTGGTCAACCTACCCCATCTCCCTGCCATCCTGCAAAGGCGCAGGGAACAGGGCGATACCTATCGCCAACTCCTCAGCGGACTTCGGGTAACCTACCCCAATACCCAAGGCATAGAATCCTACAACCACAGCTACTTCCCCATCATCTTCTCCTCGGAAGTCCTGATGCTTCAAAGCAAAAAAGCCCTGGCTGATCACGAGATCTCTGCCCGTCGCTATTTCTACCCCAGCTTAAGCAGCCTGAACTATACCGAGGGAGACTGTTCCGTTTCCGATCAGATCGCCGCCCGGGTTCTCTGCCTTCCGCTGTACCATGCCCTTTCGGTAGTGGAACAAAAGATGATTGCGAGGATATTGTTGAGGGTGCAAAATAATTGACGGACAAGTCACCTCGACGAAGGAGAGGTCTCATTATTTGAAAAGTAACCAGCTCAGTCTCCGGTTGATAACCCTTTAGTTGATGGTATCAAATAGGAAGCAGTAAAAAATGATTCAGAATAAATTTACTTACGTACTGTTTTTTCTTATTCTGATAGGTTCATTCCTATTTCTGTTAACCGCAGTAAATGGTTTTTACTGGATGGACGATTTTTGGAAGCGATATGAAGTTGTAAATACTGGCTTTTATTCCTTCGCAAAATCCATTTATTTTGGATGGGATGGGAGAGCAATTTCACCTCTTTATACTTTCCGGAATTTCTTACTTTTTCTTTTTGATTGGAATCAAGCTTATATCCCTATAGGATTAGCGATTCTTTCCCAATTTGCTTTAGGATTCTGTTTGATATCGATTCTGAAAGAATTAGGATTTGGACCAATAGACAGGTTTCAAACAGTTTTTTTAACCTTGCTTGTCACGCTGATTCTTGTTTTGATTTTTCGTCCACATCTAAGTAGAAGTTTATATTGGGTCACAGGTTCTTTTTATTCCTATGCCAATACCCTTTTATTTTTTTCAATCTTATTCATGATTCGAAAACCAAATTCGTTTTGGAATTTGATTTTGGCATTTACTGTGGTGAGTACAGGTCCCAATAGTGGTTTGTTCTTTTTAACTTTTTGGTTTGGAAAGCAAGTTTTGGGACTTGCTCCAGCTTCCAAAAAAGTATTTTTCACAGGACTAGGAGTAGGAGTAGTTACGCTGGCTTTAATTGTTTTTGCTCCCGGAAATTTTGTAAGATCAGCAGGAAGTTTAGATTTTGATTTAATTAATGCTTCCAAAGGATTTATTCAGATTTTAAGAGAATACATAGGAATGTCTAAATGGGTCGTGATTGGTTCTGTTTTATTAGCCTTTTTGCTCCCTGCCGTATCTAACAAGAATAATACTGTACTCATTCTCCTTTTAATCATTGGCTCATTATCAACCCTTCTACCGTTTGTTTTTTTACCTGGTGCAGCAAGTAAACACACATCCAATTTTTTCCAAGTAGGTTTATTCCTTAGTTTTGTTTTTCTTTTTACTAAATTTAAAGAGCAAGTCAAAATGTCCGTGATACTATTATTCAAGCAAACAGTTCTTTTGTTTTTTTTACTTTATTTTATCTATCAAATATCAATTCAATTGATTACTGGTAACTTGGTGTATAATGAAATAGAAGAAAGATATACATATTTAGAAGATCATAGAGGAAGTCCAGATATCATTTATTTTCAAAAAGTAATCATCCCCGATGATAATTGGGTAAGTAGATTTTGGGATATCGAAGCTAATCCTGATTATTACAATAATCAATATCATCAAAGATATTTTGGAACAGGTGAAATAATACTTGTTAATGATTAAAAGTTTATCCTGATTTTATATATAAATATGGCTAAATTTACAGAGTTTTATAGAATGGGTTGGTTAAATTTTCGATCATGTTTCAATGAATATGTACTATTTAGGTATTGAATAAACATTCCTCTAGGTGAAAGAAGAGTTTCAAAAGGAATAGCCATCCAAATATATTTATAGTAATTCTAGTCCCCTGCATCTACTATGGAGATAATAGGATATAAATCGCTTGGGGAAGGATTCATTTTGCCTTTATTATCCCAATATTCCTAATTTTAGAAGAAAAATGCTTCCCTCAATGAATGAAGACAATTAATTCCGATAGTCTAGGAGCATTATTTCAGATAATCATGATTTTTTCTTTAGTCACTGCGGTTTAAGTGTTTTTTTAAGTCTGAGACTTTATGGGATGCTTTGGATTATTTTACAAAATTCTTTAGCAATCCTCTTTTACCAAAAAAATGGTTGGAAAGGAGAGATTTACTAATTACTCCGATATAATAATTTTAATCTGTAAATCTTTTAATACCTTATTTAATTGGAGTTCATTTGTAGTATCGAAAGAGTGAATTAAATCCCAGTTCTAATTATGAGAATATTAAAAAATGATTTAAAAATTATTTATCTTCCTCTAAAATATATCAGCTATTTTGCCATATTTTTTATTTTTTGCTCAGCAACTTTTACTTTTTTGAAGTGGGGACCAATCTTTTCTTCAGATACATTAGTTTATTTTAATTTATCTAAACAAGTTTCAATGGGGAAATTTCCATATTCGCCATTTTATTCTCCTGGATATCCTACTTTAGTGTCAAGTATTAAGACAATTTTTTACTTGGGATTTGAGGATGCGGCTAGTCTGATTAGTATTTCTTTTTTCTTTATTTCTATTATCATTTCCTATTTTATTATCATTGAAATAAGAGAAAGAAAGGAATGGGTTGAAAATATATTTTACTCTTTATTTATAGGTATTTGCTGGTGGTCTGTAACAATTGTATTTAGTTCCCATGCCGATAGTCTGTTTTATGTTTTTTGCCTTTTTATTATTTTGTTTTTAATAAAATGGTTGAAATCGAATAATCTTTTTTATTTTATTATTGCAAGTTTATTATCGGCAGCTTCCATTTGGATTAAGTATAATGGTTTAATATTTCTTCCATTTCTAGCAATTGTACCTATTTATTATTTTGGAATTTGCAGAAAAGCTTTACTTGGATTAATTCCTCTTCTTTCCAATGGAATTTCTTTCATATTATTCAAGAATATAAATGGCCAAGTTATCTATCACCTTGAAACAAATAGTAGAGTATTTGAATTTTGGAAAAAAGATATAAGTTTAATTACCTTACTCAGTAATTTAAGTGATAGTGGAAAAACATTTATTGATTTCACATTAACGAGTTATGCTTGGAGTTTTTTCTCACAGCTTTTTTATATTTTTATTTTTTTGTTAACTAGTGTTATATTTTTCTTTTATTTGATAAGAAAATTTTCGAAGGAAAGTATTGAAAGTATATTTCTTTTATTTTCAATAGTTTATTTTTATGGGTATCTATTTATGTCGCAGTTGACGAATCATACCGAAGTGAACAGAAGAACAATGTTTCCTGCACTTTTATTTTTTATCTTTTATTTAATAATAGTCTTAAATAGAAATAAATCAATTGTATTTTCTGGATTAATAGTAATTTATGCTTTCTTGAATTTAATGAGATCTGGATTTGGTTTTATAGATTGGTATAAACGAGCACCTATGGATTCCTTTGTATTAGTAAATGAATTTAAAGAAAGGAGATCATTAGTAAATTTGAATGAATTGTTATTGAAAAATAATTTACTTCCTGAAAATATTTATACAAATAATGTACGATACCTTGTTCCATATTTCGATTATGAGTGGGTCAATTCTATACCCGTTAAGGAAAAATTTATGAGAGGAAGGTATAGGGAAGTATCTAATGAATTTTACGACAGTATTAATGCTAGTATGATAAAAAAAATTGAAGAAAGGGATGCAGTGTTAATTATTTTTGATTTCCAAAAATCAACATATCAATTTTCTGAAATACTCAATGCAAATAAATTGATTATTGGAGATGATTTGATTTTAAGTAAATTTTAATTTTCTATAAGAATGACTAATTCCGTTATAAAAGTTGAAAACCTTTCCAAGCGATATCGGATAGGGTTAAAAGAAAAGCAAGCAGATACGCTGGTTGGACAGATAGTTAATACCCTTAAATCTCCATGGGAAAATTTCAAACGCCTTTATCAACTTAATAGATATGGAGAAGAAGATGAAACTGTTTTTTGGGCGTTGAAGGATATTAACTTTGAGGTAAAAGAAGGAGAGGTTCTTGGAATAATTGGAAAGAATGGAGCGGGCAAATCTACTCTACTAAAAATTCTATCCCAGATTACTGAACCAAATTCTGGTAAAATAGAAATTAATGGAAGAGTTGCCTCTTTGTTAGAAGTTGGAACTGGTTTTCATCCGGAGCTTTCTGGTCGTGAAAATATCTATATGAATGGTACAATTCTGGGTATGACCAAACGGGAGATTGATACCAAATTGGATGAAATAATAGATTTTTCTGGAGTGGAAAAATTCATGGATACTCCAGTTAAATTTTATTCTTCGGGGATGAAGGTAAGATTAGGTTTTTCGGTGGCGGCTCATCTCGAACCTGAAATTTTGATAATTGATGAGGTATTGGCAGTCGGTGATTTTGAATTTCAAGCCAAATGCCTCGGAAAAATGGAAAATGTTTCGAAACAGGGTCGTACTGTTTTGTTTGTAAGTCACAATCTTGAAGCAATTAAAAATCTTTGTACACGCACCATATTGTTAAAACAAGGACTAGTTGCTTTTAATGGAAATACAGATGATGCAGTAAAAACATATCTAGATAAAGGCGAAATTTCTCATTCTTACAAAAATGACCTTAAGAATCACCCAAATAAAAATAAATACGGAATTGGTCTGACCAGAGCAGAAATAAAAATAGATGGCATATCAACTAACGAGATTTATGCAGGTCAAAGGCTTTCAATTAATCTTTTTTATCATGTAGAATTAGAGCATTTAAATCATCCGATGGATGTCGGCTTTGGTCTATTTGATTCTGAAGAAAAAGGCTTATTGGCTTTTAACAACAATAATTTTAAAAAGAAGGTATTACTTACTCAAACTGATGGTCAAATAGAAATCACACTCCCATACTTCCCTTTCTATTCTTCAGATAGTATGTCGATAAGTTTTTATTTCGGCTATATGGGTGATTATTATGAAGTTTTGGATCATGCAGCCTCCCTTAATTGCGCTCAAAATGACTATTTAGGATCAGGATTAGCTCTTAATCAAAAGCTCAATTCTGTATACGTTTCAGACGTTGAATTTGTGGTATGTTGAAATTCATTCGGAAGGTCGGAATTAGTTTCATAAACCAATTAAACAAATCAACAAAGAGAAGATTATTATCAACTTCTTTTTTTGGAAAAAAAATATCTTTCTCTCTTGAAAAAACTAGGAGATATCTATTTCAGGGAAATACCAAGTTGATTCTGATAGGAGCAAATGATGGAATTAGTTTTGATGATTTATTTCAAAAACTTGATCCAACCAAAGTTTCTGGCTTAGTGTTGGAACCTTCAGGGAAGTATTTTCAGCTTCTAAAATCTAATCTATCTGATTTTAAAGACATAGGTTTTTTAAATTTTGCAATCAGTAGTTCAAATGATTTAATAACAATTTATCAATTGAACGAGCAAGGTTTATCAAAGTTACCAGAATGGGGGAGAGGAATTGGATCTGTTTCAAAGGACCATTTGCTTAAATTTGGAAATATCAATGATGAAGATATTGAGGTTTTGCAGGTTCCAGGGATCAATTTTATGTATTTAATATCCAGCTATCCTAGATTTGCTAAAGTGGATTACCTACAAATAGATACAGAAGGATATGATGCTGAAATAATTAAAATGATTGATTTTAAAAGATTTAAAGTGGATTTAATAAAAATTGAATGGGTTAATCTTACTCCGTTCGAAAAAGTAGAAGTTGATAATATTTTAAAATCAAATGGATTTATCCTTTTCCTTTTAGGCGAGGATTTGATTGCTGCATCGGAGTCTGTAAATCTTTTTTTTAAATGATTCCAAAAATCATCCACTATTGTTGGTTTGGTTCTAAAAAAATGTCAGAGCTGGAATTCAAATGTTTAGAATCTTGGAAAAAGTTTTTGCCTGGGTTTGAATTTCGATTATGGAACGAAATTAATTTTGACTTAGAGTTCTGTGATTTTACCAAAGAAGCTTACCGAATTGGGAAATATGCTTTTGTATCTGATGTCGCTCGGGTCTATGCCTTGGAGAAAGAAGGCGGGATTTATTTGGATACCGATATGCTTCTACTGAAAAGCCTTGATGATTTGTTGAACTTTGATTTTTTTTTAGGTGAATATAAGCCCGAAGCTCTGAATGCGGCAATAATTGGTTCATCATCCAACAATGAGATTCTAAGGATTGTATTGGATCATTATAAAGGCTTGAAATTCAATTTTGAAAAACCTAAAACTATTCCAGAAGTTTTTGATGAACTCATTTGGGACTTACCTTCCAGTCAAGTAAAAATCTTTTCACCTGAATATTTCTATCCTTTAGCGCTTGAAAATAAAGAGGAAGATTATCATAAGTATATTGTTTTTGGTTCATATTCGGTGCATCTCTGGAATCACAGTTGGAAAGATGAATTTTCCCTCTTAAAGGAATATAAGTTCCTGTCTAGTTTGGGACTTTTGATTAGTCATTTATTTCGTTTCCCTAACCTGTATTTGAAGCAAGATTTTCTGCAAAAGTATTGGTTATATTTCAAACGATTCGGTAAACAGTATCTTCATTTCCATATTAAGTTTTGATTCAGATTTTCAATAAACTTTCACTAGTTTATAATGTCTCAAGTTGGTTTGGGATAGTTAATTGGGCTAAACTTAAGTTTGGATTAAAAGTAACGCGAGAGGCGAAATCCGTAATTGAAATTTTAGAATGGGCTTTCAAATCTAAAACAAGTATCAAATCGGTTTCCGGAATAATTCAAATTGTAAATAAAACAGATAATCTTTCTCTGGATTTTTTTCTGAGAATTCGATCCTCTGATGCTTTGGTTTTCAAGCAAATTATATTGTTGAAAGAATTGGAGCCTGCTTTTTTATATTTTAAAAACAAAAATGTATCTCCAAAATTAATGCTTGATGGTGGTGGAAATATTGGTTTTTCATCACGTTATATGTTAGCTCTTTTCCCAGATTTGAAAAGCCTTATTATCGAACCCAATAAGGGAAATGCGGAAATGATAAGGAAAAATTTACCTCAAAACAGATATTCTTTATTAGAACAAGCCATTTGGTTTGAAAATGGAATAGTCTTCCCTGATCAGGAAAAAAACAAAGGTGAATCTGAATGGGGTTTTTCTGTGCATGCTTCTAAAGTTCAAGAAGAAGATGAAGAGGGTGGAATTAAGGCCAATACTATTGAAAGTATTTTGGAGAATTGCGGATTTGGCATCCCAGATTATTTAAAACTCGACATAGAAGGAGCCGAAGAGGTAGTTTTTAAAAGAGATTTGAATCTTTTTTCAATACTTAAAAAGGTTAGCTGTTTTAGTGTTGAAGCTCACTCCTGCGAATTTGAGGTTGAACTTAAATTCATTTTAAGGGAATTGGGTTTTAGAGTTGAAAAATCAGGAGAATTAATTTTTGGATTCCGAGATGAATAGCACACACGTGAGTATTATTTGTCCCTGCTATAATCAAAGTGAATTTTTGGTTGAAGCAGTGGATTCTGTATTATGGCAAGATTTACAAAATTGGGAATTGATAATTATCAACGATGGAAGTACCGACAATACGCTAGAATTGGCAACGAGCTATGCTCTTCAGGATTCCAGAATAAAGGTAATAAATCAACAAAATCATGGTCTATCAGTTTCCAGAAATGCTGGGATTCTTGCATCTTCAGGGGCGTGGTTACATTTTCTGGATGCTGATGATAAATTATTGGATAATGCTTTTTCAACAGTATTAACATATCAAAATCAAGACCCCAAAACTGATGTTATAATAGCCAGCTATAGTTATTTCAAAGGAGTGTCTTTTTTTCATTCTCATTTTTTCGATGAAAACGTTCTCGGTTTGGAATCTTTCTTTAATAGTAACATTGCCCCACCGGTTTCTTTTTTTATCAAAAAATCTTGTCAGGAGCAAGTGGGTTTATTTGATGAATCTTTAAAAAGTTGTGAAGATTGGGATTTTTGGATTCGTGCTGCTAAGGCAGGAGGAAAGTTCAAAACCATTCCTGATGTCCTTGTTGGATATCGATATGTCCCAACAAGCATGAGCAGAAATGCAGTTCAGATGTATCAGGCGCTTAAAGAAGTAAGTTTCCGGGCTGTAAAAAAAGATCAAAGAATAGGTTCAGATCTGCCATTGAACCAAGATTATCCGGCGGATGTAGAGGAGAACCTGAAATACCATTTTCTCCGATGTCTTGGAGTTTATTTGATGCAGGGTAATGTAAGTGAGTCCATAAATTGGTTTAAAGGAGAAAAGGAAAAATGGAATTGGAAAATTCAATTGAAGGATTTTGAAGGAATGAATACTTATTTAAGTTTTAGGTACTTTTTGGAAAAGAATGAAATAGAACACTTGCTTAACAATACGTTACCTGATTTTGAGCATTTTTTTATGGAAATAGGATTTAATGATGGTGATCTGGAAAAGGCGGTACGAATCGTTTTTGCTCCACAACTTAAAAAAAGAAACCATTACCGCTATGGAAAATGGATAGGTGCCCTGATTAATAGATTGACTTTTTGAATTCCGAATCCATTCTTTTCATTGCTCAATCTGGTCCATGTCCTCCCAGGGACGGGAAACGGCAACGTACATATGCTTTGCTTCAGGCACTGTCCGCCCGATATCAAGTCGATTTTTTAATAATCGATCATCAATCAGATTTTCTGATTGCTCAGGAGCAATTTCCATCCAATTTTGTTCGGTTTTTACATTTTACTTCCGAAACCGGCATTTGGGAAAAGATCAAGCACAAGATTGGATTTGTCTTTCCCCATTCGTTGAAATTGAATCAGTATATCCAAAGGCTCTGTTCTCAAACCGATTATGCATTTGTCTTTTCCAGATATATCCAGCCGGTCTCCCAAATTCCTAAGAATCAAAATATAGTAGCAGATATCGATGATGATTTTGAAGAGATTTTTAAAACAAGAATCAGCAATGCAAAAAGCTGGAGTAGGAAATTAAGACTTTGGCAAATCTTTCAATTAAACAAACTCGTTTATAACCAATTGTTAGCGAGAATTGCTTTGCCAATTGTTGTTAAGATTGAGCCAAAAATTACTACTGCATTTTTACTTCCTAATTTGCCTTTTCAATTGATTTTAAAAGGGGAATATCTCTTTAAACCTTGTAGTGCTAAGACCCTATTATATGTAGGGAAGCTTACATACTCTCCAAATTCTCAGGGATTGATTTGGTTTTTAATTGAAGTTTGGCCCCAATTAATTCAACAAATAGCTGACATTAAGCTGATTTTAATATCGATTGAGAATCCACAAAGCTTAAAACTGTTAGATTTAATTAAGTCTGATTCTCAAATTGAATTGAAAATTAATGTAGATAATCTGGAAGAATATTACGAACATGCCGGCTTGGTCATCGCACCGGTATTTGAAGGCGGTGGATCAAATATAAAAATTGCTGAAGCGCTTTGGCAGGGGAGACCTGTAATTACCACTGAATTTGGTGTTTCGGGTTATGAAGAATTTAAAAACAACTCATTTTTAAAAGTGGGGAATAACGAAATTTTTTGGACAAATGAAATAGTTGAAATCCTTTTTGACAGAGAGAGATTGGTTAAGAGCCAAAGATTAAGTTTTGAAGCCTCCAGGGCAAAATATTCTTTTAAGGTTTGGAGGGATGATCTCTTAAATATGGTTTCAAAAAATTGGTAAAGATTTAGAATGAAATTATCAATGCCCCTGATTTCGGTTATCATTCCCACCTTTAATAGGAGAGATTCCATTTCTAAAGCAATTGATTCGGTTTTAAACCAAACAATTTCTGATTGGGAATTAATCATAATTGATGATGGGAGTCAAGATGATACTTGCGAAATAGTTAAGCCTTTCTTACAAGATCCCAGGATCCGGTATAATTTTCAAGAAAATAGAGGGGTAAGTTCAGCAAGAAATACAGGTGCAAAACTGGCCAAAGGTAATTGGTTAGTTTTTTTAGATTCTGATGATTTATTTACACAATCTGCCTTTGAAAACTTTTTTGAGACTATTCAATCAGATTTGTCTGTCGGAATTTGGAAGTCAGGTTGTTTACTTAGAATAGGGACGAAAGAAGAAATTGAACTTCCAAAAGAGGGGGAGTTAATTCCTTTTTTGGTGGGTTGCTTTATTTTGAAAAGAAGTATTTTTAATTCAATAAAAGGCTTTGATGAGAAATTAAGGTTTTCTGAAAACACTGAACTGCTTCATCGGATTAAGTTGTCAGAATATAAAATAAAGACAATTCAGAAGCCCACCTTGATTTACAACAGCCATCCTCATGGAGGAAGTAAAAATCTGAAAAACATGAATGATTCTTTAAGCCATATTTTGAAAATACATAAGAAAACACTTACCAGTGATGAGAAAAGGCTTTATTATCAGATCATGGGTGTAAACTCATTGAGGTTTCAGGAATTTCCTTCTGCCAGGAAAAACTTATTAACTGCTTATAGTCTTAAACTCTGGAGAATTGATACACTGGCAAGATTGATTATTTCTTACTTACCGATAATTTCAAGAAAAATTTATAAACTATTATAAAGAAGGAATTGAAATACTTATTTTTTTGCGAGGCCATCAATAGAATATTAAATAAATTATATCAACCATGATGAAGGTTTGCGCCTGCATCCTGCATTATAATCAACCAGAAAGTCTTGGGCATCTGATTGAGGCTGTACAAACTCAGGATTATCCACTACATAAGATTATAGTCGTAGATAATGGATCTACTACCGAAAACTCTTCATTAGAAAAGACTTATCCTGATGTCGAATTTGTTTTTTTAAAGAAAAATAGAGGAGTTGGATTTGGTCATAATACTTCTTGGAAATTGGCGATAGAGAAATTTGATGCAGACTTTATTTGGTCATTGGAACATGATTGTTTGCCAGAATCTAGCAATTTGTCAAAAATCATTGAGAAATCAGTTCAGTGTTTTTCTGAAAAAGATATTTATGCGGTGAATTCCATTGAACTTAATGATTTTGATTTTGATAAATTCTCCTACTATAAAATCAGATTTCCAAATATAAAACGTATTCCAAAGTTGCATAAAGTCAAAGATTACTTTGGAGGACTTTGCTTTAATGGCGTGTTGATCCCTGCTCATGTGATCAAAAGAATAGGATATTTAAGGGAGGATTTTTTTATAGGATGTGAGGACGCTGAATATACACAAAGAATCTATGAAAATGGGGGGAAAGTACTTAGAGTAGTTGATACCTATGTTTATCATGATTTATATAAAAAACATAAAAAAATTGAATTTGGCAAGAAAGTTCTTTTATTCCCAAATAATAGCCCAATCAGAGAATATTACTCCTTTAGAAATTATTTAGCATTAAATAGAAATTATGTGAATTTTGCAATTAAGTTGTTTCCTTCTATTATTTATATTTTGCTATTCAGAGGAGATAAATTTGCAAACATTTCTTCAAAAATATTAGGGTTTTATGATGCTATTCGTGGAAAACTTGGTGAATCTAATTATTATTTTATGAAAAAAAATGATTAAAATATTCTTAAAAAAGATTTATGTATTTTTTCATTCCGTATTAAAAAAATATAGAATGAAAAATTTAAAAATTAAGGTTTCGAATTATTATAAAGAAAATTTTTCAATTTTATCCCTTGAGGAACGGGAAGCATTTGATTTTTTTTTGTATAAAGGGTTTTATGTTTTTCCATATTCTTGGTGTGATAATTATAATAGTTTAAAATTTCGCGTGGGAATAAATAGAGGATTGCCATGTGCAGACGTTTTTGGCAAGAAAATGTTTTTCAAAAAAGGCTGGAGTGAATTACAAGTAAATTCATATTTGAGAGGAATCTACAGAGAACAAGATTTGAATTCTCCTCACAGGTATATCACTGATTATTTTCATCCAATTAAAGAGGATTTGGTATTAGATATTGGAGTTGCGGAGGGGTATTTTTCGTTAGATGTTATAAATAATGTTTCAAAAATATTAGCATTTGAATTGGATAATACTTGGGATGAACCATTAAAACAAACCTTTAAAGATTATGCTCAAAAAATTGAAATTTTCAATTTTAAAGTTACCGATACTATAAAATCAATTTCTGAGAGGAAAATTGATGATTTTTCAATTTGTTTTACCATGCCGATATTTGTCAAAATTGATGTTGAAGGTGATGAAATGAAAGTTTTGAATGGAATGAAAGAAATCTTAAAAATTAATAAAAAAGTTAATTTTACAATTGCTTGTTATCACTACCAAAATCAAGCTCAGGAAATAGCAGATTTTTTTAAAAGTATTAACTTTAAGTACGAATTTTCAAATAATTTTATGTTCTATGTTTTTGATAAGAATTTAAAAGAGCCATTTCTAAGGAGAGGAGTGATTAGAGCAAGTAATTATATTGACTTTTAACCTGAAATGAGACTTAAAGATATAACCGGGTTTTTATTTGAGTTTCTGTTTAACAAAAGCTTTGATATCAGGAAAAAGAAAATTGTTCCGATAGACCATTTTGTTCAAATTAATCGTCTCAATTACAGCTTGGAAGATGCTTCCCTACGTCATCTTTTTTCCAAGTACGATTTCGGTTTGGTTCTGGATATTGGTGCAAACCAAGGGCAATATTATCATCAGATCAGAAATGAGATAGGATACAAAGGTTGGATAGTCTCTTTGGAACCTAATCCAGCCGATTTTGAAATACTTAAGGGTAAAGCAGGTAATGATCCGAAGTTCATTGCCATCAATCAGGCTTGTGGTTCTTCGGCAGGAACAGTGACCTTACATGTCATGGCAGACTCTAAATTGAGTTCCCTTTACAAGGCCAATGATAACTTTAAGGACAGGTTTTTTTCGGATTTGTCCGATACCCGTAAAATTACGGTGGAAATGACAACGGTAGAAGGGATTCTAAAAAGTATGGGAATCAAATGGAAGGGGGATATTTTTCTGAAAACAGATACCCAAGGGCATGATTTGGAAGTGTTGAAAGGACTGGGAAGTTATGCTGAGACTATCCGTGCAATTCAATGTGAACAATCTGTAATTCCGATCTACGATGGTGTAAATGATTTTACTTCACTTAACAATTACCTGAACCTTCAAAACTTTCACCTATTCTCCAGTACTCCTGTATTACGTGATAAAAAGGATCAGTCCATTATGGAAATCAATGCCTTTTACATTCGTAAGCAAGGGTGATTAATTCTCAACAAGATCTATTGGAGTTTTCCTGTTCACTCGTTTTGGTGACCTACAATCGAGCCCAAATTCTGGACAAGATTTTGGATTCGATAGAAAAGTATGGATGGAAATACCTGAATCTGATTATTGTTGATAATAACAGTGAGGATATGACTTCTCAGGTAATTGATAAATATCAGGAAAAATTAAAAATCAGATTGATCAGATCAAAAGAGAACCTTGGTCATGGAGGAGGTTTAGCATTAGCATTGGATTATTTGATACATGCTGATCAAAAACCCGAATACCTTATTTTTCTGGAAGATGACAGTATTCCTGCGAGGGAGTTGCCCGATACCCTGATTTCTCAGATTTCAAATTCTGAGTTCAGTCTACTTTCTCCACTTGGGAGTATCGCCACTTTAGGTAAGCGCACCTTGATTTTCCCTTCACCGGGAGAGATTAAGGAAGTAGATTTTGCTGTTTTTGATGGGGCAGTGATGCGGTGGGAGGTAGTTTCAAAAGTCGGGATTCCTGTCCCGGATTGGTTTATGATGGTAGATGATTACGAGTACTGCTATCGGATCAAACAAGCAGGATTTAAAATGGGGGTAATTCACAATGATTTTCATCAAATCTTCCATTTGGGAGCAGGTTCGGGGTTTACCGGTTCTTCGCTTTGGAGGGGGTATTATCAGGAAAGGAATTATGTCTTTTTTGTCAAAAAGCATTTCACACTTTTCAACCTGGCAGATTTCGTGGTTTTCTTTGGGAAGCGGGTTTTCGGAAGTTTGGCAGCACCAGACCGATTTCAAAGAATCAGGCTAAAGTTTATAGGTCTTTGGCATGGATTGATCAATAGAAAAGGAAGGACACTTGACCCAAAATCACTTCGATTTAATTCTTGAACCAATCAACCATGAATTTTAAAAAACTTATTCAACTGGATCGAAAAAGGTATGGAAAGACATTTTTAATAGCTTTTCCTAATCCCTCCTTTCGATTTTTAGTTTGGATGAGATTGGCCGCCCATTTTTCTAAATGGCATCCGGTTGGGCTATTATCCAGGATTTTTGTCAAGTGGATGCAGGTTCGATTCGGACTTCAGATTCCTCATATTGCTAAAATCGGAGGAGGGCTTTTTATGGGGCATTATGGCGGAATTGTGATTTCCAATGAAGCCGTAATTGGAGAAAACTGTAACATCGCACAGGGAGTAACAATCGGTCGAATCAATAAAGGCCCAAGAAAAGGAGCCCCTAAAATTGGAAATCGGGTTTGGATTGGCCCAAATGCAGTGTTATCAGGGAATATTACGATCGGAGATAATGTCCTTATTGCACCGCTCACTTTTGTAAATATGGATGTTCCTGCCAATTGCATGGCGATTGGCAATCCTGCTCAGATTATTGAAGGAAAAACCTCAGAAGATTACATTAATTTCAAAAATTGAAAATACTTTTTACTCAAGACGCCTTGATTAATGCAGGGGCAGAAAAAAGCCATTTGGAGATTATTTCTCGGTTTTCTGCTGAAACTGAGGCGTCCTTGGTTTATTTTTATCCGCGACATGATCTGCGGGAATCCTATCAGCGAGCCGGAATCCGGCTCTTTTTTTTGGATATTCCTGAGTCCTATCATTTTCCATTAGCTATTTCTCGATTGGTAAGGTTAATTCGACTTGAAAAGCCTGATCTGATTGTTTCTTGTCTTTGGCGTGCCGATATCATCACCCGAATTGCTTCCCTGCTTACCGGAGTCCCACTTGTCGGCACATTGGTGAATGATAGTTACAGCCCGATATCCTGGACGGATAAAGTAGGATTGAAGTACAGGCTCGTTTATTGGCTGGATCGATTGACCTCCAGCATTCCTGTTCACTGGATCGCTAATGCAAAATCAATAGCCAAAAGTCACATCAAAACACTTGGGATCAAAGAAGAAAATATTTCGGTTGTCTATAGAGGTCGGCCCGTCATCGGTAGCGGAGCGAAGCAATCTCAATGGAAATACAAATCTTCAAATGAAGAGACTGCTTCTTCGCCGCGGCGGATCGCAGTGACGCCCAGGTCAATCAGAAAATTTATTTCATACGGAAGATTACTGGAGCGAAAAGGCTTTCAGGATGCGATCCGTGCTTTTTCAGAATTAGTGAAATCCTATCCCGATTGCACGCTGACTATCTTAGGGGAAGGCCCATTCAGATTAGATCTTGAAGCACTTATCATCAAATTAGGTTTAGAAAATCAAGTGAAACTTCCTGGTCAACTGTCCGACCCTACTGCTTTACTGCCCACTGCCCATTGTTTCCTGTTCCCTTCCTGGTATGAAGGATTCTCAGGATCCCTTATCGAAGCTATGATGGCAGGTATTCCGATTATCGCATCCGATATCCCTATGAATTTGGAAGCAATTCAAGACCAGGAAAGTGCATTTGTTTTTCCAGTGGCAGATCCCCGAGCTTTAGCCGATCAAATGCTTTTTGCAATTCAAAACCCTGAAAAGATGTTTGAATTGGGTCGAAAGGCAAGGGAAGTAGCCATCCAAAACTTCGATATTGAAGTCATTGCCAAACAGTATGAAAGAAGACTGATTGAAATTTTCAGCCTGCAAAAATCAGTCTGACATCCTAACATGCTCCGAATAATACTTTTACTTGACTCTCTGACAGTCTCTGCATGGACATGGGAGTCGATTTCCCAGATCCTAAAGGAAAAGAATGCGCAGATCGTATTGGCTGTGCTCAATCAGAGTCCCAAATCAAGTGGGGAAAAATCACCTTTTTTCTATCGTGTTTACCGAGCTATGGATAGAAGGGTCTTTCTCACCCGGCCTGATGCCTTTGCCAAAAAAGACCTGAATACCATTCCGGGATGGGATATCCCTATTTTACAGGCCCAACCTATCCAGAAAAAATACTCGGATTACCTGATGCCGGAGACTCTGAATGAAATCAGGTCATATCATCCGGATATTATCATTCGCTTTGGTTTCCGGATTCTCAGAGGTGAAATTCTGAATCTTGCCCCATTGGGTGTTTGGTCTTTTCACCATGGAGACAATCAACACTACCGAGGCGGTCCACCCTGCTTTTGGGAAGTGATGAATCAGGAGGATACCACAGGCGTGGTTTTACAGCAGCTTCAGGAAAAACTGGATGATGGCCTGATCCTTTATAAATCTCTTGCCCAAACAGATCCATTATCAGTCCAGCGAAATGCCAATAAAATATTTTGGCTCTCAGCTTTTATTATCCCAAGAGTGATCCGGCAGATAGAAGTAATGGGTATCGAAAAATGGAAGGAAAATATTAAGCAAAACCAATCCTGCAGTTCTGATAAAATCCCCATTTTAACTCCTCCGGGCTTTGCTTTGATGCTAGCCAATTGGGTCAATCTTTGGAGTCGAAACATAAGCAGGAAATTAAAAGAGTCATACAAAAAGCCCTATTGGGAGTTATTGGTTGCGCCCAACACAGCACAAACCAGCATTATAAATCAAAAGATCAACTTTAAATCTATTTCCCCACCAATAGGAAAGTTGCCCAAAGGATCCTTTTGGGCCGATCCTTTCCCGATCGAAAAGGACGGAAAAATCTGGGTGTTTTTTGAGGAGTTTGACGGAAAAACCCAAAAAGGAAAGATAGGACTGGGAGAGTGGAACGCTCAAGAATTAGTTTCCACCCGGATTATTTTGGAAGAAGATTGGCATGTATCCTACCCTTTTATTTGGGAGGAGAATGGGAGTTTTTACATGATCCCTGAGTCGGGAGAAGCCGGAAAAACCTATTTATACAAGGCCACAGACTTTCCTTTTCGATGGGAGCGATCAGGGATTTTATTGGAGGAAGAAGCTTACGATCCTACATTATGGAAATCCGGAGATCAATATTGGTTTTTTGTCAATCAACGGCCTCATTCCGGTACTTCTGCTTTTGTAGAACTGTATGCCTATTTTTCCTTGAGCTTGGAAAATCCTATATGGACACCTCATGCTTTAAATCCGATTGTTTCTGATGTAAGGGCATCCCGTCCGGCAGGAAGGATTTTTCAACAAAATGGAAAGCTTTATAGACCTGCACAGGATTCCGGAAAGCGCTATGGACATCGGGTAAAAATTCAGGAAATTCTAAAACTGACCGATACGGAATTTGAAGAGAAAACAGTCCGGATTTTTGAACCCGACGAAATCAATGGCACCTTGGGTACGCATACCTTCAATTTTACTCCAAACTGGATCTTTTCTGACTCCTATTCCCGAAAATGAGGATCATTCAACTTATCCAAAAGCCTCAATCCCGTGGTGCTGAACTATTCGCATCTCAGCTTTCCGTGGAATTGGCGAAAAGGGGACATGCAGTTTTATTGGTTGCCATTTTTGAAGGTGGATTTGAACTCCCTTTCTCGGGAAGACAAATTAGACTCAACAGATCCATTGGTGCCAGATTTTGGGATGTGGAGGGATGGAAACAGTTTTCCGATCTTGTCAAAGAATTTACTCCTGACATCATTCAGGCTAATGCAGGAGATACCTTGAAATTTGCGATATTCTCAAAATTGATTTTTGGATGGAAGAGCCCTATTGTTTTTAGAAATGCATCTCTTGTGTCCGGATATATTAAACACGTTGGAATAAGGTTGTACAATCAATTTTTATATACTCAGATTGATGGGCTTCTCTCAGTATGTCAGGCTTCTGCTCAAGATTTTAACCGCTTGTTTCTTTTGAAAAACAAGCCTCATACTATCATTCCAATCGGAATTTCAATAGGAGAGGAGAGTCAAATGCTGAAGCAGGAAAATTTCCCGACTTTGGTACATATTGGGGGATTCACCTTTGAAAAAAATCATTCAGAACTGCTTCATATTTTTCAAAAGCTTGCTAAGACCTTCCCGGAAATCAGGCTTTTGCTCTTTGGAAATGGGCCATTACAAGATTCAGTAGGAAATCAGATTGCCGAACTCGAGCTTACCGGAAAAGTACTGATTAAGGGACAGGTCAATAGCCCATTTGCTGAGATTCCTGCCAACTCAATTTTTCTCCTTCCCAGTAAGATTGAAGGCCTTCCGGCCGTGATTCTGGAAGCAATGTTTCATAAAATCTCAGTAGTGGCCTATGGAGTAGGAGGGATTCCAGAAGTTTTAAAGAATGGGAAAACTGGATTTTGCATTGCCCCAAACGATCAGGAGGGATTTATTTCAGCCGTAGAACAGCTCTTGGAAATGGATAGGGAGACCAAGGAACAACTTTTATCCAATGCCTATCACCTAGTGACCTCGGAATACACCCTTGAAAAAATCGCCATCCAATTTGAGGATTTTTACAAAAGGCTTCTGGATTCCCAGACCAAATAACTTTTCCGTTGTCCTGCTTCTCCCCCGATATATCGATCGGGGCTGGACGTGAGATACAATTACAAATCATTCCGCGGCATCTCCCCCTTGAACCTTAACTTTTAATGGGGAGGATCGATAATTTTATTTTAGGCCATTGTGAAGAATAATGTCTCAATAGGAGGGCGCGGTGGCCTGACGTGGCCCCGCCTGCATCGGGCAGGAGCGGGCCAGTGTTTGGCCAAGTGCGGCTGGAGCTTTGCCACGTCTTGATTTTTTCGTTCTTTTTCATCAAGGAAAAAGGACAAAAAGAAAAAAACGATCAAGGTTCCAACGAGGTGAAATATAATTTTTGCAATGTATTTCCCTATTCCATTGCGCTGGCATCAACCTAATTTTCCAAACGAACATTCTGGGCCAGCGCTAGTACCGATTGTCTTTTTTTCACCCCGGGTTGCGTCGTGCCTCCTTACCCGGGGCTACGCCTCGGCGCACAAGTATTCATAGTTTGACCCTTTCAGGGTCATTTTTTTTTGCCACGACTTTTGACCAATTACCAACTCCTGTGCTGAGCCTCGGTTGGTGAGCGGAGCCGAACTAAGCCGAACCCATCCCTACTCCCAATTTTCCAATCTTTCAATTTTTCAATTCTTGCACTGAGCGGAGTCGAGGTGTTTCAATTTTTCAATCCTCCGTATCCCTCCGACCAACCCCGTCTTGTGAAACAGGATTTTTTATTTAGGCCGGTATTCTTGCCAGTTTGAGGGCAGTAGTTGATAAAGGTTCTTGTGGTTGATGCTTTGGATTCGTTCAAATACATCTTTGAGCCATTCA
>NZ_JAUXYL010000035.1 GCF_030694375.1 Algoriphagus sp.
TAACCCAAAAGAACCAAAAGGTCAAGATTTGCCAAAGCTCCCACCGCACAAGGCCGAACGCTGGCTCGCTGGCAAATCCTCCCACCGCGCCCTTCCGATCGATGTTTTGTTTACGCAGACTAAATCAAACGTGGTTTTACATTTATTGACTTACTTGGTGTGCAAAACCCTGTCATTTCCATTTTGTATGTTCGCAGAATATTTTAGACTCAGTGTGACGAGAGTCGAAGGGTCAGGCTGACAACATTATGCCTTTGAAGATAAACTCAGAGCTATTTACAATCAACCACCAAAAAAAATGAAGCAAAACCTACTCATAATCCTCCTCCTTCTCCTCGCTTTTGGGTGCCAAGAGAAAACAGCAGAAGTGGTTTCTATTGATACGATTTTTGAAGAGTATCAACAATTCAAGGATCGCATCAATCCCATTGAGGCGACAAAGGGTGGCAATTATGAATACAATGATTTCATAGCGAATTACATCTCTGATGCCTATCAAGAAGACTTGAGGAAGAATTACTCGCACTTTTTGGAGTTGTTGAGCAAATTGGATACTACAGCCCTATCCGAAGCTGACCTGTTGAGCATGAAAGTAATGAAATGGGACTGCGAGGTGAAGTTGGAAGGCTTGAATAACCCCATTGTAACGATGGCATCCCCGATTTACAACTTACCCAGTTTTGAATTGATGCCCTTATTTCAAATACAGTCACTGCATCTCTATGTTGCGCAATTGGCAGCCGGAGGGAGTGTTCAGCCTTTTGAAACGGTCGAAGATTATGACAATTGGTTAAAAAGAGTGGGTGACTACCTGATATTTCTGGACACTGCTATCGTAAAAATGAAAGAAGGAATGGCTCAAAACATTGTACTTCCAACCGCATTGGCCCAAAAAATGATTCCTCAATTGGACGAGTTCATCACCAACCCAGTCGAGGCGCATTTATTTTACAAGCCCATTTTATCTATGCCTGAGTCCATCACTGAAGCCGATAAAAATCGCGTTTCTGCTGCCTATAGCGCCATGATTACGACAAAGTTGAAGCCGAAATACACCGAACTTAAGGCGTTTTTGGTGAATGAGTATTTGCCAGCCTGTAGAGAAACGTCAGGGATTGGAGCCCTGCCAAATGGACCAGAAACTTACAATTACCTAATCAAGCTGCATACCACGACAAACTTAACAGCTGATGAGATTCACGAACTTGGAAAAAGTGAGGTGGCTCGGATTTTAATTGAAATGGAGGAGGCGAAAAATAAAATGGGTTTCAAAGGTGACATCAAAGCATTTTTTGAGTCAGTCCGCAACAGTCCAGCCCAAATGCCTTTTACTGACCCTCAGCAAGTTGTTGACAATTTTAACAGCATCAAGGAACGGATTGATGGTACGCTAAATCAGGTTTTTGACTTGAAACCCAAAGCAGATTTTGTAGTGAGACGTACGGAAGCATTTCGCGAAGCCTCCGCAAGTGCTGAATATGTTCCTGGGACTAAAGATGCTTCAAGACCAGGGATTTTTTATGTGCCAATACCTGATGTTACAACCTACAATAAATATTCAGATGAAGCACTTTTTCTACATGAAGCCATTCCGGGCCACCATTATCAATTATCTCTGCAACAGGAAAATAAAGATTTGCCGGAATTTTTACACCCAGAAAGCATGGGCGTTTTTGTGGAAGGATGGGCTTTGTATGCAGAATCCTTAGGTGATGAACTTGGTCTTTACAAGGATCCTATTCAATATTTTGGCATGCTGAGTATGGAAATGCATCGTGCTATTCGATTGGTCGTGGATACCGGAATCCACAGCAAAGGATGGACACGTGAACAAGCCATTCAGTATTCATTAGATCACGAAGCAGAATCTGAAGATGCGGTTATTGCTGAAATTGAACGCTACATGGCCACTCCAGGCCAAGCTTTGTCCTATAAAATCGGTCAATTAAAAATTAGAGAATTAAGAACCAGAGCCGAAACCAAACTTGGTGACAAGTTCAGTGTCAAAGAGTTTCATAATCAAGTGCTAAATTCTGGAAGTTTGCCTTTAGTGTTATTAGAGGAAAAAATAGATAACTGGATTAATTCACAAATTTAGATGATCCCCTCAGGTGTAGTCTATTCTTTTGAGGACTGGAGGATGCAGAGTGTTTAAAAACCACACCTAGCAATCTGGCTCAAGTCTCCCCTACTTCTCATACTCAATCTTCTTAATCCGCCAAAGAATCTGTACGGTTGGAGTTTGGACTAGTACCTCCTCCCCTACTTCCTTTTTCAGCAGCGCTTGGGCCATGGGTGAATCGATTGAGATATAGTCTCTGCGCTCAAAAATCTCCTCTCCTCCCACAATGCGGAAGCGTATCTTATGCCCTTTTGTATTCTCGATCTCGACCCAGGCTCCAAACATCACTTTTCCTTCCTGATAGGGTGTATAGTGAATCACATTCAAGTCATCGAGGCATTTGCGGAGGTAGTGAACCCGCTTGTCTATTTCGCGGAGCCGCTTTTTGTTGTAGTGGTAATCGGCATTCTCCGAGCGATCTCCCAAGCTCGCCGCCCAAGCGACTTTTTGAGTAGTCTCCGGACGCTCCACCTTCCACAGATGGTCCAATTCAGCCTTCACCTTCTCCAAACCTTCGGGAGTAATCCACATCGTCTTCATTTTTCCACAGCTTAATTAAACCCTCCCATGGCTACAACAGTGGTCACCCACACCAAGACGCATGAGAAAAAAATCCCGATGGTATTGGCTAGAAAAGCTTTCCTTCTATCCAAACCAAAAAGATATCCTGCAATGCTACCTGCATATACACCTGTGCCGGGAAGCGGAATCAATACAAAGAACATTAAGCCCCAGAAACCATATTTTTTCACATTTTTGCCCGCGCCAGCTTTTGCTCTACGCCCTACAAAAATTGCCGCTTTTTTGTAAGATTTCCATTTCATGAAATACCGGTTTATTACATCTAAAAAAAACGACATAATGGGGAATACCATCACATTGGCCGAAAAGCAAAGAACAAAAGCCAAGTAAATATTTATATCATTGAGCAAGGCGTAAGGAATACCCAATTTCGCCTCTCCAAAAGGGGAAATGCTCCACAGCATGGCGATTAATATGTCGAGAAACATCAGGTGGTGATTAGAAGCTGCAAAAGTAGTGAATTCCGGATCTGCCACAGATGGGCAAAACTTTGAATTGTTGATAAAAACGCTTTCCCGTGCAAAAGGATTTGGTTTTCTTTACTCCATCCTGATCAACTGCACCGCATCCAATCTTATTCTTGCTTTTTTGATTAGGTAAAATAAGGTATTTCGTTCTTCCATGGCAGCCTGGATTTCGTCAGCTCGGATGTCTATATTTTTCTTTTGCAAAGCAGTAAGCCGATTGATCTCATGATTCAGGATGCCTTTCATCCGTTCCAATCCTTTTTCGATTTCTATTTCGCCCATTTCCTCCGCGATTTCTGTGGCGGATTCAATCATATTGGGCAGCATCGTTTCCACAAATAGATCATTTTCCAGCAAGGTATCTATGTTGCCGGGAACAATACATTTGTTGAGCATTGCCACAGAATAGTTTTCTGTCTGGTCCTCCCCTTCATGGTCTACCACCAATCGCAGTGGGGTATGAGGCAGAAAGCGATCTATATCCATCCGCTGCTTTCCCGCTGTTTCCAAAACAAAAATCAATTCAAGCATAAGTCCGGGTTTACCCGATTTCCGAATCAGTCCACAGCTGGCAGTTCCGATGGAGGAGCTAAGCACCTTATCGATGGCTCCAGTTGCCATGGGATGATCCCAAGTAATGAAGCTAACGTCCTCTCTGCTGAGTGCGCGCTGTCTGTCAAAGGTAACCTGGACTCCTTCTTTGGGAATTGATGGAAAAACAGATGCACTATAGGAAGCTGGATGCAGCAAATAGCTCCGTGCGGCAAGGTCTTCCATCTCGATGTCAAAATGTCGAAAAACTTTGGTCAGATACATCTCCAAGGCAGGATCATTGTCTTCGGCACGTATTTGCTGAATCAATTTCTCTGCAACTTTCGGGCGAAATGAATTCATTTCCAGCATACTGTCCCGCCCTTCGGCCAGGCTTTTCTTCAGTACTTCTTGATAGTCAGCAGTCTCCTTGATCAAGGCATCCAATTCGGATTCGGCGGCATCAAAAGATGCATTATTGGAAATGGCAAGTAATCGCTTGCTGTAGCGTTTGGAAATCAAATTTCCTCCCTCAAGGTTGGCATTAAAGGCATTTAAACCTTCATGAAACCACCTGACTAGGAGCTCTTGCGGGCTGCCGATGAGATACGGAATGTAAATCCTGATGTCCTTTTTTTGGCTGATTCGGTCAAGTCGGCCGATTCGCTGCTCCAGCAACTCAGGATGGTAAGGCATATCAAACAGGACGAGGTGATGGGCAAATTGGAAATTCCGTCCTTCACTGCCTATCTCAGAGCAAAGTAGGATCTGAGCACCATCGGGCTCAGCAAACCAAGCGGCATTGCGATCCCGCTGTACAAGCGTGAGGTCTTCGTGAAAAACACTCGCGGTAAGCTCAGGGAATTTACTTAATGCCGACTCTAAGGCCAGTACTTTTTCCTTGGAAGTACAGATCAATAAAATCTTTGCAGGGTCCAACTCCTCCATTTTTCCCACCAGCCACTTCACCCTCGGATCTTCGTCAAACCAAAATTCCTGCTCAGGATTTGAATCAGAACCCTTTTCCATATCCCGGGAAAACTCATTTCTCAGCCGATCAATCCATAGGTTTTGGTTTCCCTCTTCGGAAAGGGGAATCAGCTGGGCAATTCGTTTAGGAAATCCACTCATGGCCAATCGGGTGTTTCGAAACAGTACTCTACCAGGACCATGTTGATCCAGCAAATCTTCGATTAAGTTGTGAATAGCTTGTTCATCCTTTTTAGCAAGTAGCGCAACTCTTTCCTTGGAAAAAATTGACTCCAATAGCGTTGTTTCTTTGGCTTTTAAAGCTTTGCCAGAAGACAATTTTTCGACAATCGAAGCGATGTCTTTGTTGCCTTCAGATTCGTTTATAAAATCCTGAAAATTAGCATACCGATTGGGGTCAAGTAAGCGAAGCCGTGCAAAGTGACTTTCCTCCCCCAATTGCTCCGGAGTAGCAGTCAAAAGCAACAGGCCTTTTGCCACCCGACTCAACAATTCCACGATACTATACTCCGGACTTGCCTCGGCTACCGACCATTCGAGGTGATGCGCTTCGTCCACTACCAGCATGTCCCAATTGGCAGAAACGGCCTGTTTGGTTCGCTTTTCAGAACCTGCCAGAAACTCGGTGCTACAAATCACCAGCTGATCATCCAAAAATGGATTTCCTTCGGGAGCACCTTTTTCAAGAGAAGCACAGCGTGTTTCATCGAAAATATTGAACCACAGGTTGAATTTTCGCAGGACCTCCACAAACCACTGATGAACCAGGGATTCAGGAACGAAGATCAGTACCCGTGATATCCTGCCTGTCACCAGCAAGCGATGGAGAATCAGACAGGCTTCAATGGTTTTTCCCAGTCCCACCTGATCGGAAAGCAAAACACGGGGCGCAAACCGCGAACTCACCTCATGGGCGATGTACAATTGATGCGGAATCAAATCTACTTTCCCTCCAACAAATCCATGCACCGGAGCTATTCTTCGTTGATAATCGTGATTCAGCGTTTCTCGGCGCAGGGCAAAAAATTCCGGCAAATCCACGTCTCCCGAAAACAGTCGATCTTCTACTGTGTGAGAGATGGTCACATCCCCAAGTTCAGGCTCACTTAATTTTCTTCCGTCGCCAAAGTAGGTATAAAGCCCAGCTTCGAGTTTTACTTCTTCAATCAATAGCGTTTGTCCCTGCTGATCGACAATGGAATGCCCCGGTTTGAAAATCGTCCGCAACAAGGGAGCGCTTTCTATTGAATACTGTCTCGCTTCGGCTGACGCAGGAAAAGAGATCCGTACCTTACCCTTACTGACTTCTGTCACGATACCCACCCCCAACTCAGGTTCTCCTGCACTGGTATAGCGTTGATTTAGTAAAAATTCTCCCATGCTTTGTTTAAATGTTAGATTCCGAATAAACCGATTAAGCTTTAGGATCGGAATCGCACAAAGGTAACAGTCTCGGGAAGGGTATCGGGATAAAATTGAAAGGTTAGAGGTTATGCCAACCCAAGATTAGATTGATTTATTTATTTCTACCCTAAAACAATCTTTCCTGCATAAATCGCTCACAATTCATCACAGGAATTTTGGAGAAATAAAAGCCGTTTTTATCCTCCGTGATAATCACTTCACAGGCAGAATTCAATGCTGAATAGTACTCCAAACCATCTTCAAAATCATTCACGCGCTCGTCCGATGCAGTCAATCGCACAGTCTCCTGATCGACTAAGGTGCTTTTGAGCTTGGTGGAAATGATTTCAAGCTTCTTCTTAGCCATAGCAGTTCCGCTTTTTTTCTCCGAAAAATAAAAAGCAATTGCCAGACAAATCGGAGAAGTATAAAGCTCAAAGCCGGGTTTGTCCGCCAAACTTAAAATCCGGGATGAGTTTGGAAAAAGTGGATACTCCTTGTTCAAGACCGAAACCAACACATTGGCATCCAGAAAAACTCTCATTTTTTACTTTCAAAAAATTCATTCTTGAGGTCATTTCGGCCAGGAAGCTTTCTGTATTCGATCGGTCCTTCAGATACTTCATTGATCCAATCTGAAACAGGCAACTCCTCCAAAGATTTATAGTTTTTGGAGGTAATCTGAGAATACAAATACTCTGTCAATCGGGAAAGACTGATGTTATGGCTCTCTGCGAAGTCCTTTGCCTTTTCAATGACATCTTTATTGAAGGCAAGTGTGATTTTAGCATCCATGACAAAGATATTTAATAGGAAATAATTTACTACGCAAAGAAAAATAAATCTATACGTAAAGCAAAGTCTTTCTTAAAAAATTTCTCTCAAATAATTGAAAATTAATCCAATACGCAAAATAAGCATGCAAGCTCAACCCTTTGGCAACTAACTGGAAATAGGATTGAATATCGCAAAAATTAGTTAAGTACATCTTCTTGACTTTAGCGGACAAGTTTGGAATGTAGATGACTTGAAAATTGATCATTGTCCATTGGGAATTGTTAATTTTTTAAGCTTTTCTTCAATCTCAGCGATTTCGGCCTCGGTTTGCGCTTTGTTCTTCTTATTGGTTTTTTCTTTGTTGAGGTCCGTGGCGTAAAAATGTGTATCCTGAAAGTAACTCACCCGGGCTTCGGATTCCCCTTTGGCTTTGGTCCACTTTTCACCTTTGAAGAGTTTCACTTTTTCCTCGTGTAGCTCCAGCAATTCATCATAAGGACCGCGAGCTGAAATCAACTTGACGAAGATCGGCGCGGTCTCGATTGCGATGAAAAGTAACATGATAAAAATATTAGCCATCGCCATTGCAGAGCTTTCTGTAGTCAACACAGACAAGGCGTCCATTCGGGCAGCCAAACCGTCAAAGCCTTCGATTCCGGGTTGTTGCTTTTCAAATTCTGCCTGACGAAAGGCAATAAATTGACGAATCTGCGCTTCCAAGGTATCAACCCTCACCTGATTTCTTTTGCGCAACTCATCCAATGCAAGCTGTGCGGCATCGAGTTGCGCTTCCTTCTTTTTGGCATTGGTTCCCAAGCCTACAATTCCGCTGGTGCCGGAGGTTTTCTCCCCGAATCGCTCTGCATCGTATTCTCTTTGGACCTGATCTCTGAAAGTTTCCGCTTGGGAAACTTCACTTTTCAAGGTGTCAATCTTTGCTTCCAATTCCTGAATCTCAGGAAATCCTTTGGCTAAATTCGCTTTGGATTGTGCAATAAATTCAGTCTTTTTCTCATCCAATTTCCGGTTAATTTCCCGCTCAAACATTTTCAATTCCAAAGGCTTGGAAATTACTAATGCGAGTAAAACAGCCAAGACCAGTCTGGGAATTGCAAGCTTCCATTCAGCCAAGGCATTTTCTTTTTTTCGCATACTGGAAACAATAAACCGATCCAGATTAAAAATCATCAGTCCCCAAAGTACCCCAAAGAAAATCGCTGGGACCAAAGATTGAAACATCGTGAAAAGCGCATAACCGGCAGCCAATGCCGCCAGTACACCTGTGAAAAAAACTGTCGCTCCAATTCCAAAATATTTGTTGGATTCGGTAGGGGCACGCTTGAGCAAAGCAAAATTTGCTCCGCTGCAAAACCAAAAGAAACGGGTGAGTTGATGCATGGATTGAAGATTGATTATTGGAATATTAAAGAGAACGCTAAAACTCCTCCAAAAAGATGCTGGAAAGTTTTTGACATCCACATCCCCTTAGAAATGTGACCAAACCCCCATTTCCAGTGACAGAAACAGGTTTTGAGAACTCCAGAATACTCAGCGTACAACCATCTATTTTGTACGGACTGTACGCATTCGGCCAGCTGATGAACGGTTTTGGTTCAGGCAAAAAATCGACTAAGTTTGATCCCATGAACAAGCCGCTTTATTTTCTTATTGTCTTTTTTGGTCTTCTCCATCTGACTGCCTTTTCCCAATCTCTTCCATTCGAACAAGAAGTCAGACAAATTTCCGCACGAATTGACAGTTTAGGCTGGGAAAAAGGGGGGACAGTCTTCACCGGAAGCTCAACGATCCGTATGTGGAAGAGCCTTCAAAGCTCCTATCCGAATGAAAATATTCTGAACACTGGTTTCGGAGGGTCGAAAGCTTCCGATCTTGAAAGCCACTTATTTCCTTTGGTGATCCGCTTGGAGCCAAGTCGGGTCTTTATCTATGAGGGAGATAATGACCTTTGGAGCAATGTGCCAGTTGCTGCTATTCTTACCAGCCTGGACGCAATCGTCAATCGCCTACAGCTCATCGATCCGAATATGGAGATTTACCTGATCGGTGCCAAACCGAGTCCTTCCCGCTGGGAGAAAAAGCTGAATTATGAGATTTTCAACCAAAAGTTAAATGAGTATTGTCTATCCAAAGAAAATGTAGAATTCGTGGATACTTGGAAGGCTTTAACTGATGCAGCAGGAAACCCAAGACCGGAGTTATTTATTCAAGATCAGCTTCACCTGAATGAAAAAGGGTATGAACTCTGGACGGAGATTTTTAGAAGCTATTTTTAATTTGACCTACTCAGGTTTTCTTAACAAGCTTTCTCTCCCAAACACTCAGCGGAAAAATGCCTCCAATTGTCCATGAAAGCCCCTCCCACTTTCTAGAGATACGTACTGGTGAATCTTCCGCTAAAGTGAAATCATACAGCCGATTAGCCCCCAAAGTAAAAAACTGACCTAGCTCAAGATTCAAAAATGAAGACTTGAACACCCTGATCCTGGAATGGACCCCGGTTTTAAAGAAAAATGGATTTCTTTTGATTAATTCCAGTTGATAGTCAACCAATTCCCTATCCGGAGTTTGAATCTGACCTGATCTTCTTTGATCATCCTTATTAAAGCCAAAAAGGGCCAAATTCGTATTCAAAAAAGCTCCAATTCGAACGGTTTGTACTGCTCCAGTGGGAATATCATATCGAAAAGTAAAAGGCAAAACCAAATTTGGAGACCCGGAACCTGTTATATCCAGTGATCTCCCAAAGACTTCAATGTAAGCAGGACTGGAGTCATGATGAAAAAATGAAAGCCCTGATTCAAATGATAAATTATCTTTTCGAAAACCAAAACCCAGTCCATAATACAGACTCAGGTCTTCATTTCCGCTGAACTGAGATTCTGAATAAACTCCGTATCTCATCCCAAAATGAGGCAAAAAATAGTAACCATTTTCATCACTTAAACTCTTGAAATTTTCTCCTCGGGTTAACCTATTAGCTTTTTCTAAAGCATTGGTTTGAATTTGGGGAAGGGCAGAAAACCCAATTAAAAAAAAGCATAAACCTAGAATGACATTTTTCATTTGATAAAGATAAAGCACAATTATAACTAAACTCCTATGCTTTTATTGCGCTCGTTTCAAATAAAAAAGTCACTTTTCGTTTACCACCTTTTTGTGCCAATAACTTGCTAGGATCGAACCGGAAATGTTTTGCATAGGGCCAAAAACAGCAGGCGCTAGACCAACGGTTGCGATCTTTCCAAGCGACTTGGCCAAGCCTGATGCCAAACCGGCATTTTGCATGCCTACTTCAATGGCAATCGTCCGACAATCCCGCTCACTCAAACCCAATAGTTTACTCAAATAATAGCCGATACCATAGCCGGAGAGATTGTGAATCATGACCAAAACAATAAGAATTGGACCGATACTCAGCAGACTGTCACGACCTGCGGCAGTGATGACTAAAATGATCAATGCTATCCCAAGCATGGAAACTATCGGCATGGCCTTGTCCAACCAATCGGATTTTCCTTTTAAAATCTTATTGAAAATTAATCCGGCTGTGATTGGGAGAAGGATCATTTTCACGATATCCCACATCATTTTCAGTAAATCGATCTCAATGAACTCTCCCGCTAATAACTTCATCAATACAGGCGTCATCAGCGGCGCCATCAAGGTGGTGATGGAAGTCAGCGTCACCGAAAGTGCAAGATTGGCTTTGGCGAGGTAAGTCATCACATTGGAGGCGGTACCACTCGGAGAGGATCCTGCGAGAATAATTCCCGCTGCAATCTCCGGAGGCAATCCACTGAAACTGGCAAGAGAAAATCCAATTAACGGCATGATTAAAAATTGAGCGAAAACTCCAATCATTACTGATTTGGGGCTTTTCACCACTTCGGAAAAATCGCTCAGACTGAGGGAAGTGCCCATTCCAAACATGATGATTTGAATTAATGGTGTGATCAGATTGGAGAGCGAATAACCTTTGATTTCCTGAAAATATTGTGGAAAAAATAGCGCTGTTGCTACTACACCAAAAATCAAAACCGGGAAACTCAAGCCTCTCAGGGATTCTTTGCTCCGAAATCCAATTCCCAAAAAAATGAAAAAACCAATCAGAGCCAATCCGGAGTATTCCAACCCGAAAAACACCCAAAGCAGTATCCAAACGGAAAATAGTACAAACGAAAATCTTAGAAACATTCGATACATCAGGCTCTTGGGGATATTCAAGTTTCGGGATAGCAGCCCTTTCTAAAAAGCCTGCTCGCCACATAATTTTCAATTTTAAAAAATTTTAGCCATCCAATCTAATCCAAAGTTCCTGTCGCTTTGGCAAATTGTCATCGTAAACTTCACAGGTCGATAACCTTACTCCCAAATAAAATTCTTACTTTTGCGGCTTCAATTAGGCAAACCATGCAGAATATTCGGAATATCGCGATCATCGCTCACGTTGACCACGGTAAAACAACCCTCGTGGATAAGATCATCCACGCCTCTCAAATCTTCAGAGAAAATCAACAATTCCAAGACCTAATCTTGGACAGCAATGACCTCGAACGCGAAAGAGGCATTACGATTCTTTCCAAAAACGTGTCAGTACGGTACAAAGACGCGAAAATCAACATCATTGACACTCCTGGTCACGCTGACTTCGGAGGTGAAGTAGAACGCGTTCTGAAGATGGCCGATGGGGTTATTCTTTTGGTGGATGCCTTTGAAGGGCCAATGCCTCAGACCCGATTTGTATTGGGGAAAGCTTTGGCACTCGGACTTACTCCTATTGTAGTAGTCAATAAAGTAGATAAAGAAAACTGTCGTCCGGACGAAGTTCATGAGTCAGTTTTTGACTTGATGTTCAACTTGGACGCAACAGAAGAGCAATTAAATTTCCACACCTTATATGGTTCAGCCAAGCAAAATTGGATGGGACCGGACTGGAAAAACCCAACTGATTCCATTTTCCCACTTTTGGATGCGATTTTGGAATATATTCCTGCTCCAAAAATCGATGAAGGCACTCTTCAGATGCAAATCACTTCATTGGATTATTCCAACTTCGTAGGTCGTATTGCAATCGGCCGTGTGAAACGAGGAACAATCACTGAAAATCAACAAATCGCGCTTTGCAAAGCGGACGGCGTGATCAAGAAAATGCGTGTCAAGGAATTGCAGGTTTTTGAAGGATTGGGTAGAGTGAAAGTTTCAGAAGTTACGGCCGGAGATATCTGCGCAGTAATGGGCGTGGAAGATTTCGAAATCGGCGATACCATCGCAAATCCTGATAATCCGGAAGCACTTCCGAGAATCTCGATCGATGAGCCGACCATGAATATGCTCTTCACGATCAATAACTCTCCTTTCTTCGGTAAAGAAGGAAAATTCGTGACTTCCCGTCACTTGAGAGACAGACTTTTCAAAGAAACCGAGAAAAATCTTGCGCTAAGAGTTGAATCAACAGATTCTGAAGATAAATTTTTGGTCTATGGCCGTGGTATTCTTCACTTGTCAATTTTGATTGAGACCATGAGAAGAGAAGGTTACGAACTTCAGGTAGGCCAACCTCAGGTGATCTTCAAGGATATCGACGGAGTAAAATGTGAGCCTATCGAATTGCTCGTAGTGGACGTCCCACAGGAGACTGCCGGTAAAGTCATCGAACTTGCCACACAGCGAAAAGGCGAACTGACGATCATGGAGCCTAAAGGCGATCTTCAGCATCTCGAATTCAGAATCCCTTCCAGAGGGTTGATCGGTTTGAGAAACAACGTTCTGACAGCAACTCAGGGTGAGGCAATTATGAACCACCGGTTTTCTGCATACGAGCCATTCAAAGGTAATATCCAGGGCAGAATCAATGGATCCTTGATCGCCATGGAAGGCGGTCCTTGTACTGCTTATGCCATCGACAAACTTCAGGACAGAGGTGTATTCTTCGTTGATCCAGGAGATGATTTGTACGCTGGGCAGGTAGTTGGTGAGCACTCACGTGACAATGACATCGTGGTAAACATCCAAAAAGGAAAAAAACTAACGAACATGAGAGCTTCCGGTTCTGATGACAACGTGAGAATCATTCCTGCCAAAAAATTCTCTTTAGAGGAATCTATGGAATACATCCAAAAGGATGAATACCTTGAGATCACTCCAAAATCCATCCGAATGCGGAAAATTTATTTGGATGAAAACGAAAGAGGAAGAATGGCTAAAAAAGATGCCTAATTGAACTGATTCTAAGTACAATCCAACATAAATCAAAATCCTCCGACCTCAAGTTGGAGGATTTTTTATTTCCATTCATCATGAATTTGATTTTCAATTGTAACCAAAAAGCCAAACTTTCGTCAGATAAACTAAAATTAAATTACAAATCATGAATAAATCGATTCTCCTATTTTTCGTCACAATGGCCTCCTTTTCCTCTTTTGCTTTGGCCCAAAGCAAAAATGATGTGATTCATCTGATAGATGGCCCTAAGGAAGTTCAAGTCATAGAAGTGGGATTTAATACGATCAAGTATTCATTCCCCAACGAAAACACGGTCTATAGTATAAGTAAACATCAGGTAAGCAAAATCGAGTTTGCAAGCGGAAGAGAAGAGGTATTCAATAGCCCTTTTAAACCCGTAAATGGGCTTGACGATTTTCAGAACGTGTATATCTCCTACAATCCTGAGGATGTGGTAGGATTGGACCCTAGAGGAGAGCTTTTCAGCAAAGCCACCGGTGTCACCACTCTTTCCAGTATAAATAATGTAAAAAACAGGGCCATGGATAAGCTAAAAGCAGAAGCATCCATGCTCGGTGCAAATGTGGTCTTGGTAGGTAATGTTTTCCAAAGAGGCAATCAATATGGTGGTGAAAATCAAGCCGGAAACTCCACCCAAACCACATTTTCGGGAACGGCCTACAGCACTCAAAAGCTTGATTTAGAAAAGGCAAAAAGCATGCTTTTGGATCAGTCATTCCATCATTACCAAACGCACAAACTAAATCGGAATTCTTGGAGTCCTGAACGTGCGATTGCTACTGTTTATGATAAGGACAGGAAGCCTTTGATGTTTGAATTTGATAAAGTAATAGAAAAAGAAGATGGCGTTTATGTCTCAGCTTCCAAAATCCCAACCAAAACTAAGGAACTTAAGGTCATCCATGCTGATAATGAAATGGTGGTAGTAATGGAAAGAAATGACAAGATTATCACCAATTACATCCTGATCTCAAAGGACAATAAATACTTTAAAAATCTTGCTTCAAGAGTGATTCTTTAACCAAAAAAAGAGGCTGTCTCAAAAGGTTTTTCGATTTCGCTACCAATGACAGAGTATGATTTGTTTTGAAAATATTGATATTTCAGTATTTTATTCTGATTTAATATTTCTAGAGAACTGCTCCCTGTCATTTCCATTTTGTATGTTCGCAGAATATTTTAGACTCAATGTGGCAATCGAAAATTATGGGACAGCCTCTCTATTTTTTTACCATTGCTGGTGGACTTCCGATTTGATGTACTTTTCATAGACTTTGGCGGCACTTTCCATTTGATCCGGAGTCAAGGAAGGAAGCCCCGAAGCACTGATATTTTTCTCCACCTGATCCACACAGGATGCACCCGGGATCACTGTTCCAACCTGTTTATGCATTAAGATCCAACGAATAGCCTGCGAGGCTAAATCCAAATTTTTGGCGAAGTCATTTTTCAATTCTTCCAAAGCAGGAAAGGCCTTTTCCAAAGGTACTCCGGAAAAGGTTTCTCCTTTGTCAAAGGCTTTTCCCTCCCGATTAAAATTGCGGTGGTCATCTTTTTCAAACTTGGTTTCTGGTGTTATTTTCCCAGAAAGCAAACCACTGGCAAGAGGAACTCTCACGATCAATCCTATGTCATTTGCTGCTGCATAGTTGAAAAACAATTCAGCCGGTCGTTGTCTAAAAAGATTGAAAATGATCTGTACCGTGGAAACAATATCATATTTCATTGCCGTCATCCCTTCGTTTATCCGTTCTACACTTACCCCCATGGCTGCGATTTTTCCTTCTGCCTTCAAATCTTCGAAAAGTCTGAAAATCTCTTCCCGCTCATACACAGGTCCCGGAGGACAATGTAGCTGAATCAAATCCAATTGATCCAAACCCATATTTTTAAGGCTGTCTTCCACGTATTTCCTCAGCCGCTCAGTGGTGTATCCTTCATGGGTGTGCGGCTGTATACGCCGACCGCATTTGGTCGCTACAAAAATTTTTTCACTCCGATCACGAATAGCCCTACCAACTGCCGCCTCACTCAGACCTCCATCATAAACATCCGCAGTATCCACAAAATTAATCCCCTTGTCAAAAGCCGTATGCAGGATTTCTTCGGCTCTTCTTGGGTCAAAGGGCTTCCCCCAGCCACCTCCTACTTGCCAAGTTCCCAAACCTATTTCGGAGACTTTCCAACCCGTTTTTCCTAGCTTTCTGTAATTCATAGATCAAACCTAGTATATGTTTTACTACTGCTCATTGATTTCATTTCAACCCTTTGATGACCACATTTCCCGTTCCACCTGACAGACAGGGATACTGAAAGTCAGCTTTGACTCTTTTGGAGTTATTTATGGTAGCATAAAATTCATCTAAATAGTTGATTGTAGACTTGATAGACTTTGAGTCTAATAGTTTACTTTCAGCGTAGAGCGCATAAATCGCATCCTTTTTTGCATTAAATTCTGAAAATACCGATTCGAAAAGCTGCATTTCCTCCATACAATACCCCCGGTACCTTCGATCAGCCACCGTTGCCAACTTTAGTTCCGGCGCAGGCATGGCATAGGGAGGGCGGACTATGCCGGCATGATCAAAATCATAGGGAACTGCCACTGGTTTTTGATTTTCCGAGGGACTGATGAGTTTGATATTTTGCCTGTATTGAATAGACCAATCGGTATTGCCAATCAGGTACTGAAAAACTGACATCCTCAAAAAGTCATCGAGTCCAATGGACTCAGGCTTAACTAATTCTTTGTCAAGGGCAGCCATTTGGTTTCTTTTTGCCATCTGCTCTTCTTCCTCAATAAGGAAACCTAAAAAAGAGGCGTAATTTTTAGGCTTATCAGATTCATCTACAATAGTTAATCGGACCAATCGGACCTTAAAGCTTTTTGGTGTAAGCTGATTGTAAACTTTGTAAGCATAAAACTCTCTCAATACATATTTTTCTCCCTGACAGGGCATGACAAGTTTAAGCTTATCCTGCCCGGAAAAGATCGTATTACCCGTGTTCTCTTTGGCGAAATTCAACAGCAATGGAGGATAGTCACAGAGATTCATTTGTCTCCTGAAATGACCACGTGTCCGGACCCGCAGTGGAATTGAGTGTTGGACTCCAATTTCGTCAGCATATCCAAGTGAAAAATCAAAATATTGGGCCTCGCCTTTTGTGTTTTTAAAAAGTTGCCTGACGTCTCCCTTTAAACTAAGCTCCAATATTTCTTCGCTATCAAATAGAGTCGAATCTTGTCCAAAGCCGAAATTTGACACGACGAAAACCGCAAAAAATAACAGAAAGGGCCTAAAGCAAGTAATTATCTTAGCCATGCTTGTGAAATTTTAGAAAAAAGTTTAGCGATACTTTGAAATCTAAATCAATAAATAGACAGTACAACAAACAAAGCAAACCATTCCTATTATCTAAAAGCAATTTAAATTTTTATCTTTAAAACTTGGTCAGATTGACCCTGTCAAACCTAATTAAACCGAGTAAATACAATTTAACACATGACTTCACGAAGAAAAGTACTTCAAACCTTAGGCCTAGCGAGTGCTTCGGCCATTTTACCTTTTCACACAATCGCCTCAACTATGCCCGCACAAAAAATGATTCACCAAGTTTACTTTTGGTTGCACAATGATTCCGATCTAAATGAGTTCAAAACAGATGCAGCACCTATGCTTGGACGCTGCAAAGACGTAGCAAACTTTATTTTGGGAACTCCGGCGCCTACTGAAAAGCGTGAGGTAGTAGATCACAGCTTCCATGTCTCCTGTACCCTATTCTTTGATTCATTGGAGGCGCAAGCGGCGTATCAAACAGATCCATTGCATTTGGAGTTTATAAAGAAATATTCCCACATGTGGAAGACAGTAAAAGTGTATGACATATCGATTTAGCATAAACCTAAGTTGAAGGTTTTGACGTAAATGATTTATTATTAATTGAAGGTGATTATGAAAAAGCTAAAATGGGTTATCGGATTGGTGATAGTGGGCATGTGGGCATGTAATCCTAAGGACGACCCAACTCCTACCATTCCCGGACAAGAAGTCAAAAAAGCAATCTTTGACAGCATGACCGAATGGTATTTCTGGAATCAGGAAGTCCCGGCTACGGTTGATTACTCAAAATTTGCAACCAACGAGGATTTACTTGACGGAATCATTTTCAAACCCTTGGATCGGTTTTCTTATCTGACCACACAGGAAGCATTCAACAATGCGTTTGTCGGAAGAAATGCAGGTCATGGATTTGGATTTGCTTTCACAGCAGATGAAAGACTCTTTGTCTCCTTTGTATTTAGCGAAGCTCCCGCAGGAAAGGACGGCTGGAAGCGAGGCTGGGAAATCACCCAAATCAACGGAAAACCAATTGCAGAATACAAAACCTCAACAGGAGGTTATGATTTCAAATTGGGAGCTCCTGACCCGGGGATCTCCAATTCATTCACCTTCAAACTTCCTGATGGTACCACAACCACACGGACCAATGTAAAAGCCGAATACCAATCCAATTCAGTTTTGGAGCAAAAAGTGTTTGATGAAGGCGGAAAAAAGGTGGGCTATTGGGCCTATCAAAGTTTCAAAGCAACCGCGGGACTTACTCCGACACGAAGTGCAGAGGTACAGTCGTCTATGGAGTTTTTCCAAAGTCAGGGTGTACAGGATCTGATCATTGATTTAAGATACAATGGCGGTGGCTCGGTGGCCGTGGCGGAGCAAATATCCAATTACCTCATTCAGAGCTCCAATTCCGGAAAGCTGATGTATACCAATAAGCTGAATGCTTCGAAAAGCAGCCAAAACACTTCCAAAAACTTTACAAAAATTGGAAGTCTGCAATTTTCTAGATTGATTTTCATCACTTCGAGGGGCTCGGCTTCTGCCTCGGAATTAGTCATTAACAACCTGACTCCTTATATGCAAGTTGTGTTGATTGGAGACAGAACATTCGGAAAACCGGTTGGGTCATTTCCATTATCCGGGTTCAACAGAGTATTGAAAGACAACAACGTGGAATTGGTACCCATTACTTTTGCCACAGCCAATTCCGCCGGAAAAGCTGAGTTTTTCGATGGGTTCCCTGCAAATTTCAGCGTTGGTGATTCTCCTCAATTCGGTTGGGGCGATCCCAAGGATCTTCGATTAGCCGCCGCCTTGCAGTTTGTGAAAAACGGAACTGTCAGCGGCAGAATGGCAGACACCTACTTCAAACCCAAATGGGAGATGATTGATGCTTTCAAAGGATTACAGCAGGAGTTTCCTGTCTATTAAAAAAATGAAGCCCGGTCAACTGATCGGGCTTTTTTTTAACCAATAACTTAACAACCTATTCGCCCCGGTCTGTGTCTTCGCAGTCCGGAATACAATCACTTCCCAAACTTCCCTTTCAGCATCGCCAGCTTATCGGACATGGTCCCTTGAGGTTCTTCGGCTTTTGCATGCTTAGGTGCAGGGGAAGTATTATTTGGGTTTTTGCTCCGATCGGCAAAGGGATCAGCTTTCATGCTCAGTCCGATTCGCTTTCTGGCTATATCCACCTCCATCACGGTCACCTGTACCTTTTGATTCACTGTCACGACTTCGTTGGGATCTTTGATATAACGATCTGCCAGATGACTCAGGTGAACCAAGCCATCCTGATGCACTCCCACATCCACGAATGCGCCAAAGGCCGTGATATTGGTTACCACTCCCGGAAGCTTCATTCCTACTTTAAGATCGGCCATGGAATTAACTCCCTCTTGAAAATTGAAAACTTCAAACGATTCACGCGGATCACGCCCCGGCTTGGCCAATTCCTGTAAAATATCCTCCAGTGTAGGCAATCCCACTGTTTCGGACACATAGTTTCTCAGAATGATCTTGCTTCGCAAATCCTCCGAACTCATCAGGTCTTTGACCGAAGCATTCACATCCTTTGCCATTTTCTCTACCAATTCATACCGTTCAGGGTGAACTGCGGAAGCGTCAAGCGGATGTTTTGCCTTACTGATTCTGAGGAAACCAGCCGCCTGCTCAAAGGCTTTTTCTCCCAATCTTGGGACCTTTTTGAGCTGAGCACGACTCGTAAATGGCCCGTTTTCGGTTCTGAAATCAACGATATTTTGCGCCAAAACAGGACCTAAACCTGAAACGTAAGTCAGCAATTGCTTGGAAGCAGTATTCACTTCCACTCCTACTCCGTTTACAGCGGACATGACCGTGTCATCCAGAGAATTTTTCAGCGCATTCTGATCCACATCGTGCTGATATTGACCCACACCGATGGACTTCGGGTCTATTTTCACCAATTCAGCCAAGGGATCCATCAATCGACGACCAATCGAAATCGCTCCCCGAATCGTCAAATCCAAATCAGGAAATTCCTCTCTTGCAACATCTGAAGCCGAATAAATTGATGCTCCTGCCTCATTAACCATTGTCACAATCACAGATTTGGGAAGGCCCAAGCTCTTGACAAAAGCCTCCGTCTCCCGACCTGCCGTACCATTGCCTATAGCAATGGCCTGAATCGAATAACTTTCCACCAAACTTTGGACATTTTTCCCAGCCTCCACAGCTTTCCATTGTGCTTCGTGAGGGAATATGGTTTCATAGTGTAAAAACTGCCCCTGAGGACCGAGGCACACCAACTTACACCCTGTTCTGAAACCGGGATCAATCGCCATCACAGACTTTTCGCCCAAAGGAGCGCCCAACAATAGCTGACGAAGGTTCTCTGCAAAAACCCGGATAGCTTCTTCGTCTGCCTTTTTCTTTGTCAACAGGCGGACTTCAGTCTCCATACTAGGTTTGAGGAGTCTTCGATAAGAATCTTTAATAGCCAATTTGACTTGATCCACAGCAGAATTTGCGGCATGTTCGAGGATTTCTCGTTCGATTACCGCTGTCGCGGAAAGTTCCTCAGGGCAGGAATCCAGCATCAAAAAAAGCTCTTTCTCTCCCCTCCTCATCGCCAAAACACGATGTGAAGGAGCTGTTTTGATCGGTTCAGACCACTCAAAATAATCTTTGTATTTGATGGCTTCGGATTCCTTCCCGGGAATAACCCTAGCTGTGAAAGTACCTTCATTAAGAAATAACTTTCGCATCTTTTCACGGAGATTGGCATTCTCATTTATCCATTCAGCGATAATGTCCCGTGCTCCCTGTAGAGCTTCTTCGATGGATTTCACTTCGTTCTCCTCACTGATATATTTTTCGGCCTCTGCCTCCAAGTCAAAGGAAGTCTGCCCAAAAATCCGCTCTGCAAGTGGCTCAAGTCCTTTTTCACGGGCAATAGTCGCCTTTGTTCTTCGCTTTGGCTTGTAAGGCAAATAGATGTCCTCCAGTTTGGACATAGTCTCAGCGCCGTCGATGGATTTTTTCAGTTCGGGAGTAAGTTTCCCTTGTTCCTCGATGGATTTGAGGATAGCTTCCCTGCGCTTATCCAATTCACGAAGCTGCTCGATTCGATCACGGATAGTGGCAACCTGCACTTCGTCCAGGGTTCCTGTGGCTTCTTTTCGGTATCTGGATATAAAGGGAACTGTCGCCCCTCCATCCAACAATTCGATCGTGGCTTGCACCTGATGCGGTTTTACCTGGAGTTCGGCGGCGATTTTAATCTCGTAATTCATATTCTTGGGTAATTCAATTCAAATTTGGGACTGCAAGATAAACTTCCTTCGAAAGAGAAATCCGCTTTTATGTATGACATGTCACTAAGAAGCTGGAAATGTGAGGGTAAATTTGATTTCAGATTTACGATTTTAGATTTACGACCTCATCCTTCATCATTCGAAATTCCTCATTCGACGTTCGATATTCATTATTTATGGATTGGAAAAATTAAAAATTGAAAAATTGGAAGATTGGGTTGGAAGGTGGGAATGCTGTAAGGTTGTAAGATTAAATTCCCGACACTTCAACATTCGATATTCAGCGTTCGATAGTGAATATTAAAAAATATCGAATATCGAATAATGAACACCCAATTTCGAAGACTATACTTCGTACTTGGTACATTGTACTTAATACATAAAAATGAAAAAAGAATTTAAGTCTTGGGGCCTGATCTTGGCCTTTTTTGCATTTCTCTACTTCACAGGATTGCTTCCCGTGATTCAGGGTGGACTTCAGTCTGTCTTACTTTCTACAGGTTTGATAAAGCCTAAAATCGAAATTCCGGACCTGACCAACCAAAAGTTTGACTACCGCGGTCAATTCAAGGACTTTGAAGGAAACCTCATCGACCTTCAAGATTATCGGGGGAAAACTGTTTTTATCAACCTTTGGGCTTCTTGGTGCGGACCTTGTCGAGCTGAGATGCCACACATTTCCGAGCTTTACAAATCAGTAAAAGACACGCCTGATCTTGCATTCCTGATGATCGGGTTAGACAATGATTTCAATAAAAGTAAAAATTTCATGGAGGGTAAATCCTGGACTTTCCCCACTGCCCATGCGAGCTTTGGACTCAATCAAAGTCTTCAAAGCGGATCCATCCCAACTACTTTGGTGGTGAATAAAGTTGGTAAAATCGTCTTTTACCAAGAAGGCATGAGCAATTTCAATACCGACGAATTCCGAAATTTTCTCCTCGCCCAATAGCAAAGCAGTCTATTTGAGCATTCAACGGGCTTTTTTAAGAAAACCGGTTGGCAGGTTTAATGATTTATCGTAATCTTAAATCCCAACCCAAGTAACCGATGAAAAAGACCCTAGCCATACTCCTTTTTTCATTTTTCACTGTGCTTACCACTTTTGCACAAAAATCAGTGCTTTGGTATGAAAAACCAGCCGAAAAATGGGAGGATGCACTTCCAATCGGCAATGGAAGACTTGGTGCTATGGTTTTTGGCATTCCGGGCAAAGAGCGGATTCAACTTAATGAAGATTCACTTTGGCCGGGTGGACCGGAAGATTGGGGTTTGGCCGAAGGAAAAAGAAAGGATCTTGAGCTAATCCGGGATTACCTGATTGCAGGAGCACATCAAAAAGCCGATTCCCTGTTGGTTTTGAAATTCTCCAGAAAAGGGCTGACTCGATCTCATCAGACGATGGGCGATTTGTGGTTGGATTTTGATTGGAAAGAAATCACGGATTACAAACGAAGTCTGGATTTGGACGAAGCTATTTCCTACACTGAATTCAAAAGCGAAGGATATCAGGTGATACAGGAGACTTTTGCTTCGGCTCCAAATCAGGCTATTTTGATAAAACTCCACACGACCCATCCCGATGGATTCCGAGGCCTGATCCGCATGGACCGTCCTTTGGATCAAAATTTCCCAACTGCTGTAACCAATGCCATAAATAACAACTTACTCGAAATGAAGGGCATGGTGACTCAGCGTGGCGGACAGCTAGACTCCAAGCCTTACCCGATTTTGAATGGAGTCAAATTCAAGGTCCTTTTGCTGGCGCAAAATCAGGATGGCGAAATCAAGGCTACCGACGAAGGCCTTCAAGTGAACGGGGCCAAAGAAATTCACTTAAAACTGGTAGCCGAGACGAGTTATTACCACCGGGAATTTGAAAAAACTGCAGAGGACAATCTTGATGAGATTGCCTTCAGCAGTTGGGGCCAATTACAACAAGCACATCTGCGAGAATATAAATCCTGGTATGATCGGATGAGTCTGAGTTTAGTAGAACCAGCCACAGATGATACTCCCACAGATCAACGAATTCAAAATATAAAGGCAGGTCAAACAGACCTACACCTCGAAAAATTACTTTTCGATTTTGGACGCTACCTTTTGATTTCATCCTCCCGTCCCGGCACCAACCCCGCCAACCTTCAGGGGCTTTGGAACCAACATATTTCGGCTCCCTGGAATGCGGATTATCATTTGAACATCAATCTGCAGATGAACTATTGGCCGGCTGAAGTCACCAACCTGAGTGAGCTTCACATGCCACTTTTTGACTTCACTGACGGGTTGATCGAAAATGGAAAAAAAACAGCTTCCTACAATTTCGATATGCAGGGAGCCATGCTTCCGCACACGACTGATATTTGGAAAATCCCCTTTCTCCAGGCAGCCACAGCCTATTGGGGGAGTTGGATCGGAGCTGGAGCATGGCTTGGAAGGCACTATTGGGAGCATTATTTGTTTACTTTAGATCAGGATTTTTTGGAAAAAAGAGCCCTGCCGGCCTTAGAACAACTCACCCTTTTCTATTCCGATTGGCTGATTACAGACCCGCGTGACGGCACCTTAGTATCGGCACCATCCACCTCACCGGAAAATCAGTTTATCAATGAAAAAGGACAAAAAGCCGCCGCTACGATGGGTGCTGCCATGGATCAGCAGCTGATTGCCGATATTTTCACCATCTATTTGAAATCAAATGAACTCCTCGGCAAACGCTCAGCACTGTCAGACAAAATCCAAACCCAACTGGCACAACTTCGCCCGGGAATCCAATTGGGATCGGATGGAAGAATCCTGGAATGGGATCGGGAATATGAAGAGCCGGAAAAGGGCCATCGCCATATGTCTCACCTCTACGCCTTCCACCCGGGAGCTGCGATTACCCAAAGTGGTACGCCAGAATACTTTGATGCCGTAAAAAAGACTTTGGACTATCGGTTGGAAAATGGTGGTGCCGGCACAGGATGGTCAAGGGCTTGGTTGATCAATTTTTCCGCAAGACTCATGGATGGAGAAATGGCCTACGCCCATATCCAAAAGCTATTGGAGACCGGCTTGTACAACAACCTCTTCGATGCTCATCCTCCTTTCCAGATTGATGGAAACTTTGGATATACAGCAGGGATAGCCGAAATGCTCCTTCAGTCCCATGAAGAGGGAATCATTCGAATCCTCCCTGCCATACCAAATGCTTGGCAAAGCGGATCGGTAAAAGGGCTGAAGGCAAGAGGAGGATTCACCTTGGATTTTACTTGGGAAAGTGGTGAAGTGAAAACCATCAGACTGCATTCTTTAAATGGCAGGAAGGTGATCCTTTTTGCCGATGGATCAGAAATCGATCTGGAACTAAGGGCTGGAGAAAGTATTGAGATGGAGTTTTAAAACCTATTTAACTGCCAGATTCCAGACCTGAAAAAATTTCCTATCTTCCACAAATGAGCAAGTTGTCACCCCTAGTTATCATTGTCGGAGGAGGATTTTCAGGTATTGCTGCCGCAAAAAAACTTCACGAAGCAGGAATTTCATTCTTGGTTTTGGAAGCAAGAGACCGTCTGGGTGGACGGGTGTTTACCAAAAATCTTTCAGATGACCTTTATCTTGATCTGGGTGGTCAATGGATCGGTCCGACCCAAAATCGGATGTACCAGCTTTGCGAAGAACAGGGCTTGGAGACTTTTGAGACGTACGATCAGGGAAAAAACATTCTTGATCTGGGCGGGAAGATCAGAACCTATGCCGGCCTGATTCCAAAAATGGATCCTTTTTCGCTCATAAATCTGGATCTGATTATAAAAAAACTGGAAAGACTTGCTCGGCAAGTGGACATCAATACTCCCTGGACTCATCCAAAAGCCAATGCATATGATAGTGTATCTCTGGATTATTTCGTCCGGAAAAACAGTTTGACCAAATCTTGTGAAAAGGTCATCCGGGTGGGATGTGAAACGATATTCGCCTGTGAGCTAAATGAAATCTCTCTCCTTCACGCTCTTTTTTATATCCGATCAGGCACTTCGCTAGAATGCCTCATCAACATCAAAAATGGTGCTCAGCAGCACAGAATCAAAGGGGGAATGCAGGCCTTGGTGGAGCAGATGGCCCATCCGTTTATTGATAAAATCCGCTTTAATTCTCCCGTAATCAGCATAGAGAAAAAGGAGAAAGAAGTACGGGTTATCTGCGAAAATATGGAGTATTCAACCCGGAAAATAATCCTTTCCGTCCCCCCTCCTTTATTGGCCAAAATAAGGTTTACACCTGAATTGCCGGTAGAGAAGCGACGCCTTTTAGAACGCTATGCCATGGGGCATGTTGGCAAATGTTTCATGATTTATGGTAAGCCCTTTTGGAGAGAAAAAGGATTCAGTGGCCAGGTAGTTTCTGACAAAAATTCCCCGTTTCAGACCCTTTTCGATTGCTCACCATTTGACGGGAAATTTGGGATAGTCATGGGATTCACCATCGGTAATAGGGCCAAGTCCTATTTCCTACAAAATGAAATGGAAAGAAAGTCCAAAATGCAGGAAATATTGGAAGTCTATTTTGGACCTGAAGCGAAGCATCCTGTAAACTATCTGGATTATACAATGAGTGATGAAACCTGGTCTTCGGGATGCTACGCAGGTCTGATGCCCACCGGAGCTTGGACAGGATTTAGGGACGCCTATAGAAAACCGGCGGATCCGTTTTATTTTGCAGGAACAGAAGCTTCTACCCGATGGAACGGATATATCGAAGGCGCTGTCCTGGCAGGTGAAGCGGCCGCTCATCAGGTTATAAAATCCTTGGATCATGACTAATCGGGTTATCAGTTTTCTGATCTTATGTCTGTTTGTTTGGCTTATTTGGTCCAATTCGGGAAAAAAACCCAATCTGCCCAAAACTGAAGATTTTATTTCAACAGTTCAGGAAATCAACCCCTCAGACAGTTTAACGAAAGCGATCATTGGAATTCAGCCATATATGGTTTTGGAGGACTACCTGACCAAGGAGCAGTTCAAAGATAAAATCGGAAAATACATCCTCAGAGCCCAGGAGGAGGGTTTGATCAAAGACAATACGATTCTGTTATTCCCAGAGTACTTGGGCACTTGGTTGGTTATAGCAGGAGAAAAAAGGAGCTTGGCAAAGGAAGAAACTCTGGAAAAAGCACTAAGAAAAATGGTGCTTAGCAATTTTTTCAAATTTATATGGAACTGGTTGAGGGCCGGAAAAGAAAAAGATAAAGCCGCAGCTGCAATTTTTCGAATGAAATCCCAATCCATGGCGAAGAGCTATTACTACACCTTCAGCGAATTGGCCAAGGAAAGTAACACCTATATCGCTGCAGGATCAATCATTCTTCCTGAACCATCCGTACAGGATGGAAACTTGAAGGTTAATGTCAGTGGTCCACTTTACAATGCCTCGTTTATTTTTGGTCCGGATGGTAAAATTATTGGAGGACCTATCTTAAAAGCTTTTCCTATAGAATCTGAATTACCGTTTGTCAATGCAGGAAAAGTTTCAGAAATCCCTGTTTTTGATCTTCCTTTTGCTAAAACATCACTCCTAATCTGTGCGGATAGTTGGTTTCCGGAAGCCTATAAGTCGATTGATTCAAAAGGGGCTGAAATCCTGCTGGTCCCTTCCTATTGTACTGGAAACGGGACAATGGCAAAATCTTGGAAGGGGTACAGTGGACAGGCTGCACCCAAAGAAACAAACCTTGGGGATATCAATTCAATTACTGAAGCGCAAGCTTGGGAGAAGTATGCTTTGCCGGGACAATTGAGCAAAACCAATATTCAAGTTGGCATGAATGTTTTCCTACGAGGAGCCCTTTGGGATTTAGGCGCCGATGGTCAACCATTGGTCTATTTTCAGGGTAACCTTATTCCAGTTTCTCATGCAGAAAAGGCCGGAATCTGGTCTTTAAATTTCTAAGCGATGTGCGACACCTTGGTTGCCCTTCCGGCAAAAACTAAAAATGGTCACTTAATCCTGGGGAAAAATTCAGACCGGGAACCACTCGAAGCCCAAGAGTTAATTCGGTTTGCCCGTAGAGAATGTGAAGAAAAACAGGTTGCATGTACTTACATTTCTATTCCTCAGGTCGGAGAAACTTTTGAAGTGGTCCTCTCCAAACCTTTTCAAATGTGGGGTGCTGAGATGGGAGTAAATGAATTTGGGGTTGTAATCGGAAATGAGGCAGTTTTCACCAATGTCAAATTCAGTAAGGATGAGCTTGGACTTACAGGAATGGACCTGCTACGCTTGGCCTTGGAACGCAGCACTTCAGCTAAAGCAGCCTTGCGTACAATTATGGATTTACTTGAGGAGTTTGGGCAAAATGCATGCGGAGGATACCAGAACAAGGATTTTTATTACCACAACAGTTTTTTGATCGCCGATCCTGACAATGCTTTCATTCTTGAAACCGCCGGAAAATCCTGGGCCTACAGAAAGGTGGAAAACACAGGTAGCATCTCCAACGGACTGACAATTGGAGAAGATTATCTGGAAGTAAATTGGAAAAATGAGCCCCGAAACTTCCAGAAACTTTTCGCTGGTAAACGGGAGAATTTCCGGGAGTACTTCTCGGACTTACTTTATACCACAGCAGGTAAATCCAAGCTTCGACAGGCTTGTACTTTAGGCTTTTTGGAAAAAAAAGAAAAGCCAGGAGTCTTGGATTTTATTCAGGTTTTACGCCAACATAATATGCCATACGGAGAATTTGAATCCAAAAAAGCAACTACGGGAAGTATCTGCATGCACGCCACCGGTTTCACCAATCCATCAGACACCACAGGAAGTATGGTAGCAGAAGTCAGAAAAGGACAACCTTCAACGGTTTGGTTGAGTGGAACCTCCTACCCCTGCCTGAGCTTATACTTACCTATTTATTTTGGAAAAGAGCTGGACCCCAAAATATTCTCTCCTAGTGCAAATCCGGACCAAAGTCTTTGGTGGCAGGCTAAAAAAATCCATCTGCAGATTCTGAAAAATTACAAAAAGCTTCAACCTGAATACCGCATGCAGCTGGATGAAATCCAAAACAAGTGGATTGAAGAAGACTTTAAACTGATCCAACTGGGCGCCAAAGAAGAGGAATTACAGTTGTTTTCAAGTTTATGCTTGGATCAATACAGGGATATACTGAGAAAATACCGGACATAGATCCATTTTTTTATGATCAAAATCAGTTGGTGACAAAGCATATAACAGCTAAGTAATATGGGTTAAGTGTGCTGTTGAAGGTAATTTTGAACATTAATCAGTATCAATTACCCGCACGCTATCAATGCATCAAACTTCAGGACTTCACACATTTCATATCCCTGTGATGGGATTGGGATATACCGTTGACACCCCACTCAAAGTCGCCAAATTTGGAATTTCCAGTGTAGTTTCCATCATGGATGATATCCTTCTGGAAGACATGAGAAAAATCCATTCTCAAAAGCTAAATCTACCTTTTGAACCTATTTCAGAAGAGGAGGAAGACTACCGGGCCAAGCGGATTCAGGCTTACCTTGACTTTCTACATACTGTCATCCAATCGCAGCTTGAGACATTGAAGAGCGAAAATTGGAACAATGACGGGATCATGAAGGAGCTGGTAGCACTGCTGCCCAAAGAAAATAAGATTGCCCGATTATTTGAAGCCTATCTCCTTGCTGATCATTTTGAGAAATGTGATTTAAAATCTCAGATCCTCACCTTGTTGACGCCTGGATCAATCGATGTCAATATTATGACCAAGGTAGATAAGCTCAATTTCGACAAGGAAGGAATCGAACTTCCACGGGAATATTCGGATGCCTTATCAGCTTTGAGAGGCTTTGGGAAAAGTAAATTGGAAGCCGCCGTGGTTTTTTCAGCTGGAATGAATCCTGCACTTTACAGTTATGTGGAACAGTTTTCCGACTTTTTTCCAAACGAAAAAGGGGAAATCAAAAAACGAATAATTCTAAAGGTAAGTGATTATCGATCTGCCCTGATCCAAGGAAAATTCTTGGCTAAAAAAGGCCTCTTCGTGTCCGAATTCCGGATTGAATCCGGTCTAAACTGCGGAGGTCATGCTTTTGCAACAGACGGATTTTTGGCAGGACCTATATTGGAAGATTTCAAAACCAACAGGGAAGAACTCATCGAAACGATCAGGCAATCCTGCAATCAGGCATTGCTGGCCAAGACACAGGCTCCTTTGGCCGAAAGTGAATCCATCAAAATCACCTACCAAGGTGGAATCGGTACAGCTGGTGAAGACAACTTTTTGAGAAATTATTATCACTTGGATGGTACAGGTTGGGGCAGTCCGTTTTTGCTCGTCCCCGAAGCTACCTCGGTAGATGATGAAACGTTACAGCGCATTATCGAAGCCAAAAAATCGGATTTCTACCTGAGCCATGCTTCACCTTTGGGTATTCCGTTCAATAATTTAAGAACCAGCAGCGGGGAAAAACAACGCTTGGAGCGAATCGAAAAGGGCCGCCCGGGAAGCCCTTGCTACAAGAAGTTTTTGGCCTTCAGTACTGAATTCACAGAAAAGCCGATTTGTACAGCTTCGAGGCAATACCAAAATCTCAAAGTGAAATTATTCAATGACGGGAAAGTAAGCCGGCGTGAATTAGATGAAATCCTGGAAAAGGATTGCCTGTGTGAAGGACTGAGTGCGCCCGCTATTTTAGCACAAGGTGAACTACCCAGAAGAAACCTCAAAGCAGTGACTATCTGTCCAGGACCAAACTTAGCCTATTTCAAAGGGATCTATAGCCTCAAAGAAATGGTCGATCATATCTATGGCAAAATCACCCTCACGCTTGATTCAGACCGCCCGCATGTTTTTGTAAAAGAAGCTCAATTGTATGTGGATTACCTGAAAAAAGAATTTCAAAAACTGATTCCCGAAGCTCCTACCAAGCAGGAGGCCTATTTGGAGAAATTCAGGAAAAACCTCGACATAGGCCTTACATATTACCAGAATTTAGTCAATTCTATCAAACTGGATTCAGAAGAAATTCTCGAAAAAATGAAAGTTCAACTTGAGGAATTGAAAGCTGAGCTAGAACAATTAAAACCGGTTCTAAGCTAATTCAACTAAAAAGGTAGCTGATAAGCTGCCTTTTTATTTTTGACCGGTTTTATGAGTGCCCAATTTAATTCTTAAACCTTCCTTGGTGCTTTGGCACTTCCAGATTAGTGTCTTTCACCCGAGAGCACTTTAAACGCGTGCAAAACTGCCGGGAAGACCGCATCCAAAGATTCTCCTGCACCAGCCGCCGAACCCGGCAAAGCCAAGACAAGCATCTTCCCCATCGTGCCTGCAACTGATCTTGATAGCATGGCTGTCGGGACACGCTGCTGACCGTAGCTACGGATAGCTTCTTCAATTCCGGGAATCCGACGATCCAAAAGCGGCTCCAAGGATTCAGGAGTAAGGTCTCGGGGTGATAGTCCTGTCCCTCCTGTATAAATCAAAATATTGATTCCCAAAGCCAAGGCATCATTTGCAGCACTTTGTATTTGGTCGCTGTCGTCAGGGATGACTTTGTAATCCAAGACCTGAATACCAAAGCGCTCTAATTTTTCAATGATCACTTTTCCCGATTTGTCCTCCCCCACTCCTTTTGCTATTGAGTCAGAGCAAACAATCACTGCCGCGCTTAATTCGCTGAAATCGGTCTTTTGATCTGACTTCCCTCCTCTTTTTTCAATCAATTTGATTTGCTCAATACTGATACCCTTGTCTATTGGCTTGAGCATATCATACATCGTCAGTGCTACCACCGATGCGGCATGCATTGCCTCTACTTCCACTCCGGTTTTGTAAATCGTATGAATTTCCACCAAAACTTTAATCTCCATTTCTCCAAGTTCATAGCTCACAGCGGTGAACTCGATGGGAAGTGGATGACAATCCGGAATCATATCCGCCGTTCGCTTTGCTGCAAAAAGCCCGGCCGTCTTAGCCATCTCAAGTACATCTCCTTTGGGGACCCCATGGTTTTTAACAGCAAGAATGGTTTCCGGCATACTGACCTTGACGATTGCCTGTGCTATGGCTTTTCTCAGCGTAGGACTTTTGTGCGTGATGTTGATCATAATTTTTTGTTTTTGTCAAGGGTCAACAGTCGACTGTCAACCGCAGGTCACTGCAAGCCCTCTACAAATCAGTTGAACCACCATCGGCCGTGGACTGTGGACAGTTGACTTTACACATTTACTTTCCAGACATGATTATCAGTGTCCAGAATTTCCTTGCCCCAAACCGGAAGGTCGGCTTTGATTCGCTCCACAAGCTCATCGCAAGCTTGCATAGCAGCCTTACGGTGTTTGGAGGAGGTAAACACAAACAGACAAAGTTCACCGACTTTCACTTCTCCCAAACTGTGATAAATATGCATACAGGTCAGCGGATACTTGGCAAAAATAGCCTCACGAATTTCAAATGCCTTCTCCAAAGCCATTTCTTCATAGGCGGTATAGTCAATGGCGATGACTTTACCTTCCGGTTTTTCATCAGATCTTACCTGTCCCAGAAAAATGCTGTGCCCTCCGATAGCCGTATTGGAACTGTGGTTGGCTATGGACTTGGCGATTTTCTCAGGTGAAATAGGTCCCTGAACGAATATATTTTTTGGAGTCCTTACTTTTTCCATGGCCTAGTTAGTTCTTTTTTAGTGCGTCGATTCCTCCTTTGATGGAGTAAATCCGCTTTTCTGGAAATTCATTTTGGAGCTGTTCAGCTGCCTTTTGGCTTCTTATTCCGCTTTGACAAAAGAACAGGACCTCATCTGCATCTTCCAATTGGCTCAATCGATTTGCCAACGTAGATAAAGGGATTTTTATCAGTCCAGTACACTCCAAGGGAGGTAATTCTCCCGGTTCTCGAACATCGACAAAGGCGATATCCATTCCCATTTTACCCATTGCCTCATCCCATGTCAATTGCTTAATTCCCTCGCAGGCAAGTTCGTAATCCATTTGCTCAAAAGCCTGGAAAGAATTTGGAATGGAACTTCCGGAGTTTGGATTTGCTGCGATCTCTACCTCATAGGTTTGAGAGGAGCGGCTATTGAAAAAGAGTACGCGATTTTTCAGCGGCGTCCCAAAATCTGTCAAAACTTTGATCACTTCCAGTGCCATAAGGTTGCCTATAATTCCTGGCAAAACACCCAAAACTCCTGTTTCAGAGCAGTTGGGAATCTCCTTTGCAGCAGGCATCTGCGGATACAAATCCCGGTAGTTGAGCCCGTTTTCTCCCAAATTAAAAACAGAAACCTGCCCCTCATGCTGATAAATTGCTCCAAAAACCAGTGGTTTACCGAGTAATACGCAAGCATCATTCACCAAATAGCGCGTGGGGAAATTATCCGACCCATCTATCACCAAGTCATATTCAGCGATGATTTCCAAGGCATTTCCCACTGAGATAAATTCAGGAATAGCTTCAATTTGAATGTCGGAATATTTGCCTTTGAAGTAGGAATACACCGCTTCGACCTTGGGCTTCCCAAGGTCTTTTTCCCCGTATAAAACCTGCCTGTTTAGGTTGGAAATAGATACTTCATCGCCATCCATCACTCCGATTTTTCCCACTCCGGCCGCCGCAAGGTAAATCAATACGGGACATCCCAAACCTCCTGCACCGACCAGCAGCACTTTGGAGTTTTTAAGTTTTTGCTGTCCTTCTATCCCAAAGCCCGGGAGAATAATCTGTCTTTCAAATCTGCTCATATCATCCTCCTGAGAATGGTGGTAATAATGCTATTTCGGCCCCGCTTGGGATTTCCTGATTTCCGCTGACCAGCTTTTTATTGATCGCCAGGCTGAATTTAACAGATTTCAGTACTGGAAATTTAACCAGTAAAACCTCCAGTAATTCGGAAGAATCTCCTGAATAATCAATTACCAACTCAGCCAAACCGATCTTTTCAGCGACCATTCCAAAGGCTTTGATGTGAATTGTATTGGGCATTTAAAAACAATTTTGATTTTAAAGATAACAGAATAGAAAATGGCAGCGATTAAATTAAGATGAAAAACAATGGGGCTGCAGTTATTTTTGAAGGATTTAATACCTTTTAAGGGATCACAGATTAGGCTGATGAATTCAGATTAAAATCAACTGTGAATATCTGCGCCATCTGTGAGAAACCTTTTCCGAGGTGAAAAAGCCACCCCATCACCTGCTTCACCGCAGCAAAAGCCTATCTTCTTTAAATTGCATTCATGACCTTTTTTTCGCTCACAGATCACGCTGATGAACTCAGATTAAAATCAACTGTGAATATCTGCGCCATCTGTGAGAAACCTTTTCCAAGGTGAAAAAGCCACCCCATCACCTGCTTCACCGCAGCAAAAGCCTATCTTCTTTAAATTGCATTCATGACCT
>NZ_JAUXYL010000040.1 GCF_030694375.1 Algoriphagus sp.
GTATTGCAAGAGCAGCAGGAGAGAATGTGGGTACTTATACCATCACGCCGTCCGGCGCTGCTGATGCGAACTATACGGTAGGATTTGTGACTGCACAGTTTGCGATCACCCCGGCCACCTTAACGGTAACTGCGGACAACAAAACCAAGTATGAAGGTCAAGTCAACCCTCCTTTCACAGTATCCTACTCAGGTTTTGTTAATGGCGATGATGAAGGCGATCTTCTTGGTGCTTTAGTTTTCTCTACAATTGCCAACGTAAATTCTTGTAATGGGAACTTTGATGTAACTCCTTCAGGATTGACCTCAGGTAACTATAACATCAATTTTGTTAAAGGGACTTTGACTATCCTAGGCGTAACAATCGACGCTTCAGGCAGCAGCACTCCAGTGCCAATGGGTCAGGCAGCAAATCTTACAGCTACTATATCACCAGCTGTAGCAGGTGTAAGTGTCACCTTCACGGTGACGAATGAAGCTGGCGCAACAGTCTACACGACAACAGTGTTGACCAATGGTTCCGGGATAGCGACAGCAACTACTGGAACTCTTGAAACTGCCGGGGTATTGAAAGTAACTGCAACAGTTGGGACAGGATGTGCAACTTCCACTGCTTATATCCCAGTATATGATGCGAGCGGAAGCTTCGTAACAGGCGGTGGTTGGATTAATTCACCAGCTGGTGCCATGCCGGCAAATCCAACAGCAGTTGGTAAGGCCAACTTCGGATTTGTTTCCAAATACAAGAAAGGTTCTAACCAGGTTGACGGAAACACTGAATTTCAGTTCCAAGCTGGTGCAGTCAACTTTAAATCAACGATGCATGAATCTGGTTCTTTGGTTATTTCAGGTAAAAAAGCAACATACCGGGGTACAGGAACTATTAACGGAGAGTCAGGATACAAATTTGTTGTCGTGGCAATTGATGGAAACTGGAATGGACAATCCAATCCGGATGCATTCAGAATCAAAATAACCACTACTTCAGGTGTTACCATCTATGATAACCAAATCGGTAAAGATGAAAACACTGAGGATGCAACCATCCTCGGTAACAACGGAACCGGCGGCGGATCAATCGTAATCCATGAAGTGAAGAAAGGCAACAAGCGTGTATCTACTGAACTAATCACCGTAGATTGGAACACTCCAGTAAAAGTGATTAAGGAGAAAGTAGATCAAATGAGCGCCACCTGGTTTGAAAGTAGAAAACTACCGATGACCCTAGATGCAGGCAACTATGATCCATTGACTCCAGGTATCTATGAACTGAAAGTTGGACTGTCTGAAAACGACTTCTACGAACTCGAAGAGCCGATTTCTGTAAATGTCCTAGTCTTGGACAAACCACAGGCGCTTGATATCACGATCAGCAATGATAAGGTAGCCAAGGATGCAAGATCCGGACAGGTAATCGGTACGCTGAGCACTATCGATCCGGTTGACGCTATCCATACCTACGAAATTGCTGAAAATGCAAATCTGACACTCGATGGTGACAAGGTGATCTGGACAGGAACTTCGGTACCTGCACAGTTGACGCTGACAGTATTCAGTACTGACAGAGCGGGTCAGACTATCAGCAGAGAGATCAAACTCAGAAAAGAGTTGAAGCCAGGTGAGTTCTTTATGTATCCAAACCCAGCTACTACCGAAACCAACATTATGTTGGATCTGGACGAAAGCGCAACTGTTGCATTCCAAGTTTATGATGCGATAGGCAGATTGGTGATCCAGGATGAGGTGTACAAAGAAGGAAGCTTCACCCATACCATTAAGGTGGATGGATTGGCACCGGGCATGTACACGGTACAGCTGAAGGTTGGAAATATGGTAATGACCAAGCGATTGATCAAAAAGTAATCGCCAGGATCATTTCAAAACAAAGAATCCCGCTTCGAAAGAGGCGGGATTTTTTGTTTTATAGTAAATCGCTCACAGATGACACGGATGATCACAGATTTTGGCCACGAAGAGGCTCGAAGACGCTAAGTTTCTTTGTGGTTAAAAGCCTTTGCGTCCACTGCGACTCCGCGGTAAAAATTAAAGTTTACAAAAAGCTCACAGATGTCACGGATGATCACAGATTTTTGCTGCAATGGCTCGATGGCATTCAAATTAAAGCGTACGGACTATATTCTTTTTCATGATCTGAATATTTCTGTACTCAGGAAAGATGCGTTCAAAATCTAGCGTATAAGTCAGAATTTCACGATAGCCCACTTTTTCATAGAATTTTCTTGCTTGCATCTGACATTCCATTGCCTCCAGCCAAATAGCTTCCAGGCCATTTTCTACCGCAACTTTTTCGCAGTGATCCATGAGGATCCTTGCGATTCCTTTACCATGAACTTCAGGATGGAGGTAAAGTCGATGGAGCTTCATTGCATTGGGTATTTCCAATTCCTTGGGAGAAAGTGGAAAGTCATACTTGAGTATACCAATTTTTTTACCTCCCAATTCAACAAAGAAATAATGGCTTGTAGGTCGCTTGAGTTCTTTGTGTAAGGTATGCCGATTGTATATCAGATTCACATACCAATCTCCCTGATCTTCCCAGATATACCGATAACCTGATCGATACACTTCGTCCATCAACTGGTAGAGAACCTGTTGATCTTCTGCCTGAATAGGATTTAAAAGTAGTTTTAAGCCGGAATCAAGGGTGATATTCATCCCCGAAAATAGGAAAACCTATTTGAATTTTTCCATCAACTCGTCGGTCATATCATCGGAATAAACTCCGTATGAATTGACGACTACGCCTTTTAATTTTCCGTCAAGGGAGGAGATAGCATACAAAATTGCTTCATCTGATGGGTCTGTATTTCCTTCAAATCTGAATGTCTGATCCACTTCAAATTGAGAAGGGAGTAAGCAGACATCTCCGCAAATCAAGCTGTCAAATCGGATATTGAAATCCTCGGTGTATCCTTTTTTTCTGAGTTTTTCAAGCGTTTCTACCAGTGTGGTTTCGTAGTGTTGCATAGAGTTAAAAATTTGTTTCTATAGTTTACGAGACCAGCGCTATAAAGTGCTAATAATAAAAAACCTTTTGCCACAAGGACGCGAAAAGGAGCAAAGGGTTTTTACCACGGAGAACACTGAGAAAAGCTAAAACTTTTTGGTTTTTCGCTACAAAGATTGAAAAAGAAAATTCTCCCACAGATTAGCACAGAAAAATTCACAGATAAACACAGATTTTTTCTGCTTGCTTTTCCAAGTCAATAAAGCGAAGCGCATACTCTGTGACCTCAAAAAAGGCAACTAGAGCACTAAATGAATGAGGTTCTTTTTACTTTTAACTTCACAAAACTTTTCTCTTAGGGAACTCTGTGGTAAAAATTTTCCTTTGCGAAAACCTTTGCGTTCATGGCGGCTCTGCGGTTTAAAAACAAAAAACTTTCCCGCAGCTTAACGCAGATAAATACACAGATTACCACAGATTATTTCTGCTTGCTCTATAGTAAATACCAAGTCAATCAAGCGAAGCGCATACTCTGTGACCTCAAAAAAGGCTACTGGAGCACTGAATGAATGAGGTTCTTTTTACTTTTAACTTCACAAAACTTTTCTCTTAGAGAACTCTGTGGTAAAAATTTTCCTTTGTGAAAACCTTTGCGTTCATGGCGGCTCTGCGGTTTAAAAACAAAAAACTTTCCCGCAGATTAACGCAGAAAAATCCGCAGATTTCCACAGATTATTTCTGCTTGCTCTATAGTAAATACCAAGTCAATCAAGCGAAGCGCATACTCTGTGACCTCAAAAAAGGTCAGCTATAGAATGATCGATTGAAGTTCTACAATTGATCGAATATCTTGCTTAATAAACTCTCCTTTTTCTTTGCGGTAGAAACCTTTGCGCTACTTCGTGTTCTTCGTGGTTTAAAAACAAAAAAACCTTCGAGTACGCCGCGGCGCACTCAAAGGTTAGTTTATTGGAATTTTTCCAAATTAATTAAGCGAAGCGCATACTCTGTGATCTCAAAAAAGGCTACAAGAGCATTGGTTGACTGAAGTTCATTTTACCTTTTGACTTCATGAAACTTATCCCTCCGTGAACTCAGTGGTAAATTTGCCTTATTTCTTCCTCGCCAAAGCTCTTTTTGCAGCTTTCACAATATTCTCAGCATTCAGCCCGTATTTTTCCAGCAGTTGAGTCGGGGTTCCTGACTCGCCAAAGCTGTCATTGACACCCACATACTCCAAGGGCGCAGGATGGTGACGGATCAGCGTATTCGCAATGCTGTCACCCAAACCACCGTTGATCTGATGCTCTTCGGCAGATACCGCGCAACCTGTCTTTTTCACAGATTCCAAGATCGCTTCTGTATCCAATGGTTTGATGGTGTGGATGTTGATCACTTCGGCGTAAATCCCTTCTTCACGCAGCATGGCTTCTGCAACTACCGCTTCCCAAACCAAATGTCCGGTTGCGAAGATGGTCACGTCCTTGCCATCGATCATTTTCCATGCCTTTCCGATCTCAAACTTCTGATCGGCAGGAGTGAAGATTGGCCAGCTCGGTCGTCCAAATCTCAGGTAAACCGGGCCTTCGTACTCAGCAATTGCCAACGTAGCGGCTTTCGTCTGATTGTAGTCGCATGGGTTGATCACCGTCATGTGAGGGAGCATTTTCATCATGCCCAAGTCCTCCAGTATTTGATGAGTCGCTCCGTCTTCTCCAAGTGTCAAACCTGCGTGTGAGGCGCAGATTTTCACATTTTTGTCGGAGTAGGCCACGGATTGACGGATTTGGTCATAGACACGTCCGGTGGCGAAATTTGCAAAGGTACCTGCAAAAGGAATCTTACCTCCGATAGCCAAACCTGCTGAAATGCCGATCATATTGGCTTCTGCAATTCCTGTTTGGAAGAACCGATCCGGGAATTCCTTCTGGAAATCACCCATTTTCAGGGAACCGATCAAGTCGGCACAAAGTCCTACTACGTTGGGATTTCTTCTTCCTGCTTCCAAGAAACCGTCACCGAAACCGGAGCGGGTATCTTTTTTTTCTGTATAAGTATATTTTAAGTCTAAGCTCATCTTCTTGTGTTTTGGGAATGGGAATTAATAATCGCCGAGGGTTTCTTCCAATTGGCCCAATGCTTTGGCCAATTGTTCGTCGTTAGGCGGTGAACCGTGCCACTTGTGCGTGCCCACCATGAAATCGACCCCAAAGCCCATTTCGGTGTAAAGCAGGTTCAGGACAGGCTTTCCTTTTCCGGTTAAGGACTTGGCTTTTTCCAAGCCTTCCAAGACGGACTTCATGTCATTCCCTTCTTTGATCTCATTCACTTCCCAGCCAAAGGCTTCCCATTTTGCCTTTAGATTCAACAGATCCATGATCTTTTCGGTAGGGCCATCGATCTGCTGACCATTGTAATCTACTGTAGCAATCAAATTGTCGACCTTATGGTGTGCCGCATACATGGCAGCTTCCCAAACCTGTCCTTCCTGCAATTCCCCGTCACCCATCATGACATAGACTAATTTGTCGTCTTTGTCGATTTTCTTGGCCTGAGCCACGCCCAATGCCACCGATAGTCCCTGACCCAATGAGCCGGAGGCAACACGGATACCCGGAAGGTGTTCGTGTGTCGCAGGATGGCCCTGAAGCCTGGAATTCAACTTTCTGAAGGTCTTCATCTCCGCTACAGGAAAATAGCCGCTGCGCGAAAGCACAGAATACCAGCCTGCCGAAAGGTGTCCGTTTGAAAGAAAAAAGACATCTTCGCCTTTTCCGTCCATTTTGAAATTGGGGTCGTGTCTCAGCTGATCAAAGTAGAGCGCGACGAAAAACTCAGCACATCCAAGCGGTGCTCCCGGGTGACCGGACTGAACGGCGTGAACCATTCGCAACACGTCTCTTCTGAGCTGGGTACAGATTTTTTGGAGTTGTTCAATTGATTGTTTTTCCATTACATCGATTTATTTTAGGATTTGAGCAGTATGGTTTTTGGTATCGACTTTCTCGATTACTTCTGCAATTTTCCCCTGCTCATCGATCACAAAGGTGGTCCGGGCGGTGCCCATATACTTTCGGCCATACATGGATTTTTCAACCCAAGTACCATAGGCTTCATGCACTTTCAGATCGGTGTCGGCGATAAGCGAAAAGGGAAGGGATTGCTTTTCAATGAATTTTTGATGGGATTTTTCGGCATCGGAGCTAATTCCCAAGACTACATAACCTGCTTTCAGTAGTGTGTCGTAATTGTCGCGCAGGTTGCAGGCTTGGGCGGTGCAGCCTGGAGTTGCGTCTTTGGGATAGAAGTAAAGTACTACCTTTTTCCCTTTGTAATCGGAGAGTTTGACGGTTTCTCCCGTTTCAATTTTTGCTTCGAATGCTGGGGCCATTTGGCCTACTTCTAATGACATAATGATTTTGGTTTTGTGAAACAATGATTAGGAAATGGTGCCTTTCCATTCGGCAACGTTGCCGGCCATGTCGGTCACCTTGAGTAAAACAGCTCCCCGAAGTGGTTGTTTATTCAAAGTTTCAGACCAAATCACGGCTTGCTTGTGCTCATAGCGCATCAAAATCCATTTTCCATCTACAAAAGCTTCAAAACTCTTAATTCCGGATAGGTTATCCTTAATCGTAAATCTCATTTCCTGACCATTGACTCTAATCGGTGTAATTGTTGGTTTGACATCATCCAAGGCCAAAACAAAACTACCAAAATTTCTGGTTTTGAAGCGGATTTGGCCTTCTTCCCATTCCCCTCCGACAAAAGATCGGGAACCATTGGGTGAACGCGCGTACACATGGGTCCTGCTTTTGTTGCCGGTATAGCCACTTACATCCCAAGTCAGCTCTATTGGATTCCATAGGTACTCGTTGGTTTCATGCAGGCGGAGTACAGGCGCGTTTGCCGGCCCGGAAAGGTTTACTCTCAAGTATAAATCTTCCAAAAGGCTATTTTCTTCCGTTCGGATTTTAAGTTTGTCGATCGCATGCAGATGCTCTTTTCCAACCGGAAAATGTCCAATCAAGTCTGGTATCAGGATTTCTGAACAAAGGTCAATTTTGGATGGAATACCAAATCTTAAATCCCACAGGTAGGTGCGAGTCTGAGAATCCTGATAAGCAGGAAGGATTTCATAGACCGTATTTCCGATAAAAAATTGAGCTAAACCTCCCTTAGTCGTCTGAGCAACCTTGATCTTCATGTGATGCTTTGCATAGCTCGTTTGAGCTTTGGCAGGGGCTGCACCATCTGAGATGGTAGAGTCAAGATCGGCCCCCGTCAAAGTCATATTAACTAGGCGAGCATTATTATTCGCATCCAGAAGTTTTATGGTTACCGCCTTTTTCTGTCCGGCGGCAAGTTCAAAGTAACCTGTTCCGGGAGAGTTTGGAGTGAAGTACTCAAACTTCAAATTGGACTGATGATATAATTTAGTGAAGCGATTTTGATGCGTATGCAAAAGAAAATGTCGGGTATAATTGAAGTCCACTCGATCTATATTCATAGAATAAAGGAGTCCAGATTCATCGGAAACTTCAAATTTTGGGAAACCGTTTTGGTTTTCCGCTCCGTCTAGTTTGTCGTAGGCTTGAATTTCCAAACCAACTCTACCAGTTACTCGGATCGTTTCCGGAATCCGGTAGCTAGCGCCACTCAGAACAGGTGTAAGTTCGATCCGTTGAAATTTTCCATTCACTCGGCTGTCAATTTCCAGCGGGACGATTGCAATTTTTTGAGGAGTGGGAGGAATGTTGTCCAAGATTTCAGTAAATCCCGCCAAAAGTGGATCCATAGCCCGATCCAAACTGTCACGAATTTCGAAATGAAGATGCGGACCGCCTGAACTTCCTGTATTTCCCCCATTGGCAATTAGCTCCCCCTTTTTGACAGGCAGTTCCCCAACACTCGGAAATACCTCCAGTTCATTAGCTTTAGCTTCATACATCTTCTGCCTTATCCATTCGGTCAGCTTGGGATTGAAATTGCGCAAGTGACCGTAAAGTGTGATATGCCCAGTGGGGTGCTTGAGGTAAATGACATTTCCATAGCCAAACGAGGAAACCTTGATCCGGTGAATCCAACCATCCGCTGCGGCATAAATCGGCTCGCCTTCAGTACCACCAAATTTGTAATCCAAACCTGTGTGGAAGTGATTGGGCCGTAGCTCTGAAAAGTTACCGGATAGGTAATTTCTTCCTCCTGGTTTGACTGGCGATCTGAAAATTCCTTTTTCGATTTGTTGGGCCGAGAGTCCAGAAACTGTCAAAAAGGCAAGAAATAGGGCAAAAGAGGGTACTTTATTTAACTTCAAAATCAAGCATTTTTTCTGTTCCAATAAAACCAGTCAGGTGATCCCCAACTTTGACGGGCCCAACTCCGGCGGGTGTACCGGTGTAAATGAGGTCGCCTTTCTTCAACGTGAAGAATTGGGAAACGTAGGAGATTATTGTAGCAAAATCGAAAAGCATCAGGCTAGTGTTTCCCTTCTGTCTGAGTTCTCCATTGATTTCGAGGTGAAAGTCAATGTCTTTCAGGTCTTTAAAATCAGTGACCGGCTTAAAGTCACCAATTGGCGCAGAACCGTTGAATGCTTTTGCGATTTCCCAGGGAAGACCTTTGGCTTTGCATTGGTCCTGAAGGTCACGGGCTGTGAAGTCAATTCCCAAGCCGATTTCATCGAAATACCGATGGGCAAACTGAGGTTGGATGTATTTTCCTTCTTTGGAAATTTTGAGAACGAGTTCTACCTCGTGGTGAATATTTTCGGAGAAATCCGGATAAAAAAAAGGCGCACCAGCTTTCAAAAGAGCGGTGTCCGGCTTGAGAAAAACGACAGGTTTACCGGGTTTTTCGTTTTTGAGTTCTTCAATATGAGCGGCGTAATTTCGGCCGATGCAGATGATTTTCATGATGGTTTTTGCGGGGTTTTGCCAAAGCTCTTCAAGCTTTGATGCCGTGAAATTAAGCATATCTGCGGTAAAAAATGGACGAAAACTTAGGATAAAGGAGAATTTTAGGATGAAGGTTCGAAGCGGATCAGGAGATTGCCTGAAGCATCAAAAAATTCCAAAAAACCTTTCGGGGTAATTTGATATTCGACGGTATTACCTGTAAACCCAAAATCTGCCCGGGGAGGAGGGTTTTGGGCAAGGCATATCTTATCGACATCCAATCGGTAGTACTTATCAGCTAATTGAATTTTTCTTTCACTTACTTCTCCCAATCCAGTTAATCCACTAGCGCAACCTCCAAAAGTCACCAACGATCTATTCACTTTATTTATACGGATACTTATTGGAAAATAAGCTTGCCCGGGAATTGGAACATTTCGCCAGTTGCCTTCTATTCTGCTTATGAAATCTTTCTTTTTTTCAAGGACTGAGTTAAGTTTATATTTTTCAGGAGGAGTATTTTCTTCGACCTTGACTTTGAGTTTGTAGAAATATTCTTCCTCAAATTTGAAGCCTTTGATTTCGAAGTTTTCGCTTCTTCTATTCCATCTGGAATAGTCTAGATTCTCTGATTCTTGAGTTAACAAAAAAATTCCCGGTTCTGCATAGGGTGACAATTCTCCGTTGAGCAGATAAGGGTAAATCCAAATGGTTTTTGTTTCCTTTTCAGCACAGGAAAAAAGGAAGAAAAAAATGAGGTAAAAGAATTGCTGTGGTTTCATTTCATTTCAATTTTTCCCAAACTGCAATTTCCACTTTCTCTTCGCTGTAAAAAGTAAGGACATTTCCTTCTCGTTTAAAGATTGCACCAATTCCTGGAAAAGGAGGGTATTGAAGTTCGTTAAAACAACCTTTTGCCGTGGAAGTTAACGATCCAAAAGATAGAATTTTATTAGGTCCTACTTTTCGAATTTCAAGAATTAGTTGATTGCAACCATCCGTGGATACTGCCATCCTAATTCCGGGTAGTATACTAACTGATTGCCCTTTCGGGAATTTTTCGTTTGGAAGGCCTTCACCCATAAATATTTGGACTTTCCATCCTCCTTCGATAAGGTCATAATTGTCCTTTTCTTCAGCTAAAACCTGAATTAATTTCCTTTTAATATCACCAGTAGTCGTGTTTTCGATTTTTCTAACCAGAATCTTTTGGATAAAAGTTGGTTTAAAAGTAAATCCCTCTATTTCAAAAGGTATTCTTTCTAAAGCAGGCCAGTTAAAATCAAACTCCTCTGCATAGCTAATTCCTAAACATGGAGATGGTATGTTGGAGGAGTGATCACATTGAACAGGATAACTGTATACCCAAAAAGTTTCTTCAACGCCCTGCGGCTCCTCATTTTCCGAACAGGAAAAGAAAAAGATTAATCCGATAAGAATAAAATAAGCCTTTTTCATCTCAATTTACTTTTTCTAAAACCATAAGTTCGCCTTCAATTTTATCGAAAAATATAAGGTCATTTCCTTCCCTTTTGAAATTTTTATTAATCCCAATAGTAGGGGCAATTTGAGGAGGACAGGGTAAAAGAGACTTCGGAAGCGATTCAAATTCAAGGATTTTATCTGATCCTACCTTCCCAATTAAAATACCTACTTGGTTGCATCCATCGCTGGTAAGTATCATCCTGGGGAATTCATGAAATCCGATTGCACGACCTTCCAATTTCACTTCAAATGGAAATAGATTCGCCTTGAATCTTTTCACCTTCCAATTCCCAAGCAACAAATCAAAATAATCCCTTTCCTGAGAAATGATTTTCACAAGTCTCCTTTCCACAAGCGTTCCAGGCAGATTTTGAGATCTAAGGATGCGAAGCTTGTATGTGTGACCGGGAAGAAAGTCGAACCCCACAATATCGTCTGGTATTTTTTCAAAGCTTTTATGAAAAAAATCAAATGGATCAACTTGAGAAATAACAAAGCAATTTTTTGAGGATGAAATTGAGGGATGGCAGGGGACACTAAATCCATAAATCCAAATATCCTCAATTGTATAAGGACCTATATCCTCATTTTTGACACAAGAAAAATTGAACAGTAAAACAAAAGAAATTATTAGCCAAAAATAGGATCTCATGAGAAAGATAAATTTAAGCTCTTATCAAACTTAAATTCTATCCCTTAAAGCAACTCACTCAAAATTGCAAAATCTGAAATTTTTATTCTCAGATTTTGCAAAGAGAAGTAAAAGGCTGAATCCTTTTCAAAGCTTAAAACTTGATTTTTTTAACTTCTTTGAGAAGTTTCTCCATCCATCGTTGATATACCAAGCCTGAAGGGTGAAGTTGATCTTCTACCACCATTTCAGGCCTTGCACCGATGGCACGGTAGTCTTCCGTAATATCAATAAAAGTGATTCCGTACATTTTGCAGATGGCTTTTTTGGCTGAGTTATAGGTATCAATTTCCCTTGCCACTTTCCCTTGATCAGACTTTCGGTTGATTGCAAAAGGAGTTATGCCCCAATCAGGAATCGAAAGAACCACGACATGACTTGTGTTTCCCCTGGCAAAAGTAATTGCACGGTTCAGCATCAACTCAAATTCCTTTTCAAAGTCTTCAACAGGTCTGCCACGGTATTGATTATTTACCCCAATCAATAACGTGACTAAGTCGTAGCCTTCACTTTTTGTGTCGGTAGCCTTGATTCCCATTTCCAATTCATCCACAGTCCAACCGGTTTTGGCGATGATCTGAGGATCGGAAAAATTTAACTTTCCTGCCTTAGATAGTGTATTTACCAATTGTACAGGGTAGCGGTCTTTTTCCGAAACTCCTTCGCCAATGGTGTAGCTGTCGCCGAGTGCGAGGTAGCTTAGATTTTTGGTGTTTGACATTGGGCCGGAATTTTCAGTGGACTTGCAGCTTATTATAATTAAAGCCAATACTAATGGAATTGCGAATCTCATAGAGTAAAGAAAATTGAATGGGATCTAATTGGAATATCTGAAAGCAAATAAAAACCTAATCAAGAAAAGACTTGCTCCAAAATCGAAAATATCCCTGCATCCGCATCCATTCTGACTTTGGCACCCACAGGAATAATAAACTGCCTCGGAATGTGCCCAATCATTGCACCGGTGTAGGCCGGAATATTCAGGGGCAGGATATAGTGGTCCATGATCTGATCCACAGACAGACTGCCATACCCTCCGCCAGGCTTGCAATCCGAACATTGCCCGAAAATAAAGCCTTTGATCTTGGCTAAAGTACCATTCAATTGAAGGGTACTCATCATCCGATCGATGCGGTAAGGGTCTTCTCCAATGTCTTCGATAAATAAAATAGAATCTTTAAAATCAGGATAATAGGGTGTTCCTGATAAAGAAGTCAATACAGTCAGATTTCCTCCCAGAATTCTCCCTTCAACGGTTCCACCTTTAAGGGTTTGAATTCGATTTCCTTTGGAAACGAGATCGTCGCCTTTGGTCAATTCATTTTGATAGGTTACCAATTCCTTCTCGAAAAAGACCTTTTCAAACTGTTTTACATTAAAGCTGTTCCAGCTGCCTGTGCCATTTTGACCGTGAAAGGTGATCAAACCGGTTTGGCTGTAAATCGCGCAATGCAAAGCCGTGATATCCGAATAACCCAAAAGCGGTTTCGGGTTTTTTCGGATCAGATTGTAATCAATTAAAGGTAGGATTCTTGCGGCTCCGGAGCCTCCTCTAATGCAGATGACGGCCTTCACCTCGTCATCAGCAAACATGGCATTCAGGTCTTTAGCGCGTTCTTCATCAGTTCCGGCAAGATGGCCAAATCGGTTTTTCAGGTTTTCGCCGAGTTTCACTTTGAACCCCAGTGCCTCCATGGCTTCTTTGGCGTAGGTGAATTCCATTCGATCGGCTGTGGCAGCTGACGGGCTAATGATTCCTACGGTGTCGCCTTTTTGGATTGATTTAGGCAACAGCGTGCGAAGATCCATTGTCTCTTTGAAATCAAAACCCAAAGCAGGAGTACTTGCTGCGAGCAACCCGAGAGATTTGATGAAAGTGCGCTTGTTCATGATTGGAGGATTTTGGGTGAAAATAAGTGCTTTTTCCGAGGGCTTGATAATTAATTAGAAAGTGCTCAAAAGTTTCCAGATTTTAATTTTCTATTGTTAGTTCAAATCACATTTTAGATTTTTAAAAAATTCCCGCAGATTAACACAGAAAAGGACACAGATCTGCGCAGATTTTTTTGATTGAGAAGGTGTAGTAAGATCTTATATTCTCTTTTTGTTCAAAAGTCTCAAAGAAAAACCCTGCCAAATGACAGGGTTTTGTTTAATTTTTTGCGTCCAACAAAAGCTTCTCCAACTGCTCCATCATTGGTTTGAGTGTTTTATCATATTTCCTGATCCGCCTCCTGATGCTGAAATGCATAAAACCCAAAATCATTAGCGTCAACCCAACATGTATTGCTATTCTTATGCCACCTGAAAGTGGAGCAAGCAAAACAAAATAGGCGATATTAAGCGCAACTGCTAAGAGAACAGCATAGAAATACATGTGCTTTCCTGCGATTGTGTAGCGCTGACGAAGTTTTTCAAGTTGGATTTTTAAATACTCCCTGTTGGAAAAACTGTCAGAGTCGTCGCTAGGCTTAACCACAGAACTGAAACTTAACCAAGCTACCCAAATCATCGCCACGGCAATTACCAGAAGGCTCAGCAAAATAGCTTTGCTCTCTTGCCAAGGCATAAATATGAACAAGAAAATGAGTGTGGCAGGTGTGATGATTGCAATGGATATTTTTTCACGTCTTTGTTTTATTTCCGTTTTTTTTAAACCATCGATCAAGCCCCTGAGGTCAAAATCATCTGTTTTTTGGCTCTGCCAAAGTTGTTGGATATCGTTGAAGTTAGTTTGCATGAGGTTGAGGATTGAGTTTTTGGGTTAGAGCTGCTTTGATACGGTTGACTTTGACCGAGACGTAGTTTTCAGAAATCCCGCTAATCTCGGCTATGGCTTTGTAAGCGGTATTTTCCAAAAGAAGTGTTGCAATCACCCGATCCAATTCAGGCAGCTCGTTGATTGCTTCGTAGAGCATTTGAATGCGGATTTCCTGTTCTGAGTTATAGTTTTCGGGTTCGCTCAGATCCAGATTTGCAGGTATTTCGGTTTTCTTTTCTTCCTTTTTCTTTTCCCTTGCGGAAAAAGTCAGGGCAGTGTTGTAAGCAATCCGATAAATCCAGGTGCTGATATCGCTTTCGCCTTTGAAGCTGTCCAAGTGCCGCCAAATCTTTATCAGAATTTCTTGGAAGAGGTCATTTGCCAATTCCTTTTCCCTTGCAAAACCAAGGCAAAGTCGGTACACCTTGTCTTTATGACTTTGGTATAATGCTTCGAATTGAAGTTCTTTAGTGCTCTTCATTTGATAAATGCGGTCACTTTTTCCATAAACCATTCCGGGTTGTCCCACATGATGAAGTGGTGAGCCGTCGGCGCCATTTCAATTTGGACATTTTCCGCAAGTTGGTATTGGGTCTCAAAAGTTTTTTTGGCGCTTTCTTCTGTTAATCCGTAGGCTTTGCCGGAATGCCAAGCTCCAAGAACCAAGATTGGTGTATTTATTTCAGCCAGATCATCTCGATAATCAGTCGTCATCAGTTCGTAAAGTGCCTGACCTGTCGTCTCCCGATCACTTTCCATTGACCATTCAACTGCGATGGGTAGTTTTTCTTTATTAGTAGTCATCATCGGCATAGACGCTTCCTGTTGAGCTCGATATTGTTCAGCACTCTGAGCCATGATCAATTCCTTCATCTGAGTGGCCATTCCGACCATGTTTTCTTCAGTTGCTGCGGGATTAAAGGCAGCGGAGTAAAAGGGAAAGGAGTCGACGATGATGGCGCGATCGATTTTGTCAGGGACGCTCCGGGACAGCCTCAGCGAAAGAAATCCGCCAAGGCTGTGACCGATTAGGGTGACTTTTTCCGTTTGTTTGGAGATGTAATCCGTGATTAGGCTTTCCATAGTGAAGAGGAAACCATCCTGCATTTCGATTTTCGGGTTCGTGCCAAAGCCAGGAAGCGTTAAGATATGGCATTCGAAGTTTTTCGAAAGTTCGGCAACTGTCTCGTCCCAAACTTCACCGGAAGACGCCAGTCCTGGAATGAGGATGATTTTTGGGCCTTTGCCTGAAACCTGGACATCCAAGCCTTGAGTAAATGCAGTGGATAAACTGCCAAAAAGGATAAAGTAGAGAAGAAATAGCTTTTTCATATTGTTTGCTTTTTTTCTTCTTTAGACCAAGAGGTGTTGGAAACCTTACAAAAATTTTTAAAAAAAATTTGACAAAGGCATCAAGATGGAAGACAGAAGTCAGAAGACCGAGGCCGCAACGACCTCACCCGGACGAGCAACCTGATTTTCTCTAAAATATCTATTTGTAAACCACATAGTCACAAAGAAATTATAGTGAAAGAACTTTAAGGAATGATAAACTATGTGCTCCTATGAATCTATGTGGTAAAAAAACTAGGATACAACTCACCACTTACTTTTTACCACTCACAACTTCCTGACCTCCTTGCTTCCCAACTTCCCAACCTCCCACTACAACATCTCCCTCACCATCACCAGCACTTTTTCCATTTCTTTCCGGACAGCGGAAGCGGAGTAGGGGTAGTTGGAATTCATAAATGCCATGCAGTAGGTTTTTCCGCTTTTGGTTTTGATCAGACCCACTAGGCTGAGGTTGTTACTCATGGTTCCAGTTTTGGCAAAAACGTAGGGTTCAACGGCCTGATAGCTGTTTTTCAATGTTCCCGTTTTTCCGCCAGTTGGCAAGAGGTCATAAAGTTGAGATTCTGGAAGAATCCGGTATAGTTTCTCAAAAAGTGCGACCATGGATCTTGGGGTAAATAAGTTATGTCGGCTGAGGCCGCTTCCATCTACCCATTTGGGTTGATCGGGTAGATCTGTCAGATGTGTTTTTAAAATATACTCAATAGCCCGTTCGGTGTCTAGTTCTTTGAAAAGTCGATCCGAAACCATAAACAACAGCTGCTCCGCAAGGAAATTATCGCTTTCAAGCATCATTTCTTTCAGCAGGGGATAAATTGGAGCTCCCCTAAAAATCTTGTGATTTTGAGGGAGACTTTCAGTGGAGTAAATCCATTTTTTCCCAGTGGCCTCTGAGGCCAAACGAACAAAGAGATCGGGATTGTTCAGAAAAGGAATAGCCCCTTCTCTGCCCAAAAAGGTAGCAGGGTTATACGCAAAGGTATTGCTGTGGAAGTCCCGTTCCAGCTCTTTGATGGGCTTGGTGGTGGTGCGGATAGCAGATTGGAATAAGCTAGGAAAAACCTCCGGACGATTGCCGATTTTTTTGACCTGAACCAGATTGCCATAGATCGGCAGCGAACTTCGTTCGGCTGAATAGTCATAGAAGTAATCGTCCCATTGCCAGCCATAGCCAAAGGAAGGTGAAACTTGATTGACATCCGAAAAAACGACTACAGAATAGGATCCCAGAAGTTTTTGAATATCCGGCTGCTTAAATTTCTTGTATTTCCAGCTTGGATCGCCGGAACCCCAGATTTTGATAGTATCTCCTGATGTCACATAGCGAAGCGTCTGTGTGCTGTCCTGAAGGATCAAAATGCTTGCAAATAGTGTCCATAATTTGGTCGTAGAAGCAGGGACAAACCGGATTTGGCTATTTTTCTCAAACAAGACAGCTTGAGAGTCTAGGTCATAAAGCATAAATCCTGTCAAATGTCCGCTGAAAAAGCTCTGATCACCGAGCGCAGATTCAAGTTTGACGAACTGATCTCTCGATAGTTGCGCAAAGGAGTAATTAGTGAATAGAAAAAAGGAAATTAGGAGAACGGTAATCGACTTATAGAGCCTTAGCTCTTTCTTTTTGTATTGAAATAATTTGAGAGGACTGATCATTTGGATCCGGGACTGGTGAAACTACCCCAAAACAAGCCTAGCCAACCCAAAATAAAGGCTACGCCACCTAAAGGCGTAATCGCTCCCAGCCAAGTGATTCCACTCAGACAAAGGACATAGAGCGAACCTGAGAAAATTAAAATTCCAAAAGTAAAACCCCAATAGCCTAAGTTCAGTTTTTTCCATTCCGGCTTGATCATAGCCAACATTCCCAAGCCAAATAAGGCCAGAGAATGGTAAAAATGATATTTGACCGCAGTTTCAAAAGTTTCCAATCGACCGGAAGCTTCCAGCATTGGTTTCAAACTATGGGCTCCAAAAGCTCCGATTCCTACGGCGATCGCTCCGAAAATAGCTGCGGTTTGGATGATAGTTGTTGGTTTCAAGTATGGGGTGGTTATTGGTTAATAGTTAATGAGTTATTTTAAACCTAAAATTGATCGGTTGAGGCTTGAATTTGGTGAAAATCCGAAATCCGAAATCCCACATCCGAAATCAATTCCGGCTTCCAAATATCGCTGAGCCGATCCTCACCATTGTGCTTCCCTCTTCCTGAGCAATCTGATAATCACCGCTCATTCCCATGGATAGTTCTTTCATTTCAACAAATTCAGGAAGATTTCGATTTTTTAAGTTTTCGAAAAGTTGCCGGAGTCCGCGGAATTCTTTCCGGATTTGATCTTGCTTATCAGTGAAAGTGGCCATTCCCATCAAGCCTTGAATTTTCACATGAGTTAATTCGGAAAATTCTTTTGATGCAAACATTTCCTCCAATTCAGCCTGATCAAACCCGAACTTGCTTTCCTCTTCGGCAATGTGCATCTGAATCAAAACGGAGAGCTGCCGGTCGATTTTTTTACCCTGTTTATTGATCTCCTGAAGTAATTTGAAGGAATCCAAGCCGTGGATCAGATGAACAAATGGAGCGATGTATTTTACCTTGTTACTTTGAAGATGTCCGATCATGTGCCAACGGGTGTCGGCAGGCATTTCCGGTTGTTTGGCTTGTATTTCCTGAACTTTATTTTCTCCAAAATCACGAATTCCGGCTTTGTATGCTTCCCTTAAATCTTCAAGTGGCTTAGTTTTACTCACTGCAATCAACTTGCATTCCGGATTTACAAATGATTTTTTTACGAATTCAAGGTTGGCTTTAATGTTCATTTTCTAATTTTAGACTTACACTTTTATCCCAATCGGCACTTACAAAGATATGGCAATCATCAGCACTTTGCTAAAAAAAGGCATCCGCCTCAGAGAGAGTTTAGAACAGGAATATTCCAGTCCAATCGATCTCCAAAAGCAACAATTGAAAAAGCTTTTGCTTAAGGCTGAGCGAACAGAGATTGGAAAAAAATATGATTTTCACGGGATTTTGAACACTTTCCGATTGGGCAATGAAGAATTCTATGAGCGCTATAAGGATCAAGTTCCAATTTATGACTATGATTCAATTCATGCTGAATTTTGGCAAAAACTTCAGGAAGGCAAGAAAAACATCACTTGGCCGGGTGCAGTCAAATATTTTGCTTTGAGCTCGGGCACTTCAGGGGCTACATCCAAATATATTCCTATCACCAAGGATATGGTAAAGGCAATACGTCGGACAGGGGTGCGGCAGATTTTGAGTCTTTCCAAATACGATTTGCCGGACTCATTATTTTCCAAAGGGATTTTGATGCTTGGAGGAAGTACGGATTTGGACTTTAATGGCACCTATTTTTCTGGAGACTTAAGTGGAATTACAGCCAGCAAGCTTCCGATTTGGCTTCAACGCTTCTATAAGCCGGGTAAGAAAATCGCACGGAACAGGAATTGGGGAGATAAGCTGGATCAAATTGTGAAGAAAGCAAAAGATTGGGATATAGGGATTATCGTAGGTGTTCCGGCCTGGCTGCAGCTGTTGATGGAAAAGATCATTACGCACTATGGAGTGAAGGATATTCATGAGATATGGCCTAATCTTCAGATTTTTGTGCATGGTGGAGTCTCATTTGAACCTTACAGAAAAGGCTTTGAAAGCTTACTTGGCAGGCCCTTGATCTACATCGAGACCTATCTGGCTTCAGAGGGGTTTTTGGCTTTTCAGGCTATTCCAAACCGTAAATCCATGCGTCTGGTACTCAACAATGGGGTTTTTCATGAATTTATTCCCTTTTCGGAAGCAAATTTTGATGAAAATGGAAATGTAAAAAAGACAGCTAAAACGCTCAAAATCGATGAGGTCGAAGAGGGTAAGGATTACGCGCTGCTGATCACAACGTGTGCTGGTGCATGGCGGTATTTAATCGGTGATGTGGTCAGATTTATATCCAAAGAGGAGTCTGAAATCATCATTACCGGCCGAACGAAGCATTTTCTCAGTCTCTGCGGTGAGCATTTATCGGTAGACAATATGAATAAAGCTATCGAACTGGCAGCTGAGGAGCTTAATTTCCGAGTGAAAGAATTTACAGTATTGGGTGTTCCTTACAAAAACCTGTTTGCTCATCATTGGTTTGTAGGTTCCGATGACTTGGTGGATTCAGAGAAGCTGAAAGAAGCGCTTGATTCTCATCTTAAAGCCCTCAATGATGACTACGCCGTCGAACGAAAACATGCGCTTAAAAAGATAGAAATTGATGTTTTGCCCTCCTCCCTATTTTATGATTGGATGAGAGCTCAAGGAAAAGAAGGTGGTCAAAATAAATTCCCACGGGTTTTAAAAGGGGAGAAGGCGGACAGTTGGCAGCAGTTTTTGAAAGAATCAACTTCCGGCCAATGATACAAACACTTTGGGAGGGAGTCAGTATGGGACTTTTGCTTTCGGCAATTGTAGGCCCGGTGTTTTTCACTTTGATACAAAACAGCATGGAGCATGGATTTAGATATGCGGCCGTGCTGGCCTTGGGAATCCTTCTGAGTGATACAGTTTATGTAATCCTGACATTTTTTGGAATCAAATTTTTAGCAGAGGCTATTTATTTCCAACTGATTTTAGGCTACGTCGGAGGGTTGATCTTGATCGGCTTTGGAATCAGCTCCTTGTTAAAAAAGAAAATTTCCCGACCAAACACCGGAGGGATTGAAATCCCAACAAAGCGAAAGCGGACTGCATTTGCAAAAGGATTTGGTGTAAACGGGGTGAATCCATTCGTACTTCTTTTTTGGATTTCGATCGCAAGTTTAGTCTCAACCAAAGACCTATGGCAGGGAGCAGACATCAGCGCTTACTATTTTGGGATTTTGCTCACTGTTTTTGCAATAGATTTATTAAAGGCTTTTTTAGCTAAGCAACTGTCGCACATGATGACACCGCGGCTGATGTGGTTGCTAAACAAAGCGGTAGGGCTAGTGATGATATTCTTTGGTTTGCGATTGATCTGGCATACTTTCGGGAGCTAAACCAAACCTTCGATCTCACTTTCGGTTTTATAGAAAATGAAAAAATCACCGCTTATCATAAGCTTACTCGTAGTTTTTATTCTTTTGCTGACCTCAGAGGCCTTCGCACAGGAAATTCCGGCATTATCCGATTTTAACCGAACCCGATTGGACTATAATCAAAAGGGAATGATAATCCTTGGATCCTGGGCTGTTGGAAATATGGTTTGGGGTGGGATAGGAGCGAGTCAGACTATCGGGCAAAACAAAGCCTTCCACCAAATGAACCTCTATTGGAATTCAGTCAACCTGATGATTGCAGGATTTGGCTATTGGCAGGCTACCAAGGAGGTGCCCGGGACTGATTTTTGGGCGACAATGGAGGGACAGCAGGGAATTGAAAAAGTCTTGCTCTTAAATGGAGCCTTGGATGTGGCCTACATGGCTGGAGGGTTTTTTATGAAGGAGCGAGGACTTCGAAAAGGCAACGACCGACTTATCGGTTTTGGAAAATCAGTCATTCTTCAAGGTGCTTTCTTATTGGCTTTTGATGGAGTGATGTACGGCTTTCATCACGTTCATGGAAAGGAGCTTCCGAATTTGGTCCAAAATATCAGTTTGGGGCCTACAGGTGTATATTTCAGAATGAATTTTTAAAATAATGCTTTATTTTGAACTAGTTTTTGAATAATCCGTAATTTTAGTTATTTCCTTTATAATCCTCGTATTATGAAAAACCTATTCCCATTACTCGCTCTGGTTTTTATTTTGGGTTCTTGCAAGGTTTCAGAAGTCGTTTCCGTGGATACCCTTACAAATCCTGAAATGATGAAAGCGTATCAGACATTTAAAATGATAGAAGAGGATTATTCTGACAAAAGGAATGAACAGATCAAACTTTCGTTTAGAGATAAGTTGATTGAATTTGGATTTGAGGAGACTTCAGAAAATCCTGATTTTTTGATTCAGGGTGTCATTGTTTCGAGAGATTTTATTAAAGAAGGAGGACAATTTTATACTTCGTCTATTCCGGGCCCTTTTTATAGTGCCAGTAATTCAGGTAATTCGATTCCTAGCGCTGGCAGTAGAGGAGTGATTAATCGTGGAATGATCGGAAAGGTCATTTTCCTTATTCAAGATTCCAAAACAAATGAAATCGCCTGGATGGGAATCAGTTCAGGAGTCGTTTATGGGGGTAGTCGTCAGTTTGAACTCGATAAAATGGATCTTGTACTCCATCAGTTACTGACTTCGTTATACTGATAATGAAGCGAGGTAGTCTAATGCGTAGAAGGTGGAGTCTGTAAGAAATGAGGGCAAAGCTTAGGTTTAAAATACTTTTATCTTTGTCCTATGGAAAATTTATCGCCTTGCCCTAAGTGCAATTCCGAATACACGTATGAAATGGACAACTTAATGGTCTGTCCGGATTGTGGATATGAATGGGATCCCAATGAAATGCCGGAAGTTGAAATCGGGCTGGTGGTAAAAGATGCAAATGGGACAATGCTCGCCAATGGAGATTCGGTGGTAATTGCAAAAGATCTTCCCGTAAAAGGTGCTCCAAAATCAATCAAAGCCGGCACTAAAGTCAAAAATATCCGACTCGTCGAAGGCGACCATAATATTGATTGCAAAATCGAAGGTTTTGGTTCGATGGCACTGAAATCGGAGTTTGTAAGGAAAGCTTGATTTTGAGTATGCAGTCTCAGTTTTCAGTAGGCAGATTAAAAAGCTTTAGCTTTTTTCTTTGTGGACTTGAAAAGGATTAATTCCCTTTTAATTCTTGGAGTTCTGTGAAGGATTGGTACTGCCTTTTCTTTTTTCCTTGGTGCATTCTTTGCGGTTAAAAAACTCACCATGAAAGCGGTTTCGCCCTGAGCGGAGTCGAAGCCTGTTGTCTATATGACAAAAAAAATCCCTCCGGAGTGAACCAGAGGGATTTTATCAATTTAAAAGCTTTTAGATTAAGCCAAATATTTATCTACTGGCGTGTAAGGCATATTGAATGCCTGAGCGACTGCTTCATAGACGATTTCTCCATTGATTACATTCAAGCCCGGAACCAAATCAGGATTTTCCTGCGCCGCTTTTTTCCATCCTTTGTCAGCCAATTGCATAGCGTATGGCAAAGTGGCATTGGTCAAGGCCAGCGTAGAAGTATAAGGAACTGCTCCAGGCATGTTGGCTACGCAATAGTGTACCACATCATCAATGATGTAAGTAGGATTTTCGTGAGTGGTTGGTCTGCATGTCTCAATACATCCACCTTGATCCACAGCGACGTCAACCAGGACTGTTCCAGGTCTCATTTCCTTTAACATATCACGGGTGATCAGGTGAGGAGCTTTTGCCCCCGGTATCAAAACAGCCCCGACGATCAAGTCATGGTCTTTGATGAGTTTGCGAACATTGTATTCGTTGGACATCATCGTTTTTACATTGGCAGGCATGACGTCTGCCAAGTATCTCATTCTTGGCAGCGATACGTCCATTATGGTGACATCAGCTCCCAATCCCGCTGCCATCCAGGCCGCCTGAGTACCTACGATTCCACCACCCAGAATAAGAACTTTTGCCGGAAGCACACCCGGGACACCACCCAAAAGGATACCCCGACCTTTTAATGGCTTCTCCAAATAATTTGCTCCTTTTTGGATTGCCATTCTACCGGCTACCTCAGACATTGGAACCAGCAGCGGAAGACTTCTGTCTGCTTTTTCAACAGTCTCATAAGCCAAACAAACTGCTTTGCTTGCAACCATTGCCTTGGTCAAGGGCTCATACGAAGCAAAGTGAAAATAGGTAAACAACAACTGATTTTCCTTGATCAATTTGTATTCAGATTCGATCGGCTCTTTGACCTTCATGATCATTTCGGCGATTTCGTAAGTAGCTTCAATGGTTGGTAGAATTCTGGCACCTGCAGCCTCGTACTCAGAATCCAGAAAACCGCTTCCTTCGCCCGCTGTATGCTGAACATAAACGGTATGACCTCTCTTGATCAATTCTTTTGCGCCAGCCGGAGTGAGGGCCACCCGGTTTTCGTTGTTTTTAATTTCCTTAGGAACACCTATTATCATGACTAGTGTATTTGGATTTGAATATTCGCTGCAAAGATAAGAAGCAAAGAGAATCCAAAAAGTCGATTAAAAAATAGTGTTTGGTATCGATTTGGTGAAATGATGTATTTCCAAAGTTTATTTCACTTTTCTTCTGGATAATACAGATTATTCCAAAATTTAATTTTTTAAAGATGAATATTTCGAATATTTTTTTCTTAAAACTTTTATTGAGGGTATTTTTCTCAATTGTTGATTTTCAAACAAAACGATTGTTTGTTACAAAATCTCAAAATAAAATTTCATTGAGCTGAAAATTTAGCAATTGATTCGAAATTTTTGATTGTTAAAATGTAATCCCGAAATTTGCATCGAACTCAATTTTGGCTATTTTTGATAGTAACAAGCACTAATTCAAAGCCCAAAGTAACCCTTAGATTAAATTACAAATGGCAATAACCAAATCACAAACACATTTTCCAGTGATCTCACCCCTTCACAAAGAAGAAGTTTTGAAGGATTTCAAATTGGCTGTCACCAGTAGACATGCTTCTTTGATGGGACGAAAAGAAGTCTTCATGGGAAAAGCGAAATTTGGGATTTTTGGAGATGGGAAAGAGCTGGCTCAGATTGCGATGGCTAAAGCTTTTCAATTGGGAGATTTTAGATCAGGATATTATCGCGATCAAACTTTTATGATGGCAATTGGGGAGTTGAACGTACAGCAATATTTTGCGCAGCTGTATGCACACACCGATGTGGAAGCTGATCCCGCAAGTGCGGGACGATTGATGAACGGACATTTTGCAACCCGATCCATCGACGATAACGGTGCTTGGAAAGACCTCACCAAAAAGTATAATTCAGCAGCTGATATTTCACCTACAGCGGCTCAAATGCCCAAGCTTTTGGGTTTGGCATACGCATCCAAACTTTTTCGTGAAAATAAAGGACTCAAGGGGCTCAGTCAATTTTCTGTCAATGGAAACGAAGTAGCTTGGGGTACCATCGGCAACGCATCCACCTCTGAGGGGATGTTTTTTGAATCTATCAATGCTGCCGGAGTACTTCAGGTACCGATGGTAATCTCTGTATGGGATGATGGATATGGTATCTCGGTGCCTAAAGAATATCATACGACCAAGGGAAGCATTTCCGAAGTATTGATGGGATTTGAGCGGAATGAAAATGAAAAAGGATTTGAAATCATCCGTGTAAAAGGTTGGGACTATGAAGGATTGAAGCAAGCCTTCAGTCATGCCGGAAGTGTGGCACGGACATCCCATGTTCCGGTTTTGATTCATGTGGAAGACATGACCCAACCGCAAGGGCACTCCACTTCCGGATCGCATGAGCGCTATAAATCAGCCGAGCGATTGCAGTGGGAAAAAGATTGGGATTGCATTGCCAAATTCAGGGAATATATCATTTCAAGTGGTATAGCTAGCGATGATACGCTTGACCAAATTGAATCAGAGGCAAAGGTTGAGGTTAAAAAATTAAAAGAGGCAGCTTGGAATGAATTTTCGGGTGAAATCAAAATTGAGATTCAGGAAGTCCTCCAACTGTTAAAATCTACTGCTGAAAAAAGCACCCGGAAAGTTGTGCTGCTCCAGTTGGTGGAGGATTTGTCAAAAACAATCAATCCCATCCGAAAGGATGTCATTGCTACCGTGCGTAAAGCCTTACTCTTGTTAAGGTTTGATTCTGAAAGTATAAAAAGTGAACTCAAGCTTTGGTATAAAGCTCAGGAAGAAAAAAACTTTGACCGATACAACAGTCATTTGTATAGTCAAACCCAATGGGCGGTTGATAAAATTGAGGAGGTTCCGGTAGTCTACAATGAAAAATCAGCCATGGTAGATGGGCGAGAGATTTTACAGGCATTCTTTGATTACACCTTGGAAAAAGATCCCCGGTTTTTTGCATTCGGAGAAGATGTGGGAAAAATCGGTGACGTTAACCAAGCCTTTTCAGGGCTTCAGGCAAAGTATGGTGAAAGTCGGGTATCAGATACAGGCATTCGCGAATGTACCATCATCGGTCAGGGAATCGGTACTGCGCTGAGAGGTCTGAGACCGGTGGCCGAAATCCAATACTTGGATTATTTGCTCTATGGTTTGCAAATGCTTTCGGATGATTTGGCTTCACTGCTCTACAGAACCAAAGGAGGTCAAAAGGCACCCTTAATTGTAAGAACCCGGGGACATCGACTCGAAGGAGTTTGGCATTCCGGTTCACCGATGGGGATGATTCTTTCGTCGCTTCGTGGGATGATCGTATGTGTTCCCAGAGATATGACTCAGGCTGCAGGGATGTACAAGACACTATTGGAGGCTGATGAACCTGCCATCGTAATCGAGTGCCTCAATGGATATCGACTTAAAGAAAAGATGCCGGCTAACCTGGGGGAATACAATGTCACTTTGGGTAAACCGGAAATTCTCCGTGAGGGTAAGGATTTGACCATTGTCACTTACGGAAGTATGTGTCGAATAGTAATGGAAGCTGCGGATGTTTTGGATGAAATCGGGATTTCCATCGAAGTTATTGATGTTCAAACACTGTTGCCGTTTGATACCTTTGGAATAATAGGGGAGTCTATCAAAAGCACGAACCGAGTTATTTTTGCAGATGAAGATGTGCCAGGAGGGGCTTCAGCATTTATGCTACAGCAAGTAATCGAAAATCAGGACATATTTAAATCTCTGGACTCCGAACCACAAACAATCGCAGCCAAAGCGCACAGACCGGCTTATTCTTCCGATGGTGACTACTTTTCAAAGCCAAGTGTAGACGATGTGGTGGAGAAGGTTTATCAAGTGATGCATGAATCCAATCCGAAAAAATTTCCAGCCCTGTAACCATAAAAAAAGCCCTTTTAAGGGCTTTTTTTATGGTTTATTTCTTGTGATCTGTCTCAATGTGACTTCTGGACTTGAAACTTCATTACTTCGATTCAAAGCCCGATCTTGAACCTGTACATCAATTCTGATGGTGTCATTTCTAAAAATGGACTCCCATCCGGATGATAGCATTCGATACTTAATGTTGCCTTCTACAGCTTGTCCTTCTTCTGTTGTCAGGATTCTTGGAAATCGTCCGTTGAAAGTAGTGAAGAACGGAGGGTTTTGCCATCTGAACTCAGTGAATCTGCCGCTTCTCTTGATGTAGAATCTTACAAAAATATTGTATTGGTTTTCGTTTTGTTCTACCCAGATTGTGTCTTTTACAACTGTATTGTTGATAATCGGATCTATGACCCAATCGATAGGATTGTAGCTTGGTGCTCCGGCAGGTCTTTTGGAATAAGTAATCAGATTGCCCGCCGCATCTCTTTTGTATGTCAGTGGATTAAAAGGCGGGTTAATATCCGAAGGCGAAAGACCTAGGTCTCCCTCAGCATCCTTGAAGTTTACACTTATAATCAAAGAATCAGCACCGGAGGTAGGGACATATTCAATGGTTGAAAATTCAATTTCTGGAACGCTCGGAAAATTTTCCGGTGGACTGATGCAAGAGGTCCAGCCAAAGGCTGTGATCAACATAAATCCTGAATAGTTTTTGATTCGCATCGGCTCAAGGTAAATTTACTCCCGAAAATAACGTTAGTTTTTCTCAGTAAAAACGCAAAATATAAAACGATGCAAGATTTTAAAAGTTTTTCGGAATATCTACCCTTTTTGGGGGATAGTCAGTTTGATGATCTTGCTTTAGCATTATTTCAATATCAATCTGCTGAAAATGAGGTATATAGTGCATATCTCAAGGCGAGAAAGATAGATTCAAAAAGCATAAATTCAATTGAAGCTATTCCTTTCCTTCCCATTCGGTTTTTTAAGGATTTTCCGGTGGTATGTGGACGGGCAGGGGATTATACCTCTTATTTCTTGAGCAGTGGTACTACAGGTATGATCACCAGCAAACATTTCATATGGTCAGAAAAATGGTATTTGGATCATGCCCTGCGGATTTTTAAAAAACAGTACGGAGAAATTACGGATTTTCATGTTTTAGCATTGCTTCCTGCTTATTTGGAGAGACCAGGTAGTAGTCTCGTCTCTATGGCAAGCCATTTCATCGAAAGATCTGAATCTGAGCATTCGGGATTCTACCTTTATAATCAGGATGAATTGCTTGGGAAGTTAGAGTTACTAAAAAAAGATTCAAAACAGGTTTTACTCTTGGGAGTGACTTTTGCCTTATTGGACTTGGCGGAATCCGGAAAAGAATTTTCACCCATGGAAAATCTGATCGTGATGGAAACAGGGGGGATGAAAGGACGAAGAAAAGAGATGATTCGAGAAGAAGTTCATGATATCCTGAAATCTTTTTTCCATGTAAACGCCATACATTCTGAGTATGGGATGACAGAATTGATGTCACAGGCGTATTCCAAAGGAGAAGGGAAATATACGCTTCCCGGCACAATGCGCGTTATGCTTCGGGATGTCAATGATCCACTCAGTTGGTCAACTCGATCTCAGGGAGGAATCAATGTTATTGATTTGGCAAATTTTCATTCTTGCGCTTTTATTGAAACGCAAGATTTGGGAAAATTCGATGAAAACGGATTTCTTGAGGTTTTGGGACGTTTTGATAACTCAGAGATAAGGGGCTGCAACTTGTTGGTGCAGTAATTGCTATCTTAGGATTTATTAGACATATTTGAAAAGATAAAAATTAACTTGTGATATCGCGCATGCCAACCCAAGGGGAGGAATTTCAATCATGCCAGATTCCAATTGGCCTTTAAAAAAAAACAAATACAAATGAAAAGATTAGCCACGATAGCATTGATGATTGGAATTTTAGCCTTGGGAGCATGTGCATCCAGCAAACCCTGCCCGGCTTATGCTAAAGCCCCGACAACGCAGAATCCCAATAGCTAAAAAATATGCTGACCTTAATAGTCAGCATATTTTTTTATGTCTTCCAGACTAATCACAGGCTCTCCCAGGATTACCAGTCGTTCGATGACGTTTCTAAGTTCTCGAATGTTTCCGGTCCAAGGAAACTCCTGAAGTTTAAGTAAGGCATCCTTTGCTATTCTTTTTTTCGCATCTCCGTTTTCCTGTGCGATGTCGTCAAGAAATTTTTCCACCAAAAGCGGAATGTCTTCCTTGCGATCTTTCAAAGCTGGTACCTGTACCAGGATTACACTGAGTCTGTGATACAAATCCTCACGGAATCTTCCGGCTTCTATTTCTTTCTTTAAATCTTTATTGGTAGCTGCCAGTACCCGCACATCTACTTTGATGTCTCGGTCACTCCCTACACGGTTGATCAGATTTTCCTGAAGGGCGCGGAGCACTTTAGATTGAGCAGATAGGGACATATCACCAATTTCATCCAGAAAAAGAGTTCCGCCCTGAGCCTGCTCAAATTTGCCGTTTCGCTGCTTGTGAGCTGAAGTGAAGGCTCCTTTTTCGTGTCCAAAAAGCTCTGATTCAATTAGTTCTGAAGGAATGGCTGCACAGTTTACAGCAACGAAAGGTTCCGCCTGACGATTGCTTTTTTGGTGGATCCAATGGGCTACCAGTTCTTTCCCGGTTCCGTTAGGTCCGGTAATCAGGACCCGTGCATCCGTTGGAGCTACTTTTTCTATGGTGTCTTTTACCCTTGCGATTGCAGGAGATTCGCCCACCATGTCAAACTTCTTCGAAAGCTTTTTCTTCAAGACTTTTGTCTCCGTGACCAGTTGCTTTTTATCCAGTGCATTTCGGACAGTTAGTAAAAGTCGGTTTAGATCGGGTGGTTTTGGAATGAAGTCAAACGCCCCCTTTTTGGTGGCTTCTACGGCGGTCTCAATACTTCCATGGGCTGAGATCATGATGAATTGAGGTGTGCGTCCCATGGCTTTTGCCTGATCCAACACCTCTATTCCATCCATCTTGGGCATTTTGATATCGCAAAGGACGAGGTCGAAATCTTCTTCCTGCATTTTTGCCAAACCCTCCTCACCGTCTTGAGCTTCGGTGACTTCAAATTTTTCGTACTCTAAAATCTCCCTGAGGGAGGCGCGAATAAATCGCTCGTCATCAATTATCAGAATCTTCGGCATAGCGTAAAGTAAGGAAAAAAGTGCAAGTCTGTAAGCCGGGTCCTGTCTCTTCCAAATGTTTTGGAAGATACTTGCCATTTATCTAGCCCCGATCTCGCGATCGGGATCCATCGATCTACCCGTTCCGCATAAAGACGAGCAGCCTTTCCCAGATTTGCATCCGGAGCGGAACCTATTTGATCTTTCAACCCATAAGGTTTGCCTTGCCTCCTTTGTCACCATCGGAGCGGTGGGCTCTTACCCCACCTTTTCACCCTTACCCTTCAACAGGCTCAGGGACAAGCCCTGTGTTGAGTGGCGGTTTGTTTCTGTGGCACTTTCTGTCCTTCGGCTGTCTCCGGCCGAAGTCCTTCCCGTTAGGAAGTATGGCGCTCTACGTTGCCCGGACTTTCCTCTCTCCCGTCCCGATAGCAATCGGGTTCGAGACAGCGGCAAGTCGACTTGCACGCTGCAATTTACGGGATTTTCATTCATTTGGGTGCATTTCATTTTCAGCTTGCCTCTGATTATAATTTTGAAAAAAACTTACGTCTGATTATTTGGATTAAGTATAAATAAGGAATACTTTTGGGCTATCAATAATCAGTCTAAATAAAATCAGATTCTAATGCTTGTAAATGCTTTGATGCTACTCTTTGTGGCTTTCTCACACCCGAGTCCAAGACCCACTAATGATTCTTATAAAATTGATATCGCTGATGCTGTTGTTTCTGTCTCAGGAAAAGTAAAAACTCCGAGTGGACAACCTGTTTCTTATGCCAATGTTGCTGTAAAAGGAAGTGTTAAGGGGGCATTCACTGATTTAGATGGGAATTTTCAACTGTTTGACTTGAGTGATGGCAGTTATGAAATCGAAATCTCTGCTGTGGGGTATAAAACCATGAACCAACTCATCACTGTAGTCGCGGGTAAATTGGTCAATCTTGAAGTGGTCTTTGAGGAAGAGGATGTGCAAATGCCTCAATTCGCAGTAATCGCAAATCGTGACAGGATTTTCTCGAAAGTTCCTGGCTCAGTGGACTTTTTGGATAAGGCTGAAATCAAGAATTTACATCCCATTTCAGGAAATGAGGTATTGAGAAGAGTAGCCGGTGTACACGTCGTCGATGAAGAAGGTGCAGGAATGCGCGTCAATATCGGAATCAGAGGCCTTGACCCTGACAGAAGCAGATCGGTATTGGTTTTGGAAGATGGTGTTCCTGTAGCATTGGCTCCTTACGGAGAACCGGAAATGTATTATTCGCCTGCCATTGACCGTATGGCAGGGGTGGAAATCCTGAAAGGTTCCGGACAGATTCTTTATGGGCCTCAGACAATTGGAGGTGTGGTCAACTACATCACACCCAATCCTCCTTCAGAACAGGAAGGCGCTGTAAGGATTCAGGGTGGTCAGGGAGGTTTTTATAGTAATTTGATCAATTATGGAAATACGTTTGGCAATACGGGATTTCAGGTCAATTTATTAAACAAAGGTGCCAAAAACATCGGGCCGACTGAGTTTAAGATTACAGACTTCAACACCAAATTTTTATTCAATTTCAATGAAAAGTCTGAATTGGGATTGAAGCTTGGGCTGTACAATGAAAGCTCAAATTCCACCTATATTGGCATCAATCAGGTCATGTACGATCAGGGAGGTAATGATTTTGCAAGATTAGCACCCGATGATCAGTTGGATGTACAGCGCTATTCAGTAAGCTTCAATCACGTTTACCGATTTAATCCCAATGTCAAATTGAGAACTTTGGCTTATGGCTATACCACTACCCGTAACTGGAATCGGCAGGATTTTTCAATTAATGCAAACAATACTCCTCCGGCAAACTGGACCGGTGTAGTATGGGGAGATCGATCGATTCCCGGAGGCGCTATCTTCATGAGAAACTCTACAGGGAATCGCAACAGGCAATTTGCTGTCGGTGGAATTGAACCTCGACTGGAGGTGAATCATTCTCTTTTCTCCTTCAAAAATGAATTAATCGTTGGCGCAAGGTATTTGGAGGAGAAAGCCTTAGAGCAACGCATAAATGGCACAAAAGCTGGTGTTCAAAGCGGTAATCTGGTAGAGGATGAGCAGCGCGATGGAAAAGCCTTGAGTGCGTATTTTCAAAATTCAACCGATGTTTCCGAAAAGCTTTCCTTCAATGTCGGAATGCGGGTAGAAAACTTCAATTATGATCGGAATATTTTCCGCAGGAATTTCTCAGGACGTGGTATTCGGGATACCGTGCTTGTAGCAGGCAGCAACATCACAGAAGTAATACCAGGTGCAGGTTTCAACTTTAAACCCGTGAAAATGGTGACAATCTTTGGAGGAGTGCACAAAGGATTTGCCCCTCCAAGAACCAAAGACGCGATCACCTCAACCGGTGATGCCTTGGACTTGGAAGCTGAAAAAAGCTGGAATTATGAACTTGGCCTGAGATCAGTACCGACACCTTGGCTATTTTTGGAGGCTACAGCATTCCTGATGGATTTTAGCAATCAGATTATACCCGTTTCTGAGTCCTCTGGTGGTTTAGGTTTTGGTGTGGTCAATGCCGGTGCAACCCGTCATCAAGGGCTGGAGGGATCTGTTAACATCGATATTTCCCAGCTTTTGAATTCTAAAAAATGGAATGTCCTCTACGATGTAAATGTTACCTACGTCAATGCCTTCTATAATGCGGATCGATTTATTTCTGACATCAATATCAACGGAAATCGAACTCCGTATGCCCCCGAATGGCTTGTCAATTCTTCCTTAGCTGTAGAATCAAATTCGGGATTTGGTGCGCGACTGACAGCAAACTATGTGGGAGCTCAATTTGGCGACGAATTGAATACCATTGTACCTTCTGTAGACGGCCTGATCGGAGAGATCCCTTCCTACTTTTTATTGGATGCGGTTCTTAGCTACAAGATTGCTCCATGGAATTCTGCGTTTAATCTAAGTATTAAAAATTTAACAGATGAGCGGTATATTTCCACAAGAAGGCCACAGGGCATCCGAGTTGGCCTCCCGAGATTTATCACGGCTGGCTTTGAAATAAATTTTTAAAAACTTTTTAAAAAAGTTAAAACAAAGGTTAACCTCATCTGTTATACTATCATTAAAGGCTTTAATAGCTTTTCTTCATAGTGCTGGGTTGAGCCGCTCCGAAAGGAGCGGTTCTTTTTTTGCCTCATTTGGCCTATCTTTTTCCATGGAAAAATCGACTCAAAAGAAATTCAAAAGATTAATTCGGAAGGAAAGCTGATTGCAAGTCTGATAAAGGGAGTCTACGTGAAAAAGAAGACAAATGAGCGTAAGCCAAAATAAACCTTTCCTCAGAAAGACTTACTTTTGGGAAAAATACTGAGCTATGATTTTGGTGGGAAATGCGGTGTTGTCCGATGATATCAAGGAAAATTTTTTTGTTTGTGATCTTGAAGCTTGCAAGGGTGCCTGCTGTGTAGAGGGTGATGCGGGAGCGCCACTGGAAGACGATGAAACCAGAATTCTGGAGGAAATCTATCCGATAGTCAAAGACTACATTACTGAGGAGGGGAGACAAGCCATAGCAAATCAAGGAGTATGGGTAATCGATAAAGATGGCGACAAGGGAACGCCTACGATCGGAGATAACCGAGAGTGTGCTTACGCACTTTATGATCAGCGAGGGATCTTAAAATGTGGAATTGAGCAAGCCTATTTAGATGGGAAGATCTCTTGGAAAAAGCCGATTTCCTGTCACTTATACCCGATTCGAGTCACGAAATACGAACAATTTGATGCCTTAAATTACGATCGCTGGCATCTGTGTGATCCGGCATGTCAATTGGGACAAAGTCTGAAAGTACCACTCTATCGTTTTTTGAAAGATGCATTGGTGCGAAAGTATGGGGAAGCGTGGTATCAAGAATTGCTGGAAGAAATCGAGGGCTAATTGACTTAATCCAATTTCAAAAAACCATTTTTTACTAAACCTTCGATGGCAAATTCAACGATTTTTTGGTAGCCTTGGTCTGAGGGATGAATTTTATCTAAGGAAAAGAAATCTGATTCGATATCAATTGTAATCGGATCAAACAGAACGAGGTCAAATTCCAGAGCAATTAATTTCATTTCATTCTGCAAGAACCCCCGTTGCTGCTTCAAGTAGCTTCGCAATAAATTTGGAAAAGCAGGAAAAAGTTGGACAGGTGGAATGTCAGACAAATAGATCCATTGCGGGTTAAAAGTCGTTTTGATAGACTGAAGCAGAGTTTTCAGATCAGCAGAATAATTTTTTGGATGAGTCAGTTGGAAACAATCATTAGCTCCCAGAAATAAGAAAACTCCTTCAAAATTTCCGGTGAAAGAATTCAATGAATTTCCAAATTTCATAAGCGCCTGATTCACAAGGAGTCCATTTTTCCCAAAATTGACCACCTGAAACGCTCCACCGAGTTGGAAACTTAAATGACCTGCAAGACTGGATTTGGGATTGCTGGCACCGACTCCTGCGGCGGTTGATTCACCTAGGATCAGAATTTTACGGTTTCCGTTTCCCAAAACAAGATTTTCTGTCATTGAAGGGAGAGAAGGACTATTTCGCTTTACTTGATAAGCCTGAAAAATCAAAAAAGGCAAAACCGGATATAGTTTTGCCTGAAATTTGGCGTAATCAGAGATCATCAACCTCCTGATTTTTTTGCACCATAACCAGCCTGAACCAATAGCTGTAAAATTTTATCCCGATGATCTCCCTGTATAAGGATTTCCCCGTCTTTGGCAGAACCACCTACACCACATTTGTTTTTCAATAGTTTCCCCAACTCTTTCAAATCCTCATCGGAGCCCACAAAACCTTCAATCAGTGTTACTTGCTTTCCTGCCCTGGACTTTTTGTCCAACAGGACTTTAAGTTTTTGCTGGGTGGGTGGGAGGGACTCCGTTGAATCTTGGTCGCCAAGACTGTATTCAAAATTATCACTCGTAGAGTAGACTACTCCATCACGTTTTTTCCAATCGTTGCCTTTCTTGCTCATGATCCAACTAAAAAAGCCCGCACATACCGTGTAGGCTTTAAATTAAAACTGCAATTACTTTGTCTTATAAGTCCAAACTGGTCTTTTTGAATGGTTGACTACATCTTCTGCAATGCTCCCTGTGATTAAGTGCAGAAGTCCTGTGCGTCCATGGGTTGTCATGGCAATTAGATCCGCATCAACATCGTCAGCAAACTCGATGATTCCTGATTCTTCGGAAAGTGAGTTGTACACCTCAGCTTTGATGTTTTCGAAACGATGCTTTTGAGCAAATGCACGAATGCGATTCATAGACTCTCGGGTAGTTTCAAAGTTACCCGGAGTATTTACCACCACAAAGTAAAATTGTGCATCAAATACGGATTGGATTCGCTTGATCCGATTTGCTATTTCATCACTTGAATCTCTAAAATCGGAGGCAAAGACTACTTTTTTCATCTTTGAAACTTCAGTTTCAGCTTTAATGGTGATCACGGGACATTTAGCATTCCTGACCACTTTTTCGGTATTGCTTCCAACTATGACTTCTTCCAATCCAGAGGCACCTTTTGAACCCATTACAATCAAATCCGGGTCCTGATCATTAATGTACTCGGAAATCCCTTTAAATACGGATCCCAGAATCATTTTCGTCTTTACTTTAAAAGCTTCCTCAGTATAACTCTCTTCAATCTTTTTAAGCTGCTTTTTTCGGGCCTCGACCAATTCCATAAAGAAAATCTGATTTTCGAATTCAGGAATTGATTCCAAACCGCCACCCATTGTTCCCATACCTGTAGCAACGGGGGTTTCGATAACATGAAGTACAGTCACCTCAATATTGGGGTAATTTGAGGATAACCCAGTTGCAAAATTCAGTGCGTAATTTGCTGTTTGGGAAAAATCAAAAGGAACCAGGACTTTTATCATAATTGCTTTGGGCTTTAAGTTTTCACCAAATTAGCCAAAATAGACCATGAAAAACCAATTTTTATCAGGATTTGATTAGACTAAAAGTCCGATCCCAAAAAGGATTACCCATAGTAGGGTACTCATCGCCATTTTTTTCAAATAAGGATCGGTTTCTGCGGAGTTTTTTGCCTTCTGAACTCCTACACCTACTTTGAGCATGAGAAAATATGCCAGAAATGCCAGTAAGGTGTACCATTCCCTGGTGGTGGTGGTAAAAGCAATCAGCCAAAAATTTCCGGACATGATAAGCGCCCAATTGTATTGAATGGCTTTCTGTCTTCCTATTCGAACAGGGATGGAGCGCTTGCCTGCTTTCTCATCCGATTCAATGTCTCGGATATTATTAATGTTGAGCACTGCGGTACTGAAGCATCCCAATGAGATAGCGATGATTACAGTCATTGGCTCAAAACTCAGCGTATGGAGGAAAAATGTTCCTAATACACCCAATAAACCGAAAAACACAAAAACCGAGATATCGCCCAATCCGGCGTATCCATAAGGATTGCTTCCCGAAGTGTAGGTGATCGCTGCCCATATGGCGGCCAAACCCAAGCCCAGAAAAAGTGCAAATAGTTTCCAATCCTGCACTGCGACAAAAAGCAGCAGCAATCCCGAAACCAAAGACAATGCTCCAAACAAATACATGGCGCGCTTCATCTCAGGCAGCGATATTAAGCCTGATTGAACCGCTCTCACGGGACCTTGCCTTTCGGCAGAATCGGCGCCGTGAACAGTGTCGCCGTAGTCATTGGAGAGATTGGATAGGATTTGGAGAAAAATGGTAGTCAGTGAGGCCAACACCAGAATCTCCCAACGGAAGCTTTCCTGCCAAGCCGCTAAAAATGAACCCGCAAAAATACTAGCCAGGGCAAGGGGCAAAGTACGAAGCCTGACTGCGTGCAGCCAGGCTTCTTTTTTAGTTTTTATTTCTTTTTTCAAAGTGTAAATCCTTGAATTAAGCTCCGATTAATTTTAAAATTTCTTCATCAAGAGGCGCTACAGAGGAAGGGAAAAATTTCACCAATTCACCTTGTTCGTTGACGAAATATTTACAGAAATTCCAACTTGGTTCCTCATTATTCCATCCATTCTGAGTAGCATCTGAAAGCCAACGGTACAGCGGGTGCTTGTCAAATCCCTTTACAGAGATCTTTTCAAACATTGGAAAAGTAACCCCAAATTCCGCATCGCAAAAGGCTTTGATCTCCTCATTGGATCCGGGCTCTTGCCCTCCAAAATTATTGGCAGGGAAACCCAAAATCATGATTTTATCTCCGTGCGCGGCATATAATTCCTGCAACTGTGCGTATTGTTTGGTGTAGCCACACTTGGAAGCGACATTCACCAGCAACAGTTTTTTGCCTTTGAATTCTGAAAAATCAACTTCTTTACCGTTGATGTCTGTTAACTTAAAATCGTAAAAGGAACTTTCCATAGATTGGTCAAATGAGGGGTTTAATTCTGCTTGATTTGTGGGTCTTTCCAAGGTTTTGCCACAGGCGAATAGAATGATGCTGATAATAAGTAGTAGTGTTTTCATTTTTTAAATAATTAAGTATCAGTCCGAACGGAGTTGAAGGTTCCTCGACTCCGTTCGGACTGACACTGCATGATTACATTCGTTCAGGGACTGCTATACCGAGCAAACTCATTCCCTTTTTGATTGTTTTGGCAGTCATGGAAGAAAGTGCAACGCGGAAGGTTTGAATTCCAAGATCCTTTTCGTGAAAGATCGGAACATCCGCATAGAATCGGTTGTATTCCTTAGCTAAATCAAACAGGTATTGCGCAATTACCGAAGGAGAAAGCTCCTCAGCAGCCAGTTTTATTTTCTTTTCATAGTCATTCAAAAGGAGAATCAAAGCAGCTTCCGATTCGGTCAGTTCGCTGATTCCTGTAAAATCAGGAGCGGAATAACTAACCCCGATTTGGTCTGCTTTTCTCAAAATGGCCGCTATCCGCGCATGCGAATACTGAATGAATGGACCGGTGTACCCTTGAAATTCAATGGATTCCTGTGGGTTGAACAACATTCGTTTTTTCGGATCAACTTTCAGTAAAAAGAACTTCAATGCACCAAGTCCAAGGATCTCATACAGTTCTCTAGCCTGCTCATCGCTGAAGCCCTCAATCTTGCCCAACTCTTTGGTGTGATGCTCGGCCGTTTCGATCATTTCCTGCATCAAATCATCTGCATCGACCACTGTTCCTTCCCGTGATTTCATTTTGCCGGTAGGCAAGTCCACCATACCATAAGACAAATGATACAAACCGTCACCATAAGATCTTCCAAGTTTTCGCATGATCTTAAACAATACTTCGAAGTGGTAATCCTGCTCATTTCCAACTACATAAACAGATTTGTCAATCTTGAAATCTTTGTATTTCAAGTCGGCAGTACCCAAGTCCTGCGTGATGTAGACCGAGGTGCCGTCTGCACGTCTGACCAGTTTTTCATCCAGTCCTTCTTCCGTCAGATCCACCCAAACCGATCCGTTTTCCTTTTTGAAAAAGATCCCTTTTTCCAAGCCTTCTTCTACAATATCTTTTCCCAGAAGGTAGGTGTCTGACTCGTAGTAAAACTTATCAAAGGTGACTCCCATCTTTTTGTAGGTGGCATCAAATCCCGCGTAAACCCAATCATTCATCTGTCTCCAAAGCGATACTACCGCTTCGTCATTGGATTCCCATTTGCGAAGCATATCCTGTGCCTCAAGCATGAGGGGGGCGTTTTTCTTGGCCTCGTCTTCCGATTGACCTTTGCTCACCAGATCTTTGATTTGCTTTTTGTATTCCTGATCAAAAATCACATAATACTTTCCCGCCAAGTGGTCGCCTTTGAGTCCGGATGATTCAGGTGTTTCCCCGTTACCAAAGTGCTGATAGGCCACCATGGATTTGCAGATGTGGATGCCACGGTCATTGACGAGGTTGGATTTGATGACCTCGTAGCCGGTGGCTTTGAGAATCTCTGCCACTGAAAAACCGAGGAAATTATTTCGTAAGTGACCGAGGTGAAGCGGTTTGTTAGTGTTGGGCGAGGAATACTCCACCATGACCTTTTGACCGTTGGCAGGCAATTGGCCAAAATTAGGATTAGAATAGATTTGCTGAAAAAGATCGACCCAGACCAATTCGTTAAGCTCCAAATTGAGAAAACCTTTAACCACATTGAATCCAGTGACGCTTGGGATGTTGCCTTTAAGGTATTCTCCGATTTGGTTGGCGGTGGCTTCGGGGTTGACCTGAGAGATTTTCAAAAAAGGAAAAACTACAAAGGTGTATGTTCCCTGAAATTCCTTCCGGGTAGGGGCAAGGGCTATTTGATCCAATGGCAGATCATGATTGTAAATGTTCTGAAACGCCAGCTGTATGCCTTGAATTATATTTTCTTGAATGTTCATTTTTTAACCGCAAAGGTTTTTAATCACAAAAGATTTTAACCGCAAAGAGCGCAAAGGTACGCAAAGAAAGTAATTTAGAAGGGCCTTGGACCTTCTGTTAAAATGACCCTTTTTATTCCGGATTTTAATTGGTAAACATTGAAATTGAGAATTAATCCCAATTTGAACTTTCCAAGTTTAAGATAATTAATGACCTGTGCCACATGAACATTAGTGATCTCTTTCACAGATTTCAGTTCTAAAACGAGTTTATTTTCGACAAGAAGATCCATTTTATAACCTAAATCCAAAAACAAATCATCTATTAGTATTGGCATATTTTTCTCCATTTCTACCATTATACCAGCATTGGTTAATTTGTGAAACAGAACTTGTTTGTAAACGTTTTCCAGAAGGCCAGGACCAAGGATTGAATGTACTTCAATTGCAATTCCAAGGACAATATTGCTAAGTTCATCTTCGCTATGGTTGCTGTACTTACCCATCTTTGTGTTTCTTGGCGTTCTTCGTGGTTTTTTAAAAATGGTCTACCAATGACTTTGTGGTGATCTCCAGCACTTCGAAGGCCGCTTCGGCCATAGTATTTTCCGTGTCGAGCGTAGGATTTACTTCCACGATTTCCCAGCAGCAGACACGCTTGTCTTTGATCAGTTCGGCATTGAGTTGAATGGCTTCTTCAACCGTCAGCCCATTGGGAACAGGTGTTCCCGTACCGACAGAAATGGAGCTGTCGAGGCTGTCTACATCGAAGGAAATGTAGATTTGCTCGCAATCTTTAAGCTTTTCCAAAGCCGCAGAAGCAATTTTTTCAATTCCTTTTTCTCGTACTTCCTGTGTGCTGAAATTTTTTATCTCATATTTTTTGATCAAATGATTTTCCGGAGCCTCGGTATCTCGAACTGAAATGAATACGATGTCACCAGGTTCAATTTTAGGAAAATCCCCACCTATCTTTTTGATTTTCTCCCAATAACTAATGGTCTCCGGACTGACCTCATTGACCTTGCAATCCAGATTATCCAACTGACTGACCATAGCGAGTGGCATCCCGTGCATATTGCCGGAAGGAGTGGTAAAAGGGGTATGTAGATCGGCATGCGCATCAATCCAAATTACCCCCAGGCGTTTATCGGGATGGGCAGCTTTGATGCCCATGATGGTTCCTGCTGCAGTGCTGTGATCACCGGCCAGCACGATGGGAAATTTCTTTTCGAGACGAAGCGATTCAATGGTAGAATAGACGTTTTTCAGAACCTGATACACTCCATCGATGTATTTACCATGCGGATGTTTATTTCCTTTCCAAAGAAAATTATTAGCGTCAGGGACATTGATTGGGTCGAATTGGGTAAAAAAGTTTGACTTTTTGTCCAGACTTGCAATTTTCAAAGCATCGATCCCCATACTGGCTCCGCGTGTTCCTGCGGCAATTTCAGACCGTACTTCTACGAGTTTTATTTTTCTCATTTTGAGGGTTACTTGGGTTCATTCAAGGTGGTGATATTAAGCCAAAACTAGTCAAAAGGCCTCAAAATTCAATTTTTGGCAGAATTGGATTTACTTGCGGGATATATAATAGTCTATAAAAATTATAGGGTATATAGGAATATAGAAATTCAACTTCTATATTTGAACCACCATTATCACAAAATCCCTTTTACATGAGCGCAGTTGCCCAATTTGTCGATTCGGAATTGAAACCAAATCCTTGGACAGTAAGTAATTCCCCTGAGTTAGCGAAGATTAAAGTAAGTAATCAGGAAATTCTTAAGATTTTTTCTCAACCTGTGGCTAATCACATGCAAGGGATGTGTCGCTTTGAAAATGGGTTTGAGCAACTTTTGCCTTTGTTCCGCGGCCTGATTCTATTGGGGAAACCAAACTCGCTCAGCCTGATCTATGATTTTGACCATGCGCAGGTATTCTTTACTTTTTCTAAGACTGAGGAGAAAGCAGTGGTTCATTTCTTCAACCAAATCATCGAATTGCTAAAAAGAGAAGTGAAGTTCAAGGAGATTCTTTCAAAAGTCATCGAAAACAACAGACGCTTTCAAGCCGAACAGTCATTATTGCAATTAGCTTTACATGGTGTCGCTTGGGATTAAGTTTGCATGTAGTCAAGTCATCCTTTAAATCAAAAATCACCTTTCAGGAACTTCCGGAAGGTGATTTTTTGAGTGTATTGGATTTTTAATTAAAGCCAATCATATCACCCTGCCTGCAAGGTATCGTTGTACTTCATAGATATCGATGCTCTTGTTGAATTTCTTCGATACAGAGGGCAAAGCCTCGCTTGAGATCCAAATTTTAAGTTCGGCATCCAGTTCAAAAGTGCCAGCAGTCTCCAACGAAAACCGCGTGATACTTTTGTAAGGCATAGACTTGTATTCCACTTTGCTGCCCGTTACGCCTTGCACATCGATCAAGATCAATCGTTTATTGGTGAAAATGAAGGTGTCACGGAAGAGCTGAAACCCCATGTCGATTTGTTCTCCGTCTGCCAGGAGACGACCATACTTTTCTACAAGTTTCTCGAAGGAAACTTCACTGGAATTCCCCAATATTTTATTGAATAGACTCATAAAATGGTTGTAGTTGACTTAGTTTGAATTTGAGTTGAAGTTAGGTAATTCTACCTGAGTTATGATCCATTTCTTGGCTTTATCCTGACTGAATTAGCCCCAAACTCCCCAACTTTCTATCCCCACAACACATGATAATTGAATTTGATAATTGATCATTGAAAATTTGCCTCCCGTTGTCCTGCTTCTCCAGAAGCCGAATCACTTCATTACCTGCCTGCCGGAGGTAGGTTCAAAATTTAATATTCGACATTCGAGATTTTATAACTTCCTAACTTCCATACCTTCAAACTCGCAAACCCCATACTACATCGGACAATGTTAACCAAAGGAATTTGGCTACCTTTTTTTATAGCTGCTAACCCTAGTCGATTTTTAACACAACATTATCTTTTTCCATCAGTTTGATAGATGTGGGGGTTTTTTCATTTTCGATTTGATATCCCCCGATAAAAGCGCAATTTTTGCAGCCTCACATTATTCAAACAATCCCAGGTAAATGAACCGATACATTGATCTAATCCAACAGACTTTTGATTTTCCTACCAAAGAGTTTCATGTAGAGAACAATGAACTCTTCTTCAATGGAGTCAATCTGATGGAAATCATTGACACTTATGGCACACCGCTAAAGCTGACCTATCTGCCAAAGATTTCGGAAAGCATCCAAAATGCAAAAACCTTTTTTGGTAATGCGATTGAAACTCATAACTATCAGGGGAAATATACCTACTGCTATTGCACCAAGTCCTCGCATTTTAGCTTTGTGTTGGATGAAGCGCTAAAGAATGACATCCATATCGAGACGTCCTCGACTTTTGATATTCCCTTGGTGAGAAGTCTTTTTGCAAAAGGGAAAATCACCAAAGACACCTTTATCATCTGCAATGGCTTCAAGCGTGAGCTCTACAAAAAATACATCACCGAGCTACTGAATGACGGATTTCACAACTGCGTGCCTATACTGGACAATATCGGCGAGATCGACTATTACCTGGAGCATGTGAAAGTTCCTTTTCAGGTGGGAATCCGTATCGCCGCAGACGAGGAACCTAAATTCGGTTTCTACACCTCCCGTCTCGGTGTGAGGTACAACGATATTCTGAAACTTTACGAAGAAAAAATCAAGGATCATCCTTTGGTCAGCCTGAAGATGCTGCACTTTTTTATCAATTCAGGCATTAAGGACACGGCGTACTACTGGTCCGAATTGACCCGTTTTATTCAGAAATATGTAGACCTGAAAAAAATCGCTCCAACGCTCGATACCATGGATATTGGTGGCGGTTGGCCGATCAAGACGAATGTGTTTTTCGATTACGATTACCAATACATGGCCGATCAGATCGTCAAAAACATCAAGTGGATGTGCGCCAAGAACAACACCACGGAGCCCCATATTTTCACCGAATTTGGCAGCTACACAGTAGGAGAGAGTGGGGCAGTGCTTTATTCCGTTCTGGAAGAAAAGCTCCAAAACGACAAAGAGCTTTGGTATATGATCGACGGTTCTTTTATTACCCAACTTCCGGACAGCTGGGGACTCAACCAAAAGTACATTATGCTTGCGGTGAACAACTGGGATGAAACCTACCAAGGAATTTCGCTTGGCGGCCTGACCTGCGACAGCATGGATTATTATAATTCCGAAGCTCACCAATTCAATATTTACCTGCCTAAAATCGAACCCGGAAGAAAGCAATACATCGGCTTCTTCCATACCGGGGCCTATCAGGAATCCCTGGGAGGCTACGGCGGGATACAGCATTGTCTGATTCCTGCACCCAAGCATGTCTTGATCGATCGGGATGAAAACGGAAACATCACTCACCGCCTCTTCGCCAAAGATCAGACAGAGGAGAGTATGCTGAAGGTGTTGGGATATTGAGGAGCTGGAAGGAAGTAGGCAGTTTGCAGTTGGCAGTGGGCAAATCCTTGAGAATTGAACATTGAATTTGAAAATTGATCATTTTCCTCACCTCACCGTCACATGATAGCAACTCTGCTTTCGCTCCTTAATGAAGAATATTTTGTTGGCAGCTTGAAATTCATTCAGCACTGTTTCCAGATCTTTTTGGGCGGAGCGGTTCCCGCCTTTTTTCCCATTGAATCGGATGTAGGAGATGTCAAAGGAGACTCCATAGGAATGCGAACTGATACCTGCCGTGGCATTTCGATTTCGCTTTCTTAGGTTTTGCTGTTGTTCGGGAGTTCGGGTGACGGACGAAACCGTAAAAAAACTTTCTTGCTTGGTAAGTGATTGAAAAGCTTGACCAATCTCCTCCAAAATTACTTTCGAGCGTGGAGTTACGTAAGGGTGGCTGTGAGTGAGTTCATCAACCCGATATCCATTTCCTTCGGACACCAAAACCAACTTTTTTTCCTGGATGAGTTGGGTGAAGTGTTCTTCACTTTCGATCAGACCAAATCCGTTGTTTTCTCCGGCGACAAGGTGGTTGTCGTATTCTTTGGTTATTTCTCTGGTAGGCACTACAATCTCCGGATTGGGTATAGGAACTTCCACCACGATGGGTTCAAATATTGGTTGCGGTTCTGGTGCTGGAGAATGGTTGGTTAAGGCGGAATAAGTCTTTTTCAATTGCCTTTTTATTGCCGGTAAAATTTCATCGGAGGCCAATGCTGCTACTGAAAAAAGTACAAAAAAAGAGGCAAGAAGAATTAGGGGAAGTTTTTTCATTGATACTTGGGTACTTTTATTCCGGATGGGTGATGTTGAAATCCGGGCGATTCACAATGCACAGGTTAGCAAACATTAATCCACAAATGGCGAATTTGGGTTGATTTGAGAAATAGAAGGGTATTTTTTGAAGAATGGTCTTAACCATCTCTGAAGGTCAAGGCAAAAGGATTTTTCAACTGCAAAGATTGATGAAGGTTCGCGAAAAATAGATTTTTTAAGGGGATTGAACTACTCAGGAATGCCTTGACAACCACATAGTCACATAGAAACCATAGCTTAAGATCTTGAGAAATGATAACCTATGTGCCTCCTATGTTTCTATGTGGTTGTTTTATATTGCGAAGATTCAAGAAGGTTGCGAAGGGATTTTCATTTGGCAGATTTCATTTTTAAATCAAAGTGCGACAAAGATTGACTTAGAATTTCGGTTTTTCAACCTGGAGAAATAGCCATTTTTCTATCTTTAAATTAAATTCAGGACGATTGAAAAAACAAATTTTTGAAATCTATTTTCTTACCTTTTGTAAATCCTCGAACTATGAAAAAGGAAGCCATTAAACTATTTGAAGAAAAGCAAGTGCGCACGCTTTGGGATGAGGAAAAAGAGAGATGGTATATTTCAATTGTTGATGTGATTGCCGTCTTAACAAATAGCACCAACCCAAGAAAGTATTGGAGTGTAATGAAAACTAGGCTAAAAGCAGAAGGAAGTCAGTTGGCTACAAATTGTAGTCAACTGAAAATGAAATCTGCTGATGGCAAATTTTATCTTACCGATGTAGCTGATACCGAGCAACTTTTCCGTTTAATCCAATCTATTCCTTCACCCAAAGCCGAACCGTTTAAACTTTGGTTGGCTCAAGTGGCATCAGAGAGGCTTGACGAAATGCAGGATCCTGAATTGAGCATTGATAGGGCGCTTGAGCAATACCTGAAGCTAGGTTATTCTGAAAACTGGATAAACCAACGCCTCAAAAGCATTGAGATACGGAAAGAGCTTACTGACGAGTGGAAGAAGCGTGGTTTGAAGGAAGGGGTCCAATTTGCCACGCTTACAGATATTATCACAAAAGCTTGGAGCGAAAAATCCACCAAAGAATACAAAGTGTTAAAGGGATTAAAAAAGGAAAATCTTCGGGATAATATGACCAATACGGAGCTGATTTTAAACATGTTGGCAGAAGCGTCGACCAAAGATATCTCCGTGGCAGTAAACCCAAAAGATTTTGAAGAGAGTAAAAAAGTAGCCAAGCAAGGTGGGAATGTTGCAAAAGTGGCACGACTGGAATTGGAGGCCAAAACAGGAAAAAAAGTTGTTACTGCCATTAATGCTAAAGATACACTGCTTGGAGTGAGAAAGAAGGATGGATTAAATCATGAAAAAGGGGAGAAGGAATAGATTTAGATGTAAAACTATATCAGTGAACTAGATTTCGAACATTCAATCCAAGTATTCTAAATTTTTATTTTGGGACTTAGTCATATCAAAACCATTCCTTCCGCATCACAACAGTCGGATAGGTATTGGAATGAAACCGCTCGATCAGGCCCTTGATTTTTGGGAGTTCGTATTCCATAAAGTAGCGGGCTGTCTCGATCTTGCCGAAATAGAAATCCTGTTCGGTTGCACCAGTGTTCAAAGCTTTCTGTGCTGTTTTGGCCTGCTCAAGCCACATCCAAGCGATGCAGATGATTCCGCTTGATTCCAGAAAAAGCGTGGCATCTGACAGAAAAATCTCCGGCCCCTGATTCATTTTGAATAGGAGTTGCGCTGCCCCATGATTGAATTTTTTGAATTGACTTTCAAAGGTTTGTGTCAGTTCACCTAAAGCTGAATATGCTTTTGAGGATTCAATACTTTCCCCGATTTCCTTTTGCAAAAGCTTCCAGCCCAAACCTTCCTGAATCAGGACTTTTCTCCCTAATAGATCCAAACCATGAATTCCTGTTGTCCCCTCATGAATCGGATGGATGCGTGCCTCACGATAATATTGCTCCACCGGGAAATCGGTGGTGTAACCCGCACCTCCCAAAACCTGCACTGCGGCTGAGGTACTTTGCACTCCCATCTCAGATGGATAACTCTTGGCAATAGGAGTCAGCAGATCCAATAGTACCTCCATCTCATTCTTCAGAACTTCATTTTCTTCATGCGCGATTTTATCGGAAAGGATTGCGCAATAAATTAAAAGTGCCAAAGAACCTTCTACCACGCTTTTCTGGAAAAGCAGCAGCCGCTTTACATCCGCATGCTCGATAATTGGGACCTGCGCTTGGCTGAGGTCCTTTTCATTGATTTTGCGGCCTTGGGGTCGTTCCTTGGCATATGCCAAAGAAGCCTGAAACGCCGCCAAAGCGATCGCCACTGCATTCATACCCACGCCCAATCGCGCCTCGTTCATCATCTGAAACATATATTTCAATCCCTGATTGGCCTCACCTACCAAATAGCCTTCACAGGCATCGTTGCTTCCAATCATCAAATGGGCAATAGGTGCGCCCTTGTAGCCCATTTTGTGATAGATTCCCTGAGTCAGCACATCGTTTGGCTCACCCGAGATCCGTTTTTTAGGGACGACAAACAGAGAAATGCCTTTGGTGCCGGCGGGTGCGCCCTGTATCCGGGCAAGCATCAGGTGGATGATATTGTCGCAGGCATCATGATCTCCTGCGGATATGTAGATTTTCTGTCCTTTGATCCTGAAAACTCCCGGTGCTTCAGTTGGGAAGGCTGTGGTGGAAATGTCTGAAAGCGAACTGCCAGCATCGGGCTCGGTTAAGGCCATCGTACCTTGCCAAGCTCCGGAGTACATTTTCGGAGTGAATTTCTCGATTAATTCTTTTGAGCCAAATGTCCGGATAAGGTTGGCTGCACCGGTGGTCAAAAATGGAAAAACGCTGGCAGAGTAGTTAGCCGCCTGAAATATAAAGCCCGATGCAATGTGAATTGTCCAAGGAAGTTGCTGCCCGCCTTCTTCATAAGAAAACAGCGCATTGATCCAGCCATCTTGACCAAATTGTCGGATGATGGTCTTCATGCCTGGGTTGATTCGAATTTTTCCATCTATAAGTTGGGGTTCATTTCGATCCATTTCAGTGAGGAGAGGGCGCAGAGACTTCTCGGCAATTTGTTCTGCTGAGTCCAAAACCAATCTAAACGTCTCCTCAGAATGATCCGCGAAATAGGGGATTTGGGTTAGTTCAAGACAGTTTTGGTTTTCAAAAAGCTGGAATTGCAGGTCTCTTTTGGAATAGAATCGGGTCATGAGGGTTTAGGCTTTCGGATAAATATCGGGTAATCTCTGAAATATTCCATTGGTTTTATTCTCTCACAGATTTCTCAGATGGGCACAGATAAATTTCCCATCTGTGGTGATCTGTGGCATCTGTGAGCCTTTTAATATTTTCTAGTAGCCACAATAATCCCCGTGGACCAATTGAGCTTTGTGATGTTTAAGAAAGGGTAAGACTCCAGTTTTTTGACAAACTTTTCAGCTTTTTCAGGGTGTCCCTCCGGCCAATTCGGTTGAGGCAACATATCATCAACAATGTACAACCCACCGATATTCAGCATTTCCAATACTTCATCAAGCAGAAGATATTTGCCATGCCAGGTATCAGCGAAAATGTAATCAAATCGACTGTCCCTGTTAGACTCTACCCATTTTTCCCCATCAATCAATTCCAGTTTCAGGCGAGGATCACTGCCTAAAAATTTCCGGGCAATCGACAAAACTGAATCATCAAAATCGATAGAAGTAAGCATGGCGTTTTCATCCATTCCATCCAGTATCCAAGCCGTCGAAAGTCCTGTACCCGTACCCAATTCCAAAAATTTCCCTCCAGGTTTGGTTACTGCCAAGGTTCGAAGAAAAGAACATGCAGCAAGGTCGGATGCCATTGTAAATCCACTTTCTTCGGTCGCTTTTTGGATTTCAAGATAGGATTGAGGTAAAGGATCGTAGCTTTCGTTCATAAGATTTGATGGTAAAAGGGCTCGTTTATAATTCGAATAAAATGGAAAAATCCACCTGAATCGTTTCAGGTGGATCTATTGAAATATTAAGAATTTTATTGATCAACTATAGTCAATGTGTTTTGAAATTAGAACCCAGAAACAAAAGACAAGAATTTTAAATATCAGCTCCTCGATATTTACATTCTCGAGGTTATATCTATTGGATTTATAATCCCTTTTGAATGGATGTCATATATCGGTCATTCAGAGCTGGATTTAACAACGAAAGAAAGACGGTGAACACTATAAAACTGCATGCTGACTGCCTACTCAGTACTCACCCTTCAGCACTCACAACTTACAATTTACAGCTTCCAAACCTCCCCACCTCCTAACTTCCTATCCTCCAAACCTCCTAGCTCCCCGCCTTTTTCACCCAAAGTAAAGCCTCTTCCACACCGCGGATTTCGGCCAGACCTTTGAGTCTGCCAATGGCAGAGTAGCCCGGATTGGTCTTTTTATGTAGGTCGTCCAACATCTGATGTCCATGGTCAGGGCGCATGGGAAGACTCTTGCCTCGTTTTTCCTGCACTTTCAGAATCTCATCAATGACTTCTACCATGGGTACATTTCCTTCGAGGTGGTTGTCTTCGTAGAAGTTTCCTGCCGCGTCTCTTTTGGTGCTGCGCAAATGTATAAAGTGGATGCGATCCCCAAATTCACGGACCATCGCCGGAAGATCATTGTCCGCCCGCACTCCGTAGGACCCGGTACAGAAAGTCAGTCCATTGTGATGGCTTGGAGTTTCTGAAAGTATTCTGCGTGCATCTGAAGCCGTACTGACGACTCTCGGAAGTCCATAAAGTGAGAAAGGTGGGTCATCGGGATGGATGCAGAGGTAGACTCCCACTTCTTCTGCTACGGGCGTGACAGCATCCAGGAAAAGTCTGAGATGTTCTGCCAGTTTTTTGGCATCGATTCCTTCATAGGTTTTGAGCATTGCTCGAAACTCATCTAAGGTATAGCCAATTTCAGATCCCGGCAGACCTTTCAGAATGTTTTCTTTGATCAGCTGCTTTTGCTCATGATCCAATCCTTCATAGTAGGACTTTACTTTCGCTATTTCTTCTGGGGAATATTCTGAGGCCGCTTCAGGTCTTTGAAGAATAAATAAGTCAAATGCCTGAACCGCCTTTTTTTCATAAAGAAGTGCTTTTGCTCCGTTAGGAAGTTCATATTCCAGGTTTGTCCGGGTCCAGTCCAAGATTGGCATGAAGTTATAGCAAACAGTGTAAACTCCTTCTGCAGCAAGATTCCGGAGGGTTTGCTTATAGTTTTCGATGACCTGCTCAAAGTCTCCTGTGCGGGTTTTGATCACTTCATGTACCGGAACTGACTCTACCACAGACCAAGTAAGGCCTGATGCTTCGATCAGTTGCTTGCGCATTCGGATTTCTTCCCGACTCCAAACTTCCCCGTTGGGAATATGGTGAAGGGCATTCACTATCCCGGTGGCACCGGATTGTAGAATGTCCCGCAAACTTACCGGGTCTTTGGGGCCATACCAACGCATGGTCTGTTCCATTTTATAGCTCATGGAAATGGGGGTTTTGTGATTGGTTATTTGGTTATGGGTTACTGAGTTATTTGTGAGTGGGATTTGGGTAAGTGGTGAATTGTTAAGAGTTAAAAGTTAATGGTTTATTAGGATACTACTAACTACTAACCTTTAACTATTAACAGAAATCAAACACCCGAATACGCACTGAATCCTCCATCCACGGCCACAATAGTCCCGGTGACAAAAGCAGAAGCATCGCTGCAAAGCCATTGCAGGGCACCCAAAAGATCCTCCGGCTTTCCAAAGCGATTCAAAGGGGTATGTGTAATAATCTGGTTTCCGCGTTGGGTCAGACCGCCGTCTGCCTCTGTCAAGAGCGTTCGGTTTTGCTCGGTCAGGAAAAAGCCCGGAGCGATCGCATTGACCCGAAAATCGGGACCATGTTTTTGGGCGAGCTCCACTGAAAGCCATTTGGTGAGGTTGTCAATGGCAGCCTTGGCAGCCGCATAACCCATCACTCTGGTCATAGGTCTGCTTGCAGCCATTGAGCTGACATTCAATATATTTCCTTTGCCTTGCTTAAGCATCAATGGAAGCAAAGCCTTGATTGGAAGCACCGTACCGAGGTAGTTTAAATCCATCACTTTTCTCAATGAAGCAGTATCCAAATCCAGGAAATTCTGATCGGGGCGGATCACCGCTCCGGGCATATTTCCACCCGCCGAATTGATCAAGACATCGATATGTCCATGGTGAGATTCGATGACTTTGGCGACTTTTTCAAGGGAATCCTCATCGGTCACATCGGCAAAATAGCCGAAAGCCTTTCCTCCTGAAGCATTGATTTCATTGACTAATTGATCTACTTTTTCGGGGCTGCGACCAAGGATCAATAGCTCAGCACCTTGAGAGGCCAAGTGCAAGGCCATCGTGGTACCCAAGACTCCAGTAGCACCTGAAAAGGCGATTTTCTTTCCTTCCAAGGAAAAAAGATTAATAGAGGGCATTAAAGTTTATAGTTAGATGGAGAGAAATCGAAGTAATTTTTAGCGTTTTGATAGCAAATATCTGTAATCAGTTGACCGAGCCACTTTTCATCCCAGGGGAGTTCGCCGTTTTCTACGTCTTTCCCGAAGAGATTGCATAGGATTCTACGGAAGTATTCATGGCGAGGAAAAGAGAGGAAGCTTCTTGAATCTGTCAGCATGCCGATAAAACAGCTCACCAAGCCCATGTTGGAGAGGGTGTTGATTTGCTTTTCCATGCCGTCTTTTTGATCGAGATACCACCAGCCCGAACCGAATTGGATTTTTCCTTTGACCGAGCCGTCGTTAAAGTTTCCGATCATCGTTGCCAAAACTTCGTTGTCCCGAGGGTTTAGGTTGTAAAGTACGGTTTTGGCCAATTGATCCGAGGAATCGAGGTGGTTTAGAAAATCAGCCATGGCAGTGGCTTGATCATAATCTCCGATGGAATCAAAGCCGGTGTCAGGGCCCAAAGTTTTGAGCATTCGGGAATTTGTATTTCTCAATGCACCCAGGTGAAACTGCTGCACCCAGCCTTTGGCATGGTACATTTTACAAAGCTTCTGAAGGGTTTTGAACTTGAAATGCTGGATTTCTTCTTTTGTAAGTGGATTTCCACGAAGGGCTTTTACCAGAATGCTATCCGATGAAAGCTGCTCATCCTTGGAGAAAACCAGACTTTCCAATCCATGATCAGAAAGTCGACATCCTCTGCTGTGAAAATAATCTACGCGATTGGATAAAGCCTCGATCAATTTGTCAAAGGAGGTGATCTCAAAACCTACAACGTTACCTAATTTCTGAAGGTAAGCCCGATAGCTTTCTGCGTTTTCTATGGCAAAAGATTTATCTGGTCGAAATGCGGGGTAGAGTTTAACTGGCCTATTTGCTGAATGATAGCTGATATGATCGGCTAAATCATCGCAAGGATCATCTGTGGAACAGACTACCTCCACATTCATTTTCTCCAACAAGCCTTGTGCTCGAAAATCGGGATTTTGAAGCATCTCGGAAGTTTGGTGATAAACCTCCGCTGCATTATTCCCATTGAGTAATTCATCAATTCCAAAATACCGCCTCAATTCCATGTGAGACCAATGGTAAAGCGGATTTCGCATGGTGAATGGAACAGTTTCAGCCCATTTTTGGAATTTCTCCTGATCCGAAGCGCCTCCTGTGATGAAATGTTCATTGATTCCCAGCGTGCGCATCGCCCGCCACTTGTAGTGATCACCGGCCAGCCAGACTTTGGAGATTGTCTCAAATTGCCTGTTTCCAGCAAGTTCAGCAGGAGGGAGGTGATTGTGATAATCTATTATCGGAAGGTTTTTGGCGTAGTTGTGATATAGGATTCGGGCAAAGTCAGAGTGCAGTAAAAAATCCTCTGTTAGGAAGGAATTTTGGGTTTGAGTAGAGATCATATTGCAGGGTCAGGAGAGGCTTTACAGGAATAGTATTACTAACCTAAATTTACCCCGAAAACGTACTTGACGGTTATCAAAATACGGAAACGTTTGCGAAATTATTTAAGTGGATAAATTTCCTTATTTTAGAACAGTTGAATTTATTCGACAAAGTTAAAAGCACTATTAACCCAAAATACCATGAGTTCCGGAGTCAATTTAAAAGCACTTGCAGCTGAGCTGAAACTTTCACCCTCCACGGTGTCACGTGCATTGAATGACAGCTATGAGATCAGTGAGGCGACCAAAAAGAAGGTCGTATTCATGGCTGAGAAGATGAACTATCAGCCCAATCCATTTGCCAGAAGTCTCAGAGAAAACAAGAGCAAGACCATAGCTGTGGTCATGCCGGAGCGGATGAGCAGTTTTTTTGCAAAGGTCATAGACGGAATAGAGGAGGTAACTCAACAGCATGGCTACCATCTGCTGGTTTATAGCACGCATGAGGATGTAGAGCGGGAAAAAAAGATCATCAACCTTCTGATGAACGGTCGGGCTGATGCCATCGTCATGTCTGTTTCCAGTCAGACAAGCGATGTGTCACATTTGGCGAGATTGCATGAGCGGGGCTTTCCTTTGATCTTTTTTGATCGAATTTGCCCGGATATACCTACTACCAAATTCATCACCAATGACTACGAGAGTTCGTATGAAGGCACGAAGCATTTGATTCAACAGGGATGTCGAAAGATCGCCTTTTTGATGCTTTCCAAAGAGTTGTCCATCACCAAAGAGCGGTATCGGGGTTATCTGGATGCGCTGAAAGCTGCGGGACTTTCCCCTACACCGTCTCTCCAAGTCACCTGTGCACATGACGAAGAAAAAAACATTGAGGCAATTCGTGCCATGCTGACTTCTGCCGACCGGCCTGATGGCTTGTTTTCCTCTGTAGAAAAATTGGCTCTTGCGACCTACCACGCCGTAAAAAGAACTGATATCAAAATTCCTCAGGATCTTAAAATCATCAGCTTCTTTTCCAATCTCAGTATAGCAGGACTGTTGACGCCATCGCTTACGACCATCACTCAGCCTACGTTTCAGATAGGTGAAGAATGCGCCAAGCTATTGATCAAAAAGCTGACTAAACCCCGTCAGCCGGATTTGCCAAATCAGTTGATCAGTATTCCATCAAAAATCACGATTCGATCTTCGACTATTGCGGTCTAGGAATTGGTTTTTATGAACATTCGGTTTTCCAACAGTAGGCAAATTTAATTTTGGTTACCGGACGATTGTCAGATGACCGATGACCGATGAAGCCCAAAAATCAAGTGTTTCGAACATTTTTTTTTAAACTACTGGTAAGATTTCGGAAATATATTAGTTTATCAATTTGTTTGGTTTCTTAAAAACGAAAAACAGCTCCGATTTTCGGAGCTGTTTTTTTGGATAGACCTGTCAGGTTTTCGAAACCTGACAGGTATTTTAAATTCAATCAATACCCGGTATTCTGAGGGAAGCCTGATGCCCCACCTTCTGCCCGGTCGATCTGATTCTGAGGAATCGGTCTCAACACATGGAAGTCCTTGATATTTGGAGCTGCCTGCGCATTGTGCTGCTTCACACGCTGAACCAAAACACCCCAACGCTTCAAATCCAACCATCTGAATTGCTCACCGGTAAGTTCCCGAGCTCGTTCTTCCACGAGGAAGTCAAATGTCATCTGAGCGGGAGTAATTTCCATAGCAGCAGCTTTGCCTGGGAACGCAGCTCTTCTTCTGACCATATTGATAGCCTCAGTCGCTTCTGCCACTTTTCCCTGACGGAAAAGAGATTCAGCCAGTAGAAGGTAGGTCTCTCCCAATCGCATGGCGATAAAATCTCGGCCCCCTTCAAACTGCGTCAAATCGGCTCTTCCCGGATCCAAATGCTTTTTCAATCCTGGGAATAATCTTTCGTCATATCTACTTGGTACCAAAACCTGATACTTTTTCTTGGCTCGCTCTGCGAGTGGCATTTCAAATCCCGGAATATAAATCGCAGTATCACCCAAGGCAAAAGTCACGCTTGGCTTGGACAGGTCAAAGGAGGTATTGAATGTCCCGGGTCTGTTGGAATAATAGACATCAATAAATGATTCTTTATATCGGCTATCATTTACACGGTCACCAAATACCGTATTGATGGCATAAGGGGTCATACGATAGCGTTTGAACGGACGTCCATTTTGGGTATCTCTTCTCATGCCTGCCTGCACATCATATTCCATCAGGAAGAAAACATGGGAGTTATTTCCTCCACCGTTTGTCAAGGGGTCACGGGTATATTGAATGGACCAAATTACCTCATCATTCCGTTCGTTATTAAACTGGTGAACCTGACTGTAAGCTGGTAATAGTCTGAAGCCGTAATCATTGATCACACTTTTCAACAAAGGTTCTGCGCTGGCATAATCGGTAGGCTTGGCAGCTTCAGAAGTAGCTCTGGTGAGGTATACTTTTGCTAATAGATTTTGTGCCGTTGGTCTAGTTACTCTTCCGAACTGGTTGGAAGCTTTCACCGCCTCCAAGTCAGGAATTGCCGCCTGCAGGTCTGCTACGATGGCATCATAAATTGCCGCCACAGGAGCTCTGGTAACTTTCTTATTTGGCACCTTATTTTCAGAAAGCTGCAAATCTACCGGACCAAAGAGTTGAACTAATAGGAAATAGTTGTGTGCTCTAATAAACTTGACCTCAGCAATCCGTTGTTTTTTGATTGCGTCACTCACTCCGGTCACATTGGCGGCCCGATCAATCACTGCATTACAGGTATTGATTCCCCGATACAATTCATCCCAAAGTTCCCGGACGTGTCCATTTTGGGAATCAAACTCATTAGTGTAGGTGTTCATGAATTTCCAGGAACCATCTGCCCCATTGGTATAGATATCCGTTCCGAATTCAGACATGTTATGTCCTCTTTCAGTTCCATACCACGATCTCAAGGATGTGTAGGCCGCGTTTACTCCGTCTTGGAGTCCACTTGCTGTATTTAAGTAATCATTCCCGATTTGCGAGATTACATCTTCCTGTAAGGCATCCTGACATGAAAACGCAAATGAAAGCGTCAATGCCAATGCACTTGATTTGATCCAGGATTTGATTTGATATGAATTAGTTATTTTTTTCATGGTTCAATTTGCTTGGAGATTAAAACTTCACGTTGACACCGAATGTGAACTGAACAACCGGAGGGGTTACGTTTGCTGTTATTGCACCAGCTTCTACTCCCTGCTCTCCATCCATAAATGTCTCAGGGTCTATTCCTTTGTGGACGGTTCTGTATTCTGAGAATATAAATGGATTTTGTATACTGCTGTACACTCTCAGGCTGCTAAATCCAATCTTTTTCAAGGCTACATCACTGAAGGTATATCCGAAATTGATGTTTCTGACCTTAACAAAAGAGCCATCGAAATAAGCCATGGAACTGCTGTATTTTGGGAACTCCTGATTCTCGTTTGGCCTTGGATACGCGTTGGTAGGATTGTTTGGAGTCCAATAGTCCACAGCCAAGTTATTGTATCGGCCAAACAGGTTATTGTTGCTCGTGTGGAAAAGTGATCTGATCATTGATCCTTGTCTGGTGAAGATGAAGAAAGACATGTCAAATCCTTTGAAGGAAAATCTATTGGTCATACCCAATGAGAAATCCGGAACCGCTGATCCAAGAAACTGTCGGTCAAGGGAGTTGATTCGTCCATCCCCATTGAGGTCTTGTACTTTAATTTCCCCGGGCTTATCACCGAAGGTTGCAGCCAAATCTTTCTCGGATGTTTGCCAAATTCCGACTTTCTTCAAATCGTAGAATATTGTCAAAGGCTTACCGATAAATCTGCCTGCGGCGATGTCATCTCCATTAGGCAGGGAGATAATTTCTTCTCTGTTTCTGGTGAAAATGAAATCTGTTGACCAAGTGAAATTTCCTTTTTCCATATTCAGAGTAGATAAGGTAAGTTCTACCCCTCTGTTTTGAGTTTCACCGATATTGGTAATGAATCCCCCAAAACCAGTCGAGTTAGGCAATGGCTGTGGAGCCAACAAGTCTGTCGTATTGGTAATGTAATATTCGATGGAACCCAATACACGACCTTTGAAGAATGAAAAGTCAAAACCGCTGTTGAATGTGGTTGAGGTTTCCCACCTTAAATCCGGATTCCCAATCGAATTTGGTCGGTAACCAAATGCAGCCGTATTATCCCACGCGTATGAAGTTCTTCCCAAAAGGGCCTGAGTTTGATAAGGATTTATCGCTTGGTTACCGATCGAACCGTAACTTATTCTGAACTTAAGCAAATCCACTTTGGTAGAATTTTTCAGGAAGGATTCCTGATGCATGTTCCATCCAAATGCCACGGAGGGGAAATAACCGAATTTATTGTTTTCACCGAATCTTGAGCTGCCGTCAGCCCGAATGGTACCTGTCAACAGGTATTTTCCTTTATAGTCGTAGTTCAGACGTGCCATATAAGAAAGTAATGACCATTCAATCAAGTTGGTATTGGCACCGGTAATTTGGGCTGCATCACCTAAGCGATGATAAAGTTGAGAGGGCGCAGGGATACCCTGTACATTGATATTTGTTTCTTCCCTTCTGTCCTGTTGGAAAGATTGAAGTGCTGTGACATTGAAGTTGTGAACAGAATTGAATGTTTTGTTGTAGGTCACAATGTTTTCCAATGTGTAGTTAAATTCAAAACGCTCAAAAATACTTCCTGTAGGAGGTCCGCCTCTTCTTGCATTGGTTTGCGAACCGGTAAATCTTCCCACTCTTCGAATGTTCAAATCAGGACCGAATACCACTCGGTAATTCAATCCTTTGGCTATTTCCCAGTTACCGTAGAAGCTGGTAAAAGCACGGTATCTTCTGGTTTCATCCAATTGTGCTCCGGGTACGATCTCGGCGAATGGATTGGTTCTTAGTCCGTCTGTAGTTGGTAAGAAGATCAAATTACCATCGTCATCGTAAGGTTTTCCAAGTGGGTTTTCAGCCAAGGCACCGCCCAATGGATTGAAATTTTCTCCATTTCGATCACTGCGTGTAAATAGGGTAGAGGTTCCTATTTTAATCTTGCTGGTGATCGCGTGATCCAAATTCACTCTGAACGTGTAACGGGTAAAATCCTGATTATAAATAATACCAACATCCTTGAAATAGTTAGCGGAAATAAAGAAGGTGGTTTTGTCACTACCCCCGCTTACACCAACTTGATGGCTTTGAATATTTCCGGTTCGAAGTAAGCCCGCAGGATAATCTGTGCTTCTTCCTAAGGCGATGCTTTCTAATTCGATAGGCTCAAAGATTTTTGCATCAGCCTCAGCTGTGGCAGGGCCTTCAGGGTATCTGCCGGTGGCTCTCCGGGATTCTCTTTTGTATTCGGCAAACCCAGGTCCGTCGAAAACTTCAATTCTTCCCAACTCTTTATTGGAGCCATAGTACGAGTCAAAAGAAACTACTGTTTTGCCTACATTACCTCTTTTTGTGGTAATCAGAACGACACCATTAGAACCTCTTGAACCATAAATTGCAGTGGCAGATGCGTCCTTTAATACTTCCATAGAAGTAATGTCCTGCGGATTGATATCATCAAGACCGCTTACAGTGGGAATTCCATCGATCACATAGAGTGGCTCATTGGATGCGTTGAACGAACGACGCCCACGGATCCGGACCTGAGGTGCAGAACCGGGCTTGGATCCTGCCTGAGTCACATCCACACCTGCTGCACGGCCTTGAAGAGCCTGACGGGCATCGGTGATTGGGAGTTCTTGGATTTCTTTAGTCCCGACCGAGGAAATCGCACCGGTCAACTGGCTCTTTTTCACTGTTCCGTATCCTACGACTACCACTTCCTCAAGGTCAGAAAGGTCGGGAGAGAGGCCTACGTTGATTTGGCTTCTGTTTCCTATGGATTCCTCCTTGGGATTGTAGCCGATAAAGGAAAATACCAGCACGCCTGAGGCTGGGCCGGAGATGGAATACTTACCATCTAAATCTGTTGTGGTGCCAGTAGTGGTGCCCTTAAGGAGAATAGTCACACCCGGAAGGGGTGATCCTGTTTCATCCGAAACGGTCCCGGTCACTTGGACATTCTGTGCTTGTGCATAGCCTACACTAAGCAACAGCATCAACACCACCGATAGGCAGGTGTAAAATTTTGTACGCATAAGTAAAAGGGGTTATTGTTATAAGATAGAATTGGTTCATTAATCAGGTAGAATTTGGTTATTCATTTTTAAGGCTTTTCAAAATGACGAGCGGAAAATAACCTCAGTTTTCCTTCTTAAAAGGTAGACAGAAGGATAGGGATGATCAAACCCTAAAAGCCCGTAATTACGGAATCGATTGCGAGATGATTTCGGAATTAGAAAAAGACGAAGACAAATTCCTTTTTTTGAATTAAGTAAAAAAAAACACCTGCATCCGAATCGAAAGCAGGTGTTTGAAATTAAGAAAACCAATCTTTGTTTACGCAACTATATTTTTGGAGGCTCCCAGCCTTTTTGATATTCCCTTGTCCAAAGCGCTTTTGCTTTTTCCGAGTTCTGAATGTGGCCATTTTTAGGATCACAGATCAAGCTTTCTCCGGTTCTGCTGCTGATATTTGCCAAGTGGCAGAGCAGGGTGGAAACCGCACCTTCTTCGATATTGGAATTTTGCTTTTCCTTTCCTCTCACTGCATTGAAGAAATTGACCACGTGCGTGGTGCTCATGTCTCCGCCACCCCCGAGCTGCGTACCGCCTTCCGAGCCGCCGCCCATGTTTTCTTTTACCAGTTTTCCACTTCGGTCAAACTGCTTGTATCCGCCTCGATCCACATAGACCGATCCCTCAGTTCCGTAAATGATTGTACCCCGGTCGGAACCATACGTTTTGTAGCTGTTTCGGCTTTTTCCATCCCATTGAATGACTTTGTTGTCACCAAATTTGAATGTCGCATCCATCGTGTCGTACATCGTCCATCCATCTTCGGGATAGTGCATTTTGCCTGCTACCACCATCACCTCACTTGGATAATCCACTTGGAGAGCCCAGCGTGCCACATCCAATTCATGTGTGGCATTGTTGCCGGTTTCGGCCGTTCCGTAATCCCAACCGTACCAGTGCCAGTTGTAATCCCAAGTGTCGTGCATGTAGGGCTTGCGGGGAGCAGGGCCTTGGAAAAGCTCCCAATCCAAACCGGCAGGAGCGGCCTGAGCTTTAGGGTTAGGAACTACACCTCTATTATTGCTGTAGAAAGCCTTTGCCATAAATGCCTTTCCGATCGCTCCGTTATGAATGGCGGCGATGATCTCCCGGCTTTCAGGCGCAGAGCGCTGTTGATTCCCCATTTGGACTACTTTGTTGTACTTCTTTTGCAGGGCAATCAGCAATTCGCCTTCGCGTGGATTGTGGGAGCAAGGCTTTTCTACATAGACATGCTTCCCCCGCTCTAAGGCCAGCCAAGTTCCCGGAGCATGCCAATGATCCGGAGTTGCATTGATCAGGACATCGACTTCCTTATCATCAAGCACTTTCATGATATTTTGCTCCTGTTTTGGTGCATAGCTGATGTACTTCTCGAAGTTTTTGGCTGCTTTTGGCATTTGAGATTGCATGGCATCACAGATGTAAAGCAAGTTTACATTGCTGGAAGTCAATCCAATTGGCTCGTAAAATGCCCCCAATCTTCTTCCCAATCCTGCAATGGCGACATTCAGCCGCTCATTTGCACCGATGATTCTTCCGTAGGATTTAGCAGAAAATCCGACAGCACCCAAGGCCGAAAGGCCTATGGTCGCTGCGGTACTTTTCCTGATAAACTCTCTTCTATTTTGCTTACTCATTAGTTAAGCGTTTTGATTTTGATGTTTTTGAAGCTCACTTCGTCACCGTGGTCTTGAAGCAGGATATGTCCTTCAGCAGCCTCCCCGAAGTTTTCCCAGATTTTGTATTTGCTATTGGCTACCAAGTCTCTGTATTCCTTTGAACCTCTCACATATTCTACCACTTTCACTCCGTTGAGGTAGTGCTCCACCCGGTTGTCGGGATAGACGACCACGCGACCTTTGTTCCATTCGCCGATTGGCTTCATGAAGCGGGGTTGCTTGTCGGCTTTGATCAGATCATAAAGAGAAGCAAGCGTGCGATTTCCCGCGATTCCCATTTTTGCATCAGGATGCTTTTCATCGTCGAGAATCTGATACTCCAGACCGATTGCTGAACCTTTGCTCTCCTCAGAAAGAGTCACAAAGTACTTCAGGCCACTATTTGCACCTTCGGTCAATTTAAAGTCAAAAGCCAAGTCAAAGGCTGAGAATTTTTCTGTGGTTACGATGTCTCCTGCATTTTGGGATTCGCTGCCGTCTGTCTTGGAGATGGTCAGTATGCCGTCTGCCACATTCCAACCAGACTCAGGGAATGTTTCTTTTTTGGCGCCTCTCCAACCTTCACTATTTTGACCGTTGAAAAGTAGTCTCCAGCCCATTGCTTTTTCATATTCTGTCAAGGTATTTAGGCTGTTGCTGACCACGGGTAGATCTTTTTTGAAGGCTTGAGATTGAAGATTTTCAGTTTGTATTTTCACATTTTTGAAATAGGTTTTCCTTCCTGCCTGAGTAGAATCCCGGATGCTGTGCACCTGTAGACCGATGAAACCTGTTTTGTCCATGTCATCGACTACATAGGCTACTTCCTGACCATTGATCCAGGTTTTGAGTTCGTCGCCGATAGCTTCGATGCGGTAGTGATTGTATTCACCCATTTTGAAGGCGGTTTTTGCCTCAGGGTTCAGTTCCAAAGGATACAGCCATCCTCTTCTTGCCTCGTCGTAGATTCCTCCGGACCATGCCCGCTCAGTTGGATCAGCTTCGATCTGATAGCCAAAGACCAAGCCTTTGCCCTCTCGGGCAGCCGGATCAAACTGGCCTCGGGCCATTACGCCGGAGTTGCTTGTCACATCTTCTACTTTTAGGTCGAGTTCGAGGATAAAATCTCCGTAGGTCGCCTCTGTAATCAGAAAGGTATTGGGAGAACCGGCCACTGAGGTTCCGATGATTTCACCGTTGACAACTTCATAAGGAGCTGTTCCGGCTACTACTTTCCATCCGCTCAGATCTTTACCATTAAATAATTCTGTCCAACCATCTTCAGCTTTTTGCTCTTGGGAGCAGCTGAGCAGGGCAATGCTTGTTAGAACGAAGAGACTTTTTCGTAGGGAATAGTTCATTGAGTTTTGGGTTTTTGATTTGTTTAAAATTCCAGATAAATGCCAGTGGGGACAACACTTCTGAATTTCAATTTACGGAAACGATTGCGAGTTATCTTTACCAATTATGGATAAATGGTCTTTTACTGGCATTTTTCAGGAAACTCCCAAATCACTTGCTTACTTTTGCGCATGATTGATTTTAACCTGAAAGGAAAAGTTTTTATCACCTGCAAAGATCGCTCGGTGAGTTATCTGGAAAAGGAAGTTCGAGAGTTGGGTTTTGTTCCTACTGCTGTCATCCGTACGGGCATCGAACTCCGGGCCAGTCTAGAGGACTGCATGGACCTCAACCTTCATCTGAGGACTGCATCTCATGTGCTCTATGAAATCAAATCTTTTTACCTCCAAAATGCGGATGACATCTATCGCAAATTCAAGTCCATTGCCTGGGAGGAATATTTGGATGTGGATGGGTATTTTTCGGTAAACTCGGTGGCCGAAAACGAATCAATCACCACACCTCTAATTGTCAATGTAAAAGTAAAAGATGCCATCGTGGACCGTTTTCGGGAGCAAAAGGGCAGAAGGCCGGACTCAGGATCTGATTTTGATGGCTTGGTGATTCAGGTTTATTGGAAAGAAACGCAGGCTTCGGTCTATATCAATACATCCGGTGAAACGTTGGCAAAGCATGGCTACCGTAAAATTCCCGGCAAAGCACCTATGATGGAAGCTTTGGCAGCTGCCACGATCTATGCAACGGAGTGGAATACCCGAGTGCCATTTATCAATCCGATGTGTGGATCCGGTACATTGGCGATCGAAGCAGCGCTGATGGCGACTAAACGCTACCCTGGCCTCTTTCGAGATCATTATTCCTTTCAGCATGTCCTGGGCTACAGTGAAGAAGCTTTTTTGGCCAAAAAGAAAAAACTCGAAAGCAAGATCGTGGAGGCAACCGAAGTTAAGATCATCGCTTCGGATATTTCCTTGCAGGCGATTTCATTTGCCAAAGAGAATGCGGTCTTTGCCGGAGTTGATCACATGATCGAATTCCAGACCTGTGATTTTGCTGAGACGGAAATTCCTGAAAAGCCCCGAGGTGTAATCATATTCAATCCGGAATACGGAGAGCGATTGGGAGAGAATGAGGAATTGGAAATCACTTACAAGCGGATGGGAGACTTCATGAAGCAGAAGTGTGCTGGATATCGGGGGTATATTTTCACCGGAAATCTGGAACTTGCCAAGAAAGTCGGCCTGAAAGCCAGTCGAAGGATCGAGTTTTGGAACGGGACGATTGACTGTCGCTTGCTCAAATACGAGCTGTTTGAAGGAAGCAGAGAAAGATAAGAAGGCTTATTGTTGAATTGATAAACTGATAAATGGATCTATGTTCATTAATAGCAGCGCTTATCAAATAAATCTATGCATTTCAATTCAGCATTGACTCCTGCCAAACTGTAGACAATTTGCAGCCTAATACTTCGCTCGCAGCCGACCGCTTTCACTGAAATTTTGGCCTTCAAACTTTAGCTTTCAAACCTACCTTTCGACAAACACTTACTTCACGGCTTTAATCCAGATATTCCTGTAAAGTACATCATGTCCCTCGGCCTGAAGTTTCAAGCCACCCGGAGTATCGGTGATGCCTTTGCCTCCATCATTTCCCCCGTCGATGCCTGAGTTGGGACCGCCCCATACTTGGGTAATTTCTACATCATCGTGGATTTTAACCCCGTTGAAGAAGACCGTAACCCGAGCTTTTTCTGTCTTTTGGCCATTTTCAAATCGCGCTGCACGAAACTTGATATCGTAGGCATTCCATTTTCCGACTCCATTATATTCTTCCGAAGTCGGTAGGTGCTCATTAATAACTGCAGCCAATCCATGAAGTCCATAATCTCCATCCAATATTTGGATTTCGTATCGGTTCTGAAGGTAGACTCCGCTGTTTCCTCCTTCATTTTTAATTAAAAACTCTACATGTGCTTCGAAATCGCGAAACTCTTTTTTTGTCACAATATCGGCTGCACCATATTTTCCTCCGGCACCTGCAGGATCATTGCTGCTAATTGCTTTGCCACCTGTCACAGGATCTGTCACTTCGGGCCACTTGATCGGCATTTCTGCGGCAAAGCGGGGTCCTTCCCAATATTTCCAGTTTTTCTTTAAAGATTTGGCCGTTCCGTCCAGGTAAACTTTGGCTCCTTTTGGGGCTTTTGTTCCAAGGTACGAGGCATCTTGAGCACTTGCAGAGAAGGTTAATAGCAGCGAAATCGCCAGGGCAAACAAGGTAATTTTCATAGGTTTTGGGTTTCGAGAATAATACTTGAGAATAAAACTCTTAGGTTGAATTTCAGGAGCTCAATTTGGTTAATTTTAAACGATTTCAAATGGAAAAATTATGAAATCGAGCCTGACTAGAATATTATAATTTGGATGAATAGCTGTCATGCGAGATTCCATATGGCCTTTAATAAACAACTAACAAGCATATGAAGTGGCAAGGAAGAAGACAAAGCTCAAATGTTGATGACAGACGGGGGCGGGGTGGACCAAGAATGGGAGCAGGGGGATTTAGTCCCATGCTTTTGGGTCCGCTGTTGAAACTGCTGTTTTCCAAGACCGGGATGATTATCGCCGGTGTTTTTATTGTGGGCTCTATGGTGATGGGTTATAATCCGCTCAGTCTTTTGGGAAATCTGATTGGTGGTGGAGGACAGGGATTTACCACAGAATCAAATTATACTCCAACGGCTGAGGAAGATGAACTGGCGGCCTTTTCTGCAACGATGCTTGCAGATACAGAAACTGTCTGGAACGAACTTTTGGAAAATTATCGAGAGCCAACTTTAGTATTATACACAGGTTCGGTGTCATCCGCCTGTGGATCAGCGTCCAGTGCTACGGGTCCGTTTTACTGTCCCGCCGACGAAAAATTGTATATAGACTTGAGCTTTTTCCAGGATATGGAATCGAAACTTCGGGCAGGCGGAGACTTTGCCTATGCCTATGTGATCGCGCACGAAGTAGGCCATCATATCCAAAAAATCATGGGATTGACCGATAAAGTGCATAGCATGCGTGGCAAAGTGAGTGAAAAGGAATACAACCTCAATTCCGTTCGGTTGGAGCTTCAGGCTGATTTCCTGGCAGGAGTATGGGCGCATCACAGTCAGCGAAAAGTAGGTATGATGGAGGCAGGTGACCTAGAGGAAGCACTAAATGCAGCCAATGCCATCGGCGATGACCGACTTCAAAAACAGTCCTCCGGTCGTGTGGTACCGGATTCATTTACCCACGGCACCTCGGCCCAGCGAATGAAATGGTTCAAAAAAGGATTTGACACGGGAGATTTGAGTCAAGGAGACACGTTCAGTACTCGGGATCTATAATACCGATACTCCTTTTAACCATATAGAAATTTGAAAGCATCAAGTCTTTGAAAATTAAAATCCGGTGAGTGGAAAAATGAATTGTAAAAGCTTCTTCACAATTCACAAAATGCGTTGATGATTAATATTCTTAAAACCAGCCAAAAACAGCTCCCACGCTTTTCACACCCAATACCAGCGTGATCAGCCAGATAAAAATGGCTATTCCTGTGGCAAGAGGCGTGTTTTTGTTTTTTCCCAAAACGGAATGCTGAGCCGCAATCCAGATAATCCAGCCGCTGATTACCGGAAGAAGTATCCCGTTGGCCAATTGGGCGAGGGTAATCAATTGAACCGGTTTGATTCCAAAGGAAGAAAAAAGAAGTCCTAAGCCTACAATAATTCCCATGGTGACACGCATAGGCTTGGATCTGATTTCCTGATCCCAAGCCATGATTCCGCAAACCACGAAACCCGCTGCCAAGGGTGCAGTGAGCGAAGAGGTCAATCCTGCAGAAAGCAAACCAAAGCCCATCATATAGCCTGCAAAACTCCCAAACACAGACTCCAATCCCTTTGACACATCAATTGCGGAAGTAATTTCGGAGCTGGTATTTGCTGCGCCGACGATTAAAATGGCCATGGAGACTATTCCTCCCAATACCACCGAAACCACAATATCTCTGCGCATTAGCGGAATATCAGCCTCCTTTTTCCATCGCTTGTTCACCAGAGAAGCATACAGGAAAAGATTGTAAGGAACCACTGTCGTACCGATCAGTGCTACCAGAGTCGGGATTTCGGCTTCGTTCCATTTTGGAATAAATCCCGATATAAGTGAAGAAAAATCCGGTTTGGTCAGGATGGCGGTGATTGTAAAAGCAACCGACATCAATATCACCAAAGCTACGAGCACCCGCTCCAGCATTTTATAGCTTCCTGTCCAAAGGAGTAAAAACGCAATCAGTCCCAAAATGAAGTTTCCAACCTGCAGCTGAAGCCCAGCGAAACTCCAGGTAGGGGCTTCCCAGTAAAATGCAAGACCCATATTAGCCCCTGAGATATTGCCGGATTCATAGGCGGCATTGCCCAATACGATCGCCAAAAGCACCAAAACCATCGAAAAAATCCTGAACAAAGGTTTTCCTTTTTGATTTCTCAGCAAGGTGCTTAAATCTGAACCTGAGACAATCCCGATTCTTCCGGACAGTTCCTGCAGGATCACGGTAGCAATGATGGAAAGCGCCATCGCCCAAATCAGGGAAAACCCGAAATTTGCGCCAGCCAGTGTGCAGACCGTTACCGTACCCGGGCCTATAAAAGCGGCGGCGATGAGTGGACCCGGACCAATGGATTGAATGAATTTTTTAAGGATCAATTGGGTAAATTTTCGGAAAATAGGTAATTGGTGAGAATATTTGTAAGCTTTCGTGTTTAACGTAGGTAAATACCCAGAACCCACTTTATGATTTGGATCAAACGAATAGGGAAGCTTTTAGCCGTTTTGCTTCTGACTTGTGTTTTCTTCTTGCTCTTGCTTTACAGAAGTGATATTCCTGCGGAGGAAATTTCCGCAAAATACCGAACAGCTGAATCACATTTTATTGAAATAGACGGGGTCAATGTTCATGTTCGATTCATGGGAGAAGGGGATCCTATTTTTTTACTTCATGGGAGCTTTTCTTCCCTGCACACTTGGGATGTTTGGCAGCAAGAGTTGAGTCCTTATTTCATGACTATTTCCTTGGATTTCCCAGGTCATGGTTTGACTGGTCCGGACAAATTAAAGCGCTATACAATACAGGATTACAGTGAGTTGGTTCTGGCCCTGGCAGAAAAGCTTAATCTGGAAAAGTTTCACTTGGCAGGCAATTCAATGGGAGGAGCAGTGGCGCTTCAGGTGACTACCTCAAGGCCTAATCAAGTGTTGACTTTAAATTTGGTGGATGCTTCTGGCGCTCCCCGGATGCAAACCCGAAGCATTGATTCCACCCAGACTTCAAGTAGAGGAGGTGGAGCGTGGGTGTTTAAACTGATAGAGAATCCGATCTTTTCGCAAGTTTTTCTGAAGTGCACACCAAAGTTTCTTTTTGCCATGAATATGAAAGAAGTGTATGGCGATGCTTCTAAAATCCGCGCTGAAACGACAGAACGATACTTTGAGCTGATGCTTCGTGAGGGAAACAGAGCAGCAACCCTGGATCGTCTGAGTATGCCAAGAAAATCTGCTATCGATTTTAAAAAGCTCACGATGCCGACATTAATACTTTGGGGAGGTAAGGATTCTTGGATACCTGTTTCGCAGGCTTATGCTTTGGAAAAGGCGATTCCAGGTTCCAACCTGATTATCTTTGATGAGGCCGGTCATGTACCTATGGAAGAAATCCCGACGGAATCTGTCGCAGAATACTTGTCCTTTTTAGGGGTGGAGGTAAGAAAAAACTACCTTGAACCACCTAAACAAATGGTCTATGTCGATTGAAATTTTACTTTTTGCAGTACTTGCTTTTCAGGTTTTAATCATTGGATTGGTTCTTTTTCGTAGGAAAAATGATCAGGAAAGGCTTTTTCTCCAATCTGAACTCGCCCGGATGAGTAAAGAGTTGGCTCAGGCTTTGGGCGAAGCCCGAAAGGAATCCAATGAAAATCTATCCCAGCAGTTTCGCCTTATTTTTGATAATCAGCGTGCCGGGGCAAGGGATCAAAGCGAGGCACTAAAGGGATTTGGTGAGGTGGTGAGGGGCACGATGCAGGATTTGAATTCGCTTCAGCGGGAAAAGTTTGGGCAGTTGACGCTCAAGCAAGATGAATTGGTGAAAAACACCGAAATGCGACTGGAGAAAATCCGCGAAACAGTCGAAGAAAAACTCCAAAAAACGCTTGAAGTGAGGCTTGGACAATCTTTTGAATTGGTGAGTAATCAACTTCAGGCGGTCCAAAAAGGACTCGGCGAAATGCAATCTCTGGCCAATGGGGTAGGAGATCTCAAGCGGGTTCTGAGCAATGTGAAAAGTCGGGGGATTTTGGGAGAATACCAGTTGCAGGCATTGCTTGAAAATATGCTTGCCCCAGATCAGTATATTCTGAATGCTGCTGTCAACGGAACTCGTGACCGTGTGGAATTTGCCGTGAAAATGCCGGGTCAGGATGAAGTCGTGCTGCTTCCGATCGACTCAAAATTTCCCCAGGAGTCCTATCTGAGATTGGTGGATGCATATGAAATAGCGGATAAGGCCGCAATTGATTTTTACAGACAGGAACTGATCAAGGCGGTGAAAAAATCCGCCATGGAGATTCAAGGAAAATACATTCATCCCCCTGCGACGACTGATTTTGCGATTCTTTTTCTTCCGGTGGAAAGTCTTTATGCGGAAATTCTCCGGGAACCCGGCTTGGCGCAACAAATTCAACAGGATTATAAGGTAATCGTGACAGGTCCGACGACGCTTTCGGCTATTTTGAATTCCCTTCAAATGGGATTCAGGACTTTGGCAATCCAAAGAAGAAGTTCGGAAGTATGGCAGGTTCTTGGGGCAATCAAAACAGAATTTGGGAAGTTTGGGGAATTGCTGGAAAAGACCCAAAAGAAAATCCACGAGGCCAATTCCGAACTGGACAAACTGGTAGGAGTCAGAACACGCGTGATTCAACGCAAACTGAAAGAAATTCAAGAACTGCCGGAACAGGAAAGCAAAAATCTACTGGAAGACTAAGCAATCGATTGCTAAAAATTAATTAGAAATAAGATGGGAGCGAAAGGAGCTATTTCTTTATCTTTTGGGTCATTTGGTAAAAGAAAAAAGCTTAAGCACTGAAAATCATTCAGAAAGCTTCTAATTTTGCCAGCCTTTCGGATTACTCTAAAAACCTCTATGGGGATGCACATTGTAATTGCCGGCGCAGGAGATATGGGATATCACTTAGCCGAGCAATTGAGTTTTGATAATAAGGATATCACGCTGATAGATACCGAGCGCGACGTATTGGATTATGTGACCTCCAAGCTTGATGTGTTGACCATTCAGGGTGATGCCACATCGATTGACGTATTAAAGCAAGCCAATGTGGGCAGGGCAAGCATGGTGCTTGCGGTGACTACCTCTGAAAAAACAAACATTGTTACGGCTGTTTTAGCCAAGCAGCTTGGTGCAAAACGGGTAATGGCACGAGTAAGAAATCACTCGTACCTGAATGAGGAAAATGTACCTTATTTCCATAATCTGGGGATTGACAATCTGATATCTCCTACCATGCTATGTTCAAGGGAGATTTACAATATGATCGAAAATTCCAGTTTTACGGAAGTTTTCGACTTTGGGGGTGGGAAATTGAACATTGTAGGCATCACATTGGATCAATTTAGTCCGCTGGTCAATCAGCGGATCATGGATACGAAAGCCGATCCGACCTATGAGGATATTCGCATTATAGCCATTGTTCGGGATCAAAAGACGATGATTCCAAGAGGAAGTACGATCATCCGAAATAATGATCACGTATTTTTTATTTCGAATAAGAAAAACACCGAAACCATCCAGGAAGTCTTGGGTCAAAAAAAGGTCAAGATCAAGAACATCATGATCATAGGTGGAGATGACATGGCGGTGACCACGGCGATTAAGCTTCAGGATAAATATCGGGTAACCTTGGTCAACAAAGACAAAGAGCGATGCAAATGGCTTGCAGAAAATCTTCCGGATACCTTGGTTATTAATGGTGATTACAAAAATATTGAAATGCTGGTGGAAGAAGGCTTAGAGCAGATGGATGCATTTCTTGCCTTAACCGAGTCATCTGAGACCAATATTATCACGAGTCTTTCCGCAAAAAATCACGGAGTTTATAAGACGATTGCTCACGTGGACACCCGCGAGTACATTCACATTTCGCACAGTATTGGGGTTGACTCTCTGATCAACAAAAAGTTGGTGGCGGCAAATGAGATTTCAAGATATTTGAAAAAAGGTACGGTAGAGGCTGTGTCGGGTATTTATGGAGTCGATGCCGAATTCATTCAATACAGCGTAAGCCGAAACAACCGCTTGACTAAGCATCCGCTGAAGGATTTGCACTTTCCTGAAACTGCCATTGTTGCCGGGGTGATCCGGGGAGATAAGGTGTTTATCCCGGATGGAGATTTTTTACTTCAATTAAATGATAAGGCCATTGTTCTTGCACTTCCTGAGGCTAAGTTGTCACTAGAAAAACTCTTCCACTAAGGGATGCTGCATTTTAAGGCAATCGGTAAAATCATGGGAGCCCTCCTTTTTTTGATAGGGGTTCTGATGCTACCTGCGGCGGCGATATCCTGGATTTATGAGGAGAATTCCAACCCGATTATGATCTCGGCAGCGATTTCACTTTTTATTGGAATGATTGCTTTTTTCTCTTTTTCCAAATACGACCAATTGGTCAGAAAACGGGAAGGCTACTTGATCGTAGTACTAAGCTGGATTTTCATGACGGGTTTTGGGATGCTCCCCTTTATCCTGTCCGAGGAAGTGACTAGCGTTTATGATGCACTTTTTGAGACTGTTTCAGGGCTGACCACCACAGGAGCATCTATTCTGACAGACATCGAGGCAATACCCAAAGGTTTACTCTTTTGGAGAAGTATGACTCAGTGGATTGGCGGGTTGGGAATCATCGTTTTGACCGTTGCGATTTTTCCTTTGTTGGGAATTGGTGGAATTGAGCTATTTGTAGCAGAATCTCCCGGACCTACTTCCGACAAAGTTCACCCCAGAATTTCTGAGACAGCCAAGCGACTTTGGTATGTTTATGTAGGGTTGACCGTTGCGGCCTCTTTACTTTTTTGGGCTGGGGGAATGACATTTTATGATGCGGTGAACCATGGCCTGACAACCTTGGCTACAGGTGGATTCTCGACCAAAAATGCCTCAATGGCCTATTATGATTCGGCTTTTATTCAGTATACGGCTATCTTTTTTATGTTTTTGGCGGGTACCAACTTTACCTTGATTTACTTTGGTTTGATTGGCAAGTTTAGTAAGGTAATCCGAAGTGATGAATTTAAAGCCTATACGTTTGCGCTTCTATTTTTGTCTGTGATTCTCTTTCTTCCGATCTATACTCAGTCAAACATCAGTGCTGAATTTGCCTTTCGAAAGGCTGCTTTTCAGGTGGTGTCCCTCGTGACCACCACCGGATTTGTCTCAGATGATTATACCGGCTATGGTGAGGGAGTTGCTTTTGTTTGTTTTATGTTACTCTTTTTGGGAGGTTCGGCAGGTTCTACGGCCGGTGGGATCAAGTTTGTGAGGCATGTGACCTTTTTGAAAAATTCCTGGCTGGAATTCAAGCGAATTGTGCATCCAAGAGCCATTGTACCATTGATCATCAATGGGGAGCGGGTTACGGGAAGGATCATCAATAATATCATGAACTTCCTGTTGATCTATCTTTCCACCTTTGTCATCGGTTCACTCATTATTTCCCTTTTGGGCTACGATTTGGCAACCTCATTAGGGGCTGTTGCTACTTGTTTGGGGAATGTCGGCCCCGCTATCGGCCAAGTGGGGCCTGTCGATAATTTCGCGTTTTTTTCGCCCGCTGCCAAAGTGGTTTTATCCTTTCTGATGCTCTTGGGCAGACTTGAATTGTTTACGATTTTGATTTTGTTTACGCCTTTCTTTTGGAGGGCGAATTGAATTATGTGATTATCCGCTAGGATGCACGTAGTATGGGAATTGGCCCAGTAAGTTATGGATCCTCGTCCATAGACTATGGTCCATAGCTTAGCATATCTGTCCCCCAATTTAAATTTCAATGGCTAGGTGCAAGTTCACGGACACACATAATTTTAAATATGGATATACGCTATTCTGCCAGTAGGCGCATTTTCCATAGGTTAGGGGCTGGAAGTCCGAAGACATGAGACCGAAGAGATCCTGAAAATTAGAATTTAGGCCAATTTCCAATAATCGCTTTGATCTACTGGCAGAGAAGCGGATACACATAATTTTAAATTAACTTTTCGTCCAACAGGATTCTTTTTTTAAAAAAAAAGAATAAGTTTAGTAATCCTTAAGTTTTAATTCAAATTTTTATTTTTACTCATAATGCGTAGTGAAATATCTGATAATCTTGTTTTTAGCGAATCTGAAGATATGGATCAATGGCTTCAATTGAAGCGCGGCGAAAAGGAGGGGTTAGCAAGGATTTATTCAAAGTTTTCCAGTGAGCTTTTTAGATATGGCATGGCCATCAAGCCAAACCGAAGTTTTATAAAGGATTGCATTCAGGAGTTATTCATTGATCTCTGGAAATACCGGAATACTTTAGCTCAGACTGATAATGTTCGAGTGTATTTGATTAAGTGTTTATCAAATAGGATCAGTAAGGAAATTTCAAAAGAAAAAAAGATTATTTGGGAGGGAGAGATTTCTGCTTTTGAAACTGTTTTTTTAGAGGAATCAGTTGAGGATAGGCTGATTGATTTTCAACGTGATGAGGATCTTCACACCAAACTTAAAAATGGATTGGAAAAGCTTCCAGTAAGACAAAGGGAAGTTATTCAACTCTTATTTTTTGAAAAGCAGAACTATGAAGAGACGTCTAAAATATTAGGTATTAATGTGGATTCCTGTTATACTTTGGCTTGGAAAGCCATCAGAAGTTTAAAGAAAAGTATCATTTTCACGCTTTTTTGGTTGATGGTTACTGGAATTTAATTTTTGATTTTCTTGAATTTATTCTGAAGCCTAGATTATTTTTTATAGTCAATTGTAAAGCCTTTTTTCGTTTTCCTAAAGGGAAAATAAGAATTTTTCAACATTGCTGAGGATCGATTTTTATTTTTTAAAATTCAATAAAAGGCCTGGTATTTTATTTCTAATTAGGCAAAAGAAAGAGTTTTTTAAGAAAAGTGAAAAAGTGAAAATATTCTTTGAAATGGAAGGATAGAATATAAGGTTTTGATGCTTTCTAATTTAAAGAATAAAAAAATTGGATATTTCAAAATTTACAGTAGAAGATTTTGCTCTGAATAAGGAGTTCAGAGCTTGGGTTTTTTCCCCTTCCCAAAGCCTAAATGAATATTGGAAAAGGCTTTTTGAGAAATATCCTGCTCAGGTAAAAAATGCAAAAATTGCTAAAGAGATATTGTTGAATATTAATTACCCGAAATATCAGTTTTTAGAAAGAGAGTCTTTGGAAGTTTGGGATAGGATTGATCGCGAAACCGAGGAATGGGAGAAAAAAAAGACAAAAACAGTAAAAGTTGTTTCGTTGAATTCACAATCCCTGTTGGGTAAGTATGAGAATTCAGGAAAACAAATTGTTTGGTTTTCTCAAGAGTTAAGGGTTGCTGGAATTTTACTTGTAGCGTTTAGTATTAGTTTGATTTTTGGTCTTTTTTTTACGAAAGAACCTGTTAGGACAGAATATATCGCTGACTTGGTTTATGATGAATATTCTGCACCTCCAGGAGTGAAGTCCACCCTTACGATGCAGGATGGATCTAAAGTGTTGTTGAATTCCGGAAGTTCAGTCAGATTCATAAAAAATTTCGAAGAGGATAAGCGGATAATTTACCTTGAAGGCGAGGCCTATTTTGAAGTTGCCAAAGATACCCTGAGACCATTTTCAGTAATTACAGGAGAGGTAATAACAACGGCCTTGGGCACCTCCTTTAATATTTCGGCGTACCCGCATGAAGTTTTAAAAATTGCCCTTGTTGAAGGAAAAGTCGCAGTGGATGTAGTCCAAACAGAGGATTCTAGAGTTTTACTGGAAAAGGGGGAGGCATTAAAAATAAATACGAATTCATTTGAAGTTAAAAAAGAACTGTTTGATTCTGAATTGGTCATTGCTTGGACCAAGAAGAAGATAATTTTTCAGCGTGTAAAGTTGGCTGAGGCAGTTAGAATCCTTGAAAACTGGTATGGAGTGAAATTTAGGTTTCAAAACACCCCAAGTCCTGATTTGGTACTTTACGGAGTCTTTCAAGATGAAACCCTTGAAAATATTCTTGAGGGATTAAGTTATTCAGCACGATTTCAATATAAGATTAAGAATGATGAAGTAATAATAATTTTCAATTAACCCATATAAGAAAGCCTATGACAAAAAAAACAAAAAGAAACCGGAGATGCGCCAACATCCCCGGTTAAGTTAAAATCCGGAACCCAAATCAAGCAATGATGAAATTCCGGAAAAGTTTATTTAACCAACAAGCATTAGTTCAAACAAACCCTGCAAAAATATGAAAAATCGTTTATTGTTATTTGTTATTTACATGACAAAGCTATTTACTTATGTGTTTTTGATTCAAGTTTTGACCATGAGTATCCTTTTTTCAAAAGATGGAAAGGCTCAGATAAAGTCAATAGAGCAAGTCAAGGTCAAATTGTCGCTTAATGAAATTCCAATTGTAAGCGCATTTGCTGAAATTGAAAAAGAGACAAATTTTAAATTTGTATACACTAATAAGGAAGTCAGTAATTTGGGTAATGTGTCTCTCTTTGGAGATGAAGCAACATTGTATGACGTATTAGTTTCAATAGCAAAACAAACGCAATTGGAGTTTAAGCAAATAAATCAAACTATAACTGTTAAAAAAACGAATCCTAAGATTGCTGTTTCAGAGCCAGTTACTATTCAAGTTGAAGACAAAGTTATTACGGGAAAAGTACTCGATGAAAATGGACTCCCTTTGCCTGGGGCAACAGTTTTGGTTGAAGGGACAACATCAGGGACGGTCACCAATATCGATGGAGAATATACCATAACTGTACCTGATGGAGCGGTATTATTATTCTCTTACATTGGATATACTCCAAGCAGAGTGGTGTCAGGAGCTCAAACGGTAATAAATATTACTTTGAAGGTAGATTCTACATCACTTGAAGAAGTACTGGTGATTGGATATGGAACTGTTAAAAAGTCGGATTTGACCGGTTCTGTGGGACAGGTTGGTGCAGATGCCTTGGCCGAAAGACCCTCTCCATCTTTGAATCAAGCTTTGTCCGGAAGAATATCCGGTGTTCAAGTAAATACCAACTCAGGTCGTCCGGGAGGAAGAACTACCGTTAGAATCAGAGGCTTCAGTTCAATAAACTCATCTAACAATCCGCTATATGTGGTAGATGGAGTGATGCTTCCTGTGGGAAACCAAGAACAGGCTAGCAACGCAATTGACTACATCAACCCGAATGATATTGTTTCGGTAGAAGTCCTTAAAGACGCTTCTTCTACTGCGATTTATGGATCAAGAGGAGCCAATGGGGTAATTTTGATCACAACTAAAAAAGGTAAGTCAGGCGAAGGAACGGTCACCTATAATGTTGACGTAAGTGTTCCTGTGATTGGGCCTAACAGACCTGAAGTTCTTAATGCCAAAGAATATTTGGCGGTAGAGGATTTAGCATGGAAGAACATGCAAAAGTATGATCCCGTAGGATGGAATGCGGGAAGATGGGCATATCTCAACCCTGCTTTGAGAAGAACTGATCCCCGGATTTTTGATGCCAATGGAAACCCATTGTTTGACACTGATTGGTTAAAAGAAACTACTCAGAATAAGCTTTCTCAAAACCATCAACTCGGCTTTCAAGGTGGCAATGAGCGGACCACCTATTCTTTATCATTGGGATACCGTGATGATCAAGGATTGATCCAAACTTCTTATTTGAAGAGATATTCTGCCCGCTTCACCATTGATGATCAGGTTAAAAAATGGTTAAAAGTGGGAGGTACACTCAGCTATAATAATCAAGCCGAAAACTTGGTTGATACCGGAGATGCTGTTGCCAGACAAATAGTCGAAGACTTTCCATTTCTGCCCGTAAGGTATGCAGATGGTACTTTTGCAAATAACAGAGATTATCCTTTCGCTGAAGGGACCATGAGTTCAATGCACAGGTTGCAAGGCACCAGATTTATTTTAAATACCCAGACCACTACAGGTAGTATTTATTCAAATATTAAGTTTGCCGAAGGCCTGGAAATGCGGACTGTGCTTGGAGTCAACATCCTTACACAGGAGAGAAACCAGTCGGTAACCAGAACATTGAATATAGGACAAAACGGAAACGCCGCCAGAGCATTAAGATCCGACAGTTTTTGGTCCCTGGAAAACTATCTGACCTATAGCAAAGTATTTGCAGATCGCCATGCATTCACTGGAATGGTTGGTATTTCTTGGCAGGAAACCAATTTCAACAGTATGGTAGCCAGTATTGCAAATTTTTCGACGGATTATTTCACTTTCAACAATCTGGGAGCGGGAAGCTTAAATCCACAGGTAGGTTCAAATGCATCGAGACAAGCATTGAACTCATACTTTGCAAGATTAAACTACATTTTGGATGATAAATACCTATTGACGTTTACAGGACGTGCAGATGGATCTTCCAAATTCGGAGAAAATAACAAATACGCATTCTTCCCGTCTGCGGCCGTAGCATGGAAAGTGTCCGAAGAGGGCTTTATGAAATCAAGCTCGACAATTTCGAATTTGAAATTAAGAGCGAGCTATGGATTGACCGGTAACTCAGAAATCCCACCATATTCTTCTTTGTCGCTGCTGAGTGCAAACTATGCTACAATCTTTAATGAAAGTCGAGTAGGAGGTACAGGACTTAACAGGTTGTCTAACCCTAATCTGAAATGGGAGAAAACAGCCCAGTCAGATATCGGGATTGAATTGGGGATGTTCCAAAATAGAATCACGGTGGAGGCCGATGTCTATTACCGAAAAACTACGGATATGCTACTGGATGCACCTGTTCCTCGGACCAGTGGATTTGCGGTAATCCGTAGCAACGTCGGTTCAATGGAAAACAAAGGAATAGAATTCACTTTGAATACTGTGAATGTGGAAAAGGGGAATTTTACATGGAACACCAGTTTCATGATTTCGGCAAACAGAAACAAAGTTCTTTCCCTTGCTACACCGGCAGATATTTTCGGAGTAGGCGGCCCGAATTTCACCAATCAAACCAATATTATTCGAGTAGGAGAGCCAGTAGGAGCTTTCTGGGGACTTGTAAGGTTGGGGACCTGGAGTGAAGCTGAAAGAGCACAAGCAGCCGAGTTTGTGAGTTACAGAAATGGATTAACCATGCTTCCGGGAGATATCAAATATTTGGATGTGAACGGAGACAATGCAATCAATGACTCTGACAGAATGATTATCGGTAATGGAAATCCAGATTTCTGGGGCTCTTTTATGAATACCTGGAGGTTTAAAAATTGGGACTTGATGCTGGACCTCCAATATTCTGTCGGAAATGATGTGTTGGATATGACCCTTCACCCAAGTGAAGATCGTCAAGCACTGGCCAACAGTTATAGGTCTGTATTAACAGCTTGGACTCCTACCAATCAAAATTCTCCTATTGCTGAAATTCGTGATACAAGAGCTGGTTATGTCACCAATGTGGATTCTCATTGGGTAAAAGATGGGTCCTTTCTTAGAGGACGGAATTTATTATTAGGATACACTTTCCCTACAGAAATAGCTAACAGAATTAAGCTTTCAAGATTAAGAGCTTATACGACGGTTCAGAATTTCTTTTTGCTAGTAGGGGATGATGTTACCGGAGATCCGGAGGTTACTCCGATTAGAGGAGGAGATGGAAATAACGTCTTTTCTCAAGGTATGAATTGGCATGCATATCCTAAGCCAACAACATTCTTGTTTGGACTCCAAGTATCCTTATAATCATAGTTTTACTTAAAGAGATTTTAAAATGAAAAATAACCGAATTTATAAAGCACTTAGTATGCTCTTTTTTGGAGCTTCTTTAGCTGGAGTTATGGGTTGCTCAGATTTTCTACTCGAAGAGGATCCATCTAACTTAACTCCTGAAAGTTACTACACTATACCGGATCATGCTGAGGCAGCATTGGCTGCTGTTTATGCCGATCTGAGGTTTATCGGTGGAGATGGGGGGATTTTTTCTTCCAATTGGCAATTGCTGGAAGCTCCTACAGGAACCTCCACCACAGAAACTGCCCAGAACTCGGATTTAAACAATTTATATGGATTGATTTATGATGGAAGAACACAACATATCATTAATTATTGGAATGGGCTTTACAGGGTAATAGCGCAAGCAAATTTGGTGATCGACAGGGTTCCGGCCATTACTCCTATGAACGAAGCTCAAAAGAAGCGAGTTTTGGGTGAAGCAAGGTTTTTAAGGGCTTGGGCATATTTTGGATTGGTAAGACTTTGGGGGGATGTTCCCTTAATTACCTCACCTCAGACTGCAAGTTCTGAAAATTTCAAACCTGCACCAGCTTCAAAAGAGGCAATTTATGCTTTGGTGGAGGAGGATCTCAAGATCGCTGAGTCAGCTGGATTGCCTTGGATGGATGTCAGTGGACGTGTTTCTTTGGCCGCAACAAAGTCTCTTATGTCTCAGGTTTATCTCACAATGGCTGGTTTTCCGCTAAGTAAGGGAGCTTCCCACTATCAGTTGGCAGCATCCAAAGCAGAAGAGGTTATTAACTATTCCAAGGGGAATCCATCGATGTTAAATCTGTTTCCTGAATACGCAAATCTCCGAGATGAAAAGCTCGGAAATCGCGTGGAACATATTTTCCAGGTCCAATACAATGTAGTGGTTGCGGGAAATCCAATGAATAATATGTTTCCGAATTTCAAGCCGGTAACTTTTCAGGGTCCATCCGGAACAGGAAGTACAGTGCCTACCATACAATTCTATAAATCGTATGAGCCGGGTGATTTAAGAGCAGTAAATCAAGTGGGTTATTTCTATACTAGCTATTTTACCAATGGGAGTGGAGCTCCATTTGATTTGGGAGCCCCATATATTTTCAAGCATTTCAATCAGACAGCTTTAGGCAAAGCTGGTACTCCCGGGACAAGAGCAAATAACCTCAATCTCCCGATCATAAGATTTGCTGAGGTATTATTAATTTATGCAGAAGCTCAAAATGAACTGGCCGGTCCAAATGCGCTTGCCCATGAAAGCCTGAAAAGGATACGGGACAGAGCTAATTTGACAACTCTTGCAATCGGTCAATTTACAAAAGATAGCTTCCGTGACGCAGTGTTAAGGGAAAGGTGGCATGAGCTCTGTTATGAGCAGATCACATGGTTTGATATGCTTCGATTGAGAAAAGTTTATAATGAGGCGACTAATGGTTTTGATAATTTTGTTGGCCATGTCAATCTAAGTTCGAAAGAGCCACTCCAGACCAAGCACCTATTAATGCCATATCCTCTACCGGAAATGCAGAATAACCCAAATTTAGTCCCTCAAAACCCGGGTTATTAAAATTCCAAAAGACTTATTAATCCATTTTAATGCCTTAAAACACTTCCCAATTGATTTCTGATCAATTGGGAAGCTTTGGCTTTTGGTAAACCTAAACTATTAAGAAATTGAAAAATAATGCTCAACGTAATTCCCGAAGGAAGTTTTTGTTGGCCACAACAGCATCTTTGATTGCCTCTCCTTTGGTGTTTAGTCTTCCGGGACTGGCAAATCCATTCGCGAAAAAGCTTAGGCATGTTTCCATTGGAGTTGGGGGAATGGGTCGGCATGACTTGCAACGTTTTATAGCCCATCCCGATATTGAAATCATTGCCATCTGTGATGTCGATGAGGAAAGACTGCAAAAAGCTGCTGAGTTGGTTCCAAACGCCCGCCGATATAAGGATTGGAGAGAATTGTTCAAAAATGAGAAGAATAATTTTGATTCAATCAATGTCAGTGTTCCCGACCACAATCATTTTGCAATAGCTTTTGAAGCAATTAAGAAGAAGAAGCATGTGTATTGCCAAAAACCGATGTGTCATGATGTCTCTGAAATAAGGCAATTGACAAATGCAGCAAAAAAAGCGGGAATCGTAAGTCAGCTGGGGACACAGCATGCCTCGGGAAAAGGTGACCGTACTGCCGTCCAATGGATCAAAGAAGGGCATATTGGGAAAATCAAAAAGGTATACCTCTGCTCCAACAGACCGGGAGCCACGGAAGCGTATCGTTTTCCGGGTCCCCGTCCACAGGCAGGTCAAGATCCTCCAAAAGTACTGGATTGGGATCTTTGGACTGGAACAGCTCCGATGAGGCCTTATAACCCAACTATATATCACCCATCTAAATGGCGAGCTTGGCAGGATTTCGGAACCGGTTGGTCTGGAGATATAGGATGCCACATTTTTGATGCTGTATGGAAAGGTCTGGGACTTGAAGCTCCTTTTTCGGTTCATGCAAGGGTCCAGGAATCCTGGCAAAATTCTCCGGAAAGGAGGGCTGATACCTGGCCACAAAGCAATCATATTACTTGGGTATTTCCCGGAAATGAAATGACAGTATCAAATGAATTGACTGTTGAATGGTTTGACGGGGAGTTTTATCCACCTGAAGAAGTAAGGGCATTATTCTCAATAGAAGATTACCCTGCGGAATCTGCAATGCTGGTTGGAACGAAAGGTTCCATGCTTATTCCGCATACCAAAATGCCTTTACTTCTTCCCAATGAGAATTTTGGGCATATGGTTTTTCCTGAATTGGAGGAAAGAGATCATTACCATCATTTCGTGGATGCCTGTTTGGGGAAAACGCAAACTGAAAGTCATTTTGCCCATTCAGGCCCTATGACGGAGGCAATTATATTAGGAACAGTGGCCATCCGAGTCCCAGGTAAATTATTGAATTGGAATGCCAAAACCATGAAGATTCCAAATGTACCGGAGGCGGAGCAATTCCTGAAAAGGAAATATAGAAAAGGATGGGAAGTTTGACCTTACGCCCTGACTCTTTTACTTAAAAAAGTAATAAATCTGAACCAATTTCCATCTGGAGACCCGGTTCAACCGAAACCTAACATACCGTATGAATTTCCAAATAAAACCAAATAAAGATTCCTATGATGTCATTATCGTCGGCTCAGGAGCCGGGGGAGGTATGGCTACAAAAATATTGTCAGAAGCAGGTCTTTCCGTTGCAGTGGTGGAAGCCGGAGGCGATTGGGATCCCGCAAAAGAGGAAGATCGAACGCAACTGAGATTTCCTTGGGAATCACCAAGACGCGGGGCCAGTACACAGATAAGACCTTTTGGTGACTTTGATGCTGCCATTGGCGGCTGGGATATGCCGGATGAACCCTACACCCGAAAAAACGGAACCCAATTCGACTGGTTCAGGTCAAGGATGCTGGGAGGCCGAACAAATCACTGGGGAAGAATTTCGCTTCGGTTTGGCCCTGACGATTTTAAGAGAAAAAGCATCGATGGATTGGGTGATGACTGGCCTATTGGTTACGATGAGATTAAGCCTTACTATGACAAAGTCGACCGGTTAATTGGAGTTTTTGGTTCCAGGGAGGGTATGAGAAACGAACCGGACGGGAATTTTCTTCCTCCGCCCAAACCGAGATTGCATGAAATGTTTTTGATGAAAGGGGCAAAAAAAATCAATGTTCCGATTATCCCATCTCGTCTATCCATTTTAACCAGACCCATAAACAAAGATCGTGGTGTATGTTTTTTTTGCAGACAATGTAACAGAGGTTGTCAGGTTTATGCCGATTTCTCTTCCAGTACATGTCTGGTAAAACCAGCCATGAAATCGGGTCAGGTTGATTTATTTACCCATTGTATGGTCAGAAAGGTCACTTCAGACGATTCCGGGCTTGCCACGGGGGTATCCTATGTGGATAAAAGGGACATGAAAGAGTATAAACTAAAAGGAAGGATCGTGGTCTTGGGTGCTTCTGCCTGTGAATCTGCTCGTATCATGCTCAACTCCAAATCTAAAGTCCATCCCGACGGAATGGGCAATTCCAGCGGAATGGTGGGCAGGTATCTCCATGATTCTACTGGTGCGAGCCGTTCGGGAATTATACCCGAACTGATGCACCGAAAGCGGTACAATGAAGACGGGGTGGGAGGCATGCATATCTATACACCCTGGTGGTTGGACAATAAAAAACTTGACTTTGCCAGAGGATATCACATTGAATTTGGAGGAGGGATGAATATGCCTTCCTATGGCTTCGGATCAAATATGGATGCAGTAAGAAAACATATTCTTGATGAATTTGGGCAACCAAGTCCAAATGGTGGCTATGGCGAGGGTTTGAAAAGGGACATTAGGGCAATGTATGGAAGTACGGTAAGCATGTCAGGTAGAGGTGAAAGTGTGCCTCAGTATGACAACTACTGTGAGATTGATCCCACGACTGTAGACAAATTTGGGATTCCTGTCCTGAGATTTCACTACAAATGGACGGATAATGAAATCAAGCAGGCAAAACACATGCAGGATACATTCGAAGAATTGTTGACCGCATCAGGGGCGACATTATTGGGGAATAAACCGGGACCCGAGACTCAATATGGGCTTTTGGCTCCCGGACGGATCATCCACGAAGTAGGCACCACCCGTATGGGGAGTAATCCGGCGACTTCAGTGGTCAACAGCAATTGTCAGGCACATGACTGCAGAAATCTCTTCGTGGCGGATGCGGGCCCTTTTGTCTCTCAGGCCGACAAAAATCCAACTTGGACAATTTTGGCTCTTTCCTGGAGGACGTCCGATTTTATCATCAAAGAACTGAACAGCAAAAACCTTTAATCCAAAGAATCATGAACAGAAGAGAAAATCTAAAGCTTTTATTCGCTGGTTCTCTGGGTACTGGACTGGTGCTGACAGCATGCAGTCCCGATGAAAAATTGGCGGATCTATCTCCCAAAATAGGAGGTACACCGGGCGGCAGGGTTCCAGAGGAGATCGAACGGGACAATTCCCTGCTAGCAGGCAAGTTTTTGACCGATCCGGAAATGGAGCAGGTGAAAATTCTGGTGGACATTGTGATTCCCAAAGACGATGTCTCCCCGAGTGCTTCGGAGGCTAAAGTCCCCGATTACATTGAATTTATGCTGAAAGATCAACCAGGAAATCAGACGGCTTTCAGAGGTGGCCTGATGTGGTTGAACTTGGAAGCCTATGAGCGTTTTTCAAAGTCGTTCATTGAAATCTCCCCAAGCCAGAGAATGGAACTCATCGAAGAAATTGCCTGGCCGGATAAAGCGAAAACAGAGATGGGGACTGGGGTAAGATTTTTCAACCTCGTACGGAATATGACAGTTTCCGGCTTTTACACTTCGGAAATCGGTTTTACGGATATTGGTTATGCAGGAAATATTCCCAATGTATGGGAAGGGGTGCCACAGGATGTGATGGATCAGTATGGGCTATCATTGGACGAAAAATACCAAAGTGTTTACCTGAAATCGGAAGACCGAGGCACCATTCCTGACTGGGATGATCAGGGTAATCTTATAGCTTAACCAAGCGTAGAATGAAAAAAATTAATTAGATAGATTGGGTAATTCATGAAAACCTGTTTAGTATCTAGACAGGTTTTTTCTTTTGGTAGGTTTACTATTCCACCTCAAACTGAGCCATAATCTTCGCAACTTTATCCTCGACTGTCTCCGATGAAAGATTGGTCCGGCTGAGTCGGTCTACCATGATTGGAAAGGAAAATGGCGTAAACTGCACCGGGTGCTTGACCACCAACTGCTTTTGGTTAAGCTTTTTGATGGCTGTGATAAACATGTCCTGCTCCATTTGCTGATTGAGCGCTTCTTTTTTGGCTTGTTTCAATAAAAGATTATCCGGATCATACTGCTCAAAAACCTGATAAAGCAAACCCGAATTAGCCTGAATATGCTTAAAAGTCATTGGCTTACCGGGGTAACCCTGAAATACCAAACCTGCAATACTGGCAATTTCACGGAATTTCCGACGGGACATTTCACTTTCATTGACACAGTGTAGGATGTCCTCCTCGATGTTTTTCAGGGAAAAAATATCTTCTTCCAAAATATCCTCAGCCGATATCGCAGTGTCTGTAAGCAATTCAAATCCATAATCATTCATGGCCATATTGAACGAAATCGGAAAATTTAATGAAATCCGGTAGGCGATCAAAGCACTCATTAACTCATGCATCATCCGCCCTTCAAAAGGGTAGAAAAACAAGTGATAGCCTTCTTTACTCCGATGTGATTCAATCAAAAACGAATTTTGATCCGGAACGATGGAGAGTTTATCCTGCAAATCCAAAATTGGCAAAACCCGCCTCAATTCTTCCGATTTGATAATTCCGGAGTTGTATTCCTGAAAGATCTCCAGAATCTTATCTGAAAGCATCGAAGAAAGCGACATCCTCGCACCCATCCAACTCACCACGTTATTGGTCTTTTTCTCAGATAGCTTAACAAAGGCATTGAGGTCTTTCACTTGGAGCAATTCCAAAGGTCTTCCTGCAAAGAAAAACCGATCCCCAATCTTCATTTTAGCAATGAAATATTCCTCAACCGTCCCGAGATAAGCACCATTTTTAAACTTTACTTTCAGCATCGCATCTGAGACGATCGTCCCCATACTCAGGCGATGTTTCATGGCAATTCGCTTGTTTTTCACTTTATACAAGCCATCATCATCCTTACTCACTTTCAAGAATTCCTCGTAATTGCCCAGGGAATTTCCTCCCTTGGTAATGAAATCCATCATCCAGTTCATCTCTTCCTGCCTCAGTTCGGTGAAGGAGGCGGCCCCTTTTACTACTGAGAAAATAAAATCGGGATCAAATCCTTCTCCTACGGCCAAAGTCACCAGAAACTGAATCAATACGTCGTAGGGCAATTGCGGTGTAAACTGCGATTCCATTTCCTCCTTTTCGATCGCATCCCGAAGCGCGGCGGCTTCGATCAGTTCCAGCGAATTGGTGGGGACAAAAAATATCTCGGATGGCAATCCCGGCTGATGCCCTGCACGGCCGGCTCGTTGGACAAACCTTGAAACGCCCTTTGGACTCCCAATCTGTATCACTCGATCCACGGGACGGAAATCAACTCCCAAGTCTAGACTGGAAGTACAGACAACCAATTTAAGTTTTCCTTCATGCAGTGCATTTTCGACCCATGCTCGCACTGAATTATCCAGTGAACCGTGATGCATGGCGATCCAACCTGCCCAATCTGGTCTGGCTTCGAGGATTTTTTGGTACCAAATCTCAGTTTGTGATCGGGTGTTTGTAAACAATAAAACTGTCCTTCCGGCCTCGATAATCGGAATGACTTGATCCAACATCCGGATTCCCAAATGCCCGTGCCAGGGATATTTTTCTATTTCCTCCGGAAAAACTGACCGAATCAGAATTTCCTTTGCTACTTTGGCCTTGACGATGTGGATGGGGTGATTTTCTCCTAAAAGTGCCTTGGCAGCATCCTGAAGGTTACCAATCGTCGCAGACACCGCCCAACGCCGAAAAGTCTGAGGACTGATCGCCTGAATGTACTCCAAGGCAAGCTGAACTTGGACGCCCCGCTTATTGCCAACCAACTCATGCCACTCGTCTACGACAACTACCTGAAGAGATTGGAATAATTCTTTATGGTCTTTCTGTGAAATCAGGACATGAAGTGTCTCCGGAGTAGTGATGAGGCATTCCGGTGGATTTCGCTTCATTGCGGCCCGGGTCTTGGCGTCGGTGTCACCGTTTCGCACCATCACCTTCCAGGGAAGCCCGATGGTTTCGCAGACTTCCTGCATGGCTTTTTGGATATCTTGTGCCAAAGCGCGTAATGGAGTGACCCAAATCAGCTGAATCCCGTTTTTTTGAGGCTTTCTCCAGGTGGTGGGATGGTTTTGGATGTATTCCAAAAGGACGGGAAACCAAAGGGCGAAGGTCTTTCCCGAACCTGTAGGCGCATTGAGAAGCCCTGATTTTCCATCCAAATAGTCCTGCCAAGTCTCAATCTGAAATGGAAATGGTGTCCATCCCTTTTTATGGAAATAGTCGAGCCCGACCGAAAGTCGCTTATCCTCCATACGTTTTCAACAGGGCTTTCAAATCTTCCAAGGTGTTGGCTTCTTCTTTGGGTTTATCCCTCCTCCAGCGCAATATTCGGGGAAATCTCAGTGCAATCCCACTTTTGTGACGGGGACTGTCCTGAATTCCTTCAAAGGCAATCTCAAAAACCAATTCGGCCTTGACCGTGCGCACCGGTCCAAATCGCTCTCGGGTATTTTTCTTGACAAAAGCATCCACCTCCCGCATCTCCGCATCGGTCAGGCCTGAATAAGCTTTCGCAAATGGTACGAGACTATCTCCATCCCAAACCGCAAAGGTGTAATCGCTGTACAAATCCGCCCTTCGACCGTGTCCTTTTTGCGCATAGATCATTACCCCATCGATAGTCAGTGGTTCGATTTTCCATTTCCACCAACTCCCTCGCTTTCTCCCGGTTTCGTAGGGTGAGTCTTTTCGTTTCAGCATCAGGCCTTCGGCCAAATGATCCCTGGAAAGCGCCCGAACTTCACCTAGTTCCTCCCAGGAGTTTGCCTGAATCAGTTTTGGAAGATGAAGCCGCTCGTGAGGGAAATCAAAATGAAGCCGTTCCAAAAGACTACGGCGGTGTTGAATTGACAAATCCCGAATATCTTTTCCTTCAAATTCCAAAAGGTCATAAGCTAAAAGACTCACAGGAGCCTCCAGCAACTGTTTTTTGCTGATATTTTTTCTTCCAATCCGAGTTTGAAGCAAGGAAAAGGGAAGCGGTGTTCCATCACGGAAAGCCATGATTTCCCCATCGATTACGGTTCCGTCAGGGAGGCTTTCAGCCATTTCCAGCAGTTCGGGAAACTTGTCATTAACCAGTTCCTCACCCCGACTCCAAATGAATGTTTCACCATTTCTACGAATCAATTGTCCTCGGATCCCGTCCCATTTCCATTCGGCTTGCCAATCTGCGATGTCGCCCAGTTCATTTGCTATGGTTTCCAGAGGATGAGCGAGGAAAAATGGGTAAGGTTTAGAGCTATCCTGTTTTATTTCCTCTTGATCGAAAAGTGCAGGAAAGCTAACTTCTTGTGGATTCCAATTTCCCATCAAAGCATGCGCAATGTTGGATTTGTCAAGTTGGAGTACCTTGGCAAGTGCCTGACTCATCAAACTCTGACTGACCCCGATCCGAAACCCGCCCGTAATGATTTTGTTAAAGACAAATCGCTCAGTCTGATCCAGCTTTGACCAAGCATTCTGGATATTTTCCTTTTTTACTTCTTCAGGAAGCATTTCCAAAGCTTGAAGAAATTCAATCCATTGGCCTAAATTTTTATCGTTTTCCTGAGTGGTTTTGGGTAAAAGCAAGGCAATGGTTTCCGCTAAATCTCCCACAGCATGGTAGCACTCGTCAAAAAGCCAATCAGGAATTCCGGCCAGCTCCTGACACCAATTCCTCAGCTGTTTTGTGGACACTTGTCTTTTTGGTCTTCTGTGAGAAAAAATGGCAACTGCCCATACTTTTTCTTCATTTTCGGCTTTTTCAAAAAAATCAACCAAAGCCTCGACCTTGTCACCTGTTTTGTTGCTTTGATCCAGACGGGTAATCAGTTCGGCAAAATACTTCATGAATCGAGTGAGTGAAATTTTTTTGCTTTGGTGACTTTGGACACGCTAAATGTAATTGAATGTGATAATTTTAATGCGTAATCGAACAGCAGGCGAAAGCTTTTCGTTACCCATTCAAAACACCGACAAGTATGAAAAAGTTAATCTTTGGTTTGATGATTGTAATGGGCCTTTGGTCTTGCACTTCACAAGAACCCGATCAATATACTGGCCAATCTTTGGAATTTGAATTATTCAAGTCCAGTGAATTTGACTACAAAGGGACTTTACTGGTTCAGGAATTGACCTCGGGTGACTTGGAGTTTGTGATTCAACTGGAGGGGGCTAAGTCTTCCAGTTCGATTTCATTTCCAAGCCACCTTCATTTCGGAGGATATGATCAGGCTGAAGCGCCGATTGCGCAGCTCTTGACACCTGTTTCAGGAAATGATTTGAAAAGTGTAACAGTCCTTAACTTATTATCAGACGGATCAAAATTGACTTTTGATAAAATAAAAAATTTTGACGGTCATGTTAAAATTCATTTGGCGAATGACGGTCCTGACTATAGCGTGATCCTCGTAGCCGGGAATGTTGGCGCCAACTTCAATGCAGAATCAGTATTTGATCCCTCAAAAATTACAGTGTGCGGTAAAAATTTCTGATCTAAAATTTCTCATAAAAACTAAAAAAGAGGCTGTCTCAAAAGGACTGGTGGTGTCAGCCTGAGCACCTGACCAACGAGAGTTGGGAAGTACGAAGGCCGTTTGCAGCGAATGCAATCGTATTTCGACTTCGATCAATGTGACAAACAACAGTTTTGAGACATCCTCATTTTCATTTGATTACAACTGGAAAACTCAAATTCATTCGCTCAATCCCACCGGCAAAACTTGGTTCAACCATATGAGGATCCGCCGTGCCGGGAAAGCCTTTATTCAGATTTGCCCGAAGGATTAGACTAAAATTGACTGTGTCGGGTTTTGCGTCAGCTTTTATGCTGAGGAGACCATTCAGTCCGATTCGTTTGCCATTTGAATCTCCATATTCAAATTTCAGAGGAGCTTTATCGCCTAAGAAAGCATCACCGAGAAAAAAGAATTGATAGAGTTCATGCCTTTGGTAAATGATACTGTGCATGTCAACTATTTTGCCACTGGGAAACTCTTTGGCATAAGACAAGGTAGAATAGCGATAGGTATTTCCTCTCACCAAAAAGAGTGTATCATTAATTACAGCAGTTGTAGATCCACTGTGTAGATTTAAATTCCATTGCCCAAATCCCTGATAAGTTGCAATTATTCCACGAGTCAGATTCGAGCCTGTGATATCTTTTTCTCCTGAACTCTCAAAATTCAAGGTAAACGTTTGCCACTCATAGTTTTCCGGGATAAATGGTCTATTCTCATCGGAATTACAGGAAATGAGAAGAAGCACAACACAGATTTTGAGTAAATTTTTCATGGCTAAAGCATTTGGTTCATCTAATTTCAATGCTAGCCGAATCAAAAAAAAGTTGGGAATACTAGTAGGTAAAATTGTTTTTGCAGTTTCTGCAAATCCATTTTTCAGGAAAAAACTTACTTAGGAATCTTGGGGTTTGTACTGGATATCATAAAAAAAAGCAGCCCAATTGGGCTGCCTTTTTCATTATAAATATTTTCTTAGTTGATCACAACTGGAAAAGTGATATCCAAGTCAGTTTCACCACCCGCTTGTACAAAATTTGCAAAATTAGGGTTTGAAGCACCTGGGAAGTTTTTGTCCAAATCATGTCTGAGGATCACTCGCATCTGAGCATTGTTGGTACCTGGGGAAGAGGACACCACCAGCTTATTTCTTAACCCTATGCGTTCTCCACTTGGGTCATCATAAGTGATGGTCATGATATTTCCTGAAAATGCTGTACCAAGGAAAAAGAACTGATGCTCATCGGCTTCTTCGAGGATTTCTTTGGTGATATCTTCTTTCTCTATGCTATTGTAAACCTCGATAGACATTCTGTAAGTCTTCCCCTTAGTCAAATTGATAGTCTGAATAGTTGGCGAAGATCCAACTTCAATTCCCTGAGGATCGCTTGCCTTGAATGAAGTAATAGCACCTATTGGACTTCCACTTGAATTCAATTCCTGAAAATTAAGTGTTACGTCTGTGATTACTTCACCGTCATTCTCTTCTTCGGGATCATTACTTTCGCAGGAAGCGAAGCCTAAGGCCAAAGCAGCAAATAAATAGATGGGTAGTTTTTGTAATTTGTTCATACTAGTAATTGGTTAAAATTGATAATTGAGTTTGAGTAATATATTCCGACCCATGTCCGCCGTGAAATAGCGAAATCGGTTCATGTATTCTTTGTATTCTGTATTAAAAACATTGTTTATCTGTACTCCAATATTCAATTGGTTTTCAGATAATTGTAATTTTTTCTGATATCCTAAATTGAATAGTGCATAGGCGGGAGGAGCAGTCGCCAAATCAAAGTCAGGTTCTCTTTTTTGTTGAGCAACCAGCACGTTTCCAATTGTTAGCCGATCGGAGTTGGGGTTTGAGTTTTTCCCAAAAGCATAGGAAATTCCCCAATCCATTCTGTCCGAAGGAATGAAAGGGAAGTAGTTTCCTTCATCCAAATTCTTTGCCCGGATGATTGATCCTTTCAGATAGCCATTTATTCTTTCTGAGAAAGTGTAACTTCCTGATAGGTCAAATCCATAGAAAAAAGCATCAGCCTGTAAGTACTCGTACACATTGAAAGTACCCCTAAGTGATACAAATGTTTCACCGGTTGGATTGAGGAAGATGTAGTTTTTGATATGATTGGCATAAGCGGTGAGCTCTACCAATACTTTTTCGCTTTCATATTCCAGTCCATTTACCCATTTCAGGGAATTTTCCGAAACCATGGTGGGGTCTCCAATTTCCACCGCAGCGGCACCATGATGAAGTCCCTGACTAAACAGCTCATTTACATTAGGCGGTCTCCAGGCAGTTCCAAAATTACTTGTAAAAGCAAAGTGAGGGCTTAAGTGATAGAGTCCACCGAAGAACGCGGAGAAATTCTGATATTCAAGTTCTGCTTCTTGGAGTTCACCACTTACAAATCTTGCCGCATCGAATGTTCGAAAATCATATCTAAGTCCTCCCTCAAGTTCCAATGGTCCTTTGAGATATTTTTCGATCACATAAACACCAAGATTGAGCATGTCATAATTTGGAATCAAAGGCGTAACTCCCGTTCCGGGAATATTGCTGTTGGCCTGTTGGATTACATTCAATCCAAAGGAGCCGCTCCAGTTGGTTTTAAGGTTGTGATCCAAAAAGATATCCACAGTATTGGTGAAAAGCTCTAAATCCAAGCTTGGTCTTGAATTTAATTCACCTCTCCGACGGTCAAATTCTTGGCGGCTATTCAGCTGAAAACCATATTGAAAATTAAGTTTCCAGTCGGTATTTAGGTGGTAGTGTGATTTTATTTTAGTCAAATGATGTAATACAACCTGCTTTGGATTATCAATTTTATAAGTGAAATCCGCATTTGTAAAAGGCCTGCCGTTTTCAATAATGTTTACCAAATCCGAAAGATTTCCTGTATGGGCATCTCTCAAAATCCCCAATTCGGTATTGAAGAAGCTGTAGTAAGCTTCAACTCCCAATTTCTTTGAGCTGTAGCCGACAGATCCGGAGAAATTGTATTCAGACATGCCGGTATTTGCTTGGATATAGTCAGGAGACTGTACATTCCCTGCTCTTTTTACCGATCCTTGAAGTCTATAGCCGAGGCCCTTTATTTTTTCGGAACCACCCAAATGAGATGCAGCAAAGTTTCCCATTCGGCCATTGCTTGCACCAAGGAGATTAATTTCTGTTGAATGCTTTTTGGATGTCGGTAGGGAAGGAGGATTCACCAAAATCACGCCTCCCATAGCTTCTGGCCCATATCGCACCGTTTCAGCACCTTTAATTACGGTAATTTCATCTGCAAGGAATGGGTCAATTTCAGGCGCATGTTCAGCACCCCATTGCTGTCCCTCCAAGCGAATGCCATTGTTCAGGATCATGATCCGATTGCTGTGCATTCCGTGTATGACAGGCTTGGAGATGGTATTTCCAGTGGAAAAAGTGGTCACACCAGCTACCCGTTTTAAGCTTTCTCCAAGACTTTCGCCCCGGGACTGAAGCAATGCTTCTCCGTACAAGGAGGTCACCGCAGTGGTAGTTTGTACAGCTTCGCGATGGCCATGAACCTCAACTCCGCCGAGATCCAATGATTCCTCTTCCATTCGGAACGTTTGGTTTGTGGTGCTTCCTGTCAAATTCAGCGTTTGACGGATTTCCTTATGTCCAAGATATTGAACTGTGATCGTATATGTGCCTGGGCAAAGTTCTCGGATGATGAAGTTTCCGTTTTGATCTGAAACAGCTCCCGTTCGAGTCTCCAATATCCAGATGTAGGCTGCTTCAATGGAATTGTCATTTTCCCGATGAAGGATTTTTCCTCTCAAAATAAGATCACACTTCTGGGCATAGGATTGAATGCCAAAAGTCAATATGACCGCTATTAGAAGGATGACTCTGTAGTGTAACACGGTTGCAAAAGTAACTGCTTCGAAAGAATTAAACCAAAGTTTATGAAACAAAGTTGCAAAAAGTGTTAAATGGTGAAAGAAGGATTTCGGATGTCGGATTTTTCCACACAGCTAAGTAGAATGTTAATCCCGAAGGGATGAAATAATTATAGAAATAATTTAAGGAAGATAGTTTTAATACCGCAAAGGGGTGATATTATTCAATCCATCCAAAGGGGATTGTTTTAAATACAACATGTCACCCTTCCAGGGTTATGGGAAAAGATCCTAATCTGATTTTTCTACAAGAATTACACCCTTTCGGGGTTTAAGAATTTATAGATTATACTTCAAAACCAAAAATCTATTTAGATCTGTGTCTTTTTCTGTGACAATTTACATGCTGCAAGTGGGGCTGTGGGACCTATCAAAAAAAAAATCCGGCTGTCGGCCGGATTTCAATGGAATTTTAGAAAATTAATACAGCCATGCTGCCCAAGGAATTCTACTTAAAATCAATACTAATCCGATGGCGTACATCATGTAAATACTTCGGAATTTTGATCTTGAAGTAGCCAGTTTCTTAGCCCTGATGTAGCCGATACTTATTACTACTATTGCGATGATATTAATTAACGGATGTTCTAAAGCAGTAAGTCTTGCAGCTGAATCTGACATCGCGCCACCAGCGGTAAGGAGCGAAAAACCGAGTGGACTTACAAAGTATAAAATCAAACCTACCAAAAGTTGAACATGAGCGAAGATAAAGGCGATCATAGCGATCTTGCGATCCTTTTCGGTGAAGGCTCTTCCTGAAAGCGAACCGATCAGTGCATAAATAATGACCAATATCAACGCAAGTAATGCGAGATAGGCTATTCCAGAGTGAAGATGTTGAAGTCCGGTGTACATGGTGTTGTGATTTTTGGGTGAAATTAATGCAAAAGAAATTAGGGAAAGCGTTAATTGGTTTAAAATCTCACTCAATATAGAGTACTAAGCCTTTGAGGTATTCTGTTTCGGGATGGAAAATGTTGATCGGATGATCCGCGGGTTGGGAGAGTTGGTGCAGGACTTTTACTTTTCTTCCAGTCTCCATGGCTGCTGCGGCGATGGTGTGTGTAAAGAGACTTTTATCCACCACCTGACTGCAGGAGAACGTGAAAATGATTCCTCCCGGTTTGATTTTGCGGATTGCTTCCGCGTTTAATCGCTTATAAGCCTGCACCGCATTGTGTCGGGCTTTGATGTTTTTTGCAAAAGCTGGGGGATCAAGTACGATCAGATCAAAGTCATCTCCAATTTCCCGGATATATTTGACTACGTCTGCCACGATAGACTCATGTTTTCCTTTAAAACCGGGGTTTAACCCGACATTCTGTTCAGTGAGGGCAATGGCTTTGGAAGAAATATCAACTGAATGGACTTCTGAAGCACCTTCATTTAGGGCCAAAACGGAAAATCCACCGGAATAGCAGAAGGTATTCAACACCTTTTTTTGGTTGGAATAAGTCGAAACCAGTTTTCTGTTTTCCCGCTGATCAATAAAAAATCCGGTTTTTTGTCCTTTTTCCCAATCAATGCGATAGGTTGCTCCGTACTCCTGCACCAAATCGGTCTCCGCTCTTCCCCAAACCCATTCATTGGATTCGATGCCAAGATTCTTGGGTAGCGTCTCCGCGCTTTTGTCATAGACTCCCTTCAGCTTTTCTCCCAAAACAACCTGAAGTGCAGCCGAAATCTCAGCGATGTGCTTGTGAATTCCGATATGATGTGCCTGAATTACCGCTGTTCCATTGTAATAATCTACTATCAAACCCGGAAGCAGATCTCCTTCTCCATGGACCAATCTAAAAACGTTAGTCTCTTCATTATCAGTAAGTCCAAGGTTTTTTCTTAAGGCATAGGCTGAAGCAATTTTTTCATTCCAGAAGGCTTGGTCAATAGCTCTATCTTCAAAGGAAATAATCCGAACCATAATCGATCCCTGAGAGAAATGCCCAATTCCGAGGAACTCGTCTTTGGCAGAATATACCGATACCAAATCACCACTTTCCAATCCGGGATCTGCTTTGGCAATAGCACCTGAAAACACCCAATGATGACGTCGCTGAAGGGAAAATTCCTTGCTTCGCTGAAGAATAATTTTAGGATAACTCATAAGTCTCTGTGGGCTTGTTTGGGAAAAGGTAACTGCCAAAAATCATGGTAAAGATACTGGCTAAAAGTCCAAAAATATGGGATGCAATTTCAAAATCGAATTTATCGCAAATCAGGTAAGTGCTCATCCCGATAAACATGGACAGAATTGCTCCTGTTTTGGAAGCTTTTTTCCAATAAAGTCCTGCCGTCAATGGTGCAAATAAGGAAACCAGCAAAAGAATTGATGCCCCGGCCACCAGTTCGTAAATGTTGGAATCACGGGAAGCCATGTAAGTGGCAAGGAGGGCTACAAACAAAACACTAAGTCTCAAGATCCAAAGTAAATGAGCATCCTGGAGAGTTCCTTTGAACAGGGGGCGAATCAGGTTCTCTGAAATCAAAGCTGCCGGAGCCAGTAAACCTGAACTGGCTGTACTCATAATCGCTGAGATTAAAGCACCAAAGAAGATGATCTGAACGGGCAAACCGCCATGTGCCAAAACCATCGACGGAAGTAGCATCTGCTTGTTTTCGAGGTAGAGTTCGGGATAAAGCACCTTTGCTCCCAATGCAATAAATAGAGGTAAAAGCCCAAAAGTGAGATAAAAGCCCCCGGCCAAATAAGTGGATTGAACGGCGACTTTTTCAGATTTGGCAGACATGACCCGCTGGTAAATATCCTGGCTGGGAATGCTTCCGAGTCCCAAAATGATCCAAGCCCCGAAATAATTCACCCAGGAAGTAAAACCCGCGTCGGGAAAAAACTGAAAACTTCCTTCGGGAGCCTTGGACAAAATCTCAGTGACGCCACCTGCTTCCCTGCTGATCATCACCGTCACCCACACCAGACCAATGATAATCATTGCAGTCTGAATAAAGTCAGTAATTGAAATGGCCCACATTCCTCCGAGAAAGGTATATATCACTACAATTGCTGCGGAGAGTATGATTCCCTCCAATAGACTTAAATTGGTAACAGTGCCAAAAATTAAACTCAGGGCAACCAATTGGGCAGCGACGTAGCCAAAAAATACGGGAACCATGAAAATGGTCGCAAAGAACTCGACTTGTCTGCCAAATGCTTTTTTGAACACATCTCCGATGGTCAATACCCCCATTCTGTACATCGGGCGCAGGTAAAACATGCCGAACAAAATTAGGCAAAGGGCTCCTCCGAATGGATCTTCTATAACACCCTGAAGACCCTCTTCTAGGAAGACAGAGGATGCTCCGAAGATTGTTTCGGATCCAAACCAGGTGGCAAACAGGGCAGAGGCAGAAAGAAAAAGAGGCAGGGATCTCCCTGCCAATACAAAGTCGTTCGAATTTTTAACCAACTTGGAAGCCCAAGCTCCAACTGCAACTGTAATTGCCAGATAGAGGATGATCGCAGTCAGCAGCAATTTATTAGAGCTTAGCTTTTTCCATACATTTTTTCGCGAATTGCCTTGATCTCCTCACTTGCGAGGTAATCATCGTATGGCATACGGCGATCTATTGTTCCTTTCGGGGTAAATTCGATGATTCGGTTACAGGATGACTGCACAAAGGCATGATCATACGAGCTCATCAAAACGGTCCCGTTGAAATCTATGATTGCATTGTTGAAAGCCGTGATAGATTCCAAATCGAGGTGGTTGGTCGGTTCGTCCATCACCAGCAGGTTTGGATTTTGCAACATCATACGGGAGACCATGCAGCGGACTTTTTCACCACCTGAAAGGACCGCACATTTTTTAAGTGATTCTTCTCCTGTAAAAAGCATTCTACCCAGGAAAGTCCTCACGTGTGCTTCCTCCTGATTGCCGGAATATTGTCTCAGCCAGTCGATCAGGTTCAGATCAGTTTGGAAGTATTTGGAATTGTCATTGGGTAAATATGCCTTATTGATCGTCACTCCCCATTTCATTGAGCCTTTGGTTGCCGGTATTTCTTCCATAATGGTTTGGAAGAATTTGTTGACAGCCTGTTTGGTTTTGGAGATGAAGGCGATTTTGTCTCCCTTGTCCACCATCAGGTTCACGTCAGTAAAATAGGTTACGCCGTCTGCTTTCAGTTCCAGATTTTCAGTCATAAAAATCTGATCCCCAGCCTCACGCTCCGGCTTGAAGATGATGCCCGGATATTTTCTGGAAGAAGGCTCGATGTCATCGATATTGAGCTTTTCGATCATTTTCTTACGTGCCGTGGCCTGCTTGGACTTCGCCACGTTGGCGGAGAATCGATCGATGAAGGACTGCAATTCCTTTCGCTTGTCTTCTGCTTTCTTGTTGGAATCCGATCGCTGCTTGAGAGCTAGCTGAGAAGATTCGTACCAAAATGTATAGTTACCGGAGTAGATTTTGATTTTGCTGAAATCAATATCCACCACGTGTGTGGAAACAGTATCCAAGAAGTGTCTATCGTGGGAGACGACGATCACGATATTTTTGAAGTCGAGCAGGAAGTTCTCCAACCACTCGATGGTATCGGCATCCAAATCGTTTGTAGGTTCATCGAGAATCAGGATATCAGGGTTTCCAAATAGAGCCTGTGCAAGAAGAACACGTACTTTTTGATTACCGGCCAATTGATTCATAGGCAGGTAATGCAGATCCTCTGAAATTCCCAAACCGGAGAGGAGGGAAGCTGCATCGGATTCGGCATTCCATCCGTCCATTTCGGCAAACTCTGACTCCAGTTCAGAAGCTCTTAATCCATCAGCTTCGGTAAAGTCCTCTTTGAGGTAAAGGGCATCTTTCTCCGACATGATGGCATAGAGTTTTTGATGTCCCATCAGGACCGTCTTCAAAACCTCCACTTCATCAAATGCAAAGTGGTTTTGGCTCAAAACAGCCATTCGCTGTCCCGGAGTGATATTTACTGATCCACTGGTGGAGTCGATCTCACCGGAAAGGATTTTCAAAAAGGTGGATTTTCCCGCACCGTTGGCACCGATCACCCCGTAGCAGTTGCCATGGGTGAACTTGAGGCTGACCTCATCAAAGAGGGTACGTTTGCCAAACTTGAGGGATAAATTATCTACTGAAATCATGGAGGTATTTTGCTTTTAAGAGGCGCAAAGATAGGAAAATTAATTTTTTTAGTCTTATCTCAAATAGAGTCATCTTCACCTCTTTTCGGCATTCATCAAATTTTCCCAAAGAATAATTTTTCAGATTGTTATATTCCACCTTTCTTAAAGGCCCTGAGATTGATATGAAGTTTATGATTACGCGGTTGGTTTTGATTTTTATGCTGTTGGGCTATGGCTTTTCAGCATTTGGTCAACTCTCCACTGTAGGCAAGGAGTTTTGGGTTGGCTTCATGGAAAACAACCGTGTCCCCGGTTCGGGCAATAATCCTGGATCACCTGATTTTGCCGTCTTGGTCATTACTGCAAATGAAAACACCTCAGGAGTCTTGGAATATCAAAATGTTTCCACCCCATTTTCACTTACGGCCGGTCAGCAATTTACACTAAGGGTACCATCTCAGGATTTGGATCTGCTGCACCGAACATCGGGAGTGGTGGAAAACAAAGGAATTCACATCACTTCCACCGGAAAAATTGCGGTTCATGCATTTAATGAACGTTTTCGGAGTGCTGACGGTACGGTAGTGCTACCAATAGGTGCCTTGGGAAGAGATTATTATGTCACTTCTCATTTTGAAGTACTTACTGCGAGTGTGAATTACAACGGGAATATCAATAATGAAAGTACCCTTCTCGTAGTAGCGACAGAAGATAATACGGAAATCGAAGTCACTACAAGTGTCAACTCCATCAGTGGCAACCAAGCCGGTACACCATCAACAATCACTTTGAATCGTGGACAAAGCTATCAGATCAAAGCGAGGGGCGACCTGACCGGCTCGAGAGTGCGGGTGATTGGTAATAATGCAGATGAATGTAAAAAAATCGCAGTTTTTGGAGGGAATAAGTGGACTTCGGTGGGGAATTGCGGTCAGGCAAACGACCATCTTTTCCAGCAAGCATATCCTGTAAATACTTGGGGGACGAGTTTTGTGCATGTGGCCTTATCGGGAAGGACTTCCGGGGAATTAGTCAAGGTTCTGGCATCTGAAAACAACACAGAAGTTTTGGTAAACGGAACCTCCCGTGGAACCATAAATAGGGGAGAATTTTTAACCCTGGATTTTGGGATCAATGAATCCGGGAAAATTGATACTTCAAAGCCCGCTTCGGTTTCTGTTTTCTCCAAAAGTATGGCCTGTAACCAACCTAATGCCCCTGGGGCAATGACCGGTGACCCATTTATGATCACTTATAGCCCAAGTGAGCAGTTTTTGACCGGCTTGACTTTTAACGCCATTAATTTGCCATCGATTACCAATCATTATGTCAATGTGGTAGTGAAGACCGGAACTGAAAATTCAACTTTTCTCGATGGACAAAACGTCGGAGGTTTTTTTTCTACCCTTCCAGGTGATCCTTCTTTCCAATATGCCCGAATCAATATTTCACAGGGAGTGCATCAACTTCGAAATGTAAATGGATTTGCAGCCTATGTGTACGGATTTGGTGAATTGGAATCCTATGGATATGCAGCAGGAGCGGCTTTGGATAATCTGAATTTTGTGGCAGATGCGGCCTACGAGTTTGACGTGGATGGGGAAAAAGTTGCTTGTCTCAATCAGGAGGGTACTTGGACGATCAATTCTGAAAATCCCGACTTCGAATACTTTGTTTGGGACTTTGGAGATGGTACGCCCACAGTGATTGGTCAGGAAGTAGGGCACACATTTGAAAAGCCAGGTCTCTATGAAGTAAAAGTTTTAGCGGCCTTGTCTCCTAATTCATGCGATGAGCAAGAAGAAGTAACTTTTGAGATAGAGGTTTTGGAAGCTAAGGCCGAGCTATTGGGAGAGGACTCAGTTTGCCCGGAAGTGGAAGAGGTAATGTACCGGATAAAAGATCTCCTCAACATTTCGCGGGGTACTTTTGAAGTGGAGGGGGGAGTGATCGTGGAAGATTATGGGGATTCGGTGTTAGTCAACTGGGGCTTAGCAAATCCGGATGCCAAACTGATATTGATTCCTTATTCTGAAAATGGCTGCCCCGGAGCTCCTGTAGAATTGCCGGTAGTCATCAATCAAAGAATAGTAGTAAACGCCGCATTAGGAGAGCAAAAAGTTTGTTTTGATCCGGCGGTCCCACATGTCTACACCGCACCCAATGCCGTGAGTGGCAGGGGATATGACTGGACTGTAACAGGCGGTCAGATTATTTCCGGTCAGGGCCTATCAAAAATCGAGGTGAGTTGGGATCAACCGGGACTCATTGGGACTGTAGAATACACTGCCTTTAGTATGACAGACTCTCAATGTGAAGGAAAAGCGGCTTCCATTCAAGTGGAGGTCGCAAATGAGTTTATAGCCGAAGTTCAAGGAATCACAGCAGTCGGGTGCTCGAGCGAAAAAACAGGTCAGATTACCTTGGATATCCAGGGAGGTATAGGGCCTTACAAGTATACCTGGCTTCATGACCCTACGCTGAATTCCCCGATAGTCTCCAAGCTTTCGGCAGGCACATATTCCGTAAAAGTTTTGGATCAATTAGGCTGTGAGCGCTTGATTGAAAATATTGAAGTCGAACAACCGGCGCCATTGGCGGTCACACGACTGACACCTGTCGGAGCTTCTTGCTATGGTAAGCCGGATGGTCAGTTGACCTTGAATGTCACTGGTGGAGTAGCCCCTTATATTTTTAATTATCAAGGAGTAAAAACATTTTCAGGATCGATTTCTTTTGCTGATTTGCCTCAGGGTAACTATGCCTGGGAAATAAAAGACAGCAATGGTTGTGTCATCCCTGTGAATTTTGAAATAACCTCTCCTCTTGCCTTGGAAGTTGAAGTCAGAATGGAAAAGCCTGCCTGTCCAGGAGGATCTAATGGAGAATTGTTTGCTTTTCCCAAAGGAGGAGATGCTCCATTTATCTACCTCTGGAGAGATACCAGACTGAGCGGAAGCGCTGTAACTGGACTCAAGGCAGGTACTTATGAGCTTGAGGTTCGGGATGCCTCAGGCTGTGTTAGTATTGGAGAAGGAACAGTAAAAGAAGCAACTCCCGAAGTGCGGATGCCGACCGGATTTGATCCAAGGCAAGCTCCGGGTGTTTACATGGGAGTTTCAAACTGTGAGACCGAATTTGAGTTATGGATCTATAATCGGTGGGGTCAACTTATTTATTCCGGAAATTCAGGCTGGGATGGCACGGTTTCTGAGAGTAAGGCCCCAAGCGGAACCTATTCATATACTGTCACTTACCGATATGTTTTGGAAGGGAAGCCAGAAGTAGCTAATATCAAAGGATCTTTCACCCTAGTAAGATAGAAAAGTGCCAGTTGCCCTAACCCCAACCCATTGAAAAAGTTATTTTATTGAAATGAAGCACAAAGAAAGATTAATGATCTTTTTCTTGTGCATTTCATTTTTCATAAGCTTCAGAGCCAATGCTCAGCTTAGCACACTTGGTAGAGAATTTTATGTGGGATTTATGGAGAATAACAAAACCTCCACCGCTCCCGATCAGGCCTTAATTAGCATTACGGCCAATGAAGATGCCACCGGTACCTTAACCTACGGTGGCAATGTGATTCCTTTTGCTCTTACAAAAGGAAAAGTTTTTACACATGCCATCCCTTCTCAGACATACGATTTGCTTCATCGAAATTCTGAGGTTATTGAATCCAAGTCGCTAAAAATTTTTTCAAACGGAGACATCGCAGTTCACGCTTTTAATTTAAGGACCAATAGTGCTGACGGTACAGTTGTCTTACCTATTACCTCCCTTGGAAAAGAATACTTTGTCACTGCGCATTATAATCCTAAGTCTAATACATCCTCCGATTTAGAAAGTACACTTTTAGTAGTTGCCATAGAGGATGATACCCGGGTGGAAGTTACTCCCACTACTTCCACGGTAAAGGGAAACCCTGCCGGTAACCCCTTAATATTTACATTGAACGCGGGCCAGACTTATCAAGTCAAAAGTGAAGGTGACTTGACAGGAACTCGTGTGAGGGTTACCAATGGGACGGATGGGGACTGTAAAAATGTAGCTGTTTTTGGAGGAAATAAAATAACTTATGGCGGCTCTTGTGTCTTAACCGGTAATCTTGAACTGACTGGTGATCATCTTTTTCAACAGGCTTTTCCTGTTTTCACTTGGGGAAAATCTTTTACTCATATTCCGCTCTTGGGTAGGACCTCCGGAGAAATCGTCAAAGTTCTTGCTTCTGAAAACGGAACCGAAGTCATTGTCAATGGCCAATCCAAGGGGATTATCAATCAGGGGAGTTTTCTCGAAGTGGAATTTGCGAAGGATGAAGTTGCTATGATCGAAACCTCTAAGCCATCAGCTGTTTCGGTGATCTCAAAAAGTTGGGTGTGCGATGAAGTCTTTAATAACAAATTAGGTGACCCCTTTCTTCTTACTTACAATCCTAACAATCAAAAAATCAAACAGGCAATTTTTAATTCTTTGAGTGGAGCGGGTTTTATCAATCATTACGTGAATATACTTCTTGAAACTTCCTCAATTAGTTCTACTCGACTGAACAACAAGCAAATAGATTCTGAATTTAAACCCGTTCCGGGCAATCCACAATTATCGTTTGCAAGAATCAAACTGGCAGCAGGGCCAAATTCAATTTCCAATCCCGATGGATTTATTGCTTATGCCTATGGAATGGGAGTTCAATCTTCGTATGGGTTTTCGGCGGGTGCTAATCTGGAGAGTACAAAGTTTGAAGCGACAAGTAATTATGATTTTGAGGTGATAGGAGACCAGGTGGCTTGCATGAATCAAGAAGGCATTTGGTCTATTAATCCTGAAAATGAAAACTACACGCTTTTTACCTGGAACTTTGGAGATGGATCGACTTCAGTTAATGGTCAGGAGGTAGCTCATACTTTTAAGTCTGAAGGCAAATTCCAAGTAAAGGTTCTCGCTTCTTATGGGAGTGCTAGTTGTGGGGTAGAGCGAAATTTCGTTTTCGAAGTTGAGGTGAAAAAAGTTTCTTTAGAACTCATAGGGCCAGAAAGTACCTGTTCGGCGCTAGCTATAACGTATACCTTGGAGAATCCATCGAATTTTGACCGGATCATTTGGGAGGCGGTGGAAGGGGGGGAAATAGTATCCCAAACAGAGGAATCCATTACAATCCTATGGCAGGAAGCGTCTGAGGAGGGGAAAATTGTTGCAATTCCGGTTGCTGAAAATGGCTGTTTGGGCGATGCAATTGTGAAAACGGTAAAACTTGGAGTAGCACAGTCTGAAGATAGCCCAATTGGCCCGACTCAAGTCTGTGGGCCAATTTTGTCAGAAGTAAACTATGAAGTCCCAAATGCTTCATCACAAAAAAAATACGAGTGGAGCATAGTAGGAGGTGAAATTAAATCCGGTCAAAACACCTCGAAAGTGGAGGTGTTGTGGGGCATCAATTCTCCTGAATTTTCTATTTTTTATACTGAGACGCCATTGGAAAATACCACTGAGGCCTGTCCCAAAATATCCAAAACTCTTGTAGTCGATAAAATCGAACCTTTGAAGATCGATACAATCAATACCACTGCTCCCAATTGTCCCGGAGAGGGTGGAGGTTCTATTGTTATTAAAGTTTCGGGTGGATCAGGAGAGCAAGATATCATTTGGTCTCATGTGCCTGACTTAAACTCCGGAACTGCAGATAATCTGAAGGCTGGTCTATACAAAGTCACTGTAAAAGACCGCTCAGGCTGCGGAATTTTAGTTCAGGAAATTGAATTAAAGGAGCCGGAAAATTTAAGATTTATTGGAGAACCGGAGTATTTCCCAATCACATGCTCAGGTGCAAGTGACGGTGGATTTAAGGTTAAAGTCCTCGGTGGCTTTCCGCCTTATTCAGTCGAGGGGATTGAGTCAGCTTGGGATGGTGATTTTTTAACTGTTAGCGGATTGGCCCAGGGAAAATTTTCACTTTACCTAGTAGACGCAAAAGGATGTAGTCTCCCTGTTGGAGGAGAGATTAAAGGAGTTCAGCCACTTACCTTGAATTTTGTTCAAGAAAGTCCAGGTTGTCCCGGAGGCAACAACGGATCTCTATCAGTCCTCGTCACAGGTGGAGTTCCTCCCTATAAATATTCATGGGCTGAAAGTGGTGTTGCTGTAGCTTCTTTTACCGGTAAGTCATCTTCCAATAGTAGTGCAGTACTCCGGGCAATTCCTTCCGGAGAATATACGGTAACAGTTACTGACTTTAATGGTTGTAGTTTGGTGTCCTATGGAATTGTAGAGGAAGTTAAGCCTCAAGTTAGGATGCCAACTGGATTTAAGCCCCAAGATGGATCTTTTAAGCCAGTTTCGAATTGTTATCTAGACTTCAGAATGCAGGTGTTCAACAAATGGGGTCAGGTAGTTTATTGGGGAACTGAGGGATGGGATGGAATGCTAAAAGGTAAAGAAGCACCTGTAGGGACTTATTCTTATATAGTAATTTATCAATTCCCCGTGAATGGGGAATTCCAAGTTGAAGAAATTCATGGAGGTTTCGCTTTGATCAGGTAAATTGAAGCAGATTGTGGGGAGGAGAAATTATGAACCCAAAATGGTGGATTAATAAATTATGCCTTTTACTGTTTTTCGTTCTGGGAAACGGTTTTTTTGCGTTAGCCCAGCTTAATACAGTGGGTCGTGAATTTTACATTGGTTTTTTGCAGAATGGCAGAAGTCTGGATTCTGTGAATGTCCAGTCTGAAAAAGCGGTGTTGATTATCACAGCAAACGAAAAATCTTCCGGCACCATCCAAACACCCCTTCAGACAGTTTCATTTGATTTGGCCAAAGGCCAACGACTGATAAAGGAATTTGACGGGATGGCTGAGGGATTGATTCACACCGAATCCGAGCGAGTCAGCCAAAAATTTCTGCACGTAATTTCTACAGGCAATATAGCTGTTCATGCCTTGAATGGCAGGTCTTACAGTACAGGTGGTACGGTGGTTTTGCCGGTAGAATCGCTCGGCCTCGATTATATGGTCATGTCGCATCATGAAAAACCATTTGTTTCCAATTCCAGCCTGAATCATACCACACTCGAAAGTTCGATGGTCATCGTGGGGACAGCGGCAAATACACAGGTAGAGATCATTCCTTCGGTTCGGACCTCCACAGGAGTACCGGCCAATTATTCCTTGAAAATAGTTTTGAACGAAGGGGAATCTTATCAGATCAAATCCGATGAAGATCTGACGGGGACCTTGGTTAAGGTACTGAATGATAATAATACAAATTGTAAAAATGTTGCTGTCTTTGCCGGCAACAGGATGTCCAGTTCGGGTACTTGTGGAACGACCGGAGACCACTTTTTTCAGCAAACCTATCCGAGCAAAACCTGGGGTAATTCCTTTATTCATGTTCCTCAAAAAGACAGGACTTCGGGGGAATTTGTGAAGGTTTTGGCTTTGGAGAATGGTACCCGAGTAGCAGTCAACGGTGTCTTAAAAACCACCCTAAACGCCGGAAAATTCATCCGGCTTGAGTTTGGAAAAAATGAAGTGGCCAGCATCGTGACCTCCAAACCCAGTTCGGTTGCAGTCATTTCCAAAAGCGGTTTCTGCAATGAGTTTTTCGCTGCCTCACTCGGCGACCCCAACTTTTTTTCCTATTCCCCAAACGGGCAAATGATCAAGGAAATCCAATTTTCGACTGGACTTCTTTTTGGTCGCTTCAACCCTAAAATCGACCATTTTCTGAATATTATCATTCCAAAAGGCGCTTCTAAAAAGACCTTATTGAATAGTCAAAATATCAGTAGTCAGTTTAAAGTGGTCCCGGGAAGCAATTATGAGTTTGCGCAGGTTCAAATTCCCGAAGGGGTCAATCAGCTGGTAAATCCAGAGGGGTTTATCGCATATGCTTACGGATCGGGTCAAATTGAATCTTATGGCTTTGTGGTAGGGACAGGAGTGGAAAGTATTCAATTTGAAACAGACACCAAATATCCCTTCGAGGTTATCGGGCAAAAAGTGGCCTGTTTAGACCAATTGGGAACTTGGGAAATTTCTCCGGGAAACAAGACTTACACGGAGTTTACCTGGTCGTTTGGAGACAATACACCCGTAGCGGTCGGTAAAAAAGTTTCTCACCTTTTCGGAAAACCGGGAAAATTTATTGTCACAATCCTCGCTTCAACCGGTGAAGGACTTTGTGATAAGCAGGAGACATTTCGCTTTGAAGTGGAAGTAAAGGATCTTAATCCTATCCTGATCGGACCGACATCTGTTTGTCCTTTGATAGATGAATTCACCTACACACTTGAAGACACAGCCAATATGGATCGGGTAAGTTGGGAGATCAGTGGAGGAGTTATTCTTGAAAAAACACCCAACTCGGTGAAAGTTAAATGGGGTGATCCCAATCCAAACGCAAAACTGACGGCAACTCCATATACAGATCAGGGATGCCCTGGCAAATCCTTGGTGTTGGATGTGGCAATTACAGAGACGATTGAGCCTGCCTTGCCCCTTGGCAGCTCTGGACTATGTGGCCCAAATGAGGTTTTGATTTATAAAGTGCCTTTTCAGACTTCAGGAAGGACCTATACTTGGACAGTTTCCGGTGGGAATTTGATATCAGGACAAAATTCCCCCCAAGTAGCAGTTCTCTGGGAACTCAACGCCCCTTCAAAAACCATTTTCTTTGAGGAAACCAGTACGCTAAATGGTGCATGCGCAGGAATTTCTGAAGTGTTGGAGGTGAAAATCTATCCGGAATTCAAGATGAATGCCTCGGATGTGCTCAATCCGGCTTGCCCTGGTGAGAGTAATGGAAGCATCAGATTAAACCCTGTTGGAGGATCAGGAAGCTATAAATTTCTTTGGAAGCATGATCCAAATTTGAAAATCGGAAAAGCCGAAAACCTGCCTAGCGGCATCTATGAAGTGACCGTTTCGGATCAGACAGGATGTGATTCCAAGCTATTGAAGTTTGAATTGACTCAACCTGAGCCTTTGAGTTTGGCAGGACCTGTTGAGGTGTATGAGAATTCTTGCTTTGGCGCTTCAGATGGGGGATTTATTATTCCCTTAAAGGGAGGGAATCCCCCCTTTGTGGCAGCGGGCTTTGAGTCATTGTGGGATGGAAAAGAGTTAAGAGTTTTTGGTCTTGGAGCTAAATCATACGATTTGACTGTGTTGGATAGCCGGGGTTGTTCCATTAAGATTTCATCTACTATACAAGGACCTGAAGAGATTTCAGTTATTGCAAAAGTCGGAAATCCGGGTTGTGAGGGAAGTTTGGATGGTGAACTGGAACTCAAAATAGAAGGGGGAGTAGGGCCTTATACTGTGCTATGGGAATCCGGTCAAACTGGACCGAGGATCACCGAACTTCCATATGGAGAATTTGGATATACCGTAACGGATGGAAACGGATGCGTCCTGAAAGGAATGGCCGTAGTAAATCAGGCAAGACCTGAAGTGAGAATGCCGACAGGATTTAATCCGAAAGAAGGAGTTTATCAGCCCATTTCCAATTGTAGTATTTCGTATCGCTTGACTATTTGGGATCGTTGGGGAGGGATGATTTACTATGGAACCGAGGGTTGGAATGGTTTGATTAGAGCGGTCGAAGCGCCTTCCTATACCTATTCTTACCACATTCGGTACACCTATTTTTTAGAGGGGAAAGAGACCTCCACTGAGAAAAGCGGAACTTTTATGTTAATCCGCTAAGTTTTTGCCTGTCTGTCTGGAGTATTTGAATAGTTTTGCTTCAGAAAGATTTTTAAACACCCATGAAGAAAATTTTAATTACAGGAGGAGCAGGATATATTGGTTCTCACACTGCTGTTGAACTGTGGAAAGCAGGAATGGAACCGATAATATTGGATGATTTATCCAATTCAGATCCTACGGTTTTGGATCGGCTCGAAGAAATTACAGGGAAAAGATTCGCCTTTTATCAGGGAGACTGTAATAAAAAATCCTTGCTTAAGTCAATCGCTGAAAAACATAAAATTGAAGGGGTGATTCATTTTGCAGCGTTTAAGGCAGTGGGGGAGAGTACGCAGCAGCCCTTGAAGTATTATAGAAACAATGTGGGTTCATTGCTTGTCTTGTTGAAATTTATGGAGGAAAAAGGCATTAAAGATCTTGTTTTTTCTTCCTCCTGTACGGTGTATGGACAGCCGGAGGTGCTTCCTGTGACAGAATCTACCCCAAGACAGGAGGCGGAAAGTCCCTATGGAAACACCAAAAAAATCTGTGAAGATATTTTGGTTGACTGTGTTAAAAGTGAAATGGGGATTCGGGTGATTTCGCTTCGTTATTTCAATCCAGTCGGAGCACACCCAAGTGCAAAAATCGGAGAATTGCCATTGGGAACGCCAAACAATCTGGTTCCTTTCATTACACAAGTAGCTGCAGGAATCCGTGAAAAATTGACTGTTTTCGGGGACGATTACGATACAGTAGATGGCAGCTGTGTACGGGATTACATTCATGTGGTGGATTTGGCAGAAGCTCATGTCAAGGCTTTGGCCTATCTCAATAAACAGGAGAATAATTTTTACGATGTGTTCAATGTGGGCACAGGCAATGGAAATTCAGTTTTGGAAGTCATCCATGCATTCGAAAAAGTAAGCGGAGTGAAGCTTAACTATCAGGTCGGTCCAAGAAGACCCGGTGATGTAGTGAAAACTTGGGCAGACACCACCAAAATAAATAATGTCCTGGGTTGGAAGGCAAAGTATTCCCTGGAAGATTCCATGCGTGACAGCTGGAACTGGCAGAAGAGTTTAGACTGATAATTTGGACCTTCCTCGGAAATTTCATTTTCGAGGAGGAGTTCTAGGGTTTCAAATTATTGGACTTTAAAAACAATTACAAAAGATGCGAAAACTTTTTGGATTGGTGCTGATATGCTTATGGAGTTCATTTGCTTCGGCCCAACATAGGTATATTCTCAAAGTTATAGACCAAGAAAGCCTAAAGGCACTTCCTGGGGCCAGTATTCATATTCTTGAACTCAAGAATGTTGGTGTTACTGAACAAAATGGAACTTGGGTTTTTGAGGACATCCCCTCAGGGACTTTCACGTTTGAAGTCAACTTTGTAGGCTATGAAAGCCAAAAATTCAAACGCACTTTTCCATCTACTACTCAAGGTGAAACTATAGCCCTTCACCCAGAAGAAGATGAAATGGAAACAATACTTATCGAATCCACGAGATCAAGTCGGGTGATTTCTGATATTCCAACGAGAGTAGAGGTCATTGCAGGTGAGGAACTAGCCGAAAAAGGAAATATGAAACCCGGTGATATCCGGATGTTGCTGAATGAAAGCACGGGAATTCAAACCCAGCAGACTTCGGCTACAAGCTACAACTCCAGCATAAGGATTCAGGGTTTGGATGGGAAATACACACAATTGCTTCGTGACGGACTACCGCTGTATACCGGCTATTCTGGTGGACTAAGTCTCATGCAGATCGCACCTTTGGATTTAGCTCAGGTTGAGGTGGTCAAAGGTTCCTCATCCACCCTTTACGGCGGCGGAGCCATTGCAGGACTTGTTAACCTGATTTCCAAAAAACCAGTTCAGGATGGTGGAATTGATGTCTTAATCAATGGAACTTCTGCCTTGGGACTCGATGCCAGTGGATTTTATTCCGAAAAATTCGGTAAGTTGGGAAGTACTTTTTTTGGATCTTATAATAAGAGTTCCGCTTACGATCCAGCTGATATTGGCCTAACGGCAATCCCCAAATTTGACAGATTTACCCTCAATCCGAAGCTGTTTTGGAATCCTAACGTCCGTAGTGAACTGGTATTGGGGGTCAATTGGACCAAGGAAAGCCGACTAGGTGGCAATCTGGATTTTATTCAGGGAAATAAGGTGACAAATCCATATTTTGAAAACAACCAAACAAACCGAGTTTCAACACAGCTGACCTACAAACAAGATCTAGAAGAAGGAGTGAGGCTAAGCTTTAAAAACAGCTTCAATTTCTTTAATCGGGAAATTGCCATACCTGATTTTGAATTTGGAGGAAATCAATTTTCAAGTTTTTCAGAAGTTCACCTAAGTAAATTTCGAGATCATTCGGAATGGATAGGTGGGATTAATCTTTGGACAGAAAATTTCAGGCAAAATCCGGGTGACTCCGATCAAGTCCTGGATTATTGGCTAAATACTTTTGGCGCATTCCTTCAGAATCTCTGGAATATTTCTCCGGCGTGGACTCTGGAATCCGGCTTCCGCGTAGATGCTCAAAAGGATTATGGAGTTTTTGCCCTGCCAAAGGTTTCACTGATGGTAGAGCCAAGTGAATTACTTACTTTCCGAATGGGAGGAGGCTTGGGTTATAAATCTCCGACAGTTTTTACAGAGGAAACTGAGCGGTTGTCATTCCGCAATGTTAGGCCCATTGATCCAAGACGATTGGAAGCAGAACGTTCAGCAGGTGCTAATTTTGATGTGAATTACCGAATGGCAATGGGTGAAGAATTGACTCTCAGTACCAATGTTTTGTTTTTTTATACGCGTATCAATAATCCACTCATATTGGATTTTGATGGTTCTTTTTATACTTATCGACAACCTGAAGGCCAGCTTCAAACACAAGGCATGGAGGTAAACTTGAAGTGGGAATACAGGGATCTAAAGTTGTTTGTCGGGTATACCCTTGCTGATGTCAGCCTGCGGATCAATCAACGTAAGGAGGTATATCCCCTAGTAGCTAAACACCGACTCAATAATGTATTGATGTATGAAAAACACGAAAGTTTCAGAGTAGGTTTTGAGGCCTATTACTTCAGTCCTCAATTGCTCAATGATGGAGCTACCGGTCAATCCTATTGGATCCTTGGCTTAATGACTGAAAAGAAGTTAGGAGGTAATTTTTCGATTTTCCTGAATTTTGAAAATTTTCTCGATACTCGGCAGACAGGCTTTGATACCATTTTTACAGGTAGTATTTCAAGGCCTGAGTTTCGGGATATCTATGCGCCTGTGGATGGGTTTGTTATCAATGGAGGAATTAAGTTTCATTTATAAAGTTGAATTAATTGGTAATCCTGAAACCGTGATTATGAATCTGGATTGCCCAATTCTTCGCTCCCCTTTTCGATAATGACCTCTTTTGTCACCACTTTCATGGCGAAATCAGAAGGGTGGATTTCCGCCTCGTACTTTTCAGCATATACTCTGGTAAATGCTGCTCCAAAGAAAAGTATCAGGCAGGAATAAGACACCCAAAGTAAAATCAGGACCACCGAGCCTGCTGCACCATAAATCGAATCGGGATTTGCAGCTCCAAAATAAAAGGAAAGCAATATTTTCCCCAAATTGAACAGTACGGCGGTCATAAAACCTCCAAGCCAAACTGATCTCCATTTGATCTCCATATCAGGCATAAATCTAAAAATCAACACAAACAATAATCCCAAAACAAAAGTGGATAGACCAAACTCAAAGCTCTGGGCCAGATAAACTAAGCTGGGTTCCCAAAGTTGGGCAAGGAATTCGCTCAATACCGTTAATGCCGTGGAAACCACAAAGCTGATGATCAATAGAAAGGCAATCACCATCACAAATCCCAAACTCAAGGCTCGGTCCTTTACTACTTTCCAAATTCCCGCATCCGGATCTAACTTGACACTCCAGATTTCATTCATTGAAATCTGAAGCTGATAAAATACCCCCGTAGCGCCAAAAATCATTATTGCGACCCCCATGATGGTGGCAAAGACGGACTGTCCATCATTTCTTGAATTTTCGATAATGTCCACCACCGATTGGGCAGCCTCGGGGCCTATGGCCTCTGAAATCTCCTCAGTGATCTCTCCCTGCACGATTTCAGTACCCCAAAAAGTACCCACCAAATTGATGATAACGATAAGTAATCCGGGTAAGGATAACACCGCGTAATAGGCGACCACGGCTCCCAATCTCCATGGATTGTTTTTATTCCAGAGCTTACCTGTCTCCAATAAAAGTTTGGGGAGGTGCTTTATTTGAAATCCTTGTTTTTTTACCATTATGATATTTCTTGGGGTTTAAATAGGCAATAAAGAAGCCAAGAAACGATTTCGATCAAAATCATTCCATACAAGGACTTTAATCTAGTGAAGGAGAGATCCGTTTTTCTGTTTTAAAAAGAATTTAGGCTTGGATTGGAGTTTGCCTATCCCGTTATCTAACATCTGTTTAGTTGAGAAAAAACAAACTTTGCCTAATTCCCGATTGATCGATTAGAGGATTTTCCTATTTCCAGATAATCAGGAAGAAAAAAGGATTAGAACAAATAATACGGGTAAACTTTGGTTGGTCATGCATCGGTAATTTTTGTATTTTGAAAAATATATGCTGAACAAAATATCTTTTGTCCCGATGGGACTTATCTCCGATTTTGTCATTAATCAAGGATTAGAGGCTAAAACCTTCGGCTAAAAGATGATTCGTCCATACGGGACTAAAATGAGGAAGCAACGACCTGTGTTACAATTTATCATTGTTTATCGGGGTTGAACCATATTGCTAGAAGGACCAATTGTCGTCCATAAAAATGTCGTAGGCATGAGTGATTTCATGTGTTTATAATTTGATTTTTATTTGCCACATGGAATGCCCTAAATAATCATTCCCCTGTGTGAGATGCCATTCTCATGGGCATTTCATGTGTTTATAATTTTTTCTTTAAGGCCACATGGAATCTCGAATGGTCGATAATCATCCCAGTGTGTGACTTTTTAGTCATGCCTGTCTGCCTCAGGCAGGCTCGATTTCATGTGTTTATAATTTGATTTTTATTTGCCACATGGAATGCTCTAAATAATCATCCCCCTGTGTGAGAGTTTTTTCTCATGGGCATTTCATCTGTTTATAATTTGATTTTTTTGGTCAGATGCCCGCCTGTATTCGGACAGGGAATCTCGCAAGTTTGATAATCATTCCAGTGTCTGACTTTTTAGTCATGCCTGTCTGCCTCAGGCAGGCCTGCTTGTGGCAGACAAGCTCGATTTCATGTCTGAAAAATTACCTGATTAGAACCGCACAAACCTCCATTTATCGAATCGATGACTACTGCTCCTATTTATTTATTTATTTATTTTCTTCACTACCAGCTCTTTATACCCAAAAGTTGGGTCTGTTTCTCGATGGTAAATATGATTTGGATCTTCGCCGATCACCACTTCCAAAGTGGTGTAGACAAGGTTGCCATCGAGCAAATGTCCGCCAATCGTGCGTCCGGTACTATCACTTACAGAAAGGTGAACATGATTTCCCTCAGTACTGAGCAAACCAGTAAGTGACACCACTTCAAAATGTCCTTCCCCTTGACTGCCATCAGGTTGATTGGCAAAGCGAAGGTTATATTGGGTAAGACTGCCTACTGCCGACATAATAAAACCCGCTTCGATCTGATTGTTTGCAATAAATTTCTTTAACTCAGGCAACACATCATCACCGGGATGAAGGCGGATTGTATGTACACGAAGGGAAGAATTCATCGGAGTGGGTTTATTACACTGAAGAAATAACAAACAAAACAATAAGGCTAAGGTCGTTTTAGAAAATCGCATGCATTGGGTATTTGACAAAGAATAGCACCAATTTAAAATTGGTCTTGATATATATGAGTGGTTACAAACTCCTCGACAAAAGTCCAAACTCCACGCATTGGGAGATAGGGCCTCCAAATTACAAATTTGGAGGAGCAATCAATACCCTGCCGCCTGCCCGTCTTTTCTGGATTCTGATGCTCCGATATAGACTTTGCGGACCTTGTCGTAATAGATCGCTTGATAGCCGCCATAGGGCCCAATGCTGTACTCGATGCGGTGGCCCATTTCTTCCAGTTGACGGATGACTTCATAAGAAAAACCGCTCTCCAAGTTGAGCGAACCTCCTGTGGTCATCTTGGATCCTGTGGGTTCGGACGAACCGTTATGCCGCATTCTTGGTGCATCTCCGGCTTCCTGGAAATTCATTCCAAAATCAATCAGATTGACCACAATCTGTGTATGTCCCTGAGGCTGCACCGAACCTCCCATCAAACCAAAACTTAGCCAAGGATCTCCGTCTTTGGTGATAAATGCCGGAATAATTGTGTGAAATGGTCTTTTGCCCTTGGCCAGCGAATTCCAGTGGTTTGCGTCTTGTACATTGAACTGTTGCCCGCGATTTTGCAGGACGAAACCCAATCCATCCGGCACCATGCCCGACCCAAACTCATCGTAAATGCTTTGAATAAAAGAAACCATGTTGCCGTCTTTGTCCGCCACGGTCAGGTAAGTCGTATTTCCCTTTTCAATATCTCCTGCAGGGTAGGATAGGGCCGCTTTGTTGGGATCGATGAGTTTGCGGCGCTCTGCTGCGTATGCTTTGGAGATCAGTAGCTCCATAGGGATTTGATTGAAGGCCGGATCGGCGTAGAACTTTGCCCGATCTTCAAAAGCCAGTTTCTTCGCCTCTGTGAGTACATGTAAGTATTCCGCACTTCCAAAGCCCATGGACTTGATGTCATATCCTTCAAGGATGTTGAGCATTTGCAGCACGGCAATGCCCTGACCGTTTGGGGGAAGTTCCCACACGTCATAGCCCCGATAATTGGTACTGACGGGATCGACCCATTCCGAAGTGTGTTTTTTCAGGTCTTCATATCGAAGATAGCCCTCATTTTCTTTCATAAATCGGTCGATGGTCCGAGCGATTTCTCCTTCATAAAAAGCCGATCTACCTTCCTTAGCAATTAGAGCATAGGACCTAGCTAAGTCGGGATTCTTGAATATTTCGCCTTTTTTCGGAGTGGTTTTGCCGTTGGGCATGTAGGTTTTGCGGAAACCGGGAATGTCCTGCATTTCCGGCCAATGACTGTTCATCTGCCAGGCAATTACTTCTGAGACGGGGAAACCACTGTTTCCGTAATCGATGGAAGGCTGAAGTATCTCCTGCATGCTGAGTTTGCCGAAGCGCTTGTGCATCTCAAACCAACCGTCCACACATCCCGGAACTGAAACTGGAAGCGGGCCAAGAAGCGGGACATAGCTTAATCCTTTTTCCTTGAAAACCTCCATCGTCAGACTCTCGGGAGCTCTTCCGCTACCATTGAATCCGTAGAGTTTCTTCGTTTTTGCATCCCAAATGATCGCAAAGACATCGCCTCCAATTCCGCAGGCATTGGGTTCCACCAAGCCAAGCATGGCATTGGCAGCGATGGCAGCATCCATGGCCGAACCGCCTTTTTTCAAAATATCTAAGGCAACTTGCGTGGCAAGTGGTTGGCTGGTTGCGGCCATCCCGTTTTGTGCTAGGACTTCAGATCGAGTGGTGAAAGTTTTGCCGGTGACCCGGTCTTGGGAAAATGAGAGTAAGGGAACTAGGATTCCAGCGAGGAGGAGTGATAAGGCTTTCATTGCTTACAAAGTGTTTTTTTTTTCAATTCTTCAATTTTCTGATTTTATCCTCAAACCAGTCAAGGGTTTTGTCCGAAAGTATAACAGTTGACCAGTAAAAATAAAGCGAACAGCATTAGTGGCTTTTTAGTGTTCAAAACCATACTTTCCATAAAAGAACTGAACTTTATAATTCAACTAAAATAACAAATTTATTCCAATACCCTTACCAATAGCCTTTCTGATACTTTTTCACTCAGAGTTTCCATAGGGTGATCCGGATAGCTGACGACAATGCTCTGATCGTAGGCTTCCCGCGAAATCACTTTCAGATGGACTCCCAGACTGAGCTTTCTGCTGTTTAGAAATTCCAAAAACTCTGTCGAGGAATTGGTCAGTGCAGTAAGTTGGACGGTTTGATTTGGTTTGCAGGATGAAAGTGGGGTATAAGAAAACTCCTGCATTCTTCCCTGATTATCAGGTATTGGTGAACCATGCGGATCGATAGTCGGATGACCCAGCATTTCATCCATTCGCTCAAAAAATTTCGGGGCATGAATATGCTCGATCTGTTCGGCCACTTCATGCACTTCTTCCCAACCAAAGCCCATTTTTTTCACCAAAAACATTTCAGTCAAACGATGCTTTCGCACTATCAAAGCTGCTTCTTTTTGACCTTTTGGAGTAAGGATGACAGGTTTGTATTTCTCATAAATCACCCAATCACTCTTCTGAAGGCTTTTTACCATGCTATTCGCTGTGGGCATGCTGACTTTTAAGCCATTTGCCAAATCCGAAATATTGACCTCTCCTTGCCCATTTGAAAGGTTATAAAGTGCTTTTAAATAATTCTCTTCGGTAGAGGAAGCCATAGCTGGGAATTTGATCCGGTCAAAAGTACGACAACGTATATTAGAAAAACAAATTTGTTAGAATGATCTAACTTATTACTTTTGTGTATCTAATAAAAATATCACTCGAAAACTTTCAATGCTTTTCTCCAGTCTATCCATAAATTTTAAGATCTCTTTTTCGGAATATTCGATTAAATGCAATAATGTTGCATTTATGATTCAATCAATTCGAAGAAGCTCAATGCTTATGCTTTTATTTTTCACTCTGAATTCAGTTCTTGCACAGCAAAGTGTGAAGGGGAGAGTCTTGAGTGCTAAGGGGCCCTTGGAATTTGCCAATGTCCTGATTAAGGAGAAAAGCCTCGGTGCGGTAACTGACAGCCTTGGGAATTTTGAAATAAATAGGCTTGAAGCGGGTCTGTATACCATTCAGGTTTCCTTGATTGGCTTTGAAAAACAGACAAAACGGATCACTGTTCCCCTAGAAAGCAATTTTTTGACTTTTGACTTGTCTCCTCTTGACGGTTCTTTGGATGAAGTAGTGGTAAGCGGCACAATGCAGGAAGTTTCCAAGCTGGATAGCCCTGTGCCGGTTGAAGTGTACAAAGCCGCCTTTTTCAAAGCAAATCCTACACCTTCCCTTTTTGAATCGCTACAAAATGTCAACGGTGTCCGTCCACAAATCAACTGTAATGTTTGCAATACCGGTGATATACATATCAATGGTTTGGAGGGTCCGTATACCATGATTTTGATTGACGGGATGCCGATCGTAAGTGGATTGGCAACAGTATATGGATTGACTGGAATTCCGCAATCGCTGATTGACCGGATCGAAGTAGTCAAAGGTCCGGCTTCCACGCTTTATGGTTCAGAGGCAGTCGGGGGCTTGATCAATGTGATCACCAAAAGACCCGAAATCGCCCCATTGGTATCTGTGGATGCTTTTGCCACCGGTTGGGGAGAAGTCAATGCTGATCTGGGGATCAAAAGTGCCCTATCGAAATCAATCCAGTCACTGAGTGGAGTGAATGTGTTTTGGTATGACAACCCCATCGACAACAACAGAGACGGGTTTACCGACCTGACTTTGCAAAAGAGGATTTCGCTTTTCCAGAAATTTGAAATTCAACGAAAAGGAGGAAGAGCCTTTAACCTGGCAGGTAGGTATGTGAATGAAAACCGCTGGGGAGGTCAGATGAACTGGACCGAAGCTGATCGGGGAGGGGATGATGTGTATGGAGAAAGTATTGAGACTAATCGCTGGGAAGCCTTTGGAACCTACCAATTGCCGGTAAAAGAACTGGTTAATTTCCAGTTTTCAGCAAATGGGCACAAGCAGAATTCTTACTATGGAACGACCTTTTATTTGGCAGACCAAACTATTGCTTTTGGGCAGCTGACCTGGGTAAAAGAGGCCGGAAAACATAATTTATTTTTGGGTTCAGCCTATCGGTACACCTATTATGACGACAATACTACCGCTACTTCCAAAGAAGGAGGAAGTGAAAATTTTCCTTCTGAAATCCATTTACCGGGGATTTTTGTGCAGGACGAGATTCGCTTCAATTCCAGCCAAAGTTTATTGGCCGGGATCCGCTACGATTACAACAGTGTTCACGGCAATATTTTTTCCCCAAGAGTCAATTACAAGTGGGTATCCCAAGATAGAAGTACGGTGTTTAGGATTTCGGCCGGTAATGGATTTCGGGTAGCCAATGTTTTCACAGAGGATCATGCGGCTCTGACAGGTGCTCGGGAGGTAGTATTTGCAGAGGAATTAGCTCCGGAAAGGAGTTGGAATACCAACTTGAATTTGGTGAAAAAGATCTATTCGGATCAGGGAAATTATTTCGGATTGGACGGATCGATTTTCTACACCCATTTTACCAACCGCATCCTGCCCGACTACGAAACGAACCCCAATCAGATCATTTATGCCAATCTGGATGGTAGCGCAGTGTCCAAAGGGATATCTTTGAATGTGGATGCAGTTTGGAACTCAGGTTTCAAGGTATTGGCCGGCGCCACTTTGATGGATGTAAGTTTGAATGAAGGTGGAGAAAAAATACGCCAACTGCTCACTGAGCGATTTTCGGGTGTTTGGACCATTGGCTATGCGTTTCAAAACTTGGGTTTGAGCATTGATTACACCGGCAATGTGTACAGTCCGATGCGACTGCCGCTCTTGGGGGAATTGGACGATCGTCCGGAGTTTTCTCCTTGGTGGAGCATTCAGAATATCCAGTTGACAAAATCATTTGGAAAAAAGTGGGAGGTCTATGGTGGAGTGAAAAACCTGCTGAATTTCACTCCTCCTGCCAATAGCATTGCGCGGTCATTTGATCCTTTTGACAAGGGAGTGGAGTTTGATCGGGGTGGAAATGTGATTCCTACACCAACCAATCCCAATGCATTGACTTTTGATCCTACTTATGTCTTTGCCCCGAATCAGGGAATTAGAGGATTTCTTGGGCTGAGGTTTACTTTTGATTAAAAAAAAGCCCGAGGTTAATCGGGCTTTTGAGGTGTTTCAATTCTGGTATTAACTGAAGTAATTTTTTAATCCGTCTAATCTTTCCACCAATTCACCCTCAACTTTTCTGTAATCTTTTGGATCGGAAAGCGGGGCGCTCACGGAAAAGTAATACTTGATTTTTGGCTCTGTTCCAGAAGGTCTCGCTGAAATCTTGCTGCCGTCTGATAGATAAAACTGCATGACATTGGACTTGTCCATTTCCAAATTTTCTACCTTTCCTGTTTTTAGATGAGTGATCGTAGAATTCTTTACATCCACAATTCGCTCTACCTCGATGCCGTTCATCTGCGTTGGTGGATTTGTTCTGAATCCGTTCATCAAGGCTTGAATCTGTTCTGCACCGTCTTTTCCTTTTTTGGTCACAGAAATCAAAGACTCTTTATAGAAGCCAAACTTGGAATAAATTTCAGCCAAAACATCGAAGGTGTTTTTCCCCTGTTGTTTATAGTAGGCGATCAACTCAGCGAAAATCGCAGCAGCACTTACTGCATCCTTGTCTCTGACAAAATCGCCAACCAGGTAGCCATAGGACTCTTCCCCACCTCCGATATAGGTTTCTTTGCCCTCTAGTTTGAGTATAATGGCGGCAATATTTTTAAAACCGGTCAATACATTAAAGCATTTCACACCGAATCCTTCGGCAATTTCATTGATCAATTCGGTGGTGACAATGGTGTTGACCATAAATTGATTTCCGTCCAGTTTACCGGCTTCCTGCCATTTACTAAGGAGATAATAGCTCAACAATGCCCCCGACTGATTTCCATTGAGGAGTTCAAATTCACCTTTTTCATTGGGGACGACAGCAGCATATCGGTCACCGTCGGGATCACAGGCAAGGACAAGTTCGGCGTTTACCTTCCTGCCTAATTCGATTGCCATAGTTAGGGCCTCAGCTTCCTCCGGATTTGGATAAATTACAGTTGGAAAATTTCCATCCGGTTCAGCTTGTTCTTTGACGATATGTATGTTTTCAAATCCATAAGCCTTGAGAGCGGCAGGGACCATTTTGCCAGAGGCCCCATGGATTGGAGAGAAAACGATGGGTATGTTTTTTTGACTGCTAATCGCCTCAGGCGATAAGCTTAAGCCTTTGACTAATTCTAAATAGATAGCGTCAAAATCTTCCTCAATGTATTCGAATAAGGCTTCGTTTTTATTCCAATTAACTTGGTCAAAAGAGGTGATCTTCTGAACTTCCTTAATGATGTTGGTGTCATGAGGCGCCACTACCTGCGCTCCGTCTTCCCAGTAGGCTTTATAGCCATTGTACTCTTTGGGATTATGTGAGGCAGTGATCATTACTCCGGATTTGCAGCCAAAATGGCGTACAGCAAAGGAAAGCATAGGCGTTGGCCTCATTTCTTTGAAATAGAGAACCTTTATCCCGTTTGCGGTGAAGACATCAGCAGTGGTTTTTGCAAATAGCGTATTATTGATGCGGCAATCATGTGTGATCGCTACTTTGATGTCCTGCCCGGGAAAGGATTTCAAAAGGTAATTTGCCAATCCCTGTGTGGCCATTCCAATCGTGTAGACATTCATTCGATTGGTACCCACACCCATTAGTCCTCTTAATCCTCCGGTTCCGAACTCCAGATCTTGATAAAAGGAATCCACCAATTCGGTGGGATTTTCCGAAATTAATTTTTTGATTGATGCTTTGGTGTCAGCATCTACATTTCCATCCAGCCAGCTTTGCGCTTTGCTAAGGATTGCAGGGTCGATTGAACTCATTTTTTTAAAAATTTCTGTGTGGTTCCAAGTTAGATAAAATGTCAAAAAATGCCACTTCTTATCAATAAATGATCGAATATGATTTGCAATAGCGATTACAGGTGAATTTTATAAGAAGTGGATTTTTATATGTTAAGATAAAAGTTACTTTAGAATCTAAATTACTTTGATTTCTAGCGTCTATGCCCTTTCAGTTCATAATTTCCATGATTTTGTTGGTTAGTCCAATTGCAAATAGTAACCATAGTGTTGTTCCAAATTTGGCTTTTAACTTTGAGGAATTTGTTCCTTCAGATAAGATTTCGGTGAGGGAATCAAATACCGAATTACAAGTCACTGTCGGGGAGAAAATTTTTGTTTTTGGAAAAGCAAGAGGAACATTGGACAAGGTGAAAGTGGGAATGCATGTATTGCATTTCTCCCAAGTACCTAATAATGAAGGTAATTGGAGCACGTTTACTAACGTAAATTGGAAAAAATTAAAGGACGGCTCGATTCAAATCCAATCTTCTTATAGACCTTGGCCTCATGTATTAACCTGGACAGTCTTGGAAAATGGACAATTGAAGATGGTAGCCTCTGCTCCGCCGTCTGACTTTTCGGATTTGGGATGGTTGGGCTTGGGGTTTAACTACCCTGACCAAATGCTCTATCAGGTTTCTTGGAATTCAGCAGGGGCTGGTTTTGGTCAATGGAAAAATCAGAATTTCACACCCATGGCAAGTCCCGAAATAGCGATTCAGTCAGAAGATTCCGGATTTTTTCAACCATTTCAGACCGCTAAGCTAGAATTTGAATCCGTGACAATTGATGTAAGCACCGAAACAGCCGGCTTATTTTTAGGTCTTGGCCAATCTCACTTCGGTAATTCCACCTTGCCTTTTTTAAAATCAGATTTGGCTTTCTTATTTAATCAACCTGAAATCCAGCCTGCCAAGGAACCTCAAACTCCTTCAGCGCTCGGATCAGCAGATCAGAGAGTTTCTTCAAGCCCCCTTGTACTTTGGTTTCATTTTCAATAAGTTTAATCTTCACCGTCCCTACCTACTATGAGACCTTTTTTCTTTTTTACTCTTTTCCTGTTCTCCACTGTCAGTTTATCACAAACCACCCTAAAAACTCCATGGACTGACTTGGTTAATATGGAGAATCCCCATCCGGAGTATCCAGAACCCCAATTGCAACGGCAAGCATGGCAAAGTTTAAATGGATCATGGGATTTTGCGATTTTGCCAAAAGGCAGCAGTCCTGAGACAGGATTTGCAGGAAAAATCACTGTTCCGTTTCCTGTAGAGTCCTACCTTTCAGGGGTCCAGCTCACTGTGGGACCAGAAAATGAACTTTGGTATGAACGACGTTTTGATTTGCAGTTGAGTCCCAAAGGAAAGCGGATAATTCTAAAGTTTGGTGCCGTGGATTGGGAGGCTGAAGTCTGGGTTAACGAAAAAAATGTAGGAAAGCATCAAGGAGGCTTTGATTCTTTCAGTTTTGACATCACTGATTTTTTGGTAAAAGGGAAATCGCAAAAAATTCGGGTGAGGGTTTGGGATCCAAGCGATGCCGGACCTCAGCCAAGAGGAAAGCAAGTTAAAGAACCAAAAGGAATTTGGTATACTCCGGTAACAGGCATTTGGCAAAGTGTTTACATCCTTGAGGTTCCCTCATCACATGTTTCCTCAATCTATTCAACTACAGATTGGGAAAATTCAGCGCAGATATTCTATCCTGAAATCACCAATCCAAAGCCAGGTCAGGAAGTTGAAGTAACCTTATTGGACGGAGGTAAGCTTGTGTCAAGCTTCAAAGCCCAGGCTAATAAACCGCTGCCTGTTCGCCTTCAAAATCCAAAAACATGGTCGCCTGATTCTCCATTTCTATATGAGGTTAGTATTAAAGTACTGGAAGGAAAAAAGATTGTCGATCAGGTTACCTCCTATGCAGCTTACCGAGACATAAGAATGGGGAAAGACGAAAATGGACACCAACGAATGTTCCTAAATGGGAAAGCTCTTTTTCAATATGGCCCTTTAGATCAAGGCTGGTGGCCAGACGGATTGTACACGGCCCCGACAGATGAAGCGCTCCTTTTTGATATCCAAAAAACCAAAGAAATGGGCTTCAATATGATCAGAAAGCATGTAAAAGTAGAGCCAGCCCGCTGGTATTACCATGCTGATCGGCTGGGAATGCTTGTCTGGCAGGATATGCCAAGTGGCGATATGGGCAACCGTTGGGAAATCCGACCCGGAGTGATCCGAGAGGGAATGAATAAAAAACGAACCGCAGAATCTGAGGAAATCTTCAAAACTGAATGGAAAGAAATTATCAATGAATTTCGATTTTTTCCCTGCATAGTTGCTTGGGTTCCATTTAACGAGGCTTGGGGACAGTTTAAAACAACAGAAATCACCGAAATGACCCGAGAACTTGATCCCAGTCGCTTGATCAATTCTGCGAGTGGTGGAAACTTCGAAATGGAAGGCACAAAAGTGGTTGGAGATATCATGGATTTGCACAATTATCCGGACCCGGTGATGCCGGACCCCAGAATTTTTGGAGCGGAAAATATTTTGGTTTTAGGAGAATATGGAGGCTTGGGATTGCCAATCGAAGGGCATACCTGGCAGATCAAGGATAATTGGGGCTATCAGAGTTTCACTTCAAAAGAAGAGCTGAAGGCTCGCTATATGATTCTGCTGGAAGATATGGCTGAATTAATACCAAAGGGTCTAGCTGCTGCCATTTATACCCAAACCACAGATGTGGAAGTTGAAACCAATGGGCTCATGACTTATGATCGGAAGGTTATAAAAATCGCACTAGAGGAGTTGAGAAAGGCCCACGAAAAATTGTACAAATAAAGACCACTTTGGAGAAACCGATAGAGGTCCTTTAAAAAAAAGCTTTGGCAGCAAGGCAATTTGGGGAAGATTAAAGCAGTATTTAAAGTTTATCAGCTTCCAAAATTTTGGACTACCATAAAGTAGGGCATGTTGTAAAAGCTTTTTTCGAGGTAAAGTCTTGCACCACAACCGAGCGAGGTAAAGTTGGGATTGAGGATGTTTTGGCGATGTCCCGGTGAATTCATCCAAAGTTTCACCACCTCTTTTGCAAAGGAAATGTAAGTGTGAGGAGGGATTTTTTCACGCTTGGAAGTAAGTGCATAAGTAAATTCTCCGGAAGGATAGGGGGGATTTACCTTTCGTCCACTCTGATACTGTAACCCATAAGTTGAGCAAATATTTTCTCCGTAATATTTTGGATTTAATCCTTCCAAGTGAAATCGATCCTGCACTGTTCTTTTGATACGTATACTGCTAGTATGGGAGTAAAAGCCATATTTGACCATATCCTGGGCGTGTCCGGCAGCGACATTTTCGATTTTGGATTGAAATTCAAAAGGCTTAAGATTAGCCTTTTTTCGTTCTTCGTTGGTGACATAGAAAATTGCTGCCTGGAGCAGATCAAAGTTTACTTTTTTGAAATCAATCACTTCGTAGAGCGATTCTAAGCGGTAAAAAGTGCTCTCATTATAAACTTTATAGGATTCAGGAGTCCAAGTTTGAGCCTGTGCAATAAAAGAGAGCAAAGAAAAACTCAAAATCAGCAGTGTTTTCATCTCTTTATAATTTGATTTTTATTGGTCAGATGCCCGCCTGTCGTCGGACAGGGAATGCCCTGATCCCCGATAGCTATCGGTGGGGCATTCTCCTGTGTGAGAAGCTTTTCTCATGGGCATTTCATAATACCTGTTTCTTAGCCTTTAGGACGAAAATGAAGTCCGATTATTTTTAAAAACTGAAAATATTTTTAACATTTTGTCCAATAAAAATAAGTGAGACGTTTGCCCACTTATTTTTATTTGAAATAAGAAGGTCAATTTTGATTTCTTGAAATCGATCACTTTCAAAAAAACTATTTTTTGATTGTGAATGTGAATTCTGTCCCTACACCCACCTGTGATTTTACGGTGATTTCTCCTTCTAAAAATTCCACTGCCTTCTTCACGATTGAAAGACCAATACCCGTACCGTCAAAATCCTTTCTGCCATGTAGTCGTTGGAAAACCACAAAAATCTTGTTGAAGTATTCAGGATCAATGCCGATTCCATTGTCCTCCACAGTGAATTCCCAATACGGTCCAATATCCTTGGATCGAATGGTGATTTGTGGTGGCACATCTGGTTTTGAATATTTCAGTCCGTTCCCAATCAGGTTTTGAAATATTTGTAATAACGGGGTTTTATGGGTGCAGATTACTGGAAGATTTTCATAGGTAATCAGCGCATTTTTACTGTGAATCGGCTTTCTCAAATACATTTTGATTTCGTTGATCAGAACTGCGAGATCTAAAGATTCCTTCTTTTCTTCTACTTTTCCAACCCGTGATAACTCAAGAAGATCCAAGATTACTTTTTGCATCTGCTTTGCACCGTTTGTCGCAAATTCGATGTATTCTAAGGCTTTTTCGTCAAGTACGCTTTTGTATCGTCGTTCCAAGAGCCCCATGAAGCTTGAAATCATTCGGAGTGGTTCTTGTAAATCATGAGAGGCTACAAAAGCAAATTGCTGAAGCTCTAAATTGGATATTGCCAAGTCACGAACATTCTTTTCCAATTGCTGATTGAGATCCTTAAGGGAACGTTCAAAGTCCTTCTGCCTTGAAATATCCTGCATTGCCCCAACCACTCTGGTGACATTTCCTGAGTCATCTCTGATAAATATGGCCTTATCCAGTACGATAGCATAGGTGCCATCACTTTTGAGAAAGCGGTACTCTTCCAGCCAGTTTTTTTTCGTTGACTTTGGATCGATGTAAAGCTGGATTAATCTGAAAATTCTGTTTCGGTCATCCGGATGGATTAAACTGAGCTGAAATTCAAAGCTTGGTTCGATTTTGCTCGGATTGTAGCCAAAAAGAGATAAAAAGCCTTCTCCCCAATAGAGGCTGTTTTTCTTTCTATCGTAATCCCAAATCGCATCACTTGTGGCTTGTGTTACGATTTGATAACGCTCGATATGTTGAGCTGTTGATTTGCGACTTTCTACTAGTTCACTGATATTTTGGCCAGTACCAAAGATGCAAATCTCATCCTGATAAAAAAACCGTGAAACTGAAAAGAAAAAGGGAGTCTTCTTACCTGTTTTAGAAAGTATTTCCAATTCAAGGTCTGTAGCCCCTTCATCTATTACTTTTTTGATATGATATTTGATGGTGAGATGATCCTCGCCTGCAAAAAAGGATTCAGGTGACATCTTTGTAATTTCATCCGATGAATATTCCGATTCCTTTTCCAGTTGATGGTTCCAAAGCAGGAGTTTTCCTTCTGTATTGAATAGAAAGAATACACTTGGTAATTTCTGGATAAGCGACTGATTGAGGTTGATTTCATCTTTAAGCGCTTGACTAATTTGCTTTTCTTTGGTGATTTCGACCATTAAGCCCTGTAATTTGTAAGGTTTTCCCTTCCTTGAAATTACTTTTACTCTGTCATTTAGCCAGATTACTCTTCCGTCTTTGGTCAAAAAGCGGTAATCAAAAACGTGGTCATTTAGATTTTGCGTTTCATCATGGCAAGTTTGAATAGAATCCTGACGGTCTGCAGGATGGATGTGCATTTGCCAGAAGTTTTTGGTTTTAATCCATTCTTTTGGTGTAAAGCCGGTTATTTTCTCGACCTGGGGACTAATGTATTTGAATTCAAACGTTTGGGCATCTGCCTCCCAAAAAATCCCGTCCAGATTTTCGATTAAGGATTTGTTTTTCTTTTTTACTGTTTTGAGTTTTTCTTTTGTTTGGACGTACTCTGTGATGTTTTGAAATACACCAATCAATTTTTTCTGACCACTTTTTTCTTCAGAAATAAGTTTGCCTTTGGAATCTACCCATATGATTTCTCCGTCTTTCTTGATCAGTCTTTTCTTGATGTTGTATTCTCGGTTTTGAGAAATAACCTCCTGCATATGAAAAATTGCTTCATCCCTGTCATCTTCATGAATGATAGCAACCGCTGTGTCAAAGTTTACTTCAAACTCCTGAGGTTCATATCCCAACATTCGAAAAACACCGTCAGACCACTGCGTGGTATCGGTGTCCAAATTATACTCCCATGTTCCTGAGTTCGTCAGTGACTCAAATTGCTCGAGAAGAATTTTTTCATTAGGCTGCTGATCCACAAAATTCCCTTCAATTGCAGTTGTAAAACCCTTCATAGTATCAACTTTTTTCCTACCCGACATTTAATCCTCTCATTCAAATTAAATTCCATCCAAGAGGGGGAAATTTTGGCATTTTGAATGAAAAGCCATTTAAGTGTTCAAAGATGATTGGAATAAGTAAGTATTGGTTTTAAATGCCTTGAAATGTAAATTAAACCCCTTTTTTGAATCCGATTAAAGGTTTTTAAGTTGGATTTAATTGTGGGAAATATCCACACTATTGGAAAAAAAATCCCCAAAAGAAAAAAATAAGAACAATTAATTTCTTGAAAGAAAAACAGAAAAGCGGAGATAAACCTCCGCTTTTCGATTAATTATTTTGTGGAATCGTAAGCAGCATTCGGATAACTTCTTTTGGAGTGCAGGCTTTTCCAAGCATTTCATCTTGGATACACACCTGAAGGTTGTATTCTAATTCGAATATCAAGCCGTTTATAAAAACAGGGTCCATGTTCAGTTGCTGAACGAAATGGTCGTTTTTGCGCTGACCTGAAAGTGAGATTCCATAGGAGTGAAATACTTCTACGGCTTTTTTAAGTTGTGTGAAATGTTGGCTCATGTGATCAAATTTTAGGAGGTAATAATTTATACATCACCGGAGTGACGATTCTTGAAAGTAAAGTGGAACTGATCAATCCTCCAATCAGCACGATAGCGAGTGGAGATATCAGCGGATTGGTACTTAATGCAATGGGAATTAAACCTCCAATCGCCGTAATAGTTGTCAAAACAATCGGCAAAAATCGAATTTCTCCGGCTTCCCGAATTGCCGCGTCTAGTTGTTTTCCTTCCAATCGCAACTGATTGGTGAAGTCAACCAGCAAAATGGAAGTTTTCACTTCTATGCCTGCTAACGCAATCAATCCGATAATTGCTACAAAGGACAAAGAGTTTCCGGTAATCCAAAGTGCTGTCAAGGCTCCAACCATACCAAGCGGAATCACAGAAAGTACGATAATGGTGCTTTTGAACGTTTTGAACAGCAATATTAATACGGCGATGAAGAGGAATACCGTGATAATTATCACGGTGTTAAACCCGGCAAAGGATTCTTGGCGGCTCTCATATTCTCCTCCCATTTTGTAAGAATACCCAACAGGAAGACTAACAGCGTCCATTTTTTTCATGACTTCAGAAATCACCCGGTCGGAAAGAAAATTTTGATCCACGAAAGCTGAAACAGATACTGACCGGACTTTGTCGAAGTGATCAATGGTCAAGGTGCTGCTTTCCAGTTCCAAAGTGGCGATTTGAGAAAGTGGTACTCCCGTGCCAAGTTGATTGGTGATGTATACACCATCCAGATTAGCTAAAGTTGCTTTTTCAGCCCTTGAGGAGGTTAAGAGAATGTCGCGCTTTTGCCCTATTGGATCGGTGAAAGAACCGAGGTTCAATCCCGTCAGTGCAAGCCTTACTGTTCGGTCGATATCCACAATATTGACTCCCAGCTGCCTTGCTTTTTCTTTTTGAATGGCAACACGGACATCTGTTTTTAAATTTGACACCGGGTTATTAACGTAGATTGTTCCCTGAGTTTCCTTGATCAAAAGCTCAACTTTGGCAGCCAAGTTTCTGAGCGTATCGAGATTTTCACCTGAAAGCCTAACCTCCACAGGGGCCGTCACTGGCGGTCCTTGTTCAAAATTTTTAACTTCTACTTTTGCGCCCGTGATACTTGCAAACCTACTTTTTAGGGCAGCAATAACTTCCATTTTTCGCGGAGGAGAGGTTTCCGGATCAAGCTGCACAAAAATCTGGGCATAATCCGGCCGCTCGTTTTCAGGAATTTCATTGTAGTATATCCGGGGATTCCCTTTTCCCACATTGGTTGCAAAGTTCATCAGTTCCGGAATCAAGCGAAGTTCTGCTTCGACTTCCCGTGTCACTTCATTGGTGGTATTGAGGTTGGACTGCAGGGGAGTTGTAATGTTGATCAGGAATTGTGGTTTCTCCGATGGAGGGAAAAGACTGAAACCAATCACCGGAAATAACCCCATGGATGCGCTGAAAACCACCAGAGCGATGAGTAAAGTCTGGATGGGCTTCCGTAGTGCCCGTTCCAAAAGTGGTGCATACGTAGCCTGAATACCTCTTTGAAACAAATCAAAAACTTTGTTGGTATGACTGGCATCCTTGTCTTTCAGAAACCAAGTGGAGAGAAAGGGGATGATGGTCAGTGAAACCAGCATGGAGGCCAATACACTCATGATGACTGCCATGGGAAGACTTCGGACAAAATCCCCTGAACCCTCAGGTAAGAATACTAAGGGTAAAAAGGCAATGATCAAGGTAACCGTGCAGCCAACCACTGATAGTGAGATCTGCTTGGTGGCTTTCATTGCGGCTTCTTTTTTAGAAAAGCCATCGCGGATCCATCGCTCGATATTTTCAACTACCACGATGCTGTCATCCACCAAAAGCCCCAAAGCCACCACCAATCCCACGATGCTGAGTTGGTTGAGGCCAAAACCTAAGGCGTCCAATAAAATAAGTCCAATCGCCAGTGAAAGTGGTATCGAAATCATCACAATAATGGACGCTCGATTACCCAAGGGAAGTAACGTGATAAATACCAGTCCGATTGCAATCAAAAAGTCAATCCCCAATCCACTGAGTCTTCGATTGACATAGTTTGCTTGGTCAAATGCGGTGATCAGATCGATATTTTCCGGCAATTCACTTTTGACTTTAGCGATGGCTAATTGATACTTTTCCTGCACTGTGGAAATGTTGTTGCCTTCTTTGAGTGCCGCAGTCACAAAAATTGACCGATAGCCATTCAGACGGGTGATGTGTTTCGTTTCCTCAAAATCATTTTTCACATCGGCGACATCTTTCAGCTGGATAGTTTTACCCTGTCTCGAAAAGACTATGGTCTCACTGATTTCTTCGGCAGAGGTGTAATTCCCGCTGGTTTTTACATTGAAGGTTTTGCTTCCAGCCTCTACCTGGCCCCCCGGAATATTGCTCAATTCACTTTGGATACTCCCAATAATGGCATTCAGTGGAATGTTCATTTCGGCAATTTTATCCAGTTTGAGATCTACTCTTACAATTTGATCAGGGAGGCCAAATAGCGCCACTTTTTTCAATTCGGTGATTTTCTCCAATTCTTCCTGAAGTCTTTCGCCGTATTTTTTTAAGAGGTCTCGGGAGGCGTTTTCGCTGATTAAGGCGATCTGAAGAATATTGACATCTGAAGGACGGACTTTATTGATCCTGATGGAAAATATATCCTCTGGAAGATCCGGGCGAAGCGTATTTACCTCCCGGACAAGTTCCTGGTATTTTTCATTGACATCCTCGTTGTAATTGTATTCCACAAAAAGTACAGCAACCCCATCCTTAATTTCCGTCTTGATTTTTTTGATGTTTTCCAGACCATAAATCACCTCCTCCAGTGGATTTACGACTAATTCTTCCATGTCCTCAGGACTGGCCCCGGGATAAATTACGATGACTGGGAATTGGGGAGCCTCGATCACGGGATCTTCACTTCTGGGCATATTGAGAAAAGTCGTGATCCCGACCGCGACAGTCATCAGGAAGATGACTAAGGTGAATTGGTAATTTTTTACCGCAAAATCTGAGATTCTCATTATTCCTTGATTTGAATAGTGGAACCATCGGTGAGGTAAGCGCTGCCAGAGACGATCAGCTTGCTATGATTTTCCAATCCGCTTAGGACCTGAACTGAATTCGGGGCAATTTTCCCCAACTTAACTTTGACTTTTTTTGCTTCCTGCCCGTCATCAGTTACAAAGACATATCCTTCCGAACCCTGCGCATCCAAAATGGCTTCGTATGGAATTTGCCAGCCTTCCTGTTTTTGAGAGGGAGTAATGATCACTTTTCCAAACATGCCAGAGGCAAGATTTAAGTTCGAAGCATTATCCGGTGCTACTTCTACCCAATAGGCACCAGTCGCAGGGTCTGCAGCCTGACTTTTTCGAAGCACCCTGCTTGAGACGCCATCGGAATTGGAGGTGGAAATTATGGCTTGATCTCCTGCGGAAATAATATTCCAGTTTTGATCATTGACGGTTGCCTGGAGTATCCAATCTCCCTGATTTGCACCGTTGATTTGGAGTACAGGAGCACCCGAGCTCACCTGTTGACCGGCATTGACGAATTTCCGAAGAACAAAGCCATTCTGTGTCGCTCGAATCTGGGAATAGGAAAGGTTGAATTCGGTTGTTTTCAACTGCTGTTCGGCGATGTCGAGCGCAGTTTTACTGTTTTGGAACATCTCTAAAGTAGCCACACTGTCCTGGTAGAGTCTAGCTGCCCGCTGATGATCCCGAAGCGCCTTTTCATAAACGAGTTTGGACTGGGTCAACCCAGACTGAATTTCAGTCAAATCAAGGGTCGCAAGGATTTGCCCCTTTTTGACAGGATCACCTTCTTGTACCAGAATTTTGGATACAATTCCCCCTACTTTGAAGGAAAGTAAAGTCTCATCTTTTGTAGAAAAAGTACCGCTCGCAGCAATTGTGGAAGAAAAACTTTCCTGCTTTAGGTCCATTACTTTGACAGGGATTCGCTCTCCTTGGGTGTTTGACTTGGTTTCGATTTCCTTTTTGCCGCAGGCGAAAAGAATTAAAGAAAGTAAAAGAATGAAATGAAAGGGTAGGAGTCTCATGGTTTAATAAGTTTCAGATGTTAGTTGGCGCTCAAGCACTGCAAGAGACTTTAGCAGGTTGTAAGTGCTGATGTTTTTTTGGATGGAGGCTTGTGTGAATTGATTTCTGGCATCGATAAATTCAATGAGCGAATTGGCACCCTCCCGAAAGCCCCGATCCACTAAGCGGAAATAGGCAGCAGAGGATTCCAGTTTCTTTTCTGTTGATCTCAGTGCTGCCTGATTGGTTCGCACTTCGTTTTTGGTTAGTTGAAGATCCAAGGACAGCTTCGAGTTGAGCAGCGCTTTTTGATTCTGTACAGCCTTCAGCACCAGCTCACTGCGCTGGATTTGATTTCGATTTCTTCCGCCCTGAAAAACCGGAGTACTGAGATTGAATCCAAAAATTGCATAACGGGATTGCCTGTCAAATGTCCAGTCAAATCCCTGAGAACCAAAATCTGCAAAGGTGTTAACTTTCGGTACCCAATAATTTTTTCCTGCTTTGATAGCTGTTTCCTGAATGTTTTCAGCAGCAAGAATCTGCAAAACTTCAGGTCTTCTGCCCAGTTCATCTTCCCCCATCAGTTCAGCAAGTCTGGATAAATCGGCTGCCTGTTCCTCAAAAATCACAATAGCGTCCATTGGTTTATTCAGTAAAAAATTCAGGTAATGTGCCGCATTTCTTTTTTTGCTTTCTGCCTCAATAGCTAATGCATTGATATTTTCCACTTCACTTTCCGCACGGAGTACAGCCGAGGGAAGTCCTTTCCCATTTTCCAACAGTGATTTGTTATCTCTGAGATTCTGCTCCACAAGCCTTTTACTACTTAGGATCACCTCAATCGCAGTGTGTGCCGTACAAAAGTTATAATATGCAAGTTTGATGTCCTGTATGAGATTTGCCTGATAGATTTTCAACTCCAGTTCCGATAGTAAAACCTGTTTTTCACGAATCTGCCTTTGGAAAATCAAGTCAGTATTTACAATTGGCATGGAGGCGCGGAAGCGGGCATCGTAAAAGTTGTCAGGTAAAAACTGTTCAGATACATTTTCCAGCTGAGGAAATGAATTGGATCCTGTGAGCTGATTAAGCGAGGAGTAAACAGGATTCAATAAGTCACCAATTGGGAAATCTATGGTTCGTCCACCGCTTGCAAGCGTGTAACTTGCGCCGAAGTCCAAGCTGGGAAGAAAGAAACTCTTTGCGTCTTTCAATGCCAGAAGCGAGCGTTGGAGGTCAATAGTTCGCTCTTTTAATACCAGATTATTCTCCAATCCTTCTCCAATGTATTGGTCCAGAATGCGCTGAGCTTTGGCTGCTGAAATGGGATAAAATATGAGGTATGCCAAAAATAACAGAAAGACATTTTTCATTTTTATTCGATGTTATATTTTTAAACACTGTTTAATGATTGCGCAAATTTTTTTAGAGTCTATCTAGAATTTTATAGAATTCTTCCAGTCCATCGGCCACAATGTTCTCCTGACGATGGGGTAATACTACTTCGCATCGCTTCCTGATATTCAAAGAAACCAGTCCATGAACTGTAGCCCAGATCATATAAGACAGTGCCTCGGGTTCGTGACCTTTGAAATGGCCCACTTCCATACAGTTGTCTATTGTCATTCGGAGGTAGTTAAATGTTCCTCCGCCTTCTTTCCAATGATCATGTTCAGAATTGAAAACATGGTCTAAAGGCGCTTCCTTGATAAACATAAGATCATACATGTCAGGGTTTTCCATAGCGAAGCTTATATAAATACTTCCCATGGCTTTCAATCGCTCCATTGGATTTCTCACGGAAGCCAACACCTGCATTTTTTCCATTAATTGAAGGAATCCTCCCTGATGCAATGCGTGAAAAATCTCGTTTTTATCCTTAAAATAGTGGTAGATTATTCCCGGGCTGTACTCGATTCGGTCCGCAATATTTCGGATCGATGTCTTTTCGACACCTTTCTCAAGAAATAGTGATTTAGCGGCAACCAAAATCCGTTCTCTCAACTCCTCTTTGTCCCGCTCTTTTCGATCTGCGATCCCCATACAATTTTATTGATCAATCAAATGTAATTGAACAGTGTTTAAATTTCAAAATATTTTTTAAAATTATTTTAACCGAAAAAGATTTGATCTAATCGAGTCCAGAACAGCGGGATCGGAGGTTATTTGCCAATTGAGGCTTTGGTAAGTTGTGCTTGCGTCATTTCCATGATGAAAAAACATAAGACCTTTGACGCTTGGATATTTTTCTTCAAAACCACGAAATGCATCAGCATACCATTTGGATCGATCTCCTCCTACGGCAAGAGAACCAAATTCAAATATTAAAATTGGTTTCTTGAAGGCTTCCAAACTCGGATAATGATTTCCGAAAATCTCTTCAAATGTCCACCATTGGCTCCAAGGTGCTACTGTTCCATAATTCAAGGTTCCTGTTCCAGTCCAGTCCACCCAATCTGAACCTGGGTAGAAGGCGTCAAATTCACCATAGGCGAGATGTGGGGCCCATACCCAAACGATATTTTTTACTTTCTCACGGCGAAAAAGCTCCACGACATGTTTCCAGGCTGCTACAAAATCGCTCGGCTCGTTATTTTGCGGTCCCCAAGGATAGCGGTATGGGTCATTCATTTCATGGCCCATCCTCAACAATATTGTGACTCCGGAGTTTCTGGCTTCAATAGCCCACTGCCTGAGGTAGTTGTCATACTTTCCGTCCACAATCCTTTTAAGCCCGTTTTTATTCGGATCTTGAGTGGCAGTCAAATCGGCATTTTCTCCCTCCGTGAAGTCATTAAGCCAAGGCTCCCAAGTGATCACAGGAATGGAGCCCAATGTTGAAATAGATCTTACCTTTTCAATGGGGAATTTCTGTTCTCTTTTGCTACCCCATGCAGTATAAATTTGGATCAGTGGAAAAGTGGTTTTTAATGAATCTTCCAGATCTACGATGGGTTGCAGTGAAATGTCGGCTCTGTTATCATAAGCTCCCAGGAGAATTCCTTTGATGTTCTTAAGCGAATCAACATTTCTCAAAGCAGGAGCTAGCCAGCTAAGTCGCTGAGCCCTTGATACTGTTCTCCTCTTTAGAATATAATCTCCTTCCATATTATGGACGGATTTATTCAGGGAATTGAAAAAATCCTGAACCGGTCCAGTGGATTTGTCACCAAAGAACGCTAATCCAGAAACCAAAGCCACACCGATTGCAATTGCTCCTAAAACCAATATCAGTCTATAAATTATTTTTTTCATTGTGTGGGTTGGGATGGATCTTTGGCAGAAATAGATTCAATTTTGACGTCTTCCCATGGGGAAGTTACTGTAAGCCGTCCTGATTCCCAGACTGCATACAGCGAGAAAATTGCCATAAGGAATGGAATAAATGCAAAGAATAACATTCCATAGGTAATTTCGGTACTTGATAGAATTTGAACCTCAGAAAGTATGTATATGCGCTGATAAATAATCCAGCCAAGCGTAATAAGAAAGAGGAAAATCTGACTCAACAAAGGCTTGGCAAAAGGGGAGATTTTGGTAATGACCGCCTGCTTTGCGGTAGGGATATAGGGGATTTTTTTATCCAAGATTGAAAGAATAAATCCCAAAAGGAACACTGGCCAGCAGGCAAATTTCATCACCATGCCTCGCCAATGTAGGCCTCTTTCGTGGCTTGGATGACAAAGCCACTGCTGTACTTGCAGGTAAATAGCCAGAGAAATCAAGGCAATAGGAAAGCCGAATTTGAGGAATTCCATAAAGTACATTTGAGCCGGAAGCAGTCCTGTCCAGAAAAACAGGAAAGGAATGGTGAGGTAGATCAGTGTGGTGAAGCCTTCCAGATAATACGTTCCGATGGTCAGGTAGGAGAGTTTCTGCCAAAAGCTGAGTTTGGTCCAAAGCTTGGGGACTTCATCAAAAAGCACTTCATGGACTCCTCTGGCCCATTTGAGCTGCTGCTTACAGAAGGAACCAAAATCCTCAGGCACCAAACCACGAGCTACAATGGCCGGGTGATATACGGATTTCCATCCTTGTGCATGAATTCGGATTGCGGTCACCAGATCTTCTGCCAAACCGGTTCCATGGCCTCCCGCTGATTCCAGTGCTTTCCTCCGAAAGGTGCAATTGGCTCCGATGGCCACAGCACAATTGTAACCGGACATTCCCATCTGTGTCGGCCCGTAGAAAGTGTAAGTTTGTTCTGCTGCCGCAGCTGCGGTAAAAGAGCGATATTGATTGTAATAGCCTTGGGAAACTTGTACATACCCTACTTTAGGATCTGAAAAAAAACCCAAAACTTCATCCAGAAAATTTGAAAATGGGATGTGATCCGGATCTAATACCAAAATAAACTCTTCTTCAGTTTTGGCTAGTGCTGCATTGATTTTTCCGGCTTTGGCACCGGGGATTCCCACCAACTCAAGCCAGACTGCCCCGTGCTTTTCCGCCACTTTCCTGAAGGCAGGGTCCTGGGTATCGTCAAGCAGGTAAGTGGTATGGGGGTAGCTGATTTTTGCACAGGCTTCCAGTGTTTTTTCAAACATAGAAAGTGGCTCACCCGGACTGCTTGTCGTGAAAATGGCAACACTTAGGCCCTCCGGCGCGGGTATTTTCTCAGGCCGTCTAAGTCCAAGGTAATTGATCCAAATTAGTATCAGGCGGAGCATTCCATACCATAATACCATGGAAAGGATGATGAAAAGTCCAAAATTCCCGATGTGTTCTTCCCTGAACCACCAGTCTCCAAATCTGATAATAGAAATCAAACCAGCTATGATTAATCCGCCAAGGAGGAACTTTTGGGATTTCTTCACGCGTGCAGCTCGTCGATAGATCCAAAGATCTTTGGAGGATTTATTGATCATTCCAGATTCTAAAATTGTAATTCAGATTTATTGAATTGCTATCAAAGAATATGGTTTTTTGATAGGCGTAGGTCAACAGAAAGGCTGCTTTTGGACTTATTTCCCAATTTATAACAGCTTTAAAATCCAAAGGAGTATAAGACGTTTCCACCAAAACGAGACTAATATCTTTATTTGAAATTGGAGCATTTGGATTCGTGCCAGTCGAACCAAAATAAATCATGTTGGGATTGTCAATTTTTGCTGAAAACCCATAGTTACCCGTAAGGCTTAAGGCAATATTTTCGGAAAAGTTGATGGCGACTTTCCCCAAGGCTCCATGGACTTGTTGGTTTATAGGAGTGAAGTAGGGGGTGTACAATCCGGGAATTACAGCTCCAATTTCGGTGTTTTTTGGGGTATTTCGGATCGGTAGCTCCTCGGAAAATCTGACCTCTTCGGAATTGGAAAAATTCAAGGAATAGCCAAAATCAATTCGAAAAGCCGCTTGTTTCAGAATTGGCACCAGTAACCATGCACCTAAGGTATTCACCGTATTTTGGTCTTCGAAAATAGTGTTTTGCCATGAAATTTTCCCTGTCCAGCTATTTCCACTTTCTCTTCCAAAACTTGTCCGAAAAGACATAGGAATGATCGGATCTCCAAGACTGGCTAAGGTGAAGAAATAAGCTTCCTGATCAGCTGAGAGACTCAATTCAAGATTTTTAGGAATTTTTTGGCGAAACTCTGCTCCGTAGGTAAATGAGAAACTTTCCCACACCGATGATTTTGCCATTCCACCTCTGAGAAGCAGTGAAGTATTGGTCTTTGGAATGCTGAATTTATTCGTAGCCTGTGCGATTTGTAAAGCTATCCCTGAGCTATAAGATCTGAATTCTGCTGAAAATCCCGGTTGAAAAATTGCTGATTGGTAAAAATTCCCGGTTGTGGAGAGATTAACAAATTGAAGGGGCTGAGAATCTGAAAAATAACCACTTCCTACGCTCAAATAGGGAGAGGTGCCGGTTCTGATCTCTCTTTTCAGTGTGTTTGCCAGCTCATTGTCAGGAAACGGAATTAAAATTTCATCGAGGTAATCATAAGACTTTTTTGGGGAACCGCCTTTCCAATAATTTAGCTCGGCTAATTTCTGATTGGTTTCAGGCTCATGGGGATTGATTTTCAAGCTTTCCTTTAGAATTTCCTGAGATTCATTCCAATCATTCAATTCATACAGAATTCTACCATAGTCCAACCTTGCCCAGTAGAGATTAGGGTAAGTTTTCAGACTATTTCTAAAGTATGCTCTCATCACATTGAAGTCTTTGCTCCAATACAGAGCCTGTCCCTTGACGCGGATCAGATTTTCTTCTCCGGGATGCTCTTTTTCGAGAGTTTCTAGAAGTTCTAATGCAGTCCGGATATCGCCCTGATTCAATTTGGACCTTGCCATGTCCAATGAATCGTAAAACCCTTGAGTTTGCCCAATTACCTCAGAAATAAAAAAACTGAATTGAAATACACCTAAAATAAGCCAAAGGCTAGCAATGCGTTTTCCAAATAGGAATCGTGCAATCTTCATTTGAACAATATTAGGAAAATATGAATTGGGTGAAATTCTGTCCAATTATACTTATTAAAGTTCAATTTTAGGTTATTCCTATTTTTCAATCCGAAAAAAGGAAGCGCTCTCAAAAGGCTTTCCGATGTTAGCTTGATCCCCTGTAAATCGTGAAGGAGCGTCGAAGGCTATCTGGAACGAATTCAAAGATATTTCGCCTTCCTGACAAATAGGCAGGAAGGCGTTCAATATGACATTCGGGGTGAAAGAGACAGCTTCTCATTAAATTTTATTTTTCGGCTGGTTTTCTCAAAACCAGGAAAAAACAGTAAAGTGTCGCAGCAAGGATGAGTCCTTGAGTGACTATTGCTAAAATCAAGGCGGAGGTGTTCATATCAGTGTTTTTTTGCGGTTTAACGTTGAATACCAAACTATGGCAGTAATTATCAGAAAGAGAAAGACCAATTGAACTCGCGCTAAAGTTGAATAAAACATCTTTTTCTCAAAGAATTCCGCTTGTTCTGGATTTAGAAGAATTTGGGCTTGGATATCATCATGGGTAATTTTGGAAACCAGTGAACTGGAATCCAAGGAAAAAAACTGTCCGTCCAATAAAGCGGTAATTGCGCCTGACCAGTTATTTCCTTCGGGAGTAAACAAAGCACCCACGAAAACCATCAAAAGCATCACTGGGGTTACATATTTGATAATCCATTTATAGACCTTTGGGATTTGGATATCGGCACCTCTATTGAGCTCTGTCCAGCCTTTGTCAATTCCAAAAACCCAGGCAAACAAAATGATTTCCAGCAGCGCAAAGACTACTAAACTGACTGTACCTGCCCAATAGTCATACTCATCGAAATAGCCATACTGGTAAAATAAAACAGTCGGTAAACCCATCGCCAGTGCGATTAGTCCAAATGACACAGCACCTTTGACTTTGCCCCAGCCAAATTCATCCTTCATAAATCCCATCCATGGCGTACCCATTGCCAGTGAGGAGGTAATTCCTGCAAAGAACAATAAGCCAAACCAACATACCCCAGCAAAGGCACCAAAGACTGCTCCCCACTGCTGAAAGAGGTAAGGCATTGTCTGAAATGCCATCCCGAAGCCTGCATTTTCCAATACCCAATCTAAACCCAAAAATCCGGCAGCGATAGGTATCACAATCGCGCTACCTAGAAGTACTTCTACAAATTCATTGGTAAACCCTGCCGAAAGTGAATTGAGTGCGATGTCTTCATTTTCTTTGACATAGGATGCATAGCATTGGATAGAACCCATGCCGACGGATAAGGTAAAAAATATCTGTCCGGCTGCAGCCAGCCAAACTTTGGGATCTGCCAAAGAGGTGTATTGAGGAGTCCAAAGGAAATTTATTCCGTCCCAAGCATTTGCATCTGGAAATTCCTCAGTTGCAAAATCTGCGCCCATGGTCCAGCCTTGGTAAGCCAAAATAATCCCGAAGATGATAAGCAGTGGCATTCCGATTTTTGCTACTTTTTCTATTCCCCCGAGTCCTGTGGAAAGGATGTAAACGTTCACTCCCAAAACCAAAATGTAGACGATCAAAGGAAGGAGAGGAATTCCCAAATTTGAACCGGTAAGATTTACATACTGATCAAAGAATAGACTGACTTCTTCTTTTCCCATTCCTGTAAATGTCCCAAATACGGTGTGAAGTACATAGATGAAAGTCCAGGATTCGATGTAGGTGTAGTAGGCCACCACAGCGATATTGGTAAATATTCCAAAAACTCCGATGTATTTCCATATGGGTTTTTTACTCATCGAATCCAGAATATATGGCGTACTGTGATTGCCCAATTTACCCCCGTAGCGACCGATCGACCATTCTGTGAAAAGCAGTGGAATTCCCATCAGCAGAAAACAAATCAGGTACGGAATGATGAAAGCACCACCACCATTCTGAACGGCCTGAACAGGAAAACGGAGAAAATTCCCAAGCCCTACGGCATTGCCTGCCATCGCCAGGATCAGCCCAATGCGCGAGCCCCAAGTTTCATTTGTTACGCTCATAATAGAAGATTTTCAAAAGAAAAGGGCCCCTGAATCAGAGCGCCCTTTTATTCTTATTTACTTAGCTGTTGATTAATAATTTGCGCCCAATTGGAGGCCAAAACAGTCTCACCGAGTAAATCGGAGAAATCTTCAGCAGAGTAAATGGGAAGATTGAGAGCAGGTTTTCCCGGGTTTTTGAATTGGATTTTAAGGAAAAGGTTTTCGAGAACTTTTCTTGAAGTTGAGGATTGTTCAAGTTCCCGAAAAACTTCGTGGACAACTACCTTGCTCACTTCAGGCAGTGAAATGGCTATTTTCTCTTCGCTTTTCCCGAAATCACAATAAACTAGCGTTTGCTTCTGCGGATCAATACCAATGATGTAGCGATTTCGCCAATCTTCTTTCTTTTCCGGTTTTAGATTCAATCCTGAAATGAACTGATTGAATTTATCCTGAAACTCCTTTCGTTCCTTTTTGATTTTCAGAGAATAATAAATGAAAATGGCGGATACAGCCGCAATAAATACACTTGCTATAACAAGTGTGGGAATATCAATATCGAACATGATTTTTTGGTAGATAAAATTTAAAATGTGTTTTAAGGCTTAAGTGCCCGGATCAAAAAACACAGTCTACCAGGTATAGAAGAAATAGAAAAAAGTGATTAATACGTCAAATAGTGGCCTTGACTTTTTAATAAAAGAAGGCGTATGAGTTTTAACTTTTAAGGAAAGCAGCTGGATGTACCTAACTGAACTGATCAGATCAAAAAATTTCCATTCCGCCTTGAATCCCGGTACTTCAGGAATCTCACCTGAAGTGCGGATGATGAGTTCCGGGGATGACCACTCACTTAATAAAGCGGTAGAAGATCCGTGATCCGCGTCTGATTTAATGTCGGGGGGAAAAGAAAAAACAGCAATTAACCCAAGTAGCCAGGAAAGGCTCAAGAGTAAGGCGATTTTCTGTTTTTTCATTTTATAGATTTCCAATTAACCTTCAAATTTAACAGATAAATAAGTGTTATTTCAAAGTGTAGTTCATCTATTTTTTCAGATTAAAAATTGATCCCTTTTCGATTCCCTGATTGAAGGTTAATTTTTTCCAAGGCGAGCTTGGGAAAAGGAGAGAAGTCAAAACAAGTTCGCCGTTGTTTACAAAAACTTCAACAGAACTTGCATCCAGAAATATCCTCAGTTCCTTAGCTTTCCAGCTCATCGGGGCAGAATGCATGGCGGCGAAATCAGGATGGAAAGTACTTCTTCCTGCCTTAGACCTGTCAATAGAAACTAATCCCAATTCTTTATTGATGCCGAGACTTTCTCCAAGTTCATTGGTAAGAGTTAATGAAAAACTGTCACTCCCATCAAGCGCTGCCACGATTTCCACTGCCTGTGATGGCAGTCCACTACTCAAATCCACATCGAATTTTTCTCCCCGAAGCTTTTCCAGCTCTTTAACAGGCGCTGATTTCAAAAGTAAGACCCCGTTTATATCGATTAGGCTGAGTTCCCGCGCTGTAGTCATGGCTGATCTCCAAGATTGGGTAGGGACGACTTGTGCATAAAGCCAATTACTCATCCAGCCTATGAATAGGGTTCTTGTATCCTCCTTGGGAAGATTTGCCCAAGTCACTCCGGCATAGTTGTCAGGACCATAGTCCAGCCAGCGGATCATGGTATCGTCTGGAGTAAATATTCCATTTTCAAAGTTTCCGATGAAATACTGTGTTGCGGAGCCCTTTTGAGGCCCTCCGGGATTTATGCTGACGAGCAGGACCCATTTTCGAGCTCCGTTTGGTGCAGTAATGGGTATTAAATCAGGACATTCCCAAACTCCTCCATGGGCACCGATCCCTTGACCAAATTCGCTATTCAATTTCCAATCTTTTAGATTGGTTGAGGAGAAAAACTGAATCCGATCCTGTGCAGCCAAGGTCATCAACCATTGCTTAGTTCCGTCTGCTTGTGCTATTTCAGACACTTTGGGATCTCTAAAATCCCGAATCCCCTGATTTGGTAAGACCGGATTACCCTCATATTTGACCCAATTTCTGCCTTTATCCGTCGAAAATGCTATGCCCTGGCTTTGGTAATCGCTGGCTCCGGATCTTTCGCCCTCCATATTATGATAGGTGTAAATGGCAACTATCGGCGGATTATCCGTTGTACCTAGTCCGGAAGTGTTTCCCTGATCATATACCGCACTTCCTGAAAAAATATATCCCAAACTATCAGGGTAGATCGCAATCGGCAATTCCTCCCAATTGACCAGGTCTGTAGATATCGCATGCCCCCAATGCATTGGCCCCCATACAGTGCTATCTGGGTAATATTGGTAAAACAGATGATATTCACCATCCAAAAAAAACATGCCGTTGGGATCATTCATCCATCCTTTGGCAGGAGTAAAGTGGTATTCAGGTCGAAATTCTTCTAACTGAGAAGGAGTGAAATTCACCTCTGAATTGGATTGGCAGGAGAAAATAAGGATTACCAGTAGTGACAATGTGAGGTTTGAAATCGTCCGGATCGGCATATTTATTAATTTTAGTAAATAGGATGGGCTATTGGATCACAATTTAGTGCCAAATTCAACTTATATGCCTTAGTTTTGTCCGAACTTTTTTTTAATAAAATGAAAGGAATTATTCTAGCCGGAGGATCCGGCACCCGACTTTATCCATTGACCATTGCTGTAAGTAAACAGCTGATGCCGGTCTACGATAAGCCCATGATTTATTACCCGCTTTCTGTATTGATGATGGCCGGGATTCGTGAGATATTGATCATCACGACTCCGGAAGATTCCGACTCATTCCAGAGGTTGTTGGGGGATGGTTCGCAGGTAGGTTGTCGTTTTGAGTATGCGATTCAACCGAGTCCGGATGGGCTAGCACAGGCTTTTATTATCGGTGAAAAATTTATTGGAAGTGATAAAGTTGCTCTGGTATTGGGGGATAATATTTTCTACGGTTCAGGTCTTCACAATACGCTTCAGGAAAACACCGATCCAGATGGAGGGGTTGTGTTTGCCTACCATGTAAATGATCCGGAGCGCTATGGCGTGGTCGAATTTGATGAAAATCAAAAGGCGATTTCAATTGAAGAAAAACCTGATGATCCAAAGTCAAATTTCGCTGTACCTGGACTTTATTTTTATGATAATCAAGTTGTTGAGATTGCAAAAAATATCAAACCTAGCCCACGCGGTGAACTTGAGATCACCGATATTAATAATGTGTACCTGAAGATGGGTAAACTCCAAGTTGCCATTCTTAACAGGGGAACGGCTTGGTTGGATACAGGAACGCACCAATCGCTTCTTCAGGCTGCGCAGTTTGTGGAAGTGATTGAAGAGCGACAAGGCTTGAAAATCGGCTGCATCGAAGAGATTGCTTACCGTAATGGATTTATTGGCAAAGAGGAATTGCTCAAAGCAGCCGATAAATTAGGCAAAAGTGGGTATGGAGGTTATTTGAGGCGCTTAGTAAAATAGCTTTGTTTACAATCATAAAAAAGCCCGAGAATTTTCCCGGGCTTTTTTATGATTGTAAGAGAAAAAAAAAACATCAGTAAAAAAGTATTCTATGGTTTTACTTTTCAATCCTCGTAAAGTTTATGCTTCTTCAAAAAGTCGGTGATATGTTTACCAGAAAGAGGTTTGGTGATATAATCTAATACTTCTGGATAGGAAAATGCTTTGATACGATCATTTGAATCTATCGAGCTGGTAATAATTGATATTAAAAATAATTTTTTGATTTTAGGGTCTAGCTTAGTGAATTCATCTAAAAACTCCCAAGCATCCATAACTGGCATATTAATATCCAAAAGCAGTAAAATCTGCTCACCTGTGTCCTCGAATTCGTTATTTGAGACTTTTTTGCAAATCTCATCCATGGCCTTTTGGCCATTTTCAAAAATTGAAATGGTCCTATCAAAATCAATATTCCTTAGAATTTTACTGGCCACCATTCTTACAATAGCGTCATCATCAACCAAGTAAACTTCCTTTATTTTAAATGAACTCATTTCCTTCTCTAAATTTCAAAAATTATATGTCAAAATTAATAAATAATAGGACAAAGATGATTTCATTTCACTTTAATTTGATTTTGCATTGATAGTATTAAAAACATTTTTATAGAAAAACATAGTTATAAAAGACTGACTTTAGATATTTTGACTTTAATTTAAAAACACTTTTCATTAAAAATCACATAATCTTTTTCCTCTTGAACCAAAGGAAAATCACCAAAGAAATCCCAATCATTACAATCCAAGTCAAATAATAGCCATTTGCCCAATGAAGTTCCGGCATATTGTCAAAGTTCATCCCATAAACCCCTACTATAAAAGTCAGGGGTAGGAAAAAAGCCGAAAAGACAGTCAAAAGCTTCATTACCTCATTACTTTTTTGGGTAGTGAGGTTGAGGTGTGTATTTAAAATTGAAGTGCCATCTTCAATTACCTCATCAAAATGAAGAATAAGATTAATACAGGTTTCTTTTAGATCCTGTAAAGCAGAATAATGGGCTTCTTTGACTTGAATTTGATTTAATACAACCTGAGTCAGTTGCAGGATTTTTTTACTGATTCGCGCTTTTGATTTTTGATAATAAAGTGCCTGAACAGAAATTTTCCCATGCTTACCCAAGAATATTTCTTTTTCATAGTCATCCATTTTATCACTTAACCAATCCAAAGGAGCTTGAAATGTGAGCAACATTTGTTGAAAAATAGCAAGCATCAATTGTTCCGGGTCCTGAAAATCATCGTCATAGAGATTTTCAAGAAATCCAAACGGCTTCTGGTGAATGGTGATCAATCGTCTTTCATTCATCACAAACGCAATCTTATTGGTTAGCTTGGTGACTGTGGCGTAATTATGACTGGGTTCTACAGAATATGCTCTAATGATGACAAAGGTAGTCCCATCCTGTTTTTCAATTTTAGGCAAATGGCCTGTCTGAAGTGAATCTTCGAGCAGCTTTAGTTCAAGATGAAAAGGTTCGGTAATTTCAATCAGTTCGTTTTTCTTAGGTTTTTGAAGGTCTAACCATTCAAAGCTGCCGTAATTTTTGATGAATTGGCTCATAAGGATTAGATTCCTAGGATTAAGTTTTGAGTTATGCCTATTTAAATTAAGTAAAAAAATCAACCTGATTTTAGAATTGTAAATGTTACCTCATGATCTGTTCTAAACTTAGGCGAAGTATTTCTGCCATATTTTTACACTCCAGAAAATCCGGATTTTTGTAATGCTTTGAAAGTTCTTCGCGCAACTGCTCCACATTATAGAAAGGGGCGATATGATCATGTTCCATGGCCCGAAGCACGTCTTCGATTTCTTTGTGAGAGGACTTGAATCTTGTCGCAATTAGTGCGCGCTCCTCGCGTTGATACTGCCGCATTGATTCGGGAGTGATGTATTTCATCCCAAGTTCGATGAGGATGTTATTTTCTTTAAAATATTGAGGCAGGTAAATGGATTTTTTGCCTTCATAGGACTGTTGGTCAAAATCAATCGCCCTAATCCGATAATGGGTTTCCTCAAAGTCTGGGGTGACATCCACTACAAAATTGGAGCTGTGCATATCTCCCAAAAGCCGCACAAAGCAGCGTTCATTGAATTTAACAAACTCCTTGGCTAACCGAATGGGATTGAGGTTAGGATCATCGTTAAGTTGGCGCATGAATTTATCCCCGGGAATCCCCGCAATATGCTCCTCGATCAGTGTGTCTCGATGTACTAGGTAGCTGATGCGATTGGGGGAGAGTAAATCCTCCAATTCAAGTCCATAAACACGGGAGGCATCGGCATTTTTGATGTAGAAGTAGTCAAAATTATCATTAATCCGGTTCACAATCCGTACCCGGAAAGGTTGGGTGTTGCCATAGATACATAGGTCGATTCGATCTACATAAAGGTGATTCATTACGCTCATGTCGCCTCCGGCTTTCAGCAAAGCATAGATTTTTTTGACATTCAAGTGAATCTCTTCCCGGTCACTCTGATCATAAAAAACTGTTTCCCAAAGCGTATCTTGATCTTTGGAATCATACAGCGCGATGGAATTGGTGTACCGCAACAGCTCATGGTAATGGATAGGAATGTCCACCTCGCGGGCATACTTGACCAAGTAGCGCCTTAGTCCGGAGCTGATTTGATAAATCTGCTTTTTTCTGCTGATCAAAGCCATCGCTTAGAGCTCTACTTTCTGACTTTTTTTCAGGTTACGATCAAAAATGAAAGGGCCGAAGGGGAGGACTGAGGCAATAAGTGCAAAGAAGGTTCTGCCAAATTCCCATTTTAAGCTGGTAGCGGTAGGAAATACAACATAGATGTAAATCACAAACAAAAGTCCATGAATCCATCCTACATATGTGACTGCCATAGGCTCATCGAACATATACTTTAAGGGCATAGCGATGAATAGTAGTATTAAAAAAGAAATTCCTTCGATTAGGCTGATCCATTTAAATCGTTTGGCCCATTTGGTTTGTTCGGTGTTCATTATCTTCCTGGAGTGAGATTGAAAAGGGCTTGAAGTGCCATCCAAAGCTTCTTTTTAAGTGCTTTGTCTTCAGAAATACTGCTTAGCGAGTCCGCAAAAAGATATTCTGTTTCATTCTCAGAATAAACTTCATAGGGGTGTGCTGGAACGGCATTGATAGGGTGTTTGATTCGGCCAAATTTTAAAACAATATGCGCATTCAATGACAGAAAATCTTCCATGCTGCGATCTTCCAACACTTCCGAAGATACCATACCAACTTCCGTCATAGAATGGCCGACTGCATTGATCATATTGACGAGCATTTCCAATACTTCAGTAGAAAGCTCGCTTTCCTCGTGCAATATCAATACCCCTTTTGAAAAATTTCCTTTTACCGGAATGGGTTCAATAATCGCATCAGACGATTCTACTTCTTTAGCAGCTACTGTTCTTCCTTCTAATTGTGCCAAAATTGCTTCTTGATCCTCCGGAATCAAATAGAGATCTTCTGTAATCAGGGACTGGAGTTCTGCGATAGTGTCATTTTCCATGGGAGGAATTTGGGTAAAAAATGCCGATTGGCAAAGTATAGGATGGATTAATAAAAAGAGTTTCCGAGAAGGTCAACCTGAACAAGTCAGAATTTATGAATAATTCCAAATACCTCTTTTTTCCTCACATTTTTTATTTCACATCCAAATTGAATATGGATCTCAATTCAACGGCATCCTCAGGCTTCATCCGCTTAGCCAAAACCAGACGAAGTTGCCTTCTTCTCAGCGCCCCGTCAAAAAGGTCTTTTTCCTCATCCGATTCTGGCAGAACTTCGGGGACCTCAATAGGTCTCCCATTTTGATCTACTGCCACAAATGTGAAAAATGCACGGTGGGTCATGATTTTTTTTCTGGCAGGGATATCCTCTGCTGTCACCTCAATAAAAACCTCCATGGATGAATTGAAAGCCCGAGTCACTTGAGACCTTAGGGTTACTACATTCCCAAGATTGATGGGTTGCTTAAATGAAATGCTATCTGCTGAAGCAGTTACTACGATACGGTTGGAATGTTTTTGAGCGGCGATTGCTGCCACTACATCCATCCAGTGCATCAGTCTACCGCCCATGAGGTTGTTCAGTGTATTGGTATCGTTAGGAAGGACCATTTCGGTCATGATGACCATAGATTCCTTTGCAGTCTTTTGCTTTGTCATAAAATAGAATTTAAGCAAAAATAGAAATAAAATTTTGTCTCCCTAAATCAAAAATCGTATTTCAGAATTTTATACTGTATCGTTGGTGTGGGAATTGGAAATCGTTGATAAATTTTCAGTGAAATCCCTACCCACTATTTCCATCCTTCTTTTCCCAAGAGTGGAACAAATGCAAATCCGTCGAATTCCTCGCGTATGACTTCTTTCGCGGATTTTTTGGTGATTTTCACCATGGCCTGTCTTTTTCGATCGCCTACCGGAATGACTAAAATCCCACCCACTTTCAATTGTTGGATCAATGCTTCGGGGATAACGGGCGCACCGGCAGTGACTATGATTTTATCATATGGTGCATGCTGTGGCAGTCCGGCAGTACCGTCTCCATAGAATAAATGAAGATCGATGCCCAGACGTTTGAGAAATCGCTGAGTTCCCTCAAAAAGCTTCTTCTGATATTCTATGGTGTAAACTTCAGCTCCTAATAGATGCAGAATTGTTCCTTGATACCCTGATCCTGTGCCGATTTCTAAAATTTTATCACCCTGTTTGACATCCAAAAGCTCAGTTTGAAAAGCGACTGTATAGGGCTGGGAAATTGTTTGGCCTTCACCGATTGGAAAGGCCTTGTCTTCATATGCATGAGAAATCAGGGCCGAATCAAAGAAAAAGTGACGAGGCAGATTATTAATAGCGTCCAAAACGCGCTCGCTTTTGATACCCTTAGTACGAAGCTCGGCTACAAGTGCACGACGTTTTCCTTTGTGAAGGTAAGTATCTTCAAGTTTTAGCATGATGGGTGGTTTGGGTTCTCGAAGATAAATGAATATTTGCCTTACTTTGAACCTCGGATGGCATTTATTGCTTATCCTTTTGATCTTTCGAAGTTTAATTTTCAATCATGTTTACAGGCATAATCGAGTCTTTTGGTACAATAGAAAAAATCACCCAAGAAGGGAGCAATTTTCATTTTGACCTCAGTTCGTCTATCAGTCAAGAACTCAAAATCGACCAATCACTAGCCCATGATGGGGTATGTTTGACCGTAGTCAGTGTAAGTCCAGATACCTATCGGGTTACCGCAATTGATGAGACGATCAGTAAAACCAACTTGTCCGGCTGGAGAGTAGGGAAGAAGGTTAACCTAGAGCGGTGCATGCCAGCAAGCGGTCGATTTGATGGGCATATCGTCCAAGGTCACGTAGATCAAACGGGAATCGTCAAAAGCATAGTTGATCAAGACGGATCTTGGGTTTTTGATTTTGAATTTGATCAAACCACCGGAAACGTTACAGTCGAGAAAGGATCAATCACCATTAACGGAACCAGCCTGACTTGCTTTAATTCCGGCCCCGGAAAATTTTCTGTAGCGATCATACCTTACACCTATGAGCATACCAGTTTTCATCAGCTACAAGTTGGGGATTTGGTCAATCTTGAATTTGACATTGTGGGGAAATATATCGCTCGTATGATCAAAGGATACACCTAAGATAGGTGGCTGATTTACAGTGCTTTTTTATCTTGTTGATAATCTATTGATTACTAGGCTAGCACCTTATTGAGGATATTGTTTTTCCAAAAGATACAGATAGGGCTGAAGGGCATGATGCTTGAATATCTTTTCCTTTTCATCAGGATAAAGAAGATAATAGTCCAAGTCTGGATACAGAACGATGAAGTTACCTGCGCGAGTGTAGTGATTACTGTCTAAAAACTTTGGCGATCGATAGGAAGGAAGTGTCTTGGTTACCTCCTTCCCGGCGTAAAAACCCAAGTATTTCTGAAATTTCTTTTCAGCCTTTTTAGTGGGTTTATCCATGCTGTTATAAACCTTTTTGAAGATCAGATTTTTGGGAAACTTCTGCTTCTTGATGAAGTTTCTGGCATCAGTGAATGGATTGGAAGTATTAAAATCATTCACAGTTTGAACTGAAAATGGGCTCTCGGGCACCCAGTCTGCGCCATTGACAATGTTAAAAGCCCAACCACCTCTGGTAATATATTCATAGTGATAGGCAAAGAAAAGGTTGCCCGGTTTGGGACCAGCGCTTGATTATGTTTTGATTCGAATCGGCTCCTCCCAACGTCCAATTTCCCTCAAATGGTAGAGATGTGCGGTCATCAGGTATGCTATAGCTCCTCCCTGACTATGGCCTGAAATCATAAAATCACGATAGCCGGAGTTATAAAGCGAATCCAACTTCGGCACTAGGGTCTCAGCCAAGGCGCCCGTGGATAATGTCCAGCCTACATGTACTGCAGCTTTTGGGTTTTCGCTAAAATTATATTCAAAGGTATTTTTGTCAGTAATTTGCATTTCCCCTTTTGCAGGAATCATTGCAGAGTAGAAATTGGCAAGCCAAGAAGTTGGGTTATTTACAGTGCCTCGGATTGTGAACCAAGCAATTTTTTGATTTTCGTCGACGAATAGATACCACTTGTTTTCCAACCCTACTTTTGGGGATTCATATATTTTTTCAAGATTTGGATTTTGCGGAATCCCTTTCCCAAACGTGGTATCTGGGACACTGGCGGCAGTGATTCCAAGGAAATCCCGGTATTCTGTTGGAAAAAATCCCGGGGAAAGTTGTGCTATGCATGGATTTACCGTGGCAAGAACAATCATTAGAATAATGAACTTTTTAATTTTCATAGCGCTAAAATGAATTGGGTTTTTGAAAATCATACCTCTTAAAAAACTATAAAAAGTTTTATTGGTTTGATCCCAATGTTTTATTCGCAGGATCTTTTACAAGGCGAAAACCCACATTGGAAGTACCGGAATCATAGGCTGTGCCCTGTCTTGCAGAAGGCCGATAGTTTACACAATAGTTGGCAGCACAAAGAAATGAGCCTCCCTTCATTACTCTTTCCATAGCAAAGGGATTGTCCGGATTATAGCAAGGATTCATTCCCGCATCCAATTTGGGTGCTTGTCCGGCAAGCCGTGCATATTTTAGAAAATCATACCAATCGGAGGTTAACTCCCATACATTGCCAATCATATCATAAAGACCAAATGAATTGGGAGAAAATGAACCAACTGGAGCTGAACCCATAAATCCATCTAAGCCATCATTTTTATGCGGGAAAACTCCCTGAAAGGTATTTGCCAAATATTGACCATTTGGTGTAAGTTCATCACCCCAGGCAAATCGCTTTCCATTTACCCCACCTCTTGCAGCAAATTCCCACTCAAATTCAGTGGGTAGTCTTTTTCCAATCCACTTGGCATAGGCCTCTGCATCTTCAAAGGCAATGTGTACCACCGGATGATTTTCTTTCCCTTTGATGGAACTTCCAGGACCTTCGGGATGCTTCCAACTCGCACCGTTTACCCATTGCCACCAAAGGGAAATGTCGTTAGTAGGTACGGCATAGGGGGGCGGAGTGAAAACCATGGATCCAGCTACCAAGATGGATTCGTCGGGCTTTGGAGTACCGGGAGGAAGCTGCTTTTTAAGTTCTTCCCATTCCGGTTTGCGTTCCGCCAATGTGAGGTACCCAGTAGCTTCTACAAATTTTGAATAGTCAGCATTAGTCACTTCGTAAGCATCCATCCAAAATCCCTGCACTTCAACTTGTACCGCCGGTTTTTCTGCTGGATAAGCGTCTGCATCGTTGGTTCCCATGGTAAACTTCCCGCCTGGAATCCAAACCATACCCTGTTCTTTTTGAGTAGGTTGTGGATCTGAAAAAATGACTGGAGCGGGTGCCAGAGCATTTTCTGATGTGTTTTTTTTCGGAGAATCGCAGGAAAAAGCTGGTAATAATAAAACAAGCGCAGAAATTGGCAGCAAATGAAAGGCGGGTGTTTTCATTTTACCAAGGTAATTGAAAAAGTTTTTTGTAACCAAGTCTAAGTGCTTGTATCAATCTTAATATCAATTTTGGAAATTTTGCTCTCCACTTTTTTTCGAAGTTTATTGAAAAACTGTTTTCGCTCTTTTTCACCTGTGCCACTGATCAGGGTGGATCTTTTCATCAGATTTTCCAGATTTCTAAACATTGAGTCATTGAATTTTGGATCCATGGACCCGATAAAATACATGACGCTGTGGTTGAGATAGGTGATTTTTGTGTCTCCCAATTCAGCCATAAAAGTATTGTCACCGAGGACAATTTCATTTAAATACATTTTGTATTCGGCACTGTCAACAGTTGGAGACTGGCCCAAAATCGATTTTTTACCAGTTTCTGCCATTTTTTCCAAGTGATCAATCACTTCCAATACACATTTATAAAGGAAAATTGTGTCTTCAGTATGTTTGATCAATCCCATTTCATGATACACTTCAATCTGCCGTAAGGTGGTATTTAGCCCCTCTTCATTCCAGATTTCTGAAGTTGGTACCCGGTTATAGATTTTGATTGTTTTTTGGGTGATCTCACGATATTTTTCAAAATGGTTGTCCTCAATTGAAAATTTAACACTTTTGAGGTTTTCAAAAAGGAGTATTGACTTCATCCAAAAAAAGAATTTGAACCCTGCCAAAGCTGGATGATAGTAATGATGAAAAGGAGGCATGTCCTTCACCAAAAAATAAACGTGCTTATGGCTAAAGCTGTTGACGAGATTGAGTTGGGCAAGAACATCCTCCATCCACTCCATAAAACTATCTTCCTTATAGGAATTGGTTTTGCCTTGAAACATGATGGAGTCAGAGTTCAAACTAAAAAACTTATCCAAGGAAATATTAAACCGTTGACAAAGAATTCTCAATTCTTCGAAATCGAGTAGCTTTTCCCCACGAATTCTCCGGTAAGCACTATCCATGCTGACATCAAGCGTTTCGGCTACTTCATCCACCAAGGAAGCATAAGATGGAATGGCTGACTTAAGACTTTGGAAAAACTGCGCCTGAATCGTAGAAGAAATCGTCATAATGGGCTTGGTTCAGAATGTTATACGCACAAAAATGTACTTCAATGTATGAAAAGTAAAACTGAGATTCAAAAGGTTTAAAAATAAAGTTCTGTTGTTAACTAGTTCTAGTTAAGTATATTTGGTACCAGACTAAAAAATCAAAATAATATTAATTTTAGAAAATTTTACCTTTAAATAAGGTTGCATGATTTTAATTTTAACATTCCTCTTTTTTTTTATTTAAATACCCTTACAAATTCAGAGTTCTAAATTCCGGATTGTGGATAAACGGAATTCTGCCAGTAAACAAATTTTATTTAGGAGCACTTCAATTTGGTTCAACTTGTTTCAGCATCGCTTACCAATCGCCGCTTGGTGACCGATATTTTTGTTTTTAGGGGAGAGGAGGAAGTCTAGACCATTTTGACCCGCTGGCAAAGAAGCGGGTAATCAGATTTTTTAAAATACCGCTACGATCAAATCGAGAGAAATCCGGTCAACAACAATCTATTTTTAAAATGTGTTTTCAAATAGTTTGCGTCGATACTTTATTGTAAGATCTGCTCTAAGTCACATTTGATTGGAGACTTTGATGAATTGATTGAAATAGTTCTTTTTCATCTGAGCTGTGACTTTCGCGTCATTTGGTGGCAATGTATCAAAAAGCCAATCCCACAAAATCGTACTAAAACTGTACCCACAGCGTGGATATCGTGTATGGTGAAGAATATGTGCTCTTTGGACATTTGGTAAGATGTACTTCCCAATAGGTCGGTGAAGTAGGTAATGCAGCAAATTGTAAAGTAAAAAGCCAATGAAAAATCCCGCCAATAGCGTAAAAGTAGTATTAAGGTAAATAGCTAGCCAAAAGACTCCTATTCCGGATATTCCGAGAAAAAGTCGATGAAACCAACGGACGCGAAGATCTCCTGGATTTTGATGATGGTGATGATGGTGAAATAATTCGTCTTTTTTGCCGGGAAGGATCAATTCGTGCATCAAAAATCTATGGATGCTGTATTCTACAAAAGTCCAGAATAACCAACCTGACGCAAATAGAACTATAAAAACCAAAACTCGATTTTCAAGCGCACTACTTATAATCAGAAGACAAATTTCTAAAAAAAGAAAAGTGAGCAAACATAGGACGAGATTGCTTTTAGGAGAGGATGTGGATCGTTTCATGGTGCAGGGTGTCTTGTTAAGGAAAGTTATCCCCATATCAATACATCTTAAATCCCATGTCAATAAGCCTTGGAGCCTGATTTGTCTTAAATCGATAATTTTAAGCTTTTCAGTAATTTTGATTAGTTAATTATCCCAAATCCAGAAAAATAATGTGCGCCAATTTTGATTTTTTCCCAAAATCAAATTAGCCCTTACACAAAAAAAGAAGCGGTTCTGAATTTCAAAACCGCTTCCATTCCATAAAAAGATAGTTTTTAAGCTCCTGTTTCAGCAGCTGCGTGGAGCTTACCCAATTCCTGATCGATGGTCCAAAGTCCAATTCCTTCTTCACCGATAATTTCGAACAGTTCAAGCGCCCTTCTGGACATGGTTTCTTCTTCTCTTTGTTCTGTGACATACCACTGCATGAAGCTGAATGTGGCAAAATCTTTTGCGGTAAAAGCATGATCAACAATACTGTTAATTGACTTTGTTACCTTGATTTCATGTTCAAGTATCAGTTCAAAAACCTCTCTCAAAGAATTGAAATTGTGACGAACACCTGTGATTTCCGGCTGTATGGCGTGCCCGCCAGCTTCATTGATATATTGAAAGATCTTCATCATGTGCATTCTTTCCTCATCTGCGTGAGTATAAAGATATTTTGCAGCATTGGCATAGCCCATCATGTGGCACCAAGAAGCCATAGAGAGATAATAGGCTGAAGACTTACCTTCCATTTCAACCTGTTTGTTGAGCAAAGCTTCTGTATCGTGGAGTAGAGAACGCTGAAGCGTTACAATTTCTTTCTGTTTCATAACTGTTATTATTAAGTATTGTAAGTTAACAAATACAGGGTTCATTCGTTCCAAAACCATAGTTTGGAAAAGGAATTTAGAATTGTTTTAATTAAATAATCAGCGGGTTAGAGGAGAGGGAAATACGGCAAGACTTTCTTCACCGCTTTCGGTAACCGACTGGACAGCAAAGAAATAATTGTCTTTGGAATAGGGGATAGTTAGGCTTGTTTCTGTAGTAAAGAACTTCTTCTCCCACACCGGCGAGGAAGTCTCACGCATCAAAACATAGTACCCTTTAACTTTTCCTATTGTTGGAGTTTTCCAGAGCAAAATCGAATTGTTGCTTAATCCTCGTACATCAATTCTTACTTCCTCAGGCATCCCAGCGGAATTGGCAAGCGAGGCCGATGCTGCCAGATTAACAGCTGAAACTTTTCTCAGGTATTCAAAATCCATAAACTCAGGTAAATCTCCGTACTGAATGCCATTTTCCACACGTACATTCTCATGCTGTTGGAAGAAATTTTCGTTCATTTCGGACATTCTGATGGCAGTGAATCCATTTCTCAAAAATGGAGTTTGATCCCCACCTCTAAGGAATCTGTCACTTCTATAAATCAACTTCACTTCCAATTGATCAACATAACGCTCTCCGACCTCCTTAATATATCGGGCAAGCTGTCGGGATTTGCTGTCATTGTCTGAATTGGTATAGCGACGGCTAGCGGCTTGTTGCTCATCTTCAGCCAAAGGAATTGTCTCTGAGAAAACACGAACTTTGGTGTTATCGCTAATATTGGTATCCGAGGATTTGCTGTTACCCACGATATCGTTGTTTAAGATTCCTGCAATATTCCAGCCTTCTTCTTTTGCCTTATCGGCCAGATTAGTAGCACCTTTTAAGCCCTGCTCTTCGCCGGTAAAAGCAACAAAGAGGATGGTTGCTGAAAATTCCATTTTGGCCATCACTCTGGCCAATTCTATGACCACAGCCACACCACTTCCATCGTCATTGGCGCCGGGAGCTCCGCCGACAGCATCCATGACATCTTTGTTTCTTGAGTCAAGATGTCCTGAAATGATGAAAATCCGATCATCCGCCGGATTCGTGCCTTTCAATTTTGCGATCACATTTGCCCCAGGGGAGTCCTGTGTGATCCTGCGTCCGTCGGAAGGAATAGTGAAATTCTCAATCTCAGCACTCATTCGGCCATTTGAGGATTTTGCAAATGTGTTGAACTTGGACAGGACATAGCGCTGTGCTGCAGGCATACCATTTTTTTCGTCTCGACTAAGGGTGTGTCGCGTATGAAAATTTGCCAGGTCGTAGGTATACTTTTTTAGGGAATCAGACGAAACCTCAAAAACGAGCTTTTCAATTTTTGGATTTCTGATCACGACTGTCTGAGCTTGTACACCCCAAGCCAAAAGCCCGAAGAAAAGCGACAATAATATTTTACGCATGTTGTGTTTGGTTATAAGCTTAGCCCTAAATTTATCCCAGTAGAATTTATCCCAAACAAAAATTACATGAACACATTCTCATTGCCTAAAAAAGGTGATTTCCCCACTTATTATGAAACTTATATTTCGAAAATCTCCGATGAAAATTTTTCAGGACAAATTCTCCGTCAGGTAAATGAACTTCGGGAGTTTTTTCAATCAAAAGAATCAGGCTGGGACTCGAAAGCTTATGGAGAGGGGAAATGGACTCCAAAGGAAATCTTGGGTCACTTGCTCGATACCGAGCGGATTATGATGTTTAGGGCCCTGTGTTTCGTCAGAGGTGAGCAGCAAGCACTTCCCGGATTTGATCAGGATCAATATGTTCAAAATGGCAAATTCAATGGGGTATCAATTGATCTGCTTTTTAAAGATTTTGAAGCTCAGCGAAACTCGTTATTAACTTTCATCCATACTTTGGACGAAAGTATTTTGGACATTGTGGGTAATGCCAATGGTAAGCCAATAACTCCCAGAGCCCTTTTTTGGATAATTTCCGGGCATTTTATCCATCACTTTAACATTCTGAAAGAGCGATATTAAGCTATGAAATCAAGCATGACGAGTACGTCACACACTGGGATGCCCCGAGCTATCGGGGAATTCATGCGAAGATTCCCTGTCCGACTACAGGCGGGCATGTGGCAATTAAAAAACAACATGATTATCCGCAATTCTGCCAGTAAGAAAAAATGAGCCAGGAAGATGGCGAATAATTCCACAGACGACAGTCAACTGTCCACACCTGTGCGCCGTGACGTAGCTCGTTTTTTGGAACTTCAATACTTAATTAATTTGGCACTGGTAGGAAAGCCGACATACAGAAAAAACAAAATATAAACAGATGAAAATTCCTATTGCAGTAATTGATGCGTTTACAAACCGGGCTTTCTCAGGAAATCCGGCAGGTGTCTGCCTTTTAGACCAGGAGCTAACCTCAGAACAAATGCAATCTATCGCCATGGAAATGAATTTGAGCGAAACGGCCTTTGTTCAAAAAACTCAAAAACGAGGATACTATTCTTTAAGATGGTTTACTCCAACCTTGGAAATAGACCTTTGCGGGCACGCAACATTGGCTGCTTCTTTTTGGATGCTTCGATCAGGGTGGGCAGTTGAGGGTGAAATGATTCATTTTGCGACCTTGAGCGGGGAGCTTCGGGTAAAAAGTGAAGGGGACTGGCTCATTATGGATTTTCCTTTGATTCCGACATTTACCGATACACATCCCAAATTTAAATCATCCTTGTTTGGACATGCTATAGTTCAGGCTGCACAGCTCAACAAAAACTGGATTTTCGAACTGGAAAGTGAAAAAGCTGTGCGAGCCCTTATTCCTGACTTTGCCGAAATCGCAAGAAACAGTGAGGAAGGATTTATTATCACAGCAAAAGGGGAGGGAGAATATGATATCGTAAGCAGATTTTTCGGACCGAATGTTGGAGTTCCTGAGGATCCTGTTACCGGTTTTGCTCATTGTGCCTTAATGGATTACTGGAATCAGAAGGTAGGAATGACTCAAATCAAAGCTTATCAGGCCAGTAAAAGAGGAGGAGAATTATTTCTTGAAAAATATGATGACAGAGTACTGATCAAAGGTCAGGCTGTTGCGGTTTTGGAGGGTTTGATCAATGTTTAATCTTCAATACCTGAAAAAGTAATGTGGCCCATAATTCAAAAAATCACGCAAAGTTGGCTGACAGAATTAAGCATCAAAGCACTGCTAGTCGCATTACTTTTTACGGTTTTTTTCCTTCCCGTATTGATTGAAACTGGAGGTGTAAGTTTCATTTTTGTCAACACTGTTTTCATATTTATTTTCTTCATAGGTATTTGGTCTTCGGATACAAAACTTATGGTGATTTTGACAAGCTTATTGTTTTTCACCCAACTGTCTTTACGGATCCTCCGCTTCAGCGAATTGCCTGTAGATTTTTATCTTGCGGAGCGAGTAGTAGGATTAATCAATATGATTGCCTTTATATTTTTGAATATCAATCTTTTATTTAAAAAACATGAGAATCATTTGTATCGCATTATCGGAGCAATAAATGTTTATTTATTGGTGGCTATTTATGGCGCATTTGGCTTCGAGGTGATTCAGTTAATAATCGGTGATTCCATCTCTGGAGCACATGAATTATCAGGACTGGACTCAGATTTTGCCTCCTATATCTATTTCTCCATGGTTTCTTTAACTACAGTGGGCTTTGGTGATTATTTTCCTGTCAATATTTTTTCAAAAATGCTTTCAGTTTTTTTAGCAATGGTTGGAATTTTATATCCTGCTATCGTAATCGCCAAACTCATCCATCCCGGAAGTGATGAAAAAAAATAGAAAATCCATTCCTGTAATTTGAGATAGACTATTAACAGATACCTGTTTAATTTCCATTGATATATACTCTTCCCAATTTCAATCAAGTATGAAAAAATTCTACCTAATCTTTCTGAGCGTCGTCCTGAGCGGAATCACTATGGCTCAGGAAGTCCGAAAAATTCCCGTCGAATCCAAAGTAGAAACTACTAGCGAGGTCACAATCAAAGGCAAGCGTGTACCCTACAGGGCTACAGCGGGGACTCAGCCCGTTTGGGATGAAAAAGGAGAGCCGATTGCCTCGCTTTTTTACACCTATTATGAGCGGACTGATATATCTGATAAGGCCTCAAGGCCTCTTGTGATTAGTTTCAACGGAGGTCCGGGCTCAGCATCGATTTGGATGCATTTGGCCTATACCGGTCCTGTGATTCTGAATATTGATTCAGAAGGATACCCGGTGCAGCCTTACGGCACAAAGGCAAATCCACATTCTATTCTTGATGTGGCAGATATCGTCTACATCGATCCGGTAAACACCGGCTATTCTAGAATCATTAAAGAAGATACCCCCCGAGGTACCTTTTTCGGAATCAATTCAGATATCAAATACCTTGCGGATTGGGTCAATACCTTTGTCACTCGGGTCAATCGCTGGGCTTCTCCCAAGTACTTGATTGGAGAAAGTTATGGGACGACCCGCGTTGCGGGATTGGTTGCCCAACTACAGAATTCACATTGGATGTATTTTAACGGCGTGATCTTGGTATCTCCTACCGATATGGGGATTGAGCGTGGCGGACCTATAAAAATGGCTAACTACTGGCCTTATTATGCCGCTACAGCTTGGTATCACAAGGCATTACCGGCTGAGCTACAAGGCAAAGATTTGGATGAGTTGTTGGCCATCGTCGAGCCATTCGCAGTGAATGAAGTCCTCCCGGCCATGTCAAAAGGCGGAATGCTTTCTAATTCGGAACGAGATGCCATAGCAACCAAAATGGCTTATTACTCGGGGTTGAGTAAGGAATCTATCCTCCAGCACAACTTAATGGTTCCGACAAGCTTTTTCTGGAAGGAACTACTCCGTGAACGGGACGGCATGACCATCGGACGCTTGGACAGCCGATACAAAGGATTTGACCGCATGGAAGGCGGGGTGGCCTATGACTTTGATCCTGCATTGACGAGCTGGAATCATGCCTTTGCGCCTGCTTTTCAGATTTATGCTAAAAACACATTAAAGTTTAATACGGATTTGACCTATAATCTTTTCGGTCCAGTCCATCCTTGGGATAGAAGCAATGAGACCACAGGATACGATTTGGGCACTGCCATGCGTCAAAACCCTTACCTACATCTGATGGTTCAGTCGGGCTACTTTGATGGAGGTACGGATTATTTCAATGCCAAATACAGCACATGGCATATCGATCCAAATGGTAAAATGAAAGATCGAATTGATTTTAAAGGCTATCGATCCGGCCACATGATGTATCTGAGAGCCGAAGATCTGGCGACCTCTAATGAGGATATTCGCCAATTTATCCAAAAGTCAGCGGTATCCCCCAATCAGCCTGCTAAATACTAGAAATCATTGATTTATAAGAATAAAACCGGCCCGAAAACTCATTTTCGGGCTTTTACTCTATAGGTTTAAAGAAATTCCCTTAAAATGGACTTTCAAAAATTCTAAAGTGCACTTCAAATCTAATCCCGAAAACAATTCGCTATTTTATTAAAGATTAATAAATGATAAGGATTTTTTATTTAAATCGATTTAGGCAGAAAATCGGATATAATTTGCAAAAAAAGGAATTCTCAGAATCTTTAGATTTTTGGAATTGAGAAAAATAATTCGGTTAGAATGATTAAACTGATAAGACCTGATAAAAGTGAACGGAAAGCTATTTGAAAAATGAATTTGACTATTGAAAATATCCTACTAATCGGTTCGATTTTACTTTTCATCAGTATCATTGTAGGGAAAACCTCATACAAATTTGGTGTCCCGACATTATTGCTTTTTTTAGCGATTGGGATGTTAGCAGGTTCAGAAGGAATTGGCAGAATTACATTTAACAATCCCGAAATTGCACAGTTTATTGGGATTGTATCCTTAAACTTTATCCTGTTTTCGGGCGGACTTGATACAAGTTGGTCTTCCGTAAGGCCCATACTTAGAGAGGGTGTTTTACTTTCTACTCTAGGAGTTTTTTTGACAGCGATCTGCTTGGGAACTTTTGTTTGGTTGGTCACTGACTTCACCATTTACGAAAGTATGCTACTAGGCTCAATAGTATCATCCACAGATGCTGCTGCGGTATTTTCCATATTACGGTCAAAAAGCCTTGCCTTAAAGTCAAATTTGAGACCGACATTAGAACTGGAAAGTGGGAGCAATGACCCAATGGCTTATGTATTGACCATTGCTTTTTTAACTTTAGTGGTGAATCAAGACCAAAGTTTACTATCCATTATTCCTCTATTTTTAAAGCAAATGGTAATTGGAGGCTTGGCTGGTCTGGGCTTTGGTAGGCTAAGTAAACTGATTATTAACAAAATAAAATTAGACTTTGAAGGTCTTTACTCTGTCTTAGTCATTGCCTTGATGTTTATCACTTTTTCGGCTACTGATTTTGTAGGCGGAAATGGATTTCTTGCGATTTACATTTGTGCGGTTTATTTAGGAAATCAAGATTTAATTCATAAAAATTCCATTTTTAAGGCATTTGATGGCTATGCATGGCTAATGCAGATCGTTTTGTTTCTCACTTTAGGTCTTCTTGTATTTCCTTCTCAGGTATTACCCTATATGGGAATTGGATTACTTATTTCCGTTTTTCTGATTTTTGTTGCAAGGCCAGTGAGTGTCTTTCTTTGTTTGATCTTTTTTAAGATGGATTTGAACCGAAAATTTTACATCTCTTGGGTAGGACTGCGGGGAGCTGTTCCAATTGTGTTTGCCACTTATCCACTCTTGGCAGGCATTGATAAAGCAAACATGATTTTCAATATTGTTTTCTTTATTGCCGCATCTTCAGTCCTTATTCAGGGAACAAGCCTTCCTTTAGTCGCTAAATGGCTTAAAGTTTCGAAACCGGAGGAATCCAAGGAAATTTCTGATTTCGATAAGTTAATTTTGGACTTTCCGAAATCTTCCTTGAAAGAAATTAAAGTTTTCCCCAAATTTTTAGCGGTAAATAAAAGAATCGTCGATCTGAATTTTCCGAAATCAGCTTTCATAGTGATGATAAAACGGAAAGGGGTTTACATCAGACCTGGTGGATCAACCCAAATTGAAGCAAATGATGTTTTAATGGTTCTTGCTGATAGCCCGGAAGATTTTACAAAAGTAAACCAGTGTCTTGAGGACCCGGGAATAATGCAAAATTCATAGGTGGTTGGTGGTTTTATATTTTTAGTTGATACGAGAACTTTTTCAAAATAAGAACTCTACCCTAATTCCTGAGTTTGGCAAAAAATTCATTTTTTATCTACCGATGGGAAAACGAGTTCAACTATATCCTCCAACTTTTTCCCTTGTTTTCTCAAATACTGAATGGAAGTTGCCCCTTCCGATTTGGAAAGTTTCTCCTGCTTGGGGCCTCTGATAATAGCATGATGATGAAAGGTGATCTTCTCAAATTGAGACGCACCCAGGATTCTAGCCAGATCCAACTGTGCCAGTGTCGAGGCATGCAAATCATTCCCCCTCACAATCAAATCCACTCCAAAATGCAGATCATCTACCAATGAAGTAAGGTGATAAGCGGGTAAACCGTCTTTTTTCCGTACAGTGTAAAATGCTGTATCCTGAGGAATCAGAGCGGATTTCTGCTGATTAGGGAATTCAGTGTAGGGAATGAAGTCGGCTTCCGAAGTATCTATTCTCCAAGCCACCTCAGGTTTGTCCAAGGGGAGCCTCCGTTCCAGACACTGTCCCAAATAATAGCCTGAGGGGTCAAGCTGCTGGATTTTTTTACGGGAACAATCACAGGCAAATACCTTTTTAATGGATTCCAATTGAGTAAGTGCCTCCTTGTATTTTTCCATGCGATGCACTTGTGACCATTCGGTTTCAAATTCCTGAAGATTTTTTGGCCCTTGGTCAATTTTGATTTCTAAAAAATCCAAGCTGTCAAATATATCCTGTACGTATTCCTGTCGGTACCTTTCCCGATCCAAGTCATCTATACGAAGCAAAATTTTTGTACCATGTTTTTCTGCCAAAGCTTTGGTTTTCAAAAAGGAATAGGCATTGCCTAAATGCAAAAATCCGCTGGGAGTAGGGGCGATACGGGTCAGTTTGAAATTCATCTGGCGAAAATAAGGAGATTGAGCTAAAAAAGGCAGGAATTGTTGAGTCCAGCTAAAACCCATCTTCCTTGAAAATGGATATTGCTAAAATTTCAATTTTGTGCATTAAGTTACTTTAACGGCCCTTTTTAGAACACATGGCTTGGAAGTCTTACCTTTCGGGAATTATGAAATCCTTTGTTTTTCTGACTGGATTATTCCTTATCACGATTTCCGTGAATGCTCAAACTAGCTATTCCGGAAACGTCCTCGATTCTTTTGACAATAAGTACCTGGAAGGAGTCACGGTCTCGATTAAAGATAAAGCGTCAGTATTGACCAATTCCCGGGGTTATTTTTCAATTCAGGGGATCTTGGGAGACACCCTTCAACTCAGTTTTCCGGGGTTTTATGAGCAACTCATTGTATTGACTGCCGAACGCTTTTTGTTAGTTCAGCTTCAGGACAGAGCCAGACTACTGCCGACCTTTCAGGTGAATGCAGAACCCTACAGGTTTAGGTTTAAAGACGGCAAATTATACTTTGCCGAGAATGAAACTGAGTCTGAAAAAAGTCTTTCACAGAAAGTGAGTCTTGGAACAGGTACTTCTGATGGTAGTGGCGGAATAGCGATCTATGGCCCAATAAGCTACTTTTCCAAAAGAAACACACAACTCAGGAGATATGCAGAGCGCTTAGATTGGATCAAGCGTCGACAAGGATATTTGGAAGTAATTGACTCAGATTCGATCCGGACCGAACTCATGACTGCCTATGTTATCACTCGAGAGGAATGGGATGAAATGATTATCCGGTTCAATGAATTCCACCTTCAACATGAATTTATGGATTGGCCCAAAGCGCGTGTTTATGCCAGCTTGAAAGAATTTATCCGCATCGAAGCCATGCTTCGGGATTAACTTTTCCGCTTAAAGGACCATGTAACAAAAAACTTGGCTACAGTTTCATCTCCTTGATTTTGCCCCGTTGAAATCATGGTCAGTTGAGCAGATTCTCCTACCTCCAAATGATCAATCAATTCAAATAATTCCTCACCCTGAGTACATGAGAAAGTGATTTTTGAATTGGCTTTTTTAGAATATTCTGCTCTGAAATCAACGACTAGCATGCTGAATTGGCCCTTGCCTGCCAGGGCCAACTGACAAAGGGCGCCGGTGCTGAGTTCCGCTGCTCCGGCTAATGCCGCAAAATAGATGGATTTGAAGGGGTTCTGCGATCTCCAAAAAAAAGGAATCGTAACTTCACATTTTTCTGTAGTCAGATCTTTAATCCGCAATCGCCAAAACACAGCCGAAGGCAATTTGACAAGCATAGCAAACCAAAATATTATAGGATTAGTCATCTTTCGCTGATAATCCAGCGCTTCAGATGAAAGTTTTCTGGCGGTAAGTTGGTTTTCCATTTTTGAGATTTTGTTCCAAAATACTAAAATTAGTCGAAGTGAAAGACCTTGGTATTGTTTTTGAAATTCAATCGGTAAGAAATGAAAAAATTTATGAAGAAGATAGTTTTAATTTTTACCGCCGGACTGTTGCTTTATTCCTGCACCACTGTTCCGCTGACAGGTAGAAAGTCACTTTCCATGGTTTCCAACGAGGAGATTCAACCGCTGGTGAACGAAGAATACAAAAAAGCGATCACTGCAAATAAAAATGTGACCAATACAGCAGACGGACAACGAGTGGTGCGAGTAGGTCAAAAGATGGCTAAAGCAGTGGAAGCTTATTTGGTGGCTGAAGGTTTTCAAAGCTTGGCAAATGACATGTCATGGGAGTTTAATCTCCTGGAAAGTGATCAAATCAATGCTTGGTGTATGCCGGGTGGTAAGGTTGCGTTTTACACTGGAATTTTACCGGTCACTAAAGATGAGGCTGGCATTGCAGTAGTTATGGGGCATGAAATTGCCCATGCTGTGGCATCTCATGCCGGAGAACGTATGTCAAACGGGATGCTGTTAAATGGACTATTGGGCGGAGCTTCTTCGGCAATGGGTCAGAATCCTACGATGATGCAACAAATATTGCTTCAGGGAGTGGGTGCAGGTTCACAGCTGGGAATGTTAAGTTTCTCGAGAAAACATGAACTCGAAGCAGATGAGATGGGATTGATCTTCATGGCAATGGCGGGATATGATCCACGTCAAGCCCCAGCGTTTTGGCAAAGAATGGCTGCAGCGGGAGGTGGAGCACCGCCTGAATTTCTATCAACTCACCCAGGCCCAGACCGAAGAATCGAGCGCCTTAATGCTAATATGCCTAAGGCGATGAAATATTATAAGCAGTAGGGAGTTTTTAGTCACAGTGATCAGTCTCAGTCTTCAGTAATTTTTGAGTGGTAAGAAGTGAATAGTTAGTTTGATAATACAACTTACTATTTACTACTTACCACTTACTTTTTACCAAATTTACTTGCCACTGCGACTTATTTACTTCGATCCAAATCCCCTCAGCTTCACCTGAGTGAGCTTTCGCTTGGTGTCCAATGGGAAATCGCCTTTCATCATCCAATCATAGTATCCCGGCTCTTCTTTCAATGCCTGATCGATTGTTTTTCCTTTGTGCTTACCGAAATTGAAAATCTCCTGTCCCTGTGAGTTGAAGACAAACCGTCCAGCCAAATCCACCATTTTTTCATTGACCATTTCGTGGATTTTTTTCATGTCATTCTGAAAAATTCCAACCTTATTACCTTGAAGATCTTCCATTTCTTCTCCTTGGTAGCGCTCCACTTGTGCCTGAAAAACGTCTAGTGTAGCTAAAGTGTCGGCTTCTGCACTGTGTGCATTTTCCAGATTTCTTCCACAGTAAAACTTGTATGCTGCAGTTAGGTTCCGCTTTTCCATCATGAAAAAGATCTTTTGCGCATCAAGCAGGTTTCGATTTTCCAGATCAAAATCGATCCCTGACCGTAAAAATTCCTCCACCAAAAGCGGAATATCATATTTCAAAACATTAAATCCTCCCAAATCTGATTTACCGATGAAGGCTTGGATTTCCTTTGCGATGTCTCTGAAGGTAGGCTCGTCTTTTATGTCTTTATCATAGATTCCATGGATCAACGAAGCCTCCAGAGGAATTGGAATTCCGGGATTTACCCGTTTGGTATAGATTTCTCGTCCTTGATCTGGGTGGAGTTTTACGATGGATATTTCTACAATCCGGTCTGTACCCACATTAGTGCCTGTGGCCTCGAGATCAAAAAATGCGATTGAATTTCTAAGGTTAAGCTTCATTTGAATTGAATTTGGCTTTTAAGGGTTCGAGATCGAGGTTGTCATAATTGCCCGAACTCATCAAAAGCAGGTTAGTATTGGAATAATTTTGTGCTAAAAGGTAGGCTTTTAATGACTGACTTTCGGTAAAAAGCATCAAATCCGGTCGTTTAAATCCTTCTCGCAAGGTTTCCTCATCCATCAAGTCCAGCTTTTTTAGGGCAACAGCGTGTGGATTTAGATAGATCACTGCAACATCTGTCTCCTCCATGGAGTGGGCATAGTTGGGGAGAAAATCCTTATTTAATGAAGAATAAGTGTGGAGTTCCTGAACTGAGATCAATTTCCGATCAGGAAACTGATTTTTCACTGCATTGACAGTAGCTTTGAGTTTGGATGGAGCATGGGCAAAATCCCGGAAAAGGATTCCTGATTTACCTGATGCAAGGATCTCCTGACGTTTTGCTGCCCCTTTGAAACTGGGAATGGATGCGTAAAATTGCTCATTTGAAACACCCAAGGCTCGACATATTTCCATCGCACCTTGAAGGTTTTGAAGATTGTGATCTCCAAAAATTCCGATTTTCAATAGGCCCGAACCGGTTTTTAAAAAAGTTTTTCCATCCTTGATTACTGCAGGATGGGCATTGTAAGGAGTTTTTTGACCCGGGGTCGATGATTTTTCTGCTGCTTCTTTTACCAATTGATCTACTTCGCAATAGATCAACTCTCCCGATTGGGTGGTTAAGTCCATCAGTTTAGAGAATTGATCTTTGTAAACCTCAAAGTCAGGGAATACATTGAAATGATCCCAGGCAATACCACTCAATAAAGCAATGTCATGCTTATAATGAAAAAACTTTGGCGTTCGATCAATCGGGGAAGTGAGGTATTCATCTCCTTCAATGACTATCACCGGGGCATCTGAAAGTCTCACCATCAAATCAAATCCTTCGATCTGAGCTCCCACGAGGTAATCGAAGTCAATTTTTTGGTCTTGAAGCACATGAAGTATCATGGAGGTGATGGAAGTTTTTCCATGTGAACCCGCAATGACAACCCGCTTTTTTGTTTGGCTTTGGTTATAGATAAACTCAGGAAAAGAGAAAACCGGAATGCCCAATTCCTGTGCTCTGATCAGTTCGGGATTATCGATCCGTGCATGCATCCCGAGAATGATTCCATCCAGGTCAGCTGTGATTTTTTCCGGAAACCAGCCATATTCAGAGGGTAAAATTTTGGCATTTTCCAGACGAGTTCGTGAGGGTTCGTAGATTTCATCATCAGAACCGGAAACCTGATATCCTTTTCGCACTAAGGCAAGTGCTAGATTGTGCATCACGGATCCACCAATGGCGATGAAGTGGTACTTGTTCATAAGGTAAAAATAGGGTCTAATTTTAGATTCAAACTTAAAAATAAAATGTGGGTACCGAGGGAGTATTCTTTTTTCATTTTAGAGATTTTTTGTCAGGAAATGTTTTAGCTATTTTCGAGAGTTGATAACTATTTTAATGCTTGATGACAAATTTGCGTATTTGACGCTCTCCCTGTTGTATATAGTGGCTTGGCTGGTGATTTTCGTCAAAAACCCCTGGAAGGGCGGAATGATCAAAGTGGGGATTGTGGGAGGTATTATGGGAATGATAGCAGAGATTTGGTATTTTCATGACTATTGGAAGCCTCCTACACTCTTTGGAATTGGGATAATCGGAATTGAAGATTTTATCATTGGATTTGCGCTGTTTGGTGTAGGTGGATATATCCATTCTTCCTTTACCAAACTTGAGATTGATTATGATCGACAAACACCAGCCAGGAATAGGGACTTCTTTTTCCTTTGGTTGATAGGCTGCGCAAGTCTGACTCTTTTCAGTCTTACTTTAAACATTCATTCAGGATATGTTACTTTTTTGACTTTTATGGCTTTATCGGTCTATATCTGGAGCCAAAGGCCCGATTTAATTTACCTTTCTTTGGTTTCGGGAGTTGCTACTTTGGCGATTACCCTAGGTATCTATTTTATTAATTTTCAGCTTCTTTTTCCTCATTTTTGGGATACCTATGGGATGTTGGAAGAGCCAATTCTTGGCTCAAAAATTCTGGGAATACCGGTTTCTGAAATTCTTTGGCACTTTAGCTGGGCTGTCCTCTGCTCTATGTTTAGAGGATTTCGAAATGGGGTATATTATAAAGAAACTTCCTGATCAGGGCTTGATTTTTGCTCATTTGAGGATGTTGATAAGTTTTGGAAAACTTGTTCAAAACTCCTGCCTTCTAGCCGATACATTTGTTATATGACCGATAATACCAACCAACCAAGAATCACCCGCAAAAAGCCTTCTTACGATAATCCAACCAACTTTTTGGGCAAAGTTCCCCCTCAGGCAGTAGAATTAGAGGAGGCTGTGCTTGGAGCATTGATGCTCGAAAAGGATGCCCTGACTAATGTAATCGATATTTTGAAGGTAGAAAGCTTCTATAAAGATTCGCACAAAGTCATCTTTCAGGCGATTTTGGATCTATTTACAGAAAGTCAGCCCATCGACTTGTTGACGGTGACTTCACAGCTTCGAAAAAACGGTGCATTGGAAATCGCAGGTGGCGCATTTTACGTCACCGAACTTACTTCCAAGGTGGCTTCTGCTGCCAATATTGAATATCATGCTCGAATCATCACCGAGCAATCCATCAAACGGGAACTGATTAAAATTTCAGGAGAAATACAAAAGGAAGCCTTTGAGGATACTACAGATGTTTTTGAGCTTTTGGATAAAATGGAGCAGTCCCTTTTTGAGATTTCAGAAAAGAATATCCGGAAAAATTATTCTGACATGCGGTCGATTATGCGTGAGGCCATTATTGAATTGGAAGCACGAAAAAACCAAAAAGATGGACTTACCGGAGTTCCTTCAGGATTTACTGCATTGGACAGAGTGACCTCAGGTTGGCAAAAATCCGATTTGGTGATCATCGCCGCAAGACCTGCGATGGGTAAGACTGCTTTTGTACTATCGGTTTTGAGAAATGCAGCTGTGGATCACAATCGTCCCGTGGCGATCTTCTCACTTGAAATGTCCTCGGTCCAGTTAGTTAATCGTTTGATTTCTTCCGAGGCCGAATTGGATTCTGAGAAAATTAAAAAGGGCTCTCTGGCAGATCATGAATGGGCTCAATTGGTCCATAAAACAGCCAAACTTTCAAAAGCACCGCTTTTTGTAGACGATACTCCCGCACTTTCAATCTTGGAATTGCGAGCAAAATGCCGAAAACTAAAAGCCCAGCATGATATCCAAATGGTAGTAGTCGATTACCTGCAGCTGATGTCCGGTGATTCCAAAAACGGAGGGCAAGGTGGAAACAGAGAACAGGAGATTGCCAGTATTTCCAGAGCGCTTAAGAAAATCGCGAAGGAACTCGCTATTCCGGTCATTGCGCTTTCTCAGCTTTCCAGAGCGGTAGAAACCCGAGGAGGTGACAAAAGACCGCAGCTTTCCGATCTTCGAGAATCAGGAGCGATTGAGCAAGATGCCGATATGGTGATGTTCCTCTATCGACCGGAATACTATGGCATTACCCAAGATGAGGACAATAACTCCACTGCAGGTGTGGGTGAGGTAATCATCGCCAAGCATCGTAACGGTTCTTTGGATAATGTCAAACTTCGTTTCATAGGAAAATATACCAAATTCATGGATTTGGATTCCGGAGTGGGGTATGCTCCCAACCAAGCTCAGGAAGTATCCTACACCCACTTCACTTCGGGTGCATCAGGTGCTGCCTCATTTGATACCGGGGGTACGATCAAGCTTCAAAGCCGGGCAAATGAGGAGAATCTGGATGATATTTTTAAAGATGACAATGGTCCTGTAACTTTTTAACCAGCTATAAAATCAAGCCTACCATAGCTCGACAGTCCGTCGCTAGCGACACGAGGCGGGATAATTAGCAATCGCACAAATACCTGAATGTCGGTTGGAAAGTTTTAGAAAAGCTCTACAATCAATTGAAAATCATAAAATTAACAAATGAGAGGAATTGTACTCAATCTCCAGCATGATTCAAAAATTGAATTGACTTCAGTAGCTGATCCTCAACCTAAAGCAGGTGAGGTGTTGGTCCGAATCAAAGCAGCTGCGCTAAACCATCGGGACGAGTGGTGTCGTCAGGGCCTATACCCAAATTTAAAGGACGGAATAATCCTTGGCTCGGATGGTGCAGGAGTGGTAGAAAAAGTTGGGGATGAAAAAGATAAATCTTGGGTAGGGAAAGATGTCATCATCAATCCCGCAATGAATTGGGGTTCAAATCAACGTGCTCAATCTAAGGAATTCTCAATTCTGGGGATGCCGCGCCATGGAACACTCGCAGAATTTTTGGTTGTTCCAGTCGACAGATTACATGAAAAACCTGAGCATCTCAATTGGGCCGAAGCGGCAGCCTTGCCATTGGCTAGCGTGACAGCATACCGAGCTTTAGTTTACCACGGGGGAATTCAAAAAGGTGACCAGGTTCTAGTTACAGGAATTGGGGGAGGAGTTGCGCAATTTGCAGCCCAATTTGCCATAGCCAAAGGAGCAAAACTTTCTGTGAGTAGCAGTAAAACTTATAAATTAGAACGTGCCAAAAGTGACGGGGCTGATTTTGTTTATAATTATCTCGATTCAACCTGGACAGGAAAATCACTTGAAGAGACAGGAGGCTTTGATGTAATTATTGACGGAGCAGCAGGTGATTCGCTAAATCAGCTTATTTCCGTGTGTAAACCGGGAGGAAAAATTGTCATTTATGGAGCAACAATGGGCAATCCCGGAAAAATTGAGGCACGGAAAGTATTTTGGAATCAGTTAAAAATCATGGGCTCCACCTTGGGGTCCGACCAGGATTTTCTGGAAATGCTTGCATTGGTCCATGAAAAACAAATCCGTCCAGTTGTTGATCGCGTTTTTACTTTTGCCGAGGCCACTTTGGCTTTTGACCGAATGAAGGCAGGGGATCAATTGGGAAAAATTGTTCTCACTCCTTGATTTCTTCATAAGTTTCAAGAAATTCTTTCTTAGCAACCCGATAAATCTCACTCTTTTCCAATGAAATAACGAGGTAATCTCCCGGTTTTACTACAATGGATTCCTTCCATGGAGCTTGGAATTCCATCAACCCTTCTGTGCTAAACTCATTAAGGTCTGCTGTAGAAACTTTCATAGCATAGATTTCACCTTTAGGACGATAGCAGCCCCATCCATTCCCGAGCGAATCCATCATCGTATATTTCTTTTCAAACGTGTCGGCTTTGATCAGGTAGCTTTCTTTGGCTGAGGTCTGATTTTCCACCAACCAATCTCCTTTTTCGGCTGTATTTCTGGTTTCAATCCCATCACTGGTTCGGGTCACTACAACCATACCGGGTTCAGCTTTTTTTGCTCGGATCAAGCTTTTCTTCTTGAAACGTTTCCCTTGACTTTCCATCAGGGGCAAAAAATGATTCAGCATTTCTTTCTGGGTGATCATGGTTAGACGAGATTTAATTGCTATCGCTCGCTTTTAAAATTAACAAAATGATTTTCATTCGGAAGTAGATTTTTTTTAAAAAACATGCTAATCCAAATCAGTTTCAAAAAGAAAATTTTGATAGGCATTTTGGAGTTCTTTAAGGGTTTTATCGGCTTTTTGAATTTTAGCCAAGTCAATTCCCTGTTCGAAAATATTCTTTGCCTTTTCGATTTGACCTAGCTCAAAAAAGAAATGAGCCGAAGGGAAATAAACAGGCAGGTAGTCCGAGTGGTTAAGTAATAATAAATCAAATAATCTGCCTGCTTCCGGGATGTCAATGTCCCTGATTTCCAATGCCAAAGCATAAAAATTGAAAGGGTTTTGAGGTTCTTCCCTTATATACTCTTTTAATAGCCGAAGCCTTTCCGAATTGCTCATGAATAGTTTTTTTATTAAGCCTAGCCTGTTATTTTCACGCAAAATAAATTTAATATAACCTAACTCTAAACCAATGAAGATTCTTGTTTGTATCACACACGTACCGGATACGACTTCCAAGATTCAGTTTACTGCCAACAATACCAAATTTGACACTGCTGGAGTTCAATTCATAATCGGACCATACGATGATTATGCTTTAGCAAGAGCTGTGGAGCTTAGAGATCAGACTGGAGGCACCTTGACTGCAATCAATGTCGGAGAAGTGGAGACCGAACCTACCTTAAGAAAGTCGCTTGCAATAGGAGCCGATGACGCCATTCGGGTCAATTCATTTCCCAAAGATTCCTTTTTTGTTGCCAAACAAATTGCTCATTATGCCAAAGAAGGCGGTTATGATCTGATTTTGATGGGGCGCGAGTCTATTGACTTCAATGGTGGAATGGTTCATGGTATGGTCGGTGAATTGCTGGGAATGCCTTCTTTTTCACCAGTGATGAAGCTGGAAGTTGAAGGTACAACTGTGAAAATGGCCCGTGAAATCGAAGGCGGTAAGGAAATGCTGGAAGCTAAACTGCCCCTGATTGCAGGATGTCAGGAGCCGATTGCAGAGTGGAAAATTCCAAATATGCGCGGAATCATGTCAGCACGGACCAAACCTCTGAAAGTGGTGGAGCCTGTAACGGACGAAACACAAGCAGCGGCAAGTAGCTATCAACTTCCACCGGCCAAAGGTTCTGTAAAGCTAATCGACAAAGACAATGTGGCCGAGCTGGTAAAATTGCTTAAAAACGAAGCAAAAGTACTTTAATCAAAATTTGGTAAACCCCATTATTTCAAGAAATTATGTCAATTTTAGTATATATCGAACATGCAGAGGGAAAGGTCAAAAAAACCAGTCTGGAAGCAGTTTCATTTGCAAATAAATTAGCAGCCCAGACAGGAGAAGGCGATGTGATCGCAGTAGCATTGGGTACTGTGGATTCGGCTGAGTTGGCTTCTGTTGGTAAGGCAGGTGCGGCAAAAGTGTTGCACGCCGATGATTCCAGGCTGACTGATGGAGTAATTCAGGCTCACGCATCGGCAGTAGCTCAAGCATTTACTGCCATTGGTACCAAGACTTTGGTTTTGGCCAAATCCTCCCTGGGTGATGCGGTAGCTGCGAGGCTGGCGATTAAACTGAATGCAGGTTTAGTATCCAATGTTGTGGAGCTTCCAAATACATCCAATGGTTATGTTGTCAAAAGGAGCATTTATACCGGTAAAGCTTTTGCAGAGACCACAATCACTACCGATAATAAAATCCTCGCAGTAAAGAAAAATGCGGTGGATTTGAAAACAGATGGAGGGGATGCCATCGTTGAAAAGCTGTCGGTCAACCTTTCAGATTCAGATTTTGCTTCGAAAATCATCACTACAGAAAGAGCTACCGGAGAAATTTTACTTCCAGAAGCAGATATTGTGGTGTCTGGCGGTCGTGGATTGAAAGGTCCGGAAAACTGGGGTATGATTGAAGATTTGGCCAAGACGCTAGGCGCTGCGACCGGATGTTCTAAGCCTGTATCAGATATTGGATGGAGACCGCACCATGAGCACGTAGGTCAAACAGGGGTAAAAGTTGCACCTACTTTGTATGTTGCAGTAGGAATTTCAGGAGCGATTCAACATCTTGCAGGGGTTAATTCCTCAAAATGCATAGTGGTGATCAACAAAGACCCAGAGGCGCCATTTTTCAAAGCTGCTGATTATGGGATCGTGGGAGATGCTTTTGAGGTGATACCTAAACTAACTGAGGCACTTAAAGCTGAACTTTAATTTTTGTGGAAAAACTGGTAGAACTTGAGATTTTGGGACTTTCTTCCAATCACTCCCAATCAGGGTCGTTTACCTTGGTTATGGGTGAAGTTGAAGGGAGTAGAAGATTGCCAATAGTCATTGGAATGTTTGAAGCTCAAGCTATAGCTATTGAGATAGAAAAAATTATTCCAAATCGACCCATGACGCATGATCTCTTCAGATCTTTTGCTGAAAGTTTCAAATTCAAAATTGACAAAATTGTCATCTCGGATATGAAAGAGGGAGTCTTCTATGCCAAAATTAATTGTAACAGTGATTCTACTCAGGTTGAAATAGACAGTCGTCCTTCTGATGCTATTGCAATTGCAGTGAGGTTCTCTGCAAGAATTTTCTGTTCGGAAAAAGTAATGGCTGAAGCGGCTATTGAATTTACCGAAGAGGACAAAAAGGAGGAAAGTAAAAAGGAAACGAAATCCGAACCTCAAAAGGTTGCCGTGAAAAAAGAAGGGTCTTTGAAGGATTTCAGCTTGGACAAGTTAAATCAACTGCTCGAGAAGGCCATCAATAATGAAGATTATGAACGGGCGGCCAGGATTCGAGACGAAATTAATAAGAGAAACTAATTCATTTAAAGCCCGGACTTCTTCGGGCTTTTTTCTTGTACTGGTTTGGCCTATTTTTAGCCTTTCTTTAATTTAATTGGAATTCATGGACTATTTGAGAGGAGCCCTTGGTTTATTTGTTATCGTAGTGGTAGCCTATATTTTTTCATCAAACAGAAAAAGGATCGACTGGAGACTAGTCCTGATTGGAATTACGCTTCAACTGGTATTTGGATTTCTTATCACCAAAGTTGAATTAGTTCGTGCTGGCTTTGAATTGCTCTCTCAAGGATTTGTTAAATTTCTAAGTTTCAGCGGAGCTGGGGCAAGTTTTATCTTTGGAGATCTGGCAGGGGACAGCTTTGGTTTCATCTTTGCCTTTAAGGTTCTTCCTACGATCATATTCTTTTCCACGGTTTCTTCAGGATTGTACTACCTCGGAATATTGCAAAAAATTGTTTTCGGTATTGCTTGGGTCATGGCCCGAACCATGAGGCTCTCTGGTCCCGAATCACTTTCAGCTGCCGGTAATATATTTCTCGGACAAACAGAAGCCCCACTTTTAGTGAGGCCATTTATTCCAACTATGAGCAAGTCGGAATTGATGTGTCTCATGACTGGAGGAATGGCAACCATAGCTGGAGGTGTCTTGGCTGGATATGTGGCTTTTCTTGGAGGAGAAAGTCTGGAGGAGCAAAGTAAATTTGCAGCATACCTGCTCGGAGCAAGTATTATGAATGCGCCTGCTGCGATTGTATTATCAAAGATTTTTATTCCTGAAACTGAAAAAGAAATCAAACAGGATAAGCTTGAAGTGAACGAAGAAGCAATGGGGGTCAATTTGATTGATGCAATGTCTATCGGCGCTGCTGAAGGCTTAAAACTTGCTCTAAATGTAGGAGGGATGCTACTTGCATTCATTGCTGTAATTGCGGCTGTCAATTTTGGTCTTAGTGGACTGATTGGGGAGTACACCGGATTAAATTCATTTGTAGAAAGCTCCACGAATGGGCAATTCAAGGGGTTTTCGCTCGAATATATCTTTGGTCAGATGTTCCGGGTTTTCGCTTGGGTAATTGGCGTAGATTGGGTGGATACCTTGCAGGTTGGCAGTCTTTTGGGTCAGAAAACCGTGATCAACGAATTTGTCGCTTACTTGAGTTTGGCAGATATGAAAGAAGCCGGAACCTTAAGCACCAAGTCTGTGGTGATCGCAACATATGCACTTTGTGGTTTTTCAAATTTTAGCTCGATTGCAATCCAATTGGGTGGAATCTCCATTATTGCACCAAATCAGCAGGGCAACCTAAGTCGCTTAGGATTTAAGTCTTTGGCGGCGGCATCCTTGGCATGCCTAATGACTGCAACCATTGCAGGAATGCTATTTTAAAGGCCTTAATAAAAATCAAACAAGCCCGATTTTCATCAAAATCGGGCTTTTTTGTTTAGTGCACTATTGTGACGGTTTTGACCCTAAAACTTGGTGTTAGCTTCTATAGTTTACTATTGGTGCTCGTCCCGCAGCAGGTCATTTACGGTCTTTACAGGATTGAAAGTGATCAATGGAACTTCAACAAAAAGGGTATTCCAGCCCGCCATCGCCCCATTCCAAAGTCCCGGAAGTTCCAGTGCTTTAAGATCTCGACCGCTTTTCGATTTTTCTGTGATAAAGCCCGTCTGCATGTCTCTGAATTTCAAAAGATCGAATGAATGACCTTTGTAATCTTTGGTTCCGCATACCAAATCAACAGGATTGAAATGAGTGGAAGCGCTAAAATGTTTTTTTGAATTAGGGTCATTTAAGTCAATTTGAGCTGTTTCAAGGATTTGAAGTGATAGTGAGCCATCCTCTTCCTCAATCCAAAACGGACCACCTCCGGGTTCTCCTGTGTTTTTCACCATTCCGCATACCCGAATCGGACGGTTAAGTTTTCCTTTCAAAAAGCCTGCAACTTCTTCTAATGATCCGGAGGAGATTGGAGCAGGAATTTTACCCCCCAAATCCGCATTGTACACTTGGGCAGCAAAGCCTACACTTTCGTGATCAATAGCCAAATCCAGTCCCCTTAATGCTTCAAAGACTTTTTCCTGCACTTCCAAAAGTATACCTGCTATCGCCATTTTGAAGGTTTTGGTAGGCTCTTTCAATCGGTCAGGAACCACATTGTCGATGTTTTTGATGAAAATCAGATCGGCATTGATGTCATTTAGATTTTCCAACAAAGCCCCGTGACCGGCAGGCCGGAATAGTAAATTTCTGTCTTCTTCCTCGAATGGTTCATTTTCCATCGTCACAGCAATTGTATCAGTGGACTTCTTTTGCTGAGAATAGGTGACTTCAAACTCCACACCGCTGGAGGCCTTTAATCCGGGAAGTACCTTGCCGATTTCGGTTTTAAATTTCTCCTCATGCTCAGGTGAAACTGTAAAATGAATTTTGACTGTGTTGCCTTTGCCAATTCCGTACTGTAAACCTTCTACTAAATGCTCCTGTGCAGGAGTTCTGTTTTCAGAAGGATACGCATGAAATCGCAATAGTCCTTTTGGTAAATTACCGTAACCCAGGCCTTCATCAGAAAGTAACTCGTTGACGATGCTTTTATAATCTTTGGCATCGAGGCAAGATTGAAGACTGTTTCCTTTTGACTTTAAGGAATCATCCAAATCTGTAAAAAAAGCAAATTTGGAAAGATTCGAAATGAATTTTTGGACAAAACTGCTTTTGGAAAGGTCGCCATCACTTTCAAGAAATGAGAACAAATCCTTAAACATTCTGGATGCCGCACCCGATGCCGGCACAAATTTCACCACATCAATTTTTGAAGCTTTTTCAGGGTAGGTTTGGCTGAAATGAGCCAATTCCGATTCGGAAAGGACTTTGATGCCATCTACCGGGGTGGCTGGAGCAGTTATTTTCAAAAATGGAAATCCGTTTTTGAAATTTTCAATTTGTTGGACGACAATATCAGGATTCATGCCCTGTGCCAGCACTTTATCTTTGAGGCCTGTATTCATGGTTTTATGGGTTATAAAAGTTGCAAATGTAAGATAACAGGCTTCTGGGCTTAGCTCAAATTCGCCTTGCTATTTTTCAAAAAAAACTTAGAGAATCAATCCCCAATTCCTTAAAATCCCATTCTTTTCAAAAACTCCTCCCGTTTTCCGGGAGAAATACTGACCTGCTTGTCGTTGTTCATCAAAATGTAACCACCCTCCGCCCTTACAAATTTTTTCACCTCCCCAAGATTTATCAAAAAGCTATTGTGAACACGCATGAAATTGCTGTCCTGAAGCATGTTTTCGTATTCTTTTAGGTTTTTGCTTACAACCAGTTTTCTTCTATCAGTCAAATGGAAGTCGGTATAAGAGCCATTTGCTTCGCAAAATAATATTTCCTTTGTTGGAATGAATTCAATTCCTTCAGCAGTCGAAAGACAGATTTTTCGATTTTCTTTCGTTCCGTCTTTAATGTTACTTAAAAGATTTTCGAGTAGAATTTTCCGGTTTTCGGATTCCCTTAGTTTTTTGGCTTTTTGAACTGAAATGATCAGCTCTTCCAGATCGATTGGTTTCAGCAAATAGTCGATTGAACTGAACTTGATTGCTTTGATCGCATAGTGCTCAAAAGCTGTAGTAAAAATCAAATGGAAATCAAGATGTTGAACTTTTTGAAGGACCTCAAAACCTGTCCCTGTTTGCAATTCGATATCCATAAAAACCAAGTCTGGGCGCTGTTGGGAGATTTTTTCCACCGCCTCGGTGACATTTGAAGCGGTGTCCAAGACCTCAACTTCAGGGCAATATTCTTGCAAAAAACTCCTCAAAGTTTCCCTGCTGTGATATTCATCTTCAACGATGATTACATTTAGTTTAGGACTCATTGTTTTGGCAGTTTAATGGAGATTTTTGTTCCTTCATCCAGGTCTTCGATAATAATTTGAGGTTGATTACCAATTTCATTTACCATCTTAAGGCGTTCTTCAGTGAGAGTCATCCCCCGTGAAGGTCGATGAATGTTACCCTTTGCAGCAGCAGAAGCATTTCTTCCGATTCCATTGTCTTCTACTTCGCAAAGAATATGGGTCCTTTTGTCAAAAAAACGAATCCAAACCTTACGGTCCCCAAACTGTTTGGGCATCAGACCATGTTTGATTGCATTTTCCACGAAAGGCTGCACAATCAGCATCGGAACTTCCTGGTAGTTTAATTCTGAGTTTTTAGGGAAATCAATTTCATAAGAAAAGCTGTGATCAAATCTTAGCGATTCGAGATCAAGGTAGACTCGAAGAAGTTCGACTTCTTTTTCCAATGTCACATGTATATCAATGGAGTTTTCTAAAATCTGCCTCACAAATTTGCTGAATTTGGAGAGGTAAGAGAGGGCAGCATCTTTTTGGCCGCTGTTGATCAAATGCTGAATTGAACTTAGGCTGTTGAATATAAAATGGGGATTGATTTGTGCACGTAGCGCACCCAATTTGGTCTGAAAAGCATCTTTTTCAGCTGATTGCTTTTCTTGGCTTATGGTTTTGATTTTGTAAGAAAGCCCAAGCGCAAAAATGGTGCTTTCTATGGCCGAACCTGCAATCATGTAATCTAATTTTAGGAAAAACATGGTCATCAATGCACCTGATGTGAAGATCAAGGTACCGGCAATGACAAAGTATTTGAGTTTTGTAGGGTAGAAAAACCAGAGATAGATAACTCCGAATAAAGCAAAACCAGCCATGAAATAGCGTTGTACGTCCATCAATTGAGATTGAAATAGACTGTAAGGATTGAAAAATATGATAATTGAGTTGATCAATACCATCCCCATTAGCATCAGCGCTATTCCTTTGACAAGGTGGTCAAATGTGGGAGTTACTCGGGGAAATTCCAGAAAATATCGGATAAACAACAGATAAAAAAGATTGATCAGCAACTGAGAGACAGTGGTCAGCCAAAAGTAAAACCATGGAAAGTCAAACCCGAAATAATACGCAAGATTTGGGCTGATTCGAGAATAATAGATTAGTTGAAATAATAGAAAGGCCCCATAATAAATGAATTGATACTCCTTGACATAAATGAAGAGGATCAGATTAAATATCATCAAAACGGCTGCTACACCTAAAAAGAAATAGGCCAGTACCTGAACTTTGAAGGAGTTTGGACCTATATAACCCGCCAAAAGATTATGTGCTTCTGGAGTAGAAAAGGCAAAAATCTTTTTATCCAAATCAGGGGTACCTCTTAAGTATCTAGACTTGATAAAGAGCTTAGTGCTGTCAAAAAGATCAGAAACTGATATTGGAACATAATGAAGATTCTGATGTTTGCTTCGCTTCAGGTCATTCTCAGCCATCAGTGTCAGGTTGAGTTCTTTAATTTTTCCTGAAGAGAATAGGTACAATTGACTAATCTCCACACCTCCGGGATAAAAATAGATCGTGTCAGCCTGATTAATAATTTTCGAATGAGCTGAAAAATCGACTTCAAACCAGTATTCATAATTTCGGTGAGCAATACCAGGAGGCTCCTTTTGATTAAATAGTCCATTTGAGGATAGGTCTAAAATGGAATCAATGTTGGCTGGATTTTCTAGCCGTAGAACCCTAGGGACCAGAGTCACCTGGTAACTTGCTGATAAGTCTTGAGCAAATGCAGTTGTCGCCAGGAGGAAAAAATGGAATAGTAAAAAATTAGTGATCTTCATTATTATGCAAGATTTGGAAACCGGATATGAACAGCTTTACACTCATCTATTTCATCAGGACAAGTTTGCAAGCCCACTTTACTTGTAATCTCAAAGGGCCTGATTTCATTCAAAAGTGAAATATAATCTTGCCAAGACGTGATTGATTTGAAGTAATCGGAATCAATGTCTTGTCCTTTTGCCTTTACCTTGTTGTTTATCAGTACCTTAAGATCTACTTTTTCTTTCTCAAGTGAAAATTCAATTTGGATTCCCAGGTTTCCGTCTGAAAGGTGAATTTGCTCTTCCAATAAATTCTCAATGAGACTTTGGACGATAATGGAAGGGATTTTAGCCTGAGGATACTCCATTAGGCCTTTGCTGATTACGTTGTATCGAAGTTTTTCTCCATACCTCAAGCTTTGAAGCTGCAGGTACCAATCGATCATCTGGATCTCCTCTGAAACCAAAACTGAATCTTTCTGAAGTTGTAAAAGAAAATATCTGAGCAGTTTGCCGAAAATGCTCAAGAAGCGCAAAGAGGATCGCTTATCCTCTGTGAGAATGTAATGTTGAATCGCATTAAGTGAGTTAAATACAAAATGAGGACTCAACTGAGCCGAAATTGCCTCAATTTGAAGCCGAGCTGCTTTTTGCTGAATCTTCCATCGCTCAAATTGCTCAGCTTTTGCCTTTTTTTCGGCTCGGATTCGAGCAATTTGTCCAGCGTAGATAGACGCTACAGAAAGCAGGATTCGTACGTGTTGTGTTGTGAAAAAGTCAATTTCGGAGTTTTCACTGTCGATCACACCGATCACCTTCCCTTCCAGAAGAATTGGTACGGTGATTTCTGAAAGTCTAAACTGATCATCTTTAATATAAGCAGGTTCTTTTCTTGTGTCTGGGACAATCAAAGGGAGACCCGTTTGCGCAACTTTCCCAGTTACACCTTTCCCCACCGGGATCTTGATCGCATTCAACAGTTGGTTTCCTTCAGGGTTTTTGGGGCCTAAGGCTGCCTTTTGAACCAAATACTCTCCAGACTCATCCAGGAGATAAACCACTGCATCCTCGAAACCTAAAATTGAAATGCAGTTTCTTACCATATCCCAAAGAATCTCCTCCTCAGATTCCATCGAAAACATGGAGGAGGAAAAGTGAAATAGAATCTCTTCGATTTCATTGGGTTGAATGGTCTTCATCAAATTCATTTTCAGCGAATTTAAGATACAGCTTTTGACGCTTTTTGATTAAGGCAGCGGACTGAATAGTTTGAAAGCTACCAATCAGTAAGTCCTAAATTCCATTCAATTGACAGATTGGGTTTTTCGGTTGATGAAATAAAATTTTGAATAGATAAGTCCAAAAGACATGCGAAAAATCAGTTTACAACGATAATTCAAGCTTTTCTAGTTAGAAAAAATAAAAGTAGAATTCCATCAATTGAAACTGTCCATTGGTGAATTCTTCGCTATCAAGGATGTATAGCTCCGGTAAGTTTGAATCAGTAAAAGGGAAAATCCCTGAAATGAAACAAATTCAAATCTTATTACATCATGAAAAGGAACAGGTTAGTTTTATTATCTGGTATTATAATGCTTATAAATGCATGTGATCCAGTTCTTCAGGAGGATGCAAATCATCTGAACGAAGAATTGACAATAGGGGGAAATGATCTGAATGCAAGGAAAGGATACGATCTGAAAATCAACCAAAAAATGTTTCAGATCTACGGTCTTACTGAGCTTGCCTACGATGATTTGGGTAGTGAGGAGGCAATTCAGGAAGCCAAGCTTTTTGTCAGAAAACAGGGAAGAGAAGAATTTATCGAAGAAATGATCAGAAAATCCGTCAAAAAGTATGATAACATTATCTTAAAACGCGGAGTGTTTTTAAGTCCGGAAGCCAGGAGAAATCATGCAAGAATGGCTGAAGGGGAGCATGAGATTGAATATGATATTCTTGCTGGATTTGATGCCGCTGCTTTTGATGTATTCATCAAAATTCCGGATATACCCGGTGAGTCTGGGGATAAAAAATACGAGTTGGTAAAGACTTTTCGGGGACCGGGAAATTCCGGAAACTGCATTTTTCCGCTCTGCGGTGGTTGGTCCGTGAATAAACCTCAAGTGATGGATATTAGTGATTTCATAGGGACCTTAATTCCAAGGTATGGCCTAGATCCCGTGACATTGGGTGAAGCAGTCAATCAACTGGAGATCAATTCAGGTATTGATCCCGTGGCGATCGGATTGCTTTTGCCTGCTGTTCAAAAATTTAGAGATGAAACTGCGGGAAGTTCACGAAAAGCCGAGGATTTTGCTTTGAAATTATTGCAAACTCTTGATCTGGAAGATCCGGAAAATTGGATTGATTTTCTCCAGGCAGGAGGAATTGGAGCTTTGGATAAATTTATTTTCAGGGCCTTTGATATTGGTGAGGATTTGGACTGGGCGGTAATTCAGCTTAATCGAGCCAAGTATGAAATGGAAATGTTCTACCTATGGGAGACCTTTTGGGAAGAAAACCAAGCCGATCCTACTACTGGCAGATGAAGCCAAGAAAGACTAAAAAAGCTCTGAAAATCAGAGCTTTTTTAGTCTAAATTTAATCCTGTCACCAGCTCTTTTTTGAGCTAAAATCCATTGACTTTCCTCATCCAATTGAAGAATACGCGGATAGCCTCCTGTGACTTGTGCATCTTTCAGAAGGATTATTAATTTTCCTCCTGAGGTGAGCTGAACTGTTCCCGGGAATACTGGATTAGTAGGGAGTTCGGGCAGATCATTTTCCAAAAGCTCCAAAAGCTGCGCACCCATACGGTTAGATTGTTGAGAAATGCGAAAGGTTTGGCCTATGAGTTTTTCCCGGAGGTTTTCTTTGAGCAGGTGGAAATCAGGACCTGGATAGGCAAATACTTCTTCTTCCCTGTACCATTCTGTGGGCCATTTGGCCTTGGCATTGAAGACAGGAGAAGCCTCAGAATCCATAAAATATTGGATTTTGGTTCCTTTATGTAAAATAGAATCTTCTGTCAATCCCTTGTATTGGCTCCTCGAACCCAGGATTTTTGGCGATTTGAATCCGTATTTAATTCCAATATAAACTATTGAGCCACTCAGAAAAGCCCCTATTTCCAGTAGATCCTTGGATTGTATTGCTATCAGATTTGATTTTTCAATTAGTTGATCATTCAGTCTGACAATTGCTTCTGCTCCTGCGATAGCTATGCAGGTTGGAGAATCAAATTGAATCTGAAAACCGGGCTGAGAAACTTCAAGAACAGCGTCATTCACTTCATTTTGAAGAATATGATTAATCCAGGCAAATGACTTCATATCCAGTGCACCGGATAGCGGGATACCGAAATTTGCCTGACCTCTGCGTCCCAAATCTTGGATAGATGAACCCGGACCTGTCTTCAAGACTGTTGCTATGGCCATTTCTTTGCTCATCTTTTTCTTGGGTATGGAGGTGAGGCCAGCATTTTTTCCATATGGTCTGAATCGATGGGTTCAAATTTTAATTGATCCCCCGGGGATGCCCATACTGGAGGGCTCTTTTTGACATCAAATAATTCAACCGGAGTTTGTCCGATGATGTGCCATCCCCCGGGACTTGCCTGCGGATAAATCCCGGTTTGCCTTCCGCCGATAGCCACAGAACCAGGTTCTACTAATCGGTCCGGAACAGATTTTCGAGGTGTATGAAGTTGCTCTGGTAGTCCATTCAAGTATGGAAATCCTGGTAAAAATCCGAAAAAATGTAGCCTGTAAACGGCAGAAGAATGGAGTTCAATGAGTTCATTCACTCTGATTCGATGCGATACCGCCAAGGATCCAAGATCCGGTCCATAATCAAATCCATAACAAACCGGAATTTCCCAAATTTGAGACGAAAGGGTTTTGGGTTTGATTTTGAATTTTTGAAACTGCTTCTGAAAAGTAGATTGAGCTTCGGAGGTTCTCCAAATAATACTGACTGCCGTAAATCCCTGTCGAGCCTCCAATACATGCTCTTTCCATTCTTTTTCCAAGAACTCCATCCATCCCAATTGCTTGGAAAGCAAGAAATCATCCGGTTTTACATCCCATTTAAGTTCTCCTGCAGTAGGACTGATGACAATATAATGAGCGGTTAATTCCAAAATTGTTCGCGGATAAAAGGTAAAAATCCCATAATTCCCGGATTATCTCCGTGAAAGCAGATGGTGTCGGCTTGAACAGGAAGTAATTTACCGGTATAAGTCCGGATTTTTGAATCCTTGAAAAAGGAGATTAGGTGTTGAAATACCTGATTCTGCTGAGTAAGAAGGGAATTATTCAGTGAGCGATTGACCAGTTTGAAATTATCCTGATAAGCTCGATCTCCGAAAATTTCTCTTTTGACGGGTAAGTTTTTTTTTATGGCCATCTTTTCGATTTCTGAATATGGAGGAACAAAAAGGGGTGTTTTTGGAAATTCCTGAATTAAAAAATTAATCAAAACCTTCGCCAAGGCCTTATTTTGAGCAGCATCATTGTATAAAGCACCGTGAAATTTGATATGATCGAGCTCAATATTTTCTTCTTTGGCAACCTCCTGGAATAATGTAATCTGATTTCGAAGACTTTCGATGAGTTCTTCAGGATAAATTGACATTGACTTTCTGCCAAAGTTTTCTTGATCTGGGTAGGAGGGATGAGCACCTGCTTTTTTTCCAAATTTCTTTACCAATTTCAATGTTGCTCTGATTGATTCACGATTTCCGAAATGTCCTCCGCAAGCAATACTTGCCAGATCGATCAGCGGAATAATAGCAGCTTCATTTGGTATTCCCTCTCCAAGGTCACAGTTGATGGTGTAATAGGGTTGGGGCATGAGTTCGGAAAAGGTGAAAGCGTTTGACTTTTAATTTTAGGATTTATGGCCTTGGTAGAATTTCCACCCAAGTTCCTCGCTGGGGATCTACCACAACTTTGACCGGCCCCAGTGCCGAGTCATTAGTTTGAAAAATAACCAAATAGTAGCCATCGACCCAAGCTGCTACCTCGGCATCTTTCCAATCCCCAACCACGGTAGCTTTGACATCCGAAGGCAAGGCATTATATGCAATCTCTCGATATACATCAAGTGGGTCTTCATCACCTTCCAATTTGCAAGAAAATGAAATTGAAAAGAGAACGACTAGTAGTAGAATGGCGGATAGATTTTTCATGTTTTAACTGATTTAATAAAAGGACGCAGCTTGAAGCTGCATGTTACTTATTGCCTCCAATTATTTGCAAACTTTGTTAGTAAGGACATCGAATTTAACTCATTTTGGTTATTCGTCAATTCAAAAACCCAATTTGTCAATTGGTAGGAATAAGTCCATTTTGGTGTACATAGCTTTGATCGTACTTAACTTAAAAAGCTATGAAAATCAATTGTTTGAAGTCGGCCTTCTTGCTGTTTATATCGCTGTCTGTATTGCTTTCAGGATGTGAACTTGCTCCATTTGTTCCACAACCAAACGGTTTGGATAAAATTAATTCTAATGAAAAAAAATTCGATATTGATAAGTTTGAAGCAAACTTAGTTGAAGGATTGGGAAATCAGTGGGTGGGATATTCTTATGTAATTAACCAAAATGGACGCATGGTCCATTCGGGAGTTTTCGGGAGTTGGAAAGTAGGCAGGAGTGTTGCGCCAGCCGACTTAAATTCCTCACTTTATCTGGCTAGCGTCGGCAAGACGATTACGGCTGTGTCTGTAATCATTGCAATGAGAGAGTTTGGTTCAGGGCTTAATTCTATGCTCAATTTCCCAATTGGGCCATACCTTCCTGTTCAATTAAATGCCAGTCCACAAGTCAACAGCCTTCGCTTTAGGGATTTGTTAACGCACCGTTCGGGTTTTGCCCAGAACATGAATTTGAGTTTTGCCAATATGAAAGTCTTGGCTGGTTCTAACACTGTAGCATCAAATAGTCCCTATGTATATTCAAATGTAAATTTTTCACTTTTGAAATACGCGGTATTCAGACTTGCGGGACAAAATCTTAACGGGATTCTAGATGAAACTGAACAGGAAAATAAAGTAAACTCTTTTTTTATGAGTTACCTCAAAACCAGAATTTTTGATCCAGCAGGAATCACAAGTCAGTCAACAGTGAGTGATGATGTCTTGTATTACCTCATGGGAGACGGTGCAGGTGTAGCGGGATGGTCCTTTGGAGACTTGAGAGCTCGGTTAGGAAGTGGAGGAATTTATATGAACACCATGGATTTAGCCAGATTTCAGGCCTTTTTAAACAATTCAGAAACGCTCCTGACTACCCAAGAACGAGCAGCAATGTATGTCAATTATCTAGGCTGGGCCGATGTAAATCCACAAACTAACCCAATTGTAGGCTCACAAGGTACCTATTATAGCAAGCAGGGGAGTTTTCAAAATAATACCGGACAAGGGGTCCGAACAATCATTATAACTTACCCCAAAAATAAAGTTGAGGCTGTATTCATGGCTAATACCCGGGGTGGGAATCTGGACAACACGAATGGACTTAATCTCGTGTTCAGAAATGCCTACGACAATGCTTGGGATTAAAAATTAGGTAATTATAATAGTCCATCAAGCGCTGACTGTCAGTGCTTGATGGATTATAAATTATTATAATACTTGATCAAAGTATTCAGCTGTTTGAAGTCCAGATTCCCTTTAGCAAGTTTTAAGTGATGTATAATGGCTAAAGATTTTTTCATTCTGGATTCCGGATTCTTCACTTTAGTCACAAGGAATATGAGACTTCTTTGTTTGCCTGGAGTAAGCTTTCGGAAGTAGTCATTGCCTTCTTCTTCTTGATCCAAAAGTACTTGTAACTCTTCCGGAACATCGTGACCAAATTCGCTAAGATCCCGCTCAATTCTGACAGGGATTGAATGATACTCGTCCAATTCAAGTTTTTTGCGCAATTCCTGATTAACCAGAACATACCAATATTCCTTTGATTTTAGCAAAGCCATGTGATAAGGACCATTATTTTTGATCCAAATGAGAACTCGTCTATGGCTGACGTCCATCATTTGATCGGCAATTCCAATTGGTACAGGAATGTGAAAATGCCAATGATTAAAATCGAATTTACCCATCTTACCAATGAACTCCATAGCCAATTAAATATCAATCAGTTAAAATAATTTTGAGAAGGAACAGTGCTTTTTGGGAATTTACATCAATCATTTCTTGGGTATTTGTCTTCTTTGTTATAATCTACCCACTTTGGGGTAAAGTGGCAACATGTTTCAACGATTGCTATTTTTTCAATAGCCCAAAATGGAATAGAAACGGCTAAGAGCCCCCTTCAAAAGCATTTTTTCCGGTTTTGTGTTTTACAGGCATGAGCTTTGAACTTGAGTCATGGATAAAGTACTTGGAAAAAAAGTTTAATCGTTTTTATCTTGAAATTTTCGAGAAAAATAAAACCTAAAACATTTGGATCCGTGGACTCAATGAGAGTAATAGATTATGTTTTGAGTCTTTTTACGTAATGAAGCAGGACTTTAAATTTATTTTCTATCAGATCTCAAATAAATTATTTAACCACAAAATACCACTACGATGAAAAAATCAAATGTTTCAATGTCTCTATGGATAGCAGGTTTAGTTTCTGGAGTTGTCGCAGGATACTACCTCTACCAAAACAGAGAAAAATTAGGCCCACAAAAAGATAAAATTGTGAAGCTATTGGGCGATTTGCAGAAAGCAAGTGAGCAAATTGGCAAAAAATTAAAAGAAGCTGGTATTGATGGCCTGGAAAAAGGCAAAAAAGTATTGGACAAGTCTACTGCAGAGTTTAATTAATTTTAAACTGAAGCATTCAAGTCAAAAGCTGTGGAGAAATCCGCAGCTTTTTTCTTTTGTGGCAAATCCCAAAAAATTGTTTTCTTGTCAGTCTGATTCTTACAAGAATAATTTGGCTATGTCACTTCGCTCCAAGCTTCCTCATATCGGTACTACAATTTTTACGGTGATGTCTCAAATGGCATCAGAAGAAAGAGCAATCAACCTTTCTCAGGGTTTTCCGGGATTTGGTGCTGATCCAGTCTTATTGGATTTGGTCGGGAAATATACACGGGAAGGATTCAACCAATATGCTCCTATGGCTGGAATTCCAAGTCTACGGAAAATACTCTCCGAAAAAACGCAACTGACCCAAGGTTATTTCCCTGATCCTGATCGTGAAGTCACTATTGTTTCAGGGGCGACGGAGGCTATTTTTTCGGCGGTCTCTGCTATCGTCAGAGGAGGAGATGAGGTGATCATTCTCGAACCCGCCTACGACAGCTACGAACCTGCAATTCTTCTCAATGGAGGAATTCCAGTTTATGTCCCTTTAAATTCCACGGATTTCTCTGTGGATTGGGAGCAGGTGAAAAATGCTATTTCTTCTAAAACGAGGGCAATTTTAGTTAATTCACCTCATAATCCCAGCGGGTTTGTTTGGGCTGAAAATGATCTGAATACCTTGGCGAATTTGATTCGGGATCGTGAAATTTATGTGGTAAGTGATGAGGTGTATGAGCACATTACTTTTGACGATAAGCGGCATTTTTCTTTGGGAGCCCATCCGGAGCTTAACCAAAAAACATTTGTATGCGGCTCATTTGGGAAGACTTTTCACGTCACCGGCTGGAAAATCGGTTATTGTATAGCACCTCCTACTCTTACCGAGGAGTTCCGGAAAATCCACCAATATGTCACATTTAGTACAGTGACACCGATTCAATATGCCTTTGCTGAATACCTTGAAGTGCCCGATCGCTATTTGTCTATCCCCAGTTTTTATCAAGGAAAACGGGATTTTTTTGCAAAGGGGCTAAAGGAAACTTTATTTGAAGTGATTCCGAGCCATGGAAGTTTTTTTCAGCTTGTATCTTATGGTCATCTCTCCAAAATCTCTGACAGAGAGCTGGCAGAAAAAATGACAAGAAAACTCAAAGTAGCCTGTATTCCTGTATCAGTTTTTTACAGCGATAAAAAAGACGATAAAATCATTCGATTTTGCTTTGCAAAAACTAATGAGGACTTGTCTAAGGGTATAGAAAGGTTACAAAACCTTCGCAGTATTTTATGAAATTGGAGCGTCTTCTGAGAGATTTAGCCTGATTACGAAACAAGTACCTTTGCCAACCTCTGATTTCACCCGAATGGTACCCCCGTGACTGAAAATAATGTTTTGCGTATTGGTTAGTCCCAATCCGGATCCCCCGATTTTATCCGTGAAAAAAGGCTCAAAAATCCGCTCCAGGTTTTCTTGGGCAATTCCAGCACCATTATCCAGTATTTCCACCTGACATTGATGGCCTCTTAGAATAGTCTTAATGATAAGTTTCCCATTTTTATCCTCCATAGATTCAATTGCGTTTACTAAAATATTACTAAAAGCAATTTTTATTTTCTCAGCGTCAAGGGGTAGGAGACAGTCTTCATCCTTGTATTGTTTGATGACTTTAATTCCTTTCAATTCAATCCGGTTGACTTGATCCAAAGCTTCATCCAAGAGGTCTTCGATAGAATGATTTTGAATGTTTAATTCTGAAAAACGGGTACTGTCCAAGAGTTGGGAAACCAAGTGATTGATTCGATCACAATTTCTTCGGATAACCTCGATCAGGTCTCCACTTTCAGCCAATGTTTCTTTCGAAAGTTCTAATTGAAGTTGGTCAGCAGAAAGGACTATGGTGGTTAGCGGGTTTTTGACTTCATGAGCCAAAAGACGGGCAATCCTTCCCGTTGAGGAGAATTTTTTAAGATTAAGTGCTTCTTCAGCTTGAGTTTTGATCGCGCTTAGGTCTTTGATCAAAACCTGAAATTGATTATCGTCTTGTTTGGCTATACTTATTATCGTGTTTATAACAGCGTTATCATCTGTCATGATAACCGTTTCTATTTCAAAGGATTCTGTCTTTTTTTCCAGGTTTTTGAGAAGTTTTTGCTTAGCACTGTCCTCAAAAATCAAATCGCTGAAAAAACATTCTTTTTCGGAAGAATTTTCATGTGGATTTATGCCAAATTTATTAACGAACATGGGGTTTGCTTCGAGGATTTTACTTTTCCCGTCAATTAGGATAAAAGGATCAGCCGCCATTTCAAAAATAGATCGAAACTTTTTGCACGTTTGCTCCAGAGACTCAAATAGTTTTGAGTCACGAATGGCAAACTGCAGTCTCCTCTCGAAGGTATTTGCATCATATTTTCCCCGAACCAAATAATCCGCAACCCCTAGGTTGAGCACTTCCTTGTCGATGGTTTCAGAATCCAATCCTGAAAGCATTATCAGAGGAGCATGCTTTCGTAATGCCTTTATTTCTTTGATCAGATTAAGCTGATCGTCCTTACCTGGATTATATCCTACCAGAAATACAGTGTAGGAGTCTTTAATTTTGACCAGTGCGTCATCGATGGACTGTGCCGTTTCTAGGACGTATTTATTCTTTTTGGCGGTCTTTAATATGGTAGAGACCAGCTTTTGTTCTTCCTGATCATCGTCGACATATAATATCCGAATGACTTCTTTTTCTACCATTGTTTTTGGAATCGAAATTATTTGTAGGGTGTGTAATTGAGATTAATAGTTTGTGTTCTTTAAAACTTTTAAAGTTCAATCAAAAAATACACTCGAGCAGAAAGATCGCATGATAAATCGGTAAATGCAATTTCCCCAAATCGGGCATTATTCTACTCTTTTTTTCTCAGTATTATTAGATAATAGATAAATAATAAAAGTGTAAACGTTTGTTTTATTGGCTCTTGGCAGATTACAATCATTTTATTTTTTAGGCACAGGGATTGGGTTATTTGATTTAAATAAACTTTCAACCAAAACTTAAAATTAAAATGAACAATTTACTGTACATCATTGCCGTAATCTTAGTTATAGGATGGCTTATTGGAGTATTCGCTTACAGTGCTACTGGCATCATCCACGTTCTCTTGGTCATTGCAATCATTGCGATCTTATTCAAGGTAATAGGTGGACGGTCCTTTTAAATTTAACATTTGTTCATAAAGATAAATTTGGAATAAATCGTTCATGAAAATCAAAGGAAATCGCAAAATGGAAACAGGATCGATTTTGGAAGTTATCCTTAAACTTTCAGGGAAATCCAACCAATCTAAAACCCGCGAAATTTACCTTTGGGATAATGCTGAGTCTTTCAAAGGCAATACCAAAGAAGCGATCATGAATGATATAGAGAATTCTTAATTTATTTATTACAAATTTTAAACACTTAATCTGCATATAATTTCTATCCCTGTAGCGGTTTTTTAGGATGAATAATGTTTGATTATTTGATTGTCAATAAAGTAAGTGGTTTGGGGATTTTAAAAAGGTGTAATCTCAGGTTACACCTTTTTCGTAAAATGTATGTTGTCAATATGGGCGCATATTAATCATTAGAGTGCGTTGACTTTTTCAACACATCTAGAATTAACAAATATGAAAAAGCATGTTATCTTGGTAGTTGACGATGAGAAAGAGATTAGAAATTTGTTTTTTCGATATTTGGGAAAGAAGGGATACATCGTTCATTTGGCAGGTTCAATTGAAGAAGAAAAAAGAGTTTTGGAAAAAGTAATTCCAGATCTTATTTTCTTAGATATTAACCTCCCTGATGGCAATGGACTCGATGAATTACGGAGGTTGAAACCCTACAAGGAGGGGTGCAAAGTGATAATGATGAGTGCATTTGATCATATGGAAGAGCAAAAAGATGCCTTTGATTCTTTTGCAATTGATTTCTTGAGTAAGCCATTTAGTCTTTCAAGACTTAATCAAGTCTTAGAATCTCGATTTAACCCTTTAATTATACCCAAAAAAGATAATGGCCCACATATTAGTAATTGATGATAATCTGGATATATGCCAGCTTTTGGACCGTTTTCTGACCAAAAAAGGGCATAACGTTCAGACTACCATATCAGGGAAAACCGGTTTGGATTACATCAAAAAGATGCAGTATGATCTGATCTTTTGTGATTTCAAACTCCGTGAAATGGACGGTAGGGAGATATTGCAGAAAGTTAAAGAAGTATCCCCAAGCACACAGGTGGTAATCATCACCGGTTATGCAGATGTCAAGATTGCTGTTGAAGTAATTAAAAATGGAGCCTTTGATTACATAACCAAGCCTCTAATCCCGGATGAAATTTTATTGCTTATTGACCGATGCATGTTGGCTAAAAAGGAAAGCCATTCTTATTCTGTCAATTTTTTGAAACCGAATGAAATGGGTAATTCTTCGAATTCCTCTACTAATCTTCCAAAGGACAACTACCTCCGCGGAATAGGCAAAGAATCTCGAAAGCTCTATAAGGAAGTTCAACTAGTCGCTCCGACCAATCTAAGTGTGGTGATTTATGGAGAGAGTGGTGCCGGAAAGGAAAATATTGCAAAAATCATCCATGAACAAAGTTCAAGGGCGGGGAAACCTTTTATTGCGATCGATTGTGGTGCTTTAACCAAAGAACTTGCTGGCAGTGAGCTTTGGGGCCATGAAAAAGGAGCTTTTACCGGCGCACATTCTGACAAAGCGGGTCAATTTGAACTGGCAGATGGCGGTACGATATTTTTGGATGAAATTTCAAATTTGTCTTACGAAATTCAAGTGGGGTTGCTTAGACTGGTGCAGGAAAGAAAACTCAGAAGAATTGGAGCGAGTAAAGACAGGTCAATCGATGTTAGAATTTTGGTTGCGTCTAATGAAGACCTCCGCAAATCAGTTCAGGAAGGTAAATTCCGGGAAGACTTATTTTTTCGATTCAATGAATTCAGTATTACTGTTCCTCCTTTAAGGGAGCGGAAAGATGATATTGCTGCTTTTTCCAAGCACTTTCTGGAATTAGCCAATGAGGAATTAAATAAGGATTTGGTGGGTTTTGACCCGGATGTATTAGATGTATTTTTGAATTATGACTGGCCAGGAAATCTCAGGGAAATGAGAAATGTAATCCGAAGGGCAATCTTATTGTCAAATGGCAGAACTATTAGTCTTTCCGGATTGCCACCGGAGGTGGTTTACTTCAGAAAATTCAATTTCAAAGAGTTGGACGAAGAGGATCCTCAGTTGGAAACAGTTAGAAATGATTCGTATTCCAGTCTAAAAAATGCAGCTGCCGGAGCGGAAGCAGCCATCTTGCGGAAAGTGCTTGAAGAAGTTAAGTACAATCGAACCAAAGCCGCACAGCGCTTAGGTATAGATCGAAAAACTCTTTTCAACAAAATGAAGCAATATGATTTATGATATTTTCAGCCTTGAATTTTAGAAGGAACTTACTCCAATTGGGCGATTTTTCCCCAAACTTCTAGAATTGAATTATCCTTTACCGTGCTGTCTTCTGAATTTTAAATTCAAAAAATACTCTTAAAAGGCGTTTAATCGCCTTTTTTTTATGATCTGCCAATCTTTGGCTTCTCTCAGTTCATAGGCACGGGATTTGGAAAGTTTGATGTAATCTAATTTTGTTTGAGATGAATAATAGTACAAAACTTAGTTTAGAACTGATTCCTGCTTCTGAAAAAAACAGGGAAAGGCTAGATACGCCTACTTTTTCGGTTTTGCTTTTTGATTTTAAAATTTTCCAAAAAGAGGTATCACAGTTTTACTCCATTTACCAGGGGCCTGATTACTTTGATTTTTTAAAAAGACTGTCTGAACTTCGGTTTCAGGTCAATTCCATTGTGGAAGAGCTGGAAATTCACTTTAATGATTTGAATAAAATACCATATAAATCCTTGAACAACTCATTTGAATTTACCCTCGAAAAAGGTCATGTAATGGTAAGTACTGATGCTGAAAGAATCTCCAATGTAGTAGCTGGTTTAGGAAATTTGATTCAATCAAGTCGTAAAGCTGCATTGGAGGCTTTTAGAGAAGAAAACTTTATAATAGAATCGATGTTAAGTGGCTTCGCCAAAGAAATGGAAAGAAGCAAATGGATCTTCTATATGTATTCAAAATATTAATGAAAGGGTGATAAAGTTAAAGAACTGTGGAAATTCCACAGTTTTTTTTTGTCGTATTGAAGCCAATTCTCAAATAATACCTATATACCCTACCAAATTGGTAGGTTAATAACTTTTTGTTTTTAATTTTGGAATTCAAACCTATTATCAAATTGACTTCCGATGGAAAAACTCATCCTACGTCTCCGAAATGAGCCTTTTTGGAGTATGTTTTTCGCCTTTGCGGCAATGATTTTTGTATTGATGGTTACCCAGACGCTGACACAATCAATCAAAAGCTGGGAACTGGATACAGAGATGTTTTTATGGTTTTTGCTTGTTGGATTTGTTGCACAGAGCATAGACGGTGCCTTGGGAATGGCGTATGGTGTCAGTTGCAATTCCATTTTGCTAGGAATTGGAATTCCACCTGCCTCCGCCTCCGCTTGGGTTCATTTTGCTCAAGTCTTTACCAGTTTAGCCTCTGGTATTTCTCATTGGAAAATGGGAAATGTAGACTGGAAATTAGCCAAAAGGCTTTTAATTCCGGGAGTGATCGGGTCTGTTATTGGAGCCTTTTTATTATCCAATGTTGACGGAGATTTAGTGAAGCCGATCATTGCTGTTTACCTATTCGTGATGGGTATCGTGATCTTGCGAAAGGTCAGAAAAAAGCACGCCCCAAAATTCAACAGGGAAAGCAGAAGTCTTCCGGTCTTAGCAACAGGAGGAGGATTTGCTGATGCTATCGGCGGCGGCGGCTGGGGACCAATTGTCAACAGTACTTTACTCAGTAAAGGAAAAATCGCCCGCTATGCTATCGGAACTGGGAATTTTGTCGAGTTCTTTGTGTCTCTGGCAAGTGCCTCTACGTTTTTGTTTTTTGTCAAAGAATTAAGTCTTGCTCCGGTTTTGGGCTTGATATTAGGCGGAATTATCGCTGCACCATTTGCCGCCTATATTTGTAAATTGATCAAACCTAAATATCTGATGATTGCAGTGGGGATTTTGATTATTCTATTAAGTATCAGGACATTTTATCTTGCTCTTTGATGATTGCCAAGTATTTCAAATTCTTTGAGTTGAAGCCAGTGCAACTGGTTACCCTATTCCTTTTCCTGAGTTGGAGCGCATCAGCTCAGAATCCTGATTTTGAAGCATGGAAAATTAATCGGGAAAAGGAGCTTCTTGCTGAAGATGGCTGGTTAAATCTTGCTGGATTGTTTTGGATTACTGAAACGAATTCATTTTTGAATCGGCAGGGAAAGGATAGCTTGATTCTTTCCAATCAAGCATCCAATCAAACAATTGGTACATTTCAACTAGTAAACGATTCAATATGGTTTTTTTTCAACCCGAAAGTCATCAAAAGAAATAAGATTCAGCGACCCGGATTCCAGCTTCAATTTCCAGAGAAAGCCTACGGATCCGGCGCAGTTTATTATGACCGTTGGAAATGGACGGTTATCAATAGGGGAGGAGAATATGCTATGCGATTGCGCGACTTGAAACATCCCGCTTTATCCAAATTTCAACCGCTTCTATATTTTGACTATGATTCAGGTTTTGCTGTTGAAGCTTTTTTTATACCAAAATTTAACGAAACGATTAATATACCAAATGTACTGGGTCAAGTCATTGAATGGAAAGTGATGGGTTTGTTGCGATTTGAAATTGAAGGTAAGAGCCATGAATTAACAGCTTTGGATGATGCAGGAAAGCTTTTTGTGATTTTTTCCGATCTGACAAATGAATCGGAAACCTATCCAACAGGAAGGTATCTTTATGTGGATTACCCCGATCAAGGTGGCATTACCCGAGTTGATTTTAATTTCTCGTATAATCCTCCTTGCGCTTTTACGGCATTTGCTACCTGTCCTATTCCTCCTAAAGTGAACCGACTGGAAATCGATATTCAAGCAGGTGAAAAGTATCCGGATAATCACTGATTCAAAAAAGTCTGTTGGGATCAACTCCCAACAGACTTTCCGGAAAAACTTGCTTTTTGCTTATTCTAGGCTTTTAGGCCAAGGCTTTTCGGCAAAACTCCACACATTTCTGAACTTCCTTTACAGCATCTGATCCTTCCGGAACTTGGTATTCCAGTTCGATAGTTGCAGGGAATTTGTACTTGTTTTTTTGCATCAATTTAAGCAGATCACCAATAGGTGTATCGCCTGTACCCCAAGGTAAGTTTCCTTTTCCATTGGCCGGAGTTTGACGGTCTTTGGTATGCATGCTGTAGATGCGGGCATGATGCTTTTCAATCAGGGGAATTAAATCTGTGTGGCCTGCCGCGATGTAATGGCCTGCATCCAAGTTCAAGCCGTTCATTTTGCTTTGCGTCAGCGCTGTATCCCAAAAAGTGAAAGTCTCTTGCTCGTGGCCATGATATCCCACGCCCATTTTGTGTAATTCGCCGAGCTTTCCAAGTCGTAGCGTGTGTGCATCGTCGGACGGATGCTCCAAGGTGACATGTGTTGCTCCTAAGGCTTTGGCAGCTTTCATTCCGTAAGCGATGTCAGCATCCGTATTATTTTGGCCAAAGGCATTTGGCTTGAAAGCATAGATCGAGACTCCTGCGTCCTTGTACATTTTCCGAACCTGCTCGAATTTCTTCATATCGACACTTGATCTCCATGCAGCTACGACTTTGTTGTAATCTTGAGCTTGGACCTGCATTTCTGCCAATTCTTTGGTTTCGTCGGCAGTCAAAGCTTCACCGCGTCGCTGCTTTCCGCCCAATTGGAACATCCGCGCTCTGTTCATTGGGGAAGCTGGCATTCCTGCAAAGCTCTCAGCTGGATCACCCATGAGTTCAATGGAACTCAGACCACTGTCTACCACATATTTCAAGGTGGCTTCAGCACTTTGATCCGGCATGGATCTGAAAGAATAAGTGATGCATCCGATTGTCACCCCGTTTATGACTGAATTCGGCTTGTTGAGGGATTTTATAATTGAGGGAGCGCCTTGTAGCCAAGAAGGGGCCATCGCGAGTCCTGCGATTCCAAGGGCAGATTTTTGGAGGAATTTTCTTCTATTGTTCATGGTTTTATTGGGTTTGATAGAGATTAGAATCAAAGTATGACATTTAATCGGGATTCTTTTTTGTTTTGACTTAAGTCGTTTTACTGAGGTTTATTTGGTAGAAATTCAGTTTGAGCGTTAGTTATTATTTTTAGAATAGGAGTCATCTTCATTTATCGATAAATTCCTGCATTGATGGATTAAGAGCGAGACCCATCGATTTTTCATTTTTATTTTTGATCATCATATTAACCTGTGAGCTATGAAATCTATAATTTTTAAGAAAATCGTCCTTGCCATTTTATTGGTGGTTCATTTTGTAGGAAGTGTGAATGGGCAGGATAGTTCCCTGCTTTGGAAAGTCAGTGGAAATGGGTTGGAGAAGGAATCTTACCTTTTTGGAACTATTCATATCATCTGCAAATCGGATTTTTTGATGGATGATCGGATTATCAAGGCCTTTGAAAGTGCTGAACAGCTTTTTCTGGAACTTGATATGAGTGATCCGCAGCTTCAGCTCAAAATGCAACAAGTTTCTATCAATCCTGGGATGAAAAACATCAAAGCCGAAATGGATGAATCAGCGGCATCTGCTCTTGACGCGTTTCTTTTGAAAAATTACGGAGCAGGTTTAGCGCAACTTGGGATATTAAAACCCTTTGTCTTAAGTTCCATGGTGATGCTAAAAGCCCTTCCTTGTACAGAAATTGAAAGCTATGAAGGTTATTTTACTTCCCGGGCAGGAGAGGCCGAAATGCCAATTGTGGGATTGGAAACGGTCGAGTTTCAGGTGGGAATTTTTGATCAGATTCCTCGGGACTTACAATTGAAAGAACTTATGAAATTGGTTACTGAGGAAGGGTCCCAACAAGAGTTTCAAATCATGATATCAGCCTATCTGGCTGAAGATATCCTTGCACTCGACCAAGCGATGACTAATAGCGGTATGATGGCTGACTATCGCAGTATATTGCTTGAGGAAAGAAATAAAAATTGGGTGCCTCAAATGGAAGAAGCTATGAAAGCCAAATCAATTTTCATGGCTGTGGGAGCAGGCCACTTGGGAGGGGATTTTGGTGTGATTTCCTTACTTCGTAAAGCAGGTTATTCGGTAGAACCAATCCATTAATTAGCCGGGAATTTACCTCCCAAACTTAAATGAATAAGAATAAACCCAATTCCCTTTCCAAATCAAAAATTTACTGGCTGCTCCAAATCATAGGCTGGAGCTCTATTATTTTCATAGAGACCATCAATTATACTTTTTTCATAATTGGTGAATTCAGATGGGAATATTTCCAACAGTTTTTTCTTTATTCTTTTGTAGGTCTCTTAGCTTCCCACCTCTATAAAACTATGTTTATAAAGCTTGAGGTATTTGGCAAGCCTTTATCAAGGATATGGTTTCGAGCATTTTTTGATGTGATGATGATTACTTTGGTGATGGTTGTTTTACTCTATTCGCCCTACTTAGTCGAGGATTTTGGGACTATCAGGAAGAGTGAATTCTGGATCGGGTTCTTTGGACAAATTATGAATTTGGGTAGATACGTCATCGTTTGGATTATAATTTACTACCTCTATCACATTCTGAAAAAGAATTCGGAAATCACAGAACAAAAGCTTCTTCTGGAAAATGTGGCCAAGTCTGCTGAATTGGAATTGCTCAAAAACCAACTTAATCCACACTTCTTGTTTAATGCACTGAACAGCATCAAAGCCTTGGTTTTGATCGATCAGGAGAAAGCCCGCGATGCAATCATCAAGCTCTCAGAGCTTCTTCGCTTCACGCTGAATTATGAAAAAGCCCCACTGATTGCACTCAATGAAGAAATCAATGAGGTGGTCAAATATCTGGAGCTTGAGCAGATCCGTTTTGGGAGGCGATTGGATGTGCACATTTCCCTGCAAGAGGAAACCCTGGATGTCAAAGTGCCTCCCGCAATGGTGTTGACTTTGGCCGAAAATGCAATCAAGCATGGCATCACCCAAATCCCTGATGGGGGTGGAATCTGGATCGAAAGCAAACTAAGAGGAAATACGCTGACCATTGAAATTATTAATTCGGGGCAATTGAAGGATACATTTTATTTGGGTATTGGTCTGAAAAACCTTCAAATGAGATTGCAAAACCTATTTTCTGATAAGGCAACTTTTTACCTTGATGCCTTGTCAGATTCTAAAGTCGTCGCTAGAATTACTTACCCTATTCTTTAAAAATGAAAAAACGTGTCTATTTGGTTGATGATGAGTTGCTCGCCTTGGAGGAATTGAAAGTCTTACTGCTACCTTATGAAGATCTTGAAATAGTGGGATTTTCAGATCGGGTGGAGCAGGCGATTTTGGATTGTAATTCGCTCAAGCCGGACCTTATTTTTCTGGATATCAATATGCCTGGCAAAGACGGTTTTGAGTTTCTCCAAAGCTTGGAAGAAGTCAAAGAGGTAATTTTTGTAACTGCTTACGATCAGTATGCAATCAAAGCTTTTGAGGTTAATGCCCTTGATTACCTTTTAAAGCCGCTTAATCCGAAGCGTCTGACAGAAGCTATCCAAAGGTTTGGCAGCAAATTCCAAGCTGTGGAAAATCAGGTAGAGGAAAGGCTCAGTGCGGATAAGAAGATTTTCATCAAAGACGGTGAAAAGTGCCATTTCGTGCCGATTTCGAAGATTTACCTGCTCGAAAGTGTCGGGAATTATGTCCGGGTTTTCTATGAAAATCAACAGCCATTGCTTCATAAATCCCTGACTTATTTGGAGCAAAAACTACCAGAGGACCTCTTTTTCAGAGCTAATCGCCAATTTATGTTCAATCTCGACTTTATCAGTCAGATCGAACCCTACTTCAACAGTACACTATTAATAGTGATGAAATCAGGTCATAAAATCGACCTCAGTCAACGACAAAGCGCGAAGTTTCGGGAGATTACTGGGGTGTAGGGGCTTGTAAAGTTTTGTAAGTGGTTACTCGTTATCAGTGAGTGGTTAGTTTTAAGTAGAAAAAAAAAACAAAGACCACTTACTTTTCACTTCTTACCACTTCCAAATATCCCTAAAACCCTACCGCTTTATCATCACCTCTCGGATCCGCACCGCCTTCTAGTTTTCCATCAGGTAGGACGAGAATCGCATCTACTTTTCCGATGATAGGGCTGTTGTTTTCATTGATCAAATAACCTCTTGATTTGAGTATTGTGATCAAAGTGGGGTCAAAGGAATCAGGCTCAAAATTTACCAAATCCGGCAGCCACTGATGATGAAAGCGAGGGGCTTCCACAGCTTCCTGCATACCCATTCCAAATTCGGAGACGTTGAGTATTGTCTGAAGCACTGAGGTGATAATGGTCGAACCACCTGGAGTTCCTACCACCATCCAAAGTTTACCGTCTTTTTCAACAATCGTAGGTGTCATGGAGCTCAACATCCGCTTTCCCGGATCGATGCTGTTTGCCTCGGCCCCGATCAGTCCAAACATGTTCGGAGTCCCGGGTTTGGCACTGAAATCATCCATTTCATTGTTCATGAAAAAACCCAATTCGTCGATGTAAACCTTGGATCCGTAGCCTCCATTGAGGGTGGTGGTGACTGAAACAGCGTTTCCTTCCGCATCCACAATGGAGTAATGCGTTGTTTCCATACTTTCCGAAAATACAATTTCTCCCCGTGCAATGTCGGATGACTTGGTGGCTTTTTCCATGCTGAATGACTCCATTCTTGACTTTAAATAGTCGCTGTCAAGTAATTGATCAACAGGTATAGTTACAAAGTCCGGATCGCCCAAATAAAAATTCCGATCCGCATAGGCTCTTCGTTCGGCTTCTACCAATACCTGGATATACTCAGCGGTATTGTGACCAAAGTTTTTTAAATCAAACGGTTCGATCATTCTAAAAATCTGGGCCAAAGTCATTCCACCCGAGCTTGGAGGTGCCATGGAAATGACTTTTATGTTTCGATATGGGAAAACCAAAGGATCTCTCCATTTTGCTTCATAGGATGCTAAATCTTCTTCTGAAATGATTCCTCCTTTAGCTATAATATGTTTTGAAAGTATTTTTGCGGTTTCCCCTTTGTAGAATTCATCGCGTCCGTTTTTGGCGATTCGCTCCAATGTAGCAGCCAAAACGGGGATTTTAAGTGTATCGCCGCTAGTAATTTCACGATTGAAGAAAGTCTCTGCACCGTTCACTTCCACAAACTGAGCTCTTGCACGCTGTAATCTTTCAGCTTGACGAGCTGTGACCACAAATCCATTTTTCGCCAGATCGATCACGGGTTGAAGGATTTCTGCAGGGCTTAGTTTTCCAAACTTTGCCTGCGCTTCAAAGATCCCGGCAATTGTTCCCGGAACACCCGAAGCTAAAGCACCTTTGGTACTCAAGTCAGAAAGGAACTCCCCGTTTTTGTCCAGGTACATATCCTTGGTGGCCAGTAATGGCGCTTTTTCCCGATAATCAATCGATCCAACTGTACCATCCGCCATCCGATAAACCATAAATCCTCCACCGCCGAGATTCCCTGCAAAAGGAAAAGTGACCGCTAGGGCCATCTCGGTAGCCATCATGGCATCAAAGGCATTTCCGCCTTTTTTGAGGATTTCCGCTCCAATTTTAGAGGCTTCTTCCCGTGCTGAAACTACCATTGCCTTTTCAGCTACTAATCCCCGTTTGATCTCAGAGGCTGCCTTTTCCTTTCCGCAGGAAAAAAGCAATACAGCAATCAGGAGAAATAAGAATGAATTCCTCGATATCATGGTTTTTCTTCAAGAAGAGTGGTGTTGAATAATTTTAAAATCCTTTTGTATTCATCTGCCCATGAACTCGGCTCGACAAATCCATGATCCTCGACCGGATAAAGGGCCATTTCCCAATTGTCTTTTCCCAGTTCAATCAGACGCTGCGAAAGCCGAACCACGTCCTGAAAGTGAACATTGGTATCTACCATACCATGTGCGATCAAGAGATGTCCTTGGAGGCCTTCTGCAAAATAAATAGGAGAGGAGCGGCGGTAAGCAATCGGATCTTCTTCAGGAGTATTGAGAATATTGGCTGTGTAGCCGTGATTGTAATGTGCCCAATCGGTCACAGATCGGAGGGCCGCACCCGAAGTGAAAATATCCCCATGATTGAATAAGGCCATCAAGGTGATGAATCCCCCATAACTGCCCCCATAGATTCCTATTTTGCCAGATTCCACACCGTGTTTTGCCATCAGGAATTTGGCTCCATCCACTTGATCGGACAGGTCTTTTCCACCCATGTGACGGTAGATTCCCGTGCGCCAATCCCGCCCATATCCTGCAGAAGCGCGGTAATCGATATCCAAAACGGTATAGCCTAAATCAGTAAGGAGATTGTGGAACATATACTCCCGGAAATAGGTACTCCACCATTTGTGGACGTTTTGAAGGTATCCTGCACCATGGACAAAGATTACTGCCGCACCGTTTTTCTTAGCCGGATCAGGGAGATACAGCCTCGCCGGAACTTTTGCTCCATCTGCTGCATCAAATCTAATCAGCTGGGGATCTCGCCAATTGTAGGCCTTAAATTCTTGACTTTGACCTGAAGTCAATTGCTGTGGTTTAGCACCAACCTTATTTTCTTGGACATAAAGTTCTGCAGGCTTATTGCTGTAAGAATAGATAATGGCCAGTTTTTTCTCGTCCGGAGAAAGTACTACTTCATTGTTTCCGGTCATAGAAGTCAGCTTTTCCATACTTCCACCCATCACCGGCATTCGATAAAAATGTCTTTCTCCAGGATCCACTTCTGAAGTGGTCATATACCAAAACTTTTTGTCCTTCGAGAGAAAAGGGTCAAAGACCTCGTATGAACCGGATGTTAGGGCTTTTTTCTCTCCACTTGCCACATTCAACAAGTACAGATGCGAATAACCGGTAGCTTCGGATTGAAAGTAAATGTGCTGATTGTCTGGCAACCAACCGAAAGTACCTCCTCCAAAACCCCCACCTACACCAGGCCCACCTATCCAAGCTTCATCACGCTGACGATCCAAGGTCTTGAGTTCTCCGGTTTTCAGATTCAATTCGGTAATCCATCGGTCTTTGTTGTCGAAGGCTCGGACTTGGATGATTGCCCTTTTTCCATCAGGAGAAAAAACAGGGCCCGAAAGCGTAACACTGCGTTCCTTTTCTTCCCTGATTTTTTCAGGATAATCAGTGACATAGTCGGGTAAATCCTTTATTCCCGGCAGATTAGAAATTGTCACGAAATAGACTGTATCTCGGGTTAGATCGTAGATTCCGATATCAACTTTGGATGGACTGTTACCTACTTTTGATCGGGAATTTAGATTCTCGGTAAATCCTGAAGCGTCAACATAATTCGGAACTGCAGTGTTTTTATTGGAAGCAGGCGTGAATACGGAAAATGTCGCAAATTTCTCGTCCGGTGATAGCTGAAGATTGGAGAGATTTTTTCCCTGCGTGAAATAGACATATTCGCTATTGGATGATTCGCGGATAGATTCCCGGTAGGCACGTGATTTTGCCAGAGCTTCTTTTCTTTCCCTCACTACGCCAAGAAGGTTCAGGTTTTCAGCTTCTAAAAAACCGGGTTTACTTTCTGAGGCACTTCCAGTGTTCGTGGATTTGGAGCCATTTGAAATAGATGTGGCTTTGGAAACTGTTTTAGAAGTACGGTCATAAACGTAAATATTTCCACCTGCATTGAATGAAATTCTGTTTTCATTTGCCAGAAAACCAAGGTTGGAAATCGGTTCAAACCACTCGATTAATTGGGATTCAGTTTTCTTCTTATGGTCTTCAAGTATGATTGAATTTCCTTTTCGATAGATTCTTAAACTTTGATCAGCATTAAAGGCGGATTGAGGTTTTGTCAGGGTTTTTTCTTCGATCCATTTCACTTTAGAAAGTTGATTGGCCTTACTCAAGTCAATCTTATAGAGTGAATCTGCAGGATCTTTTTCAATATTGTATTTGAAAAATATTTTGTTTCCGTCTTCACTCCAAAAATGCGAGGAGGGGAAAGTTCCCATCCATTTGGGATCGCGCATGATGTAATCGACTGAAAGGGGAGATTGGGCCGTTGCTTCCGCTAATAGGAAAAGCAAAACAGGCAGGAGAAGTAGTTTCCGCTGCATTGGAAGTTTATATATGGGTTTAATTTTCAGTTAATTGCCGAAACGAATATATTCAATTCGGTCTCGATGAGCTGGATCTGCTCCTGAAGTGAGTCATTCAAGGGTGCCGAATTTTCCAGATTTGATTCAATTTCCTCAAGGGTTTTTCTGGTTTTAATCGCACCGATATAACTCATGCTTGGCTTAGCTTTGTGGCATCGTTTTTTGATAGTAGCAAAGTCACCTTCCTCGTAAAATGTGCCTAATTCCTTTAAATCTTTGATATTGGTATCAATGATAATTTGGATCATTTGACGGATCATCTCCGGATCATCATCCCCAAAATACTGATAAATGGACTGTTCACTGATAATTTGATACATATACGGGTGAAAAAGGATGTGAACGAATAAAAATTCTGTTAAGAATCCAAGCCATAATTTAAAAACATTTTTTAAATAGTCTCATTTCCTTTTTATGAGTTTTATTTTTGAGTGATGAAAACAACTCAGCCCTTAAATTTGTCTTCGACATAGAGTAAAAGAAATCCATGAGTAAGAATAAAAAAATCTTCCTTGCCCTGTTTGTTATTTTCATGCTGATCATGCTCTGGATCGGTTATGATATTTCACAGCGTACCACCTTTCCGGGTTCTAAAGGCAACCTGAAAGAACGGATCTCGACAGAGGTAGAAACCGAAAAAAAATGACCGGAAAAAAAATAGATGTAGATAAGCTCGATTTAGAGCGCATGAAAGAGAAAATCACCGAAACGCCGGGAATTCTTCCTTATGCGCATCACTCAGGTAGTGCTATAATCAAACCTGAAGACAAGGGGAAAATAACCGGTCGTGCTGTAGCCGCCATGCATAGTCAAACTGATATGCAAATGGCTCAAATCTATGATCAGATGCGCCTATTGGCTGATCAAGCTAAGAAAATCCAATCAAGAATTGAAGTTTCAGAGCGAATCTATCAGGCATCCATTGCCTTCGAACCGCTGATCAACCATCGCTATTTTTTATATCAAAAAGCGGACGGCTCTGACTTTATGAGTATGATTGGGCCGGAGGAATGGGGAAGAAAAAAAGATTGGGCTGCTTTTGTAGCCGAAATCAAACTTCTTGCGGATCATACCTGGGAGATTCTTAGAGAAAATAGTTAACGATGGAACATCTAATGTCACGTCAGCTCGATCTAATTCTTAAGGAAGCTGGTGCGGATTACCATTGGCTATTTGAGTTGGAAACCAACCCTAAATTCCTTGATCAAAAGGCTAAAGCCTGGCTAAACGAAATTTTTAATGAAATGGGAGGCACGGGGAGTTTTCCCTTGCTGGAAAAACTCAAATTTGATTTCAAAATTGGCAGATACTTGATCCTTTGGGATGATGAGCTACATTTCAACCGCTACCGTCTTGGAACTTTTCGCTCAGAGATGTATTCGGAATGGACCTTTCCTTTTGCGGAAGGACATCGGAGACTTTGCAGGACTTTCGAAAAAGAATGTCTAAAAGCTGGTTTGCAGCAGCGAGTTTGGAATGGTCCCCCTGTTGCAAAAAATGTATTTGGTGAGGCTTCGGAGTCAGGCGATTTCAGTGGAAACGGATCTACAGGTTGGAAACTGACAGCATACAATGATGCCCAATATGACCTGCAGATCCGGCTACATGGGTATAAGTTGATTCGACTTTCCCCTTATGAAACCTTGATGACGGGTGGTTCACTCAAGCGATTGGATCAATTGCTCATTAATCCTAAGGAAGAACAGCGGCAGATGCTATATAATTGGCTGATGCGGAAAGTAGGGTAGTAGTAGGGGTAACAAGTATTAAGGCACTAGTAACTAGACTTGAGAGGCAAAAGGTCAAATTTGTGAATGGTAAAAAGAAAGTTGTGAGGGGTAGCGAGAAAATTATGCAAATAAGCCAAAGATCTCCCGTTCGATTTTTTCTACGATAAAGGAAAAATCCTCCGGACGCTCCACAAAGTCCAGATCATTCACATCCACAATCAGGAGTTTTCCTTCTTTATAACCGGCAATCCAGTCTTCGTAATGTGAATTTAGATTTTTCAGGTAATCGATCCGCATTGCAGTCTCATAGCTTCTGCCGCGCTTTTCGATCTGGCCAACAAGCTTTGGGATATCTGCTTTCAAATAAATCAGAAGATCAGGAGCCTTGACATGTGTGATCATGGAATCAAATAAGGTCTTGTAATTCCAGTAATCCCGCTCAGTTAAAAGCTTGCTTTTATACAGGTTTGCTGCAAAAATGTAGGCATCCTCGTAGATGGTTCGATCCTGAATCGTGGATTGAGAATTTTCCTGAATTTTTCGGATTTGGTTATAACGGGAATTGAGGAAATAAACCTGCAAGTGAAAAGCCCAGCGCTTCATGTCTTCATAGAAATCCGGCAGGTATGGATTCTGGTCAACTGCTTCAAATTCCGCCCTCCATCCGTAGTGCTTTGCGAGTTTTTCTGTCAGCGTGGTTTTACCGCTTCCTATATTTCCTGATACAGCTAAATGCATGTCTTTCTGCTTAATTAATTATTTGAAAAATCTGGGAGCTACTACCAACTCCTTGCTTCCGACGGTGTACTGATAGAAGCCTTCACCCGTTTTCACGCCTTTGAACCCTGCCTCAACCATGTTCACCAAAAGCGGACATGGAGCATATTTTGGATTACCGAAGCCTTCGTGAAGTACTTTTAAAATTGACAGGCAAACATCCAATCCGATAAAATCAGCCAACTGAAGCGGACCCATCGGATGCGCCATTCCCAGTTTCATGACCGTATCGATCTCTGCCACTCCTGCCACACCTTCAAAAAGGCTGTAAATGGCCTCATTGATCATAGGCATCAAAATCCGATTTGCTACAAATCCCGGATAGTCATTGACTTCTACGGGATCTTTGGAAAGATTTCGGGAGAGATTCATCACCGTTTTAGTTACCTCATCGGAAGTTGCGTACCCGCGAATCACTTCCACCAACTTCATCACCGGCACGGGATTCATAAAGTGCATTCCAATTACCTGAGTAGGACGTTTGGTCACTGCTGCGATTTTGGTAATCGAAATGGAAGAAGTATTGGATGCGAGTATGGCTTTGGGAGGAGAAAATTGATCCAATTGACGGAAAATATCCAACTTGAGGGTCATATTTTCAGTAGCAGCTTCCACGACCAAGTCTGCCTGCTTTACACCATCCTCCAAACTGGTAAAAGTCGAAATTCGAGAAAGGGAAGCGTCTTTTTCCTCCTGTGAAATCGCGCCTTTTGCTAACTGACGATCCATATTTTTAGAGATGGTAGTCAGGGCCTTTTCCAGAAATTCAGATTTGATATCGATAAGGGAAACTTCATATCCATGCTGCGCAAAAATGTGGGCGATTCCATTTCCCATGGTGCCGGAACCAACGACTGAGATTGATTTCATAAGACTTTGATTACAAGTGTTAAACGTTATGATTTGGGTTTATTTTGGCTTTAGGACTTATTCTACAGCCCTCAAAACTAAGTCTAAGCAGGTCCATATCCAATTCAAACCCGTGCTTTTGCGACTTTGTTTGTCAGAGAAAAGCACAGCGTCGAATGTATTAATCGCTACCTTTGAACTATGAAATCGAGGAGGAGACCATTGACAAAGTCTATTGAATATCTTCTGGCTCAGATTCCTGCAGATCTCCCGATAGTGATCGGGCGTATGGCCTCAAAAAATCAATTATACTAATATGAAGGAACTTGGTCTGATCAACAAGTTGAAAATAAATCGATTCACAGACTTCGGTGCGTATTTGGCGCTCAGTGATGGAGGAGAGGTACTTTTGCCAAAAGGATACCTTACCGGAGAGGAGAAAGAAGGGGATGTAGTTGAAGTATTTGTTTATACAGACAGTGAAGATAGACCCGTGGCCGTTACACAAAAGCCATTGGCACTGTTAGATGATTTTGCAGTTTTGGAGGCCAAGGAGGTGACAAAGTTTGGGGCTTTTATGGATTGGGGTTTGCCAAAGGATCTTTTTGTGCCCAATGGAGAGATGGCCAAAAATATGGAGATCGGTCAAAAATATTTGATTCGGGTTTGTGTAGATTTTAAAAGCACTCGTTTGATTGGGGTCAGTAAATACCGGGATTTTATAAATCCAGCTCCTCAGGATTTCGAACCTGGAAATGAGGTAGAAGGATTGATATTTGAAAAAACCGATCTTGGATACAAGGTGCTCATTGATGACCAATACGAAGGGCTTATTTTCTCAAATGAAGTATTTCAGCCTCTTGAGATAGGTTCGACTCGAAAGCTTTGGATAAAAAAGCGTCGTGATGATGGAAGGTTGGATCTTCAGGTTTTGCCTGTTGGAAGGGTTAAGTACGATGAAGGATCTGAAAAAATCCTCTCTATTTTAGAAGAAAAGGGCTTTTTGCCCCTGCATGATAAATCTGATCCTGCAGAAATTCAAGCCATCCTGGGCATGTCAAAAAAGCATTTCAAGCAATGCATAGGACAACTATTTAAAGCTCGGCAAATAGTGATTGGTCCAGATGGAATTTCAGTGAGCAGGGACTAATCCAATTTGAGAATATCGCTGGGTGTTCTGCATAAGATTGCCTTGTTTTTGAAAATGGCAATCGGAGATTTGATCAAGTGAGGAAACTTTGAAAGAATGGTCAACCAACCTTCATCGTCCCAATTTTTGCCAGCAATATGAAGCTGGTAGTCTGGATGGGCACGGTTTAGAAGGTCCTTAGGTCGTAAATTCAGCATGGTGAGAATCTGATCCCACTGCGTGGCTGTGATTTTTTCTTTCATTACGTCAATTTCATTGACAAATTTTGTCAAGGTTTTTGCGTAAGCCTTAGTTTGCTTATCAATGATTTGAGAAGGACTATGGTAGAAATACAGTTCTGATGGATGGACTCTCATAGCTTTTTTGATTAGTTTCTATTTAAGTTAGTGAATATTACAATAAATTGAAAATCAAATATTTGTAAAATTGAAAGTAGACCTTGAAAAATTTTCCAGAGAGAGTAAATCTGATTTTTTAGGCAACAAAAAGCTTAAAGAAAAGCTCAAAAACACCAAACCAAAAAATCTTGATTCAATCTTCCTTCAACATCATGAGGATGCCTTCAACGAAATCAATTGTCTAGACTGCGCAAATTGTTGTAAAACCACAAGTCCGATATTTATTCAGACTGATATAGATCGGCTTGCCAAAGTTTTCAGGATGAAAAGCAGCCAATTTATTGACGAATACCTGCATCGGGATGAGGAAAGTGATTATGTGTTAAATACTTCCCCTTGTCCTTTTTTAGGTTCTGATAATAAGTGTCTTGTCTATGAAGATCGTCCCAAGGCCTGCCGTGAATACCCACATACAAATAGGAAAAACATGCTCGGTATTTTGGACCTATCCTTGAAAAATACCTTGGTATGTCCTGCTGTTTTCAAAATTTTTTACGAGATCGGCAAAGATTATAGGAAGTAAACTGTTTCTTTTGCTTTTTTAACAATCAAACCTATAATTAAACTATGAGCAAGCAGGATTCTCTTTTTTTGGGAGTAGATGTCGGAGGCACGCACCTGAAGATTGGACTGGTAGATCGAGAAGGCAATATGCTTGACTTCCAAAAAGAAGACACGACCCCATACAGAGATCATCCAGATGGCTTTGGAAAGTGTTTTATTGAAGGATTAGGGAAGTATTTAAAAAAATATCCAGAGGTCGAGAAAGTTGGAATTGGCTTACCCGGCATGATCTCAAAAGATAGAACTACACCTCTTGAAATCCCCGCAATTCCGAATCTAAATGGATTTCCATTGAAGTCAGGATTGCTGGAAAAATATCCAAAGCATGAATTTTATATGGAAAATGATGCTGCAGCTGCGGCCATCGGTGAATTCTACTACGGTAAGGGTGATGTTGCTGAAAATTTTCTTTTCATCACCATGGGTACCGGTATCGGAAGTGCTTTGATTTTGGAAGGACAAGTATTTAAAGGCTCAAGAGGGAATGCCCTCGAAATGGGTCACATGCTTTCCCGAGGAAATGCCGGATTGGAAACCTTGGTAGGTAGAAACGGAATTCTTCGCATTATGGATAATCTCATTTCAGCATACCCTGAAAAGGCCGGAGAATTGATAGGCAAAGAACTCGGAACGCATCTATTGGTGGATACAGCCAAAACCGGAAATGAGGTTTCCCTAATGGTATTTAAGGAAGTCGCTCAAATTCTCAGTGAGTCAATCGTCTCTACAGTCCGAATTTTGGATGTGACGGATGTCTATTTTGGAGGAGGAATATCCGCCGGACTGGAGTTTATGATGCCTACGATCGAGTATAACACGCGAAAGTTTTTGACACCCTATTACGTCAAGGACTTAAAACTCAAGAAAGCTACGCTGGAAAATAATGCAGGTACACTAGGTGCTGCAGCTCTTTGTTTTATGGGTTCAGGGTTGTGACCGTCACCTCAGACACTTTGCTGATTGCATTCATCCGAAAAAGAACTCGTAAGGGTTCTTTTTCAATTTCCACTCCTTCACAATCACCGCTAGGCTCAAGAAAGTAAAAGAAAAAGCTTTGGCTTTTATCGACCAACTCCACTCTATCGGGTCTTCCAAATGTTTTGATCAAGGCCTGGTTGTCTGCTCCCAAAAAATTGTTTTTTATTGCTTGAAACTCCTCTAGCTCCTGCATGCGAAGACCTTTACACCCATACCGGTCAGATTTCCAGTTTTCAAGATTGATTTTTCCTGCATCAACAGGTCCACTACAGGAAAAAACGGAAAGTACTAGGGTAATTCCGACAAGGAAATATAATTTTTGCATAAGGCTAAGAATTTGTCTGTAAAGATGGGAGCAAAAACCGAGGCTTTCGCAAAATCAGTCAAGGGATTAATTTATCAAACCAAAGGATTTTTTGACAGCGCGTTGAATTTCACGAGATTAAAAAATATCAGCATGTAACTGTCAGAATTATCACTTTATTGAACACTCGATAAGCCCATTCTGTTTATTCAAATCGGTTATATTAGCGCCATAAATCACTAAAACATATGTATTACAGATTTGGAAAAGCATTCTACTTTCTTAGTATTTTGCTTTTCATCTTTATTCTCTTGTATTTCTACTCTGCACTTTCTGAGACCATTGGACTGAGTATCGATGAAAATGGACAGATTAGCAAAACTTGGGAAAAAGGAACGTTTTTCTACGCCATGATTGCAGCATTTGTGATTTTCAACGGAATCGTTCTTTATCCGCCCAAATCCCTTGAAACGAAATCAAATAAAAAGCTTCATCGGATTTTCCCGATCGGAGATCCATACCGGGATTATTTTCTGACTTGGTTTTATTCTTTTGGTGGAGTGCTCAATTTCAGCTTGGCGCTTTTGGTGTTTTTTGTTCATTCAATTAACAATCAGAATGAAATTTCAACCAGTAAATTTTCATTTTTTTTCTACATGATGCCCGCATTCTTGGTAGTTTGGGTCATTGGATTATTTGTCCTGCTGATCGGGAAATTTAAGCAGGTTCAAAAAGGAGTTTTATAAAGCAATATGGCAGAACCAGTAAACTATACAGAAGACAGTATCAAATCTCTGGACTGGCGGGAGCATATCCGCCTTCGTCCGGGAATGTATATCGGAAAATTGGGCGACGGAAGTGCTCAGGATGATGGTATTTACGTATTGGTGAAAGAAATCCTGGATAACTCCATCGATGAACACATGATGGGGAATGGAAGGAATATTGACGTCAAAATTTCCGAACACAAAGTGGAGATCAGGGATTACGGCCGGGGTATTCCTTTGGGAAAAGTGATCGACTGTGTATCCAAAATCAATACGGGAGGAAAATATGATTCAGGGGCCTTTCAAAAATCAGTTGGTCTGAATGGAGTAGGTACCAAAGCTGTAAATGCACTCTCAGACTTTTTCCGTGTTCAGTCCTTCCGCGACGGACAATCCAAGATGGCTGAATTTGAGAAAGGAATATTGGTCAATGATCCTCCGATTGGACCCTCATCTGAACGAAACGGTACTAGAGTCATTTTTTCTCCGGATGCTTCAATTTTCAAAAACTATCACTTTATACCCGAATATCTTGAAAATCAGATCTGGAATTACGCCTATCTGAATGCCGGTTTGACTATTAATTTTAACGGGAAAAAGTTTTTCTCTGATAGGGGACTTTATGATCTGCTTTCCAATAAAATAGACGAGGAAAGTATTCGGTATCCTATCATTCATCTTAAAGGAACTGATATCGAAGTGGCAATTACGCACTCAGGATCCTATGGAGAAGAGTATTATTCATTTGTCAATGGGCAATATACGACGCAGGGAGGGACTCACCTCGCTGCATTTCGAGAGGCGATAGTCAAGACTATTCGTGAATTTTATAAGAAGGATTATGACTCCTCTGATATTCGTCAATCCGTAGTAGCAGCTATTGCCGTCCGTGTTCAGGAGCCCGTTTTTGAATCCCAAACCAAAACAAAGCTCGGTTCTCAGAGTATTGGTGCGGATGGACCGACCCTTCGGACTTTTGTCAATGATTTCATGAAAACTGAGCTGGACAACTACCTGCACAAAAACCCGGGCGTAGCCGATGCGCTATTGAAGCGCATTTTGCAATCCGAAAGAGAGCGAAAGGAAATTTCCGGAATTAAAAAATTGGCAAACGAGCGGGCTAAAAAAGCAAATCTTCATAACAAAAAGCTACGCGACTGTCGGGTTCATTATGACGATCCCAAAGCAAGCGAGGACGTGAAAAACAACTCGATGCTCTTCATTACTGAAGGGGATTCGGCCTCCGGTTCGATAACAAAATCCAGAGATGTTCAGACTCAAGCGGTTTTTTCCCTTCGTGGCAAGCCACTCAATTGCTTTGGGATGACCAAGAAGGTGGTCTACGAAAACGAGGAATTCAACCTTTTGCAGCATGCGCTGAATATTGAAGATGGGATCGAGAATCTCAGATATCGAAAGATTGTGATCGCTACTGACGCAGACGTGGACGGGATGCACATTCGCTTGCTCATCATGACTTATTTCTTGCAGTTTTTTCCGGATTTGGTGAAAAACGGTCACTTATTTATTCTCGATACTCCACTGTTCAGAGTGAGAAACAAGAAGGAAACGATCTATTGCTATTCCGATGAAGAGCGGCAGCGAGCAATCCATAAATTGGGGAGCAAGCCTGAAATCACTCGATTTAAGGGTTTGGGAGAAATTTCTCCTGAAGAGTTTGGAACGTTCATCGGTGAAAATATCCGTCTCGATCCGATTATTTTGAATAAAGAGACCAAGATTTCTGACTTGCTGACCTTCTATATGGGTAAAAACACTCCCGATCGGCAGATTTTCATCATCGATAATCTGAAAATTGAAAAGGATCTGGCTTTGGATGACCCAAGAAAAGCAGAGGAAGAGGAAATTGAAGTAGCCTTACGGAATACATTCTGATTTTTTGGATTAAAAAAGATCTTATAGGTCAAAACCTAATTTTGGCTTCCTAAATCATTTAGAAAATGAGTGACGAAAAAAATACGATAGATGGGGCTGACGACAGTCTGCACACATCCGTGCCGATCACAGGCATGTATAAGGAGTGGTTTTTGGATTACGCCTCGTATGTAATTCTTGAGCGCGCAGTTCCTGCGATTGAAGATGGTCTGAAGCCTGTTCAACGTAGGATCTTGCATGCCATGAAGGAGATGGATGATGGGCGATTTAATAAGGTTGCCAATATCATCGGTCAGTCCATGCAGTATCACCCCCATGGAGATCAGTCTATCGGAGACGCGATGGTTAATCTTGGTCAAAAGGAGCTTCTCATTGAGACTCAGGGTAACTGGGGTGACATCAGGACAGGGGATGGGGCCGCAGCTGCTCGTTATATCGAAGCGAGACTTTCGAAATTTGCGCTTGATGTGGTGTTTAATCCTCAGACTACGGAGTGGCAACTTTCCTATGATGGAAGGAAGCGGGAGCCAGTCACTTTACCTGTAAAATTCCCGCTGCTTCTAGCTCAGGGAGTTGAAGGAATTGCGGTGGGCCTTTCTACCAAAATCCTACCTCACAACTTCATTGAACTGATTGAAGCTTCCATTGAAATCTTAAAAGGAAACAAATCAAACGTTCTCCCTGACTTCATCACGGGAGGTCTGGCGGACTTTTCCGAATATAACGAAGGGCATCGAGGAGGAAAGGTAAAGGTTAGAGCCCGGATCGAAGAAGAGGATAGTAAGACCTTGGCAATCAGAGAGATTCCCTATGGAACCACGACCGACTCATTGATTGATTCAATACTCAAAGCCAATGACAAAGGCAAAATCAAAATCAAAAAAGTTGTCGATAACACGGCAAAAGATGTAGAGATACAGATTCAATTGGCGCCCGGAGTATCGCCGGATGTGACCATTGATGCACTCTATGCTTTTACGGATTGTGAGATTTCTATTTCACCAAATGCCTGCGTCATTATTGAGGATAAGCCTGTTTTCCTTACGGTAAACAGAATCTTGGAATACAATACGCAGCAAACCAAAGAGCTTCTTAAGCGGGAGTTGGAAATCCGAAGAGGGGAATTGTTGGAGCGATTGCTTTTTTCCTCCCTGGAAAAAATCTTCATTGAAAACAGAATCTATCGAGATATTGAGGAGTGTACCACTTGGGATGCTGTTTTGGAAGCTATCGATAGAGGATTGGATCCTTATAAACCTGATTTTTACAGAGAAATCACACAGGACGACCTGATCCGGTTGACGGAAATTAAAATCAAGCGAATCTCCAAATTCGATGCCTTCAAGGCTGATGAGTTGATGAAGCGCTTACAGGAAGAACTGAAAGAGGTCAATCATCACCTGAGGCATTTGACAGAATACTCCATCAAATATTATCAAAACCTACTGGACAAGTACGGTAAAGGGCGGGAGCGAAAGACTGAAATCCGAGCTTTGGATACGATCGAAGCCACAGTTGTTGCTGCCAACAATGCCAAACTCTATGTAAACAGAGTAGATGGATTTGTAGGTTATGGATTGAAAAAAGACGAATTCATTTGTGATTGTTCAGATCTGGATGATGTGATCGTACTTCGTCGCGATGGTAAATTCATGGTTTCCAAAATTCAGGAAAAAGGATTTATGGGAAAGGACATTCTGTACGTCGGTGTCTTTCGCAAGAATGACGACCGGATGACCTATAATCTCATTTACCTCGATGGAGGGTCTGGTCGTGCGATGATCAAAAGATTTCAGATCGGCGGGATCACCCGTGACAAAGAATATGATCTAACCAAGGGGACAAAGGGAACAAAAGTCCTCTATCTCACCGCCAATCCAAATGGAGAGGCCGAACTGGTTACCGTATACCTCACTCAAGGTGCCAAAGCCAGAGTGAAAGTGTTTGATTTTGATTTTGCTGAAATAGAAATCAAAGGAAGGGGAGCGGGTGGAAATATTCTGACACGTTACCCTGTTCGCAAAATTCAGCTTAAAATGGAAGGAAAGTCCACTTTGGGTGGAATCAATGTGTTCTATGATACGGTTGTTGGCCGATTGAATACGGACCAAAGAGGCAAACTGATCGGTAATTTCCTTGGCGATGATAAGATCATTGTCTTTTACAAAAATGGGGAATATGAGCTGACTAGTTTTGAGCTGACCAATCGCTACGAACCGAAAGATGTCGTGTTGATTGAAAAGTTTGACATTAAGAAAGTTATTTCGGCCATTTACTATGATGGTGGCATCAAAACCTATTTCGTGAAGCGTTTTTTGATCGAAACGACTACGATCAACAAGCGATTCAACTTCATTACCGATCACAAGCAATCCTATCTGAAAGTCGTTTCTACGGCAAGTCAACCGCAAATTTCGGTCACTTTATCCAAAGGAAAAGAGGACGAAGTAATGGAATATGATTTGGACATGTTGATCGATGTGAAAGGCTGGAAGGCGATAGGAAACAAGCTGAGCACCTATCCTGTAAAGGAGATTTCGCTCATTCACTCTGAAAAGGCAACTGCCGAAAATGTGGAAGAAAGTGAGGAATTAGCCGAGGAAATTGAAGATACTAGTCAAGAGTTGGAGATCGGAAGTAAAATTGACCTTACGCCAAAAAAAGACGAAGACGAACAATTGGGGCTGTTTTGATGGCTCCATTTTTTTGCAATGAGGATAACAAACGAAGAAATAACATTTGACCAGGACCTTTTGGATTATTTGGGCCGATTCATTACCGAGCACAAAAAGGGGGTGATAGAACAAGTTTTGTCCAAAAGGACAAAATACCTTACAGTCGTCTTAGAGGATATTTTCAAACCTCATAATGCCAGTGCCGTGATTCGTACCTGCGACTGTTTTGGTCTCCAGGACATCCATGTGATCGAAAAGACCAATCAGTACAAGGTCAACCCATTCGTGACTCGTGGTGCCTCGCAATGGGTAGATTTACACAAGTACTTTCAGGCGGGTAAAAACGCTGTCGAGACATGTTTTGATACCCTTCGGAAAAATGGATACAAGATTTATGGCACTAGTCCTGCATCCACGTCTATTTCGATTTATGATCTGCAACCAACAGAAAAACTGGCCTTGGTATTCGGAAATGAACACGAGGGAATTTCAGAAGATGTAAAGGCCAAAGCTGATGGGCTTGTACATATCCCGATGCTGGGATTTACGGACAGTTACAATATTTCAGTAGCTGCTTCCATTTTTTTATATGATTTGGTAAAAAAAGCCGACTCCCTTAATATCCCGGATTTCTATCTTTCAGAGGAGGAAAAAAATATGCTTAGAATGAAATGGTATCGATCCATTGTGAAAAATTCTGAAATTCATGAAAAGGTTTTTCGTAAAAATCTTCAGGATAATTTATGATTATTACTTTTTAAAAAGCTCTGAAAAAGGCTTTCTAGGCTGATTTTGAGCTGCTTTTTTTGCTTTTTGACGTTGCTTTTGTTTCTTCTTTTGCTCCTTGCTTTTCACAAGGACAGTTCGTGCTGAGATTCCTATCTGACCGCGATAAAACTCAGACCTTCCCGCTAGATTGATATTCGGCTTGTAATCCAATGAAAGGACTGCATTGGCTACGGTTAATTCTATCCCTCCAATCAGATCCACTCCGACCGTAGCGTTGCCAAAAGTATGGTCGACTTGCATTGTTTCATCATTTTTGATGAAGCTTTCCTCTCTGCCAAATGCCATTCCACCTCCGTAGTAATAGTTAAACCGCTTGGAAATAATTGGGCTGTGTTTTTTTGCCAAAACGGAAAGGGTCGTATTCCTGCTGAAATCCGACTGTAAGATACCTTCCACCGTCACCCGATCCACAATTCGCTGCTGCACGGTCAATCCCACCGTCCTGCTAAGTTGAGAGTTGCCTAGGCGAACTCCCGCAGCAGTTCCATACCGTTGGGCCAACAGTGGCGATGCGGTTAGTACAAAAAAGAAAATCAGAGCGGATAATACCTTGTAGGATTGAATCATACACAATTGGATAGAGCAAACTACCTTTTCAATATCTATTCCAAATTTGGGTTTAGTCAAAATGAATTGAATAAATAGCTTTTTTAATGAAAAAGACGGATTTTAAACTCCTATTAAAAACCACCAAAATGAGTTGATGCATGAAGAAATTTCTTTTAGGACTCCTGATTTTTATAGGCCTTGTGATTTTGGGAATTTGGCTTTATTCTTTGTACCAATTTAGGGATAGGCATCCGGGCTATTCCGTAGATATTCAATTAAAATCCTCACAAAATGAAATACTGGCAGGGTTTGCCAAAGTGGATATATCTCCCAAAAATTTTGAAACATGGATAGATGCAAATGGGGACTCCAGATACAATCCTGAGGATGGAGATTCATTTGAAGATACCAATGGAAATGGAGTTTTTGATGCAGTCTGGCTAGCTGGTTTTCACAATTCCAGACCTGCTCAAGGTATTCTGGATCCTCTCTGGGCAAGGGCAATGGTACTGGATGGAGGTGATGTGAAAATAGCCCTTTGCGTCATTGATATGATTGGCTTCGGTAATGATGAAGTGATAGCCACAAGAAAACTGATAGCCGAAACCAATCCTTGGTTGGATTATGTCATAATTGCCAGCACACATGTGCACTCATCTCCGGATTTGATAGGACAATGGGGTCCATCTGACTACAAAAGAGGTGTGAATCCGGCGTACTTGAATCAAGTTCAAGTCGGAATTCGTGATGCAATAGATGAAGCTTCAAAATCACTTCGTCCGGCTGTTTTTCGCTTTGCGGAAGAAAATGAAAAGCTTAAGCCATTGGTAGGAGATACAAGAGCTCCGTTGGTTTTCGATGCTTCACTGAAGTTGATGCAAGTCATGGATGCAGTAAGCGGAGAAACATTAGGCACGCTGATGAATTGGGGAAATCATCCGGAAACTCTCTGGTCAGATAATATTCAAATCAGCTCGGACTTCCCCGATCCATGGCGAAATATGGTGGAAAGCGGGATTTCAGTGGGAGATTCGGTTTTATTGGAAGGAGTAGGGGGAGTGGCGATTTTCCTAAATGGTGCAGTGGGAGGTCTTATGACCACACATCCGGATATGTCAGTAGTAGATCCTTATTCAGGTGATTCGTTTGAAAAACAGAGTCCTGAGAAAATGATAGCTCAAGGAAGAGCTTTGGCTAAGATTACATTGGAAACATTGAGAGATACGATATGGATACCCGAGTCCAAACTAAATATTTCCCTGAGGGCCAAATCAATTAATTTGAAAATGGACAATCAATTATTTCATTTAGCAGCTTTTATTGGTCTTTTTGACCGAGGCTTCACTTCCTGGAAACATATTCGTTCTGAGGTTTCAGCATGGAGTATTGGATCAGCGACATTTGTCCATGTACCGGGAGAATTATATCCCGAGATTCTTCACGGGGGAATTGAATCTCCCCAAGGGGCTGATTTTGGAATAGGTCCTGTAGAAATCCCCGCTATCCAAACTCAAATCCCCGGACGATTCAAGTTTTTGGGAGGTCTCTCCAATGATATGATCGGATATATTGTACCTAAAAGTCAATGGGACGTAACTCCTCCCTATACGTATGATTATACCAATAGACCTTATGGTGAAATCAACTCTTTAGGACCCGAGACAGCTCCGAAAATTCATGCAGCAGTTTTAAAAATTCTCTCAGAGTTGGGTGTCCAAAAATGAAAAGAGGCTGATTCTTTATTAAGAACAGCCTCTAAAGTTCAAGTAAATGGCTAGAGCCTACATACAAAATGATAGGCTTATCACATTATAAATACAGCTCTACAAAGCGTTGGCCTTATGCTTCAGTGACAACGATTTTTTCAATTTTATCGCCAGGTTTGATGGCGTCGATTACATCAAGTCCTTCAATTACTTTACCGAAGCAGGTATGGTTTCGATCAAGGTGGGCAGTGTTGGTACGACTGTGGCAGATAAAAAACTGCGAACCGCCGGTGTTTCTTCCTGCATGTGCCATGGAAAGTACGCCACGGTCATGGTATTGATTTTCTCCATCCAGTTCACATTTGATTTTATAACCAGGTCCACCTGCTCCATTTCCGATAGGGCAACCTCCCTGAATTACAAAATTCGGGATTACACGGTGAAAAGTTAGTCCATCATAGAAGCCTTTATTAGAGAGGTCAATAAAGTTTTGTACAGCGATGGGAGCGTCTTTTTCATAAAACTCAACTTTCATTGTTCCCTTTTCTGTAATAATTTCTGCTGTTTTCATGTGTTTATATTTTGTTTTTTAATTGCCACATGCCCGCCTGTAGTCGGACAGGGAATCTCGCTTGGTCGATAATCATCCCAGTGTGTGACTTTTTAGTCATGCCTGTCTGCCTCAGGCAGGCCTGCTTGTGGCAGACAAGCTCGATTTCATCTGTTTATAATTTGTTTTTTAAAAGGCTACATGCCCGCCTGTAGTCGGACAGGGAATCTTCGCTTGAGGGATAATCATTCCTCTGTGTGACACCGCAGGGTCATGCCTGTCTGCCTCAGGCAGGCTCGATTTCATCAATTTAAAATTCTGTTTTTAAGATTAAAAGGTGAAAAGATTTTAGAGTTGCAAAAATAGGATTTTGACTCTGTTTATTATCAATTAAAAAAGAAAAGGAGTGAAATTCACTCCTTTTTATTTGTTTTAGACCACTGGGGCACCTTTTAAAATGTCCTCGTCCGCAAAATCTTTGAATTTTTCAAAATTTTTGATAAATGCTTTTGCAAGATTTTGGGCAGTCTTATCATATTCCTCAGGGTTTTCCCAAGTATTTCTTGGATTAAGAACTTCAAAAGGGACATTCGGGCACAACTCCGGAACCATGAATCCAAAAATGGGGTCCTTTTTGAAAGGCGCAAATTCTAGGCTTCCTTCCAAGGCAGCGGTGATCATCGCGCGGGTGTGTGAAAGCTTCATTCGAGAGCCAATTCCATAAGGGCCTCCGGTCCATCCGGTGTTGATCAGCCAGACATTCACTTCATGCTTTTCCATCTTTTCCCCAAATAACTTTGCGTATTCAGTAGGATGTAAGGGAAGGAATGCCGCTCCAAAACAAGCCGAAAAGGTTAATTTTGGTTCTGTAACGCCCATTTCTGTTCCTGCTACCTTCGCTGTGTAGCCTGAGATAAAATGGTACATCGCCTGACTACTATTCAATTTTGAAATTGGAGGAATCACTCCAAAAGCGTCGGCTGTTAGAAAGAAGATATTTTTGGGAATTCCGGCAATTGAAGGATTCAAAGAATTTGGTATAAAATGAATCGGATAAGCTGTTCGAGTGTTTTCTGTAATTGATTTATTGGTATAATCCACCTCGCGAGTTCCTGGTATGAAGCGTGTATTTTCAACGATTGCTCCAAATTTGATTGCATCAAAGATTTCAGGCTCCTTTTTACGAGTTAGGTCAATAACCTTTGCATAACAGCCTCCTTCAAAATTAAAAACCGTATCCGCTGTCCAGCCATGCTCATCATCACCGATGAGTTGTCTTTTTGGATCGGCAGAAAGTGTAGTTTTACCTGTTCCAGAAAGACCAAAAAAGATTGCGGTGTCCCCATCCTTGCCCAAATTTGCGGAGCAATGCATAGAGAGCACATTTTTTTCATGAGGTAAAATAAAATTCAAAACAGAAAAGATTCCCTTTTTCATTTCACCTGCATAAGCTGTCCCACCGATTAATATCATTCTTTTGGATAGATTCAGAATGGCGAAATTTGGGTTTTTGGTACCATCTTGCTCTGGGTCAGCCTGGAAATCCGGCGCACAAATGACAGTAAAATCTGATTTGAAAGCTTTGAGATCCTCTTTTTCAGGTCGAAGGAACATGTTGTAGCAAAACAGGTTATGCCATGCCAGGGTATTGATCACTTTTAGGTTCAACTGGTACTCAGGATCAGCTCCTGCGCGGGCGTACCTGACGAAGAGATCTTTGATGGAAAGGTGATTCTTAACCTTCTCCAGCAAATTGTCAAACTTCTCTTCATCAAAGGGGATATTGATTTCACCCCACCAAACTGAATCTTTTGTTTTTTCATCCAAAACAATAAACCTGTCTAAAGGAGAGCGACCGGTGAATTTTCCGGTGTCAGCCATCAATGCACCGGTAGAAGTAAGAAAGGCTTCCCTTCTGCTCAATGCATGCTCCACTAGTTCAGCTGGAGTAAGATTGTTGAAAACTTTTCCCCTAGTGTCCACATCGGGCTGGGGATAGGAAGAAATTGAGGAAGTCAGAACCAAGTCCTGCATAAATATTTGGGTTTACAAACTGAAAATTGTCTCCCCAAAATTAGGTAAGTAATTTCAAATTAAAATCAAAAAAACGTCAAAATTTCGCATTTCAATCGATTACGAAGAAAAATCAGAAGATTATTTGACCAAAATCTCCTTTCTTTTTTATATCCATATAAGAAAGGGTTTAAATCCAAGGAAAAATGGAGTTTCTGAATGCGGAAAGGTTAAAGTTTTGGAAACAAGAAGCAAAAAAGTTTATCATTGTAGTTCTGATATCCATCTAAAAAAAATCATTCTTGGAAAAACAACTTACTTCTGAATTTTCGGGTCCTACTGCTTTTGGGCACCCAAAGGGGCTCATGACTTTGTTCTTCACAGAGATGTGGGAGCGCTTTAGTTATTACGGGATGCGGGCTCTACTCATCTTGTTTATGACCAAAGCCATCATAGATGGAGGTTTGGGATTTGATGATAAAACTGCCGGAGCAGTCTATGGACTTTATACTATGGGTGTTTACCTGTTAGCTTTGCCGGGGGGATGGTTGGCAGATCGACTTTTTGGTTTGAAAAAATCCGTTTGGTATGGTGGAATCATCATTGCCATTGGACATTTTATGATGGCACTTCCCGGAGTTGAATCTTGGATTAATGGTGCTGTCGTGGGACCAAAAGACTCCTTGAGTACTTTGGACACCACTTCCTTCTTTTTAGGATTGATTCTAATCGTGTTGGGTACGGGATTATTGAAGCCAAATATCAGTTCAATTGTAGGGCAACTCTATCCGGCGGGAAGCTCGAAGCGGGATGCTGGATTCTCGATTTTTTACATGGGTATTAATCTTGGGGGATTTATCGCTCCAATTGCTTGCAGTACAGTTGCTGAGTATGATATGCATATGGGTTTTGGATTGGCAGGATTGGGGATGGTATTCGGATTGATTCAATATAAACTAACCGGAAGTTCTTTGGATGGGTATGGTGAAGCGCCAATAGTCAAGTCAATCGAGGAAGTTTCGGCTCAGAAAAAACTTAGGACCATTACATCAGTAATTGGATTGGTAGGTGCGGTGCTTATTGCCATATTGTTTACAGGAGTGATTCCCATAAATGCTCCATCCATTGCCGGTGCCTCCGGGACTGTTATTGCAATTGTGGCATTTGGATATTTGGGTTACGTGATTTTCTTTGGGGGTCTGGAGAAATCAGATAAAAACAAGGTAGGTGTTATTGCCATATTGTTTCTTTTTTCAGCGATGTTCTGGTCAGGGTTTGAGCAGGCAGGATCCACCTTAAACCTCTTTGCGGAGCGTTTTACCGATCGCACTATTTTGGGTTGGGATATTCCTACAGGTTATTTCCAGTCGATCAACTCCCTGTTTATTATCATTTTCGCACCGTTTTTCGCAGCCTTGTGGGTTTGGTTGGGAAGAAAAAACCTGGAACCAAGTTCACCGCTGAAATTCACCTTTGGACTGCTGCTTTTGGGGATAGGTTTTTTTGTAATGTACTTTGCTACTAAGATAGCGGCCTCGGGAGACTTGGCAGCGCCGAGTTGGCTGATCATTACTTACCTGTTGCACACATTCGGTGAATTGAGTTTATCCCCTGTCGGGCTTTCTTTGGTCACAAAACTGGCACCAAGAGGATATGGCGGACAGATGATGGGAATTTGGTTCCTTTCTGTTGCTTTGGGGAATCTATTTGCAGGACTGATTGCCGGAGAGGCGAGCGGTGGTTCTGAAGAAGGACTTGCAGCTATGCCGGATCAATTTATGATGATTGTATACACTGTCATGGGTTCAGCTTTGGCTTTATTTCTATTGACTCCTATGTTGAGGAAAATGATGGGAAAGGTTCATTGATAACCACTGCTTAGGAACAACAAAAGAACCTGTCTATGGCAGGTTTTTTTATGAATTTCATTCATTTTTTCAGAAATCTTACCCAAAAAAAAGACTCAGGTAGACCTCCCAAAAGGGAGATTCTCACAGATTCATTTTGTGACCTTCTTACTGTTTTTCTTTGGTTGGATTGGGCGAATTAACTAAAGTGATTAATGTTCTATCATTCTAGGCGCTGAAGCCCGAAATACCTGAACTCAATGTATTCTTTCTTAACTCATTTGATATGATTTAGGTGATTTGGTTATGAAGAATTCAAACTGATTTTTGAATAGGGGACAAGCATAAGCCGAGATACCCTATCCTTTTTCATGAAATTTAAGTCCATTCAGGTGCCGTAATCTTGGGCTAAGTTTTTTTTCTGGAAATGATACTAGGATGCCAATAGCCAAAAATAGTTTGGGGATGCATGAAAAAAAGCCATCTGAAGTTTTCCAGATGGCTTTTAGGTATTTAAAATCGCGTAAGTTTAATTTAGGAATTCGTCAAAAGTCAAACTGACATAATACATCGTTCCAACGGTAGGGTTACCCCAAGCCTGGCGATACCCATTTGAATTAAACAGGTTGCTGCCTCCCACTTTTAGAATGGACTTAAGGCTTTTCAGCTTGTAGCTAAACTGGGCATCGAAAGTCCCAAATGCTGGCATAACAGATAACTGTTGTGAAGAAACTGCAGGCGCAACAAAAGAAGATTGCCATACAAATTCACCCTGCCATCTGTAAGAGAACGCAAAACCTACGTTTTTCACTACCTCTCTGTTGGCAAAATTAAGAACATAGCGGTATTCAGGAGTATTGAAAGAAGGCTGGAATCCAGTTTCTGCCAATTCATCCAGATTTGAAAGCGTGTTGAAAGACACGTTTCCACCAACTGAGTAATTCTTGGGAAGCTTATAATCCGCTCCTAAAGCCCATCCCCACGACTCAATAATTTCCTTTCTATTAACTGGCATTGAATACACATTTCGGGTATTTGCACTTAGGAGATTTAAACCCAGATCACTTGCGGGATTTCCCGCCTGTGGATTTCTATCCTGAATTAAGACTTGACCACCGATGAAGTTTTCAAACCTGTTGAAATAAGCATAAGTATCGATTAACAATCGATTACCCCACAGTCCTTTGTATCCAATTTCGAGAGATTTAACTCTTTCAGGCTGGAAACTAGTTAGTTTCTCTTCAACTAATAAGCCCTGATTGTTTGTTGCTGCAATTACCGGTACGAGTTGGGCTGCCAATGGAGCGATTCTTTCTGGAGTAGGAGTTATTCCCTGACTCTGTAAGATCTGAATAGCACGTTGTACTGCTGCATCTCTTACCGCTTGAGTACCTGCATCCCTTAAAACTGCACCGCCAAAATTTGTAACCGTGGCCAAAGAGTAAACTGGGTTTTGGCTAAAGTTATAACGGTCTCTGAATAATGGAAGCCCACCGATCAATCTTGCCTGAGGCGTAACCAAATCGATGTATTGGTCTTGCGTAGTTGGGATCCTAAAGCCTGTTTGGTAGGAAGCTCTGAAATTATGATTGCCTGCGGTATATACCCCGGAAACTCTCGGGGACCACTGTCCATCAAAATTTTCATTTTTATCGTAACGAACCGATGCTGTCAATTTAAACTTATCATTGAATAGCTTTTTAGATCCCTGCGCATATCCTCCATATTCAGCAATAGAAAACTCAGAACCAGCTTCATCAAGCGCAAAGAGTGTTCCTTCGGAGTTCAGTTGATAGCTTCTATAGTTTGCTCCGATCACAAAATCCGCAAATTTTATATCTTTAAACTGATAGGAACCCTCCAAGTGGTAAAGGTTTGTTTTATCCACAAACTGAGATCCAATTCTTCTTGGTGCAGTTAAGAATTGACCAGGAATCGGAGTGGAAGTGGTGTTATTTCTAGCCTGATTAAACTCAGGTGAACCTGGGGTAAAACGCCCTTGATCTGCTGCGCCACGTGCAAAAGTATGTGCGACTTGATCCGTTGCACCTGTCAATTTTTGCTGTGCGAATGCTCCTACGTACTGGCCAAACCAAACTTCTGATGGCTTCCAAGCCTCATTAATTGCATTAGCTGCAATGCCTACTGCAAATGCATCTCCGGAACGTTCCTGAGTGGTGTAGGCACGAACATACCAATTTGAACCTCTCAATTCTGCTTTGTACTGCCCAATATTAAAGTTTGCGATTGAATATCTGTCAGCACCGGTATAAACAGTCGTACCAAAGCCATAATTACCTTGAATGATGGCTTCTACTCGGTCATTTAATCTCCAATGAAGCGCAGCATTTAATTTTAGAGATTTGGTGCCATAATCTGCAAGGTCCCTTTCGGCATATCCAGTTCTAGACACTTGAGTTTGTGGGATTATACCTAGGGCTGCCTGAGGTAATAGTCCCGCCTGAACCAATGACTGTGCTACAGAAAACATATTTTGAGAACTTTCATCTCCATAGATATTTACTCCATTGTAGCCAGGATTATTAGTTCGTGAGCCATTTTCGATGGTTGAACCGTTCAACAATGACTGATCTCTGAAATCATTTGCCTGCCAATCATCAGCTGATAAATAGGCTAAATTAACTTTGAAGGCAACTTTATTACTAAATGCTTTTGCATATCGTGCACTGAAATCATAAAAACCGGTGGAGGCGGTACTACGACTTCCTTCGTTCATAATTCCAGTCTTAACATTTGCTGATAAGCCCTGATACTGAAATGGATTTTTCGAATTCATAAATAGAATCCCGTTGATTGCATTTGGGCCATACAGTGCAGAAGAAGCGCCAGGAAGTAATTCCACACTCTCCAAATCAAGCTCAGAAATACCGGCAATGTTACCGACAGAGAAATTTAATCCCGGAGCCTGATTGTCCATTCCATCAATCATTTGAACTGTCCTTACGTTACCATTTGCATTAAAGCCTCTGGTGTTAAAAGACTTGAAAGTGAGGGATTGAGTACTCATTTCCACACCTTTCAGGTTATTCAAAGCATCATAAAAACTTGCCTGTGGGACTTCTCTGATCGCAATGATGTCCATTTTCTCTACTGAGACTGGAGATTGCATGATACTTTCCTCAACTCTTGAAGCGGAAATAGTTATTTCCTGTCCCATAATGGAAGACTCAGCTAGGGCAATGGTCAGATTGCTAACTCCTCCGGTAATTTCTACTTCTTGGGAAGTGAATCCTACCATTGAAAATATCAATGTAAAAGGTGGTTGCTGCGCGACGTTGAGTGTGAACTTCCCGGAAAGGTCGGTGATCGTACCAATCACTTTTCCTTTGACAAGGATATTTACCCCAACCAAAGTCTCTTTGGTGCCTGCATCAGTCACCGTTCCAGAGATAGTCGTCTGGGCAAAGGCGACACTGGTTCCAAAGGAAACCAGAAGCATGAGTGTAAACACTCCCCCCCAGATCTTTCTTGTAAAATTTCTCATAGGCTATTTTGTGTAATTATTTTGGTGAATAAGAATTGGGTTTATTAGCTCCCTATTTGTTCGAAATTTATAGTAAAAATCGAATTTTCAATCTTTAGTGATTTAAAAAGACCAGTAATTCTTTGTCGAAAAAATTACTCGAAAATGGAAACTGGGTGAGTTTTTGAATAGAATTAGAAATTTTTGGGAGGTAATATTATAAATACTGAAGCTATCGTTCCATTTTATTAAAAATTCCAAAAAACATTTTTTTTGATTCTGGTTTTTAACAAAAAAAAAAGACCTGATTTTCATCAAGCCTTTTATAGTTTTTTGATCTAGATCAAGCCTTTTTTTTGTTCTCCTCATTCACATGGCGCACCAATCGATCACACAACTCTTTTATTTCTTCTGAGATATACTCATCCCCGGTACTGTTTAATATTGTTTGAGCCATTCCTCCAAGTATATCAATATAGAATCGTTTCATTTCTACTACAGACATTTCCTCTGTCCAAAGATCAATTCGTAGTGTCGCATGATTTAAGTTGTCCCAAACATTCACGCTGATGCTTTTGGTAGATTCCAAGCCTTCTCCCTCTTTATCTGAGGCATCCCACTGAATGTTCTTTGGGAGATTATGTTCGTCCAGTTCGATCTGGAATTTGATTTCAGATTTTTTCATTGTGTCAAAATTTAACGGGAAACCAGCGATTTGTATTGCTAGTTCCCTGAGATGTAATTATTCGAAAGTCATTTCAGGAATTTCTCCTTCAATAATCAGCTTTCCTCCAGTTTTAGCTTGAATTTCTTCTACCGAAACACCCGGTGCTCTTTCCTTTAGGATAAAACCACCTTCGGGAGAAACTTCTAATACTGCCAAGTCAGAGACAATTTTTTTCACACATCTAATTCCGGTAATTGGCAGTGAACATTCCGGAAGAAGCTTGGACTGCCCGTCCTTGGAGCAATGTTGCATGGCCACAATGATGTTTTTTGCAGATGCCACCAGATCCATCGCACCACCCATTCCCTTGACCATTTTGCCGGGGATTTTCCAGTTGGCAATATCACCGTTTTCAGAAACTTCCATCGCACCCAAGATTGTCAAATGGACATGCCCACCTCTGATCATTGCAAATGACTCTGCCGAATTGAAGAGTGCCGATCCCGGAACCATCGTGATCGTTTGCTTTCCTGCATTGATCAGATCCGGGTCCACTTTATCGGCAGTGGGGAAGGGGCCAATTCCCAAAAGTCCATTTTCTGATTGAAGGACAACGTCCAGATCTTTTGGGATGTAATTGGCTACCAAGGTTGGTATTCCTATTCCCAAATTGATGTATTGCCCATTTTTAACCTCTTTGGCTATTCTTTTTGCGATTTGTTCTTTAGTCAGCATGGCTTATTGGGTTACAGTTCGTTGCTCGATTCGCTTCTCGTAGTTTTCTCCTTGAAAAATCCGCTGAACATAAATTCCCGGCGTATGAATTTGATTAGGGTCCAATTCACCCGGTTGTACCAATTCTTCAACCTCGGCAATACAAATCTTACCGGCTGCTGCCATCATCGGATTGAAATTCCGTGCGGTTCCTTTGAAAATCAAATTACCGGAGGTATCACCCTTCCATGCTTTTACGATGGAAAAATCAGCCCTCAGCCAACGCTCCATTAAATAAAGTTTCCCTTCAAACTCACGAATTTCTTTTCCTTCTGCCACTTCTGTTCCTACTCCGGCAGGGGTAAAAAACGCAGGGATTCCCGCTCCACCGGCTCGAACCCGCTCTGCTAGCGTACCTTGAGGTATTAAATCGACCTCTAATTCTCCACTTAGCAGTTGTCGTTCAAATTCTGCGTTTTCTCCGACATAACTGGAAATCATTTTTTTGACCATTCGCTTTTTTAGCAAAAGTCCGATTCCAAAATCATCAACTCCGGCATTGTTGGAGACAATCGTAAGCCCTGATATATTTTTTGCTAAAAGTGCTTGGATGCAATTTTCGGGTATTCCGCTGAGTCCGAAACCTCCCATCATCAGCATACAGTTGCCGGGGATATCTGCGACGGCTTCCATCGCATTTTTCACAGTCTTGTTTATCATATCGAATTTGGGTTTATAGTATAGATCTAGCCAACTTTTGATCCAAGACCAGCTGATTTTTTAATGCTTCCAGGTTTTCAAATTTTTGTTCTTCCCGCAGAAATTCACGGAAGTAAATCGTAATCTGCCTATCGTACAGGTCTCCCTGAAAATCAAATAAATTGGCTTCCACTGTTTTTTTGGTGCCATCCACCGTTGGGCGATTGCCGATATTGAGCATAGCCTTGTAATATGATCCGTCCACAGCCGCCTCAACGGCATAAACGCCGTCTTTTGGGATAAGTTTGTAATCGTTGGGGATATGAATGTTGGCTGTGGGAAACCCTATTGAGCGACCGATTTGTTGTCCTTTAATTACAATTCCATTCAATTCATAGGGTCTACCCAGGCAATTTGTAGCGGTAGTTACATCGCCAAGCTCCAGCGCTTTTCTGATTTTTGTACTTGATACACCAATCTCTTCTACATCCTGACGAGGGATTTCCTCCAGTTCAAATCCAAATGCCGAGCTGTTGGCCTTTAAGTATTCGAAGCTCCCTTCCCGGTTTTTACCAAAGCGGTGATCATAGCCGATTACCAGTTTCTTGGTTTCAATGGATTCGATAAGGACTTTTTTGATAAACTCCTCTGAACTCATTTGCGAAAACTCCTGAGTAAATGGAATGGTGATCAAATGATCTATTCCAAATTGACGAAGAAGTTTGGTCTTCTCCTCAAAGGTGCTGAGAAGTCTCAGATTATGTTCCTCCGGATAAAGTACGAGTCGGGGATGAGGCCAAAAAGTGATAAGTACCGTTTCTCCCTGAAGGGTTCTGGCAATTTCCCGGATTCGATTTAAAATTTTCTGATGCCCAAGATGAACGCCGTCAAACGTCCCTGAAGTTACAACGGCATTCCTGACGGGAGTGAAGCCTGCAAGCCCTTCATAGATTTTCATTGGAGCGCGCTTTGATTTGTTCTACCAATTCTGGCAAATTATGAGCATCTGTAACCAAAAAGTCACCGATTCGAGTTCGTCTCAATGAATTCATATAAGCCCCTACACCCAAAATCTCTCCAAGATCACGAGCCAAGCTCCTGATATAGGTGCCTTTGGAACAAGATATCCGAAAATCGATTCGATCTCCCTGAAAGCTGGTAATTTCAAATTCGCGCACTTGCACTGGTCTGGCTTCCATTTTTACTTCGATGCCCTTTCGGGCCGACTCATACACACGCTTTCCATCCACTTTGATTGCTGAGTGCATAGGTGGAATCTGTAAAATATCCCCCGTTAATTGTGCTGCAGCAGCTTTTACCATTTCCAAAGTCACATGTGCTGGATCGGCGACTGGAATAATAGGTTTTTCAAGATCAAAAGATTCTGTTGTCGCTCCTATTATAAAGGACCCAGTGTATTCCTTTTCCTGACCCATGTAGGTCTCAATTTGCTTAGTCTGCTTGCCTGCACATACGATCAACAATCCAGTGGCTAAGGGGTCTAGCGTGCCGGCATGGCCGACTTTTTTGATACGAAGGGCATTTCTTACTTTTTTCACGACGTCAAACGAAGTCCATTCAAATGGTTTGTCTATCAGAAATACTTCTCCGTAAGCTTCTTGCTGCATGTTTTTAAATTAAACAACTCTCCAAGAGAGCATTGAAAAAGGGTGATTTTAGCTCTTTTCGGATTTTGCGAAAATCGCATAAAACTCAAAGATAAAGCCTGACAAAACCACAATAGGGCCAATGGTCAAGCCAAGAACACCATTACCGTGTGGCTGCCCATCCAGACCCATGATGATAAAGCCAAGTACAATAAGTCCAAGTCCTATCAACATGAGTTGATAATTTTTCTTGGAAAATGGAAAAGGGGTGTTGCTCATGATCAATATAATTCGTCCAAGGACATGTTTAAGTATTTGTTTACAGCTCGCAAGGTGCTAAAAACCGAAAGAATTCCACCCACTACTATCAAAACTCCGAATAAGGTCAGCAGCATCGCCTGGTTTTGGAGCATTGCAAAGCCTTCGATGTTGGCTTTGGTATATTGCACCAACCCAAAAAGAATAAGTGATGCAACTGCCCCAGCTATCATTCCAAAGAGTAAGGCTCGCATCAGGAATGGTTTTCTGATAAATCCACGGGTAGCACCGACTAATTGCATGGATCGTATCAAAAATCGCTGAGAAAAGAGGGCTAACCTTATCGTGTTGTTGATCAGCATGACCACAGTGATAATTAGAATTAAAATGAATCCCCCCATTACCAAACTGACTTTTAGGAGATTTTTATTGATTGACTCGACTAAGTCGGTCATGTAGGAAACTTCAAAAACCCCGGGAATCGCTTCCAAATCTTTAGCTATTGTTTCAAGTTGTTCGGAAGTTTGAAATTCTTCCGCCACAGCTATCACATAGCTGTCTCTGAGTGGATTGTCTTCCAGGAATTTAGTAAAATCCTCCCCTGTGCTTTCGACAAATGTCGCTGCTGCTTCTTCATCGGAGACGAATCTCAGACCAATAGTGTCAGTAGTGGTAAGGATAAAAGGTCTGGCAGATATGTTTTTTTGAATCTCTTTCAGTTGTTCTTCAGAAAGACCTTTGTCCAGAAACACCTGGATTTCGATGTTTTCCCGGATCATTTTGGTCAAAGTCCTAGCTTGGATCAATATCACCCCAAAAAGTCCTACTATGAACAGGGACAGGGTAGTACTGAAAAGGACACTGCCAAATTTGAAATGACCGAGTGTTTTTTTCTTGCGTGAAGGGTTAGCCATAGTTGGTTAATTCAGGTCAAAAATAGGAAAGCCAAGTGGATTTAACCAATCGATATGCCAGAAAGGACTGGGATGATTTTTTCACTCGTAATTGCCCAAACTTTGTCGGTTCCTTTTGGCCTGACTAAAGCCAGGCCAGTAAAGTTTCCAAACGCAGGAAGAAGAAGGCGGGAATCTGAAAGAAGAAAACAAGGAATTCTTACCGATTGCCGAGCCTTGCCCAACAGTCGGATCCCGGGATGAATATGACCACAGATATTTAGCGATCCATCTGGTACCACTTCCATAGGTTCATGGGAAAGCGCAAAACTTCCAAGTATCAAGGGTTCCTTGTGAACCCTTAAAACAGACTGCTCATAGGCCTTTGGAGTAAGCACATCGTGATTTCCTTTTACCAAGTGAAATTCAGTCGTCTTAAATTGCACCAAAAATTGATTTAAATATTCCCATGAATCATTCCATTCTGAGTGAAAAAGGTCTCCCAGAAAATAAGTGTGACTGGGTTGAAATTTTTCATGGAGATATTTCAATTGGAGTAAATCAGCATTATGGATGGGTTCGGGAATCGGAATTCCGGACTTTCTGAAATGTGCCGCTTTTCCAAAATGTAAATCTGCGACCAAAAGGGTATTTAATTGCTTGATCCAAAGTGCCTTTTCTTTCAATAACAGGACAGAAATCCCATCAAATTCAATGGAAACATCTTTGTTCCGATCTGTTAAATTTCCTGCCTCTTCCATAACAATTCCAAATCTATTCGTATTTATGGACATCGAAACTTAAAATTTATGAAAATAGGACAGTTTGCTTCGGTATTCATCTTGGTATTCTTGGGACTAGTATGGAATGCCAAAGCCCAAGGTGAAAATGCGATTCTTGGGTTATGGTACAACACTGAAAAAACCGCTCAAGTTGAAATCATGAAAAGCGGTTCCCAGTTTATCGGCAAAATCACTTGGTTAAAAGATCCAAATCCAGAGGGTAAGCAGGCTTTGGATAAAGAAAATTCCGATCCGAAATTAAGAAGCAGACCACTGATGGGTTTGGCGATTTTGGATGGTTTAAAATATTCGGGAGGTATGTGGAAAGGTGGTGAAATCTACGATCCCAAAAATGGTAAAACCTATTCCTGTGAAGTGAAGCTTAAATCAGATAAAATTCTCGAAGTCAAAGGGTATATCGGATTTTCCTTTGTCGGAAGGACTGTAGAATGGACGAGAATAAAATAATCAAGGCGGGTTTTGCCCGCCCTGAATATTTATTGTTCTAGATAAAAGGATTTGAGAAAGTAGGTTAGCTGCTCAAATTCGATCAAAAAGGCATCATGTCCAGCTGTCGAATTGATTTCTTTATAGGTGCCTCTTTTTACTTTTTGACTTATAAATTGGGCTTCTCCGGGAAGGAAAAGCAAATCAGAATCCACACCTATCGTCAATACTTTGGCTTCTATCGAGGCGAGTACTGACTCTAGACTTCCTCTGCCTCTACCTAAATCATGGCTGTCCATTGCCTTGGAAAGTGTCCAATAGGATAGCGCATTAAAACGTTTGGCAAGTTTTTGACCTTGATACCGCAAATAGGATGCAGCCCTAAACCCATCCAGTTTTTCTTCTTTTTCACTTTGCTTGATTTGAAGATCAGCCGGATGTCGATAAGTAAGCATCGCGATGGCACGGGCTGTTTCCAGCCCTTTTGAACCAGCCTGCTCGTGACATTCACCCCAAGTGCAATCTGATTCAATAGCCATTCGTTGAGTTTCATTAAATCCAATTACCCAAGGTGATGTTTTCGCAGTGGAAGCCAAAATCACTGCGTTTTCCAATTTTTGACCCAAAGTCACAGCCCACTCCAAGGCTACCTGTCCCCCTAGTGATCCTCCAATCAAAGTTTGGATTTTTTCGATTCCCAGATGAATTCTGAGTTTTTCCAAACTTGCCCCTAAATCCCGAGTGGTTACTTGTGGGAAATCATAGAAATAGGGAGTATTGGTATTCGGATTTTCACTGAATGGATTGGTAGATCCATAGCAGCTTCCCAGGAGATTTGCACATATAATGAAGTGGTCAGCCGGATCGAAAAATTTATCCTCTCCGATTAATCCATTCCACCATTCTGCTGCTTTAGAATCTCCAGTTAGGGCATGAATTACCCAGATTACATTGGATTTTTTTTCATTCAACTGACCATAAGTCGTGTAGGTTAGGTCGAAGTTCGGCAGGACTTCGCCTGATTCCAGAAGCAATGGTTCGATCGAATGGAAAACTTCTTGGGTCATGGTAAAATCAGCGTATTGACTTGTCAAATTCATTGGGTATTCATTCAGATTTTATCGAATGCTTGCTGCAAATCAGCTTTAATGTCCTCGATATGTTCAATGCCTAAACTGATCCTGAGTAGGGTAGGAGTCACTCCGGCAGCTTTTTGCTCCTCATCGGATAATTGCTGATGCGTAGTGGCAGCAGGTTGAATGATCAAGGTCTTCGCATCGCCAACGTTTGCGAGGTGTGATATCAGTTGCAGCGAATTGATGAATGCTGAGGTTTGTTCCTTGCTACCTTTGATCTCAAAACTCAATACTCCACCAAAACCATTTTTGAGATATTTTTTTCCTAAAGCATGGTATGGGGAAGAGGCCAATCCCGGATAATTTACTTTCGAGACCTGAGGATGTGCTTCCAGCCATTTGGCGATTTCCAGCGCATTTTCGACGGTTCGTTGTACTCTCAGCGAGAGCGTTTCAATTCCTTGGAGCAAAAGAAAAGAATTGAAGGGGCTGATTGCCGGACCAAAGTCACGTAAGCCTTCCACTCTTGCCCGGATAGCAAATGCGATATTAGGAAGTCCGAGTGGATTATTATCACCAAATACTTGCCAGAAATTCAGTCCGTGGTAGCCTTCAGAAGGTTCGGAAAACTGCGGATATTTGCCATTTCCCCAATTGAAATTACCTGCATCCACGATAATACCCCCAATGGAAGTGCCATGTCCTCCAATCCACTTTGTCGCAGAAGAGGTCACAATATTGGCCCCATGATCGATTGGTCTGCACAAGTATCCACCTGCACCAAACGTGTTGTCGACGACGAGTGGGATATCATGCTTTTTTGCCAAAGCAGCTATTGCTTCAAAATCAGGGATGTTGAACTCTGGATTCCCGATCGTTTCGAGGTAAATAGCTTTGGTCTTAGAGTCGATTAGCTTTTCGAAAGCTTCAGGTGAATCGCCTTTAGCGAAGCGAGCGTCTATTCCAATTCGCTTAAAAGCAACTTTGAATTGGTTGTAGGTTCCCCCATAAAGGAAAGAAGTAGACACAAAATTATCTCCTGCTTCCATGATGTTGTTTAAAGCCAAAAACTGAGCAGCCTGGCCTGAAGAAGTAGCCACAGCAGCGACACCACCTTCCAAAGCGGCTAATCGTTTTTCAAAAACATCCGTAGTCGGATTCATAATCCGGGTATAGATGTTTCCAAATTCTTTTAGCCCAAACAGATTAGCACCATGTTCTGCACTGTTGAAAACATAGGAGGTAGTTTGGTAAATGGGAACTGCTCGAGAATTGGTGGCAGAATCAGGTGCCTGTCCTGCATGGAGCTGAAGTGTTTCGAATCGATAGTTAGCTGACATTGAATTGATAGGTTAAAGGGTTAAAAAAAAGGATTTGAATTATGTTTAAGCACAAGGTTAACGAGACCAAGCATGGATTTGCCTGAATAGCTTACAAAGTCCTAGGCTATAAAGTTGGAAGTTTGACTTAGAGTCAGAGCAAAAGGAAAAAGGAAGTACTTGATTCATATTGCGAAGAATTTATAGTTCCGAAAGAGAATAGCTCAGTCGGCAGGAATTGGCACCTTTCCGCCATGGGGGGATGGTTGCCAGAGGGTCACAGAGCCTGTCTCTCGCCTCTTCTGTATAAATCCTCACACTGGAAAAAGTGAAAGGATGTGCAAATAAAAACCCGGAAACTGAGAAATCAAAATGGAATCAGTTTCCGGGGGAAATATTAATTAAAGTTCAGAATCTTCATAACGGAAAAGCGGATGAATTGCATTGAAATCAGGTTTGATTGTAATCAGTTCATTGACCAAGCCATTGGATAGTCCATAAACCCATCCATGAATCTCTGGAGCATTTCTTTGCTTCCATGCTTTCTGAATGATTGAGGTTTTGATCAAATCCTGACACTGCTCCAACACATTGAATTCGACCAATTTATTCACTTTCGCAACATGAGTGGTCTCTTTATCCACTTCATCTTGATGAGTCTTATAGACCTCCTTGATATTTCGAAGCCATTTATTTATCAAACCATAGCTTTTACTACTGACTGCTGCATCTACTCCTCCACAGCCATAATGTCCACAGACAATCACATGTTCAACTTTTAGGTATTCAACGGCGTATTGAAGCACAGAAAGCATATTCAGATCAGTATGCACCACCATGTTTGCAATATTTCGATGGACAAAGATTTCTCCTGGATCGGTACCGGTTATTTCATTGGCGGGTACTCGGCTGTCAGAGCATCCTATCCAAAGAAATTTAGGCTTTTGCTGATGGGCTAAGCGATCGAAGTACTTTTTGTCAAATGAAAATTTTTCCTCTGACCAAGCCTTATTCTGAAGTAAAAGTCGTTCGTAATCGTTCATGCGTTTTCCTTTAGATTATAATCAAATCCCTCTATTTTTATTTTGATGTTTTTATCATGAGCCGATTCAATGAATGCGTTGAGTACATCTCTGATATCCTGATCAATAAATTTAGCCTTTATTCCATTGATGATAACAAAACTATTTTCGGGTATCATCGCCAAATTATTTTTTAAAGGAGCCTTGTTTAGGAAGGAAACATCCTTGTTGAGTTTGACTAAATAATTACCGTTTCTTTCCGTTACAGTAATTGCTTGTTTGAAGTTAGTTTTAATTACAAAAAACATCCCGACCACCATTCCTATTCCTATTCCAGTCAATAAGTCAGTGAATAAAATCGCGATAATAGTCGCGACAAAAGGCAGAAATTGATTCAATCCCTTTTCCCATTCATGGACGAAAATGGAAGGTTTGGCAAGTTTATATCCTACAATGAACAACACAGCTGCCAAGCAGCTTAATGGAATTTTATTTAACAACACAGGGATTGCCACTACCAAAACTGCCAGTAGGATACCATGAAAAATAGCGGATAATTTTGTTTTGGCGCCTGAAGTAATATTCGCCGAGGTCCTGACAATAACGGCCGTCACCGGAAGTCCACCAATTAATCCGGACACCGTATTTCCTATACCCTGAGCCACTAATTCCCTGCTGGGGGGGCTGATTCGCTTTTGCGGGTCCATCTTGTCACCGGCTTCCAAACTCAGCAAGCTTTCGATACTTCCAATAATGGCGATAGTTGCTGCCACAACCCAAAAACTACTTGTGCCTATTAATCCAAAATCAGGTAGCGTGAACAGAGAACCCAATTCACCGACACCATTTAAAACAGGTATTGTGACAAGATGCTCATCATCCAAAATCCACTCAGGTTTGAAAGCGAAATAAAGTTCATTGATCAAAATCCCGGAGACAACCGCCCAAAGTGCCGGAGGAACAGCGCTGAGAACCTTGTTTTTCTTGATTTTGTGATGTTCAAAGCCAATGAGAATAATCATGGCAATAAGTATAATCGGAATTGCGCCCGGACTGAAATATTGAAGAGCAAGCCATATCTCTGAAAAAGTGTTCTGATTATCAGTTTGTTGAAAGGCCATTGCGCCCATTAGGTCTTTGTCGTACCCAATAGCATGGGGAATTTGCTTCAGAATCAAGATTAATCCGATAGCTGAGAGCATTCCTTTGATTACAGAATGGGGGAAATAATAGCCCAAAACTCCAGCTTTTAAAAATCCCAATCCAACCTGAAATAAGCCCGCTACAACCACAGCGGCTAGAAAAAGTGGAAATGTACCGAGTGAGCTAATAGAATCTAAAACAATCACTGTAAGACCCGCAGCCGGCCCACTCACACTGACATGCGATCCTGAAAGTGCGCCAACAATAATTCCACCAACGATTCCGGCAATTAATCCGGACATAGGAGGGGCTCCACTGGCTATCGCAATACCAAGACAAAGCGGTAAGGCCACAAAAAAGACAACCAAACTTGATTTCAGATCATATTTTAAATTTTTGCCAAAAAGTTCGTTCATATTTTTTTATTCGGGTGAATTCCGTTCAAGAAAAGACATTCTTTTCAAATGTAAAATTAATGCAACGAATCTTTGGAAAAATTCAATGAACGGAAAAAATATATTAACTCAACAAACTTAAAAATCTTTGGTCAATCAATTGGAAATCATAGCTTTCCAGAGTAGCATCCATTTTAGATTTAATTTCATCTAAACAAAGATTTCCAATACTTCCCTCATGGGTGTGGTTTAGCTGGTTCTGGTTTGGCGCAAAATGATCCGCTTCGATTTCCAGTCCAACCTGCTTATAGGCATCACGAAATGGGACCCCTTTTAGTACTAAATCATTGACCACTTCTACAGAAAACACATGCTTGTAAAAAGGGTCTTGGAGGATATTCTGACGTACTTTGATCGATTTTAGCATGAAAGTAGTCATAGCAAGGCAGGACTTCAATTTTTCGATTCCCGGGAAAATTTCCTCTTTGAGCAATTGCAGATCACGATGGTATCCTGTGCTCATATTGGTCAGCAGATAGCTGACTGTTGTAGATAGACCCTGAATCTGATTTGTTTTTGAGCGGATCAATTCAAATACATCCGGATTTTTTTTGTGTGGCATAATGCTACTGCCGGTAGTCAAATCATCCGGAAATGAAACAAACGCGAAATGTTGATTCATAAAGAGGCATACATCAGTCGCCAATCTATTCAGTGTCGCCGCAATTCCTGACATTGCAAAAGCCAATGTACGTTCGGTTTTACCTCGGCTGTTTTGTGCATTGATGACATTGTGATGCATATCTGCAAACCCCAACAATTCTGTGGTCATTGTTCTGTCCAAAGGAAAACTGGAGCCGTACCCGGCAGCGGATCCCAAGGGGTTTTTGTTACTCAAATCAAAGGCAACTTTCAGCAAGCCTAGATCTTCTGTCAATCCTTCGGCAAAAGATCCGAACCACAAGCCAAAGGAGGACGGCATCGCCAATTGGGTGTGCGTGTAGCCTGGCATGAGGTCATTTTTATGTTTGGCTGAAAGCTCCACAAGCAAGTCAAAAAGGGTCTGGGATTCTTCCACAATTTCACGGATTGCAGCACGATAGTACAATTTCAGATCGACCAATACCTGGTCATTTCGACTTCTACCACTGTGAAGTTTTTTTCCGACTTCCCCATAACGCGCTGTAAGCAAAAATTCAACTTGAGAATGTACATCCTCAACACCGGGAGAAATACTGAATTTACCCTGCTCGATTTCGAAGTAGATTTCCTTCAATCCTTTTTGCAATATTTCGTTTTCCTCAACCGTCAAAAGTCCGATTTTTGTCAGCATGTGCGCATGAGCCATAGAACCCAAGACATCAAAAGGAGCTAAAATGATGTCAAATTCCGGATCTCTGCCGATGGTGAATTGTTCTACTTCCTGTTTGCTGCCGGTGGCTTTTTGCCAGAGTTTCATGGGATGGTTCTTTAGCTGAGTTCAGCGTATTTATTGATAATTGAGATGTAGCCTTGAATTCCTTTTCTGATTTCTTCAATAAAAATGAATTCGTCGGCAGAATGAGAGCGTGCCGAATCACCCGGACCAATCTTGACAGAAGGCCAGGGAATTAAGGCCTGATCAGATAGGGTAGGACTACCAAAATTTTCAAGTTCCAGTTTATCCGAAACTCGATACATCAGGTGTCCTTCAGGGAGATGCGAAGACTGCAATCGCATAGACCGAGGGGTAAGTTCGGCTTTTAACTTGGATTTTAACTCTTCGAAAGCTTCCTCAAGGGTATATGCGTCCGTTACACGTACATCTAAGGTGAATTCACAAAGGTCAGGAATTACATTATGTTGCTGTCCTGCTTTGATCACGGTGGCGGTTACTTTGGTCCTGCCCAAAAATGAGCTGGATTTGAAGAATTGAAAGTTTCGGATTTCGTCCAAATCCTCCATTGCCAGATAGATCGCATTGATGCCTTCTTCTCTAGCCGCATGACCCGCTTTGCCCTGAATTTTCGCATCGATTACCAACAGTCCTTTTTCCGCGACAGCTAGTCGCATTTGGGTAGGCTCACCGACGATGGCCAATTCCGCCTCAGGAAGTATGGAGATCAGAGAAGAAATTCCATTTGAGCCCGAAATCTCCTCCTCTGCAGAAGCGATGATCAGCAGGTTAAATGGTAAGGACTTGCCTATAAAATGACAAAAGCAAGCAATCAAACTTACTAATGGACCTCCCGCATCATTACTCCCCAAGCCGAACAGTTTTCCTTCTTCAACAATCGCCTTGAATGGGTCTTTGGTATAACCCGAATTCGGCTTTACAGTATCGTGGTGTGAGTTTAGCCAAATCGTAGGCAAAACGGGATTGTAATCATTCGCAAAAGCCCAAATGTTATTTCCTTGCCGATTGACTTCAATTCCTTTTTGATTCAAAAAAGTCTCAATACGATCCGCTGTTTTATTTTCTTCTTTTGAAAAAGAAGGAGTCTCGATCAAGTCCTTGAGTAATTGGATAGCATCCTCAAAAAGTACAGCAATGTTTTCCATCAGTAAAGATCGTAACGATTTCGCTCTATGGTTGTACCGGATAATTTTCCTTTTGCCGCGAGAAGTAAGTTTTCCGCTTTCCCTATCCAGACATTATTTACCCCTTTTTCCAGTGCGGCAAAGGCATTGTCCAGTTTGGGAATCATACCCGAATGAATCACATTTTCCTTGCGAAGCTCCGCATAAATATCTTCGTTGATCAATGGAATAATGGACATGTCGTTTTTTTCATCTACCAAAACCCCATTTTTGTTAAAACAGAAATACAGATTGACCTGATGCTCTTCCGCTAAGCTAGTTGCTAAAGCAGAAGCGATAGAATCTGCGTTAGTATTGAGTAATTGACCCTTTTTGTCATGTGTGATCGCATTGACCACAGGATGTAAACCAGCGGAAAGCAGGGTTTTGATCAACTCGGTATTTACTTCCTGGATGTCACCGACAAATCCATAGTCAATTCCCTTTACAGGTCGCTTGATAGATCTGATTAAGTTTCCGTCAGCGCCGGTCATACCGATGGCATTGACTTTCAGGGCCTGAAGCTTAGCCACCATATTTTTATTGATCAATCCCGCATAGACCATGGTCACAATGTCAAGTGTGTCCTTATCTGTAATCCGACGACCATCAACCATCTCGGGCATGACTCCCATAGATTCTCCAAAGCGGGAGGCCATGATTCCACCTCCATGAATGAGAATTTTATGTCCCGGAAATTTTGCGAAAAGTGCTAAAAACTCATCCAACTTCTCAGGGAAGTCGATGACGTTTCCGCCGATTTTGATGATTGATATCTTCATAGGTTTGGATGCTTAAACAGGATTATCCAAGGAGTTTCCCGATTACAGCTTGAGCTGCATAAATTCTGTTTTCTGCCTGCTTCTGCACCAAAGAACGTGCCCCATCGAGGATTTCATCAGAAAGTTCCAGGTTTCTTCTGACCGGCAGGCAGTGCATTACTTTGGCTTCTTTTGCTTTTTTTAAATGCTTTTCGGTAAGCATCCACGAATGATCCGTTGAAAGAATTTTACCATAATCATTGAAGGATGACCAGTTTTTAACATACACAAAATCAGCATCTTCAAGAGCTTTACTTTGATTATATTCTAGGCTTGCACCTTTTGTAAAAGCTTCATCCAATTCATATCCTTCCGGATGAGTAATCGTCAAGTCATGGCCCATTCCCAATGTCCATTCTGAAAAACTGTTTGCAACCGCGTGAGGGATAGCTTTGATATGGGGTGCCCAAGTTAACACCACCTTTGGCTTTCTTTTTCCTTCGGCAAATTCCTGAATAGTGATCTGATCGGCCAAACTTTGAAGCGGATGACGAACAGCAGACTCTAAGCTGACAACAGGTTTTCCACTATATTTTACGAATTGACCAAACACAAAATCATTCACATCTTCTTCTCGATTTGTCAAAGATGGAAATGCACGAATCGCCAAAATATCGAAGTATGAACCCAATACACCAGCAGCATCCTTGATGTGCTCAACAGTTCCTTTGTTCATGATGGCGCCTTCTTTCATCTCTAAGGCCCAACCTTCTTTGTCCATATTCAGGACGATCGCTTCCATTCCCAGATTTTGCGCTGCGATTTGAGTGGAAACTCGCGTCCGAAGGGAGGGATTTAAAAAAATACAACCGACACGCTTCCCCTGACCTTTTGCGAGATCCAATCTCGGATTGGCTTTGTAGACCAGCGCAAGATCAATCAATTCCTGACCCAATTCCTTGGACTCAAACTTTATAAAATGCTTCATTTAATGCGGAGCTAGGGTATTAAAAAACTCAGTTACTCAATATTTCTTTCAAAGCGACTAAGAACGAATTTAATTGATTCCAATCTACAGACAAAGGAGGGAGTAATCGAATCGTTTGCTTTTTGGCTGCAGAACCAGTGAAAATGTGATATTTCTTCACCAATTCAGTGCGGACAGGGCCAGCGTCTCTGTCCAAATCTATTCCGATCATCAGACCTTTTCCTCTGACATCGGTGATGCCAGGAATTTGCTTTAATTCTTCGATTAACTTTTCGCCAAGGTCTAAAGCTTTGGACTGAAGTTTTTCAGCTTCCAAAACCTCCAATACAGCCAATCCAGCTGCACAAGCTAGATGATTTCCTCCAAAAGTGGTTCCGAGTAAACCATAGCTTGCCTTAAACTCCGGAGAAATCAAAAGTCCACCAATAGGAAAGCCATTTCCCATTCCCTTAGCCATAGTGATCAGATCCGGCATGACGCCCTCTACCCACTGATGGGCAAAAAAGCGACCTGTTCTTCCATAACCGGATTGAACTTCATCCAAGATCAGCTTGGCTGTATACTTTTTTGCCAATGCCGAAATTCCCAGGAGAAATTCAACGGAAGGAACTTGGATACCACCGACTCCCTGAATTCCTTCGATAAGTATACCTGCAATAGTGTTGGTCTTCAAAGTTTCTTCCACAGCATCCAAATCTCCCCAAGGCAAGATGTGGAAATCTTCACGTGCATTGCAGGGAGCAATGATTTTGGGATTGTCGGTCAAAGCAACTGCTCCGGAAGTTCTTCCATGAAATGAACCTGTAAATGCAATGAATCCTGATTTTCCGGTTTCAAAAGATGCCATTTTGATGGCATTTTCATTGGCTTCGGCGCCAGAATTACAAAGAAATAGCTGATAGGAGTGCAGGCAAGATAGGTGGCCCAGCTTATCGGCAAATTCTTTTTGAATAGGAATCTGAATGGAATTGGAATAGAAGGCGATTTGATCCAATTGATCTTTGATGCGCTTCACATAGTGGGGATGGGTATGACCGATAGAAATCACTGCGTGACCTCCATACAAATCCAAATATTCCTGTCCCTGATCATCCCAAAGTTTAGATCCTTCAGCTTTCACCAAAGTAACTGGAATCAGGGGGTATACGTCGAATAAATTCATTTTTAAAGTACGATTTACGAAATACGATTTACGAGGTCTAAATGCTCCTCGATCCTCAATTTCAAATGTTGAACTTCGAATTGCAAAAATCGAAGTTGAATGTTTTATCTAAAGTCTTGTGTCTAATGTCAAGTGTCTTGCATTTAAAATGCAATAGACTTCAAATTCAATCCTGTCCTTTCATCCAGCCCAAAAGCCAAATTCAAATTCTGAACAGCCTGTCCTGATGCACCTTTCAGCAGATTATCAATTGCAGAATAGATGACCAATTGTCCGGCTTCTTTTTGGATATGGAGGATGCATTTATTCGTGTTCACTGCTTGCTTCAAATCAATATCCGGTGTGGACACATGAGTAAATGCCGCATTTTTATAGAACTCATGATAGGCTTTTACAGCTTCCTCTTCAGTTCCTTCAAAAGGAAAATAGGCTGTGACCCAGATTCCACGGGAGAAATTGCCTCTGTAGGGGACAAACAGTAAATCTGAACTGAAGTCAGGATTAATTTGCCTGAATGTCTGCTTAATTTCATTGAGGTGCTGATGCGTAAAAAGCTTGTACACGGACATGTTACCACTTCGGTAGCTGAAGTGTGATGTTTCGCCAAGCTTTTTCCCGGCACCGGTGCTACCCGTGATTCCTGTGATCTGAACAACATCCTTCACCCAGCCTTTTGCAATTGCTGGTGCTAAGGCCAATTGAATTCCAGTGGCAAAGCAACCCGGATTAGCGATACGTTTTGCAGATTTGATTTTTACAGCATTCACTTCAGGAAGGCCATAGACAAAACCCTCAGATTCATTTCTGAAGTCTGTCGAAAGATCAATAATGACAGTATCAGGACTAAAAGCATGAGCTTCCAAAAATCCTTTGGTTTCGCCATGTGGCAAACCCAAAAAAACTGCATCTATTCCTTCATTTGGAACTTGATCTGAGAAAACCAGATCACAATCTCCGATCAAATCGGGATGAACTTCCGCTACTTTTTTGCCTTTTTGGCTATTGGAATGCACACAGACAAGCTCACAGGCAGGATGGTGGACCAGAATCCGGAGTAATTCTCCTCCGGTGTATCCCGCTGCACCGATGACTGCTGTTCTGATTTTAGTCATGGCTGTTTACTTTGTGGAAGATGGAAGTTTGGTTTCCCAAAATACGGGTAAAGCCTTTTACATCTTCACCGGTGTACCCCTTGTTCATTTCACCATAGCTTCCAAACTTCGACGACATCAAATCGTGATCTGATTTGATTCCCAGTAAGGTAAATCGGTAAGGCTGAAGCAAAACACGAACATCTCCGGTAACATATTTTTGGGTGTCTTCGAGGAAAGCTTCCAGATTTCGCATCACCGGATCCAAATAATGTCCTTCATGCAGGTGATTACCATAGAATTCAGACAACTGGTTCTTCCAGAACATCTGCCATTTGGTGAGCGTATGCTTTTCCAGAAGTTGATGTCCCTTGATGATGATAATTGGTGCAGCAGCTTCAAAACCCACACGACCTTTGATTCCAATGATCGTATCGCCGACATGAATGTCACGTCCAATCCCATAAGGTGCCGCCATAGCCTGCACTTTTTGAATTGCATCTACAGGGTTTTCGAAGACCACTCCGTCGACTCCTTTCAATTCTCCTTTAACAAAAGTCAATTTTATTTCTTTTGGGGAGGTTTCAGTGACTTGTGTAGGCCAAGCCTCTTCCGGAAGAAACTCAGAAGAAGTCAAGGTTTCCTTACCACCGACTGATGTTCCCCAAATTCCTTTATTAATGGAATATGCAGCCTTTTCAAAATTCATGGAAACACCATGTTTTTTCAGGTATTCGATTTCTTCCTGACGGGAAAGTTTCAGATCACGAATGGGGGTGATGATTTCGATATCCGGAACAATCGTCTGGAAAATCATATCAAATCTCACCTGATCATTTCCGGCACCGGTAGAACCATGCGCCACTGCTTTTGCACCGATAGACTTGGCATATTCTGCCAAGGATTTTGCCTGAAGAATTCGCTCTGCGGAAACAGAAAGTGGATAGGTTGCATTTTTTAAGACATTACCGAAAACCAAAAACTTGATCACTTCCTGATAATAGGTATCCAATACTTCCAGAATATGGAAAGATGCTACACCTAGCGTTTTTGCCCTTGCCTCGATGGTTGCTAACTCTTCTTTGGAAAAGCCACCTGTATTTACAATGACGGCATGAACTTCATAGCCCAAATCCTTGGTGAGGTGAAGTGCGCAAAATGTGGTATCCAAGCCTCCACTGTAGGCTAAAACAACTTTCTTCATTTTAATATTAAATAGGTTTGTTCACTTAGGAAATGAATTAAAGGAAAATGCTTAGTGCCGAATCTTTGGTCTTATTCAGTTTGAGCATGACATATTTTTTGAGTCTGACCCAACGGTCAAATAGTTTGAGTTCTTTTTTGAAATCATCTCGCAATGCCAAGTCTTCAGTGTGATTTCGTTTGGCATTTGGATCATACAGCATGGCTGTGCAAAGGCAGTTTTGACGATTTTTGGACATCAAAATTTCATAATTCACACAGCTTCTGCACCCTTTCCAGAATTCCTCGTCATCCGTTAGATCAGAATAAGATACAGGAATATAGCCTAATTCGGAATTGATTTTCATCACAGCTGCACCGGTTGTTAAACCGAAAATTTTAGATTCCGGGTATTTTTTACGACTGAGCTTGAATATTTCCCGCTTAATCTTTCTTGCTAATCCATACTTTCTAAACTCGGGAGATACAATCAAACCGGAGTTGGCCACGAATTTACCATGCCCCCAAGCTTCGATGTAACAGAATCCCGCCCAAGTTCCGTCAGCTGTCAAGGCAATCACTGCCTTACCTTCTTCCATTTTTGTTTCGAGGTAAGCAGGGCTTCTTTTAGCGATTCCTGTTCCACGGGCTTTGGCGGAATTTTCCATCTCGTCTGCTATGGTGACGGAATAAGCCTTGTGGGAAGAATCGGCTACGATGATTTTGAAAGAAATTTCTTCCATAATGGACTGCATGAGTTAACTCCATCAAACGATGAAGTGTGAAGATTAAGATGAGAAGTCAAGGATTATTCGGAGTATGTTTTCCACGTAGGAAAACAGAAAATATTACAGGGTCAAACCCTATAGGTAAACCTATTCCTCCTTGATGGAGCAAAAAATGGCATAGCAATAGTCAATACTTCCACTTTGGTGGGAGTAGTGAAAACAGGCGCTATGTAAGATTGGTTAATCATGCTCTTGAAGCTGCAAATGTTATACCTCAAATAATAGATTACAAGAAAATCATATAAAAATTTGATTTAATTGAGATAATATCTTGCATTCAATACTTCTACATGTTTTAAAACTCTCCAAAACCCTTAACCCAAATAAAATTCGGCGGAAATACTAAAGTGTTTTAAAGGAGGGGATCAGAATATATTAGACTTCCAACTATCGCTTTTTAAGTTCTAATGCTATACTGCCAATTCTTACCAATAACTCCCAAATGCTATCCTGCCATTTCTTTCAATGCCCTAACCAATTGATCCAGTTCAACTGTGGAAGTGTAAATATTTGGGGAAACCCGAACACCCCTGACACCGGATCCATCTATCGGCGCAGTGAAGATTTTGTACTTTTCCATCAGGATTTTCCCCATTTCAGCAGGAGTAATTTTTTCTACCCATACATTACCTATTCCGCAGGATCGCTCGGGATTTATTGGTGTATTGACTTGGATTCCGGGATGATTTCTGACTTGGTCTGACCAATATTTTTGCAAAAACCGCAGTCGATCCTCTTTTCTCTTTAAACCAATTTTATTCTGAAATTCTATAGCGTTGATCACGGAGAGGTCAGTGGCGGCTGGATGGGTTCCGATATGGTTGAGATATCCAATAGTTTTGAGATTCAAATCAAATGGAGCCAAAAGTGGCTGGATCTTGCTGATTTTGTCTTTTTTCACATATAGCATCCCTGCTCCGAGTGGCACGCTCAGCCATTTGTGAAGACTGCTGCCGTAGTAGTCGCAATCCAAGTCATGCATATTAAATGCGAAATGCCCCACTGCATGGGCCCCATCCAGCATGATTTCGACGCCTCGTTCATGCGCCATATCGGCAATTTTTCTGACTGGCAAAATTTGTCCTGTGATATTCACAATATGCGGAACCATGATCAATCTGGTTTTTGAACTTATGGCCCTGCGGTAGACATCAACTATTTCCTCATCATTTTCAGGATGTATGGGAATATCTACTTTGACAGTTTTGATTCCCCATCTTTTGGAAGCCATCTCAAACATGGTCTGCATGCTCCCATAATCCTGATTTGCAAAAACCGCTTCATCACCAGCTTTCCAGGGATATCCTGAGATGATCAAGTCTAATGATTCTGTCGTATTTCTTGTCAATACCACTTCCTCAGAGAATGCCCCAACGAGTTCGGCAAGCATGGCTGCAGACTTGGCTTTGTTTTCAAACTGGACCCCACGCATGTAAAAGGATGCCTGATAGTTGATCTCCCGAATGTGCTCAATGTATTTCTCCAGCGTTTCCTGAGGTAAAAAGCAGTAATACCCATTCTCCAAATTGATGTAATCCGGTTTGATTCGGTAGCCGGCACGGATTTGATCCCAGATATCAGCTGAAGAGAAGTCTAGCTCGCCCAGAGAAAAAGGAGCCGCCTTTACCGACAATATTGAACTGCTGCCAATACCTAGAGCAGCCAAGGATTTGATGAAGGAACGCTTGTTCATGGTAAGGGGAGGTGGTTAGAAAACATAGGAAAGTAAAAACAGAAGTACCAAAAAAATAGCCATCCATGTAATCCATGGAGCTCGTTTTGGAAATTCAAATTGGCAGATGGGACAGACAGTTGATTTGGAATCAACTTCCATCGCGCAGGAGGGACATTCTTTGGTTTTCACGGATAGGACTTGAACTCTTTGGTACAAAATCAGATTTGTCATTTAAGTAAATAAAAAAAGCTATGAAAATCGAGATTTGGTCTGATGTTGTTTGTCCTTTTTGTTACATCGGTAAAAGAAAGTTGGAAAAGGCAATTGAAAAACTCTCCTTTAAAGACAAGGTTGAGGTCGAGTGGAAAAGTTTTCAGCTCAATCCCGATCAAAAAACAAATCCTTCGATCAATACCTTGGAGCATTTATCGGAATCCAAAGGTTGGTCAATGAAGCAAACCCTTGAGATCACTTCCAATGTGGTCAATATGGCAGCTGCCCAGGGATTGGTGTTTGATTTTGAAAAAGCAGTAGTTGCGAATACCCGAAATGCTCATCGTCTGATTCATTTGGCAAAAGAGTCCGGAAAAGGTGATGCAATGAAGGAGCGTTTGCTGAGCGCTTATTTTTCCGAAGGTAAAAATGTGGATGACTTCGCAACTTTGATTTCTTTGGGTAAGGAAGTTGGCTTGAAGGAAGAAAATATTAAAGCAATGCTTGAGACAGATCAGTTTGATGAAGCTGTAGATCAAGATATTTATGAATCAAGACAAATCGGAGTAAAAGGTGTTCCATTTTTTGTTCTTGACGGAAAATTCGGAATCTCAGGTGCTCAGCCTGACGAAGTATTTGATCAGACTTTGGAAAAAGCCTGGGCGGAATTTGCCAAAAGCAATCCCATCTTTGATATGGCTGGCAATTCCGAAGGGGAAAGCTGTGATGTGGATGGAGAAAATTGTCTCTGAAGTATAACGCTCACAGATTTCTCGGATTTTCACAGATGAACTCATTTAATCATCTGTGTTTATCAGTGTCATCTGTGAGCTAAATTCTTTCACCAAACTCCTCGTGTTTTCATTTTTAGGGTATAGACCGCATCCATAGCGGTTATGAAGAGTGTTTTGCGATCCAAAGCACCAAAAGCCACATTAGCAGTCCAATTGGCAGGAACGGGAATATGCGCTACCTGGGTACCATTTCGGTCAAAAACAGTGACCCCTTTACCGGTGAGATAGACATTTCCTTTTTCATCTATGGTCATTCCATCAGAACCCATTTCGCAGAAAAGTGTCTTGTTGGTCAAATAGCCATCTTCCATCACATCGTATTTCCAGGTCTTTTTTGCACCGATATCTGCTATGTACAGATGCTTGCCATCGGGAGTTCCTACGATGCCATTTGGCTGGGTAAGATCCTCTGTTACTCTGAAAAGTTCTGATCTATCGGCAGAAAGAAAATACACATGCTGGCCATCCTGATCCATTTCTTTGGATCTGATCCCTTCCCAATAGGGTCTTGCATAAAGGGGGTCTGTGAAATACAATCCACCTTTGGGACGTACCCAAACATCGTTGGGTCCATTCAGTTTTTTTCCCTTAAAGGAAGGGACGATCACTGTTTCCTCCCCGGTATTTTGGTCAATGGCCCATAATTCATTTTTAAGATCCGCGGCCGCGATGAGTGTTCCGTCAAGTTGAAAATATAGACCATTTGCTCGCCCGGTTCCTTCTTTGAAAAGCGTCACTTTATTGCTTCCCGCAGACCATTTGTAAATTTTGTCATTGGGTTGGTCTGTGAAAAAGATATCCCCCATTCGGTTGACTGCAGGACCCTCTGTAAAGCTAAATCCATCTTTGACTTTGACCAATTCCGCTCCTTTTGCGACAATTCCACGTTTATCCTCTATTTGGGCAAAAACTGAGAGAGAACCTACAAGAAAGGCCGATAAGACTATTGCATTTTTAAAATTCATACGCATTGATTATTGGAGTTAATTACGTTGCATGACTACTACTAGCTTTTTCAATTCTGGACTGTAGGCCATTCGGGATATATTTTGATGAGTTGAAGATTCTACTTTTCCCAGAAATTCCCACTCAGAATGATTTGATTTCTTTCGATAAATATTATTTCCACTAGCCATCAGAAGGTAATTACTGTCTAGCCAAATGAAATCCAACGAACCTGCTAAGCCAAATCCCAAAACATCAGATTTACCGCTTTCGATATCATAAGTCCGAATGGGTAGTGCAAGACCCTGGTCAGTTTCCTTAGGGGATTTCATTGATAAATATCCGATTTGGGAGGTTTTAGGTCTCCGTTTCACAGCACGCCCGATATGATTGTCAATTTCCAAAAGATCACCTTTTCCTCTGGCATAGGAAAGCTTGTTTGGTTCGCCAAGGATAAACATTGCCGCCTTGTTATCATACCAGTCGTAATATCCGACGGGAGCAATATCATCATATAATAATTCTGGCTCACCAAAGTTGGTTGGGTATAACCACAGCCTTTGCTTACCATCCGGCTCCACGACTACTGCTGAAACATACAACCCGCAGTCTGTTAAAGTGGGCGAGAATTCACTTCGATCGGAAGTCTTGCTCAGATTGGTAAATTTTTCTGAGGTAAAATTGTAAACTATGATATCATGATTTCCATTTTCATCGGCAGCCGAAAAAACCAATTGGTACTCGTTGATAAAATTGGGCTGATTGTCATACTCAGGTCGGTTGGTAAGTGGCTTTGCTGTTTCGGTCAGGACGTTAAACTTTCGTCCCTTTCCCTTTGTGTCCATTACCCAAATGTCAAAACCTCCCTGAGCCTGAGTGATTTGAGTTTGAAAAACAAGCAAAAGTGAAAGTGTGATGAGAAATTTAATCATGAATGTGAGTTCTAAGCCAACCAAATTACAAAATGCAGGTTAGATTGACGTGAGTAAATTACATCTATATACCAATTCTTTGTTTGACGATCTTCGTCAGCAGCAGGATGAACTTGCTGACCGAGCAATCTCCGCCTTGATCCAAAACCCGGATTGGGTCAAAACCATCAACTCGTGGGAAAGAATTCCTGATAAATTATCACAGGATTTTTCAAAAGAGGTCACTGATTTTTTTGAGTTTTACAGAAGAACAGACTCATCTGCGGTAAAGGCTATTCTAGAACGAGGCCAACAATTTTTTGAAAAAAACGGAGATTTGTACACAGCCATGCTTGGTTTTTATTCCTTGCCTTATTGTTATGCTTTCGCCGATGGGGCAGAGGTTTTGGTTAGATCCAAGCGAATCATTGATGCTATTGGAGAGCGACTTGGGGAGACCGGATACTTTGTGATGGAAATTTTTCGACCCGGAGCATTTATATCGGACGACAGGGCCTATTTGGTTTGCGCCAAGGTTCGGCTGATTCATGCTTTTAGCAGGTATTTTATCAAGCATTATGCAAAAGATTGGCAGTCCACTTACGGCATGCCAGTTAATCAGGAGGATATGATCGGGACGAATATTGCTTTTAGCCAAATCGTGCTCAGAGGACTCTTTAAGTTGGGAATATCGATAGATGAGGCTGAGCATCAAGCAGTGTTAGCTTATTGGAAATGGATCGGGGAGTTGATCGGAATTGAGGTAAACTATTGGCCTGAAACCTCCAAAGAGGCTTTTGAGCTGGATAAATTGATTCGATCAAGAAATATCCGAGCCTCAGCGGCTGGTCAAAAATTAATCGGTGCCTTGCTCAGTTATTACCGGAAAGCAGTTCCTGATGCTGCCTTGGCATCACAAGTTGAAGGAATTGTTTCCTTTTTCTTAGGTAAAGAAGCCTCAAAAGCACTTAATCTTAAATCAGAAATATCTATTCAAGGTGATCTACTCGGATTGTTCTTCAAATTGAATGGATTAAAGAATTTCGGAGCGAAAAAAAGCTATACTACCCTCAAAAGAGCACTCGATCAACAGCAAATCCAGCAGTTTGGAAAACTGATGACCATCCAACTTCCTGTCATTTCCCGTTCGTAATCGGACACAATTTTGTACGCTAATCAGGCAGTCATTTTAAACTAGGGCGGTAGCTGGCGCTTTTGAGCCACATTTGCATGCTGGCACCTTTTTCGTACTTTGAGAGCCATGAAGCAATTCATCCCATATCTTAATCGATTCCCGCTGGAGTTGGTCTTTTGGATCGGAAGCATAATCGCCATTCTGATGCTCGACCCTCACTCCGGAAGTCACCTGAGTCTTTGTCCGCTCAGTCAGCTCGGAATCGATTGGTGTCCGGGTTGTGGATTAGGAAGGTCCATGAGTCTCTTGGCGCATGGAGAATTTGAGGCCTCCTTGTCTATGCATCCGCTCGGTATACTTGCCTACGGGGTGATCTTTCACCGAATTTGGAATCTTGTAAAAAACCTTAAAACAACACACAATTATGGCAAATGTATTGAGACACCTTCCTGAACTGGAAGGAATGGAACTGGGGTACATCCAGGGTTTGATGAAAAACATGGATGAGGACCAAGCGTCCCTCTTCGCCCAAGTCTACCGGGCACGAAGAAAAGACGCGCAGATGATTTTAATTCTGACCTTGATCGGTTTCTTTGGATTTGCCGGTTTGCATCGGTTTATCCTTGGTCAAATTGGGCTTGGTATACTGTACATCCTGACACTTGGCTTGTGTTTTATCGGTACAATTGTCGACTTGGTCAACTATAAAAGTTTAGCCTATGAATACAATGTGAAAATGGCTCATGAAACTTTGGCCATGATTTCCAATCACTTCCCAACCATGGGTAATTCATCTGTCTAATCTCCTTCAACTCTTAACTTTATTAGCCTCGGGTATCCGGGGCTTTTTTATTTGCAGGTATTGAGCCGATTTACCAATCCTCAGATTTGGCTGAGGGGATAATCCTTGTTTCAAATTCCTCAAATTCAGCTTTACCTTTTTCCGACAGAATCAAATGATATTTTTGGAGCAATTCACCTGCGCTTTTCAACTCCTCAAAAGAAGCTTGGGAAATATGAAACGAAAGTTCGATCAGATTTTCAGCTTTGGGTGAAAATGGTGGAGCTATTGCTGAAGAAAAATAAAATGGCCACATGGTTTTTGCGCAGCTAATTCCCCAAAAGTCAATGGGGTATAGGGATGAATAACTAGTTAAGCGCTCATTTATTTCTTCAAAAAACCGCTCGGTTTCAGCTAATCTGATACGTGAGCCTGCACGCGATTTACCTTTGGTTTTGAGATGTTTAATCTGGGATTTTCCCTGTTTTTGTCTGACCATATAAGCTCTGAAAACCTTGTGGTCAATGAGCTGACCTTGATGAAAATATCCTGTGACGGCCTGTCCTGCCCGGATCAAAACCAATGAAAAATGTGTGTCCGGATTTTCGGCTATTTCAGCATCTTGAGAACATTCAACTGTCCAAGGCAGATAGATTTTTGCCAACCAATCCTGTCCTTCTTCAATCAAGATTTGGTGCTTTTCTTTAAGGTATGAAAAAATGAATTTCCGGTTTGAAGATTCAGCGATCAGCGCTTCAACAATTTTTTGGCTGATGATCCGAGCTTGTGGAATATTCATTTCTGTGGAAAAACTATTGGCTATATTTGCACAAATAAAGAGAAAATCATGCAGGAAAATATTCAAAAAGTTTTTGACCGGATGTGTGATCCCAAAGAATCCGAAGCTTATTTTTTTGCTGACAAGCTTGGGGGTTTGGCAGATGAAGAGGCAAAAGATAAACTTTTAGAATTGGTAAAAGGGGATAATTGGGAACTCGCCTACCTGTCTTGTAGAGCGCTATCCAAGACCAAGTTTCAGGAGGAAGCCTTAGATGTGATTTTCGAAACAATTTTTGACAAAAAGAACAAATCCGTGCAAGGAGCTTTTGTTCAGATTTTAGAGGATTTTGATCTGAGTGACCGATTTGTAGACGTCTTTAAAGTTTTCCTTTTTGGAAACTACAAAGCCTCAACACTTGCAAAAGTTTACCTCGATGAGGTTGAATTCGATATTACTCCCCGGACTATCCGCAAAGCTGAAAAGCATTGGAATCACTACCTGCACAATCCTGAGGATGAGGGAAGTGTCGAGGTGAAAAAGTCAGAAGTCGAGCCTATGTTACAGGAAATGAGGGAATTATTTTCCTGATCAATACAACAAATCCATTTTTCCTCAGTTTAATAAAGCATGAGGAAGCTGGAAGTAATTGAGTTACATCATCAGTTTTTTAACGATTTTGGATTTGAATTTCACTCAAGTAATTTGTTGTACCTTAAAAACTTTCCCCAAGGTCAGCAAGTAGTCTTTGTCCACTTTACAGAATACCCTGATGTCAGCTACCTGGAATATAACCTTGGCATTAGGATTCATGCTGTTGAGGAAATTATCCATCGATTTTTACCTACTCTCAGCGATTACTCGGATCGATCTATTACGCTGATTCAAACTCCCGACAAAATCGGAAAAACAATACCAAAGCGATTTGTCATTGAAAACGACAGTCAATTGGCAGAAGCGATCATGGCTGCGGAAAAGTTTTTCGTCATGCATGGATTTTATTGGCTGGACGAGATGATTCAGCCTGAAAATCTGGAAATAGCTTTTGCGGAGCGAAAAGAAAAGGCTTTCAAGACTCAAAACTTTGTTTACAATTCCTTTAGAGGAGTAACCCTAGCCAAAATCTACAATCCGGAAAACTATCCGGTTTTAAGGCAAATTTATCTTGAGAATATCAAGCAAAAAGAAATGACGCCGTTTACCATTGCTTCTTTTCTTCAGCTTTTGGATTACTTGGATAAGCTTGAGGTCTGATTTGAATGGAAAACCTAGAAAATCCGAGTCCTTAGCTTTTCCAATATTCGTTCCTTGCTTCTTATTTTTAAATAGAATTACCCGGATATTTCAATTCTATCACTTCTTTTTGACTCCTCTCACTGCCTCAGCACTGATCGGGTCTTCAGGCCATTCATGCTTTGGATACCTTCTTTTGAGTTCTTTTTTTACTTCGAAATATCCATTTACCCAAAAACTCTTTAGATCCTGAGTCACCTGAACAGGTTTATATCCTGGGGATAGTAACTCTATCAAAACAGAGATTTTTCCGGCATTTACCTTTGGCGTTTCCAATAACCCAAATAATTCCTGAAGCCGAACCGAAAGAAGGGGAGTTTCTCCTTCGGACTTATATTCTATGGAAATTTGACTTCCTGAAGGCACATTTAATCGGCTTGGCGCCAATTGATTTAAAAGTTGTTGCTGTTCAAAAGTAAGACTGTGAAGTAGGATATGACCGATATTCAGTTTCTTTAGATCCTCGTTTTTAGTCACATGATCCAAGTACGGATCTAGCCAATCTTTGGCATTGATGCACAGGTATTCTGAGGTCCAAGAAGGCCATTCCTGTTCCGGATTCCAGCTTTTTAATGATTGTATTCGAAAAATCAATTGCTCTACTTCTTCATTAAAATCTAATAGCATTTCTCCGTCTCCTGCGATAGCTTCCAAAATTGCTGCCTTCGCCAATGACTTTTCAATTTTCTGCAGGGGACGGGTACCTAAAATAATTGCGCCGATCCGAACCTCCAAGTGAGCGATCAGGCCTCCTTTTTTCCGGTCCCAAGTCAACACTTCTTTTGTTTTAAGCATCGGTGCCAAATCCTTGGGATTTAAGGGTGCCGCAAGCCATATTTTCCCCATTCCTTCACGTGCGTCGACATGGGCAACTGCCAGCCAAGATTCATGCGCCAAATCATCCCGGTGCCCTATTTGAGCAATTTTCCCGTTGGAAAGCTGAAATTGAGCATTGTTGCCAGGGCGTGCAGCAGCAATTCGCTCCGGATATGCGTAAGCCAAAAGCAAACCTGTCTGCCAAGGATCTACGGGACTATTTTCAGGTTGAATACCAAACATTCTTCGATATTGTCCGGCTACTTTTTCGATTTTCTTGATTCGAGCCATATTTACCCCACGGCTTCTAAATCTCCGAAGTGCTTCAATTCTCAAATTCAAATCCACCCCCGAATCCTGTGGAAGCGGATCTCGTTCTTCCAAAACTGCTGCGATATCAGTAGCCAATCCAAGTTGATTTAAGCGCTTCGCAAAAATCAGCATGTGTGCAATCCGTGGATGACAGGGCACTTGATGGATTTCCTTTCCATGCTCGGTGAGGTTTCCATCCAAAATTGCATCCAAAGCCTCCAGGGTTTTTTCAGCCAAAGCCAATGTTCCGGCAGGAGGTGGTGTAAGCCAAGTCATGGATCGGATTTCCTGTTTTCCCCATGCCTTCATATCCATCACTAAAGCTGTCAAATCTGCTTCCATCAATTCCGGAACCCGATATTCGGGCAGTTGTGACTGGGTGCTTTTTGTCCAAAGCCGGTAAGAATGACCGGCAGTCAAACGCCCTGCACGACCACTTCGCTGGTCAGCCGAATCCTTGGAGATACGGTGTAAAACCAACCTGGAAAGTCCCGAGCGTGCATCAAATCGATTGGATTTTGCAAAACCTGAATCCACCACAACTTTGATCCCTTCGATCGTCAGTGAGGTTTCGGCGATGTCAGTGGAAAGAACAATTTTTCGCTTTCCCGAAGGGTGTGGGAGAATAGCCTGATTTTGCTCTGAAGGAGAAAGTTGACCGTAAAGCGGTAAAACCACTGCATTAGGGATCGCTCGACGGAGAATTTCTTCCGCTTTTTTGATTTCTCCCTGACCGGGAAGGAATACCAGAAAATCACCTTCATGCTTTTTGGTCAAAGGGATAATTTGTCGGGCAGCATCTTCTCCGATAGCATATTCATCCACTTCAGAAAGGTAATTAACTTCCACCGGGTACTGCCGGCCTTGACTTTGAATCACTTTTGCCCCCAACAAGCCGGAAAGCTGCTCGGCATCGATCGTCGCCGACATGAGCAAAATCCGAAGATCAGGCCTGAGAACCTGCTGGATCTCACGACACAATGCCAAAGCAACTTCTGAATGGAGATTTCGCTCATGAAACTCATCAAATATTACCAATCCTACATTTTCCAAAGCATTGTCGCTGTGCATCATTCGGGTCAAAATCCCCTCGGTGATGACTTCAAGCCGTGTTTGCTCCGAGATGGCGGATTCAAATCTAATCCGATAGCCGACTGTTTTTCCCAAATCCTCTCCCAACATGCCTGACATCCGCTGCGCGATGCTTTTGGTCGCCAAGCGGCGGGGCTCAAGCATGATAATCTTTTTGCCTTTCAACCAAGGTTCATCCAAGAGTATCAAAGGCAAAAGAGTACTCTTTCCTGCTCCCGGAGGTGCTTGGATGATTAAGGAATTTTGTGTGGAAAGGTGATTTTTGACCTGAGGTATGATTTCTGCAACAGGAAGGTCAAAGGAAAAAGGGTTGAACTCGGACATAGGATGCGAATTTAAGCCATCCTAGATTAGTTTTTGGTTGACTTTTAAAAAGACAACAAAAAAACCAATCTAATTTTATTTTTTTCTTTTCATTATTCTCTAATGATCATCTTCCAGATTCAGGATTATTTTTTATTGACAATATGTGTCAAATAGACTGGATACTTTTTCCTTCTGCTTACATTTAGTGATTATTCCAAAGTAACTATGGCTAAATCAGAACAAATCGAACAGCAAAAAATCCTACGGGTTTTCAAATTGATCAATCTGCTACAAGGAAACATAGGAAAGCCGGTTCATCGCTTGGCGGAGCTATTGGAAACCAACGAGCGAACCATTTATCGATATTTCAAATTGCTGGAGGCCTTGGGATTCGTTGTAATCAAAGAATTCAACAAATATAAAATCAACGAAAGACCGGAATATTTACCGGCAACCTCGACTTTTGGAAGTTTTTCCCAGGAAGAAAATCTTTGGCTCAAGGGTTTGATCGAAAGTCAGGGTAAGGCAAACCTTCTACGTGATTCGCTTCTGCAAAAGCTTCAGCTAAAGTCGGAAGTAAAGCAGGGGACAGAGCAACTTTTTAAGGCAAACCTCGGCCGGTTTGTGGATCTCATTGGGGAGGGGATTTCGGGCAAAAAGCAAATTTGGTTGAAGGATTATTATTCTCTGAGCAGTGATACCGTATCAGACAGGCTGGTCGAACCTGTGGGCTTTTCTACCGATTATGAAAATATTCATGCGTATGAAATTGAAAGCAAGAGCATGAAAGTGTTTAAAATTGAACGGATTGGAGAGGTTGTTCTTAGTTTGGATAGTTCGAAAAATGAAAATAAGCATGAACTTCCCGGTCAGGCACTTTTTGGCTACACCGGAAAAAGTAAGTTTAGGGTAAAATTGAGGCTTAGTAAGAAGGCGTATCAATTAATGCTCGAGGAATATCCCAATGCGCTTCCCTTTATGTCCATCAAAAACCGAAACCAATATTTTTTTGAAGGGGTAATTCCTCAACTTCCCGGTTTGGCGCGATTTATTTTGGGACTGCCGGGAGAAGTCAAGCTGGAAGAAGGAGAGGAGATGAAGACGTATTTGAAGGAGCAGATAGGCAAGGGAGTGTTTTGACAGGCAACAGTCCGATATCCAAAATCTCAAGAGATCAAGAATATTAATTCATAGAGGTTGTCTCATAACTGCTGTTTGTTACAATGAGTCTTAAATTATCAATAAACATACAAAAAGGAAATGACAGGATTTTTGAAGCCCAAGGCCATAAAAATCTTGATCTACGATTGAATTTTAGCGGCCTAGACAAAACATTGATCGGAAGGGCGCGGAGGGAGGATTTGCCAGCGAGCCAGCGTTCGGCCTCGTGCGGTGGGAGCTTTGGCAAATCTTGACCTTTTGGTTCTTTTGGGTTAAGCCAAAAGAACGAAGAAAAAGAATAACCTAACCTAAACTTAGAACCAGAATTAACTGGTTAATGGCGACAAATCACACTTCATGAAATTGGAATATAATTTTGAATAATTAGTAAAAATAAAATTTAACACAATTTGTCATCGGTAGCGAAGTCGATATGTGGCTTTATTCGCTGGAAATGGCCTTCGGATACTGTCACACTGACCCTTTGATTCCGCTCAAGGTGAATGGAGTCGAAGGGTCAGGCTGACACTTTCAGTCCTTTTGAGACAACCTCATTTCTTTCTTAAATCCAATGTCTTTTGTCTTGAATCTTATGACTTGTTTCCTGCATCAAAAGTCTAAATACTATTTATCCCCATAGAGTTCTTTGCTGACTTCTTCATATTTGTCACCGACTGCCCATTTGGGTCGCTGGTTCCAATTGGCTACTTTTTGTGCAGAGAGAATATAGGATTTCCAATAGATCTTTGCATAATCCATGTCAAAGCTGTCTACTTCATCTGCGGCTTTGTGATAATATTGTTGAATTTCATCATCAAATGCAGTGAATCCTAATGTGAAGCTTGGCGCAGGAATACCTTTTCTGGCAAAATTCACATTGTCTGAACGGTCATATAGGCCCTGTTCCGGAGAAGGATCTGCCTTTGCCGTCAAGCCAAACTCAGCAACAGCTTCCTCAATCATAAAATCTGCGCTAGTTCTACCCAAACCAATCACTGTGATGATGGACGTATCGTTATAACCGGCATTGTCAATATTCAAATTGTAAACGATTTGGTTCAACGGAATCAATGGATTGTTGGCAAAGTAGCCACTACCCAAAAGTCCTTTTTCCTCAGCCGTCCAAAGTGCAAATATGACAGATCGTTTTGGAGGATTCTGTACGAAGTATTTGGCGGCATTAATCACTGCAACAGTGCCAACAGCATTGTCTCTTGCGCCATTATAAATCGAATCTCCTTTGGCATCAGGAGCGCCTACGCCCACGTGATCGTAATGCGCTGAGAGCATGATGAATTCATTTTTCAAAACCGGATCAGTACCTTCAATCCAAGCCAGGACATTTTTACCGTCTATGTCTACGTTAACTTTACCTTGAATCGCAAAAACAGCATTTTTCAGTTTATCACCTGTCATTTGGTTTTTTGCATCCTCAATCCAAACGTAGGGCAAATCACTTGCGGAACCTTGATCGACGCTCATTTGGGGCCGGTTAAGGAATCCGGAAACCAATTGCCATGGAACTGAGGGTACATTGAACCGCTCGATTAGGGCAACAGCTCCGGCTTCTTTTGCACGTAGGGTTTTGGATCTTCCTTCGGAAAAAAGTTGGTTTGGACTCAGCTTATTTGGGGCACCGGCATTGGTGATTGCGATTTTTCCTTTCAAATCCTTCCCTGCAAAATCCTCATCCATCCCAAATCCCACATCTACCAGTTCGTAAGTGCCTGAGAAGGATTTTCCATCTAAAACCAGCATGTTTTGGCCTTGAGTGAATTCCTTATCTCCGATTTTCAGGGATCCTGATTTTGGAGGGGAGGAAAGCCGAAAGGGGATGTTTTGGTAAAATCCATCCGCACCTGGAAGGGGAGTAGCTCCTGCTTTTTTGAGCAGATCTGCAATAAAGGTATAAGCCAACTTCATCTCAGGTCTGGCAGGGTCTCTTCCCATCAGTTCATCTGAAGCCAAGTAAGTGAACTCTTCGATGGCTGCCTTTGAATCAAATTTCTTTTCGATGTCTTGCTTTTGGGCAAAAGAAAATGAGCCAATGGCAAGCAGTAAGCTCATGGTAATGGTTAATCTCTTCATAGGGTAATTAAATAATGGGGGAAAATAGCGCAAATTCTCGATTTCAATTCGAAGCCTGTAGAATTTCATTCGGTTTCCACGCCAATTCTTGCATGATTGTTCGGAAATGTACAGGAATAGGGCAGGAGACTGAAATTTTTTCACCTGTCATGGGATTGTTTACAGACAACTTCCATGCATGAAGCAAAAGATTAGTAAGTCCGAATTGCTTTTCAAAAAAAATATTCTGCTTGTTATCGCCATGCTTTTTGTCACCAACAATGTAATGACGAATATGGGCCAAATGCCTTCGAATCTGATGGGTGCGTCCTGTCATTAGATCCACCTCGAGAAGACTGTATCTGCTTGTAGGATAGCGACCGGTGGAATTGAATGGAATTTCCGATTCAGCGATGACCTTGTATTTAGTTTGGGCCTCCTGAAGTTTTCCGGATCGCTCACTCGTCAGTGGATGATCGATCAGATTTTCTTTTTCTACAGGAATGCCGCGGACTATTGCGAGGTAAGTTTTTTCCACTTTTCGATCGCTGAATTGTGCTTTCATTAAAGGAAGAATTGCCTCATTTTTTGCAAAAAGTAAGGTTCCACTCGTCGCCCGATCCAACCGATGTACAGGAGCTACCCAAGAACCGATCTGATCCCGAAGTTGAATTAAGGCGTTTTCATCCTCTCCAAAAGCCTGACGTGTCCGGTGAACCAGCAATCCGGCAGGTTTGTCAATGATGATTAAGTGTTCGTCTTCGAAGAGGATGTCTAGCATAAGGATTTTTAACCACGGAGTACGCGGAGGAAAATTGAGCGGGCGCAAAGAAAGTTTGATTTACAGTTTAAAACCAACAAAAGCTTTAGCTTTCTCTGTGACCTCAAAAAGGCTCATTTCGGTTTTTAGGATTGAAGTTCAATTTAAGGTTTGCCAACGAACTCTTTTTTTCTCCGTGCTCTCCGTGGTAAATTTTTTAAAATATCGTTCCGCTTCCGATACATTCTTCTCTTTGGTACCAAGCCACAAACTGTCCGGAAGCAATTCCTTTTTGGGCATTTTCAAAGATCACATACAATCCATTTTCCCGCATAATCAGAGTCGCTTTGGAAAGCGGCTGACGATATCGGATGCGTGCCAAATATTCGGCTGATTCTCCTGGCTGTAGTGCCAAATCTTCTCTGATCCAATGGATCTCCTCATTTTTCACAAAGAGTCCAAATCGGTTTAACCCGGGATGATCCTCACCTAAACCTGTGAAAATGACATTCTCTTTGGTATCGGTAGAAATTACAAAAAGTGGCTTACCTGTGCCGCCTACTTGGAGTCCTTTGCGCTGACCCACGGTGAAATAATGTGCGCCATTGTGCTCACCCAAGATTTTTCCCTGATCAGCTGTGAAATGTATCGGTAAGGAAATCGCTTTCAAAATGTCATCATCCCAATCTTCAGGAGCAATTCCCACAGGCATTTGCAGCTTTTGAAAGACCTCCAGATTTTCTGGAATCTGAATGATTTTACCTTTTTTAGGTTTGAGTTGCTGCTGAAGGAATTCAGGCAGGCGTACTTTACCGATGAAGCAAAGTCCTTGTGAATCTTTCTTTTCAGCAGTGATTAAATCTGCTTCTTTGGCGATTTTTCGTACATCGGGTTTTTGCAAATGGCCGATGGGGAAAAGCGCCTTGGAAAGTTGCTCTTGGGAAAGTTGGCAAAGAAAATAGCTTTGATCTTTGTTTGGATCGGCTCCGGCCAAAAGCTGGTAAACGGGCTTTCCATCCACTTCAATTTCGCCTTTTTGGCAATAATGTCCCGTAGCCACAAAGTCCGCTTTGAGCTTTTGGGCAGCTTTTAAGAAAATATCGAATTTGATTTCCCGGTTGCAGAGGATGTCCGGATTTGGTGTGCGTCCGGCTTCGTATTCCGCAAACATGTAATCCACAATCCGCTCCCGGTATTCTTCACTGAGATCGATGGCTTGGAAGGGGATTCCGAGTTTTTCGGCCACTAGCATCGCATCGGTGGAGTCTTCCATCCATGGGCACTCGTTGGAGATGGTGACGGATTCATCGTGCCAGTTTTTCATAAACATGCCGATGACTTCGTAGCCCTGATCGAGTAATAATTTGGCAGCCACGCTGCTGTCGACACCGCCCGAAAGGCCTACGACGACTCTAGGTTTTGTTTTCATAGGTAAGAATTAATGGATTCAAGGTCCATTAGGTTACGGAGATGAAACGTCGATTTGATTTCAATAAGTTCGTGAAGATAAATTAAAAGAGTTGTAAGGTTGCAAAGTGCTAAAGTTGTAAAGTTGGATCCTAACTTTGCCACCTTGCAACTTTCAAACTTTACAACCAAATGTCCCTCGAAAAACGAATAGCTAACGGAGACTTTGTCCCCGAACTTCAATTCCAAACTGCCCGAAGTGGTGGACCTGGAGGACAAAACGTCAATAAGGTTGAGACGAAAGTTCAGTTGAGTTTCGATGTCAACAAGTCATTGGTCCTGAGCGAGGAAGAAAAATTGACTTTGCTTCAAAAAGCGAAAAACAAGATCGATCAGGAAGGGAATTTGAACCTTTCCTGTCAGGAAAAGCGCTCTCAAATTCAGAACAAAGAGCTGGTGATCAAGAAATTTTATGATCTGCTAAAAACAGCTTTTCACAAAAAGAAAATCCGAAAAGCAACGAGACCAAGCAAAGGTGCTATTGAAGATCGCTTAAAATCAAAGAAGGTTCAGGCGGAAAAGAAGGCAAATCGGAAGTGGAAAGAGTAAATCAAAGTAGCAAGTATCTGGTAGCAGGTATCAAGATATTGGAAGTAAGATGCTTGCGACAAGAGTTTTGGAGCTAAGAAGTATAAAGTCAAAAAGTTTAACTGCCGGAGGTAGGCTTAAAAATTAAGATCTAAAAACTTTTCCAAAGTTTGAAACTTTGGAAAAGTTAAAGTCAGAAGTCCAAGATTATTTTTTTGAGGATTTAGATTTTTTCCAAGTCATAAAGAACAGTGTAAAGCCAGAAGCAATCGTGGCCAATCCAAACAGGGAAAATGCCCTCAACAGGAGGTTGTTGAAATTGTCCCGACCAGCGTAATCCATCGTGTGAAACATCCAAAGCGTGTCAAACCAACGCCAGTTTCTATGCCTGACGCGTTCAAAATTTCCGCTTTTGGCATCAATGTAAGCTGTAAGATTCTCGGGATGCTCAAAGTTAACCGCCCAAGCCGGTAGGGGACGACCCCGATATTCGTGGTGCGAACCAGTCTCCGTCAGGTATTCAGCTGATTTGATTCCAAAGTCACCTTTGATATAGATTTTGGCGATCTCCTTGGCTTCTTCTTCGGTGATTTCACCTTTGGAAGCCCCAGTTTGTGCATGAAACAGTTGCTCGCCATTTACCCAATAGTAGGGTTGGTGTTTGACAAAACGGAGCTCCAGGCTGGCAATCTCTAAGGTAGAATCCAAACTTGCGGGATCGACCAAATTGGCAGCAGTCATATGCATCATGTGATCCTGGTGAAAATGATCCCCGTGAATCTCGTCGATGTCTGTCCAAGAAAAATAAAGTCCTGAGATCGTCCAGAACAGAAATTGTATCCCGATGAAAACACCTAAAAAGCGGTGGATTCTTCGGGCGTAGAATTGGTTGTTCTTTCGCATCTTACTTGTTGATTACTTCAAAACTCACTTTTGTCTTATCCCAAGCCATGCTTATTTCTGCTGTATTCGCAGATTTTTCGGTGACAGTGTAAGTAAGTGATTCAACTGTTTCTGTAAGGATCTCCGGCGTTACCGTCATGCGGATGATATCTTCGGCTGGATTGTAATCGTCTGCAAGGTGCATGTCCCAAACTTTATTAAGAATGAGTGTCCATTCGGTTTCCCCGGGAATGGTGAAGAAGCCGTATTTCCCTGCCGGGATTTCTTTTCCTCCGATCAATACATTTTTATCAAACTTTATACTTGTGGCTTTATGCGCTCCGGTGGACCAAACTTCTCCAAACCCAACCAGTCCACCGAAAATTTGCCTTCCCCGGACACTTGGAGAGGAATAGTCGATGTGGATGTGATTACCTCCCACCATCGCCATGGCTTCAGTTTTTGGGCTTTTGGAGGCAGTGGGTGCAGTTGCTGTTTGGTGCTGACTGTGATCTTCTGCTGTTAGGGTTTCAGATTCCGTTTTGGGAGAACAAGAAATTGCAACTAAAAGGAAAATGGCTGAGATAATGGGTGAATACTTCATAGTGCTGTGTGATGGTGGGTGATAGGTTATTTGTTATTGGGTTATTTGTAAAGGTTATTTTAACCTTCCTACTTTGTACCTGGTACTTAGTACTTCGTACATTCAATCTGTTTCAAAATACAAATGGTAATGCTTGCTGCATCCGGGGTTAAAGCCCGATTTACAACTTGGACAGGTATTGTTTGAGGCCATGTAATCTTTAATACTTAATTCGGTACCGCAAACGCCACAAAGAATTGCTTTTTGGTCAAATTCTGCCTTTGGCCAGACTTTATGCTCATGGTCTGCTTCCTCTTCATGGCAAGAAAAGCAGGGGTAATATTTGTCGCAACATTTGAATTTGATGGCTATGATGTCCAATTCGGAATGCCAATGCACACAGCGGGTTTGATTGTCCACAGGTTTTCCGAAAACATTTACTCCGCGGATTTGTGAGACTTTCAGTGGTTCCAATACTTTCTCTTGAGCAAAAGAACCTGCTGTGAAAAGCAGAATAAGTCCAAGTGTAAATAGTACATTTTTTCTCATTGGATTGATTGGTATATGTTCATCCGCAATAATTCAGCTAAATTCTAATCAATGGATTTGAGGATCAAAGCGGCGCAATTCCCCCTTTTTAAGAGGGGTAGGGGGATTTAATTCTACAAAAATATGGATTTGTGCAGCATTCCGAATTTTCAAATAATTCAGAAGACGGGTCCTAAATAAGGCCCGCCTCCCAAATTGATTTAATTCAAAGCCAAAGTTTCCTCTACTCGACCGCAAGTCAACATCGAACTTCCAAACAATGGATTTTTGATGTTTTCATTAGCGCTCAGCCACATGCCTCCTTTGTTTCCCTTGTACATCGGGCAATACTGATGGTAAAGTGTACGGTCAACTCCGGCGATTTTCAGAAACTCCTTCATGGTAACACTAAGTGACTGAAAACTTTCACGCTGGGCAGCAATGTCTCCAGCTGCCAATTTTTCGGCAAATCCGATAGCTTCTACCTGTAGTCTTTCTAATTCTTCGGGGTCATTTGCCTGAGATGACGCGATATCATATGCTTTAAGATCGGAAACTAAAGCAACACTTTTGATTGAAGCAGTTGCTTGATCATCGGCGACCAAAGCATCTTTTACGGCTAAATACCCTTCAATAATTGCTGTTGTGGACTTTGAACTTTTCACTGCCATAGCTTTGGCGGTAGTCGCGTCACTCGAAGCGTGGGCTTCTGCATGAGTTTCTTTTGAGGTGGATTTTTCTCCGCAGGAAAACACTGCGAATGAAATCAGAGATGCGAATAAGAGGGTCTTTTTCATGTGTTTATAATTTGTTTTTAAGTGGCCACATGGAATCTCGCATGGTGAATAATCATCCCAGTGTGTGACACCGAAGGTTCATGCCTGCCTGTAGCAGACAGGCTTGATTTCATTTGAAATTAATTTGATTTGTGATAAGTGTTTGATTTTTATTCTTTCAAGATTCGGTCTGTAGGGAAATAGACCTGCCAGGTTTTTGAAAACCTGGCAGGTCTGGTAAAATCTCAATGATTATGTGAAACGGGAGGAGAAGTTGGATTCCCAGCTAGATTCATCACCGGCTGACCTTTGAGGTAGGTTTGTTTTACTTCTCCGCAGCTCAGCATGGATGCGCCGAAATAGGGATTGGTGATTTCCTTTTGCTCTGAAAGCCAATAGGCGCCCTGATCTCCAAATGCCATCGGGCAATAATCCTTGTACACCACAGCTTTGTTCAACCCGAATGTTTCTGTCACCTCCAGCATGTGAAAGGAAAGCATTGAGAAATGCTTTCGGGCTTCCTCTAGGTCTTTGGTATTAGCCATCTTCGTTTTGGCATCTTTTAATCCTGAAAGCATCCCCATCCAAAGGTCATGGGCCTCGCCCTTTACTAGATTCATATTTACTTTACCCAAATTTTGATCTAAAGTGCTCAGGGATTTTTGGGCTTCTGAAAGGTTGTCTTTAACCAGATTATTTTTCACCAGAAAGTAGGCATCTGCTACCGATGTAATTTGATCCCTGAACTCCTGCGAGACCTCCAAAGATTTGGTCTTTGGTCTGTTCATCATGCTGAATTGTCCTGAAAGCTGAGCGGCAGCATCGATGGCAAAAACACCGTTAGTTACGATTTCCTCCCCAGCCTGCAAGCCTGCTTCAATGATGTAATTATCACCCATTCTAGGGCCTAAGGTTACTTCACGCATTTCAAAGGAAGGCATCTCCGCATCCGGTACTTTGACATAGATTACCGATCGTTTTCCCGACCACAAAACCGCTGTTCTCGGAACGGATATTCCGGAAGCTGCTGACTTTGCGTTGGTCCTGATTCGTGCAGTGACAAACATTTCAGGCTTCAGTTTCTGGCCTGAATTTGTGATTTCAGCCCGTACAGATGCTGCTCGAGTATTCGGATTGATTAATCGGTCGATGAACGTGATTTTAGCCTTAAACTCATCTCCGGGAAAACCTGCGACAGAAAAATTGATTTCGTTACCAAAATTCAGAAATTGTAAATCCGATTCGTAAGCGTCCAATAGCACCCAAAGCTTATTCAGATTGACCACATTAAATAGCACGGTTCCTGTGCTGACATAATCCCCCACAGCTACATTGCGCTGTACAACCACACCGGATTGATCTGCAAGAATGTCAATTTGTTCGGTGACTTTTCCGGATTGCTCAATCGCATTGATTTGACTTTCGGTCAGCTTCCAGAATTTGAGTTTTTCTTTGGCCGCCTGATAAAGTTCGGGAAAATCGTTTTTGCTTTTAACAGCTTCAAGAAGTTCACGTTGCGCAGAAAGCAATTCGGGGGAATAGAGTGTCGCCAAGCGTTGACCGGCTTTGACTTCCTCTCCGGTAAAGCTTACAAACAAGCGTTCGATTCTTCCGGGATATTTTGCAGTTACTGATGCATTTTCCCGCTCGTCCGGTTGGATTTTCCCCGTGAGAAAGAGTTCACCGGAAGCATTCACCCCAGCAATTTTTGTGGTGTGGATTTGGGCCATAGCCACAGCCTCCGGAGTCATTTCGTAGGCCATTGGATTGGAAGATGAACTGGAAGAGGTGGAAACAGGGATAAGATCCATCCCGCAAAGCGGGCAGTCTCCCGGTTCGCTCAACTTAACCTGCGGATGCATGGAACAAGTCCAAAGTTGATTGCTTAAACTTTCCAACCCATGGTCATGTCCATCGGTTGCTTCCAATTGGGAAGGACTTGGCTTGATCAACCAGCCGAATAGTACCCCTATCACCAAAGTGAGGGTAATTAGCGCGAATTTATTTTCGAATATCTTTTTCATTTTAAAGTCTTATTGAAGTTCAACATCAGATGAAGCAAGCATTTCAAGCATAGCTAGGCTTTGGTATTGCTGATTGATTGCATTGACGCGTTTCAGTTGGTAATCCAGCAGAAGCTGCTGGGCACGAAGTACTTCTGTAAAATCCCTTCCGCTATTGCTGTAGGCTGTCAGCAGGAGATTGATAGTTTGGTCGACAAGTTTCACCTGTTCCGTGTATAGTCGGATTTTTCGTTCGGCATCTTCCCAATCCCGAAAAGCATTGGCCCACTCCATGGTGAGCAGATTTTCTGTTTTTTGGCGGGTCAGGGAAGTCGCTTCTTTGAGGTATTCGGCTTCTTTGATTTTGGCGTTTGTTTTCTTCCGGTAGATAGGCAAGGTTATAGTCACCATCGGCATGACCATATTATCTCCACCCATCATCATTCCGTCCTCCAACCTTGGTTTGAATGGCATGTAATTGACTCCTGCACCAAGCATGGGCCGTCCGTCCAATTTTGCCATTCGCGCCTGTTGATCATATGCAGCCATTTCCGAGTCGTACATTGCTAGCATCGGGTTACTGGCTTTTATATTTTCCAGAACTTCAAGCTTTCCGTTATCCAAATTAGCAGGTGAAAGGGTGGTTGACACAAGGATTTCTTCCCGGTTTTCCCGGTTGAGAAGCTGATTAAACTTGATCTGCAAAGGCTCCATATTGGCTTCCAACTGGGATAGATTGCTTTCCAACTCTTTCATTTCAATGCGAATCTGCAAGACATCACTCATACCCGAACCTGTGCCTGAAGAACCCATTCCACTGCTCATGGAACTTGCGGAGGTGGGCATTTGAGAAGTGGTTGCGTCCATTGAATTCATGGAAGAAGCTCCGGCAGAGCTGCTGCTTGAAGTGCTGGCGGTTTGATTGCTAGAAGTTGGTGCTGCACCTCCGGTAGTCGGTGCCGCAGCTTGATACTTAATCAATGCAAGACGTTCGTATTTCTTCAGGTATTCCAGATTCTCTTTGCTGATCCGAATTTCCTCATTAAGTCGGTGAAGCTCGTACCAGGTGGATTTGATTTGGAAAAACAACTGATTCTTTTCCTCTAAAAAGAGCTGATATTGAGCGAGTGCCATGTAATTGGCCTCTTCTTTTTGTGCGGAAAGCATTCCAAACCAGGGGAACATCTGCATCAGCTGAATGTCTGCCTGCTGATTTCCCATAAATCGCTCCATAGGACGTAGGAAAAACCCTACCCGCAATTCGGGATCAGGCAGGGCAACTTGTCCGCTTCGCTCCATAGATGCCATATACCGTGAATAAGAGGCTTTTAATCCTGGGTTATTCTGGGCAGCTTGGATGAGATAGTCATCGAGGGATTGAGCCTTTGCCTGATAGGTAAACAGTGAGAAGCAAAGAGGAAGTACTAAATAGAATATTTGAAATTTGAGATTTGAGATTTGAAATTTCAAGTCAGAAAGCTGAAGTGAGAAGGTTGAATTTTTTAATTTTTCCCACAGATTTTCACGGATGCTCACAGATTTTTCCCTCGCCGTGGTTTGGGCCTGCCTGTCCCGTAGGTAGGTCTTCGCAAACCACCCTTTTAAAAGAGTTATTGAAGATATTAACTGCGGCATGATCAATAACCAAACTCCGAAATCTGAAATCCGAAATCCGAAATCTTTTAATTTTTTCATAACCTTATGCGTTTGATTCCTCAGTGAAGACTTCGGAATTGTGTTTTAATTTCCGTTCTGCCCACCAGCAATAGAGGGTAGGCACGATAAATACTGTGGTAATCTCCAATACCATTCCTCCCAAAGAAGGAATCGCCATCGGAATCATAATATCCGATCCTCTTCCGGTGGAAGTGAAGATCGGAACCAAGGCAAGCATAGTGGTAGCAGTAGTCATCATACAGGGCAAAACTCTCCGTTTTCCTGCTTCCAATACCGAGTCACGGATTTCCTGAACAGTGCTCGGCTTGTTCTCTTTAAAGCTTTGATCCAAATAGGAAGCCACTACAACTCCATCATCGGTGGCAATTCCAAACAAGGCGATGAATCCCACCCAAACTGCTACGCTGAGATTGTAGACTTTCATCTGGAAAAGATCCCGAAGATTGGCCCCGAAAAAGGAGAAATTCATAAACCAATCCTGTCCATAGAACCAGATCATCAGAAATCCTCCTGAGAAGGCCATTGCGATTCCAGTGAATACAAACAATGTGGTAGATACCGCTCTGAACTGGAAATAAAGTATCAGAAATATCAGGATCAAACTCAGTGGAACGACTAAAGAAAGTCTTGCCTCTGCGCGGATTTGATTTTCGTAGGAACCTGAAAAGGCAAAGCGAACGCCACTTGGGATTTTGAGCTCTCCGGAGTCAATTTTTTCCTGTAAGTATCGTTGGGCGTCTTCCACCACAGTCACTTCAGCAAAGCCCGGCATTTTGTCCAAAAGCACATAACCAACCAGGAAGCTGTTTTCACCGCGAATCATATCAGGTCCGGGACGATAACTCACTTTGACCAATTGCCCCAATGGAATGTAACTTCCGACAGGAGTTGGGATCTGAAGGTTTTCAATGGCATAAGGATCGTCTCTAAACTCCCGTGCGTAGCGAACACGAATCGGGAAGCGCTCCCGGCCTTCGACAGTGGTACTGAGTTTCATTCCTCCAATAGCAGTCTCGATAAAGTCCTGAACATCTTTTACATTGAGTCCGTAGCGAGAAATTTGCTCCCGGTCAATGTCCAATTCGAGGTAGGGTTTACCAACAATTCGATCGGCGAAAACTGCTTCTTTTTTGACCGAAGGAACTTCTTTGAGGTACTTTTCTAGCTGTAAACCAAAGCTTTCAATGGTCTGTAGATCAGGGCCATATACTTTGATTCCCATCGGTGCACGCATACCTGTTTGAAGCATGACGAGACGCGTTTCAATCGGTTGGAGTTTGGGAGAGGAGGTGACACCAGGCAAATTGATCACGCTGACGATCTCATTCCAGATATCATCCGGAGTTTTGATATGGGACCGCCATTGACGGAAATATTCCCCATCCGGATCTTCCACCAAGTCTTTAACCCGAATCTGATTGGGAGTCATGGTTTCGGGATCAAACAAGGAACCGTCCTTCAATTCGTATTTTCCATCCTTGTTGACTTTGAATCGAATTCGACTTCCATTGATGTCGGTGGCGTATTCGGTTTTGTAATTGATGGTATTTTCAAACATGGAAATCGGTGCAGGATCGATGGCAGTTTCTGCGCGACCCGCTTTCCCCACAACCATATCCACTTCAGGAATTGCTGTCACCATCATATCCAGTTTTTGCAAAACCTCCTTGTTTTCCTGAATGCCGGAATGCGGCATTGTAGTCGGCATCAGGAGGAATGAGCCTTCATTGAGCGAAGGCATAAACTCCTTACCTAAACCCGGAAAGGTATGGGTCATTCCTGACCATAATCCAGTGGTTCGGATATTGACTCCAATCAGATCGAAGCTTTTTGGAATTATCCCAAAAACTCGGTTAAAACCTAACCAGACGCTAATTCCTAGTAGGATTACGACTATGGGGAAAAGCATGAACTTCATTTTATTGGCCAGACACCAGTTGAGAATTCGGGGATAAATCCGGATAAATCCGGCAAATCCCCCCAAAACCAAGGTCAAGAGCAAAGCAATAAAAATGAAATTGGTCAAGGTGCTTACCGACACACCTAAAGGCATCCATTCCTTTGTCAAAAGCAGGGTAACTGCCAACAGCGTAACGGCAATGATCAGAAAGCTTTTTCGCTTTTCTACTTTTTCAGGAAAATGAAATGCTGCAGTATGCACCAAGCCATATCCAAATAGCAACCATCCAGCCCAAGACCATACGGTCAAGGCGATGATTGGGCCGATAATCAGCAGACCATAATTCAGGTAGCGACCAATTTGTCCTTTTTGCTTTTTGATGGAAAAAATCCAGTGTGAAAAAGCAGGCATGATCAGCAAGGTGAAAATCACCGCTGAGATCAATGCAAATGTCTTGGTATAAGCCAAGGGACCAAAAAGTTTTCCTTCCGCTGCCTGGAGAGTGAAAACCGGCAAGAAACTGACAATGGTCGTACTGACAGCAGTGATGATCGCACCGGAAACTTCCGATGTGGCCTGATAGACCGTTTTGAGTTTGGTTTGACCCGAAGGAGCTGTTTCCAGATGGCGGAGAATATTTTCATTCAAAATAATCCCCAAATCCACCATGGTTCCGATGGCAATCGCGATGCCCGATAGTGCAACGATATTGGCATCTACACCGAAGTATTTCATAAAAATGAAACACATCAGCACCGCCATGGGAAGCAAAGCCGAAATCAATAAGGAGGCCCTCAGATTGTATACCATGACGATGATCACCAGAATTGTAATCAAAATCTGAAGGCTGATCGCTTCATACAGTGTACCTAAAGTCTCATAAATCAGGCCTGTGCGATCGTAGAAGGGTACGATCGTAACCTTTGAAACTGTCCCGTCTGCCAGGGTTTTGGTAGGGAGTCCTTGGGAAATTTTCTCGATTTCTGCTTTTACGCCTTCGATCACTTTCAAGGGATTGTCTCCGTAACGTGCGATGACCACTCCGCCCACGGCCTCAGCACCGGACTTGTCCAAAATACCGGACATATTTCGGGTCTGTGGGCCAATGTTAACCCGGGCAACATCCTGAATTCGGATCGGGACGTTGTCAGTCACTTTGACTACGGCTTTATCCAAATCTGAGAGTTCTTCGACATAGCCCAACCCGCGGATGAAATAATCGACTTTGTTGACCTCGATGGTGTTGGCAGAGACGTCCAAGTTGGACTTACGGACGGCTTCCATTACATCCATCAGCGTGACGCCATTGGCTTTTAGGGCCCCCGGATCCACGTCAACTTGGTATTCTTTGACATATCCGCCTACGGAAGCGACTTCGGAAACTCCCTCCACAGCTGTGAGGGAATAGCGAACATAGTAGTCTTGGATCGTTCGAAGCTCATGAAGATCCCATCCGCCCACGGGATTTCCATCCGGATCACGGCCTTCGAGGGTGTACCAATAGACCTGCCCTAAAGCTGTGGCATCAGGCCCAAGTTTGGGTTGAACTCCTTCCGGAAGTAGTCCAGCCGATAGTGAATTCAGCTTTTCGAGTACCCGGGATCTGCTCCAGTAAAACTCAATGTCTTCTTCGAAAATGATGTAGATACTGGAAAATCCAAAGGCGGAACTGGATCGGACACTTTTTACTCCGGGAAGTCCCAATAGGGAAGTGGTGAGTGGATAGGTGATTTGGTCTTCCACATCCTGAGGAGATCGCCCCATCCATTCGGTGAAGACGATTTGTTGGTTTTCCCCGATATCCGGGATGGCGTCCACAGGAACAGGATCCCGCGGAAGAAAACTGACAGACCAATTGAAAGGTGCGGTAACGATTCCCCAGCCGATAATAAGCAGGAGGAAAAGTACTGTAACCAGTTTATTTTCAAGGAAATACTTGACGATTTTGTTTAGCATAAATCACAAAGGTTAAATGCAGAAAATGAATCTAAAGCCGATTTGGCTTAAGTCAAACGCATGCAGGAAAACAGCCCTGCCAACCTTGGATTTAAATCAGAAATTGCTCAAAAAGGACGTGGAAGTCCTGAATAAGTGGGGGGGAGGTATATAGTGCAAAAGTAGGTTGCTCAGTCTCAACAGAATCCAAACCAAAAATAAAAACCTGGGCCAAGGCCACGGCAAAGACCACATTGAAAGAATAATGATTCTTTTCTAGCTGAACATCCTCGTCCACCTGAAGGTGTTCGGTGATATTCTCGCAGCAGGACTGGGTCGATTTTTCTGACTTGGAATCACTTTCCTCATGATCCATATCCATGGCCATTCCGCAATCCAGATGCTTCGGCGAAAAACCAAAGTCACTTTTCATCGCATGGCCCATGCAAAAATGGGTCGTCTTCGCCATCCCAATGGAGGAGAATAGAACCAAAAAGGCTAAGGATATGGAGAAAATGGTTTTCACAGAATCAAAAGTAAGTAAAATTAATTTAAGTGTTCCGTATTAAGGCAAATCATATTATGACTTAATGATCAAGATCTTACCAGTAAGAAACAAGAACTGGAAAGCAAATATGGGTTAAGCTTTGATGAAATTGATCCGCAGTAATCAGTGCCAAAATTAAGAAATTGATAACTTTTATGAATAGACGTAAAGATTTCAATTCAGTTTTCAAATTTATGTGAAAAAAGGGAGGCAAAGTGAGTGGCGAGACCCAAAAAGAGATACTAGATGTAAGATTCAAGACAAAAACCACAACTAAGACAAAGGAGAACCTATTTTAAATCAACGGAAATATGGCTTTCTCAAAAGTCAAAGCTTAAAAAAATTGATTAGCCACAATTAGCCACCATTCTAATGATGAATTTGTAGAGTAGCTGATAATTGTCGAAAGACCAAGTCCCAGCCCCCAGCTTGATTCATCGGACCTCAAAACTCATTTTCTATGGATTTTCGGGTGTAAAAAGCAGATTTACAGATTAAAAATTAGTAAAAAAATACCTATGCCAGGTAAGCAATAACTTATACACTTTTAATACTTTAAACCTTTACAATTCAACCCTAAATCCCAACCACCATGTTTAACAGAAGAGATTTTATCAAAGGACTAGGCCTCACCTCAGTAGGATGGATAGGCTTCGGAGATTCGGTTTTTGCCAACATTCAAAAAGAAGTAAAGCTTCAGAATTTACCTTCAGTGTTTTCCCCAATTCGAATCAGGGGACGGGTATTGACAAATGGTCAGGGTCTTCGCGGCGTTGCGGTTTCTGACGGAAGGATGGTAGCCCAAACCAATTCTTCCGGGGAATTCGAATTGATCTCAGGAACTGATCGTGAGTTTGTATTTGTATCGCTTCCTTCAGGCTATGAAATCCAAAAACAGGCAAATGGATCAGCTTCCTTCTTTCAAAGGATCGATCACAGCAAGTCTGAACAAAATCTCAGTTTTGAATTGAAGAAATCTGTCAATTCGGATGAAAATCATCACTTTTTGGTGCTGGCAGATACACAAATTCAAAATGAGTACGAAGCAAATCAACTGCTCACCGTGGCTGCTCCCGATGTGCAGAAAACCATTGCTTCGCTTGATGACCCCAATATATTCGGAATTGGCTGTGGAGATTTGGTTTTTGACAAGCTGGAACTTTTCAAAGAATACAATCAGTCGATTCAAATGTATAATATCCCATTTTTTCAGGTGGTGGGTAATCATGACATGGACTTTGGCGGTCGGTCCGATACGACCACCACAGGCACATTTAAAGGTCATTTTGGACCGACTTATTATTCCTGGAATCGGGGAGAGGTTCATTATGTTGTCTTGGATGATGTGTTTTATCTGGGCACAGGTACCAAATACATCGGACACATTCCGGAGGAGCAGTTGGCCTGGCTGGAGCAAGACTTGAAACTGGTGGAAAAAGGAAAAACCGTCGTCGTATCACTGCATATTCCAAGTTACACGGGTGCGGTAACGCGCTACCCTGATCGGGATACGCTTGGTGGGACGGTTAGCAACAGGGAGCATCTGTATCGCATGCTGGAAGGCTACAATGCTCACTTGATGTCAGGACATACCCATTTTAATGACAACATGATCAGCCGCCATGTCTATGAGCATTGTCATGGGACGGTTTGCGGTGCCTGGTGGTCTGGTCCGATCTGCTTTGACGGCACGCCAAGCGGCTATGCGATCTATGAAGCCAATGGCTCCGAATTGCAGTGGAAATACAAAGGAACCGGCTTGGATATCAACGAGCAATTCCGGGTTTATCAGACAGGATATCACAAAGACTTCCAAGAGGAAATGTCACTCAATTGTTGGAATTACGATTCTGCATGGGAGATTAGCTGGTTTGAGAATGGAATTAAAAAAGGTGCACCTGAGAAGCGACTGGCACTTGACCCATGGAGTGTGGAACTGCACACCGGCCCAACTCTTCCCACCCGTCGCACTTGGGTGGAACCACAGCTGAACGATCACATGTTCTTTTTTAAACCTGAGTCAAAAGAGAATTTGGTGGTTGAGGCCAAGGATCGATTTGGGAATGTGTATTCGAAGAGGGTGTAAAATACCTGGGTCAAATTAATAATCTTTTGTCCCTAAATTGTAACTGAATCAAATGCAATGATAATGAGCTCTCTCTTGCGGTGTCTCGGAGGAGAGCGTTTTATTATTTTAAAGATCTCTCAAAATTATACTGGTTAATTCAATCAAAGGACAGGGATTTTTTTTTAACTCTTCGGATTGAAACCTCTGGGAATGATCTCAAAATTTCCAGTTTAAGGAGTATTCTGTGAAGGAGAAAAGGTCCATCTTACCACTTAGTCTATCCAAATAACTTCTTTTATTCGCCTTTTCTGGTAGAAATAAGGCAAATCCCCCTCCGTTATTTCTCCAAAAACTTAAAATCCTTCTCCAAACTGGCTTGAGAACTTCCTCCAACGAATACTTTGAAATCCCCATGCTCTACAATCCATTTGCCATCGTTATTATAGAAACCGATGGATTTCTCAGTGATTTGAAAGCTGAGTGTTTTACTTTCTCCGGCTTTTAATTCCACCTGCTGAAAGTCCTTTAATTCCCTGACAGGTCTTACCACACTTGCAAACAGATCCCGGATATAAAGTTGAACGGTCTCTTTGCCGGTCACACTTCCTGTATTTTTCAAATCAATGGATACCGTGATGCTTCCGTCTTTCGCAAATCCATCCGAACTCAATTTCAGATTTGAATAGTCAAAACTGGCATAGCTTAAGCCATATCCAAAAGGATACATGGGCTCATTTGGCGAATCCATATAGTGTGACCAAAACACCAAATCTGAGCCGGGATTGGTCGGTCTGCCGGTTGCCTTGTAATTGTAATAAACAGGAATCTGTCCTACATTTTTCGGGAAACTCATCGGTAGTTTGCCGCTTGGGTTGTAATCTCCATAAAGAACCTGAGCCAGCGCATTTCCGCTTTGAGTTCCCAAATGCCAGCCTACCAAAATGCCAGGAATTTTTTCAACAGCCCAATCGATGATCAGTGGTCGACCATTCATCAGTACGAGTACGATATTTGGATTCACCTTGTATACTTCCTCAAGCAGTTCCTGTTGCAAGCCGGGAAGACCCAATTCGGTTCGACTTCTGCCCTCACCGGATTGGAAGCCATGTTCTCCAAGAACCATCACTACCACATCCGCATTTCTTGCAGCATTTTTAGCCGCTTCAAAACCGGATCTGTCAGTGGTGTTAATTTTGGTTTCAAAGGCAAATCCCGGAGTGCCTTCAGTGAATTTTACCCCTTCCACATATTCGAGCGAATTTCCCGGAAATGCATTCATTCCCTCCAGAACAGACACCGCAGAATTAGGTTCTCCTAAAGCCCTCCAACTTCCAAGCGGGCTATCTTTGTCTCCTGCCAATTGCCCGATCAGTGCGATTTTCATCCCCGATTTTCTGAGTGGAAGGAGCTGTTTTTCATTTTTCAACAGCACCACGGATTTTTTGGCCATGTCAAGTACAGCATCCTGAAAATCTTGTCTACCCGTTACTGTTTTTTCACGATCCTCATCGCAGTATTTATAGGGATCATCAAATAATCCCAATTCGTATTTCACGGTCAAAATCCTTCTAACCGCATCGTCGATTACGGATTCTTTCACCTTGCCGGATTGGACCAGCGCTGTGAGATGCTCCACATACAAGCGGGATTCCATGTCCATATCCGAACCAGCGTTGGCCGCCAACTCGGCCGCTTGCATCCCGTCTTTTGCGAAACCATGTGGAATCATTTCCCCGATAGAACCCCAGTCAGAAACCATAAAACCCTTGAAGCCCCATTTTTCTTTCAGTATTTCACGCTGTAGGAAAGAACTTCCTGTGGCAGGAATTCCATTTAAAAGGTTAAATGAGTTCATGAAGGTCTTGACATCAGCCTCCAAGGCCGCTTCGAAGGGAGGGAGGATATCATTGTAAAGTGTGGATGTGCCTACATCGACCGAATTGTAATCCCTGCCTGATTCGGAAAAACCGTATCCGGCAAAGTGTTTGGCTGTAGCGGCAATGGTATTTACAGCTTTCAGATCATCCCCCTGAAAACCTTTCACTCGGGCGTAAGCAATCCTACTCCCTAAAAAAGGATCCTCACCGGCACCCTCCATCACACGTCCCCAGCGGGCATCCCTTGAAATATCCACCATGGGGGCGAAAGTCCAATTAATCCCCGCAGCGGCCGCCTCTTCCGCCGCTACTTCTGCTGATTTGCGGATTGCTTCCAAATCCCAGCTCGCTGCCTCTGCCAATGGAATTGGACTGATTGTTTTGTATCCATGGACTACGTCATATCCAATGATTAACGGGATTCCAAGGCGGGTGTCTTCGACCGCTATTTTCTGGACAGCCCGGACGTTTTCGACTCCCGTTACATTCAGCATGGAGCCAACTAATCCCTTCCGAAGTTGCGCATACTTGACAGCAGCATCGCCTTCTTGGGGTACAGGTCCAGTCACTTCCCAAAAGCCATTGTATTGATTCATTTGGCCAACTTTTTCATCCAAGGTCATCAGACGAAGAATAGAATCGACTTTTGAATCAAAGGTTGGATTGAGGGAGGATTTGATGGATTGGGAATGTGCGGACCCTATAAATAGGATTACCAAAAGAATTGCTGGACCGAAATTTTTCATGCGTTTCTTGTTTTTTGTAAAGGATTAATCTGCCTGCCAAAGGGAAATGAAGGAAAATCATTCCTTTGTTTTCGGGCTTCTTTGAAATCTTTTATACATCACTAAAGAACTGATTTTAATCAAATTAAACCGACTTGAGGATCGATTTTACCTGTTCAAGTTAAGCTAAATAAGAGTACAAACAACAGGGATAACTTAGCCTGGCGTTTGATATAAATCATGTTTTGAATCTTTTTTTGTTTTGGGAAGTTGGCTTTGAAATCCCACCGTAGGTTCGTCGCGGTCAACAGATCAAAATCTTCGGGCATTGCTGAGCCTCAAAGGTTGTCGACCAAAAGCTTTAGCTTTTCTCTGTGCTCTCAAAAAGTATTGAAAGGGAATGGGGGTTTGAAGATTAAAAGGAGCTCAAAACTTGAACTCCTTTGTCTTTTTTTCTTTGTGGTGAAAACCTTTCAGGTAGAGGAAAAAAGCAGTCTGAAGACTGCATTATAGAGGGTCCAAGTCGAAAGACTTGAACCATCTGCGCTTTAGCTTTTCTCTGCGTTCTCAAAAATGATTGATGGGGAATAGAGGTTTAAAAATTAAAAGGAGCCCAAATCCTGAACTCCTTTCTCTCCTTTTTCTCTGTGGTGAAAAAAAGAAAAAAAGCAGTCTGAAGACTGCATCATGGAAGGTCCAAGTCGAAAGACTTGAACCATTCGCCTCGCTGTCACCAAGCTATCCCGTAATCATCTCCGTAATTACTGGCGGCGCCCCACAATGTGCCGTGCTTCCAATCCATCCAAATGGCGGTAATTGGGCCTGAGGTTTTGGTCCAGAAGTCCATCACATAGCCGCGCTTCAGCAGATCTTTGCGAACCCAGTCGGGGGTATCATTGCGCAAAGTAATCGCTCCCGGCTTGATCTCATGATCTCCGAAGCTGCTCTGCATCTGATAGGAATTGAAGTTTGGGGCTTCGGCTGCTTCCTGCACATTCATATCAAATTCGACTACATTGAGGAAAAACTGAAGGAGGTTTTGGTCTTGAGAATCTCCGCCCTGCACGGCAAAAGCTAACATCGGTTTGCCATCTTTCATGGCTAAACTAGGTGTCAGGGTTACCCTTGGTCGTTTTCCGGGTTCGGGAAGGTTGTAAGGATTCAGATTTTCATCCAGAACAAAACTTTGCATCCGTTGCGAAAGTCCCACACCGGAATTTCCGGCGATCACCGCAGGAATCCATCCCCCGCTTGGAGTTACTGAAACCACCCAACCTTCTGCATCTGCAGCCTCTACTGAGGTAGTTCCACTTTGGAAGTCTGCAAGGAATTTTTCATCCACCAGCGAATTGATTTCGGATGGGTCCAGCAGGGCCATTGCCTTTTGATTCTTTTTCAATAAATCCATATAAGGGTTCGTACCTCCCTGAAAAGGGTAGGGATCTCCGGGGCCAAGCTTCGGATCATTGACTTGTCCGATCAGCTTTGCACGTTCCCTTGCATATTCTTTGGAGAGTAAACCTTTCATCGGTGACTTGACAAAAGCCGGATCGCCGTAATAAAAATCACGGTCTGCAAAAGCTAAGCTCATCGCTTGATAGACGGTGTTGATGTAGTTGGCGGAGTTATACCCCATTGACTTGAGGTCAAAGTTTTCCAGGATGTTCAGTGATTGAAGCAAAGCAGGTCCTTGTGTCCATTCCTGCAGTTTGTAGACATCGATGCCCCGGTAATTTACGTGAAGAGGTTCCTCAATTTTTACTTTCCAATTGGCAAGGTCGGCTTCTGTGAACAGTCCGCCCTGCTCTCTGGTACCACGAACGATTTCTTTGGCGATGTCTCCTTTATAAAATCGGTCATAGGCAGCGTAGATGGCTTCCTTTCTGGTTTTTCCTGCTTTTAGCGCGGACTTTTCAGCTTCGACCATTTTGGATAAAGTCTGGTACAAATCCTCCTGAACGAAGATTTCTCCCGCTTCGGGTGCTTCTCGTTTTTCTCCCGGATGGGTAAGGAAAACTTTTTTGGAATATGGCCATTCCTTGATTTGTGCTTTTCCTTTTTCAATATTATCTGCGGTCTGAGCTTCGATCGGATAGCCTTTGGCTAAGTCCATAGCCGGACGGAGGATTTGCTCCAAACTCATCGTGCCATATTCAGCCAGCATGGTCATGATGCCACCCGGCGTGCCGGGAGTCGTTGCGGCCAAAGGGCCATATTGCGGAGGATAATCCATGCCTTGAGACTTGTAGAATTCCACTGTGGCACCTGTCGGGGCATACCCAAGTGCATTGATGGCAATTACTTTTTTTGTGTTGGGATTGTATATTAAAGCCTGAGTTTCTCCGCCCCACGAGAGGACATCCCACATGGTGGAAGTGGCCGCTATCATGGCACAGGCTGCATCGACGGCATTTCCTCCTTGCTGGAAAATCGCTGCTCCTGCAGTGGCCGCAAGTGGTTTTCCGGTGATGGCAACCCAGTTTTTACCATGAAGAATGGGCCGCTGGTTGGGTGTAGTGCCAGCCCCAAGTCCGGGAAGACCCTGGGAGAAGGTGGTGTGGGTGAGAAGGAGGAGGGCTAGTAGTAAAAGGTTTTTCATATTGGTTTGGGTGACTGATTTCGGATTTCGGAAGTCGGATTTCGGAAGTCGGATGTCAGATGTTGGATTACCGATGCTTAATGTGATTTAATCTTTTGGGTTCAACAATATCATTTTTTTCATAATGTATCTAGTTAAATTACAGGAAGGAGATTGGATTTGGGCTTCATCAGTCATCGGTCATAGGACATCAAACCTCTAGAGAAATGAAAATGAGCCATAACTTTGCACCCCCCTCAATCCCCCTCATCCAACAGCTGATTCATGATAGGAACAAAACCCGGGAATCTGGAATTATAATTTGTGAAGAGTTGGAAAATGGATCCATTCTTTTTCAAATCCATCTCATTTTCTTCCACAAAGGCTTGCATTTCGGCAGCCTTTTCTCCGAAAATTTTAAATAGTTCTTTCCGCTTTTTTGGAACTTCAAAGAGATCTTTTCCTTTCAGGTAGTAATACACATTTCGCTTAATGATCTGATCGTTTCGATTCCCTACCATCAAGGCGGTATTGTAGTTGGATTCTTTGAAAATTGCTTTGGTTCTTCGCATCAAAGGTAAATCTCCTTCTACCAATACCTCGAAAAAACCGGAAATGGGCACATTGTCTTCTTTGAAATCCATGCCGTTGACAAAGTATCGGGGCACTTTGTAGCTGCTGTCCATCCAGACTATATTCTGAATTCTGAGTCCGGCCATGGTGGAAACCAGATTGTTTTCCGGCTCCATCAATTCGAATGTATTGGAATTGATGTTGTATCGAACTCGAAATCCTTCCAAGACAGTTTGATCTCGGTAGAGAAGGATAGAGGCCACATTCCATTTGTTGTCGAGGTAGAAATTTCCCTCCAGTTTTTTGGGTTCGGGAGCAATTCCATAAATCGTATTTCCGATGAAGTTTGGTCGCTCCACCAGCAGTCGGCTGACATTGGTGGCACGAATGGTTTTTTGCAAGGCAGCACCCGTGCCTTCACTTCCAAATCTGACCAAGTAGATGTTTCCAAGGTTTAGGTCACCTTTGAGTTGAATTACTTGCTCATAGGTATTATAACCGGGCAGGGTGATGGCGAGATTATACTTTTGAGAAAGGATATTTTCTATCAGAAAATTTCCTGCTCCGTTGCTCAAGTCACCATAGACTGTGTTTCGAAGTGTGACTGATGCTCCTTCTATATATTCCCTCGTGTCAAAATCCATGACCCTTCCACTGAGGTTGAAATTTTGACTAAAACCCAAAAATGGAAGAAAAATGGTCAAGCAAAGGAAATAGATTTTTCGTGGTTCGATCATTTCTCAAATTACATTGAATGATAAAGTAATATAGTCCAAACTTAGAATTGATGCTAAATGATTTGAGTTTGGCTGGTTTGAATTTTTAACAGAAGGTTAAGGATTGGCTTTGTATTGTTTAACACCGTATATTTGAAAGGGTCGGTTATGTTTAGACCTTATTTATTTCTTTAAATCACCAATAATTTGAGTTTTATTAATTTCAATTTTGAGCCTTCACTACAGGAAGGTCTCGATGCCATGGGTTTTGATCGCCCAACTCCAATTCAGGAAATGGCAATTCCGGTAATCATGCAAGGCAAAGATTTGATTGCCTGCGCTCAAACCGGCACAGGAAAAACCGCAGCGTTTGTACTTCCTATTCTCAACAAAATATCCAAGTCAGGTTCAAATAAACTGAATACCTTGATTTTGGCACCTACCCGTGAACTTGCGATTCAGATTGATCAGCAGATTCAGGGTTTTTCTTACTTTTTAGGAGTGAGTTCGGTACCAATCTATGGTGGAGGCGATGGGATTGTGTGGGAACAACAAAAGAAGGCTCTGGAGACCGGAGCAGAAATCGTGGTGGCTACACCGGGTCGCTTGATAGCATTGCTGGCAGGTGGGAAAATGGACCTAAGCACATTAGAGCATTTGGTCTTGGACGAAGCTGATCGAATGATGGATATGGGTTTTTCGGATGATATCCTTAAGATCGTGAACTACCTGCCTCAGAAACGCCAAACAGTTCTTTTCTCGGCTACCATGCCGCCAAAGATCAGACAGTTCAGTATGAAATTTCTGCAGAATCCTGAGGAAATTTCGCTCTCAATAGGGAAAACTGCCGAAGGGGTGACACAATCGATGTACTCTGTTTACGATGGCCAAAAGGAAGAATTGGTACGTCATATTCTTTCTCAGAAGGCTTACGAAGCGGTAATCATTTTCGCCTCGACCAAAGACAAAGTGAAAGCATTGTACAAAGTGCTCAAAAAGCAATTTGACATTGAGGCTTTTCACTCTGACCTGGAGCAGGTGGAAAGAGAAAAGATCATGTCCAATTTTAAAAATAAGGCGGTAAAGATCCTGATTGGAACAGATATCATATCGCGTGGTATCGATGTAGTGGGCATCGAGTTGGTCATCAACTTTGATACCCCGAGTGATCCGGAGGATTATGTCCACCGAGTAGGCAGGACTGCACGAGCAGACAAAGAAGGCGAGGCAATCACGTTTGTCAATCCAAAAGATCAGCACAAATTCGTACGGATAGAAAGTCTGATCGGAATGGAAATCACTAGAAATCCACTTCCTGAAGGTTTTGAAAAAGGACCGGAATACCTTGGGGAAAAAGCTAAATCTTCGGGCTATTCATCAGATCCTTCTTTCAAATCAAAAAGCAAAAAGAAGAAAAGTCCGGGAAATAAACCTGCGGGTGAAAAAAGAAATTCAGAATCAGGTTTCAAGCACAGGGCAGATTTTAAAAATGCTCCGCCAGCTCATAAACAAGAAGCACCGAAACAAGAAGCTAAAAAAACTGAGCCCTCGGATACTCCAAAATCGGAAACGCCGAGTAAGTACGGACAGCGAAAAAATGTGATTGACTCCTGATTTTCAAGGGATTGTTTTGGTTTTTATGAAGTACTTCAGGTAACTTGAAGTACTTTTCATTTTTAACCAAAGCGCTATGCAAACCATCAAATTCAGATCAAGGGGCCCCTATGTCTCTTATCTTCAGGAACTACTCGGGAAATTAGGCTATCAAATTTCTGCCACCGGTTACTTTGGCAATCTTACGGATGCAGCAGTAAGGGATTTCCAGAAAAAAAATAATTTAGTAGAAGACGGCGAAGTCGGTATCAAATCTTGGACAGTTTTGATTGACAAAACCAGACCAGCCCAAACCCTCAGTGACAAATTTTTGGGTGAACAAGACTTAAGAGATTTTGCTCAAAAGCACAATCTTGAGCTTGCAGCAGTAAAGGCAGTAAATGAAGTAGAAAGTAGTGGCAAAGGCTTTTTCGTAGACGGCCGGCCAAAGATCCTTTTTGAAGGACATATCTTTTGGAGACAGCTTCAGGAAAGAGGCCTCAACCCGAGTACCCTATCCAATGCTTCGAATGAGGATGTGCTCTATTCCAGATGGACCAAGTCGCACTATCTAGGTGGTACAAGAGAATATGATCGGCTGGAAAAGGCTTCCAAGCTTTTGCCTGATCCCAAAGTAAAAGAGGCTGCATTGGCCTCTTCGTCTTGGGGCAGTTATCAGATTATGGGATTTCATGCCAAAAAGTTGGGATACGATTCAATACAAACTTTCGTTGACCAAATGTACATTCACGAACGAAATCAACTGGAAGCCTTCGGCAGATATATTGCTGCATTCGGTTGCATCAACCACTTACGTTCAAAGAATTGGGCTGCTTTTGCCAAATGCTACAACGGGCCAGGCTATGCTCAAAATAAATACGATATAAAAATGGCTCAAGCCTATCAAAAACACTTAAACCATCAATGAACTTAAAGGAACTTAATCAGCTATTTCAGAGAGATTTAGAGAAGCTTGGAAATGAGTTAAAGTCTTATTCAAAGGAAGAAAATCTCTGGATAGTTGATAAAGGAATTGCTAATTCAGCAGGCAATCTCACGCTCCATATTTTTGGAAATTTAAGGCATTTCATCGGATTAGATTTTGGAGGAATTGCCTATTTAAGAAATAGAGAGCGTGAATTTGGTGTAAAAGGTGAAACGCGGGAGTCTTTATTGGAGGAATTGGAAGAGGTTAAAAAAATCGTTTCAAATTCAATTCTTGGACTAAATCCCAGTCGTCTCGGAGACAAATCTCTGCATGATTTCTTTGGTCATGGGATGTCCATAGGTTTCTTTCTGATTCACCTATATGGGCATTTTAATTACCATTTAGGACAAATTAATTACCACCGAAGATTACTGGATTGATTTATTAAAAAGTTTGTTAAAACTGATTCGATCCAGTTCGAATTTTTATAGAAAATTCACTTTCTGTACTATTTTTATATGATGGGTCCCTTAACGACAAATATTCTTCTTTTTTATGGCATACTCTTTTTTATCAATGTGCCTGCCTATTTTCTTGGGCTAAGATTTGAAGGGAATGAACATAAAAGGCGCCTTTGGTTTGAACCACCGGGTTTTGTTATACCAATTGTTTGGGTCTTTCTTTTCCTATTGCTTGCAATTTTACGCTATAAACTGGTTCAGATTGAAGCTGATTACCTTGCTAAAATGACCATCGGACTGGCTGTTGTTTGTGCTAGCTATGCCTATTATACCCTGGGATTGGAAAAGCTCACGGGAATCTCCGCCTTGAAATTTGGACTCATTGGGAATGTAGTTGTTATTTTGGTCGCACTTTGGGTGGGAGTGACTGTAGCCGAACTTTCTTCCAACCTTTCTTACCTGGTTTTCCCTATTGTAGCTTGGACTTTTTTTGCAACGATGATTATTTTGGGTCAGCTCCGGTTGGCAAAAAATTAAATCTGTTCCGTTTTTTTATCAAAAAGAAAAATAAGTAATCCTAGGGCAAGTATGCCTAATCCCGCAAAGCTTTCCATCGGTCTATCCCAGAAAAGGTAAATCATCACCCCACTACTGAAGATGATGTAACTATATTGAAGCCAAGGTTTAAAAGGGCTCTTGAACCCAATTTCCTTTTTTATTCTGAGTGAAGAATATACAGTAATTGTTCCCATCAGCTGTAGGACAAATCCAGCATAAAGCATAATCTGCTCAAAAGATCCGGACAAAAAGAGTATTAAACTGATTCCTGTATTAAGCAGAATTGAGCGCACAGGTATTCCATTGGTGTTTACTTTGGCCAATGGTTTCCAAAGTTTGAAGTCCTTTGCCATTGCATAGGTGATACGAGGACCTATCCAAGCATATCCCGAAATGGTAGCGATCAGTTGAATCCCAATAAAGAAGCTTACCCAAAGCGCCCCTGTTGCCCCGAATAAATTACCAAAAGCAATATCTGCTACCTCTACCTTTCCAATCAGCTGTGCAATTGAAGCATGTCTCAAAAAGACCATCTGGAGTAGGAGGTAGAATACCATAACTGAGAAAGTGGCCCAAATCAGGGCTTTGGGCAGGTTTTTTTCCGGATGATCCACTTCCTCGATTATATATGCAGCTGAATTCCATCCCGTGTAGGCATAGAATACATAGATCAGCGAAACGGCGAATCCTGGCATAATCACTTCTTTTTGCCAGGAAGAGGAAAAATCAAATGATGAGACTTCGGCAGAAGAAGAATATCCGAAGCCCAAGATTATCAAAAGGATGACAAAAGCAATTTTGATCAAGGTAAGAACATCCTGAAAATGGGCCGACCGGCTCACTGAAAAAATGTGAGCAACTGGTACAGCTAACAAAAAGAACAAACCAGGGTAAATCGTATTGCCTAAAATGGGGCTCAAATAACCATTCATTGCCATGGCAGCAATGGCTATTGGGGCAGAGAAGCCAACAGTTAGAGAAACCCAAGCATATAAATAGCCAACTGCGGGATGAATGGCTTCTGAAAGGAAAATGTAATCCCCGCCAGTTTTCCGGAAGTGAGTACCCAGTTCTGCATAGGTAAAGGCACCGACGAGAGCCATCACTCCGCCCAAAGTCCAAAGCAAAAGTATGGACCAGGTATTTTGAACTTCTAGCAGCTGGAAACCCAAGCTAGTGAAGACACCTGTACCAATCATACTGGAGATTACCAGTCCGGCAGCGGTTTTCCATGAAATCTTGGAGGTGGCGTAGCTCAAAGGCTTAATTTTTCAGAGTTTTGGGAGTTATTCCAAAAATGGAGCAACATTATTTTTTTTCCTTCAACCAAGTAAAAAAGGGTTATATGCTTATTGATGAGGAATTTTTGAACTTCCTTTTCCTCAACTTTCTGAAAAGTGTAATAATTCGTGAGAAGTAATTCTAATTTCTCGTCGACATCTTGGACAAATTTATTAGCTATTCGTAAAGACCATTTCTTTTCCAAATACTCTAAAATTTGGATGTATTCTTCTGAAGCATTATATGTCCATACAAACTCCACTATTGGAAAAGATGAGGAAATTTTAACTTTAGTTCATCTTTCATTTCTTTATGGGTTTTTGTTCTTCCATTTTCCCAGTCGTCTAAACCTCTATTTATTCCTTCTCTTTCTTGCTCAGAAACTTGAAATATGATTTCATTGCTTTCGTTTGCAGCTTTCAACTCAAATAAATAATTTAAGAGTGATTGATTTTCAAGGTTTATGATCCAATCAATTAAATCCTTTTTTTCTCCTGCTGGGATCATGGCTGTCAGTATTTTAAATGAAAGTTAAAAATTATTCCTCGTATTGAAGAAAGTTAATAACAAAAAAGCACCCCGAAAATTCAGGATGCTTTTAGTCGAAATACTTACGTGGATATGCCTAAAGGTTGCTCTGACAATTTCCAACAATCAATCGAAAATCGAATGGAAGACCGAAGACGGGAGACCGAAGTAGCCTAGATCTATTTTTAGACCCGTTCTATATTCAAGTATCATCTACAGGTGAAGTAACTTATGAATACTTAAAGTAAGTTCAAAGTCAACATTGATCAATATCCAATTGAATCCTTTGGACTATTGAAATACTTAATAAACAACGGATGTTGATTATAACTTCGGTCCTCGGTCTTCTGTCTTCCAGCTTTTCCCACTACTTCTTCACCGTCTCAAAGATATCAATCGGTGTGGCTTTTACTTTCTCTTCAAAAGCTTTCCAGTCACCGTTCATGAATTTATTGACTTCGGCGATCGCTTCTTCTGCAGATTCTTTAGCCTGCGAATAAAGTCGTTCTTCTGTGGCGCCAGGAGCTCCAAAGCTGGAGTTTGCATAGCTTCGTGGTATGAACTGTCGGGTCATCGTAGTAGGGTAGAGGTTTCGTACGATGCCCTGACCTTCTCTCGTTGGACCGTTGAATGCCTCTCTGGTCTTGTCCAGTTTCTTTTTGATGTCCTTCGTCGCCTCAGCCAATGCTTTCGCCTCAGGTGTATTGATATCCTTTATCATTGCATTGACCTTATCGATTGTCTTTTGAGCGTCGTTCAATTTGGTATTGGCTGCTGTGACTTCAGTAGAAAGGGCTTCATTTTTCTTTAAAAAAGCATCCTTAGCCTGCAAATCAGCCATCTGAACATTGATTCTTGGATCCATATTTACCTTGATCGAAGTCTCAGAAGAATCTGTGCCATAGATAAACACGGCTCTGTATATCCCAGGAATCACACTGCCTCCACTTGGCTCAAAGAATCCGGCACGACGTCCGCCGCCTTGTCCTCCGCCCCCAAATCCGCCTGTCATTTCGGCTGTGGACTTGCGGTCAAGATTCCAGATGATTCGGTTAACTCCTTTTTCAGGAAGCGTTTTGAGTGTTCTGATCTGCTCGCCTGAAGCATTGTAAATCTTTACAGTGACCGAGTCCAGCTTTTCCTTTTGGTCATTAATGAGAAAGCTCATTCTGCCGCCGAATTCTCTATTTTCTCCTGCATATTTTCCATCTGCCATAAAACGCTCCCCATGTGCCCGCTGAATTACAGCTTGATAGGCTTCAGGCGAAGGGAAGGCAGTAATTTTGGCATTCGGTGCCGCTCCGTTGTTTTTTGCAAAAGCCCGCAAAGGTCTTATGTCATCCAAAATGTAAATCGCTCGCCCGAAGGTACCGATGACCAAATCAGCTTCTCTTTCCTGAATCGTCATGTCATAAGTAGACACCGCTTTTGGATAGCCATGTTCCCACTTATTCCAAGTTTTGGCTTTGTCAAAAGAGACATAAAGTCCAAACTCAGTCCCCAAGAACACCAAGTTTGGCTCTTCGGTATCTTGCTTGATTGATAAGGTATAACCCCACACTTTGCTGTCATCCGCAATTCGAGTGAAAGTCTTGCCGTAATCTGCGCTATGATAGGCGTAGGCAGCGAAGTCATTGTTTCGGTAGTTGTTGGCTACTACCCAAACTTCACCTGCATTGTACTTGGAGGCTTGAACCTGAGGAATCCAGGATGCTTTTGGCAAACCGGTAAGCTTAGCGGCTACATTAGTCCATGTCTTTCCACCATCCTGCGTTACCTGCAAGTTGCCGTCATCTGTTCCTACCCAGATGACGTTTTTGTCCACCGGACTTGGAGCAATTGCAATAATTGTCGTGTGGTTTTCTGCGCCTGTGATGTCAAAAGTCAATCCACCGGTAAACTGCTGTCGCTGCTTTGTAGAATCATTGGTGGTCAAATCAGGAGAAATAATTTCCCAAGTTTCCCCTGAATCTGTAGACTTATGCAAAAACTGAGAAGCATAATAAACGGTATTCACATCATGTGGATCCTGTGCGATAGCCGCATTCCAGTTATATCTCAAGAATACATCTTTATCCGGATGCGTTGGTCTAATGGTTCTATTGTGTCCAGTCAGCTTGTCAAATCTCGAAACGTTACCACCCTGAGACATGGTATAGCCATATCGGGAATCAGCAGGATGAGAAACCACATCGAAACCATCACCAAAGGAGATCTCCTGCCAGTAGGTATTTCGGATGCCATCGACTCTCCAAAGATAGGCCGGGCCTGTCCATGAACCGTTATCCTGCATTCCTCCATATACATTGTATGGGATTTCATTATCCACATTGATGTGGTAAAACTGACCTACCGAAATTCCTTCAGCGAAGTACCAGGTTTTACCCATGTCACGGGAGATATTCAATCCCCCATCATTTCCATTGATCAAAAGGGAAGGGTCATTGGGATTGATATACCATGCGTGATGGTCGGGATGTACGCCTTCATAGGAGAGTAGTTCACGGAAGCTTTTCCCTCCATCCTCAGAGATTCCTACCCGGGAGTAAAGTGTGTAAAGTCTGTTTTCATTTTTCGGATCTGCATAGATTTCGAAATAATAAAATGGTCGATCTCCAATTTCACCTTTGTCGTTGACCATGGAAAATTTTTCTCCCCCATTTTCTGAGACATAGAGTGCATTTTTGGACGATTCAATCAGTGCGTAAACTTTGCTGCTGTTTGCTTTTGAAATTGCAAGGCCCATTCTTCCCAGTTTACCTTTTGGAAGTCCATTGTCTTCTGCATTAAGCTTCTTCCAATTGTCCCCACCATCATGGGTTACATAAAGGCCAGAGGATTCTCCTCCTGATTCAAAAAACCATGGGTAGCGTCTGTGCTGCCACATGTTGACAAAGATCTTATTGGGATTATTTGGGTCCATGATCATTTCACCCACACCGGTTTTGGTGTCGATGTAAAGGATTTTTTTCCATGTTTTTCCGCCGTCTGTCGTTTTATATACGCCACGGTCCTCCTGTTCTCCCCAGGGAGAACCGATCGCTCCAACAAATACAGTGTTTGGATCATCAGGATGTACGATGATTCGATGAATTGCTCTAGTTTTCTCCAAGCCCATCATCTGCCAAGTTTTTCCCGCATCCATGGATCGATAGACTCCATATCCCATGTTGAGCGAGTTTCTAGGGTTTCCTTCGCCGGTACCTACCCAAATAATATTCGGGTTTTTCTGATAGATGGAAATCGCACCGATGGAGTGGACTTTCTCATTGTCAAAAATCGGGTTCCAGGTGATTCCCCCAGAGGTGGATTTCCAGAGTCCGCCAGAGGCTGAACCCGCATACATAATGTTGGGATTGTCATGGATGGCATCGATGGCAGTAATTCTGCCACTCATTGCTCCCGGTCCAATACTCCTGGCTTTCATGGACTTAAATAAGTCCATGTTGACTTGCTGTGCTTCTATGCTGAAGCTGAACAAGACCGCCAAAATCAAGAGATAGATTTTTTTCATTTGATTAAGTAGGTTTCTTTTACTTCGTTAATTAAAATAAAAACAAGGACTCGGAATCGGTTTTTTATTCCAATGGGAGAGAGTGAGGCAGAAATATTGCCGAATCGATTTTTTACGGCTGGTTTGGGGTTTGAACGAGATTTCTTTTTCTTTAGAAAAAAATTACTCAATATGATTAAAAGTATAATGAAGCCTTTTATAGGGCTTTTTCTTTTTGTGGGGGCCCTGGGGGCCAATGCTCAAAACGGTCGATTTCAACAAGCCGTCCAGTACACCATGGATGTGAATATGGATGTCCAAAGCAATCAGTTTACTGGTAAGCAGGTGCTCAAATACACCAATAACTCGCCTGATACACTGAATAGAGTGTTTTATCATTTGTATTTCAATGCGTTTCAACCCGGCTCCATGATGGATGTCCGATCCAGAACCATAGCAGATCCAGATAGACGTGTAGCATCCCGAATTGCCAAACTAAAGCCAAACGAAATTGGCTACCTCCATGCCAAAACTTTGACAATGAACGGAAAAGCCCTGAAGTTCAAAGAGGTGGAAACGATCCTTGAGGTGGATTTGGAGGAAGCGATTCTACCTCATTCTACCGTGACTTTTGAAATGGAATTTGAAGGTCAAGTACCCATACAAATCAGAAGATCAGGCAGAGACAGTGAGGAAGGCGTGCGCTATTCCATGGCCCAATGGTATCCAAAAATGGCAAACTATGACGAGCAGGGCTGGCATGCAAATCCATACATAGGACGTGAGTTTTATGGCATTTGGGGTGATTTTGATGTGAAAATCACGATTGACAAAAGTTATGTTTTGGGTGGGACAGGTTACTTGCAGAATCCCAATGAAATTGGCCATGGATATGAAGACGAGGGAGTTAAGGTTCCCACTCCTTCAGGAAAGAACCTCACTTGGCACTTCAAAGCTCCTATTGTTCATGATTTTATGTGGGGAGCTGATCCCAAATACAAACACGACAAAGTGCTGATGGAAAATGGAATCACGGTACACCATTTTTATATACCAGGTGCAAAAACAACGGAAAATTGGGAAAAGCTGAAAGAGTACACTCCAAAAGCCATCGATTACCTTTCTAAGAATTTCGGGCAATATCCATACAAGCAATTCTCGGTAGTACAGGGAGGAGATGGAGGAATGGAATATGCGATGTCCACTTTGATTACAGGAGAAAGACCATTGCAAAGTTTGGTTGGAGTGATGGTTCATGAATTAGCTCATAGCTGGTTTCATGGTGTTTTAGCGACCAACGAATCGCTTTATCCTTGGATGGATGAGGGATTTACCAGCTACGCCACCGATCTGACGATGTCCAATATTTTCCAAACCTCATCCAATCCAAACAGAGGCTCATACAACGGATATTTTAGACTGGCAAAATCAGGCCTTGAAGAACCCTTATCTACGCATGCGGACCACTATCATACCAACTCAGCTTATGGTGCTGCTGCCTATTCCAAAGGAGCAGTATTCTTGTCCCAATTGGGTTATGTGATCGGAGATGAAGTTAGAAACCGGGCGATGTTACGGTATTTCGAAACTTGGAAATTCCGTCATCCCAACGTGAATGATTTGGTAAGAATTATGGAAAAAGAAAGCGGGTTGGAGTTGGATTGGTATAAAGAATACTTTGTAAACTCGACAAAGACCATCGATTATGGAGTCAAAGAAGTAAAAGGAAGTGGTGGCAATACCGAAATCACACTCGAACGAATAGGATTGATGCCGATGCCTGTGGACCTTGTCGTAACTTACAAGGATGGAACTTCGGAGTTGATTTATCTGCCCTTGGTGATCATGAGAGGGGAGAAAGGCGCTGAGAACGGAATGCCGGTCAGAATTCGGACTGAGGCTTGGCCTTGGACGAATCTGACAAAAACACTGGTATTGACAAAAGATTTCAAAACCATTAAGTCAGTGGAAATCGATCCGAGTAAACGGATGGCTGACCTACAGCCTGAAAACAATAAAGTGGAGTTTTAGGCTCCACTTTATTAGTTATCCGTACAAAAAAAGGTGGCATTAATGCCACCTTTTATTTTTTGGATCAACCGGCGTTCTTCTTATTCTGAACTTCAGTACGAATTTCCTGGGCCAGGTTTTTTAGGTCCTGCATTCCTTTTCTTACTCTAGTTCCGGCTGCTTGATTGCCCTTCTCATAGAATTTCTCGAAATCACCTTCTAGGTCCATTACAAGATTTTTTACTTCACTAAATCTGCTCATAGTAAAAGTTTAATTTTAAGGTTGATGATAAGTTTATTACGATTCAATATAGGTCAAATACTTACTAATTCAATCCAGAGGGCATTTTTTTTACTTTTTTTTTTTATTCGACAATCGATAGTGCCAATTCTGAATTTTTATAGAACCCACTAGTGAGCTTGTCTTTTACAGATGCGAATGCCCGGATGGTTTCCTCGACGTCCGCTATCGTATGAACTGCTGTAGGGATTAATCTCAAGATAATCATTCCTTTAGGTATGACTGGGTAAATGACCACTGAACAGAAAATACCGTAATTTTCTCTCAAATCCCGAGATAGTGCTGCCGCTTCTCCAACAGTTCCATTGAGTACAACAGGGGTAACCGGAGAATCTGATCTTCCAGTGCTGAATCCATTATCATGGAGCCCTTTTCTCAAGGCATGAACGATTTTCCAAAGGTCATCCTTCAATTCCGGCTTAGACCTCAAAAGCTCAAGACGCTTAAGCGCCCCTTCTACAAGCAGCATCGGGAGCGATTTTGCGAAAATCTGCGAGCGCATATTGTATCTCAAATAAAGAATCACATTTGCATCTCCCGCGATAAAGGCACCTATTGATGCCATAGATTTTGCAAAAGTGGAGAAGTATAAATCAATTTCTTCTTGTACTCCTTGCTCTTCACCTGTTCCAGCACCGGTTTTACCCATTGTGCCAAAGCCATGCGCGTCATCTACCAAAAGTCTGAAATCAAATTTTTTCTTCAATTCAACGATTTCTTTCAGCTTACCTTGATCTCCTGTCATGCCAAATACACCTTCGGTGATGACCAAGATTCCGCCTCCGGTTTCTGCTGCCAGTTTGGTAGCGCGCTCCAGTTGCTTTTCGCAGTTTTCTATGTCGTTGTGAGGAAATACATAGCGCTTGCCCAAGTGCATTCTCAAGGCATCTATAATGCATGCGTGACATTCGGAATCATAGACTACCACATCTTTTCGATCCAAAATAGAATCGATCACCGACATAATTCCCTGATATCCGTAATTCAACAAGTAGGATTTCTCTTTGCCAACAAACTCCGCCAACTCGTCCTCAAGCTGCTCATGCAGGCTGGTTTGACCCGACATCATTCGAGCTCCCATAGGATAAGCGGCTCCCCATTTCGCAGCAGCCTCAGCATCAGCTTTGCGTACTTCCGGGTGATTAGCCAAACCGAGGTAATTATTTAGGCTCCATGTTAGCACCTCTTTTCCCTGAAATCTCATACGAGGCGCAATTTCGCCTTCAAGTTTCGGGAATGAGAAATAGCCGTCTGCAAACTCAGAGTGTTTGCCCAAAGGGCCCATGTTCGTTTTTAATTTTGCAAATAGATCCAAAGTAATATTGAATTTAGAGTTTCCTGAATTAATGAATTTTCATTAAAAGTGTTCAAAAATAATCTTTTACCCGTTGCAAAGCAAAAATCCGCCCGTAAGCACTTGTATTCTTCATAAATCGAATATTTCCAAGCCAGTACAAAGTTGGATGATTATAAACGATCTGCCTAGAGCAGACTCGTCTGTCTGTCGGTAAAGTTCATTAAAGAGCGGTAATATGGCCTTTAAAAATCAATTACAAACACATAAAAGCTCGGATTTATTTCCTTATTTCGCTTCGCGCCAATTGCCCAACCCAAATAATTCGTATTAGAGAACAATGCCAAAAATCAAAAAACTTTTAGTCGCAAATCGTGGTGAAATAGCACTTCGAATCATGCGTACAGCTCAGGAAATGGGAATCGCCACCGTAGCGGTTTTCTCAGAAGCCGATCGACTATCTCCGCATGTTAAATTTGCCGATGAGGCAGTTTGTCTTGGCCCCCCACCATCCAATCAGTCTTATTTATTGGGAGAAAAGATAATTCAAGTTTGTATAGAACTTGGAGTGGATGCCATTCATCCGGGGTATGGATTTCTTTCGGAAAATGCCGCTTTTGCCAAAAAAGTATCCGAGTCAGGTTTGATATTTGTCGGTCCTTCACCCGAATCAATAGAGGTCATGGGCTCAAAGCTTGCAGCTAAGCAGGCGGTTTCAAAATATGATATCCCCCTTGTCCCGGGAACAGAAGAAGCCATATCTGATATCCCAATTGCAAAGACAAGAGCAGCTGAAATAGGATATCCTATATTAATAAAAGCCTCCGCCGGTGGAGGAGGCAAAGGAATGCGGATTGTTGAATCTGAGTCAGAATTTGAGGAGCAAATGAACCGGGCTGTTTCTGAAGCGCAATCTGCATTTGGTGATGGAGCGGTATTTATCGAAAAATTCATCACTTCTCCTCGTCATATTGAGATTCAGGTTTTAGGGGATCAGCATGGAAATACGGTTTATCTTTTTGAACGGGAATGCTCAATTCAACGTCGACATCAGAAAGTAATCGAAGAAGCACCATCAGCCGTGGTGTCGCCAGCAATGCGAAAAGCTATGGGTGAGGCCGCAGTAGGCGTTGCAAAAGCCTGCAATTATTATGGGGCCGGCACAGTGGAATTTATCGTCGATGATAAATTGAATTTTTACTTTTTGGAAATGAACACCCGCCTTCAAGTAGAGCACCCGGTGACTGAAATGATCACGGGAAAAGATCTTGTTCGTGAGCAAATTTTAATAGCGGAGGGCAATCCCCTTTCTTTTGCCCAGGAAGACCTTAAGATTCATGGTCATGCTGTAGAAATTCGCGTTTACGCCGAAGATCCCAAAAACAATTTTCTGCCTGATATCGGAACTCTTGTCACCTACAGAAGACCTCAAGGCCCCGGAATCCGTGTGGATGATGGCTTTGAGGAAGGAATGGAAATTCCCATCTATTATGATCCGATGATTGCCAAGCTGATCACACATGGAGAAAACCGTCAGGATGCGATTGATCGCATGATACGTGCAATCAATGACTACCGGATTACAGGAATTCAAACTACCCTGGACTTTTGCAGATTTGCTTTGGAGCACGAAGCTTTCGTTTCAGGTAATTTCGACACCAAGTTTGTAGAAAACTACTTTCGGCCTGAAAAATTGGAACCTGTTTTCTCAGAAGAAGAAAAGGAGTTGCTGGCAGCTTTGGCAGTGGAGTTTTTCGAAAAAGAAGAAAACCGTGTCAATCCTTCCAAGCCCATCAAGTCACTTCCCAGCACTAATTGGAAAAACCGACTGGTCTGATGGCAGAAATTTTACCGCTTAAGGCCTGGAGATATAATGAGAAGCTCGCTCAAAATTTGGAAGACTTAACTGCCCCGCTTTTTGATGTGGTGTCGACCAAGCAAAGAGAAGTGCTCTACGGAAATCCCCTCAACAGTATCCATCTCTCTGTACCACAAGGAGAAAATCCCAGCGAAAATGCTCAAAAGATTCTCCTGAGGTGGAAATCAGAAGGTGTTCTTGATCAGGATTCATTACCCGGAATCTATATTTACTACCAATATTTCCGTCTTCCGGGAGATCATGAGGAGCGCTGTAGAAAGGGATTCATCGCGCAGATAAAAGCCTACGATTGGGAGGAAAATCAGATTCTGCGCCATGAGAGCACGATTGTTTCTGCTGTGAATGACCGAATCGATTTACTTCGCGCTACAGAGATCCAGTCCAGTCCCACGCATGGCTTATATGAGGATGAAGGCACAGAATTAGAATTTCATATGGATGCAGCCATCGCATCGCCCCTTTATGAATTGGAAGATTACCAAGGAGTCCGGGAAGTCTTGGGTGTGATTCACGATGCAAAAGTGATTTCGAGATTTTTAGCTGTTTTAGCTGATAAAAAAGTAATTCTCGCAGATGGACATCATCGCTTGGAAGGTGCAATTGAATATAAGAAATTACAGCAAAATGCTTTTCCTGAGGCCAAATGGAAAGGCTCTGATTATCATTTGATGTACTTGACCAATGTACACGGCAATCACCTGAAGATCCTTCCGACGCATCGGCTTTTTTATGGCTTGGATCTTTCGGAAGCTGAACTTTTAGATCGAATCGGCCTATGGTTTGACATCCGCCCATTTGGTGATGCGGATGAATTGGTCAATTACACGTTCCAAAGGAAATGGTCATTCGGATTGATTCTTTCGGAAGAAGCCTATGTAATCAAGTTTAAGCCTGATCGATTCGAAGAAGTTCGTCCTGAATTGCCGGAGTCATTGAGAAATCTTGATTTGGTAATTTTACACCACATCTTGTTTGAAAAGATTTTGGGATTGAATGGAGAGCAGCAGCGAAAGTCAGATCAATTGGCGTTTGAGCGGAATTTCTCAAGGTGTGTTCGTGAAGTTCGCTACGGGAAAGCAAGTTTTGCAATCATCACCCGGGAAATCGAATTGGAGCAAGTATTGGAAGTGTGCAAATCCGGAGCAGTGATGCCTCAAAAATCCACCTATTTTTATCCAAAAGCACTCGGGGGATTGCTTTTTGGAAGTATTAAGCAGGAAGAATTTGATTATGACTATGGAGCCTTTTTTGACCAAACTACACGATAAACGAATCATTTTGGCTTCCAATTCTCCCCGACGACAGGAGCTGTTGAAAGCCTTGGGAGTTGATTTTGAGGTGAAGGTTCATCCTGTGGATGAGACAGTCCCTACGGATTTACCAGCCGAGTATGCAGCAGCATATTTGTCAAAACTTAAGGCCGATAGCTTTCCGGTTCCCTTGGGAGAAAATGAAATCCTGATTACCGCGGATACCATTGTGATCGTGAAAGGCCGGATTTTGGGTAAGCCAAATTCGGAATTGGAGGCCTTTGAAATGATCAAAAGTCTATCGGGTGCCACGCATACGGTGATGACAGCGGTTACCTTCAAGGATTCCAAAAGACAGATTACCGTCGAAGATGAGGCAAAGGTTTCCTTTCGCTTTTTAGAAGAAGATGAAATCTGGTATTACATCCGAAACTTTAAGCCATTTGACAAAGCAGGTGCTTATGGGATACAGGAATGGATCGGATTTGTAGGTGTGACTTCAATCGAAGGATCGTACTTCACCGTGATGGGCTTTCCTCAACATTTGGTCTATCAACAGCTGAAGAAGTGGTGAAAATACAGTACCTCACAGATGACACAGATCGACACAGATCCTAAGAAACCCATCTATGGACATCTGTGCTATCTATGAGTACTTTTGGTCTATCAACAGCTGAAGAAGTGGTGAAAAATCTGTACCGCACAGATAACGCGGATAGACACTGATCCTAAGAAACCAATCTGTGGACATCCGTGCTATCTGTGAGTACGTTTGATCTTTCATCAGCTGAAGAAGTGGTGAAAAATCTGTACCGCACAGATAACACAGATACGCACAGATCCTAAGAAACCCATCTATGGACATCCTTGCTATCTGTGAGCACTTTTGGTCTATCAACAGCTGAAGAAGTGGTGAAAATACTGTACGCACAGATAACACAGATACGCACAGATCCTAAGAAACCCATCTGTGGACATCCGTGCTATCTGTGAGCACTTTAGAATTCAGATTGAATTATCTTTGGCAAATTCGATGGCTTAGCATGATCTTCCTTCAAAAAATAGCGCTCCCAACTGGAAATCCCCGGCAATTCCCCTTCAGCATTCCCGCTTTTAAGGGTTTGGAAACCATGGATTTCAAAAGTCCGATTACGGTTTTTGTTGGGGAAAATGGTTCGGGAAAATCCACTTTACTCAAGGCTTTGGCCATGAAAATCAACCTTCCTGCGATCGGAAGCACAGATTTGGAGCAGGATGATACCTTAACTGGATTTAGGGATTTCAGTGAAGGTATCATTACCAGGTGGGAGCGGACCAAAACGTATCGGGGATTCTTTTTCCGTGCGGAGGATTACTTCGGCTTTGTGAAAAGGCTCCGATCCATCGATCAGGAACTGAAAGGGGACATTGTAGACTTTGAAAAAAATCTCAGCGGCTACGGTCTCAAAGTGGCTGTTGGTGCAATTCAGGGGCAAAAGGAAGCACTGCAACGTAAATACGGGGATTTGACTCAGGTATCACATGGAGAAGGTTTTATCAAAGTTCTCCAAAGTCGCATCCAACCGGAAGGTATTTACCTGATTGACGAACCTGAAGCCGCGCTTTCTCCGCAGCGTCAGTTGGCTCTTTTTTCCATGATTAAAAATCTGGCTGTAAATGAAAACTGTCAGTTTATCATAGCAACGCATTCTCCCATACTGATGAGTCTGCCGGAAGCTCAAATCATGCAGTTTGATGATACAGTACATGAAGTAAAAGTGGAAGAAACGGAGCACTTCACAATCATGAAAAATTTCCTCAACAATCCAGGAGCGTTTCTTCGATACCTCTAGCCTACAAGCAGATTTTTACCTACAATTGGCTCGACCAAAGCTCCATTTACAGCATCAGGATTAGCTTTTAACCAATCGAGTGGTTCTAAAAGCAATTCATCGGATAAGTCAAAGGTCCCAAAATGCATCGGGATGAAGTGCTTTCCACCCATCTCCTGAAAAACCTTGGCTGCATCCATCGGACTGATGTGGGCCGGATGCATAAACCACTCTGGCTTATAGGCCCCAACTCCCATCAGGGCATAGTCAGGGGAACCCATTGTTTCTGAGATCAATTTAAAATGAGGTCCATAACCAGAATCACTCATAAAGTAGATGGTACGCTCCCCGCTCTCGATATAGTAACCTCCCCATAGTCGCTGATTGGTATCCAACAAACCTCTTCGTGACCAGTGCCTCGTTGGAAGGAAGGTAATTCTAAGGGACTCTTTTATGTCATAGGTTTGAAACCAGCCTGCTTCCTGAATCTTATTTTTGGGCATCCAAGATTGTATTAAGGATCTCATATTCATTCCGGTCAGGATTTGAGCCTGCGGCAAAAGTTTTCCCAGTAATTTCAGCGTTGCTTCATCACAATGATCCCGATGGTCATGTGAAAGTAAAATATAATTCACATCGCGAAGTTGATCTGGATCGATAGGGAGGGCTGAATTACGCTTCAGCACCCAGTTGTCCAGCCATACCGGATCTGTAAGAATGGTTACTCCTCCGATGTAAATAAGATAGCTCGCATGACCAAGCCAAATCAATTCATCTCGCCCATTGGGATGAAATGTTCCGATGTGATTTACCTCAAGCCGTCTTTTATCGGTTTTTTTAGCTTCTTCCTGAGGATTCTTATCCAATTTCCACTTGAGGACAGCAGCCAAACTTGCCTCAAAGGGATGATATAAATTTTGGAAAGTTCCATCGCTGAGTCGGGGAGTGCCTTTCCAGCCATCGGGAGCTTTATCGTAAGGCAGCTTGGGATTCGAAGTGTGGGTCAAGGTAGGAGGTCCGTTTAAATCCAAGTTGGACAGAATAATTCCCGCAGGAATCACGGCAGCCAAACTGGTAAGAAAAGTTCTTCGTTTCATTGCAACTGATTTCAAAATACGAACTCCATAGAAAGCTAAAAAGTTGCTTTGGTACAGATCAAGCCTAAAATCAAAAGCCGATCATGAAATAATTCCGACCGGCTTTTGGATGAAGCTGATTGTTATCTTCAAGTCAATAGACCCGCTTTCTTAACAATAAGCTTCTTTAACGATAAAATTACTAATGAAACGCTTGAATTCAGGAATCTTCGGTCATCGGTCATCGGTCTTACGTCCCGTTGATCAAATTAATAAGGCTGATTGGCATCATTACGGAGGATCACAAATTACAAATTCCCTCTTAATTCCTGTTCCCGCTCAATCGCTTCAAAAAGCGCTTTGAAGTTGCCTTTACCAAAAGATTTAGCGCCCTTTCTTTGGATGATTTCAAAGAATAAGGTTGGACGATCCTGAACTGGCTTAGTGAAAATCTGGAGCAAATAACCTTCATCATCGCGGTCAACCAAGATGTTGAGATCCTTGAGTGGTTGGAGGTCTTCATCGATTTTTCCCACCCGATCCAAAAGATCATCATAGTAGGAGGAAGGGACTTCAAGAAATTCTACACCCCTGCGTCTTAACTCGCTTACTGTATGACAGATATCATCTGTAGCGATGGCCATGTGCTGAACGCCCGGTCCACCGTAGAATTCCAGGTATTCTTCAATTTGGGATTTCTTTTTGCCCGCCGCAGGTTCGTTGATCGGGAATTTGATGTAGCCATTTCCATTGGAAACCACCTTGGACATTAGGGCAGAATATTCTGTAGAAATATCCTTGTCATCAAAAGTTAACAGGAGTTTGAAGCCCATGACGTTCTCATAGAATTCCACCCAGCGATTCATTTGTCCAAGTTCCACATTTCCCACACAGTGGTCGATGTATTTCAGACCGATTCCTGTGGGTTGATAGGTGCTTTTTCTGGGACGATAGCCTGGAAGAAAGACGCCCGTGTAATTTTTCCGTTCGACAAACGTATGAATGGTTTCACCATAAGAAAAAATTGAAGCCACTTTTACCTCTCCAAACTGATCTTTGATCACTTCAGGAGCTGAAGCAGATTCTGCACCTCTGGAAGTGGTTTCCAACCACGACTTCTCTGCATCGTCTACCCATAGTGCGAGAACTTTCACTCCATCACCATGTCGCTGGATATGCTGGGCAATGGGGTGATTTGGGCCAAGTGGCGAGGTTAGGACAAGTCTGATTTTATCCTGCTTTAAAACGTAGGATGCTCTGTCGCGAACACCTGTCTCCGGACCTGCATAGGCAATCAATTCAAATCCAAAAGCATATTGATAGAAAAGCGCGCTTTGCTTGGCATTACCAACATAAAGCTCTACGTAGTCGGTACCGTTGAGGGGAAGAAAGTCTTGGTTCATGCGTGGGTTAAATTTGGGTTGTGAATTCTTATTCAAAGGTAGAAACAAAGCCAAATAATATTTGGTTTGGCGTGAATCTTTTTTCGAATAATCGCTGACAGATGCCACGGATAAAGGGATGCTACATTTTTAGCTAAAGATCTGTGCTGATCTGAGAAATCTGTGAGCATTAAATTAACTTATATGACTTTGTTTCTCACAGATGCCACGGATAGTCACAGATAAAAGGTTGCTTCATTTTTAGCAAAAGATCTGTGCTGATCTGAGAAATCTGTGAGCATTAAATTAACTTTTGCGACTTTCTTTCTTATAGATACCATGGATAGTCACAGATAAAAGGTTGCTTCATTTTTAGCAAAAGATCTGTGCTGATCTGAGAAATCTGTGAGCCAAGCCCTCACTCCTGCGGATTCTGATTTCTCCACAGGGTGATCCAAGCCATGATCAAAAAGGTCAATGCCCAGGTCCCCAAAACCGTATCCATCGCCAACCAAAGCAGAAAAAAGTAATAAGGTATGGCCAAAACGAAACCGATCAGGAATTTCCAGGTAGCGCTGAACACCTCGTCTTCCACGCTTTTTCTTTTCCATAACCAAAGCCAAAAGAGCGGCAGATTAAAAATCTTCATCAGCTTATTATTCAAACTCCCAACAGTTGGGATAGGATTCAGGACTTTTCCTGTCTCCAAAAAGGTATGAACCTCAACTTTGGAGGTTAGATCCACCTCATTTTCTATTAAGCGTTGAAGTGTATGGGCATAGTTTTCATCCGGAATATCTACAATCAAAGACTTCAAGGCGTTTTCCACACTTTTAGTCAGTTTTCCTGAATGAGAGGAAGGCATATCTACCGGTATGGTTTTTCCGAAAGTGATTCTGACTGTACTTCCAGATCGCATGTGTGCGCTAAACTGTAATCCTACAGGCAATATCACAGGTTCAAGTTCAGGGTATTTTTCCTTCAGACCAAAAGCCATTCGGGTAAATCCTTTGCTCAATGGTCTCAGATTTCTTACCAGACTGTGACTTCCTTCTGCAAAGACCACGACTGTTCCATTTTTGCGCAGCACCTCAAAAGTCTGATCAAAAGTCTGGTGATTGTGCTGAATTGTTGAAAATCCATCCCGTACCCTGTACACAGGAAGCATCCGGATGAAATGCAGCAGTTTGGATACTATTGGATTGGTGAATACAGCAGCTCGGGTCAGAAACCAGGGATTGAGCCGGGTGTGAGTGGCTAGGAGCAAAGGGTCAATCAATGCATTTTGATGATTAGCTACCAAGATAACAGGACGATTTTTGGGGAGATTTTCTTTGCCCTCAACGATAATTTTATTGAAATATCCATGAAGGGATACTTTTACCAATAATCTTAAAATCGCATTAATCAGATCTTTCATTCGCGTAATTTCCAAAGGCTGGCGATAGTCATGCCAGATATGAGATGCCAGATGCCCCACAGGGCAGTGATGATTGCCATGCCTCCCAGGCCCTCAAAGTAAGTAAAAATCAATACCAGCCCCAATCCGGAATTTTGAATTCCTGTCTCAATTGTCAGCGTTTTAATATCTGCAATGGGTAGGCCACCGAGCTTTCCTGTCAGAAAACCAGCGCTTAAGGCAATGAAATTATGAGCGAGTACCCAAACGAAAATCATTCCGATATACTGGATGAAAATGTTAAAATTTCCGGCGAATGCCAGACCCACAAAAGCTGCAAAAATCAAAATACTCAGCGGCTTGAGGATTTTGGCGGCTTTGTCGGCGAATTTGGGGAATCTCTTATGAGTGAAAATTCCCAAAATGAGCGGCAGGCCCAGAATAATACCGACAGTAAAAAAGACATCAGAAATATTCAAACTTATCTCCCGAAGCAGGAGGGAAGTGGGCTCGTAAAATCCCGCCCAAAGCGCAAAGTTCAATGGGGTACTGAAAATGGATAAAATGGAAGAAAAGCCGGTCAGACTTACCGAAAGTGCGGTATTGCCTTTTGCGAGGCTGGTCAAAAAATTAGACACATTTCCCCCGGGGCATGCCGCGACCAAAAACATTCCCAAAGCCACACTTGGGGGTGGCTTGATTATGGAAATCAGAACCCAGGTCAAAAACGGTAAAAGTAAAAACTGGGAAAAAATCCCCATAAAAAACCCTTTGGGATTTTTCAGGAGGTATCTGAAATCCTCCCATCTCAGGTCCAAGGCTACGCCGTACATGATCAAGGCTAGCGCAAGATTGAGCAAGAGCAAATCGCCCTGTGAGAAGTTTAGGCGAATGGAATCAAGCGGGTTGGTGGAGCTCATTACCCGAAAATCACGGGAATAGTTGATAATTCAAAATTTTAAAAATCAAGAGAAGCTTTAAATAGTGCTTAAAACAAATTTATTGAATAGCCCATGAACGGATATCAGAGCTATTCAATCCTTGTTTGAGTAAGTGAAGCCTTAGAACTCCCACCGCGTAAAGACCCCGAAATTATCTTTTGTAATCCGATTTGGACCATATTGATCCCAATTGGCTCCGAGGCCAAATCCCAGTGGCCCCTTTTTTACTCCTGCTCTTAGGTAAAGAAAACTCCGATTGTGACTATTCTCTGCCAAACTTTGATTGTAGACAAACTGCACGCGGCTATACCAAGACCAAGTCTCGTTGATTGGTGGCTTGTATTCATATAGACCGAAAAGTTTTAAATCCTGTGCTTCATTGATCAAATAGTTGAGTACTGTGATGGCCAGAATTTTCCGATTGGCAAAGCTATGCTCCATCCCAACTAATGGGCTAAAACCAACAACAGAATTCGCTTCACCACCGGCTGCTAAGGCAAAACCCTTCTTACCGATATTGTAGTTTATCTGAAACGGAATGACCACGGAGTTTCCCATTTTGTTGTTTTTGTCCCAATTTTCGGAGAAAACCGAAATAGCAAGCAGGTCAAACTTACTGGTAGGGGTAAACTTCTTTTTGACGATCAACTGAAAGTTGAGCTGCTCATGCCCGAAAAAAAGTTCCAGAGGTATTGGAGGAGACATGGGTGTAGTTTGTGCTTTTGCTGTTCCCAAAAACATCATTAAAAAAGGAATAAGAACAATTGAGGCGGATAAAACTTGGTTTTTTTGTAGAGCGATCATGATTTTAAACTTTTTCAAGTCCAAAATTAGACCCAGTAGATTTACTGATTCTTGCGCTACAGCAATACCTTGAAGTGTTTTAGCTCAAAGTTCGGCTTTGATTCTGCTGAGCGTGTAGGAAGTAATGCCGAGGTATGAGGCCACAAGTCTGCTTGGAATTCGGTTCAGGATTCCGGGCTGATGGGTGAGTAGCCATTTTAGTCTTTCCAGGGCTGATTTTTCCTGAAAATCATAAATCCGCTTTTGTGAGGTGATGTAAGCTTGCTCCAGCATGTTTCTGTAGACCAAATTGACTGCGGGGACTGTCTCAACAAGGTTAAAAAAGTCAACTTTGGAGATTTTCATCACTTCGGATTTTTCGACAGCCTGAATGTTTTCGATGGCGGGCTTACTTTCAATTAGGCTAGTTAGACTCGTCCCAAATTTGTTTTCAAACGCAAAATAACGGGTAAATTCCTGGCCTTCGGGTCCTAAATGGTACATCCGCAATAATCCACTAAGCACAAAGAGGTTAAAGGTGCACACTTCTCCTTCCCTTAGGAGTAATTCGTTTCGCTTGACTTTTTTTAAAACAAAGAAATCCTTAAACTCCGAAAATTCCTCGGGTGACAGGTGAGTTTTAGATTGAAAATAGCTCAAAAGCTGCTCGTGGGGAGTCATTTCAATTTTTTGGGTTTATTCAACAGCTGAAGTTAAATCCTGTAAATGGGATTGCAACTAGGAGTAGTCATTTGCTATCTAATCTTCTTAAATTTCAGCAAGACTTAACACCATGCTAGCCAATCTCCAGGTAATTCCACGGCTTCCAGCCATCAATTTAGAAGAAACTCAATCTTACTTTGAAAATGCTTTGGGTTTTACCCTTATCAGTCGCTATCCTGAATATTTGATTATGAAAAGCGGAAGTACGGAACTTCATTTTTTTGAATTTAAAGAGTTGGATCCGCTCAACAATTATTCGATGATTTACATTCGTGTGGCTGAGGGGATCGAACAGCTATACCAAGATTTAGAAAGATCAGGAGCGATGATGCATCCCAACGGAAAATTGGAGGTGAAACTCTGGGGTGTTAAAGAATTTGCAATTTTAGATCCCAATCATACCTTACTGACTTTTGGTCAATTGATTTAAAGAATAAAAAACTTCACCAAACCTGTATCATAAGTTCCAATCAATACGTAAGACAAGAAATACATATGAAAAAGGCTCCACTCTTACTTCTGTTTTTCTTGATCATCCTAGCTTCTTGTTCTGAAGATCCACAACCCCTGCAGGCCTGCAATACCGATAATGTCTTAGTGGATTTGCCTTGGTTAGCTGAATTAGTTACGGAGCTAAACAAGTCCGATTTTGGTAGAAAATATTCTTACATATCAACAGGGATTTATATGGGACAAACTATTTTTTCACTTCAAAATTGCTGTCCTTTTTGCAATAGTGTCACTCCCATCTTTGATTGCTCCGGAAATAATCTTGGTTTCCTAGGTTCTCAAGGAATTGAAAGTGATGAAATTACCAATTGGAAAGTGATCTGGAAATCAACCGAAAGTACTTGTTTTCCTAAAGACTAAATTTTGATTCAAAAAAAGAAACATGAGTTTAGTTTCTGGTTACCTTCCCGATACCATTGATTTCTTCCTTGATCACGTTGGGATTGCCGGTATAGCTGACCGCGCCAATTCCATCCACAATCAGTGAGAGGTCACCTTCACAATGAACTGCCACTCGGCCGATTCCGGAGGTTTTGAGGTTCATGGTCTGGGCAATCAAATCTGATGCGTCCACATTGCCCATCCCGTCATTGGTTAGATTTATCTCATCTGCTTTGCCTGTTAGGTTGATGTTTCCCAACATGGCAAAATCAGCATCAATTTTTCTGGCAATCAGCTCAAGTTTAAGATTGCCCATGCCATCTCCTTTGATTTTAATATCATTTACAATAAATGGGGTCTCGGTTTTTATGTTGCCTACCCCTTCAAAAGCAAAATTCTCCAGATCGCCCAAGGTCAAATAGACATCGAGGGAGGAGTTTTTCTTGAAGAACTTCTCATTTACTTTTTCAAAGTCCAATTCCAACCAATCCCCATTTCGATTCACTTTTAATTTTTGCACCAGAGCTTCATCACCTTCAATCCTAAGTGCCGGTTTATCGCCTTGAGAAAGGTAAAGATTGAAGATGCCGCTAACCTTTAATTTGGATGCGCCCTCTATTTCCCGCTCATCACTGACATGATTTTCAGATTTGCTGTTGAAATTGCCTGTGCAGGATTGGAAGCTTACTGCCAATAGGAGTAGAAGAATTGATAAGTTGGTTTTCATAGCTTGTGGGATTGGATTATATAAAATAGTAACCGGGATTCTTTGATTCGAATTTAGCGATCTTCTGTGCAAAAGCCGAATACTTGATCTCAGTGATTTATTTCGAAAAAAACTGCCTGGAATGAGCAGTAAAAAATGTGGTTTGGATAAAAAAGAAAATTCCCGTTCAGATTAGATCCGAACGGGAATTTGATGATACAAAAAAACAGAATCGCTTAAGCGACCTTTACATTAATTGCATTCATTCCTTTTTTGCCTCGCTCTGTGTCAAAGGTAACTTTGTCGCCTTCGCGGATAGTGTCTATAAGACCACTTACGTGTACAAAAATTTCCTCTCCTGAGGCATTGTCAACGATGAAACCAAATCCCTTGGTTTCGTTGAAGAATTTTACTGTTCCGGTATTCATTTGGAAAATTTAATATGTTGATATGGCTACTTTGCCGATTCAAAACTAACTGGATTAAAAGTAAAAATTTGATTTTCAGTGATTTTTCTTTTAAAAAGTTAACAAAAAAGTTAAAAAAGTCTGTTTTTGGGCTCAATGGACTACAACCTCCCAATAAATCGCCTATAAAAAGACCCTGAAAAGGGATGAAGTTGTTCAATTCGGGTGTGAAAACCGATACTCACTTTCTCTAATTTCAGTTTTAGACTTAAAAAAAAGAATTGATTTCAATTTCGTAGCTGAAAGTATATTTCAATTCTTTCAGGGAATAGTGTTGGCTTTCATTGAGCATAAGGAAATCTCCCGGGATGTCATTTTTTGTTTTGCGTGATTATCCCTTCTGCATTCAAAGATTTAGCGGAAGAGTTTTTGTCTATACCCAATTCCTGAATCTAAGGATTGGTAAAAAATGACTTTAGTCATAAATGGCTTAAAATCGGTCAGATTCAAGGCTTTTACTTTCATTTTTGCGTTAGCTAAGTTGAGGAATGATGAATTTCTGATTTCCCTTTTAACTTCCTAACTCCACCAAATACTATGAGAACACTTGAAAATAAAGTCGCTATTATCACAGGAGCAGCATCAGGAATTGGCAAAGCAGCCGCTATCCTTTTTGCAAAAGAAGGTGCAAAAGTCGTCGTCTCCGACATTCAGGAAGAACTTGGAAAAGCCCTTGTTAGTGAAATTAAGGTAAGCGGAGGGGAAGCTGTTTTTTTTAAGGCAGACACCTCCATACCGGCTGAAAATGAAGCCCTGGTAAAAGCTGCAATTAAGCATTTTGGTAAATTGGATATTGCAGTGAATAATGCCGGAATCGGTGGTCCATTGGGAATGACTGCAGAATATCCCTTGGATGGATGGCAAAAAGTCATCGATATTAACCTTAGCGGGGTATTCTATGGGATGCATTTTCAAATTCCTGCACTGGAGAAAAACGGAGGAGGAGTGATCGTAAATATCGCCTCGATTCTGGGAATGGCAGGTACGCGTTTCTCTCCTGCTTATGTGGCTGCCAAGCATGGCGTGGTAGGTCTGACTAAGGCTACCGCACTTGAATATGCCCCAAAAAACATCCGGGTAAACTCGATTGGTCCCGGTTATATTTTGACCCCACTTTTGACCAATGCATTGGATGAGGCGACCCTGAAGCAGATTGAGATGCTGCATCCTATCGGACGCTTGGGTACTTCAGAAGAAGTTGCAGAACTGATTCTCTGGCTCGCATCTCCTAAATCTTCTTTTGTGACAGGTTCTTATTATCCGGTGGATGGAGGTTATTTAGCTCAGTAAAAATCCAAAAACATCTTTGGGGTTTCTAAAACCCCGAAGGTGTTCCTTTGATCAACACGGATTTTTCAGTTTTACATTTTTTAGATAGCTCATCCGACAGAAGTTCCGGCTTACCGAACTACCAAGCCGAGGCGATTCAAATCTTATGAAATTGGGAAGCCTGTTAAAATAGTATTTGGCAAGGGGCGCATTTGGAGATATTTTTAGCTTCATTTTCTGATCAAACACAAAAACCGCCCAACCGTGAAGCAAATCATTACCTGTTCCCTTCCAATTCTCATTTTTTTGACCATCCTGGGCTGTAATTCACCTAAATCAGGCATTTCAAATAAAGATGTCCGACACAGCCAAAAATTGATTGGGCTTGAATTCGAAAATGAAAGAATCGAAATGATGCATGATTATCTGGTAGAAAATAAAGCCGGATATGACAGCCTACGCAACTATTCGCTTACCTATGAGACTTTTCCGGCTATTCTTTTTGACCCACATCCTTTCGGTTATCAATTTCCTGAAAAACAAGCGAATCCAGAATTTCTAATTCCCGATGATGTCTGTGTGCCTGATGATCTTCAGGAAATAGCTTTTTTCACCATTCCTCAACTGGCATCGCTCATAAAGCACAAGAAAATCACTTCTGAAGCACTCACACAACTTTATATTGATCGAATCAAACGCTACGATGGACAGCTCCAAAGTGTGATCACACTGACAGAGGAATTAGCTATGAAGCAAGCAAGGCAGGCCGATCAGGAAATTGCCTCGGGTAATTACAAGGGGATTTTGCACGGGATTCCTTATGGAGTGAAGGACTTGATGGCGGTGGAAGGTTTCCCGACGACTTGGGGATCGAAGCCCTATCAGGATCAAATACTGGAAGGTACCGCTGCTGTGGTGAAAAAATTGGAAGATCAAGGCGCTGTTTTGATTGCAAAACTCGTTTCCGGCGCCCTCGCCAGAGGGGATGTTTGGTTTGGAGGAAAAACAAAAAACCCTTGGGACCTCAGCCAAGGTGCAAGTGGCTCTTCGGCAGGATCAGGTGCTGCGACTTCAGCGGGATTGGTGGCTTTTGCAATTGGTACTGAAACTTTAGGTTCAATAACTTCCCCAGCTTCCAGAACTGGGATCACCGGTTTGAGACCAACTTACGGCCGAATCAGCCGGCAGGGTGTGATGAGCCTTAGCTGGTCCATGGACAAAATTGGTCCGCTGTGTCGATCAGCGCAGGATTGTGAAATTGTATTTAGTGCGCTTTATGGAAAAGATCCCCAAGATCCAAGCACGAATGATGCTCCCTTCAATCAAGTCAAAAAAGCTCCTTCCGAATTGAAAGTTGCCTATCTTAAAAAAGATATTGAAGGCGATACCACAATTTCCAAAGCAAATATATTGGCGGCTTTGGAGGTCTTCAAATCCATGGGAGTGGAGCCAACAGCCATCGAATTGCCGACTAGCTTTCCCTATGATGGGTTCGATATTATTCTCAGGGCTGAGGCAGGAGCTTTCTTTGACGAACTGGTGCGATCCGGGGAAGTAGATCTGATGGTGGAGCAGGGACCTTCCTCCCGTGCCAATTCCCTCAGACAGTCTCGCTTTATTCCTGCTGTTGAATACCTGCAAGCCAATCGACACCGCAAGCAATTGATCGAAGAGATTCATGCGCTTTTCAAGGATTATGATGTAATCATCGCTCCGTCTAATAGGGGAAGACAATTACTGATCACCAACCTGACCGGTCATCCTGCCATCAGTGTCCCAAATGGGTTTGACAGCAAAGGTCGTCCTACCAGCTTTACTATGATCGGCAATCTCTATGATGAAGGAAGTATTCTAGCGCTGGCAAAAGCTTTCCAACTGGCTACAGACTTTGATGAGAAGCATCCTCCGTTGTTTGTGAAATGATTCAGGGATTAGTTGAACTCTTGTGGACAGCCCTATCGCTATGACAAGTAATCCTCAGAGTGTGGTGATCAACGAATCGAGTCATAATTCCTGACTGTGGTTCAAAAATAGATTTTTCTTTGTCCATCTTACTGATAAACAAGTCTGTGCATTTAGTAACAAATTTACCTGCTTTTTTACTTTCTTTTGCTCAACCAAAAAATCGGGATTCCGAAAAGAAGGGCAAGTACTCCGAGAATGAGAGCATCTAATCCAGCACCTAAAAAAATCCAAGCTGAGAATCCTAATCCCAAGAAAGTATAGAGGATGGATCCGAAAGTCCACTTAAAGCCCAACTGACGCGTAAAGGAAAAATATCCGTAAGCCAGGACTGCTCCGAAATAAAAGGCCAATGAAGTAGTAGTCGTCAATAAAACCATGAACTCATAGAGCCCGCTAAAGCCTTTGCTTATATTAAAGAGCAATAGAATACTAATAAAAACACTGGAAACGATCACTCCGACACTCGGTGCACCGGTTGGGTTTTTGTAAGCCAAAGCCTTTGGTAGCAATCCATCTTTGGCCATGGAGTAGGGGATCTGACCTTGAAGTAATATCCATCCATTCAATGCACCAAAACTGGCTAAGCAAGCACCTGCAGCTACAAAGTATCCGGTATTTATCCCAAAAATCAGATTTGCTGCATCACTGAAGGGGGCCTGACTTTGGGCGACTTCAGTAGGTGACAGTACCCCAAAAAGTGAAAAAGAACTGAACAGGTAAAGAAAGATCACCAAGCTCACTCCAATTTTGGTACCCTTTGAGATGGTCTTTTCCGGATCCTTGATATTTCCCGCCGGAATAGTCGCTGCCTCTATTCCCATGAAAGCATAGAAACAAAGTACCGAAGAGCTGGTGATAGCCTGAAAGGATGATTCTTCAGAAGTGTTGAATGGAATAAAATTATCCAAGTCGATAAAAAATAAGCCACCAAAAGCAACCAAAAGGATGGGCAAAATTTTTAAAGCCGTTGTTACTACCTGAAGATTTCCAGAAGATCGGATGGAAAGGCTGTTGAGAATAGACAGTCCCCAAATCGCTGAAAGAGCTACGGTGACCGAAAACCAACTTGACTGGCTGACTTCCGGAAAGAAAACTCCAAAATAGCCTGAAAAAGTCAAGGCAATCGCAGCATTGGTGCTCCATATTGAAAGCCAAAATCCCCAAGCCACAATGAACCCCGCAAGCTCTCCAAAAGCAGCTTTGGTATAGGCGTAGGAGCCACCTGTTTCGGGAATTACTTTACTTAAAGCACTCATAAGATGTGCTAAAACCCAAGCGCCAATGGCAGCAATCACCCATCCCAAAAGGCTAATTCCTCCAAATTTTGCCAGTGTTGACGGAAGTGTGAAAATTCCCGAGCCTATCATTCCGCCGGCTACAAGGGATATTACCGTGATCAAACCCAGGCTTCGTGTATTTTGTAGGCTATTCAAAAGAAGGATTTGATTGAAAAGAGTAATTTAGCTGAACCTCAAGATATAAAGATATTTGAAATCAAGCATGATTCCGCCGACACACCGAAGTGTGCTTATAAGTCACCTGGCAGGCAGGCCTTTGAAAAAAAAATATAACCAATGACACCATTCTCCATCAATCCGGATATTACTCTTGCCGAAACACTTCCAGCTTCCTTTTATCGCTCTCAGGAAGTTTTTGACTTGCTGATCGAAAAAGTCTTCGCCCAAACCTGGCAATTTGCAGGAGATACCACCAAAGTTGCACTGTCTCAACAGATTCATCCTTTTAGTTTTCTTGAATTTGGACTGGAAGAACCCATGCTCCTGACAAATTCAGATGGGCAGCTTTCCTGCCTATCCAACGTATGCACCCACCGTGGAAATATCCTATGTCACTCACTCGGAAAGTCACGTCAGATTACCTGCGCCTATCATGGCAGAAGATTCAATCTGCAGGGAGAATTCCAGCACATGCCTCAATTTAAGGAAGCTTTGAATTTCCCCAGAAAAGCCGATGACCTCACCTGCTTCCCATTGCTTCAGTGGGGACCTTGGCTATTTACTGCTTTGACTGAGCATATGGATTTTCAGGCTATACTGGATGCGATGAACCGCAAAGTGGGCTTTTTGCCTTTGCATGACTTCAAAGAAGACAAAAGCCGTAACAAAGACTATCTCGTCAATACACATTGGGCCTTGTATTGTGACAATTACCTGGAGGGATTTCATATTCCATTTGTTCATGACAGTCTGAATGCCGTGCTGGATTATTCCCAATACGAAACGGTACTCTATCCAAATGCCAATTTGCAAATTGGACATTCTTCAGGAGGGGAACATATTTTTGATTTCCCTGCTGATCATGAAGACTACGGCAAGCAAATCAGCGCTTATTATTTTTGGATTTTCCCCAACATGATGTTTAATTTTTATCCCTGGGGTTGTTCGATCAACATTGTCAAACCCATCGCACTCAACCGAACGAAAGTCAGCTTTATCACCTATGTCTATGATGAAAGTAAACTGGATACCGGAGCAGGTGCAGCCTTGGACAAGGTCGAGCGGGAGGATGAGTTTGTAGTAGAGGGAGTGTTCAAAGGGATGAATTCAAGGGTATACCAGACAGGTCGATTTTCTCCCCAAATGGAAAAAGGAGTGCATCATTTTCATAGCTTGCTGGCCCAATACATCAACTAATCATTCCATGAATCTAACGCATCGAGTTAAAGCTTTTCAAGAACTTACAGTAAACGAGCTTTACGAACTGTTAAAGCTTAGGTCTGAGGTATTTGTGGTGGAGCAGAATTGTGTGTTTCAGGACATGGACGATAAGGATCAGAAATGTCACCATGTGATGCTCTATTTAGATGGAACTCTAGTAGGGTATAGTAGGCTAGTTCCTGCCGGTGTTTCCTACAAGGAAATGGCGATAGGTAGAGTGATTACCGCGGCTTCTGTCAGAGGAAAGGGATTGGGAAAAGTGCTGATGGAATTATCTATTGAGCATTGCCGTCAGCTATATGGTCCCGGAGCCATCCGTCTCGGTGCGCAAACCTACGCGCTAGGTTTTTATTCTTCCTTGGGTTTCGTGGCAGAAGGTGAAATCTATGATGAAGACGGAATTGAACACATCGAGATGGTGAGGAGAAATTAGTGATACGAGTTTTACCACAATGGAACCAAAAGATTTTTTCACCACGGAGTTTTTTTTTAGCCACTAAGGGCACTAAGGAGCACAAAGGTTTTTTCACATAATTTTTTTTTTCACAGAGCGCACTGAGAAAAGTAGATTGGGGATTTGGGCTGGAATTGAACTTCATAGATTATCGGCTTGGGATGCTTTTTTCAAGGTCACGGAGGCGTTCGCTTCGCTCTTTGATGGGGGATATTTTACAACATAGAAACATAGGGTCACATAGTTTCCTTTTCTTAACGGTTTTATGCTACGATTTCTATGTGGCTATGTGGTTTTCAAAAAAGGGATTTCTGAGTTTTTTTAGCCACTAAGGGCACGAAGGAGCGCAAAGGATTTTTACCACGAACCTGTCTACCCAGTCAGGTTTTCGCAGAAAAGGACGCTGATTTTCACAGAATATTTCCCACAGAACTGACTTCCGTCAGGCAAGTTGATCACAGAAAAATTCACGGATGGATACATATTCCTAATGCCAATCTCAATTTTCTCCCGCCCTCTGTGGTTAATTTTTTTAGCAGTCTGAAGATTCCACTGTTACTTCAACCTGCTCAACACGAAATCCCTTCCATTTTCATAAAATAATCGGTCAGCAATCCGATCAATAGGCCAGTTCTGTGGAAGAAATAAGCCATTTGCTATGATGGCTTTTTCGAATTCCTTTACAAACTTTTTCTTCAGGAAATCGATCTCTCGGCAACTCGTACACCAGTCAATGGCCTCGATCAAACCGTCAAAATCAGATCCAATACACAGGATTTTGCACAGCATCTTCTCAACACCTGCTACTCCGTCAAAGTCCTTTCCCAATTTCACACAATGCAGGATTTGATTGAGGAAATGGTGGAACTGATGCGGAGCGATATCCGTGGAATTTCCGGTAATTAAATCAGTCAATTCTTCCGCATCGGCACATTGGTAAAGGAGCTTTCCTTTGGCAGCATTGAACAAGCCCAAGGCTTTGTTTTCATCGTTGGACAGGAAATCTGTATCCGTCAGGATTTTTTTTGTACCCAGTCCCCTGAGGGTGATTGATCCCACATTATCTGAAAAGGAGTCCTGATTTAATCTCCAGGCCTTGGTGTAACCCAAAACCCGCTCATCCAATGAGATCCCCAAAAGTCCATCGGAATCATAGATCGCTTTGATGTCTTCGTCAAACAAGTTGATTGTGGTAGCATTGAATCCCGGGGAGGGAAAATTGTTGAATTTGTATTTTGCAGGTTTCCCCACTTTCACCCGGTAGCAATCTCCCTCTTTTCGGGAAGAGTAGATGTAATCGCTGAGGTTTTCCGATTCGGATTGAAACCTGATCCCACAAATTCCTGAGTGGGAGGATACAAGCGGACTTTTGATTCCAAGGCTTTTACGGTGCTCGTAAAGCTGAAATCTGGCATGTGGGCTCATGTGCTTGATGTCTGTGCAGATTTCCTCCTGCTCCAGCAGCGCAACCAACTTTTTCCCGAAATCTGTCAGTCCGCTATGAATTGGCCTCAGATCCTTTTCATCAAAATTGCTCACGCGCATGCCATCCATGGCGTAGGCCTGATTGCAAAATGCCCCATTCATTCGATCGATGTGGGTTAGGTTGGCCATCAGTACTTTGATGTTTCTATTTTGGAGTTTTTTGAGGTTTTTGCGGATATCTTCCAAAATCACTGTACCATTTTTCTCTCCCAGATTGCTACGCAAAGAATGGACTCCTTCAATCGAACAGACAACATGAAGGGTATTTGCTGCAGCCTCATTCCATTGGTTTTTGGCTTGGAGAAAAACAACTTTTCGTCCCGGCTGAAAGGGATCATTCTCAGGCAAGAGATCCAAGTCATTTTCCACAATGGAAAAGGCGTTTTTCTCTTTGAGCAGCTCTTGGTAGCGTTCATGGCTCAACACCTCCCCAAATCGTGTGTGTTGGAATTTTTCCAGAAGTTTCATAAAAGCCTTTTTGCTGCTGAGCGCTTTGACCAAGTCAATGTCCGGAGCAAAAAGCGGCATCACCACCACCTTGTAGCCGGATTCGATCAGCATATCCGGGGAGGATTGGGAACCAAACATTTTGTCAAGTGTCCCCAAAGCAAAAAGCTCCAGCAGTTTAGACAACCCGTCTTTCAGGTCATTCTTGGTGATGGCTTTCCAGGGGCTGGTAGAGTTTCCTTTTTTGGAAAACTGATTTTTCAAAGTCAGGTGCAGATGAGAATCAAAGAAGTGGCTCATGGTAAAATGATTTAGGTAAAAAGGGTAGCGTAGATCGTTGGAATGGAAGTTTTTAGAGTTCTCTTTTTGCGGATTGCGTTCGTTCCAAGCTTGTGGACCCGGGCAGTGTCCGCCAGAGCGGATCGTATTTTCCTTTGGAAAAAGTTTTTGACTCGATGCATGGACTGCAAATAAAAATGTGCAACAAAAGAATCTAATGCGCTAAAAATCAACGCATACGAATTTAGGGATTTTTTTGAAATCGGAAATCTTCGGCTTGATTCTTTTGAGCCGCAAATAAAAAACAAGTCTCCTTAAACTCTTGTGGTAAAATTTTTAACTCATTTACCAACCTAAGCTAAAACCATCAAGAGCACCATCTTTTGAGGAGTAGGGGGCTATCCCGCTTATAAACCTCGCCTAAAATTAAAAAAGGACGGGAATGACAGATTCAATGTCTCGAAATCAGCTGATGTCCATGAATTTTAATTTTTCTATAAATGCCACCAGTTGGGCAGAATTTTTCAATTCCAGTTTCTGCATGATATTTCGGCGATGGGTGTTTATCGTCAGTTCACTTAAAAATAGTTTCTTCGCAATTTCTGCTGAGGTCAATCCTTCCGACACCATGTTGGCAATCTGTTTTTCACGCTTACTGAGAATTTTGACCAGTGACTGAGGATTTGATTGTCTTGTCGGCGCGAGAATCGATGGAGGAAAAGTGGGAATATTTTGCATTGCCTTGTTCAAGGCCTCCAAAAGCGTCTTTTTGCCGATTGTTTTCTGCAAAAAACCGATCGCTCCTTCCCGTTTACAATTTTCTATCACATCTGGATTTGATTCCATAGTCAATAAAATTACTTTACTCGAAGGGCTGATTTTTTGGAGCAATTGGAGCGATTCAATGCCATTGGCGTCAGGAAGAAAATAATCCAACAGAATCAATTCTGGCTGTAATTTCTCTGCGATCCGTATCCCTTCATTTAAGGTTTGTGCATGGATCAATTCCCTGATGAAGGTCTCATTTCCCAGTAATGAATGTATTCCCTGGGCAAACAGCAGATGGTCGTCGATGTGTAAAACTTTGATTTCGATAAAGTTAAGCATGCAATGGGATTAAAATCGTAAGCGTGGTTCCTGTTGGGTTTGATTCCAATTCGAGGGAACCTTTAAGATACCTGATCCGCTCCTGAATATTTTTTAAACCAATACCGGAGTGTGGGGAAGTGGTGTCCATTCCTCTGCCGTTATCTTCTGCAATTAGCTCAATTTTTCCTTCTTGCTCCACAATACTCAACAAAGCTTCCTGGGCCTGAGCATGTTTGACGATATTTTGCAGTAATTCATTGCATATCCGATATAAGATCAACTGCCTCGATTTGGTGATGGGAGAGCTCACTTGGTAGTAAAAGTTGATTTCAATGGGGTATTTCTGGCTTAGAAGCTCAATTTGAAGTTTCAGGACATTTTCCAACCCGTTTTCTTCAAGGTAATGTGGGGTAAGGTTGTGGCTAAGTGATCGGGCTTCCTGAATACTTTGTTCGATCATCTGTTTCAGTTCGGATATCGGTTCTGATGGGTAACTATCCGATAGCATTTCTGTTTTAATGAATAGACTTGCCAGCATTCCCCCGATGCTGTCATGAAGGTCTCTTCCCAGACGTTGTCTTTCATCTTCCTGAACCTGGATAAGCTGCTCAGCTACCTTTTTTTCCTTTTCCAGAATTTCAATGACAAGTCCCTCTTTTTCTTTTTTAAACAAGGATGCCCGCTTCGCAAATGCTGCCGTGATCATTCCTGTTTCTCCCATCAGTCCAAAAGCACTTCCAAAATCCAGCAAATAGTGAGGAATCCCCAATGGTATTAATTTTTGATTTAGCTGGAGCACGATCCCAAACAGGGCCAGGAATGCAATTCCAATCAGGTAATATCCTGCAAGAGGGACTTTTGCCCGCCATTGGATAAATGAATAAACCAAAACCAGGATGCTGGTGATCAGGGATACGATCAGGGTAGTTTGCAGGAAAATAATCTTGAAGGGGATGGATTCCAATATGCCCCAGGGAAGCAGAATAGACAGCAGCAAAATCAATTGAAAAATAATAATCCCCCAGATCCATTTGGCGGTTGATTTTCCGGAGTAAGTGGGTGGAAAGAATTTCACCACCAAAAGAAGAATCAGCACATTGGTTAGGAGATTGAAAAATGGCCGGGCAATGCCTACCCAATCCATTTGATAGGGCCAAATAAACTGAAATGTCAATCCCCAATGGGTAGAAAGCCATAAGGAAATGGACAGCACATAAGCGGCGTAGATGGCTCCACTCCAAGCTTTTAATTCAATCGCAAAGAATACAGCGAAAATAAAAATGATGCTCATCCAGCCAAGGATCCATCCCATGACCATGGTGTCATTGGACTTGCGCTGATAGAATGTCTGGAAGTCAAGCACCTCAGGTTCTATATGGAAAGTTTCGCCGACTTTGTCCAGGAGGAGAAGATATCGCAAGCTGCCGGCAGGAGGGACCACCACGGGAATCACCAGATCCCGATCCAAAAAGGGCCGCTGTCCAAAAGGGAAATTATCCCCCAACTCCATGGAAGCAGTGAAAGCTTCGTTTTCAAAAACACTGATCCTGTTGATGTGGGGATTGTTTGGAACGAAAAGAAATTGACGCGTCGAATCGGAAGGGTTAGTAAAAGTCATCCCAAGCCACCATTGATTGCGGGTAATTCCAGGATTGAATTGGTTTTTATCTTGAATGACTGTATCCGAAATCGCCCATGCCTCCTGAGGCGTATAATTTTCATCCGGGAAGATGCTGAAAAGGGGACTGGGGTCAGCTTTTTGCCCGCATGAAATCAGCCAAAGGCAACTTAAAATCAATAATGAAGACCTGTGCAAGTTCAATAAAGCATCTCGCAAAGTTGGGTTTACCCAACATGTGATTGAAATTCCCAAGAAAGCAAATGTTAATCAAATAGGGTGATAATGCAACTAAGATAAAGATTGCTTGGATTTTAAAAAGAGTGCATCTCAAAAAAATACCAATTTCTAGGTATTGGAAGAGGGGAGGATAAATTCAAGTTTTGTGGGGTGGTTTTTTTATGGAGCAAATCCAATACTAAACCCAAATTATACATCATGCCATAATTAGATATATGAACTTGAATAGAAAATGCACCCAGTTATTTTTTCTACTTTTTCTGATCATCATTATTCCAGGCTGTGACCTGCTGGAAACCCTCAAAAAAAATGAGGAAATATCCTATCTCATCTCCAGTTTTGAGTCTTTGAGTAATCCTGAGGTAACTGGCTCGCTCACAGACGACGGCAAACAGCTCAACAACCTCAGGGTGACCAGGTTCAATGCAAGCGAATCACAGATTACTTTCACCTTAGCTAGCTCTACACTGGTCCCCCTCACTTTTTCCCTACCAGCCAAAAATGGCACCTATGGCATAAAAAAGGACATCTCCTACAATGAGGATGGGATCGCAGTTTACGCGGATGGAACATCTTTTTATGTAAAATCGGGTTCAGGCACAGTAAGTAGCCATTCCGCGACTATTTTGGACCTGACACGGGGCAAAATCACCTTTAAATTAAAAGGCGAAGGAATGATTGGCGGTGATGATCCCCGGTCCATTGATCGTCCCATAAGTTTTGATGTGACCGTAAGCTTCGATAACAGGAATGATCTCGTGGCCACTACTCCGACCAATCCCGGGGGCAGTACAGGCGGTTCGACAGGTGGATCAGGAACTTCCTCCTGCGTTAATTTTATCGATGCCAAAGACTTGGTAAGTTACTGGCCTCAAATCAAATCGGGGAATGCCACCGGAACGGGCAAACGTGCAGCCGGAAATACCATATTCGCAGATTACAAATCCACAGATGTCGCCTTGGTACTGGACGGCACCGCAGCAGGTACGCGCTATGTGGTTCAAATCATGTTTACCCCATCCAATTTGGTGGCCAACAAAACTCTGGAGTTTAGAAATGCCGGTACGGGCACCGGACTTACAAATACCGGTGCGGTAGGGCGTCTTATAGCGTTTAACGGAACCGTAAATGACGATTGGCGAACTAACAGGGATTTTGGCAAAAACAAGTCCATGGGAACACTCAAGATCCTTACCGTGACTCCTCAAATAACCGGAGAATACAGCTTTCAAGCATCAGGTGATGGATATCCCAGCCTCAACAAGCAATTTGTAAACGTCAGCGGAACTTTCTGTATTAATCCTTGATGGCGGGGAAATGGGTTGGACGATTTCTATCTGATGATAAGTTTCCTTCATCAATAGGAATACGGTCTAAGTCCATTTTTTAACAAATCATCTGACTGTAATTCCCCTCCATCAATAGGAACGTGGCTTTAGCCCGTTCCTCATGGAATCTATCAATTTAACAGAGCTCAATCCCTTGATGGGGCAACTCAACCGCTATCCTCCAGTCACCCCAACCGCGCAAATCGGATCATTGGTCATAATGGCCAAAGAAGTGACCAAATACAAAACTATGCCATCCGAATCACTGAAATACTCCGCTTGCATCACCCCAAAATAATCCCGGATTTCTCCCAGTTTTTGCCCTTTCCCCACCTTGTCTTCCAGCGCTACCGCAGGATACCAGCAGCCATCAAGTGTTGCCGTAGTAACCAACATCTTCTCCAAAAAAGCTACCTCATGCCGAACCACAGTACCGGGAAGCACGGCAAAGGATCGGAGCACATTGATCACCGCTGTTTTGTATTGTGCTACTTCAACGTGGTTCCAGCGTCCACATTGACCCAACTCGGCCAAAAAACCCGGAGTTCCAACCTTAGCCGCAGCACCGATGGAGCCATTGTCGGAGACCGAACCCACCACATAGGGGAATCCGAGCAGGGCAGAAGCTTGCCTTGATTGCTCCGCCACTTCCGATCCGCCCAATTCGGAATAAATCACGAAAGGAACCAAGCCCTCATGGATATCACCTCCATGCAAATCCAGAAAGAAATCAGCCGCTTGCTGAAACTGATGGACCTGATACGCGATTCGCTCGCTTACGGAACCCAGCGCTTTGCCCGGAAAAACCCGATTGAGATTCTTTCCATCATAGGGTCCATAGTATTGCATTCGGGCCAAAAATGCGGCAGGATTTACCGGGTGGATAATCAGGATCGTCCCCGAAACTTCCGACGGATCCAATTCATTGGCAAGTTGGATCGCCGTCTCAATGCAGGGATATTCTCCACCATGAACTCCGGCGGTCAAGAGAATTGACTTACCGGGATTTGCACCATGGATAAAAGTAAAGGGCATTTCCACGGGAGTTCCGGACACCCGAATATAGCCTCTGGATTTGGAGTTTGGACTGGTCTCGTCCGGGAGATAGGATTGAATTAAATCGATCATGCTGTTGCTTATTCTTAGGATCGGAAAGTACAAAAGAAATCGGTCTTAACATGAGACGGATGTTCAGCAAAATTCACCTTGGAAAATGACCCTTGACAGCGGATGATGATGCGTCACTTCCAAAGTATATTTTTAATTTTTGGGCAAGATTGCGAAGAATAATAAATTATTTGATTATCCGCAATCCTGCCAGTAAGTTAGATTAGGCTATATAAAGTTGCGGCTAATCGTCCACAGACAACGGTCGACAGTCCACAGCACGTTCAAATGAACTTAAAACAACATTTAATAGGGTTACTGGTAAGAAAGCGGATATATATAATAAATTATTTTCAATCCTCAACTTTTGTACAACTAATTCCATCAAACCATGCCTGATTCGCCAGACCCGATAGAAAAGCGTCTTCAACTCAAGATGGCCGAACGCCTGAAACTGGATCACTTGCCTCGCTGGGTGCATGGGATTGGTCTGGGCGGTACGGCACTGGTTTTTCTGCTGTCTCTTCTGGTATTTGCTCTATTCAGGGAGGTGCCCGTATGGGCCGATTGGGTGCCGGCGGATGAATTTCTCCATCCCGAGTATGCGGAGCGCATGTATCCCGACAGCGTCTTTCGCACCCGGATGAATACCTGGTCCAACCTGGTTTATGTCTGTTTTGGTTTTTATGCCATTGCCTTGGCCATCTACGATTGGAAGCGAAAGCTGCCCCTAACGCGGTGACACCTCACTTTCGCTCCTGTGCAAACCTTTCTTTTTGGACTGTCAGGGATTTATTTGGGATTGGGAAGCGGCTTTTTTCATGCTTCCCTGACCCGATATGGACAGCAGTGCGACGTAGGGGCGATGTATGCCACGCTGATATGCCTGGTTGCCCTCGCCCTTGGGAGTTGGCTGCCGCGAATTCGTGTACCCAAAACCCATCAAATTCTTCCTTCCTGGCCTGTGTTGGCGCTTTTGGTGATTTTTGGTTCCCTGTATTTTACCTATTACAAGTGGGACTATTCCTTTGGCAAGATCTCGGGCTATCTCAGCGGGGTGCTGATTCTCTTTGCGGGAGTCAGTGCGATCACTCCGGGCAAATACCTGCAAATTCGCTGGTTTGTGGGAGGAGTGGTGGCGATCGTGCTGGGTTCCCGAATCCGGGATCTGGACATCGCCGGTGAGTTTTCCGGGCCGGATTCCCTGCTACAGGGTCATGCGGTCTGGCACCTGATTACCTGTTTGATGTATGTGTGCTTGTTTTTATACTTTCGGTCGGAGGAGCGGGAATGAGAGATTGACCTTCGGGTTTGTCGGAGTTTTAATAATTGATTCCTGTTTTTACTAATTCACAGTGGTTTTTTCAAATTCAGTAAAAACAATTCATCCATGATATCAGCAGATTGAAATCCATTTTTAGTCATCTGAACCTGCTTTTTTATGGCTTTAAAAACACAGCCTTGCCACGCTAGTTAATTGGTTATTAATCCTTTAACCAAAATGATCAAATCAATGAAGAATTCAATTAATCAACTTATCAGAGGAGGACTGATGTTAGTCCTAGTAGCATTCATGGCCTCCTGCTCGGAGATAGAAGAGCAAACAGCCCCTATGGCAAGCAGTACCCTTAAGAGTATTCCCGAAGTCCTTAAATCATTGGAAACAGGTGATGAAGGACAAAATACCAATGCCCGAAAAAGTGCAGGCAACACCTATGCTACCTTCAATGCAGCTTTGGGAAAGTCAGGATTAGCTTCTGTGTTTGCAAAAAATGAATTGACTGTTTTTGCTCCAACTGATGCCGCCTTCGCCGAGCTTAATCTCAATCCTGGTAATATCGGTTCGGTAGAAGGACTGACTGATATTCTTCTTTATCATGTGGTAGCTGGTTCTGTCTTTGCAGCGGATTTAACAGAATGTTTTGTGCCTACAGTAAATGGAGCTGCTGTAGAAATCACGCTAATGGGTGGTCCTAAAGTCAATGACGCCAATATTATTTTGGTTGATAAGCAAGCGCGAAATGGTGTGATTCATGGAATCGACAAGGTCTTGTTTCCACCAACTAAGAACATTATGGAATTGGTCAACACCACTCCGGGTTTTAGCATTTTGAAATTTGCGCTTGAGGCAACCGGCTTGGACGCAACAGTTGCTACGACTAATAATCTTACCGTTTTTGCTCCGACAGATGTTGCTTTTGGGGAATTGGTGGTCGAGTTGGGTTTTGCTGATTTGGATGCCTTGGTAGCCGCAGTTGGTTTGGATGGATTGGAGAGTGTCTTGAAATACCATGTTTTTGCAGGTGGCCGCGTGTATTCTTCTGACTTGACCAATACAGACATTACCATGTTCTCGGGTGAGGATGTCACTGTAGATGTATCAGGTCCTAAATTAATCGACGTGAGAGGCAGAGAGTCTATGATCATCGCTACGGATATTCAAGCTACCAATGGTGTGGTGCATGTAATCGATACAGTGATTTTGAATTTCTAATCCTTTGTGATTAAAATGAGTTTCAAAGCTCTTCCTGTACCGGGAGAGCTTTTTTTTTGCTTTAAGAAGAATTGGGAGGTTGTAGGGCAGACATTGAAGAGGGATTAGGTCCTGATTATAAAGAATTTAGAAATCAATTTAGGTAGTTACGAATGGTGCTAACTGTTATTTTTTCTGCTTCCCAATCCGCTTTGGGAACTGAAATCTGCAATTCGCTATCCCACCAATGAGAATTGGGGAAGGTTGTATTGGCCTGAACTGCTTCTCAAAAAGGCTCCATGGCAGACTGGAGTCCGATATAAATCCCTTGAAAAACCACTTATAGGAAACCTGAAATTAGCCTGAAAAAATACAAGCTGGTCATCTTTGTATACAGCGCTTTCTGGCATGGTTACGATTGGTAAAACAGTAAACTTGCTATCAAATCCAACCGGGAATTCTGGATCGACAATAACAAATGAAATTTGCAACCGGATCTTGAAAGTAATACCAATTACTAAGCAAAAAGGGTAGATTTTTAGTAGGTGTTGGATATTTAGATGATTAGTTCTAAGTTTAACTTTTACTAAAAAGGATTTACAAATAGCGTAAGCCTAATCTAATTTGTCAAATTTTACTCTTTATAGATGTTTCAAAAAACAAATATTTTGAAGGGGTATATACTGATCAACGTTTTAACGAGATGAGCTTTCAAGTCCATGAAATTTAAATTTCCCGCGAAATGATTGACAAAAAAATCACTTCACTTATTGGTAAAGCCATCCGGGAAGGGAAATTTCTGAACATTACCTACAAAAACAAGGAAGGGGAGATTACACCTTTTTGGGTCAGCATCCTTGATATAAGCGCAAAAGATGAACTGTGGGTAAACATGTTTAATGTGACAAAGGATGAACCACTCCTAGGCAAAAAAATATTTATTTCATCGATCCAGAGTGCTGAAATCCTAAAATTCTCCCATAGTGAATCTACAGAAAAACTGATCAAAAAGCTGGATGAGGATGAAAGTTTACAGGTCTATGAATTTGACCGGTATGATAACAACATATTGAATTACTTTCTGGAATGCTACAAAGCCAATAAAGATCCCTTCTTGCACAAATCCCATTTGATCCAGAGAGTGGATTTGGAAGAATTGGCAAAGGAAAACCCATATTCCTTAAAGGACGAACAGCTGAAACAGATCATAAAAGAGATCTATCACAACGATTACCGCAAGTATTATGAATACGAGCTTGCGATCAGTGAGTTTTCAATTGATTTACCCACTAAAGGCAAATTTGTGATTGCCTACAGAAAGCTCACCCTTGATCCTGTAAACAAAAAATTACATGTGGGTAGCAAAACACAGTTCAATTCCAATTTCTATATAAAAGACGTAAAGCACTCCTTGGCTTATTACACTGATTTAAATCCGACTGATTTTGAAGCAGTTTACACCAAGGATCAATCGGAAGCCATAGAATTGTTGAGAGGTAATTTCAAAACTGGCGAATTGATCAATACAAGGCCGGAACTAGTTGTTTTAGGATATGCGCAGATAGATATAGCTGGGATTTACGACAACATCCATGCAGAATATAAGAAGGATGAAATTGAAGTTCCGTTGAAGGCTTTCTTTCAAAAACTGTCATTGCTGGATAGGAAAAACCGAAAGGAGCCGCACATCGTGCTGTACGATCAGAACATAAATATTGATCAGATTCAAACTATATATAATGCACTGAAATACCCCATCACCTATGTGCAGGGACCACCGGGAACGGGTAAAACCCAAACTATTTTAAATATCATTGTCAATTGCCTTACGAATGGCAAAACGCTATTGATCTCGTCAAACAACAATGTGCCCATTGACGGGATTAAAGACAAGTTATACTTGGGCAAATACCGAAACAAAGAAATAATGCTTCCAGTACTTCGGCTTGGAAACAATGAGTGCGTAACACAAGCCATCAAGGCAATTAAGGAATGGTTTGCTTTTGAAACCAATGATGTGCCAAAGGAAAAACTGCTGTATAATCTCAAAGAAACGTCAAAAGAGAAAAACCGAAAATTGCTTGAGAAAATTCAAAATCATGAGACTAGAATTGAACAGTCGCAAAACCTCGAGTTTGTAAGCAGTCTGCTGTCAAAAGCCGGCAATCATTTGCTGGAAAAGGAAAAACTTGCCATTGAAGAGAAACTGAGTCAGATACCGGAGACCAAAAATGATGATCTGGACAATTTATATGAAGTCATCAAAGACAATCACCAGCTTTTGCAGTTTTTCTACTATGAATCTCTAAGATACGTAAAACGACTCAGATCCAAGGAATATGCTGATCTAATAGAAATACTCCAGATTGAAGAATCCGAAAAACAAATAAGAGAATTCAATAAATGGATTGCGATTGATGAGAACCTGGAAAAGCTCAGCAAAGTATTTCCCATTATACTTACTACCAATATCTCGAGCCGCAAGCTTGGACGGAAATTTAAGTTTGATTTACTCGTAATAGATGAAGCGGGTCAATGCGATATTTCCACTAGCTTGATTCCTATTTCAAAGTGCCAAAACATGGTTCTTATTGGCGACACAAACCAGTTGAAGCCGATTGTCGTTTTTGAAGAGAGTACTGGCCATCAACTGATGCGGATGTTCGGTATGGACAGTACCTATGATTATCACAATAATTCTATCCTGTCACTATACAAGAGGATAGATAATATTTCCAGGGATATTTTGCTGAGCTATCATTATCGCTGTGGAGAAAAGATTATCAACTATTCAAACATGCGGTTCTATGAAAACAAGCTTAACCTTTCGAAGATTAAAACTAAAGGGGAGCTGAAGCTGATTGATGTGAATAATGTAAATCAACAGAATAGAAATGCCTCAATTGATGAAGCGGCAGAGATCGTAAAATACATTGCAGACCATCAATTAAAGGATGTTTTCATCATCACCCCCTTCCGCAACCAAGAAGCAGTTTTGAATCATTACCTGGGAAGGGCAAAAGCCAATAATGAAATAGACAATTCTGTAAGTTGTGGTACGATTCACAAAATTCAAGGGCAGGAGAACAGAACCATTATCATATCCACCTCCCTATCAAGAAATACTTCTCCCAAAACCTACGACTGGATAAAGAACAACAGCCAGCTAATCAATGTCGGAGTCACAAGGGCCCAGGAAAATTTGATTGTGGTTGCTGATAAACGAGCTATAGATATACTGTCGAGAAAAGATGATGATCTATACGCGCTGGTTGATTATGTTCAAAAAAACGGCACAACTCAGATCCCGCAAAGCACCGCAAACAGGTTTACCATCGGGTTTTCGAATGACTCAAAATTTGAAGATGAATTCTACAAAACGATGAGCCACTATTGCTCCGTCCAGGGTAGCCGATTTGAAAGAAATGTGAAAGTTTTGGATGTCTTGCCGGAAGAAATCGATAATCAAGCGGTCAACAAGAAGGAATTTGATGGGGTGATTTATCTGGGTCGGGTACCAAAGGTTGTCTTTGAAATCAACGGCGCAGAACACTACAGAAGCAGAAAGCGGATTGAATCGGATAAAATAAAAATGGAACTGCTCCGATCCAAAGGAATCAACTTAATTACCATTCCAAATCCCTACGTCAAACATTACGAATTCATCCGGGAATTGATGAATAAGATCAAAGGAGGTGTGTACCAAAAATCATTGTTTGATGGATAGGATCCTATTGTTCTTACTTAAGAAGTGAATGATTTCTATCAAGCCAAAGGATGGACCGTATTGAGGTTTTGGGATTTTGAGGTGAAAGGAGGTTTGGGATTCTGTTTAAATTCTAATTTGAATAATAAACCCCAACATTCTTAATACCTACCTTTTCTGATACGGCCTAATTCTTCCATCCATCCCCGTCAACTACTGACACAAAAACCGCCATCATTACATTTTTAACAGATTGATGGAAATGGGCTGCTATTTTTGACCAATATTCTCAAGGAGTCATGTCTATAATCAAGGAAAGTCTCCTTCAATGAGAAAAATCAAAAATCAATCATTCAAATGAACATTGAAAAAATCGAAACTGCTTTGACCTCAGCCTTGTCACTTTTGTTTAATGAATTGAGCGTAATTGAATCAGAAGACTTAAGAAACGAATTTTTGATAGTAACTGATTTGCTGGAAAATGGAATTAAAGAAATCAATGCTGCTAAATAAAAAAGTCCTATCCGAATGAAGGGTGTGGATTTCAATTTATTCTCTCTTTTGAGGAAGAAAAGGAACTTTGCTTTACTGAGTAGCCTGAAGAGCTAGGAGTGAGGGAGTAAACTCGAAAATTGAGGGTGAAAAACGGTGAAACAAAAGGGATTGTCAACTCCAAAGCCCATAATAGGGGAATTCACAATTGCAATCAGCCCTTCTTCCCCTAAATATTAATCGGATAGGCGCGGTGGCCGACGCAAAAGCGGGCCAGCGTTCGGGTTTGCGCGTGGAAGCTTTTTTGCGTCTTGATTTTTTCGTTCTTTTTCATCAAGGAAAAAGAACATAAAAGAAGAGAACGAGGGATGCTGGCCACTACCATTTCTTTGTTTTTAGACCTCATACCCCTTCACCACCCCCTCCAAAAACTCCCCAATATCCCTGCCGTCAGTGACCTGATCATCGGTCAACTCGAACTCCTCAAACTCATGCCATTCATGATCCACCTCCGGATTGTAAGGCTGAGTGTGTAGCCTGGGCAAGCCCCAATCCTGCGGAACAAAAAACTCCTCCGAAATCAGCTTTTTCTTCAATAGGAGCGTAGCCTCTTCAACCATTATTTCACTGAGATTGGCGAAGACCACACTCCCAAATTTCTTGTAATTATGCGCATCGCGGTAACGGTAGTTTAGGCGAAGGTTTTTTGCCTGACACACCCGTTCCAAAAAATCATCCAGATCAGCTTCACTTGTAAAAGTAGCATGTGCTTCTAAACCAGACTCGAAATACTGAATCAGCCTTAAAAGACTGTGAAAATAGTAATACCACTGCCCTTCATGATTATAGATATAGATAGGTTTGATGCCCTCAGCACTCTCCAGATAAAGCACATCTATTGATCTTGAAGGACGAATATATTCTGTGGTAACGGATACGAACTTGCGCATGACTAGGCCTGGATTTGAATTCAAACATAGCCACAAAGCGATTTTCCGCTAGGGTATCAATTCCCATACCCAGACAAATTCAGTCAGAAAAAATCCTCTTACCCGGCCGAGAGCTTCGCAGAAGCCTGGTAGAGAAATGGAGGAATAGGCTCATTTCAATAATTGACTAATTGATAGTTTTGCGACATTTTTCATGTCGCGATGTCGCGAAAATGATTGGTTACCTTTAAGCCTTAGACGCTTTTACGATCTAAATCCGGATATTCCGGAGCATGTTGACCCCCTTGGGTTCTGATTCCGGAGCATATTGACGCCTCTTTTTAATGGTTTTTGTTCCTTAGTCGCTCATTAAGCACTAAGTGGAAGGTTATTGCCTTTAATTCAGGGTAAAAGAAAACTGTACCAAAGGGCCAAAAAGCAAAAGACACGCCCTGGGACGCTGTTCATATGGGTAGCGTGGCGTGTACTGTTGATACAAAAGTAAGTGTATTACTTATAAACCGCAATTTCTTTTTTGCGCTGGAAATGTGAGTTGATTGAATAGTCCCGGAGAATAGACGGTCAAGGCTCATGGCTGGCCTTTTCAAGATAACCACTAAAAGATCACAGCTAAAGCCCCTCGATGTAGATTACCTGAAAAATCTTTAATTGTCATCCATACATTGGACTCCACACGATTTTCAATTTTAAAAAGGTCGACGATTTGTTTTGACTTTTCTACTTCGACGACCCTTCCTGAAATAATCGAATTGTCTTCCTTTTTTACGGCTACTTTATATCCAATAAGATCGGTTGTATCCACCTCGGCGATTTCCAAGTCTTCCAAAAAAACTGTGCTGACTGGAGGAAAACTCCAACCCGTGTTCAGAGCTTTGATGTCAGCTTTTGATTTTAATTCGTCGTCATATTTAAAGATTTCCATCAATACATAAAGTTGTTCAGGATCTTCATCAGGATAAGGGGTATGGAATCGGACGATCTGTCCAACCTGATTTGGGTAGTTAATTTTCTTCTTATTTGCTGTCATGAGTTATGGGTTTTAAATGGATTAAAATTTCAGCTCTCACATCTTCTATTAATTGAAATCGTTCATTGGTCAGTATTCCAGCAGTAAGATTATTCGGGGATATGCTACTGTTTTCTATAAAATGACAAAGCGTGCTAATTGCTGATTCTGAATAAGAACTTGATCCCCAGGACAAATTCAAAGGCTTGAAAATCAATTGCTGTCCTTGGAATTCCTGAGAAACCAATTCATCCTTAAAATGCTTCTGAATGAGTTCCAATTGATCAATTGAACCCAAGGAAACCCAAACTTCTAAGGTCAGCGGAATAAAACTTTGATAATTCTCATTCATCCATTTCATTAGATCAAATGCAGATTTTAAGGCATCATTTGGAGTTGCATGCCATTCCGGCCAGTTCAGGTTTTCAAAATCATACCTATGAAGAATTCCTTTGAGTTGACTTAAGGAGAGGAAATAGGGCTTGGAAGGATTATCTTCCGGATGCGCCATGACTGACACCAGAAACTCTCCATTGAATCCCGAAAATTCCAGATATTCATTCGCTTCATCAATCTCGGTGATAATCCAATTTTCCGGTGGCGATTGTGGCAGATAGTCTTTGTTCATGGTATGTTTGTTAAAATGGTTGACAAACTGGACTATCTTAAGATAAGTAAAAATTCAAAATGTTTACAATAGTAAACAAAAATATTTTAGAAATATTTTCTAATGGACATCAAACAGGAATTCGGAAAGCGCTTAAATCAGCTTAGGAAAGAAAAAAAAATGTCTCAGGAAACGCTTGCGGAACTATCCGGATTGAACCGACCCTATATCTCCGCTATTGAGCAGGGAAAGCGGAATGTCTCTATTGAAGTGATTGAAAAACTAGCTCAGGCTCTGGAAATCCAAATCAAAGACTTCTTTGAAGATTAAACCCTACATACTGCCCAAAGTAGCCGTAGCCCAATTCTGCGAGGAAAACGGCTTCTACACCACTGCCAAGCGCTCGTATAACATGTCTCAAATCAGATCGAAGGGAACCAAACCGGAACTGCTTCTCAAAAAAGCACTTTGGGAATCCGGTGTCCGATATAAAACTCCCAAAACTCCACTGCTTGGAAAACCCGATATCAGTCTGAAAAAATACAAGCTGGTTATATTTGTAGATGGTGCATTTTGGCATGGTTACGATTGGAAAAATCGAAAACATGCCATCAAATCCAACCGGGAATTTTGGATTGCCAAGATCGAACGAAATATGCAGCGCGATGAGGAAGTCAATCAGTTCTACCGATCCAAAGGCTGGACTGTTTTAAGATTCTGGGATTTTGAGGTGAAAGGGGAGTTGGGAAGGTGTATATATCACGCGCTAAAAAATCTCCAAGATGAGGGTAACTCTCACAATCTTTAAATCCAGAGGAAAATTCTTGACAAATACCGTCAATTTGATTTCCATTTCGAGAAAGTGAAATTTCCGTTTCTTAGTTTTGGTTTTCAAAAAACAAAATCATGGATACGGTTAAAATCAAACTAGCATTATCATCAGCCTTGTCACTTATAGATAATGAAGTGAGCGTAATTGAATCAGAAGACCTGAGAAACGAATTCTTGCTCGTAATCGATTTGCTGGAAAGTGCGATTAAAGAAATCGTTGCTGCTAAATAAAAAAGTCTCATCGGCACGACCGATCTCCTAGCCAGTCATAGTTGGTGAGCGTAGTCTAACAATAATGGCTGGAAATAGAATCTCCAAACAAATTTCAGAGTCCCATCGGGACAGTTCATTTCTTTACCATCCTCTAAAAAAAACCGAGCGAAATATACAGCGCGACCAAGAAGTCAATTCCTTCTTTCAATCCAAAGTCTAAAGGGTGCTGAGGTTCTGGAATTTTGAGGTGATGGGCGAGTTGGGTATTTGTTTGAGAAAAGTAATGAACTTCTTATCCACCTAGATTTAATTCAATTAATTTGATCGAAAAGAATTTGAATTTTTTATCTTGTGTTGTCAATCCCCTGCACGCCTCTGAATACATGCGCATCTTGCAGGGCTTTTTTTTAACTTAAGTTTAATTGAAAAATAAAGGGTTAGATTGAAATCAATGATTGACAGTTATTGACAATTTTTGTAAATCAGAAATTGAGGCAATACGAGAGTGATTATATTTGAAAATATCAGATTAAAAAATCAGTTGACGTTTGTAAGGCGACTTTGATTTAAAAAAATGCTTAATGAAATTATTAGAGAAAATATCAATTGAAGAGGTAAATGGCCAGAAATTCAAGGTCCGTGTGGTTGAGGCTACCGAAAATGGGAAAGCAGCCTTCACCCATTATCTCCACAATCACCAAAACGGAATATCCCAGTTTTACAAAAAGGAAGCTGTTAAGCATGTAAGACATGCAATGGAATACAAATTTCCTGAGTCTGACATCACTTATGAAGTGGCCGAACAAGCACTTCAATACATGTTGTTCGACTACAAAAGTGAAGTTCCATTTCCTGAGCCTAAAGAACCTAAATTCAAATTCATTGATTTGTTTGCAGGAATTGGAGGCTTTAGACTTGCCATGCAAAGTCTTGGCGGAAAATGCGTTTTCACAAGTGAGTGGGATGAACAGGCCAAAAAAACCTATGAGGCCAATTTTGGCGAAGTTCCATTTGGGGACATCACTAAAGAAGAAACCAAGAAGTTTATCCCGGATGGCTTCGATGTGCTTTGTGCCGGGTTTCCTTGCCAGGCTTTTTCTATTGCCGGACGTAGGGGAGGATTTGAGGATACCCGAGGAACACTCTTTTTTGATGTAGCTGAGATTATCAAGCAGAAGCGGCCTAAGGCTTTTTTCCTTGAGAATGTAAAAGGCTTGAGAAATCATGACAAAGGAAGAACCTTAGCGACAATATTGAATGTACTCAGGGAAGATTTAGGATATTTTGTTCCTGATCCTGAAATTATGAATGCAAAGAATTTTGGAGTACCTCAAAATAGAGAACGAATTTTTATTGTAGGTTTTAGAAAGGATTTGGGGATTTCTGAATTTAAATATCCTGAGCCATTTGAAGAAGTTGCCGCATTTGAAGATGTCAAAGAAGAGTCTGTAGTTTCAGTGAAGTATTACCTTTCTACACAATATTTAAAAACCTTAAAGGAACACAAGGCTAGGCATGAAGGGAAAGGCAATGGGTTTGGCTATGAGATAATTCCTGATGATGGAATTGCCAATGCTGTTGTTTGTGGAGGTATGGGAAGAGAGCGTAACTTGGTATATGACGACAGGTTAGAAGACTTTAACCCAATTACCCATATCAGAGGTGAAGTTAATCGACTTGGAATCAGAAAAATGACCCCAAGGGAATGGGCGAGATTACAAGGTTTTCCTGATAAATATGTGATTCCTGTTGCAGATGCCTCAGCCTATAAACAGTTTGGTAATTCTGTAGCTGTGCCTGCGATCAAAGCCACTGCTGAGAGAATTATAAAAGTAATTGTCTAATGCTGAAAGGAAATAAAGGTGAATGGAGCGAATTATATGTTCTAGTTACGCTTCTCGCAGAAGGAAAGCTCTTTCAGTCAGGTGTCAAATTAGAGAAAGATTTCAGTAATGTATATGAAATTGTAAAGGCTTATAAAAGCGAAATTCAATATAAACTGGAGTTTGAAAGAACAAATAAAATCAGCATTTACAAGAAAAATGATCAACAAAATGAGCTGATTGGTGAGTTCTCATTCTCTGATTTTAGTAAAGTTTCAAAATTGCTTTATAATGGTATTTTAAAAGGGAAAGGGAGTTCCTTTGAAATTTCAGAAGTGGAGGATTTTTTAAATGGCTCTCAAATCAATAAATTAAAAGCTGATAATAGTGTAAAGTCTGATATTCAGTTAAAAATTTATGACCATAGATTAGCTAAAGAAACTGATCTTGGTTTTAGTATTAAATCCCTTTTGGGAGGCGATTCTACCTTATTCAATACAGGTGTAGGGAACAATTTTATTTTCTCAACTGAAAATATTTTAGAAGAGACGATCGAAGACTTTAATTCGAGGACTTACAAGCCGGAAGGTGGAATGTCAAAACTTACTTTTCGTCTCATGGAACTAGAAAGTAGGGGATTTGAGATGAAATTTGATAAGGTCCAATCCAATCAGCTTTGGAAAAATCTGAAGATGATTGATGGAGATTTACCTGCAATTATAGGTTGGTCATTGTATTACAGATTCCGGTTTAGAGAGTCCTCTCTCATCAAAATATCAGCATTATTGGAAGAGAGAGACCCCATGAATTTTTATGGTGGTGTGGGTAGCGAGCAAAAGCTTTATGAATATAAACTAAAAAGATTTTTAACAGAAGCTGCTATGGGTATGACTTCTGAAAAGGTCTGGCTCGGTGAATATGATTCCTTCGGAGGTGTCATAATTGCTAAGAGGGATGGCGATATCGTATGCTTCCATATTTATGATTTCAACTTGTTCAGAAACTATTTATTGAATAACACAAAGTTTGAACAACCCTCAACTGGAGAGGATAGTGAATTTCCTGGAAGATCAAGAACATCTGGTAAAAACTATAACTATGGATGGCTTTATAGAGAGGATGAACTTTTAAAAATTAAACTAAATCTACAAGTTCGCTTTAAGTGATTTTTAACTCCAATTGCCACAGAATGGTGCATCGGGGAATGGACACCTTGAGTGTTGGGGACTTGAGAAGGATTGTTTCACTATGATTTGTTTTAATTTACAACTTTAAATACGCTTGATTATGATTACATCAGAACAGCAAAAGCAGTTGATTGAAATCAAAAACCAAATTTTACAAAGCTTTTCAAAATCCGATTGGATTGAATTAGGGTATATACTCGGGAGTTTCGATGTTATTGACTCCCATCCTCGTTTACTTAGAAGTTTGGATTGGCAGGATGATGACTATTCAGGCAATGTGCTACAAGTTTTAAATCAATTGATAAGTATAGATCCTAAAAATCTAGATGAAATAAAAAGATATTTGGGAGACAAAACTTCGGTCCCAGTAGTTTCAGAATTGATTTCCACAGCACATCAGGAGGCTCCAAAAAAAATCATTACTTTTTCCCCACAGGTATTCCAGATTCCTACGAGTTCACAAAATGAAAAGCTTGTTGCCGTAATGTTGCCCTTTAAGCTTCAAAAGACATTTGATGCAATAAAAAATACTTGCGACACCCTTTCTTTGGATTGTTTGAAAGCTGATGATATATGGGTAAGTACTACCTTTATTCAAGATATTTTTGAATTAATTTTTACCTCTAGGGTGGTTGTTGCAGATTTTACCGGGAAAAATCCCAATGTCTTATATGAAGTTGGTATAGCACATACTCTGGGTAAGACGGTGATTCCAATAACTCAATCTATGGGGGATATCCCTTCAGACCTTGGCCACCATAGGGCTTTGTTGTATCATCCAAATGCTCAAGGATTAATTGATCTTTCTACAGAATTGGAGAAAAGACTAAAAACCCTATTCCCAAATCCATTTGATTTACTCTGAATACAACCAAAGAATGGAAAAAATCAAAGTAAAATATAAAAAACATAAGCTTGAGTTTTGGATTCTTCTAATAGGAATTTTGGCTATGAATGTCATTTTCCTTTCTCCAGCATTTCACAAAGGTAGTATTGCTCGAGATTCAGCTGGGCATTTGGGCGATTTTGTTGGAGGATATGTGGGTACATTATTCGCCCTAATTAGTGTTTTGATCCTTGCAAGAACTCTCAAGTCCCAGAAAGATTCAAATGATCTTCAAAAATTTGAAACTCGTTTTTTTGAACTTCTTAGATTCCAAAGAGAGAATGTGGATGAAATGGAATTGGCTAAACGAAAAGGGAGGCGAATATTCGTTTTGATGATTCGGGAGTTTCGGGAGGTTATGAAAATTGTGAAATCAACAGCTAAGGAAACGAATCAAATATTTGAGCCTAAAGATTTAATTTCAATAAGTTACTACGGTTTTTATTATGGAGGTGGACCCCACTCCAAAAGAATGTTAAGATCATCTTTGAGTAAATATGAACAAATTTTTGTTGATCATTTGATAGAAAAGCTAAGTTCCGAAATTCATCAAAAATCGGCAAAAAAAGAACGCAGTTTAAAATACCGTCCTTTTGGAGGACATCTGTCTAGGTTGGGTCATTATTACAGACATCTGTACCAGACAGTAAAATATGTGCATAATTTAAAAATCGACATCGACAAGAAAGAGTACATCCGAACCCTTCGTGCCCAACTTACCGTGCATGAACAAGCAATGTTTTTTCTAAATAGTCTGAATCCAATGGGTAAGGTTTGGTGGGATGAAAATTTCATCAAAGAATATGGTTTAGTGAAAAATATCCCAAAAGGTTTCTTTGATGAAATTGAAGAAATCAATATCACCAGTTTATTTCCATCTAATTATTTCGAATGGCAAGGAATTGAAAATAAAAACTAAATAATCCTATATGAGCCTTACAATTAAAGACCTCGACAAAATCATCGATTCTCTAACTTCTTCTAAAAAAGCCATCGAAGAGTCCATTTCGCATCCTGATTATGTATCCAAAAATTAAAGTCTCAATGAGATAGACGAATTCCTAAATAAAGTTAGGGCGATGAAAAAAGAGCAAAAAAGCTAAATTCAATTATGCTGGAGGACTTTTTAACAAACCTCAAAGATGGATCATCGCAAAAGAAAATCTCCGTTTTTTGCGGGGCGGGGATTTCCTTTGATTCTGGTTTGCCTTTAGCGAAAGAATTGCTCAGGAAAATTTGTTCTGCTCTGGATCTAAAGAAGGAAGAAACGAAATGTCTGCTTAACTCCAACTTGCCTTTTGAATCTTTTATAGAGACTATACACCAGGAGGTAAGTATAGATGGGATTTTGGATGTTTTCGAGTTAGGAGTGCAAAATCCGGTCAAATTGACCCCCGCTAGCCGAAGGAAACTGACCCCTTCTGGCCGGAGCAAATTGACCCCCGCTAGCCGGAGTAAATTGACCCCCTTGGAGGAATATTTTTTGGGAATGGAATAGTGGTGTTTCGA
>NZ_JAUXYL010000042.1 GCF_030694375.1 Algoriphagus sp.
GCGAAAAAAGCGAAAAATTAACCAAGCCAACCTTTAACTTCGCCTTCCAGAATTCCACTTTTCTGACCCAAAAATCCAAGTAACTCTAGGGGGTCAATTTCCAGCGGCGACAGGGGGTCAATTTAATCGGCGTATGCATTACTGGCGTATTTGGTTTTTTTAAAATTTCAGATTTCACTTGATTATATATTTTAAAAAGCCCCGAAGGGCTTTTTAATCAAGATTCCTCTGATTCCGGATCTTTGACAGAAACATAAACGGTGTGGGTCTTTCCATACTGATCAGACTCTTTAAGCTTAGCAACGTTGAACTTGACGTAAGTTTCTCTTTCGTATTTGAAAGTGTGGTCATGTAGTTCTTCCAATTTTAGGCTCACTTCTACGATGTCCATGTTCTCGACTTGCTTTCCTTTACCAATGTACTTTTTTGAAAATGCCATGATATTTTGGTTTTAGTTAAAATTTATGCAGGTCATTTAGGAGGGCAGGGAAGGTGTAGAAAAATTAGAATTTAAAAACTGGGAGGCAGTCCGTTGGAAACCCCGTTTTTTGAAAATTCTGCTGAAAGCCTCAATTTTTTGAAACTGATAGGCCATCCGACCTTTGTGCATACAATTGGATAAAACCGGAATAGGGCATGATTATCCAATGGTAAATATGCTAGAACAGATAAATTGAAAGGTCATTTCATGTGTTTATAATTGTTTTTTATTGGTCACATGCCCGCCTGTCGACGGACAGGGAATCTTCGCATGCATTATAATCATACCTCTGTGTGTCGCTTAGGGTCATGCCTGTCTGCCTCAGGCAGGCTTGATTTCATCTGTTTATAATTTGTTTTTTATGGCCACATGGAATGAATAACCTAAATAATCATTCCTCTGTGTGAGAAGCCATTTACATGGGCATTTCATCCATTGAATTTATTTACTAGGAAACTCCAATGAAAAAACCCAATCCAGCTTTGAGATCCTAACTTTCAGTTTCTTAATACTCTCGAGCAGTTCATCAAAGGTTGGCGGCTTTTCCTCAAAAATCATTTGTTCACGCATTTTTTGATAATCCGCTTTCCATGCTTCAATCACCTCTGGTATGGGCATTGGATCCAGTGTTTTTGGATTAAGGCTATTATAGTCTATCCCTCGTACTTTTGAAAAAGTAAATCTATGGTTCACTATAGTTTCATAGAGATCTTTGTCATGGATCGCTTTCTCGGCTATTTCAGAATTTGCCAATTGATGCACATCGTACAAATGACGACTTAAACGATCCACCCGCATTTTTTCTGGAGGACGATGAAATTCCTCATGAAGTAAGAATAGCTTTTCCAGGAAAGTTCTTTCCGGAGTTACTGTGGGTACATCAATCAATGGTGAGGCAAACTCTCTCCCTTCATAGTTTTCATCGACAAGTGACCCAAACTTTTTAACGGTGTATGGCTCTCGTAAGGATCGACAACCAACCTCAATTTGTACTCTTGGCAAAACGTAATCGGGTGTTTCTATCAAATTTGGATAGTGAATAAGAATAATTCTGGGGTCTTGATCGCTATCCTCGGCAGGAATCACTTCAAAGTTGACATCATGAAATCCTTTTGCGACGAACCTTGCTTCTAATTCTTGATAAAATGGTTCAGTCGTATAAATACCAGCTTGTTTCCTAAGATTGGTTCTTTGGTTTTTGGATAGATCTCCTTCGAAACCTAAGAAAGCGCGATCAATCGATAAATCAACATCTTCGGAAAATCTCTGGATTAGCTTCCATGCCTTACTTAGTGATGTACCTCCTTTGAACACGAGACTTTGACCAACCTCCATTTCAAAGATGATTCTTAAGGCCTGAGTCACCCACCAGTCTTTCTCTACAGCGAAAGCAGGCATCCCTGTTCTATTACTGATGTCTTGAAAGATGAGTAGTTTTTCCGATGCCTCAAGCGTGTAAAAATTGCCTTTCTGCATTTTATAAAGCTTTCCTCATAATTTTTTGAATCCAAACTGGTGCAAGCCCAATATCGTAAATCAAATTCTTTTCCTCCTCTTGCTTGAGTAGCTTTATTATTTTCGCCTCTTCACTTTCTGTGACTTGACTGTTCCCTATTTCTTTTAAAGCTTGAATGACTAGGCGGCTTATTTTACCCTTTGCCAGAAGATTTTTAGGGGTTGTCTTTTTAAACTTAATTGTACGCTTTCCGATTTTTATTTCTCTTGGAGAGCCATCCGTCAATAAAACAATCCGCATAGGTATCTGCGTACTCAGTCCCAGTGCGTTTAATGCATAGGAGCCAGTCGGAACTGTTCTCACCCTGTCCCGCTTTATTATTGCTTCGGCCACTTCCTCGGCTGATGGCATTACTTCACCAATCAACTTACTTTTCTTAGGTCGGGTATATATCCCCTGTGCTATTCGGAAAATGACCTTTTTATCTTCTAATCGTTCCAATGCTTTTCTTACTGCCTCGGACGAACCGAAACTCGAAAAATCATCTGGAAAGAATAAAGAACCCAATGGTTTCTGTTTAATATGCCTTTCTACTTGTTTTTCAACACTTTCCATAATTTCAGGTTCACCTATTTGTCACAAATATAGTTTCTTTTTGTGACAAATATTATAATCGTTCTGTCACAAATCTTACCAATATTTGTGACAGAACTAAATAGATTTCCTGGCTTTTCGCTTAATTGAACTAAGGAAAATAAAAAAAGCCCCGAAGGGCTTTTCTTAAGATTCTTCTGAATCAGGATCTTTGACAGAGACATAGATCGTGTGGGTTTTACCGTACTGATCAGGTTCTTTAAGCCTAGCCACATTGAACTTGACATAGGTTTCTCCTTCATATTCGAAGGTGTGGTCATGTAGTTCTTCCAATTTAAGGCTCACTTCCACGATGTTCCTATTTTCGACTTGCTTTCCTTTACCGATGTACTTTTTTGAGAATGCCATGATATGCATTACACACCTCACTCAGAATACTCCACCCATTCTCTTTCTACCTCAATCTTTCTCGCCTCTGCGTTTTCACCTTTGGGATAATAGAACTGGGCCAAGTCTGTTCCTAAGGCATGGATCAATTTGGATTTGATTCTTGAAAGCTTTTCACTGGCTGAATTGGTCTTCCATGGATTACTTAATGAATCAATACTTACTTCAACCATCGCCGGATCGCTTCCATTATACAGACCGGCATAAATCCTTTTTAGCTCAGGTTTGAAATCATTAAGCTCAACCAATTTAATCCCCTCGGGATGATTCAGGTACAAGAGAAACAGCGTCTTTTCCAGAGGAGTAAATTTCACCTCCAAGCTGCCCAAATCCGGAAAAATAATCCGTTTGCTTTCTCCTTTGACTTGAAGCTTCGGGGGCTTTGGATCCAGTTTCCACCTGCTTTTGAATAGCATCTGATCCCGAATTCCTTCAATTATTGACAGAACTTGACGTATGACAGCCCTGTCCACATTCCTTCTATCCATCAAATCCATGCAAGCAGGACAGATATCAGCAGTGCGAAGCTTTAGGGAAACCTTCTTTTTCTCAGCACAGAAATCATTCATGCAACCACGGGCCTCCTTGTGCAGATAGGCATTTAAATCACTGTAATTGGTAAATGTGAGCCGTTTTAAAACAGCAGAAACTACATGATAGGCCACTGGATACCGATGATCACTCCCCGTGTAGTGCTCCCAAAATGCCGTGTGAACAAATAAGTTCCGCTGTCCCTTTGGATCACCTGCCGTAAACCAGCCATATTCATTGGAATGCTCGGTCAACAAAACGATAAAATCATTTTCGGAAATCCTCTGGCTGGTTCGATATTCCTGGCATTGATCAAAAATGGTTTCCCATGACACCTTATGATAGGACGGAGGCGGCTCGAAGTATTGTACCATGGAGTTGGATATCTTTTCATACACCACCATTGGCTCCAATTTCTGACTATCCAGATCAATAGTTTCAAAGGGAACCTCTTCCAACTGGTCCTGGGGAATTTCCAAGTGTTTTTCTTGGGTCCTGAATTGAAGCGGACCTTGAAAAGTTTTTAATAATTCAAGTACCTCCCAGAATTTTTCGGCGGAGTATTCATGAGAACGAATCAACCAGATCGTATGCATTTTTGAAGAATTGATGGTTTGAAAAATCCTGGCGTGTTACAGCCAGGATTTATATTACTCAATCTTTGCCTAATATCAAGACTTGATCTTGAAAAGTGACAATTTGCAATTAGCTCTCGACACCTAAATAGATTTTTCTTGGGAAGTATCCGAATACAAACAGGGTTACATCGCACAACCAAACCTCCAGATTAAAATCTTGACCAAAGATGCTTCTTGTCTTATAGAACGCCCCGTTTTGCCTTTCATGAGCATCCCGAATATATTCGAGGAGATCAAAGTTTTCGACAGGTATTTCCGAAACCTTACACACCACTTCCGCCCCTTGATTGCTCAACTTATCCAATAAGATATCGGCTCCACAGACCATTTCCAAATCTGCTTTTGACCCAGTCCATTCTGGTAAATCCACGTACCAGCGGTCGTCATTTTCTTTGTAAAATCTAAGGTTTTGCATGGCTTTTAGAATTGATTTTTAGCTGATTTATTTTTGAAAAACTCATCCTTTTTAGCACCCTCTGATTTCAATTTCATGAAGTCAGTTATCTCATCGCTGACAAAATTCATTGAGGCAGCTATGGTGTTTTTCTCGAAACTGAAAGAGTTTTTCCCATTTCGTTCCAATTCTCGAGTTGCCTCTTCCACATTCAGCCCGGCACCGAGGAAAAGAAATTGCCATTTCCCGCTTAATTCCAACTCATTGATCAGACGCTTGACCTCATGTCCATTGAAAATCCTGGATGAGTTTTCAAAGCCGTCCGTGAGAATTAACATGACCACGTCGGTGTGCTCATTTTCAAGCTCAGTCCTCAATTTTGATTTCAGAAATTGGATGCTGCTTCCGATCGCATCATAAAGCGAAGTCATTCCGTCGGGAAAAATTTCTCTCCAGTCAATGGCTGCTTGAGAAATCGGCAGGATGCCTTCAGAGAATTTCAGTGCCTGATTGAATGCACAATAGGAAAAGAATAAATCCTGATCTGTGAATTCGACCTGTTTGTCTTTGAATCCCTGCAATTGGGATTCAAAGCTTTGTCTTGCTTCTTTCCAGCAGGAGTCCATACTGCCGCTTCGGTCGAGGACCAGATGATAATAAGTTTGTTTGTTCATGGCTTTGTTTGTTAAATCTTCCGAAAGTTCCGGCAATACCATGATGCAGCTAAATCTCTGCAAGCTTGTAGTCCACCTTTGGACAAAAAAATTCTCTTGTTCGGATTTGGCGTTTTTACAAACTGAAAAGGGCATTCTTACGAACCAAAACCAATCTCTATCGGGACAATGTGCCTACCTCTTTTCCTTAAAGGGGACTAAATCAAGCGAAACACTCCTTCTGAAATTATTCCGGGTAATAGGATAGCCATTGTGTAGAGTTTAATCCTGCAGTCATCTAATTTGTATGGGGTATTGTATGGGGCATTATTCTTTTCAGGGCACTTTCCTAGAACACACTAAAACTAAGCTGTCATTATATCCGAAAAACATACAGAGAATAGAACCATTTATGACCACTAAGCTTAAAAATCACATTTTAACGTGAAAACAAAGGTCTTTATTGAACCGACAGCTCTATTCTCACCATTTTCCACATTATACTGTGAATTAGGTTTGATTTGAATTATCCCCATCTTCCAAACGAGCGTAAATTTTACCCCTGTTATCCAAACAAGGGTAAAAAATCAATAAATTTACCCTTGTTGCTTTTACGAATGTAAATTTTACCCCTGTCACTGACCATTTATTGAGAAGAAGTATTCTATTTTTTGTAGCCATATTTTTTATGTTTTCTGCCTTCAGCCAGCAAAGAACAGACTTTTTGGAGGTGTCCAAAGTGGTGGACGGCGACACCTTTTGGGTAATCAATTCCAGGGGCAAGGAAGAGAAAATAAGGTTGATCGGAGTAAATACCCCCGAAGTCAGAAATACCGGAAGGACTCAGGTTGAATATTTTGGCAAGGAGGCTTCGGACTTTGTCAAGGCATTGCTTACAGGCAGACGAGTCCGCTTGGAATATGATGTGGGGCGATATGACCGCTACAAGCGAACCTTGGCCTATGTCTTTCTGGAAGACGGTACGTTTCTGAATGCCCTTTTGGTAAAGGAGGGCTATGCCAACGTGGCCACCTATCCGCCCAATGTGAAATATGTGGAGCTCTTTATGAAATTGGAGCGGGAAGCCCGGAATAAAAAGAAGGGGCTCTGGAAGGAATAGCTTGTCGGACAATGGAAAAGTAATCCTGTGTCGGGTCCTTTGACAGTGCAAATTCGAACGGCAGCTTTGCCGGAAGTCCAAGAAACAAAAAACAAAGCCAATAGGGAACATCCCTTCGGACCTATTCCCATTACCCTTTTTAAACTGGGAAAAAACCAACAAAATGGGATTTCTTAGCCCCTTCCTTTTCAAGACAAACCTCATTCTTTAAGCTGATTATCCTCATGTATTGAGTGGATAATTGTAGGTAGTATCGCCTGATCAAACCAAAAAAAACCACGGTATGACCCGACCTTCCCTTTTATCTCCCCCGCAGACCAGCGCCTTGGTTATTCTGCGAATCCTCATCGGATGGCATTTTCTTTACGAAGGTGTCATCAAGCTTTATAGCCCCTCATGGACAGCCAAGGGCTACCTACTCAGTGCTACGTACATGGAGTCCTTTTTCCACTGGTTGGCCAGTGATTCCATGATTTCTACCATTGATACTTTGAATATCGCCGCACTACTCTTGGTAGGTGTCGGACTGATTTTGGGTTTCAAGACGCAGGTCGCAAGTCTGATCGGAATAGGTCTTTTGCTTTTGTACTACTTTGCCCATCCGCCTTTTCCCGGATATCCTCAGGGACCTGCCGAGGGGAGCTACTGGATCATCAATAAAAACCTGATCGAAGCTGCGGCCCTAGTGGTGATTTTTCTGTTCCCTACTTCCATTTCCTTTGGACTGGAACGGTTTTTCACCAAAAAGGAAATCCAAACTCAACCCTAAAAACACGGAAATCATGGCAACTGACAAAAAATTATTTGCAGCCTTTTCGAGAAGAGATTTGCTTAAAAGCCTGGCAGGAATCCCGGTCTTAGGCGCTGTATGGGCAGCTGGGATAGATACCACTAAAAGGTCGAAACTGGAAAAAGATTTCCTCCTCGAAAAATTAAACATCAAAGCTAGCCCCCCTCCTGCCTCCGGCCCTATGAGTGGCGACCCCTTACGAATCGGTCTTATCGGCTTTGGCATACGAGGCGAGCAACTGATGCGAGCACTGGGATTTGCGACCAATGAATGGGTTGAGGCCATGTCAAAGGCTTTCATGGAGGACCCCAAAGACAAGCGATTGGAAGATTTCAAAGCTCAGGAAAACCTCAATGTCAAACTCACGGCAATCTGTGATATTTTTGATGTTCGGGCCGAAAAAGCCCTAAAATCATTCAATAACGAATCCAATACCTGTAAGCGCTACGAAAGCTACCTGGACCTGATTAACAGCGGAGAGGTCGATGCAGTCATTATTGCTACCCCGGATCACTGGCATGCACCAATGGCACAGGCTGCAATTGAGGCGGGAATCCATGCCTACATTGAGAAACCGATGACTCATACGATCGGCGAGACCTATCTGCTGAGAGAGGCAGTCAGAAAAAACCCCAAAGCTATCTTGGCGGTAGGGCACCAACATCGGCAGACGCTCAGCTTCTTGACCGCTCAGGATGCCATAGCCAAAAACACTCTGGGCCACATCTCCCTGGTCGTAACCAACACCAACCGAAATGATGGCAATGGAGCCTGGCAATATGAGATCCATCCGGAGGCTTCGCCTGAAACCATTGACTGGAATGCCTTTTTGGGCAATTCCCCTTCAGTCCCATTCAATCCGGAGCATTTTTTCCGATGGAGAAAATGGTGGGCTTATGGTTCGGGATTATCCGGAGACTTGCTTACCCACGACTACGATCGAATAAATTGTGTGCTTAAAATGGGGATCCCCAAGTATGTCACGGCCTCGGGAGGAATCTATACCCACCGTGATGGCAGAAATGTACCGGATGTGATGCAGGTGAATATGGATTTTCCGGAATTCAGCACCGGTTCAAGTCAGGAAAGCGGGAAAGAAAAAGGAATGACCCTTGTCTACAGTGCTACCTTGGGAAATCAGTTTGACCGGGGTACCGTACTGATGGGCCATGACGGCAGTATGGAACTGGGCAATATCCTGACTATCTATGCCGACCCGAGATCCACCAAGTACAAGGACATGATCGCAGAAGGACGGATCGACCCTTCGGTTCCCATCTACCAATACGACCCCACTGCCGATGGTGTCGATGCTGTGACCTCCGCTACGACCAAGTACTTCGCAAATAAAGGACTGCTATGGACCTATCGGGATGGCAAGCGTGTAGATTCTACCTTCTTACACATCCGGGAGTGGCTGAGCTGCATCCGATTGGGAGGAGAACCAAGCTGTGGCATTCAGGAAGGATTTGAGGAAGCTATCACCGCACATATGGCAGGACTTTCTTATAAAACCGGCCGAAAAATCGAATGGGATTCCGAAAGTGAGCGAATCATTTCCCTGCCGGGAGAAGACTTGGATGCTATCCTTTTGGACAATTCCATTAGCTGAAAATGAAATGACGCATCTCAAGCTTATGCGTCATTTTTTCTTTTCTGTATATCCGATTTCTTACCAGTAGCCATAGGAAATAAGGCTAGAAGTCCGATGAGACGAGCTGTGGACTTGCTTCCCGATTGCCATCGGGAGTGGACGGTCGTCTGTCGACGATTATCCGCTTTTTTCAAGTTCAATTTTAGCAAACTGGTAGAATTGCGGGTAATCATAAAAATAAAATACAGATGAGTTCAATACTTGAATCATTCCTTTTCTAAACTGATTTGATGGTTGGAAAAGGGGATTGCTGGACTGAATAGTTTACCCCACCCTTGACTCCGAGTACAAATCATAAGCCGCCACCAATAATTGCCGGGCAGGCGAATAGCCATACTTTTCATGTTCCTCGATTTCACTCCGCCGGATTGCGAACCCCGGCAGGTACTTTTCATCCAGCTCGTCCCAAAAAATCAACAAGTAGCAATAGGAAATCGGACTCGCCCTTCCTGCCTCCATCCAGGAATTAAATTGTGCTTCATCTAGGGATTTGGGATATTTGAGGCCTTCGAACATGTGAAACTAGCGCTTGATTTCTTGCAAAAGTAGGGAAAGCAAATAACTATTATGAGTATCCGCAAGGATGCACGTTGGATAAAAATTGGCCCAGTAAGTTGCGGATCCTCGACCATCGTCCATGGTCCTTAGCTTAGCAAATCTGTCCTCCAATCCAAATTTCAAAGGCTATGTGCAGGTTCACGGATACATATACTAACTATTCATTCAGCTCAATTTCAACTAGATGTTGTAAAAAAAAATCCCAACCTTCTAACTGAATGTTGGGACCCTTAACTTTCTTGTTTTTAGCTCTAGCTAAATCAATACACATCCAAAATCTTGTACCGAAGTCCATTGTATTCGATGAGTTCTCCCTTTTTTTTGCCTTTCATCTCAGCATAGATGGGTGCATGAACGGACAAACCAAATACCGACTTTTCATTAATGTCGACTGATTCAATCGAGGTACTGACGAAAAATATCCGCTGATCGGTGACGACGACCGCTCCGACTTCTATTTCTTCACAGATCAAATCCGGATCAATATTACCCAGAGTCATCAGCTCATTTCTCAAAAAAAGTAACTCGTGTTCCATCCTCACCAATAATTCGTTTTGTTCGGATGCACCGCGGTTACCCTGGCTTGGGCTTTCATCACGCGTGGTAACTTCCGACTTGAGCCGGGCCACTTCTTTTTCAAAATCAGAAATGGTCATTTGTTGCTTGATCGTGCAGGCATGCAAAATGCTGCTTTTCGAAAGTCTGGAGTTCATAGTTTGGTCTGATTGATAATCACAATAATACCTAACGCTAATCCTTGAACATATGACGAAAGTCAGCAAAGAAAATGATTTAGCATTCTGAGATAAGGTTCTGCGGGTACTTCGGCGGATAAAGATTACCTGCCCTGAATTGGTTTCAGGCCCTAGCGTTTTAACCCGATTACACCTTAAATAAGCACCTTACCGCCGGTTTGGGCACTTTCCAAAATCGCCTCCACAATCCGAATATCACGCAAACCTTCTTCACCCGGCACGAGGTAAGACTTGCCTGCTAGGATGGCCAAGGCATCCTGATCCATTTGATTGGCTTGCTGCCAAGGCACATCATAAGGAAAATTGATCACTCCAAGTGGGCTCTTACCTTTATTTCCTGCATATCCCTGGAAAGGCGACATTTCGATCAGTCCTTTTTCACATTGGATATTCAGAAAGTTGATGTTTTCTGCAAAAGAGGTCTTGATCTTTCCGATCACGCCGCCGGGAAACTCGAGTTCCGCTTCCACGATTTCGCCCAGACCATCCTTATATACTTCAGGCCTTTCCGTCCAGACTTTGGCAGAATTAACTGAAACAGGTTCCATATTCGCCCCCAACCTTGCACCTTGAATGGAGTAAACGCCCATATCGTAAATCACTCCTCCTCCCATTTCGCGCTTTTGCTTCCAGTGGTCGGTTCTTCCTTCTCGATACCCTGCTGCACAGTCTAGGCTCAGCACTTTACCCAAAGATCCTTCTTTGACGATTTTTTGGAAAGCTTGGGTATTGGGCTCATGCTGACAGCGGTACCCGATCGATAACCCAACACCATTTGCTTTGCAAGCATCAATCATGGCCTGACACTCCTCCACGGTCACAGCCATGGGCTTTTCACACCATACCTGTTTTTTGGCTTTTGCGGCACGCACCACATACTCCCGATGCATGGATGGAGGCAGCACCACGTAAACTATATCGATATCCGGATTGTCCACGATCGTGTCAAAATTCTCGTAGTTGTAGATGTTTTTATCCGGGATATTGTATTTGGCTTTCCAGGTAGCCGCCTTTGAAGCGGTTCCCGTCACAATACCGGCGAGGTAGCAATGCTTGGTGATTTGCAGTGCTGGAGCGAGAAGGTCAGTGCTGTAGTAACCGAGTCCAACCAAGGCAACACCGAGTTTATCTTTCTTTGATTTATTGCTGCACGCAAAAAGGCTGGAAGGAGCTAAAAGCCCAAGTCCGGTAGCCAGTCCAAGGGTTTTGAGGGAATCGCGTCTAGAGGTCATAGAGTCAAAATTTGATTGAAAAAATAAGTTATTGGTTCTTTGTCTTTTATAAAAACCAAACTAGAGGTATTTTCAAATAATATTCTTCCGAAATAAATTCAACAGTCAACCCAATAAACCTCCCTAACTATGAAAAAGCTCCTAATTCTTGTATTCCTTGCCCTTCCGATGATTGCTTTTGCGCAAACCAAACCTTATTTATCAATAGCTGATGCAGAGCGAATTACCGCGGCAGCTCAAGCCAAAGCCACTGCCGAAGGCTGGAATGTAGTCATCGCCATTCTCGACGATGGCGGACATCTGATTTCCTTAAAACGCATGGATGGCGTGCAAATAGGTTCGATTGACGTGGCTCAGGCCAAAGCCAAATCCGCAGTGTTTTTCAAGAGACCTACGAAAGTCTTTGAAGAAGCCATGAAAGGTGAAGGTGGAGGCAGAATCGCTACCCTTCCCAATGCAGTGGGGGTCGAAGGTGGACTTCCAATATTTAAAGATGGAATCATCGTCGGATCGATCGGGATTTCAGGAGTGACTTCTGCACAGGATGGGATCATTGCAGAAGCCGGAGTGAAGGGGTATTAAGAAAGGATGGATTCCATTAAAAATCCGCGCCGATCAGCGACCTTTTCCGCGAAAATCTGCGGGAAAGAAAAAGGGCTAATTATTTGGCTAAAGCCTCAATGGGATAATAATCCTCCCAGAAATGGGCTAAAGCCACATTCCTATTCAAAAAAAAATCTGTGAAAATCTGTGTCTTTTTCTGTGCAAATCTGTGAGAAACAAAACTTACTAAATCTTTGGCTAAAGCCCCATTTAGATCATAATCATCTAGGGAATGGGCTGAAGCCGCATTCCTATTCAAAAATCTGGATTTCAATTGGACAATCCCTATCAACTTCATTACTGAAAATAAACGGCTGAATACCTAAAATGAATAAAACCTATTCCTATTTACTCATTCTGATTATTATTTTTTCCTGCTCACCAGCTCCTTCAGAAAAAATCTACCAAGGTAAATTGGAGGAGTTAATTGTTGGAGACTTTTCACTTCACTTAGACTCTCTTACAAAGGGCATATACAATCCCCGAGTCATTAAAGACAGTAATAAAGAACTGATTCTTACCACCAAAGCAGCGGATAAATTCAAGGGATGGGCTTTTATCTTTTCGGATCCAAAAACTGGTATGGAGGTCGATCGTGTGGAAATTCCCACAGAAGGTCCTCAATCCATGAAAGGAGGAATATTTATAAATATTGTCAAATCCAAAAATCAGATATTCCTTATAAACCAGTATGGTGACATCGGAGAGTATGATCGAGATGGAATCCAGGTCAGATTAGTTTCAGCGATTAAGGATTTCTCTAAATCAAATGAAATCGAAATTCCAATCGCACGCTCTAAAATTTCGGACTTTCGAGCACCGTTTATTCAACTCGGTTTGAATCCAAACTCAATTATTAATTGGAAGGACAGACCCGGTCCCGGTGAAATGAGATCTGAGTTTCAAACTGATTTTAAAGAGTGGATTTTATTTGTCAACCTTGAGACGCAGGAAGTATCAACCAGCAATTTTTCTATACCCACTGGATATGAACTTTTTAAAAATGATTTTACTGCTACCGCACTAGTTGGAGCTTTTGATTCCAAGAGAGACCTATATTATTTAGGCTGGCCTGGATCAAATGAAATCTATGTTTTAGATGGAGTGGATTTGGTAAAAAAAATCACACCAAGTTCGAGAGTCCAATTTAACTTTCTACCCACTGAAGTAATCCCTTGGGGAAATAATTTTACCGTGTGGGCCTTGCCTAAGGAAGCATCTACCAATCTATTTTTGATGTATGATGAGGACAAAGATTTAATTCTCAAATGTTCGAAAATAAATGAATCAGAAGTCGGAGAGACTAATTTTGAGCGGACAAAACACTATGTTTTGAGTATATATTCTGGAGATTGGGATCCACTTGGAGAATACTTTTTTGATTTTGAATCGGAATTGGATTTAGAAAACTGGCTCCTAACATCCGAGGGCCTTTTCATCAACAAACCCGAACAAAAGTCAGAAGATGAATACGAATTCTATAAAATCGACCTATCCAGATTTAAAAATTAAGCTCTAATCAACGTTTAAAAATCCGCGCGCATCAGCGGCCTTTTCTGCGCCAATCTGCGGGAAAGAAAAATGGATGAATGTTTGGCTAAAGCCCCGTGATGAGATTAACTCTAGATGGAATGGGCTGAAGCCGCATTCCTATTAATTAGTTATCAAATCTGTGAAAATCTGTGCTCTTTTCTGTGAGATCTGTGGGAAATAAAAAAGAACTATGATTTGGCTAAAGCCCCACTTAGATCATAATCCTCTAAGGAACGGGCTAAAGCCACATTCCTATTCAAAATTCTGATCTAATCTGTTGCCTTTTCTGTGCCAAACTTGCCTGACGGCAGTCAGGTCTGTGGGAAACAAAAAACGGCTGAATCGCTCCAGCCGCTCTAATCTCAGATTTTGAATTTCAAATTTCAAATCATCAGGTATACATCGCTCCATTCACATGCAGCACCTGCCCTGAGATGTAGCTACTCATATCCGACGCCAAAAAGACACAGGCATTGGCCACTTCTTCCGGCTGTCCGCCACGCTTCATCGGGATTCCGTCTCTCCAACCTTGCACCGTCTTTTCATCCAAAGCGCCTGTCATCTCAGTTTCGATAAATCCCGGCGCCACGGCATTACATCGAATATTTCTGGAACCCAATTCCAAAGCCACCGACTTCGTAAATCCGATAATTCCAGCTTTCGAAGCTGCATAGTTTGCTTGACCTGCATTGCCTTTCACCCCGACTACAGACGTCATGTTGATGATCGAACCGGCCTTTGCTTTCATCATCGTGCGGGAAGCTGCCTTCACCGTATTGAAGCAGGATTTGAGATTTACATTCATGATTTCGTCCCAAGCTTCCTCAGTCATGCGCATCAGAAGGTTGTCACGGGTGATTCCGGCATTGTTGACCAAAATGTCTAAGGCACCAAAGTCAGCTACCACGTCATTAATTAATTGCTCAGCAGCTTTGAAGTCAGATGCATCGGATCGATAGCCTTTCGCCTTTACGCCAAATGCCTCCAATTCGGCTTCAAGCGCCTGTCCTTTTTCCACACTGGACAAAAAAGTGAATGCGACATTTGCACCTTCCAATGCAAATCGAATCGCAATTGATCTTCCAATTCCCTTAGAAGCTCCTGTAACCAATGCGGTTTTTCCTGAAAGTAATCCCATGAAGTGTAAAATTTTGTTCGGTCAAAAGTAAAAAAAAAGCCCGGATTTTTATTTTTCAACAGACCAGAGAATTGGCTTTGTACTGAAAACCAAAGAATTAAACACTCAAAATTCATTTTTGCAAAATATTACTAAGGCCATTGAATTTTTGCTAAAATTTTCATTCAAAATGGGCAAATCATTCAGCTTTAGCAGCTTTTCGCATGAAATCCTTGAACCGTATTGGATTTTTTTCTGAAGTCAAAAGGCCTATTTTTGCAGAGTTTCAATTTGTAATCAAACAAGAATTAAATATGTCTTCGACAAAATTTGACTTGATCGTGCTGGGAAGCGGACCGGGTGGGTATGTGGCTGCGATTCGCGCTTCACAACTCGGACTGAAAACCGCCATCGTAGAAGCTGCCGAATTGGGTGGCATTTGTCTCAATTGGGGTTGTATCCCAACCAAAGCCTTGCTGAAAAGCGCGCAGGTTTTTGAATACATCAATCATGCTGCTGATTATGGTATTTCGATCAAAGGTGCTGAGGCAGATTTCTCCGGAATGGTCAAGAGAAGCCGTGGTGTAGCCGATGGCATGAGCAAGGGAGTTCAGTTTTTGATGAAGAAAAATAAAATCGAGATCATCACGGGTTGGGGTAAAATCCAGCCTGGTAAAAAGGTGGAAGTAGCAGGTGCAGATGGCAAGAAAACGGTTTATGCCGCGGATAATATCATCATCGCTACCGGTGCCCGATCCCGTGAACTGCCATCAATGAAGATTGACGATAAAAAAATCATTGGCTATAGAAAAGCCATGACCTTGGAAAAACAGCCAAAAACCATGGTTGTCGTAGGTTCAGGTGCTATCGGTGTGGAGTTTGCCTATTTCTATAATTCCATTGGCACCAAAGTAACCATCGTAGAATACTTGGATCGCATCGTCCCTGTAGAAGATGTGGAAGTGTCGAAAGCTTTGGAGAAAATCTACAAAAAAGCAGGCATGACCATCATGACTTCTTCCGAAGTGACTGCGGTAGACACCAAAGGAACCGGTTGCAAAGTGACGGTAAAAACTGCCAAAGGCGAGGAAACCTTGGAGTGTGATGTGGTGCTTTCTGCCGCAGGTGTAGTTTCCAACTTGGAAAATATTGGTTTGGAAGATGTCGGAATTCTGGTGGAAAAAGGCAAAATCAAAGTTGACGAATATTACAAAACCAATATGCCTGGTTACTATGCCATTGGTGATGTAGTCTCCGGACCGGCATTGGCCCACGTTGCTTCTGCGGAAGGCATTACTTGTGTAGAGAAAATCGCAGGTCACCATCCGGAACCAATCGATTACAACAATATTCCGGGCTGTACTTATTGCTCCCCGGAAATTGCCTCCGTGGGTTACACCGAAGCAAAAGCAATCGAGGCAGGATACGAAGTAAAAATCGGCAAGTTCCCATTCTCAGCATCCGGAAAAGCTTCTGCGGCTGGCGCCAAAGATGGATTTGTGAAGTTGGTCTTTGACAAAAAATACGGAGAACTTCTCGGTGCACACATGATCGGAGCAAACGTGACTGAAATGATCGCTGAGATCGTTGCAATCCGTAAACTGGAAACTACAGGTCATGAATTGATCAAAACCATCCATCCTCACCCGACTATGTCGGAAGCAATCATGGAAGCCGCTGCAGCTGCATACGATGAGGTAATTCATCTTTAATAAAAAATAAAAGAACTCTAGGCTAAAACATTCGGCCTAGAGTTTTATTTTTAAGCATATTCCACTTCAACCCAAATACTTTTGCAGGAAGAACAACTCATCGAAGGCTTAAGAGCCCGAGACCGAAAAACGACGGAATATCTCTATGAGAAGTATTCAAGGGCACTATTTGCGGTTATAGCCCGCATAGTGTCAGATAAGGACATTGCGGAGGAGGTTTTCCACGATGCTTTTATCAAAATCACCAAAAAAATCGACTCCTACGAAGAGTCAAAAGGCCGCCTGTACACTTGGATGGCTAATATTTGTCGTAATTCTGCCATAGACAAACTTAGGTCCAAGGAAATATCTCAATCCGGTAAGACCAACGGAATTGATGACTTCGTATATGGACTTGAAAGTCAGTCAGGGACTATGGAACAGGTAGAGGCGATAGGAGTCAAAGAGTTAATCAATAACCTCAACGAGGATCAACGATTCATCATCGATCATATCTATTTCAAAGGTTATACGCATTCGGAGGTCTCGGAGGAATTTGATATTCCGCTCGGCACAGTCAAATCCCGCGTCAGGGCTGCACTTCAAGTATTAAAAAAGAACTTACACAGAATCTAGTGGACATCCAATCATACATAGCATCAGGCAAACTGGAACTCTTCCTACTGGGGGAGTTAACTGAGCGCGAGCGGGAGGAAGTTCTGGCCTTGGCAAAAACTTATCCTGAAATCCAAAAGGAATTGGATGAGTTGGAGGAAGCAATGTTTTCCTTTGATAACTTGACAGGACCCGAACCTTCCCCTCAGGTAAAAGAAAAAATATTTGCGAGCCTTGAGGCTGACTTCAAAAAGGAAGAACCTCTAAAAGCAGCTCCAGTTACCCCTAAAGAGACCAAAGTTGTCCCACTTTCCCCTTGGAAAAACTTTGCGGTAGCAGCATCTCTTGTGGCATTGCTGGCAAGTGCGGCAGCGATTTATTTCGCGGGCAAATACTACGACACCGATCAGAAATTCACTGCCCTACTCCTAGATCAGCAAGTGATGGCGGATAACCTGAATCAGGTCAAGCTTCAATACGAAGAAACGGATTCCCGATTGGATCGCCTGGTCTCTGGCGATTTCAAACGCGTGGAAATGAAAGGCGCTGGATTTGAAATGCAGAAAGACGCGAAAGTTGACGTCTTCTGGGATCAAAAAGCACAAGAAGTCTTCGTGGCAGTGAATAATTTGAATTCACTGGACGCAGAATCTGATTATCAGCTTTGGGCGATAGGCAAAGATGGTCCGGTAGGAATTGGCCTGGTCAATCCGGGAGAGAAATTCACCCTACAACAAATGCAAGCTGTGGCCGAAGCTGGTGCCTTTGCCATCACCATCGAGCCAAAAGGAGGCTCTAAAGCACCAACACTTGAAAAGTTGGTCGTGCTGGGAGAAGTTGCTTAATACCTAAAGAATAGAGTTTATCGAGCCTGCTTTGCAAAGAGCAGGCTTTTTTCATGCCTTTTGTTGAACTTAGCTTCCCTGAAAGCACTTTTAAAATCCTATGGAACTCCAACTCTCCACTCCTGCCCTACTCTTCTCTGCCATCACCTTGCTGATGTTGGCTTTCACCAACCGATTTTTGGCCATCGCCACCCTGATTCGTGGCCTGCATAAGAACTACCTAAAAGAGCCCGATTCAGCCATCATTGTTGAGCAGATTCACAACCTTCGCCGTCGGCTGACACTCATCAAAAACATGCAGCTTTTCGGAGTTTTCAGCTTTTTAATGTGCATCATTTGTATGTATTTGCTCTTCCAAGGTTATACTTCCGCGGCTAATTGGGTATTTGTGGCGAGTATGGGTTCACTTCTTGTATCCTTGATGATTTCACTGGTCGAAATCCAGATTTCAACCAAAGCACTCAACCTGGAGCTTTCGGATATGGAGGAAATCTTTCAAAAGCGGGAAAGTAGCTTGGATGTATTCTTTAAAAAAGACCCCAAAAAAGATGATGTGTAAAAATATTTTGTGGATACCCCTTGCGATTTGCTTACTGTTTTCATGCAAATCTTCCAATGGCGTTGAAAACCAAACTGAAATTGACCAAGCTGAAGTTAAGTCTCATTACATTCAGGTCAATTCGCTCAGCGAAACCGAAGACTTTTACACCTGGACAACTGATCGCATTCCTATGGTCTCCGCGCACCGTGGCGGGCCGTACCCAGGTTTCCCGGAAAACTCCATCGAAACTTTTGCCAACGTCCTCAACAACACTCCAAGCATTATTGAGCTGGACGTGGCAATGACCAAAGATTCGGTTTTGGTACTGATGCATGATGATGACTTAGATCGGACAACTACCGGAAAGGGAAAGGTTAATGAGGTGACATTTGAATACATTCAGAGTCTATTTTTGGAAGATAATGATGGGAATCTGACCGAATTCAGGGTTCCGACGCTGAAGGAGGCGCTGCTTTGGTCCAAAGGTAAAGCGCTACTTACTGTGGACATCAAACGATCTGTACCCTATGAGAAAATCGTGGAAGAAGTTCGCGAGACTAAGTCAGAGGCCCATGCGGCTTTGATCACGTATTCATTTGAAGCTGCCAAAAAGTTAAACCGAATGGCTCCCGAGCTGATGCTATCTGTAACCATCCGAAACGAGGAAGAAATCAAACGCCTGGAAGATGCCGGCATTCCATGGAACCGGGTAATCGCTTTCACCGGAGTGGCCGAGCGAACTCCCGAATTCAACAAAGCCCTTCATCAAAAAGGAGTTTTTACGATTCTTGGAGTTTTGGGCAACCTAGACAAAAGCGCCATTGCAAGAGGTGATGAGATTTACGCCAGCTTTGTCCAAAACGGAGCCGATATTTTAGCTACAGACCGACCTATCGAGGCCGCCAAAGCCATTCAGACTTTATCCCCAAAAACAAGTTCAAAATCCAAGTATTTCACCCATGTTGATTGATCTGAGAAGTGACACGGTAACCCGGCCGACTGCGGGAATGAAGGAAGCGATGTTTACAGCCCCGGTTGGCGATGACGTATTTGGAGAAGATCCTACAGTCAATGCCTTGGAGGAAAAAATCGCCAAACTCTTTGGAATGGAGGCCGCGCTCTTCTGTCCTTCAGGGACGATGACCAATCAGATAGCCATCCGCCTCCATACTGGGATTCAAACTGAGGTCATCTGCCATCAATATTCGCATATCTACCTCTATGAAGGGGGAGGGATCATGGCAAATTCACATGCTTCGGTCAAACTTTTACCGGGAGATCTGGGAAAAATCACTGCTTCACAAATTGCCGATTCCATCAATCCCGATGACGTGCATGCGCCTGAGACCACATTGGTTTCGCTGGAAAACACCATGAACAAAGGAGGAGGAAGCATCTATACATTAGACGAAATCAAACCTATTCATGCACTTTGCAAAGAAAAGGGCATCAAGCTTCACCTGGACGGGGCTAGACTCTTCAATGCCTTGGTGGAGACGGGGGAAAATCCGGCCGATTGGGGCGCTCAGTTTGATACGATTTCTATTTGCTTGAGCAAAGGTTTGGGCTGCCCGATTGGCTCCCTTTTACTAGGATCAAAAGCAGACATCAAGCAGGCGAGAAAGGTGCGGAAAGTCTTTGGAGGTGGCATGCGTCAAGCTGGCTTTCTGGCAGCTGCAGGCATTTATGCCTTAGATCATCAGGTCGAGCGACTGAAAGAAGATCATGCTAGGGCCCAAGCTTTGGGGGAAATGCTGGGCAAATTATCGGTGGTTTCAGAGATTTTCCCCGTTGCAACCAATATTGTGATCGCCAGACTTCAGGGAACTACTCCTGAGGAATTCATGAAAAAACTAGCGGAGCAAAACATCAAATCAGTCAAGTTCGGAAAGGATCTCGTGCGCTTTGTGACGCATTTGGACTTTGATGATGATAAATTGGAGGAGTTTGGGAAGAGGGTAAGAGAAATTTGAGATTCAGTATTTGAAATTTGAAATCAATTACTAACTTCAAGCGTTAGTATCGAAAAACAGAACTAGTGATACAATCTTTTGGCGACAAGGAAACAGAGAAAGTTTGGAATGGAATCCGTTCGGCTAAACTCCCAAATGATATTCAAGAAATTGCAAGAAGAAAACTTAGGATGCTCAATAACTCTCAAAACTTAAATGACTTAAGAATACCACCATCAAATCATCTAGAAAAACTCTCAGGAAATTTATCGGGCCAATTTAGTGTCCGCATCAATAAACAATGGCGCATAATATTTACTTGGGAAGGCAATCAATCATTTGATGTTCAAATAGTGGATTATCATTGATATTAAAATAATGGAAAATCTTAAAAACATCCATCCTGGCGAAATTCTATCGGAGGAATTCTTAAAACCAATGAAAGTCTCCGCATATAGACTTGCCAAGGAAACTCATATTCCTCAAACTCGCATTTCAGAAATCATTCAGGGAAAAAGAAGGATTACCGCAGATTCAGCGTTGAGGTTTTCCAAATTTTTTGGAACCTCCCCGAAATTCTGGCTTGGGCTTCAGGATGATTTTGATTTGGAAGAAGAAAAAACCTCCAAACAGACAGCGATTGACTCAATCACCCCATTCAATTATAACCAGGCCTAAAAAGGCCTTTTTTTATGCTAATTTGCTTCCAAAAACTTGCTTGAAAGGTTAATATAAAAACCTCTTGATACTAGCATCTTGCTTCTAGATACTCCTTCTTGTTTCTTGTCTCTAATCTCTTGCCTCTAAATCCATGAACCAAACTCCCCTAGCCGAACGCATGCGTCCTACCCGATTGGAAGACTTGATCGGTCAGGAGCATTTGTCTTCTCCCAACTCCTTTTTATACAAGGCGATCAAGTCAGGAAATGTCCCTTCGCTGATCCTATGGGGACCTCCCGGAGTAGGGAAAACAACTATTGCTAACATCATAGCCAATGAGATCAAAGCGCCATTCTACACCCTGAGCGCAATCAGTTCGGGGGTAAAAGATATCCGTGAAGTGATCGAAAAAGCAAAATTTCAAATGGGCGTGGTGCTTTTTATCGATGAGATCCATCGCTTCAACAAATCTCAGCAAGATGCACTTCTTGGTGCGGTGGAAAAGGGAACCATCCGCCTGATTGGAGCAACGACTGAAAACCCTTCGTTTGAGATCAATGGGGCTTTGCTTTCAAGATGTCAGGTTTTCACTTTAAATCCTCTTGGCAAATCCGAACTCGAAGCGATGATGCATCAGGCTTTGGAAAAAGATGTCGACCTCAAGAAAATTACCGTCGAATTGAAAGAAATCGATGCCCTGCTTCGAATCTCCGGCGGTGATGGTCGAAAACTCCTCAACCTCCTCGAAATCGTCATCGATGGCATCAACGAGAATCCCTGTGTGATCTCAGACGAAATCGTCATGAAAATCGCACAGCAAAAAGTGGCTCTTTACGATAAATCAGGGGAACAACACTACGACATCATATCGGCTTTCATCAAATCAATTCGAGGTTCTGATCCTAATGCAGCGGTTTATTGGCTTGCACGAATGATTGAAGGCGGAGAGGACGTGAAATTCATCGCAAGACGCTTGGTCATCCTCTCCTCAGAAGACATCGGCAATGCGAATCCAAATGCCTTACTTTTGGCTACCAATTGTTTTGAAGCAGTCAAAATCATCGGTTACCCTGAAGCGCGGATTATCCTTTCTCAATGTGTGACTTATCTGGCGAGTTCTCCCAAGAGCAATGCGTCCTACTTAGCCATCAATCAAGCCCAAGCTTTGGTGCGAGAAAAGGGAGACCTGTCTGTGCCGCTCCACCTCAGAAACGCTCCCACCAAGCTCATGAAGGACCTAAACTATGGCAAAGCCTACAAGTATTCCCATGACTTCCCCGGCAACTTCGTCGCTCAGGAATTTTTACCCGATGAAATCAAAGGCACAAAGCTCTATGAACCCGGAGATAATACCCGGGAAAATGAGTTGCGGAAGTATCTGTCAGGAAAGTGGAAGGGGAAATACGGGTATTAAAGGGAATTACGATTTTTGAATTACGAAATACGAGGCTTCTAGGAAAGGCTATGTCCTGAAGAAGATTTACCTCACTCGGTTTTTATTTTTCAAAATAGGTTTCACACATGTCGATTGAGATCTAAAAGGGAAAGAAGACTGCCATAATTTCCATCAAAAAACAAACAATCTGGAATTTCACACCAGCATAAATATCCGCTGAACGATTTAGAAAAATCCGCGAAAATCTGTGCCCTTTTCTGTGTTAATCTGCGGGAAATCATTTTTGTCCGAAAGAAATAAAAAAAATACCGCTCATTTTCAAACAATTGCGAAGGAAACAAACATTTTACTTGCCAATAAAAAATTAGAATTTACCTTTGCAATCCGTTAAGTAAGCGACGGGAGTTTAGCTCAGCTGGTTCAGAGCATCTGCCTTACAAGCAGAGGGTCGGGGGTTCGAATCCCTCAACTCCCACTTTCAAACTAATCAGAAGAGATTAGAAATTACATAGTCCACTTTTAGGGAGTTTAGCTCAGCTGGTTCAGAGCATCTGCCTTACAAGCAGAGGGTCGGGGGTTCGAATCCCTCAACTCCCACAAAAAGCCTTAGAGAAATCTGAGGCTTTTTTTATTTTTAGAGATGGCCTGTTCATTCTATATTCCTTTTTCAAAGTCAAAAGAGAAATTCTACGTGGGACATACTTGCGAGGAGATACAGGAAAGAATCAGAAAGCATAATTCAAACCATAAAGGCTTTACCGGGAGTGAAGCAGACTGGAAACTGGTTTTTATCGAAAATTATCCAGATAAATCGAGTGCTTATGCCAGAGAAAGGGCTGTAAAATCATGGAAATCCAAGAAAAAAATTGAGAAATTAATTAAACATTGACAAATCAGCTGGTTCAGAGCATCCCGATGCAATCGGGAGGGTCGGGGGTTCGAATCTCTCAACTCCCACAACAAAAGCCCTAGAGAATCTGAGGCTTTTTTTATTTCAATTATTCCCTCAGATTTTCGCAGATAAATCCGCTGAACACCGCAGATTTTTTTTGATTGGTGACAACTTACAATCTGAAGTGCTCCCTCCGAATTAAATAATAATAGAAGCATAAAACCGAATACCTTTTATTGATATTCGGTTTTTTATATCTGTGATGTTCTGTGAAATCTGTGAGAAATCTACCTATTCCAAATTCACCATAAATCCAGCCCGAAACCATCTTCCCGGCATTTGCACTGTGCCGGCTTCGATGTAATCAGTATTGGTGATATTGGACGCCTCTGCAAAGAATCCTAATTTACCCATGCGATTATAGTCCACCCGCATATCCAGCAGGAAATAAGGATCCAAACTGATCCGCTCCACATAGCGCATTTTGGTATTCCACTCCACTTTTTCACCAAAACCCACCAAAACCCCTCCGATCAATTGGTTTCTCAGGGCAGTCAACGCATACCGTGACTCTATCCCGGGTTGCGCCACAAAATTCGCATCGATAAAATTGTAAGAAAACATCAATTCTTTGATTTGGACATTTTTACCTGTTGGATTAATTCGATAATAAGCTGAGGCCTCGATTCCGTTAAACGTAACCTCATTGAAGTTTTGAGGCTTCCATGGTACATTCGCACTTACCCGGGTCCATTCGATTACACTTTCTGAGTAGCGATTGAAATACACCAACTCTCCTCTCCAATTGGAATGAGCCCATTTCCCCCCAAACTCGAAGGATCTCGCCTGTTCGGGCTGCAAATCCGGATTTCCGATATTTGTCGGGCCAACATAAAACAGGTCGGTATAAGTTGGAATTCGAAAGCTAGATCCAATTCCTGAATAAAGTCTGATCGCTTTTGTCGCCTGAAAGCCCACTTCCAAACCCGGAAAATGCTTCCAGCCATACTCCGAATAGTAATTGGAATAAACCCCGGCCCGGATATCAGTTTTTTCTCCCAGATTTACCATTTGCTCCAAGAAAATACCGGTAAGGGAGCGCTCATGATCACCTAGGTTATTGCTTTCAATCTGCTCTTTGCGAAGCTCTACCCCAAAACCTGTCACTCCTAATTTACTTTTATAGCTTCCGTTGGTCTCGAGGGCAAAAACATCAGAGGTATGGTTATTTTGATAAAATTGAGGTTCATTTCTACGAAGGCGATATTCATCTGAATTTCTTCTTCCATACACTCTGGTATTGAGTGCAAAAGCACCGGAATTAAACGTATGGCTCAAGGCACCCAAGGTGGTCTGCAGGCTTTCCCACTGATCCGGAAAGGCAGAAGTATAAAAGCCATTGGCACCAAAAGTCCGGTCAGTATAGGCTATCATTCCCCTGATGGAGTTTTTGGAATTCAAGTCCAATCCTCCTTCATAAAATATATTGCTCACCTGATAGTCGGAATTGTACTGATGCCCATTGGAATCGTCGTAAGACACCGCCAAGTTTTGCCGGTACTTCCCGACTGGCAGCGAACCTGCAAGATTTATCCCTTTCATCCCAAAGTCACCACCATATCCCTGCAATCTTAGGCTTTGCTTATCACTCAAGCTCGTGATTACATTCACGGCACCAGTGTAGGCATTCTGACCAAAAATCCTGGAGGCGGGCCCTTTCAGGACTTCTATTCGATCAATATTGACCAAAGGAACGGGAATGTTCATCATGTGATGTCCAGTCTGAGGATCGCTGAGTTTGATCCCATTGAGCAACATCAGGGTTTGCTCAAACGAACCGCCGCGAATCCCGATATCCGCCTGTACTCCGGTGACACCCCGCTGCCTTACATCGACACCCGGCACAAAACTCAGCACCTCCTGAAGACTTCTTCCCGGAGTGGTTTCGATTTGCTGCCGATCGATCAAAGAAATATTTCTGCTTTGCTTTGAAAAAGGAATCTGAATCCTGTTTTCCTGAATAATTACTTCATTCAGATTCTGGGTAGTGGTGTCCGTTTGGGAGTTTGCTTGGAAAGACAAAATGGCCAAACAGCTAATTAATAGTGCTTTTTTCATCAAGATGATTGGTAATTTGGCCAAAGGTAAAGGCCTTTTACCCCTTCTTGCAAGCCCAATCAAAATCAAAATTTTGGTTAAAAGTTTTTATTCCGCGTAAAAAGCATTCATCCATTAGGCCTTTGTCTGTATTTTGAGCTCAAATAGAACGAATGATGAGAAAATTAAAATTATTGGGTTGGACAGTTACCCTATTACTATTCACGGGATCCTTTTCCGTTTTTGCGCAGCAGGGAAAAGATAATAACCAGAAATATTTCGGGGAATTCTTAGATCGAAAGGGAAACAGCTATCGAACTGCATCCGGCAAACCGGGTGAAGCTTATTGGCAAAATGCTGCAGACTATCAGATTGAAGTCGGCCTGAATGATTCCAGTCATGTTCTTTCCGGCAAAGTCACCATCACTTACACCAACAATAGCCCCGAATCACTGGATTTCATTTGGCTGCAATTGGAACAAAACCGATTCACTCCAGATTCTCGAGGCACACTGACAACTCCGATTCAAGGTAACCGCTACAATGGTGATATTGACGGCGGCTACAATATTACCAACGTCAGTGCAAAAGTGGGCCTCAAAGGTGCCAACTCCACCAAGCATCTGATCGATGATACCCGGATGCAGGTTTGGTTTGCTGAGCCGATTCCGGCAAAAGGCGGAAAAGCGACAGTTTCCATGAATTTTTCTTTCAAAGTCCCTCAAAAAGGGATGGATCGAATGGGTAGATTGAAAGTGAAGGACGGTTGGATCTATGCTTTTGCACAGTGGTATCCTAAAGTTGCGGTATTTGACGAAATCGAAGGATGGAATGTAGATCCCTATCTCGGAGCAGGTGAGTTTTACCTGGAATACGGCAATTTCGATTACAAAGTCACCGTCCCATACAATCATATAGTCGTTGGATCGGGCAAGCTGATGAACCCGAATGAAGTTCTCAGCAAAGAACTTCAAAATAGAATGGCCAAAGCTGCTGCGAGTGATACGGCCATTTATTTGATTACCCCTGAAGAAATCAAAAACACAAAACTCACCCGCCCAAAACAAGAAGGAACAGTAACATGGCATTTTAGGATTCAAAACTCCAGAGACGTGGCATTTGCAAGTTCCGATGCATTTATCTGGGATGCTGCCAAAATCAATTTACCGTCGGGCAAAGCCGCGCTCGCGCAATCGGTCTACCCCATGGAAAGCAACGGGCAGGATGCCTGGAGCCGGTCTACCGAATACAGCAAGGCTTCCATCGAGTATTATTCCAAACAGTGGTTTGAATTCCCCTACGAAACAGCTACTAACGTCGCTGCAGAAATCGGCGGAATGGAATATCCTGGATTAAACTTCTGCCACTACAATTCCAAAGGCGCATCACTTTGGGGTGTGACAGATCATGAATTTGGGCACAACTGGTTCCCAATGATTGTCGGCACCAACGAGCGTCGATACGCTTGGATGGATGAAGGCTTCAACACCTTTATCAACCATTACAGCTCCAATGCTTTCAACAATGGAGAATACCCCTCCACTTTGAATCAAACCCGACGTTTTAACAATTATTTCACAAGCGATACACGCGAAGGAATTGATAACTACCCCGATTTGACCGACACCCGAAATCTCGGAATGGTAGCCTACATGAAGCCTGCTATTGGATTGGTGATGCTCAGAGAATACATTTTGGGTGAAGAGCGATTTGACAATGCTTTCAAATCCTACATCAAAACATGGGCTTATAAGCATCCCCAGCCAAATGACTTTTTCAATCACATGGAAAATGTGGCCGGAGAAAACCTCTCCTGGTTTTGGAAAGGTTGGTTTTATGGCAATGGCAACATAGACCTCGGCATCAGCTCCGTACAGCCTTATGGCGGAAATTATCTGGTAAACCTTGTAAATAAGGGAGACTTCCCCATGCCTGTTTTATTGGAATTTATTTACGAAGATGATAGTAAGGAGCGTGTCAAGCTTCCGGTTGAGATCTGGCAAAGGGGAAATTCCTGGTCTTACCTTCACAAGACAGGCAAGCGGGTGAAATCAGTTGAAATTGATCCTGACAAAGTCATTACAGATATTAACCTCGGCAATGATCACTGGCCAATGGAGATTTACAAGTAAAAATCGACCAGACTAATATTGATACTTTCGGTAGTTTGCTGGGCTGTAGTATTGGAAGACCGGAGACCGGAGACAGAAGAAGTCCAAAATTTGAAACCAATCACTATATAAACTGCTTCTAAGAAACCTTAGCTTTAAATAAAAAATGGCTCTCAATTGATTTTGAGAGCCATTTTTAATTACACACATTTAATTTGCGGAAAAATTCAGGAGAGATCTAAGCCTAATTTTTCAATTTTAAAATCTTCCAATCTATCAATCTAAAGCCTGCGCTAAATCCTCCAACAAGTCATCCGTATGCTCCAAGCCTACTGACACACGAAGCAGATTCTGGGGAGTTTTGGTATTTGGCCCTTCCACAGAAGCTCGACGCTCGATCAAACTTTCCACACCACCAAGGCTTGTGGCATTGGCAAAATATTTAAGTTTGGAAACCACTTCGTCAGCCCTTTTCGCATCACCTTTGACCATAAACGAAACTATCCCACCAAATCCGCTCATTTGAGAAGCTGCTATGGCATGACCCGGATGAGATATCAACCCCGGATAAAAAACTTTTTCGACATTAGGATGATTTAGAAGGTATTCAGCCAAAATCGTCGCATGTTCAGTATGACCTTTCATCCGGTAGGCCAAGGTCCGGATACTGCGGCAAAGCAGGTAACAATCCATTGGCGCAGGCACAGCACCTCCAACCCGCTGGACAATTTTAACTTTTTCCCAGAAAGGATTTACCTCCTTAGTGATCAAGGCTCCTCCCAAAATATCCGAATGCCCCCCAAAATACTTGGTGCTGCTGTGCATCACGATATCTGCACCGAGATCGATTGGATTTTGAAAAACCGGAGTTGCAAAGGTATTATCGCAGGCAATGATCGCTTTTTGCTCTTTGGCTAAAGCTGATATCTTTCTAATATCGGTGATTTTCAAAAGTGGATTGGAAGGCGTTTCCACCCAAAAAAGACGGGTATTTGGCCGAATAGCCTTTTTGACTTCTTCCAGATTACTCATGTCCACGAATGTCACTTCCAAAATTCCTGCAAAAAGCTGAACCATGGAATTGTGCAACCCATGGTACATATCATCCGGAGCAACAATATGCGAACCGGGTTCCAGGGCTTGGAAAACGGCAGTTCCGGCAGCATTTCCTGATGAAAAAGCGGCGGCATCGGCCCCTTTTTCCATGGCTGCAAGTAAATCTTCAAGCGCTTTTCGATTGGGATTATTGGCTCGGGTGTACATCATTTCCCCAGCTCCGTGCTCAAAAGTGGTGCTGAGCGTAATTGGCTGAACAACGGGTTTTGCGGAGTCTGTGATCAGATTTCCTTTATGGATAGTGAGTGTTTCGAATCGCATTGTTGGTGTATTTGGATTTGAAATTAGAAAAGTCTCTGTGGAGATTGACTTTATTTTCTAAAAATTCCTTGAGAGGCAACAATGATCCTGCCCAGGCCGAAAAACAGAAAGCCAGCGTACTGCCGGCTTTCTGCCATTTCAAATTTCAAATCTCGAATCTTGTGTCTTGTGTCTTGTGTCTTGTGTCTTGCTTCTAAAATCTTGTTTCTATCTAATTCTATCCACCGACCGAACCAAGGCCTCGTCTTTTCGGATAAATCGATTGGCAAGCATATTACAGACCATGGAGGCAAGGATAGCCCAAAATCCGATCTGATAAGCCCCGGCCACTTCAGCCGAAATAGCCTGATTGATTCCGTTGGTTGTCAAAAACACCGTTGCCACAAGGCCTACCATCAGCAGGCTGTTGATCATATTGATCATCATTTGTCTCGCGCGATTTTTATACTGAAAAATTGAAATCAGTGCCAAAAGCCCTGCAAATGAGGCCAATGTTGCGATATACCATTTGGAGGAAGATTGAATCTCTTCACCTGCGGAATCTAAGTTGGTCAGCATAAATGCGGTGAGATTCCAGGAATCCCCTGTACCCGATCCGGTGTCTACCTGCTCCCATAAAGGAGTGCCTACAGTAATTCCCATTCCAATCACTACGAGAAACAAGAATATGGTTTGAAGTCGCTGAATCATTTCTTTCTGTTTTTTTGGCAAAGAAAAGGGCAAATCCCATCATAACCAAGGATGGAAAAGACTCCCGTCGGATTTGACGGGGAATTGTATCTTTGCAGCCGTATGAGTGAGACGAAGCGATATTTTCTTGAATTGAGCTACAAAGGCACCCCATTTCATGGTTGGCAAATCCAAAGCAATGCCTTTACAGTCCAGGAATGCGTACAAACAGCCCTCAGTACTTATTTCCGAAAACCCATCTACATCACCGGAAGTGGCCGGACAGATACTGGCGTACATGCCAGTATGCAAGTATGTCACTTCGATCTGCAGGATGTCCTCCCGGGAGTAAACTTCCTCAAAGCCATCAATTCGATTTTGCCCAAAGAAATTTCCATTCATTCCATCCGTGAAGTAAAACCTGATGCAAATGCGAGATTTGATGCAAGGAGAAGGTCTTATGTGTATCGGATAATTTTTCGAAAAAATCCATTTCTGAACGATCTGGCGTGGCTTTGTTTTCACAGCCCTGATGTGGAAAAAATGAATGAGGCTGCGCAAGCCCTTCTACGCCATGAGGATTTTGAGTGCTTTAGTAAAGTACATACCGAAGTCAAGCATTTCCGTTGTGAAATTATCTCGGCCCACTGGGAACAAAAGGACGACCAATTGTTATTTCATATAACCGCCAATCGTTTTTTGCGTGGTATGGTACGGGCGATTGTCGGTACTCTGATGGAAGTGGGGCTGGGATTAAGAAAAGCCGAGGAAATGGACGATCTGATTCGTTCACGAAATCGGGCGATCGCCGGAAAAGCGGCCCCAGCCAAGGGACTTTTCCTGAGTCAAATCGTTTACAAAGAAGACATTTACCTAGACTAACCAGCCTTGAGCTTAGAAAAAGAAAAAGAATCGTCAGGCGAAATCGTCGACATGAAAGTACTGCAGCAGCTTTACTCCTTCGTAAAGCCTTATAAAGCGCAGTTTTACTTTCTTGTCTTTTTGACGATAGCCATGGCGATTTTGGCACCGACCCGACCTTATTTTATTCAGATCGCCATTGATGATTATGTTGCTATGGGCGATGCGGCAGGCCTGGTAAGGATCATTTACATTCTGGTAGGGCTGATGATTTTGCAGGCCCTTGTACAGTGGGCTCACACCTATTACTCTGGCTGGATAGGTCAAGTGATCATCAAGGATATACGGGTAAGATTGTATAAGCACCTACTCAAGCTCCGTCTCAAGTTTTTTGACAATACACCGATAGGCCGCTTGGTGACACGAAATGTCTCCGATATAGAAACTCTTGCCGATGTATTTAGTGAAGGGCTTGCAGCGATTATCGGAGATCTGCTTCAGATCATCACGATTTTGGGCGTGATGTTTTACATTGACTGGAAGCTGACCTTGGTGAGTTTGTGTACGCTACCGCTTTTGATAATTTCCACCTACGTCTTCAAGGAAAAAATCAAAGTCACCTTCAATGATGTTAGAAATGCGGTCTCCAACCTGAATTCATTCCTTCAGGAGCACATTACCGGGATGAATATTGTGCAAATTTTCAACCGGGAACAGCGGGAATTCGAAAAATTCAAAGACATCAACCGGGAGCATCGTACGGCCCACATTCGCTCAGTCCTGTATTATTCCATTTATTTTCCTGTCGCAGAAATTATCCAGGCCATCGGAATTGGTCTGGTAGTATGGTATGGTGCGGTGGGTGTTTTGGGACTTGAATTGCAAATTGGTATCCTGATATCCTTTATCATGTACCTTCAGCTGTTTTTCAGACCGATCCGTCAGATCGCTGATCGGTTCAACACCCTGCAAATGGGCGTTGTCAGTTCCTCACGGATTTTTAAACTTTTGGCAAGCACAGATAATATCGCAAATGAAGGCAATTACAAGCCTGAAAAAATCAAGGGAAACATCCGACTTGAAAATGTATGGTTTGCCTATGTGGACGAAGAATATGTACTTAAAAACATCACTTTTGAGGTAAAAGCCGGACAGACCATCGCTTTGGTAGGAGCTACAGGTGCAGGAAAATCCTCGATCATCAATTTGATTTCAAGATTCTACGAAATCAATCAGGGTCAGATTTTCATCGATGGGACCGAGATCAGAGAATATGAATTGGGGACTTTGAGAAAGCATATTGGAGTCGTGCTTCAGGATGTGTTCCTTTTCTCCAACACGATCTATCACAATATCACGCTCGGAAACCCTTCTATCACCAGAGAGCAGGTCCTCGAAGCTGCCGAAAATGTAGGTGCACGAAAATTCATTGAGCGGCTTCCCGGAGGGTTGGATTACAATGTAATGGAGCGCGGCGCTACGCTTTCAGTGGGCCAAAGACAGTTGATTTCATTCGTCAGGGCCATGGTTTACAATCCCGAAATCCTGATTTTAGACGAAGCCACCTCTTCCGTCGACAGTGAAACCGAAGAATTGATTCAGGAATCCACAGAGAAAATGATGAAAGGCAGAACTTCAATTGTGATCGCTCACCGGCTTTCCACCATCCAAAAAGCAGACAAGATTCTCGTCCTTCACAAAGGTGAAATCGTAGAATCGGGAACACATGATTCGCTTCTTGAATTGGGAGGTTACTATACTCAACTCCATCAAATGCAACTGAAGATGATGGCGATTTAATTCAGTAATCAACTTTAAACCAACTATCAATCCAGTGAAATATCGTATTCTATTTATCCTCATTTTATTGCCCTTTCTGGGTTTTGCGCAAGAAAGGGGCGTAGGAATCAGATTGGGAGAACCACTTTCAATTACTTACAAAGACTTTATTGAAGACTACCTTTCTTACGAAATTATGATCGGTGGCGCAGGTGTCAACGGCTCGGACTATTACAGAAAGCATTTTGAAAACAACCCTCCGTCATCCAATGCCTTTTATCAGGGGCATTCGGCAAGCAGGGGTATCTCCCTCAATTTCAGAATGGCATTGCATGAAGATATCACGGATGTTTTTGAAATTACCCAAGGGTATCTTTTGGGCTATGGCGGAGCCGGAGTGCAGCTCAGGACCACCAATGTCAATTACAGTTATTTTCAAAGTTCACCGGGTTCACCGGGTCAGCAACCGTTTTTATCCATTAAGCGAAGCAATATTGATTTAGGCCCTGAGGTTTTTGCCGGAGCAGAATATTATTTCAGTGAGACACCTCTCAACGTATTTGTCGAAGTAGGGATGTTTTTGGAATTGATTGATCGGATCAATTTTAAAGGTCAGGGAGGAATCGGCGTACGCTATCTGTTTTGAAAATGAAAAAAACAGGGATTGCTTTTGTGATTTTACTTGCCGTCTCAACGGTTTTCTACTTCATTTTTGACCGACTTGGGGGAAATAACCCCATCGAAATTGAGTTGGTAGAGGCCTCTCCTCCTACGCTAGCCGGAAAATATTTTATAGGACAGCCACAGGATCAAGAGTTGGGGAATACGTTTCGATCGATTGAGACATTGTTATCTCTCAACCCCGGAAAGAAAATCCATACCATCTATTTTGAAGAGCCAAAGGGAAAATTGGATACCATGAAAGTATTTGTCGCTCTGGATTTACCCTTTGCACCAGCTGATTTGGAACTACTGGGATTTGCCGAGACTAGGCACATGCGAGCAACGATTAAAAGAAACAAATGGGTGATGCCAAGTCCGGACCAAGTCAAGAAGGAGATTGAAGCATCAGCCAAATCGCGAAATCTTTCACTTTCCGGAATTTTTATCGACCGGATAATTAGCGAATCTGAAGTTCAGGTGATCGCACCGATCAGGTAGCTAATCTTTTGGGGTTTTAAACCCAACCTTGGCATCAAAACTGCCGTGAAAGAGTGAAAATAATTTAAAATCGAGCACGCCGAAATGCCTACAATCAAGGTGATACTTACCAGCCATCTGTCTGCCCTTGGCAAGTGAGAAATTCCTAACGTTAGCTAACTGGATATCCGATCAAAATCAAATTTTAATCCTATAAAATCATGCGAAATCTATCTTTAATTTTTGGCCTGGCTGTGGTTTTGGCCTTTCAGGCATGTGAAGGTCCGGAAGGCCTACCGGGATTGCAGGGTCCTCCGGGTCCTCAAGGACAACAAGGCGCACCCGGTGTAAATATTGTAGCCACCACCTACGAAGCCACCGTTGATTTTACAGCAGCAAATGATTGGGAAGCCTTTCTGGAATTTCCCGAAGAGTTGGTGGAAAGTGATGTTGTATTGACTTATATCCTTTGGGATGTAGTCCAGGGAAGAAAAATATGGAGAGCTGTCCCTCAAACCGTCTTTTTTCCTGAAGGGCCTTTGGTTTACAATTTCGATTTTACACAGGCAGATATTCGTCTCTTCCTTGAAGGGACGATTAATTTGAGAACTTTAGACCCGGTTTGGACTCAAGATCAGGAATTTAGAATTGTTGTAGTTCCCTCGGATTTTCCAAAAGGGCGAATTGATTGGACCAATTATGATGCAGTGACCAAAATGTTCGGAATAACAGATGCTCAGTTCCGAAAATTAGAGCCTAAAAAGAAAAATTAAAAGTAAACCAACTCTTACCACAGGCGAGGCCCGGAAATCCAGGCTTCGCTTTTTTATTTTAAGGCAATCCCTCCAAAAATAATTTGGTGCTTATCTTTGCGGCATGCAACTCAAAAACGATCTACTGCTTCGCGCAGCCAGAGGTGAAAAAACAGAAAGAACTCCAGTTTGGCTGATGCGTCAGGCAGGTAGAATCCTGCCCGAATACCGCGCAGTCCGTGAATCTGTCAGTGGATTCATTGAACTAGCCCAAACTCCGGAGCTTGCCGCAGAAGTCACTATACAGCCTGTTGATATTTTGGATGTGGATGCAGCCATTATTTTCTCTGACATTTTGGTCATTCCTGAAGCGATGGGTTTGCCTTACGAAATGATTGAAAAACGAGGGCCGTGGTTCCCGAATACAGTGCGAAGCAATTCGGATTTGAAAAAGTTGCGCGTAGCAGATGGAGATCATGATTTGAAATACGTGATCGATGCTATCCAGATCACCAAAAAGGCCCTCAACGGGCGAGTCCCACTGATCGGATTTGCAGGGGCTCCTTGGACGATTTTTGCCTATATGGTTGAAGGAAGCGGTAGCAAGACTTTTTCAAAATCCAGGGAAATGCTTTATCGAGATCCGGTCTTTTCTCATAGACTATTACAGCTCATCACCGATTCTACGATCAATTACCTCAAAGCTCAGATCCGTGCCGGTGTGGATTTGGTTCAGATTTTTGACAGTTGGGCGGGGATTTTGGGGCCAAAGCAATACCGGGAGTTTTCCTACAACTACATTTCACAGATTTGCGACGCCATCAAGGAGGTGCCGGTCACGGTCTTTGCGAAAGGCGCTTTTTTTGCAAGAGAAGAAATGGGGCAATTAAACTGCGAAACCATCGGACTGGACTGGAATATGGGCATCGCAGAATCCCGAAAGCTGATCGGTGCAAACAAGACCCTCCAAGGAAATCTTGATCCAGCAGCACTTTATGGAAATCCTGACCAAGTTCGGGCGGCTACCCTAGAGATGATGGAACAGTTTCGTGGATCACGGCATATAGCCAATTTAGGTCATGGAGTCTACCCGGATATAGACCCTGAAATGGTGAAGGTTTTCATCCAGACCGTGAAGGAGTTTAAGTGATCCGCTTTGAGAATTGGAAACCCGTCTGCCCTTAACGTTCACTGATTGCATCTCCAACGCGGATTTGACCTGTCTGAAGTGCTACGACATTTTGCCCGAAATAGACCTTATTGGAAATGGTGCGGTAGGATGAAAGCGTTTTTAGAGGCTCCTTTCCCTTCACTCCGGAGTCCTGATCAACCGTGGTCAACACACAACGTGCACAAGGTTTGACAATTTGAAATTCCACCTCACCGATTTTAATTTCACGAAGAGAATCTTCTAGGTAGGGAGTTCCCCCTGAAAAAACAAGATTGGGCCTGAATCGATCCATAGACACCGGATTTTCCAATCGGGAATTCAAGTCATTCAGCGACTCTTGGCCAATGATCAGGTAAGGCATTCCGTCCGCAAAGCTGACTGATTCATCATTGACCGCATAGCGCGGATCGACTTTACGATGGGAGTTTTCAGGCATTAAAACCAAGCTGGCTTTGAAGCCTAAAAATCCCGAAAAGAATTGGTCAAGATCAGGGTGGACAGTTTTAGCCAAAACCTGATCGTCCCATATCGTCACCGTCAGTTCCGGTCCGGACGCTAAATCAAAAGGAACTTTGACGGTTTTTCCCAGTTCCTTTTTGTGAGAAACGACCAGCTCATTATCTCCTAAAGTCACCGCAAGCAAGGCTAATTGAGGGTATTCGCGCTGTGTGATAAACATTCCCTCATCATCTACCAGCATCCATCTTCGGTCGTGTTGAAAACCTTTTTCCTCCACAACAGCTTCAGAAAGCCGAATTCCCCCCAAAGATTTTATAGGGTAAATAAAAATATCCTGAATGATGAGTTGATTTTCCATTGATCAAAAATAGGAGAATTCGGCGTCGGCTTTGAGGCAAAAAGGAATATTTTTCAGGTTTATCAGTGCCATCAACTGGCGAAAATCCGAAAGTGTCTGAAAATGATGCGTGGCATGAATCACTGCCAATCCTAAAAAAATGACTAAAAGCCATTTGGCTCGTTCCCGGTTTCTAAGAGAGGAAAAATATTGCATTAACTTTTAGATGCAGGTTTTTCAATTCAGGTTGCACAACTATTTTATTTTTTGAGAAAGCCTGCCAAAATCGGCTAGCCTAATTTTCCAAAAAGTGACAAATCGATTTTTATCCGATTAAATCCATGGCAGGTTGACTGACAATCTGGCACCAAAAAGTAGAATTTCTCCAGTGGCACAAGCCTTGAAGAAAGGGGATTGTACAATTAATGCAACTATCTAAATCTATATAACAATGGGAAAAATTATAGGCATTGACTTGGGTACCACCAACTCCTGCGTAGCCGTAATGGAAGGTAACGAACCCGTAGTCATTCAAAACAGCGAAGGAAGAAGAACCACCCCTTCAATTGTGGCTTTTCTTGACAACGGAAACGGTGAGCGTAAAGTAGGTGATCCCGCAAAGCGTCAGGCTATCACAAACCCGGCAAACACCATTTCTTCAGTAAAGAGATTCATGGGAAAGAAATTCTCTGAAGTTTCAGCTGAGAAAAAGCATGCATCTTACAAAGTAGAGCAAGGAACAAACGATACTGTTGTCGTAAGAATCGGCGACAGATCCTATACGCCTCAGGAGCTTTCTGCGATGATTCTTCAGAAAATGAAGAGCACTGCTGAAGATTTCTTGGGACAAACTGTAACTGAAGCCGTCATCACAGTTCCTGCATATTTTAACGACGCAGAGCGTCAGGCCACCAAAGAGGCCGGACAAATTGCAGGTCTTGAAGTAAAGCGTATCATCAACGAGCCTACGGCAGCTGCTTTGGCATACGGGATGGACAAGAAGCACCAAGACATGAAAATCGCAGTATATGACCTTGGCGGTGGTACCTTCGATATTTCTATCCTGGAGCTTGGCGATGGCGTTTTCGAGGTAAAATCCACCAACGGTGACGTTCACTTGGGTGGAGACGACTTTGATCAAGTAATCATCGACTGGCTGGCTAATGAATTCCAAACTGAAGAGCAAATTGATCTAAGAAATGATCCAATGGCACTTCAGCGTTTGAAAGAAGCTGCTGAAAAAGCTAAAATCGAGCTTTCCAGCTCTGCTTCTACTGAAATCAACCTGCCATATATCACTGCAACCCAAACGGGACCAAAGCACTTGGTTAGACAGCTGAGCCGTGCAAAATTTGAGCAGCTATCTGAAACCTTGGTAAGAAGATCGATGGATCCTTGTATCAAGGCCTTGAAAGATGCAAATATGACTGCTGCTGATATCGACGAAGTAATCTTGGTGGGTGGTTCTACCCGAATCCCCAAAATCCAGGAAGAAGTTGAGAAATTCTTCGGAAAGAAGCCGTCTAAGGGTGTAAACCCTGATGAGGTTGTGGCAATTGGCGCAGCTATTCAAGGTGGTGTATTGACCGGTGAAGTGAAAGACGTGCTTCTATTGGACGTCACTCCACTTTCTTTGGGAATCGAAACCATGGGTGGTGTTTTCACCAAACTGATCGAATCCAACACCACTATTCCTACCAAAAAGTCCGAAGTGTTCTCCACAGCAGTAGACAATCAGCCTGCAGTAGATATCCACGTGCTTCAAGGTGAAAGATCTTTGGCCAAGGACAACAGATCCATTGGAAGATTCCAACTTTCTGATATCCCACCTGCACAAAGAGGCGTTCCACAAATCGAAGTTACATTCGACATCGATGCTAATGGTATTCTGAATGTATCTGCAAAGGACAAGGGAACTGGAAAAGAGCAGAAGATCAAAATCGAAGCTTCTTCCGGACTTTCACAGGACGATATCGAACGAATGAAGCGTGAAGCGGAAGCCAATGCGTCTTCTGATAAGGCCGAAAAAGAAAAAATCGAGAAGTTAAACCAAGCTGACAGCCTAATCTTCCAAACTGAGAAGCAGCTGAAAGAATATGGGGACAAACTTTCCGATGGAAACAAGGCTAACATCAGTTCCGCTTTGGAAGCATTGAAATCCGCACATGGATCCAAAAATCTTGAAGGTATCGATGCTGCAATGGAAAACTTGAACAAAGCTTGGGAAGGTGCTTCTCAGGAAATGTACAATTCCACCCAAGGTGCTGGTGCACAGCCGGGACCTGATGCCAATGCAGGAGAAGGAACTGCCGGAGACGGGGTTTCGGATGTAGACTATGAAGAAGTAAGCGAAGACAAGAAGTAATCCAAGCTAAACCAATAAGACGGCACCTTTTTTCGGATTGGTGCCGTTTCTTTATTTAGAGCCAAGAATCTAGGATTTAATCATCAAGACTCTTGGCTCTTATTCTTGATTCAATTCAAAAATGAGATGCGACTTACAGCAGAAAATAAATTGAAGAAACTAATTGTGGTGGGTGACCGGGTTTTGATCAGGTTAAAAAAACCAAACGAGAAAATGGGGTCAGGGCTTTACCTTCCCCCCGGAGTGCAGGAAAAAGAAAAAGTGCAGCAAGGATACATTATTAAAGCTGGGCCTGGATATCCTATTCCGATGCCTGTAGAAGATAGTGAGCCATGGATGGATCAGGAGGAAAAAGTTAAGTATGTTCCACTTCAGGCAAAAGAAGGGGACTTAGCCATTTTTCTTCTCTCAGGGGCTCATGAAGTAATTTATGAAGGCGAAAAATATTTTATCGTATCCCAAGGGGCTATTTTGATGCTGGAGCGGGAAACAGAACTATAAAAAAAAGCCCGGATGACCGGGCTATTCTGATTTAGTGAATCCAAGATTTCTTTGACCTCATTGATTTTGGCTCTTCGTAAACTGCTTTAGTGTCCACGCTTGAGGGCTTCTTATCCCAAGGATTTCTATTTTTAGCTTGAAGTCCTTTTGGGTTATCGATAGTGTCTCGGAAACCAATTTTAAGCTTTGATGCAGGTTCACTCATCCATACTTCGGTATTCTTAGCGGCTGGACCTTGCAAGGCAGAAGGGTGGGACTCATGAACCAAAGTGATTTTTGGCCCTTGAACTGTTCCAACTGATGCATTTTTAAACTTAGGTCCCATCAACATATCTTGGGAAAACGAAAGTGTAGAAATTAGGAATGCGGAAATAAACAGGGTCAACTTTTTCATAGCTGTACATTTGGGTAGTACAAAACTATACTAATTTTTGAGACCTAGGGTTTCAAAAATCAGTTGATTTAGATCAAAAAGGCCCTCAAAAAGCAAATATTGTTCTTATTTCATGTTTTAACCGATAACAAACAGCATTTAATTCTAAACCGGAGATTTCCAAATTTTCACTTTTTCAGAGAATTTTCGTCTTTATTACAACTTAAATTAATTCACTTTTCATAAAAAATAAAAAACCGAGGTGAAATTCACCCCGGCTTTAATTTAACAATAGACCCTGTTTAAATTTTCAATATTAGAAGGCAAAAACTGCAGCTAATAGGAATGAAGCCAAGCCTTTACTTCCATTGAGATCTTTATTTACGAAAAACTCTTCTTTCATGCTATCTACTCTAAGCTCTGGAATCAAGGTCAGGTTGCCACCAACTTTGATGTTCCCAGAAAGAGTTGCTGCAAATACGCCCCCATCTCCAGTTGTGGGATTTAATCCCACTACACCTTCCAAGCCATTGTTGAACACACTGAAGTATTCTCCACGGAACCCAATTCCAAACTTATCTGAAGGCTTGGTCTGTAAATATCCAGCAAATCCATAAAAACCGGCGCCATCGCCGTTTACATTCTGAATGTCAGATCCTGTAAAAAACTCACCGGAGCTCGTCGTATTGTAAGTGGTATTGAAACCAAGATAAAACTTATCGGACAGATCAAACCCAGTGGTCAAATCCACCTGGAATGTTTTTCCTAAAGAAGACTGATCAGTGATCAACGTACCATCATTGCTCAATTTGCCATCTTGATCGCCATACACAAAATTCAGGTAGGTACTACCTGCATCACTTGAATATCCAAGCTGGGCCCCGAGCGTATAGGTACCTATTAGGTTAAACTCAGTCATATCAGTCGGATTCATCACAGCAGCAAGAAAAGAGAATTTGTCAGAAAGCTGAAAATTCGCTTTCAATCCAGTGTGGGAGAACGGTCCGTAAGAAAACATGTATGAGGTAGAATAATTGAAATTGGCCGTTGGAGAGATGACCTCGTATCCGAGGAAAGTATTGAAATTACCCATAGTGAGCGTGACTTTGTCAGACACATTCCAATAGACATACAGCTGATTTACGATCTGGGAGCTTCCAGCCATTCCTCCGCCATAAAGCGGAGAACCAAAAACTGCATCCTCACCTCTTGGACCAAATACTAAGTCAGCAACGGCACCAACTTTTTTGCCCTGATAGGTCGCAATGATATTGGCCATACCTAGGGAAAATCCCGGAAGATTCCCAAAAGAGGAGGCTGGGGCTTGGAAGCTTTCTCCTTTGTTGGGAGCATTAAGATTTGTTCGGAAATAAGCATCTACTGAACCTGATAGTGTCAGAGAACCGGTCTCTTCAGTAGTCTCTTCTTGAGCGAAAGCATTTTGAAAGGTGGATAAAACCACACATAGTATTAGTAGGGATAAATTTTTCATTTTAATTTTGAGTGTTGGTGAATGATAGAGTTGACCAATAGATCCCCAGTCTGGCCGAAAGAGAGTCGCGTTTTTTTCTCCAGGCGGGGGTCTTTTTTTTTATATAAATAAGGGACTATTCGTCATAGACGATGGTATAGCCGCGGATTCCGTGTTCGTGAGAATCCAATCCGCTTTTCTCGTGTTCTTCGGAAACCCGGATACCCATTGTCACTTTTAAAATGTAGAAGATCAGGAATGCTGAGCCAAAAGCCATTGCTCCGCAGACTGCTACACCTATTAATTGAGCTAAGAACGAATGGTCAGGATTGGTGGAAAATATACCCACGGCTAAAGTTCCCCAAACTCCACAAGTCAAGTGAACAGAAACTGCACCTACCACATCATCGAGTCTCAATTTGTCTAAGAAGACAGCGGAAAGTACCACCAGAATACCGGCCACAAAACCAATCAATAACGCTGCTGCGGGAGTAAACACATCTGCACCTGCCGTAATTCCAACCAAACCCGCCAAGATTCCATTAAGAAGCATTCCAAGATCAAGCCTTTTGAAGGTAAAATAGGCGGTGAAAAACCCTCCCAGACCACCGGCACATGCTCCTAAAGAGGTGATAACTAATACAGAGGAAACTAAGGCAGGATCAGCGGAAAGAACAGATCCCCCATTAAAGCCAAACCACCCTAACCAAAGCAGGAAAACTCCTATCACAGCCAAGGGTACGCTCGCTCCTGGCTTCTCTACAGTTTTGCCATTTACATATTTACCTATTCTCGGGCCTACCAAAATCACTCCAGCCAAGGCACCCCATCCACCCACTGAGTGAACTAAAGTACTACCTGCGAAATCATAAAAGCCCATATCGTCAAGTGCTCCTCCGCCCCATTTCCAGCTGCCGATCAAGGGATAAACCAAACCGACAAACAATAAAGTAAAGATCAAATAGGCCGAAATTTTAACCCGCTCGGCGATAGCCCCGGATACAATCGTAGCAGCTGTTGCAGCAAACATAGCCTGAAAGAGAAAGTCTGTCCAATAGGTATATCCTCCATCGGCATACCCAGAAGTAACATCGGCATCAGCAGGAGAAAACCAGAACATGTTCCACCCAGCGGAGTCGAAGCTAAACCAACCAGGCACTTCAAAGCCCGGATACATGAGGTAAAATCCTACTAAAGCATAGGACACAATTCCGATAATTGGGGTGATTGTGTTTTTGAACATGATATTGACTGTGTTTTTGGCCTGGCCAAATCCAGTCTCTACCCCTGCAAATCCAAGGTGCATGATAAACACCAAGGCAGTGGAAAGCATCATCCAAACATTATTTGTCGTCAGTAGATTTTGAGAAATCTCTAAGGCCAAATCCGGGGTTGCGGCCAAATCTTGGGCCAACAGGGTTGCGAAATACATCATAGGTTTTAGGTTAAATTTTGAACGTTTTCAGAATTTAAATAGGTTTGATAGCTAAATATTGAATCGAATGTAATTATAAAAAAGGCATAAAAACAAACTGATTTTTTTTGTTTTATCATTTTATTAAGCTTTTTGATATGATTTTTGAACCATTTTTTACATTTTTTTCAATTATTGATCTTTTTTAGACTCTTTTGCTATCCATATAAATGAAAAAATAATATTTGGTAAATCTTTATGAAATTTTATGAAAACGATTACGAAAACCGCCAAACAGTGGCATAAAACATCAAACAGCTTTTTTTTAAAATTATATTCTGATTTTATCCAATTTTTAGAATTTTAATTCATTTGACGAAATTTATGAAAAACATAATTTTCAATTATTTTGGATTTTTTTTAACCTGAAATTATTTTTTGACTCTATAAATTGAAAATAGATGGCTCATATTTAACCAAAGAGCAAAAAAAAACCCGATTGAATCGGGTTTTTGATGAGATAAGTAAGCGATAGACTTATTTTAGTCGTGCAAATTCTTTTGCAAAGTATGTGAGGATTATTTTTGCACCCGATCTCTTGATGGAGAGTAAGATTTCGAGCATTGCACGTTCAGAATCCAACCAACCTTGTGCTGCCGCAGCCTTAACCATACTGTATTCGCCTGAAACATTATAAGCGGCCACTGGAACAGGATAATTATCACTCAGGAGTTTAATGATGTCCAGGTAAGACAAGGCCGGTTTCACCATCAAAAAATCTGCCCCTTCTTCCATATCCAAATCTGCTTCAATCAAGGCCTCTTTTGAATTGGCCGGATTCATTTGATATGTTTTTTTGTCACCGAATTTTGGGGCTGAATCCAAAGCGTCCCGGAAAGGACCGTAAAAAGCACTTGCATATTTGGCAGTATAGGACATAATAGAGGTGTCAGCAAATCCATTTTCGTCCAAAACATTACGGATAAATCCAACCCTCCCATCCATCATATCTGAGGGACCTAGGATATCCACACCTGCATCTGCTTGTGCCAAAGACATTCTCCCCAGAATTTCAAGCGTTTCATCGTTGATTATTTTACCGTTTTTCACCAATCCGTCGTGCCCATCGCTGCTGTAGGGATCCATGGCAACATCTGACATCAGGCATATTTCGGGAAATTGCTTTTTGATCTCTCGAAGAGCCCTGAGATAAAAAGTCTCAGGATTGTGGCTTTCTGTTGCCCTGGAGTCCTTGAGGGATTCAGGGTAAGCGGGAAAAACATCAAAAGCGGATATCCCCAATTTCATACACTCCTCAATTTCCTTAAGCATGAGATCTTGAGAAAATCTGAAAATTCCAGGCATGGAACTGACTTCTGACTTTTTTTTTGATCCATCGATTAAAAAAAGTGGAAATATCAGGTCTTTGACCGAAAGGCTGGTTTCTTCCACCAAACTTCTCACTGACTCAGATTTGCGGTTCCTTCGGGGTCTTCTTTGCATTTTATTCTGGCTAATAAACAATGGCAAAGTTAACCATAGCGGTCTTAAACTTTTGCTTTAAACCTAAAAAAGCATCCCTTATTTAAAAGAGATGCTTTTAGGCCCTTCGCTTTCTACGCCTAAAAATTTACCTGAGCCTGAATCCTGAGGAGGCTTCCTTTTTCACTATTGAATGGATCCCTGGAATTTTGTGCGGAACGATCCGAAATCGTGTACATAGTGACTAATTCAAAAGCTTTGTTAAACTGCCATTCCACTCCAATTTCCAATTCATTGACGCGATGTCGAGTGGCATCCAGTTCAAACTTCTTTCCCCCAGAAAAATAATGATAGCGTGTAAAAGGGATAATTGCACCTTGTCCGGTTTTTTTCATGTATGAAGCCAAGACATACCCACCCCTGATAGGTGCATCCTCGACATCATTCGTTTCCGGATTATATTGAGGTCCTTTTCCCCAGTTGTATTCAGCCTGAAGTCCAAATGGCTGCGGATAGATCACAAAAGATGGCCCGTAACGAAGTTCTTGAAATTCGTCTTGATCAAAATCAGTATTTACATTTCGATTTACTATATACTTACCGGTATATCCCTGAAACGAGGCTTCCAAAAACTGCCCCGTTGGCAACTCAAAAGGATACGTAATCCTGGAAACAATATTTAGATTCTTATTTTTATCAAGTGCATTTGGTCCTTGTCCATTATATACACCCAATCCAAATACCCCATAATCGCCTGAACCCTTTAATCCTGAAGACACCAATTGACTAAATCGCTTACGGATGTGTTGTGGGGCGTAGTAAAAAAACACTCCCGATTCCCGCTCATTCGGCACTGCTGAATTCAAACCATCATTTCGATCCAAGGGAATCCGGTTTTGACTTGATTGCATGTTTTCAAAACCAAAAGGAACTTTGGATTGCCCAATTCGAATTCGGAATTCTTGTTTTTGATCGAAGGCAACATCAAAATATGCATCTCGGATTTGAGCAAAGTTACCTCCTCCAGAGGCAAAGTCTGGTTGGATGTAAAAATAAACCTGTGGATGAATTTGACCATAAAAAATCAGACGAATTCGACGAAAGAAAAATCCTCCTCCATCTCCTCCCCAAGATTTATCACATTGATCGCATTTGAGATTAGAATTTGTTTCCAAAAGCCCATTATACCTGAGTTGGGCATACCCTCTCAGTTGAATACGATCATACCATTCTACTTTAGCTGAAGATTCAGCCTTTTTAATCAGCAGCGAGTCTTCATCGGTGCTCCTTGCAAAAGCACTTATTGAAAACATTGTCAGGATGACAAGCGCTGCAGCGAAGCGGATTCGCATACAGGAAAGATTTTAAATTAATAATTGTACAGCAAGACAAAGGTCGCACTGCAACATGTACTAAAAGTGAATCAGGGGTTATCAATCCGTTAACTGAACTAAAAAATTATATATTTTTTCTCCACATTCTACCCAAAAAACCTCACTCAAATTCAACAAATAAACTTTATAATATTATCCCAATGTTAAGTCTAATTACAATGTTAAAAAATCTTGAATTTAATGTTAAGCGATTTTGGATTATTCCAATAACGCTGCTACCCTGCTAATCTCCAAGCCGGAATAATCTCTGATGTAAAAATCACAAATCGGTAACTCCTCAATGGAATGGGAAGACAGGACTCCAACAACTTTCATCCCGGCATTCTTTGCAGCGCTCACGCCAGAAAAAGAATCCTCGAAAACCACACACTGACTCGAATTAAGTGAAATGTTTTTGGCTGTTTTCAAATAAACCTCGGGATCAGGCTTGTGCTTACTGACATGCTCACTGGCAAGTGCTGATTCCAAATGAGGAAATAGATCCAATGTTCCTGCAATCAGTTCAAGATTGGCAAATGGCGCAGATGTGGCTACAGCAGTTTTGAAGTCACCATTTCTCAATTCATGAAAAAACTCCAAAAACCCCGGGATGGGAGTTACATGATGTTGATAGATTTCACGGAAAAGACTTTCCTTTTCAAATTCAAGTTCAAGCAATTCCTGCCCTTCAATTTTTCTACCCAGAAAATGACTTAAAATGTAGCCGTTATTTTTCCCGTACATGTGAAGCATAAATTCATCCTCTGTCGGGAATAGATTTCGCTTTTCGAAGAAGATTTTGAAGGCTTGGGAATGAAATGGATTCGTGTGGCAAATGACGCCATCCATATCGAAAATTACTGCTTTTGACATCGGAACTTTATTAATTAAAAGGTCGCCTTTGTAAAAGAATAAAGGCGACCCCAAAATTGTCACGGGAAACCTATTTATTGAATTCAGAAATTACTTTCTCGATGATATCGCAACACTCATGAAGCTGCTCTTCTGTCATAACCAATGGTGGGGCAAACCGGATGATATTCCCATGGGTAGGCTTTGCCAAAAGTCCATTCTCAGCAAGCTTCACACAGATATCCCAAGCTGTAGTGCTTTCTGGAGAATCATTGATCACGACCGCATTGAGTAGGCCTTTACCACGAACCAGTTTGGCAATGGGATTTTTGTCCACCATTTTCTGCATCCGCTCACGAAAGATAATTCCAAGCTTGCGGGCATTTTGGGCCAATTTTTCATCTCTCACCACTTCAAGCGCTGTCATAGCTACTTTAGCCCCAAGTGGATTTCCTCCAAAAGTTGATCCATGTTGCCCCGGCTTGATGACATCCATTATTTCACGATCGGCCAATACGGCGGACACGGGATAGAATCCTCCTGAAATAGCTTTTCCCAGAATCAAAATATCAGGTTTGGTATAAGTTTCTTGCTTTTCGCAATGCCCCTCGCAGGTGCAATTTCCACACACCGCAAGCAAGGATCCGGTTCTTGCAATTCCCGTCTGAATTTCATCGGCGATGAACAGAACATTTTGAGCAGCACAGGCTTCTTTTGCTTTTCTTAAATAACCTTCCTCCGGAACATAGACACCAGCTTCACCCTGAATCGGTTCGATCAGGAAACCTACAACTCCTTCAATTTTCAACGCCTCTTTAAGTGCGTCTATATTATTATAAGGTATACGGATGAATCCGTCTGTAAATGGACCGAAACTTTTACGCGCATTGGCATCATTGGAAAATGAGATGATTGTAGTCGTACGTCCATGGAAATTATTTTCCGCCACAATGATTTTCGCTTGATATTCAGACACCCCTTTTCGCTCATAGCCCCACTTTCTGGCCAGTTTTACTGCTGTTTCGACCCCTTCAGCGCCTGTATTCATAGGCAAAACCATGTCGAATCCAAAATACTCCGTAATGTACTTCTCAAATGGACCAAGGATGTCATTATAAAAAGCCCTTGAGGTTAGTGTCAATGTGCCTACTTGCTCAATCATGGCATTTTTGATTCGGGGATGACAATGTCCCTGATTGACCGCCGAATAAGCAGATAGAAAATCAAAGTACCTTTTACCCTCAACATCCCAAAGGAAGACACCTTCTCCTCTAGTCAAGACTACCGGCAATGGATGATAATTATGAGCCCCGTATTTGTCCTCGAGTTGTATTGCTTGCTTACTGGTAGAAATGGTATCCATGATTTCGTTATTTTTACGCGATATTGAAAAAGATAAGACTCTCAAATATAGTAATTGCCTTTTGGCAAATCCATGAAACAAGGAAAGAACCCTTTACCAAAAGTAACTGAAGAGGACTTTTATATTAACGAGCAAGGCTTAATGGTTTTTACAGAAAAATACCATCTCAAAAGGGGCTTTTGCTGCGGAAATGGATGCAAACACTGTCCATTCACAAAAGCCAATTGAAATAAGGAATTATTTTAAAACTGCTTGTTGTTAATTCCCGAAAAGTTCCGATATTTGCAGACTCATTACAGAAACGCATCCAATTTACGATACTATATCATGGCAAAAGTTTGTGACATTACCGGAAAAAGACCTCAAGTAGGTAACAACGTGTCCCATGCAAACAACAAAACCAAGCGTAGATTTTACCCAAATCTTCACAAGAAGAGCTTCTACGTACCAGAGGAAGACGCATGGATTACTTTGAAAGTTTGCTCCAAAGCATTGAGGACAATCAATAAGAACGGTATCACCGCAGTTTTGAAAAAAGCTCAGGATACGGGTATGATTGTTATTAAATAATCAAAGTCACAGTCCCTTAAACCAATACAGCGATGGCTAAGAAAGGAAATAGAGTACAAGTGATTATGGAATGCACAGAGCATAAAAACTCAGGCATGCCAGGTACTTCAAGATATATCACAACAAAAAACAGAAAGAACACGACTGAGAGATTAGAATTGAAAAAATTCAACCCAATCTTGAAAAAGGTTACTGTTCATAAAGAAATTAAATAATTTAGCTCGGAAGTAATTCCGCTTAAACGACAAAGAAATGGCTAAGAAAGTAGTAGCAACCCTAAAAAAAGAAGGTGGCGTAACTTACGCCAAAGTGATCAGAGCAGTAAAGTCTGAAAAGACCGGTGCTTACACCTTCAGAGAAGAAATGGTTCCTTCCACATTGGTGCAAGAGACCTTGAAAAAATAATTGAATAGCGCATCCTAATGCACTAAAAGTCCCTCTGGTAATTAATCAGGAGGGACTTTTTCATTATATTCCACTTTTAATAATAGCACCTCATGGGAATCTTTGGGTTTTTCTCAAAAGAAAAAAAAGAAAGTCTCGATCAGGGACTTCAAAAAACCAGTGAATCCATTTTCTCCAAGCTAAGTAAGGCTGTCGTCGGTAAATCCCAAGTCGACGAGGAAGTACTCGATCAACTGGAGGAAATCCTCATCACCTCAGACGTAGGTGTGGACACTACAATCAAGATCATCCGAAGAATAGAAGAGCGAGTAGCCAGGGACAAATACCTGAATTCTTCCGAACTGGATGAAATCCTTAGAGAGGAAATAGCTTCGCTTCTTGAAGAAAATAATACCCAGGATCTTTTGGATTTTGACATTCCTTCTGACAAGAAACCCTACGTCATCATGGTGGTGGGAGTCAATGGAGTGGGTAAAACAACTACCATCGGAAAGCTGGCCAATCTTTTTAAAAATGCAGGAAAATCAGTAGTGCTCGGCGCCGCAGACACTTTCCGGGCCGCTGCTGTGGACCAGCTGATTCTCTGGGGTGATCGCGTGGGTGTACCGGTGGTTTCGCATGGAATGAATACCGACCCGGCCTCAGTGGCATTTGATGCCGTCAAACAAGGGATGGACTCAGGCGCTGACATCGTCATAATCGATACAGCGGGAAGGCTACACACCAAAGTCAATCTGATGAATGAATTGAGCAAAATCAAACGGGTGATGCAAAAGTTTATCCCGGATGCGCCTCATGAAATTCTATTGGTGTTGGATGGTTCGACTGGACAGAATGCATTTATTCAAGCAAAAGAATTCACCAAAGTGACTGAAATCTCTGCTTTAGCTATCACCAAACTTGACGGCACAGCCAAAGGAGGAGTTGTAATCGGAATTTCCGACCAATTCAAAATCCCAGTAAAATACATCGGTGTGGGTGAAAAAATGACGGATCTTCAGCTATTTAACCGAAAGGAATTTGTGGATTCACTTTTCAAAAAGAAATAATATCAACCAGTTTGATGTGTTTATAATTGTTTTTAGCTGTCATATGGAATGGACTAATCATCCCATTTTGTGACTATTTAGTCATGCCTGTCTGCCTCAGGCAGGCTCGATTTCACCAAATGCCCCAAAATTTCTGGGGTATTTTTTTTTGCAAAAATTTGAACAATAGAATTATTTTTTCGTAATTCACAATGATATCATTTTAACATCATAATGAAATGGAAAAAGTAATCAAACCCGCTTCAGGCTACATCTATCTTTTCATGGCTTTAGCCGGAATCGCAGCCTCTATTTACCTCTTTACCCAAGAGATGGCCATCGAGGGAGGTATCCTCCTTTTTTTGTCAATTACCTGTATACCGGGGTTCTTTATTGTAGAGCCTAACAAAGCGCTGGTGATGCTTTTATTTGGGGAATACAAAGGAACAGTGAAAGCTTACGGTTTTTTCTGGGTGAATCCCTTTATGACAAAAAAGAAAATCTCTCTTCGAGTAAGAAACTTTGAAAACAAGCCTGTCAAGGTGAATGACAAGATCGGAAATCCCGTCATGATCGGCACAATCGTAGTCTGGCAGGTACAAGACACATTCAAAGCCACCTTTGATGTGGAAGATTATGAAAACTTCGTTCACTTACAAACTGACGCAGCAGTCCGAAAAATGGCAGGAAAGTATCCTTATGACGATTTTGAGGCTGAAAATGCAGAAATCACCTTGAGATCTGGAGTCGAGGAAGTCAACCACTCCCTTGAATTGGAAATTTCAGAACGACTCGAACATGCCGGTATCAAAGTGATTGAAGCCAGAATTTCTCACTTAGCATACTCCTCAGAAATCGCATCCGCCATGCTCCAGCGACAACAAGCGACAGCTATTGTTGCGGCACGTCGCAAGATTGTAGATGGAGCAGTTGGCATGGTAGAGATGGCACTACATGACTTGAAAATGAAAGACATCATTGAATTTGATGATGACAAAAAAGC
>NZ_JAUXYL010000007.1 GCF_030694375.1 Algoriphagus sp.
CTTCGAAACACCACTATTCCATTCCCAAAAAATATTCCTCCAAGGGGGTCAATTTACTCCGGCTAGCGGGGGTCAATTTGCTCCGGCCAGAAGGGGTCAGTTTCCTTCGGCTAGCGGGGGTCAATTTGACCGGATTTTGCAATATAGGGCATTCCATCTGACAATTGAAAAAAATTATAAACAGATGAAATCGCCATTTTCCCTAGACAGGCAAAACCAAAAAGTTGAAAGCAAAATTGTCGTGGCTTTGGAACGTATCGCAGAAGCTTTTCGTGTTTTGCTTTGGCTCGAAAGCAAAGAGAATGCTTTAAGTCCAATACAAATTCAGATTTTGATTTTCCTGCTTTTCCATTCGGACGAAAAGTGCAAAGTGAGCTATTTGTCTCAGGAGTTCAATATGACCAAATCCACTATCAGCGATAGCGTTAAGCTGTTACTTCAAAAAGGACTTATTCAAAAATTTAATGACCTAACAGATACACGTAGCTACATTATTGGTTTGACCCCTACAGGTAAACAGACAGCCGAGAAATCGGCAAACTTTGCCTTTGCGATTGAAAAACCTTTGTTTATGCTTTCAAATGAACAAAAAGAAATCATCCTTTCGAGCTTGCTCAACCTTATACACGAACTACACAAGGCAAATATCATAACCATTCAACGAATGTGCTTTACCTGTGTCAACTATCAACACGATGAAGGACAGCATTATTGTAAGCTCTTGCAATCTCAACTACAAAACACCGAATTAAGAATTGATTGTGCGGAACACGAGTTGATTCCTGCTTGAAAAAGCCGGTTTATGGTGTATTCATCTATTGAGAAAAGCAGATTTAGCGAACCACTACCCTACTACTCTCATATTCCCCGATTTTTTTACTTAGTTTTTTCTGTAGTTGGATGATAAGTTCTCGGTGCTTTGGGTCAGCGATGAGGTTATTTATTTCCATGGGATCCACGCTCAAATCATACAGTTCCTCATGCCCGGGATCATTGATATAGCGAAGGTATTTCCAACGCTCAGTTCGGATGGCTTCACTTGGAGGAATGATCGGAGTCTGCCATAGATGCTCAAAAAGCATTTCCTTGCGCTTGCTGAGTAGCTTAGAATTCAAGGAAAGTCCCTGCCAAATCTGCGGTTGAGAAATTCCTGCCAAATCCAAAATCGTGGCCGGCACATCGATATTCAGTGCGAAAGACTGATCTCGTTTTCCTCCTTTTTCCCTCGGATCAAATACAATCAAGGGTACTCTCAGCGAATTGTCATACATCAACCACTTGCCCGCCAACTGTCTTTCGCCTAGGAAATAGCCATTGTCTCCCATCAGAATAATCACTGTGTTTTCTGCTAAGCCTTTCGCTTCAAGTGTTTTCCGGATTTTACCGATTTCCGCATCCACTTCAGAGATCATGCGGTAGTAGCCTTTGACACTATGCTGGTACTTTTCGGGGGTATCGTATCGCCAATGCCAGCGAGTGCGGTTTTCTCCGGTTCGTACGTATTCGGGTTGGGCTTGGAAATAGGAATCCTCCTTCAACAATGGATCGGGAATCGTGATGTTTTGATACATCGTGTCATACTCCGGTGACCAAAAATATTGGAGTTTGGCCGGATCATGGGCATGAGGTGCGCTGAAACTCAGGGAAAGCATAAAGGGCTTTTCACTGGGGGCATCCTGAATAAAATCAATCGCCTGCTGTCCGGTATAGCGGGTCAGGTGGACGGTATCTTCTCCCAAAGACTTGAAGAAATACCCCCTCCGATCGTCAAACTTTCCATTCCGATCGTAATTATCTCCTTGATCAAAAAGCCCATCAAACCCTGCGTAATTCACCCCAAATTTTCCAAAAAACCCGGTTACATACCCTGCCTTTCGCAGTTCGACAGGGTACGATTGGTTGATGTAGGGTGCTTTAATATCCCCCTGCCCAAAAGTATAGCCATGCGTTCGCTCATACATTCCCGTCAAAATACTGGCCCGGCTCGCTGCGCAAATTGGAGTAGTAACAAAGGCATTTTCGTAGTAAGTCCCTTCTGCAGCCAACAGATCCATCTCGGGAGTCTGGATTATCGGATTCCCCGCAAAACCCAAGGCATCCCAGCGTTGGTCATCGGTGAGGATGAAGATGATGTTGGGACGGTTTTGTTGCGCGAAAGCCTGAAAACTTAGGCTCAAAAGCAAGGCAAGGAATAGGAGGTTTCGCATGAATGATAGTTTCGGACTATCCAAGAGACAAAGTCTTTTCCAGGTAACTATCCTGCTCAAAGAAAAAATTGAAGAACTGTCCAACTTTTTTAATTTTAGCTAAAACCATTTCTAATATTCTCAGCAGCCAATCCCCTTCACTTTTGAAAAAACTCCTTCTCCTGCTCATCATCTACCTGGCCTTTATCAGCTTGGGACTTCCGGATTCGCTGTTGGGATCGGCATGGCCGGCGATGTTTGAAGGTTTGGGTGTCCCCCTGGATTATGCCGGAATCATCGCTATGATCGTAGCGTCTGGCACGGTGATTTCCAGCCTTTTTAGCGGAAAACTGATCGATAGATTTGGCGTTACGGCGGTGACCACTTGCAGCGTGGGAATGACAGCTTTGGCCTTGATGGGTTTTGCCTATTCAGATCACTTTCTCTTCCTGTGCCTCTTGGCGATTCCCCTCGGACTTGACGCAGGAAGTGTAGATTCCGCGCTAAATAACTACGTCGCACTGCACTTCCAGGCCAAACACATGAATTGGCTACATTCCTTTTGGGGTGTAGGAGCAGCGATCGGACCGCTGATCATGGCAGGTTATTTGGCCAAAGGTGATTCCTGGAACAGCGGCTATCAAACTGTCGCTTGGATTCAAATTGGCCTGGTGGTGATTTTGCTCCTTTCATTTCCCCTTTGGGTAAAAAACCAAAAGACATCGGCATCAACTCCAGAATCAAGGCCATCAAACTTCTTAAAACTTTTAACAAGGGTTCCCGGATTGAAACAAGCCCTTGCGGTGTTTTTCTGCTATTGCACGATTGAGGCGACTTTTGGGCTGTGGGGTGCGAGTTTCCTGGTTTTCGAAAGGGGATTTGAAGTCGATCAGGCGGCAAGGCTTACTTCCTTGTATTATTTGGGAATCACAATCGGACGATTTTTTTCCGGTTTTTTGACCCTTCACTTGACCAATCGCCAATTGGTTAAACTTGGACTTGGAGTGATTGCCTTGGGTCTGGTGTTACTTTTCCTTCCATTTTCGGGAACGATTTTACCCGGGTTTCTACTGATTGGCTTGGGTTGCGCACCGATATTCCCGAGTCTGCTGCATGAGACTCCTGTTAATTTCGGAGAAAAGCACTCTCAAACCATCATGGGTATGCAGATGGCGAGTGCCTATATGGGAATTACGCTGATGCCTTTTCTCTTTGGAAAAATTGCAAGCTTAACCGGATATTCCTTCCTTTTGGGCTTTTTAGGGATTTTCTTGGTGTTGATTTTCGCAATGACCAACTTGATGAATAGAAAAGTTAAACCCGAAAAAATCTTGTAATTTCTTTTAAAATCACCTAAAAAATGAAAACACTTCTTACCACCTCGTTCCTTATCCTTTCGATCCATTGGTTTGCTGTGGGTCAAACCCAAAATGAACAACTTCTCCAAGTCGATCTGGGTTGGGAAAAAGCACTTTTGGAATCTGATGTTGCTTTTTTGGAAAATCTGCTTGCGGATAAATTTGTTTGGGTGCACAATCATGCCGGCCAAATTGACGGAAAAGAGGCTGCTGTTGGCAGAGCAAAACGAATCAAAGCAGGACAGGCAGACGATACAAAAAATCGTACTTCTCGGGATCAGCAGGTGGTGATTGTAGGAACCACCGGAGTGGTCAGCGGCTACACCGTGGTGGACCGAGGTCCAAGTCCGACGACTTATCATTTTATGCGGACCTATGCGCTCGTTGATGGGCAGTGGAAACTTTTAGCGAATCATACGATGGCCATTCCGGAGGAAGAGATTAAATGATCAGTGGTCAATTCTCAATGACCAATTCTCAATGGTCAATTCTCAATGATCAGGGATTTTTCAACCGGAGAATTGAATAATGAATTTGACAATTATTATTTCCTCCCTTTATGGGAGCAGTTAGTAGGTCTTACTTGAAAATTGAATTTGATAATTGGTAATTGATTATTGCCAATAAGTATTAACTATTTTATTCTAATAATCTAGCTTCTTGCTTCTCCACTCACATCCCATACCTCTCCCCCATTTCCCGGATCAACTTGTAGCCATTTTCGGCCATATCCCAAGGTTCGGAAAAGTTTCGCCAAACTCCAATGGCATTGGCAAAAGCCGGATCGTTGCGGGTGAAGCCCTCGATGGTCAGCCAACCGGAATAACCGACTTTCTTCAATGCTTCAAAAGTTTCGTCAAAGTTGACATGCCCCGAACCCGGAGTGCCTCGGTCGTTTTCTGAAATGTGGAAATGTCCCAGTCGTGGAGCGATGAATTCTATGGCTGCCCCAAGTTTTTTCTCCTCCATATTCGCATGGTGGGTGTCAAACATGGCCTGAACGTTTGGATGATTGACCTTAGCCAGTAAGTAGTCCAGTTGCTCCATAGTATTCGCCAAGTAGCATTCGAAGCGATTGAGGGCTTCGGGAGTCATCAAAATTCCCAGCTTTTTTCCGTAATCTCCAACTTCATGCAGGACCTCAGCGGACCAGTTGTACTCGTCCTCGATCGGGGCGCGGGATGCAAAAGTCGCAAAAGCAGAATGGAAAGGCCCGCAAAGGACTTGGGAATTCAGATCAGCAGCACGGTCAAGAACCCACTTGAGTTTTTCGACGGACTTTTCGCGGACTTTAGCGTCAGGTGAAATCGGGTTTTCCTCCGGACTCAATACCGTCACCGTAGTGACTTCGAGTCCGATGTTTTTGCAATGGTCTCCGACTAGGCGGCATGCTTTTTCATCAGTACCGCCTACAAAAAACTCTGCTCCATCGTAGCCGATAGCTTTCAATCGGTCCAAAATCGGTAATAAGCTTTCCGAAATCTCCGCTGACCAAGCCAGCACGTTGAATCCTATTTTGTTCATGGTTTATTGGTTTCAATCATCTGATATTTTCAAAAATCTTCATCATTCGATGTTCAACATTCGATGTTCGATATTTAAAATTTTGTAAAATAATGAATGTCGAATGATGAATTATGAATGTCGAAGTTCTTCACACTTAGCTGTTAGTGAAGACACTAACAGCGGCTTAAATCGTCTTTATTCGATGTTCAACATTCGATGTTCGATATTTAAAATTTTGTAAAATAATGAACATCAAACACTGAATATCGAATGTCGAAGTTCTTGATACTTAATTCTAGCTACTTGCTGCCTACCTAAAATCCTCCACTTTCATCCCTTTCCGAAAGGTATCAAAGCCAAAGTTGGTCGGATTGTACTCCCCCACGTACTCCACGTTCAAATCGGGAGTGATCGTATCCGACATACCCAAGAGCCAAAAGGAAGCATTCACCACCAACCTTCTAAGGTCCGCACTTTGGAAACCGAGTGATGAACCCATCGTAGAGGCAAAGGCCATACCCGGCTTTCCTCCCTCGATTTGATAGGGTTTGGTCCAGGCAATGGGCATGACCGATTTCTCCCACATCAGCGGTGCCTGATCATCCATTCCGGCAGTGGATTGTCCATAGATCAGGACTTCCGCTTCTTTGGGAAGGCCTTGTATTCCATACACATCTTCGGGCACCCAGATGTCTTTAACACCCCGAAGCACCGGATGATCATTCATTTGTTGAACTCCGTCGATCAGCGATCGGGAACCTTCCTTTGCATGGACCCCGTGGTGATTGACCCAGGTTTCTCCGAAAATCCGTTTTCCAAATCCCTTTTCCCAACCTGCTTCTTTCCCGTTCCAAGTCCACTTGGCAAACTTTGATTCCTTGTTTTTCTGATAGGCAAACCCATGTGTCGAGGTGCGCAAACCGATGATGGGTTTACCCGCTTTGAGGAAATTTTCAATGTATAGACTTTGCTCGTCGGGAAGTTCGCGGAATCGGATCAGCATGATCATCAGATCTGCTGATTCGAGATGCTCCAATCCGGGGATATTGTTTTGGTAGTTGGGTACCACATTCCCAGTACCGGGTTCGATCGGGAACAGTACAGTGGTTTTAAATCCGTATCGGGTGGAAAGGATTTTTGCCAGCATGGGCATGGATTCTTCCGAGCGATATTCGTCATCTCCTGCCACCAGGACGATGTGTTTATCCTTCCCAGGACCGGTTTTTCCTTCAAACTGAAGAAATGTTTGTCCATTTTGAGCACAAGCAAAACTTGCGAAAAATGTAAACAGGATAGTAAAGAGAAGGCTTTTTCGAGGGAAGAGCATGGTATTTTGGGTTTAGGGAAAATGCAAAAGCACACAATCCTGAATCTTGCTCTCAAAATAGAATTTTTTGAATGAATACAAGTCCTGCCCGATCAGGTTGTTCAGGATTTTTTTCGGATTTTTTTGAAAGCCAAAACCGGAATCAACACCAATACACCCACGGCCAAGCCTATCAGAAACTCTTTGATTATCGGCGGCCAAGATTCCAGTAAATGGTGAAAGAAATCGATATTATGTGCAAAAATACCTCCTGCAACCAATAACAATGCAATTGTACCTACAAAGGCGAGCATCCTGATTACTATTGGCAAGGCGCCGACCAATAGCTTTCCCACTTTATCGGAAAAGCTATCCGTCCTTTCGTTCATTGCAATCAGTTTTAATCCAAATTCATCCATGCGCACGATGAGGCCGACGATTCCATAAACGCCCACCGTCGCAATTAAGGCTATCACCGAAACGACTGCAATTTGAGTAATTAGGGGTTTGTCCATTACTGTACTCAATGCAATTATTACTATTTCTACAGAAAGAATAAAGTCCGTAGTGATAGCCGATTTGATCTTACCTTTTTCCAAAGCTAAAATCTGTACTTCGGTTAAATCTAAGTCCAATCGGGATTGGGCTTCTTCCCGATGAGGCACGAGGTATTCATGGATTTTTTCGGCACCCTCGTAGGCTAAGTACAGGCCCCCGATCACCAAAATCACGGTAACAGCTATCGGTAAAAAGGCACTTAGGAGGAAGACTACAGGAAGAATAATTACTTTGTTGAGCAGGGATCCTTTCATAATCGCCCAAAGAACAGGAAGCTCCCTGTCTGTGACGAAACCCGATGCTTTTTCAGCATTTACAGCCAGATCATCCCCTAAAATTCCGGCAGTTTTCTTTGCTGCCACTTTACTCATGACTGCCACATCGTCCATCAAGGCGGCGATATCGTCTAATAATGCAAATAAGCCTGAAGCCATATAGAAGTACGATTTTCGAAATACGAATTACGAGGATCTGAGAAGATTTTAAGCTCAAGGAGGAAATAAAAGTCTAAATTTTCTATTCCAGCTCCATTTCCAATTCAGAAAATAAAGCGCTGACCTAAAAGACCTAGATTCTTAATTTTCCAATCTTCAAATTTTTCAGTTTTTCAATTCTCTATCAAATATCAATGGAAAGAACTTCCCTTCCATCTTTTCGCCTTTTGGAATCACCGGTACACCCTCGAGAAGTGGTTCGTTGGTATCAGAGACCGTGCCATCCGCAAAAACATTCAGAACAAAAGCTTTTCGGGACCGGTCGGAATAATTGGCAAAGCTCCCATGCACGAGTAGCGGATGATGAAATGCCGCGTGACCGGCTTTCAGCGGAATGGCCACAGGCTTGAATTCGGCTTTTTGCACCTCCGTCATCATTGCCATCAAGCCATCCATTTCTCCTGCAAGAGCAGGCTTTTCGAGCAGTCCCCATCGGTGAGAACCAGGCACATATTGCAGGCAGCCGTTTTCGGCTGTCGCATCGTCTAATCCGCACCAGCAGGTCAGGTGCTGCATCTCGATTGTGCGCGTCCAATAACTGTAATCTTGGTGCCAAGCGACATTTCCTCCATGATGTGCAGGTTTGCAGAAGAGCTGATCGTGCCAAAATCTTACCGCTCGATCTCCTAAAAGCTGGCTAGCGACCATTCGAAAAGCCGGATTCCAGATCACATCGTGAAAAGCTTCGGCAATGCGCCAATGACCTAGGGAATGAAACAGCACTTTGTTGGGATCACCGGATTCATTGCTGTGAAACTCATGGAAAAGATGATGCATTGGGTGCTGCGGATCCATCACCTCGTCCAATGCTTTTTTTAAGGCCTCGATTTGGGTTTCATCCAAAAGCTTGATACCCGCCAAATAGCCATTTTCATGAAAAAACTCAAGCTGCTCCCTGCTAAGTCGGTATTGGTCCCAATCCGAGGCAGATTTGGGTTGGGGAAAAAGATCAGTGATCGGTTGGTGAAAGTCGGCTAGGTCGCGCATGGGTGTGAGGTAAATTAAGCAAGGAAAAGATAGAGAAAAATGGTAAGAAACTATAACTGAAGATATTCCTTCCCATACAACAAAGTAAAACTTAAAAAAGATCTAATCCCTAAACCTCAGATAATTAAAATAATTACTAAGCTTCTCTTGATTTCCTTGCTCAAATACTTCCAAACAGCAAACTTTCCCGTTATTGAAATATCCAAGCTTAGGAAAAAACTCATGTTGAGTTAGAATAGACAATTGTCCTATTTCATAAATATAAACCTCATCAAGTGAAATAACCTTTTGCAAGGAAAACCTTATTTCCCTCTCTTTAATCTTATTGTTTCTAACAACCAATAATTTTATTTCAGGATTTTCTGAAAAATATCCTTTTAAAAACAAATTCAAATCTTCGAAACAATTAAAACAAGAGCTTCCAGGTAATATCAGGACCAAGCCCTCTCCTTTTTCTTTTATTTCAGGAAGATCTTTTATGTAGTAAAATCGATCAGTACTCAATCCTTCATTTACAAGTTCTCTCAAAGACCTGATTTCAGTCATCTCAAAGTTTTGATTTTTTTCTTGAGGTGAAGAACATCCTAAAGCTAAACTAAAAAGCACAAAGAGTTTATTTTTCATCAAAAAATAAAATTATAGGATTGTCTCCGTCTTTCACCTGAAAAAGCACTTGGTATTCTCGTAAAATACTGGCTTCAGAAGGTATTACCAAATAGGCCCTATTATTACCTAAAGTTCCAAAAGAAATTTCTTCATCCAATTCAAGTACTACATCTTGTCCCAAATAATCAAATGAAATCTTCCTTCCTGATTTAAGAATTTTTTCACTTTTATCATAAACAGAAACAAATGGAAGACCTTGATTAAAAAATTTATATAACAGGTATCTTTCAAATTCTACCACATTCCCAACGTTGTAGGATTTATCAGAAGAATTGATATATTGGAATACATCAACTATAGAAGAATAATCCCTACCAATCAATTCATTCTCGTTCACCTTGTTTGAACCAAAATCAACATAATATTTTGGAAGTACTTCCATATTTTCACTCACATAATAAATAGTATCATTAAAAGAATTTACAAAATTGTACCCAACTGGTCCTTTGGAAAAAAAGTCGTGTCTGTACACATGAAGATACCTAGCTTTTTCAGGGTTAAATTTCAAATGGTTTTTGCTTAGCGCAAATCCAGTTGCTAAATTTTCCCCTACAAACGAGTATAATGAAGAAAATTTATCTAATACTTCTAAATACCCCGAAGTACCAATTAATCCCTTTTCTAATTTTTCAACCCCAAACAAAGGATAATTTAAGGAATAATCAACTTCCATTTCAAGATCATAGTTAATTTGAAATATGGATCTTTGATTCGAGTCATATAACCAAAGCCTATCCTGCTCTGGCAAAATAAGCACATCTGTAAGGTTAACATATTCATCCGGCCCGCCAATTCCTTTGGAGAGTTTTTTTTGAAAATCTCCATTTAATTTAAATTTAAAAAGGGAACTACCTCCTTTTATAAACACCAAATCATCATCAACCAATACCTTATTGATATAATCAATGATCGAGGAATCGTTAGATTGAAGTTTTATCAACCTATCAAATGTATAGAATTCAGACAAATTCAAGATTGATGCTTGACTTGGCAAGTCTTGACTAATAATATTTAGACTGACATTTTCAGCGTGATTAGAAGGACTTGAGCACGATAAAAACAAGAAAAATAATGCTAATACCTGTAACTTAATTTTCATAGTTTGAAATTAAATAAAATCCTAAAAAAAAGTGCTATTCATCTTCGAGAGAAAAATAGCACCTATACCAAAACCATAATTTAAGAATGTGAACCTCCACATCCAGCTGCATAACAACAAGAAGAATCAGTGTTTGCGCAACAATATCTACTTCCTGAAGAATTTCCCATTAATGGTCCACAGCTTGGAGCTGGTGGATCGCACATTGTTTGTGAGTATCCATTTGGAATTACACTCGAAAGAAGGAGGCTTTTCTCTCCACCTGGACTTGAAAGATCTAGGGAAAACAACCCTAAAAAACACAGGGCAAAAATGCCCGTCAACTGAATTAATCGTTTTTTCATGATAATATGATTTTAAAAGTGGAACATAAACTAATTGAAACCAGTAAAATTAAATATCAAACTTTTCTTAATTCCGCATATCCATTTAACTAAACCCAAAATATTGAATTTTTATTTATTTCAGAATAAAATTTTACCCCCCCCCCAATTTCACTTTTAATTATTCAAAAGAAAATTTCTTTCGAAATCGATTCCGTAAATTATAATTTTAATTTCAAAATTCAGGAAAAATTCCTTTTACAACATTCTATCGCAATCCTTTCCGTTGATTTTCAAATCAATAACCCCAAGTCATCATTCTGATTCTTAAATTTAGGAAATCCTAACTACTAAAATTTAAACATTTTTTATATTCATATTCAATAGTTTCAACCCAAAAATACCCCCATCATGTCAACCAATAGACGAACCTTTCTCAAATCCGGAGCGACAGCTGCACTTGGGCTTTCGGGATTGACCATCCTATCCCCCAATGTCTTCGGAAAGTCCATGGGCTACGTGGCACCCAGTGATAAAGTCAACCTTGCCTGCATCGGCATCGGAAATCGTGGCAATGAAATTATCAAGGCCTTGGATAAAACCGGACTCTGCAATATCGTCGCCCTCTGCGATGTGGACATGGGTGCCAAACAGACTTTGGAGGTGATGGGGATGTTTCCCAAAGCCAAAAAATATCAGGACTTCCGCAAGATGTTTAAAGAGATCGGAAAGGAGTTTGACGCAGTCAGTATTGCCACACCTGATTTTTCACACTTCCCGGTGACGATGATGGCATTGGCAGAAGGAAAGCATGTCTATGTGGAGAAGCCCATGGCGCGTACTTTTCAAGAGGTGGACTTGATGATGGCTGCCGCCAAAAAATATCCAAAACTGGCCACCCAAATGGGAAACCAAGGGCACTCAGAAGGCAACTATTTCCAGTTCAAGGCATGGAAAGAGGCCGGCATCATCAAAGATGTCACCGCGATGACCGCGCACATGAACAGCCGTAGAAGATGGCACGATTGGGATCCCAAAATCACGAGATTTCCGGCCGCTGAGCCTGTTCCATCTACTTTAGATTGGGATACATGGACAAGTCAAGCTCGAACGCATCCTTACAATAAGGACTATCACAACGGACAGTGGAGATGCTGGTACGACTTCGGCATGGGAGCCTTGGGAGATTGGGGAGCGCACATTATGGATACAGCGCACGAGTTTTTGGATTTGGGACTGCCTTACGAGATCAACCCCACCAAACTGAGTGGACACAACATGTTCTTTTTCCCGATGTCCACCACGCTTGAATTCAAGTTTCCCGCACGGGGAGCCATGCCTCCCATGACGATCACTTGGCAGGATGGATTGGACAATATCCCTTCTGTCCCTGATGGCTATGGCGTATCCGAACTCGATCCAAACATCCCGCCACCAAGCAACGGACAGATCCAGCCGGCAAAGTTGAATCCCGGAAAGATCATCTACAGTAAGGAGCTGACTTTCAAGGGAGGCTCGCACGGAAGTACGCTTTCGATCATTCCTGAGCAAAAGGCCAAAGAATGGGAATCCAAACTTCCTGTAGTACCCGAAAGCCCTTCCAACCATTTTGCCAATTTCCTGAAAGCCTGCAAAGGGGAGGAAAAGACCCGATCACCGTTTGAAATCGCAGGGCCACTCAGTCAGGTATTCTGCCTCGGCGTGATGGCGCAGCAAATGGGTGTAAAACTGGAATTTGATCGGGAGACTAGGCAGATCACCAATAATCCGCTTGCCAATCAGGTCTTGGCTGGCATGCCGCCAAGAAAGGGATGGGAGGAGTTTTATAGAGTTTAGACTTAAGACGCTAGATAAAAGACTAAAGACCGTCAGATTTGATCTGGCGGTCTTTTGATTTATAAAAAAAAACGAAAGGAGCCTCAGCACAAGACTTTGAAAGCAAAAACTAGAAACTTTTCCTAAATCGAATGGAATCTAAAATTTTTCAATTTTCCAATTCTTCAATTCATTTTTCCAATTTTTCCAATCGCTCCAAAAGCGGAGGATGTGAATAATTGACAAACACATACCAGGGATGCGGATTGATATTGCTGAGCGTCTTGACAGACAGTGTTTTTAATGCTTCGGCTAAAGGTTCCCCGGCAAACGTCTGCTTTGCAAATTCATCAGCCTCAAATTCATTTTTCCGACTCAGCCAATTCATCCCAATTCCCAAAATCAGTGAAATAGGTGTGAAGAGCATCGTAAACCCAATAATATTCAATTCCGCTGACCATGCCTGACCTCCAAGCGCAATACTCATGTTTTCTGAAAAAATGAATTGGGCAAGCAAAAAAAGCATCAGTCCGACCTGAAGTATCGCAGTGACCATACTCCAAATGATGTGCTTTTTTTTGTAATGCCCTACCTCATGCGCCAGTACAGCCACTAGTTCATCCGGTGGATGTTGATCCAGAAGCGTATCATAAAGCACTACTTTTTTCCGCTTCCCAAACCCTGAAAAAAAAGCATTGGCCTTGGAGGATCGCTTGCTTCCGTCGATTACAAAAATATTGTCCAATGGAAAATCTACCGATTTGGCATACTGAAGGATTTTGTCCTTCAGCTCTCCGTCTTCAAGGGGAGTAAGTTTATTGAAAAGTGGGAGGATCCATGCGATATAAAACAAATTGACCAAAACCATGAAAACTGCCGCGATAATCCAGAACTGCCACCAGAAATTTTTACCCATCTGATGAATCAGCCAAAAGAAAACCAGCAACAATCCTCCACCCACAAGAATCGAAAGCACATAGGCTTTTAATTTATCAGAAAAGAAGGTGCTGACAGTGGTTTTGTTGAAGCCGAATTTCTCTTCGATTACGAATGTATTATAGTAATCAAAAGGCAGGCTAAGAATATCCGATCCTATAAAAATCACTCCAAAGAACACCAGGGACTTAACCAATGGAGCGAATCCAAATCCTGCTACCCAAGTATCAATTGTTCCGAACCAACCTAGAGCGATAAATAAAAAAGTCACGACAAATGAAAAAACGCCCGTTAAGAATTGAAAGCTAAAATTTTCTAGTTGATAAGCTTTTGATTCTTGGAGTTTTGCGGGATTGAGGTATTCCGAAAGCGTACCCGGAATTTTGGGGATTGGATTCTTTACATTTAAATAGGCAAGTATTTTTTTTGCCAAAAATCCAAACACTAAAACCCCGACTAGCAGGTACTTCAAATTTTCGGGATTCATGAGGATTAGAATTTAGGACAAGGTAAAATAGTGTCCCGTCGCAGGGGCTTACCTTGATAGCTGTTGGGTAAGGTCCAGGACAAACTCAATTCATGAGCTCCACCAGACTGAATTCCCAACTGAGAAACGGTGTAATCAAAGCTGTAGCCGATATTCAGCCCGCTGAGTAAGTTGACACCAACCATCATCACGATGGCATCTCGATTACTTTGATTTTCTACAGGCTTGTATGGCAAACCTCTATACCAAAGCCCAAAAACAAGCGGTTCTACATAAAAATATGCACCTATATCCAATTGCTCAAATGGTCCTTGCCGCTTGTAATTGATTGTTGGAGTAAAGTAACGTTGTCTCCTCATGTGTGTGAAATCACTCCGCATACTTCCTTCACCCAGCGGTATCCGATAACCTGCATGAAAGGAAAACTTTGCCGGTAAAGGACTAATGCCATCGATAAAGGATTGGTTAGGCTCATTAACATGGTGAGCTGTAGCCCCGATCCAAAGATTTTCCGTAAATAGAAGTCCTCCAAAAGAAAGCGAGAGCATCCCCACCGGATCCCCAAGACCAGGAATATCCGTCCCGGGAAATGTGGGCCCAAATGGATCAGCTGGATTAATCTGATTGGCAAAAACTAAATTTTCATAAAAGCCGATTTCTCTACGAATGTAACTCGCTTGAAATCCCGGACGGAAATAAACATTATCGGCGATTTTCAATTCATAAGAATAAATAGCTGAAATCGTAGTCGATCGAAGCTTAGCCGCTCCTTCTGTATCCTGCATCAGATGAATGCCGATTCCACTGTTATAGTCAGGAAGATAGGTGTCGTAGTAGGCAGAAAATGTGGTGAATTGCGCATCGATGGAAGGCCATTGATTTCGGTAGTTGAAACCGACCCGACCTGTTAACTCACCGCCGGCCATTGCAGGATTCAAATAAAGCGGTGCCGCATAATACTGGCTATATTGCGGATCCTGAGCAAATGATTTCACGGACAGGCCCAGCCCACATCCGATGAAAAAAACAATACTTAGCAGAGACCGTAACAAGGATTTGTTCGTTTATTTGAATATTCAGTTAGCTTCTAAACGGAACAACCCTTTGGTTGTTTTAGTAAGCAGTTCGAAAAATATGAAAAGAAGCCCTATTTCCATAAGGTTCATTTTAATTTTTACAAGCATCATTTCCCTGAGCATTTTCGGAAATAGTAGTTTCGGCTATTCCCAAGGCTTCAATGATAATGAGTGGATTTTTGGAAATTGTGGCAGCGGTACTCCCAACAGCTATTTATCCTTTGGAAAAGGAGGAACAGCAAATGTTCAAACTTTGCCGGGCTCGGTAATTATCGGTGAAAAAAATAATGCCATCGCCATTGATCCGATCACGGGTCAGCCGCTTTTCTACACAAATGGCGAGTTGGTCTATGATTTCAGTGCAAGACCAATTCAGGGAGTTGGCTCAGGCCTTAACGGTAATATTGACGGCAGACAAAAAGTAGCCACGGGAATTTTAGAATATGATCCCGAGGGAAATAAACTTTTTTATATTTTCTACATTTCTCCCGGAGGTCAGCTGCAATATTCAGTAGTAGATATGAATGCCCCAGGTCAGGCCACCGGAAATGAACGACCCTTAGGAGAAGTCACAGTGAAGGATCAGGTTATCGGCCCTGCATCCGGAGCACTTTTGGTAGTGAAAACGCCATCTTCTCCCTCCTATCTGATCAGTTTTTCGGGTGGAAATTTGATTTCCAGAAGAATAGGGAATACACAGGGGAGTTTTACCCAAACAGACACGGAAGGCATCCCATTTACTCCAAAGGCTATCATTTTTGATGAAGAAAACAGTAGACTCATTGTCATTCCTGAAAATCCTGGAGATGATATTTTGGTTATCCCATTTAACACCGGCAACGGGAATTTCGGTACTCCTGTGCCTATTACAGGATCAGGTGGCACAGGTGATATCGGAGGTGCGGACTTTTCACCGGATGGTTCATTTATTTATTTTTCCCGGGGAAATCAGCTATTCAGGGTTCCCGCTAATAACCTCTCAGCAACGCCTGAAGAAATTCCTCTTACAGCTGGGCTGAATCAGGTCTATGATGTCAAAACGGGACCGGATGGTCAGTTATATTACATTTATGAAGAGGTGCCCGGAGGACCTCAATTGATCGGGAGAGTCACCAATCCGGATGAGGCCGATCAGGCATCTCTCGTAATCGAAGAAGATCCATTTGCCGGAACCGACTTCTGCGGGACGATTTTCCCAATATTTGCTCCGAATGCGGATATAGTTCCCACACTTGATTTCACCTGGAGTCCCGAAGCCCCCTGCTCCAATAACCCAGTCCAACTGACCAGTGTAATTACCCCTGAAAATTATCAGCCGATCTCTTTTAATTGGGAATTCACTCCCCCATTGACTGATTCGGATGGAAATCCTCTTCCGGCAGATTTCAACCAGGAGCATTTTCTAATTCCTCAGGATGCAGCGCAGGGCACCAGTATCTCGGTGACACTTACTGTAGAATTTGCTGATGGGACAAGACTAAGTGTCCCCAAGACAATCCCACTTACTGAAAACAACCTTGAGGCGGACTTCACGCCGGCAGACACCACCATTTGTTTAAGCTGCATTGATCTTGAGCCTTTACTTCAGGCACAGGCAGCAAATGCAGGAGGAGAAGCCCCACCCCCGGGAGGAACTAATTATGAATACTTCTGGTCCAACAAAAGAGACCGCGGGTGGATAGGAAAAGAGCCAAATGAAGTTTGTCTGCCGGGGTTGTACTGGGCACTGGTCAGAGAGCCTGGTTCCGAATGCTATGCTTTTGCTGAGATCCGCGTGAAAATCTGGGACCTCCCTGACCAATCAAACAATATATGGTACTTTGGAGATGGGGCAGGTTTGGACTTCAATCCTGATCCTAATGATCCGAATGCGCCTACCCCCAGACCAATAGCACAACGGCATCCGCAGAATATTCCCGCAGGGACCACAACCATTTCAGACCAAGCTGGTCAGGTTCTATTCTTTACTGACGGCAATTCCGTATGGGATCTGAATGGGAATCTAATGGAAAATGGAGCTGACATTGGCGGAGACAATTCGTCCAGCCAATCTGTCATCGCTGTTGCAGTACCGCAACAACAGACGCTTTATTACCTATTTACTACCCAAGCCACCGCTGGTGGTACTAATACGGTAAGTTTTTCACTGGTCGACATTAAAGCTGAAAATCAAACCGGTGTTGGGAATGTAGTCACCAAAAACAATTTTCTCTTCAGTCCATCTACCGAACATTCAGCCGCATTTTCGGGAGGGGATACCACTTGGGTGATGTTTCATGAATTGGGAAACAACACATTTAGGGCATACCCGGTATCCAGCCAAGGCATCGGACAGCCGGTACTCAGTTCCGTAGGAAGTAATCATGGATTCAACTCCGGAGTGGGCGCGATGAAATTCAGCCCTGATGGGACAAAACTTGCCGTGACTATTTCTGAGGGAGGCTGTAACAAAGTCGAAATTTTTGAATTTGACCAGCAAACCGGAGAACTGTCCGAATATGCCCGGATTGACTTAGGTTGTAGTGGTGATGTATATGGACTGGAATTTTCACAAGACTCGGATCGGGTGCTGGTTTCCTACAGAAACGGTGGCCCGGGAATCGAAGAGTTCATCATTAAACCAGTCGAAAACAATACTCCCGGCGCTGCTACCTGCCCATCTTGCTTTGACTCTGCCACCACCCGAGCCCAACGGGAAGCCTGCATTCTTTCCACAAGAAAACAAGTTGGAGGTACAGCGGGCTTAAATCTGGGAGCCTTGCAAATTGCCTCTGACGGTCAAATCTATGTCGCCGTAGTTGGAGACAATCGTATCGGACAGGTGCAGGTCGGTACAGGCTGTACCGCTTCCAGTACATTTAATCAAAATGCTGTTCAACCGATGCCCGGCACAGCAAATCTTGGACTTCCTTCGTTTGTGCAAAACAGCGGAAGTTCGATTCCTGAACCTGCTTTGGCTTTTCCACCAAGACTTTGTCTGGATCCTGTGGATGGTGCAAGTGCCTTACTCGAAGGCGGTGGAGAACCTGATATTGATTCTTATTTCTGGACCATTACGCATGAAGACGGAACTGTAATCCGAAATAATTTCGGGGGACCAGGAGAAGAATTCCAGACACTTGATCAAATCTTTACCACTCCGGGAATCTATACTATTGCGCTAAGAGTGGATCGTTGTGGGGATCCTACTTATTTTGAGGCTGAAGGTGAAATCGAAGTAGTAGCACCTCCTACACTGACTTTAGTTGATGACATCACCCTTTGTGCTGGCGATCCTGTCACCCTTACAGCTATTGATGGTTATGATCCTACGGATGGTATATATGATTTTCAATGGACCAATGCTGCAGGAGTAGTTTTCGGAGATGAGAATTCAAATTCAATTACAGTTAATGAAGAAAGTATTTACACAGTACGGGTAAGCTATAGATTACCTGATGATCTTTCACCTGATGAAGCAGCACTATTCGAAACCTGTCCTTCAATTGCGGAAGTTTTTGTTGGGCCCGCTTTTCAATTTGAATTGACACAAACTGCGACTGAGGTTTGTTTTGAAGAGACCACCGTGGTATTTGCTCCCGATACTCCTATTACCGGAGATTGGTTCTATGAGTTGAATCAAGATGGAAATCGAGTGAGTTTGGGTGAATTTTTCGAACTCGAGCTTTTCATCAATACACTGCCCGGCCCCGGTCAATATGAGATTTTCTTCGTAACCGAGGATCCGATCTTGGCCGGGTGTACGATTGAAAAGAAATTGGATCTGTTGGTAAACGAGTTACCACTCTTTGTCGCCGTTCAAACCACACCTGCTACTGATTGCGCTACCGCAGATGGATCTTTTGAAATTACCATGCAATCCAATGCTTCTGAGCTGAGGATACCTGACCTCAATCTGACCTTCTCCAATGTATCGGCAGGAGATCTAATACCCGTCACTAGCCTTCTGCCTGGATTATATGCTATCGAGGCCGAAAATAGCACAGGTTGCTTTTATTCTGCCACAGTGACGGTCGAAAACCTAAATCCTCCATCTTTAATGGAATTTACGGTGACAACCACAGATGAAACTTGTAACGCAACCGGTGTTGAGCCAGGACTAATTAACATTTCATTCAATAGTGGCGTAGCGCAGGTAGGTCTTTACCGCATTGTAAGGCAGGGGGACGGGCAAGAATTCACCGGACCTCTTCCGGGTCAGATTGATTTTGATGTTCAAGTGCCCTATGGAGATTACCAGGTTGAGGTTCAGGATCAATTTGGATGTTCCATTACCGATCCCATGGTCTACACCATTGCTCAAAAATTTGAAGTTGTATTCTCAGTTCCTACCAATGTAACCGCTTGCGAAAGCTTTATTTTCGCTCCGGTCGGACCAAATCCATTAAACTATACCGCAAGGAATTCCGGCGGGACTGCTATTCTTCCTGATAATCAAGGGAATTTCACCTTTACTCAATCAGGCCTTTACACCATTCGCGGTGAAGATCCAGCCGGATTTGATTGTCCGCGTGAAATTGAAATGAATGTCACTGTCACTACACCCATTGATTTTCAACTCGGAGGACCTGTTATAGACTGCCAAACAGGCATCCGATATGAGGCAATTTTGAACAATGCAATTCCAGCCGATGTGATTTTCATCTGGAGAGATGACCTAGGTGTTATCGTGGGAAGAAGACAGACTTTTACTCCATCCAGAGCTGGTGATTACACCTTGGAAGTCCAACCCTTATCTGGCGGATTATGTCCCGTCAATAAGATTCCCTTTACGGCGGTAATTTTGGATCCAAGGATAGATGTCAGCTTGGACATCGTTCCATTCTGCATAGATCAAACGAGGACAACAATCACTGTTGATGCAGATTTGACCAATGTCACAGCCATTGAATGGTTTTTTGTGGTAGGCGGTACAAAAACAAGAATTCCCGCATTTGATGGCAGTCCAATTATTGATGTGGATCAAGAGGGTATATATGAGGTATTGTTGAGAAATGCTGCCGGCTGTGAATTGGGCAGAGCCAGTGATGCTGTGATCAAATCAACCATTATCGCGCCTGTAGTGCCACAAGGAGAAATCATCATCTGTGCTATTGAAGGAGTGACCACAAGCATTGCCCCCGGCATCTATGACAATTACAGTTGGATTTTGAATGGTGAGGAAGTTTCACAGGATGCCATATTCACCCCTACGCTGCCTGGCAATTACGAGCTTCGGGTTTCAGACAACCTAGGCTGCGAATATGTAGCGACTTTCGTTGTGACGGAAGATTGTCGACTTAGAATCTCCTATCCAAATGGCGTAGTGTTAAATGATCCCAATCGGGGATTTATTCTATATGCCAATGAATTCATTGATGAGGTTGAGGTTTTTATTTTCAACCGATGGGGCGAATTGATTTTCTATTGTGATCATCAAAACGTGGAACCTCGTCAACCTTTCTGTCCTTGGGACGGAATTGTCAATGGAAAATTTGTCCCCAATGGAACATATGCGGTAGTGGTGCGGTTTACCTCAAACGCGCAAAACATTACCCAATCCGAAACTAAAGCCATTACGATTATTCAATAACCATGTTGATTCTGATTTCCCCTGCCAAAACATTAGATTATTCCACTCCGAATTTCAAAGAATACAGCCACCCGGATTTCGCCTCAGATATAAAATCCTTGGTCAGCGTAATGAAAAAAAAGTCCGCAGCTGAAATCGCGCAACTCATGCACGTGAGTGAGAACCTGGCGGAATTAAACGAGGAACGTTATAAGACCTTTCAAAGCGAATTTAATCCTGAAAATTCGAAGCAGGCACTTTTGGCGTTCAAAGGTGATGTTTACACCAAAATCGATGTGGATAGCTATACTAATGCAGATTTTGATTTTGCACAGCAGCATCTACGGATTTTATCTGGGTTATATGGACTTTTAAAACCCTTAGACTTGATTCAGCCCTATCGCCTGGAGATGGGTACACGACTGGAAACAAAAAAAGGAAAAAACCTTTACGAATATTGGGGAACAAAAATTGCAAAAAAAATCGCTGAAGCATCAGCGGGTAAACCCATCGTCAACCTTGCTTCTCAGGAATATTTCAAAGCGGTAGATCTTAAAGTTTTAAAATCCTCTGTTATCACTATCCATTTCAAGGAATTTAAAAATGAAGACTATCAGACCATTGGTTTTTTTGCAAAACAAGCAAGAGGAATGATGACTAACTTTGCGATAAAAAATAAGATCACTGACCCGGAAGCTCTGAAAGTTTTCAATGAAGAAAGGTATGAGTTTTCAGAGGTATTGAGTGATAACTTGAATTGGATTTTCATTAGATAAACTACAAAAAACTTATTATAAGCCGTAAAATCACAATTCGGCTATTTTTTGCAGGATGTAAATAGTGTACCTTAGAGAATTAAATCAAAGCGCATTCCCCTACTAAAAAGTATCCTTGATCTCTAATATTTTAAAATTCACTTTAATCACCAGCTGTTTAATATTGGTGTTTTTGTTTGCCGACGGAGCCAAAGGGTTTCTTGGGGAGGGAATGTTGATGTCTTCGAAATCGCCTTTAGAATTATACAGTACGGGAATAATTGGGCCAGACAGACTTTGTATCCAGTTCGGGAGTGTTATTGGTGAGTTTTCGGGAGGCGCAAACGCTTTGACTGATGTATATGATTGGAAAATTTTTGACACATCGGGAAAAGAAATTTTTAACAAACAGCCTGGAGGATTTCAAACTATATCTTTCACATTTAAAGACCCGGGGATTTACCGAGTCGAATTGATTGTAAGTAGAGCAGCTATTCCTTTTCCAAAACAGATCAAGGAAATAACTGTACAACCCTCACCGGAAGTAATTCTTAACTCAAGCTACCAGCAATGCGGCACTGATCCACTGGCAATCAGAGCAATAAATCCCTCCGACCCTTCGGAATCACTTTTTAAGTTTGAGTGGAAAAACGGATCCGGTACGGTCGTGGGAAATAATAACCTATTAAACGTAACTGCACCCGGGACATACACTGTTAGTTTTTTTATCCCCTCAGGAGGTGGGCTTCAGGATTGTTTGCGATCGGTAAGTACCACCATAACAGGCTCTCCTGTATTTGAAATAAAAGCCCCCAGCGATATCATCTGCCCCAATCAGTCGTTGACTTTCTTGACCGAACCAACCATTTCCGGAAATTGGTATGTCCAAAAACAGGGAGAGTCCACCCGGAACTTCCTCAGCACCGGGAGTTCGGTGATTGTATCACCTTCAGTACTTCCCTCCTTGGGAAATTATGAGGTCATTTTTGAAATGATTAATCCGGATGTCTCGGGCTGTACTATTGAAAAGTCAAAGTCCCTGACCTATTTCCCCTTACCGGATTTTGAAATCCTCGACCCTATTGAATCCAGTGGATGCAACATTGCAGATGGTGGGATCAGAATCCGGGCACTGACACCAATCGATAATATTTTTGTAGAAGAGACCAAATATTCTTCGGGACCTATTGCTTCAGGTCAAACTTTCGTGATTCCAAACATGGAATCCGGAGCCTATAATCTAAATTCCTCATTAGGCAATTGCACAAATTCTTATGCTGCCGCAGTTCCCATAGGCACGGTTCCTCCAGAGTTAAAATATGAGCTTATTGATATCATCGGAGAATCCTGTTCAGATGTAGGAAAAAATTTAGGCGGGTTTACCATTCAGCTTCCGGGACCTGTTGACGGACATTACCGCGTCCTCAATGAAAAAGGAGGAGTTGCCACTTCAGGAAGTTTTTTAGGCCAAAGCAAAATTCCAGTTTCCATCGCAGGGGGTATTTTTGTTTTTGAACTGCTTGATTTAGACAGCTGTACTGTTCCCAAAAAAGAATTAATTGAAATTCCGGGCAAAGGCCAGGTTCAATTTACCGTTGCTGAGGATTTGGCGATATGTCAATCCTTCGGTTTAATTCCTGAAACCAAGGAAAATTTAGAATTCACGCTTTTCTCACCGGACGGTAGAGAAGAGACAAAAAAGGCAGGCGAATCTCTTCTGGTGGATCAGGCAGGTCTGCACAAGATTGTTGGAAGACTTTCAACACCGAATGATCTATGTCCGACATTGATTGAGTTTAATGTCACCCTAGTAGATCCGGTTGAATTTGAACCTGTACTTATTCAGGAGGATTGTTTTGGAAATCGAACTTTTGAAGCAGAATTATTCGGGCGAAATCCAAATGATCTTATATTCAAATGGTTCAATGAAAAAGATGAACTTGTCAGTGAAGGAGTTCAATTGGTTCCCGTTTCCACCGGATTATTTAAGTTGGATGTCCAGCCAAAAAACAGTGAGGCATGTCCAATCCCACCAAAGGAGTTCCTGATCAAAGCACCAGTCCTGGAAGTGGATGTAAGCCTTCTTTCAACCAAACTTTGCGAATTGCGCCCCTCATCGATTATCACACTTACAACTACATTTCAGGATGAAGTAACTGATATCATTTGGAGGAAATTTGATGATGCCGGTAACATCATCCCATTACCACAGTTTACAAACAAAACTGAAATAACTGTAGACATAGAAGGTATTTATGAAGCTACTGTCTACAGTATAATTCCATCAATCGGGAAGGATTGTGAATTGGGCAGAAATTCCATTGAAGTAGACGTGACCCCGGAGCGGGTGACTTTTGAAATTCCTGATGCTATTTCTATCTGTGAAAGCTTTAATTTTTCTCCGGTAACTAATCAAAGTCTCAATTTCACTGTGACTTACCCCAGTGGAGAAATGGTAACGAAAGCCTCAACTCAAACTTTCCTGTTAAACCAACAAGGTACCTATACTTTCTTTGGCTTTGATCCAAATGCAAACTCTATCCTCTGTCCTGACGAACAAACAATGGTGGTCACGGTAAATCGGAAAATTGAATTTGAGGCTGTTTTGATCAGCGAATCGTGTGAAGGGGTAAAAACTTATCAGGCAGTTCTTACAGGGGCAAATCCTGCAGATGCTGAATTTTCTTGGATGGATGATCAAGGCAATGAAATTGGTAACGAAGAATTTTTGATTCTCAACAATTTTGGAAATTTCTCCCTCGACGTTCAACCTTTAGGAAGTATTCCATGTGATCAGGATATATTTAAATTTGAAGTAGCCCAACCTATATTAAATGTTGACATTGACCTGAAAGCAGAGACTTTGTGCCCGGATTCAAGTTCAGCGGCACTTACTGCTATAGCTGATTTCGACAGAATCAACAGACTGGAATGGTGGTTTACAAATGCATCTGGTGTAGAATTTCAACTGACAAATCAGACTGACAAGCCGGAAATACTTGCAATTGAGGAGGGAACTTACGAAGCAAGAGCCTTCAACGCATTTGATTGCCTGATAGGCCTCGACAGAGTGTTGATTCTGAGAAGTACGGATGAAATCAGACCCGAAGTAGAAGAAATGTATACGGTTTGTCCCCGTTATGAAATAGCCGAAACAATTAATCCCGGCCGATTTGCAAGCTATGAATGGTACCATGAAGGGCAATTGGTTTCGACAGCTCCAACCTATAAACCATTGCTGATCGGAAATTTTGAGCTTATCGTAATGAGCTCAGAAGGTTGTGCTTATCAGACTACATTTATTACAGAAGAAGAATGTGAATTACGGGTGATGCATCCCACTGCGATCCAAATTGGAAATCCTGATAAACAGTTTCTCATTTACACCAATTACCTAATCGACGAGTTGGAGGTTTATATTTTTAATAAATGGGGAGAAATTATCTTTCAATGCGCCAATACGAATCTCATTTCCGAAGTTTCTACCTGCGATTGGGACGGAACTTTTAATGGAAAGGCTATTCCAAATGGTTCTTACACCATCCGGGTAAATTTCCGGAATAATGAAAAAAACATACAAAAACACTATCTGGGATCAATCTTGGTCATAGAATAATAGTTATAAACTGCTCATTTGACCAAAGTGAATTTCCTGCCTAATAAAAGATAGGCGATATAACCAATTTCTTAGAGCATCACTCTAGATTTTCAGTGTGAGCTCAAGCCCTTTGCTCCAAGATTTCCAAAAAGAGGAGTTTCACTTTTTGAAGAAAACAATTTTCCCTTCTCCATTACCAAAGATGACTTCCATTCAAGGAATAATTTTTGCCACGGGAAAGCTAAATCCCTTTTTTTTTCTATTTTGAACCGTTTTAAGTGAATGTTTTACTCAACCCAAAAACCAAAGCACTCTTCCATGACTCAAACCATCAATCGTGGCGCCCTATTCAACGCAAGCTGTCTGGCGCTCATCACCACCGCCTTTTCATTTTCCATTCGTGCGGGAATCCTTCCACAATTGGGGGATTCATTCGGCCTAACTGCTGAGCAGCTAGGCTTTATCAACTCCATGTGGTTTCTCGGATTCCCTATTTCCATGATTCTTGGAGGGCTATTCTACCATATTGTAGGGCCTGCCAATATTATGAGAATCGCATTTGTGACTCATACCCTTGGTATTTTGATGACCATTTTTGCGGATGGTTATACGACGCTTCTGATTTCAACACTATTTATCGGATTTGGTAATGGTTGTACCGAAGCTGCATGTAACCCGCTTATCGCCGATATGTACTCCGGCACCACGCTTAATAAGATGTTGAATAGGTTTCACATGTGGTTCCCGGGCGGAATTGTATTGGGCAGCTTGGTCTCCAAGTTTATGACAGACGGAGGATTTGCATGGCAATCCCAAGTTTGGGTGATGATGATTCCTACAGTGGCCTATGCCGTCCTTTTCTTTGGAAAAGCATTCCCAAAGCCAAAGGTCGAAGGAGTTACGTCTGTAAGTTCCAACTTCAAAGCAATGCTCAGTCCAGTATTTATATTCCTATTCATTTGCATGGCGCTGACGGCGATTTCTGAATTCGGACCACAACAGTGGGTAGGATTAATTATGGGATCCAGCGGTGCCAGCCCAATGTTGATTTTAGCACTTACTACCGGAGTGATGGCAGTAGGCAGATTCTTTGCAGGTCCGGTTGTAAAAGCGCTTGGTCAAACTGGTGTATTGCTTGGCGGGGCTATCTTTGCCTCTATTGGCATCTTCTTATTTAGCACTGTCACAGGACCTATGGCCTATGTTGCTGCGGTGATTTTTGCAATAGGTGTGTGTTACTTCTGGCCCGTAATGGTAGGAGCAGTTGCCCAGCGAGTACCACTTTCCGGAGCATTGGGAATGTCTATCATAGGGGGCATAGGAATGTTCTCTACCGCGATCTTCCAGCCAATTATTGGAGGTTGGATTGATGCATCAAGAGCATCTCAAAGTGCCGCTGGATTGGCAGGAGACGCCCTTGAATTAGCTGCCGGACAGGAAACCTTGCAGAAAATGCTCTTATTCCCGGGAATCCTGATCGTATTATTTATCATCTTCTTCATTTGGCAAAAGGGCTCCAAACCAGCCGTAGCGGCCGCACATTAATTTGACTCAAAAGCAGCCTACGGGCTGCTTTTTTTTGCTACTTCCATGAAAAAAACTATTCTCTTTTTTATCGCACTCTTGACAACTTGGGTAATCCAAGCTCAAGAAATTAAGGGACCTATTCAGGTTCATTCAGCAAATCGATATCTCATGACTTCAGATGGACACCCATTTTTTTGGATGGCTGATACGGCTTGGGAATTGTTTCATCGACTTGACGAGACAGAAGCAGTCTATTATCTGGATACCCGAAAAGAACAAGGCTTTAATGTCGTGCAGGCCGTAGTACTCGCCGAACTCGATGGTATTCATACTCCAAATGCTAATGGTGACACCCCATTTTTGAATTTGGAAAATTGGGAATACAACGAGGCCTACTTCCGCCACGTCGACAAGATTTTAGATTTAGCTTTAGAGCGGGATATTCATATCGCTTTACTCCCAACTTGGGGTGACAAGCTATTCAAAAATACTTGGGGAACCGGTCCGGAAATTTTTACACCAGCAGCAGCATATTCTTATGGAAAGTGGATTGGTAAAAGATATCGAGATCGCAAAAATCTAGTCTGGGTACTGGGTGGAGATCGAAATCCGCGCGAAGACTCCCATGACATCGAGGTCTGGAATCAAATGGCAAAAGGAATTAAAGAAACTCAAAACCCTAAAAACCCGATTCTTATCACTTTTCACCCACAGCCCACCGATCCGGGAGGCAGCTCCAATTGGTTTCATCAAGCGGATTGGCTAGACTTCAACATGCATCAAACGGGGCATTGCCCCAATCAGCCCACCTACCAGAAAATCGCATACGATCTAAATCTTTCTCCCCAAAAACCAACCATCGATGGGGAACCTATGTATGAGGAGCATCCCAAATGCTTCAATGCGAAAGAACTGGGATACAGTGAAGCTACCGACATCCGACGAATCATGTATTGGAACGTTTTTGCGGGAGCAGCAGGTCAGACATACGGTTGTCATGCCGTCTGGCAGATGTATGATTTGGATAAAAGCCCAATCAATGCACCACTAAAGCCATGGAAATTATCACTGGATTTGGAGGTCGCCAATCAGGTAAAGCACATAAAAAAATTAATGCTTAGCCGACCCTATTTTGATCGACTTCCGGACCAGAGTTTAATTGCTTCAGCGCAATTGGATGATGAATTTTACATTACGGCTACCAGAGGGAATGATGGCAGCTTTGCCTTTATTTATTTCCCAAATGGGAAAAGCATCCAACTTAATCTCACACTAATGACCGGAGAGTCTTTTAAAACCACATGGTTTGATCCACGAACTGGAGCCGAAATCAAATCGACAAATAATCTGGTGAAAGGAAATAAGGTTTCAGTTTCCCCTCCCAGTTCGGGAAGAGGAAACGACTGGGTACTTATCCTTGACGCGATAGATTAATTCCCGCAGGAATAGGTCAGGTATTCATCCGCAGGAATAGACCAAAGCTTGCCATCCTCGTCCCGATAAGTGATTGTGCCAGTAGCCTTGAGAATCTCTATAGCTTCCTGAGTAGTAATCGTCCCCCCCTTAACAAGTTGGATGGTGCAGGGCCCTTCAATCCGCTTCACATCGACCAATTCCTCACAAGCTGCAAAAAGAATAAAAGCAAAAAAGAAATAGAGTTTTCGCATGATCAGTAAACTAGCTTCAAAAATAGCCTAAAAAAGGGTTAGGAAAAATTCAATTCAACCAATAAAAAAGCCCAGCTTTTAGCAAGCTGAGCTCTTGTGACCTCGTCAGGAATAAAACCTGAAACCTTCCCGACTGTGGTCGGGATGCCTTAATCAATTGAGCTTCTTAGTTTTTAACAATAAAAAAAGCCCAGCTTTTAGCAAGCTGAGCTCTTGTGACCTCGTCAGGATTCAAACCTGAAACCTCCTGAGCCGTAATCAGGTGCTCTATTCAATTGAGCTACGAAGCCGTTACGATCTGCAAAGGTACCTTTATTTATTTTTTATGCAAATTCCCTACTCGAAGAAAATATACTCAAGCGAGAATATATCTCACTTTACCTTAAGAATAATTAAGACCGTCAAGAGGGTAAATCCTTTGGGATTTTATATTTTTGCCCACATTCACTGATAAGAAACCTCTTTTGATGAAAAAATTATTTACACTGTCGCTCGCTTTCTTTTTATTTCAATTTGTGCAGGCACAGGAATCCGAGACAAAAGCAAAATCCCCAATTGGGGGTCGTCCAAATATCCCGAATGACTTGAATATAGAGTTTGGCTTTAACCTATTGACTAATAGACCGGCAGATATCGAAACAAATTTTATTGGATCCAGGACTTTCAACGTTTCTTACCAATTCCCTATCAATATCTTAGGTGATAAATCAGGCTTCACACTCAATCCGGGTTTCGGTATTGGCACAGATAAGTACCAATTTGGCAAAGATCAAAACCTGTTCATCAATCCTACCCTGGGAGCTGAGTCTTCCAGACTTTTGGGTGTCACTGAGGTCTATGGTAATACTATCAGCATCAACAAGAATAATTTGGCTGTAAATTATTTGGAAATACCTTTGGACTTGAGGTACCATGTCAATAAAAACAACTACAGCAAAAGCTTCAGATTTAGTATTGGAGGAAAAGTAGGTTATCTCTACAATGCCCACACTAAAATCAGCTATGAATCCGATGCCATGGGTACGCGAAAGATCAAAGATTCGCAAAATTTTGGATTGGAGAAACTACGCTATGCAGTGTCTATCAAGGCAGGATCACCGGGTTTTTATGTTTGGGGCAACTTTTACCTCAACGACGTTTGGCAAGCTGGAAGAGGACCTTTTGCTACGGAAGCCAGTCAAATTAACTTCGGATTGGCCGTCTCAGTTTTCTAAACTAGCCGCAACAGAAATTAAACCCGGATTGTATTCGGGTTTTTTTATGTCCAAATCCAATTAAACCCTAGCCAACAGACAATAAAACCTGTGGCCAGTCCAACATAAACTTCCAGAGGTCGGTGGGCCTGCAACAACAGACGAGAAGTGGCCACTACTCCACAAAGGACTAATGCCCCCAAAAGCGGGTAAAGAACCTCAAAATTTGGAAATTTATTTCCTAAAACTAAAACCACCGCAAGAAGCCCACCGGTACCTGTCATGTGGGCTGACATTTTCCAAAAAAAACTAATCCCCGTCAAAATCACGACCGAAGTGCAGATCACCGCCATTCCAAGCCACAGCACCGGATCTAAGTCTGTCTTTTGGTATAAAAACCAGGTGGTCAGCAGAAAATATGCTGTGGTAATCAAAAATGGAATCCTACGATCTTTGACCTCCGGCATGTGAAGACTTTTGACTGTCCCACTTAGCCTCAAGCCGATGATGCTGATCATCGGAATAACTAGGGTTGAGAGTATGATTAAAAAGAAAATTCTTTCCTTAAATTCCTCGGGAATACTGGTGGCCTCCGGTACTGCAAAAAGAATCATCCCATAAACTAATGTTGGCATCAACAGCGGTTGAAAAACCACTGAAATTACTAATGCAATCAATCTCACAATAGCTCTTTTCTTAGCCTTGCCACAGGAATCTGAAGCTGTTCACGGTATTTTGCAACCGTACGTCTAGCGATATTATATCCTAATTTATTTAGCATTTTTACAAGTTTATCATCAGAAAGCGGTCTCTTTTTATCCTCGGCATCGACCATGGTCTGTAGTACTGACTTCACCTCACGGTTGCTGACATCCTCACCGCTGTCGGTAGCGATACCTTCAGAGAAAAAGTACTTCAGCGGATATACTCCAAACTCAGTCTGAATTGCCTTGCTGTTTGCCACCCTAGAAACGGTTGAAATATCCATCCCAATTCGTTCGGCAATATCCTTTAAGATCATTGGACGGAGATTTGTTTCGTCTCCATCGATAAAAAATTCTTTTTGATAGTTCAGTATAGCTTCCATAGTTCTCAGAAGCGTATTTTGCCGTTGCTTGATCGCATCAATAAACCATTTGGCGGAATCCAGCTTTTGCTTCACAAACGTGACCGTTTCTTTCAGCTTTTTATCCTTTTTGTCACTTTTATCATAGGCATCAAACATCTCAGAATAGGATCTCGAGATACGAAGCTCAGGTGCGTTCCGGGAATTTAGACTGATTTCCATTTTTCCACCGATGTTGGACAGGATAAAATCGGGGATAATATACTGTGTGCGAATTAGTCCATCCGATGTACCACCCGGTTTCGGATTAAGTTTGGTGATTAGATTGATCGAATCTTTGATTTGATCCTCATCAAGATCGAGGCGCTTCTGAATCTTGGAATAATGTTTTTTGGTAAACTCCTCAAAACAATCCTGAAGTATAAGCAAAGCATTCATAACAATGGGATCATCGGGATGCTCTTTTCGCTCCAACTGAATGATCAAACATTCCTGAAGATTTCTGGCGGCAATACCGGCCGGATCAAAGTTTTGAATTTTCCGGAGGATCTCCTCCATTTCATCGATATCGGTTTCAATATTCTGACTGAAAGCCAGGTCGTTGATGATCGCTTCGAGATCGCGTCTGATATAGCCGTCATTCTCAATACTTCCAATTAATTGCTGACCAATGATCTTCTGCCGCTCATCAAGTTTTAGAAAATTGAGCTGTGTGATCAACTGCTCATGCAAAGAAGCTTGAGATGAAATGGGTATTTCCCGGTCATCGTCGTCAGCATTATAGTTGCCATCTCCCTGCATTTTGTACCCACTATATTCATCGTCGAGGTAATCGTCAAGATTTAATTCATGATCATCCCGTCCGGTGTCATCGTCAAAGGAGTCTTCAAAGTCATCCTCCTGCGTTTGCTCTGGCTCTTCATCCTTTCCCTCTTCGAGCGCAGGATTGATTTCCAATTCCTCTTCTATTCTCGTATCCAGCTCAGCTGTAGGTACTTGAAGCAGCTTAATAAACTGAATTTGCTGGGGTGATAGCTTCTGAGAAAGAGATTGATTAAGATTAAGCTTTTGCATTTAGTTCAATTGAAACCTTCTAGTTGGGTTTAAAAAAAGCTTTTCCATCTGAAAAAGCTTCACAATCAAATTTAGGAAAAAGAGCCAAATTTTTGATAAAAAGGTGATTTAATCGTTTTTTTGCATTCCACTAAAAAATGGCCGGAAAAGAACTTTTTCCGATAAAAAAAATCTCCAATGGCATTTAACAAACGGGTCAAAATCAAGACCATCCTCGATCAAAATCCAATCGGGAAAGAAGTCACGCTCATGGGTTGGGTTCGCACCAAAAGAAGCAATAAAAATGTTTCTTTCATCGCGCTCAATGATGGTTCCATCATTACCAACTATCAGGTAGTGGCCGATCCTAATCTGATTTCTGAGGAAGTCCTTAAAAAATGCACCACAGGTTCCTGTCTTAAAATCACAGGAACGGTGGTAGAATCTCAGGGATCCGGTCAGGCCTCCGAACTGAATGCCAAAACCATTGAAGTCCTCGGTGAAGCAGACCCTGAAAAGTATCCACTGCAGCCCAAAAAGCACTCACTAGAGTTTCTAAGAGAAATCGCTCACTTAAGAATGAGGACCAATACCTTTGGGGCGGTATTTAGAGTGAGGCATGCACTTGCGTTTGCTGTTCACAAGTACTTCAATGATAAGGGATTCTTTTATATCCACACCCCAATCATCACGGCATCAGATGCTGAGGGAGCTGGTGAGCCTTTCAAGGTCACCACTTTTGACATCGGTAATCCTCCAAAAAAGGAGGATGGATCCATCGATTTTAAGAAGGATTTCTTCGAAAGAGAAGCAAATCTCACCGTCTCCGGTCAATTAGAAGGCGAATTGGCAGCCATGGCCCTTTCCGAGATTTATACCTTCGGCCCTACTTTCCGGGCCGAAAACTCCAACACTACCCGTCACTTGGCGGAATTCTGGATGATCGAGCCTGAAATGGCTTTCTATGACGCAGAAGACAATGCGGATCTGGCAGAGGATTTCCTGAAGTATCTCATCCAATATGCTCTGGAAAACTGTCAGGAAGATCTTAAGTTTTTGGAATCCAGACTTTTGGAAGAAGAAAGCTCCAAACCAACCGATCAGCGAAGCGAACTGAATTTATTGGATAAACTCAAATTTGTGGTGGATAATGAATTCGTAAGAATCACCTATACGGAGGCCATAGATATCCTGCGAAATTCTAATCCAAACAAGAAAAAGAAATTTCAATACCTCATTGAAAGTTGGGGGGCAGATCTTCAGTCTGAGCACGAGCGGTATCTGGTAGAAAAACACTTCAAAAAACCGGTCATCCTCACTGACTATCCCAAGGAAATCAAGTCTTTCTACATGCGTCAAAATGAAGACGGAAAGACAGTGGCGGCCATGGATATCCTTTTCCCTGGCATCGGAGAAATTATAGGTGGATCCCAGCGAGAGGAAAGACTGGATGTGCTTACCGCCAGAATGGATGAAATGAATATTCCAAAGGAAGAAATGTGGTGGTTCCTTGACACCCGCAGATTTGGATCTACACCGCATGCAGGCTTTGGATTGGGCTTTGAGCGAATGGTGCAGTTTGTCACCGGCATGGGAAATATCCGGGATGTAATTGCCTTTCCAAGGACACCAGGAAACGCAGAATTTTAAAAAAAAGTGAAATCCCGATGAGAGTCGGGATTTTTTTTTAACTCACCACCTTCACCCTTCTCGCCAATGGAATGCATAGTACACTGAAGAAGATGGCCAGATAGCCGACGATATGGAAGTTGGTCAATTGGCCCGATTCATTTTCCCCGATAATCAGACCTGCCGCCAATGTCGCCAGTCCTGCTGCAATTTGCTGGACGGCTGAATTGAAGCTCAGGAAACTTCCCCGATTTTCAGGCTTGGCAGTACCAGTAATAATTGCCGCAGCAGGCACGTAGCGCCCATTGGAAGTCACAAAAAACATCGTCGTGATCATCAACACAAACGGGATCGGAGTGACGCCTAAATGGGTAATGATTCCAATTGGGATCAAATTGAGTAACATGAAAATGGTGAAGATTTTTAGTTTCCCGTGCTTATCTGACAACTTCCCGACCCATGGAGAGGTAAAAATAGTGAAAGCTCCCCCTGCCATATAGATATAGGTCAGCTCCAATTCTGAAAATCCCACATTAGCGACATTGTATGGACTCAGAAACGGAATGATCATAAACTGTCCGAACATCATCATGATTGAGAGCGAGATTGCTCGCATCTGATTGCCGTTACTGGTCACCCGGGAGATCACCTGCAAAGGATGCGGACGCTTGATTTCTTTACCCAAATGCTCCCGTATTGGCGGAATGAATTTGTAAATCATTCCAAAACTCATCACCGACAGGCCTGTAAGAATAAAAAATGGTGTGTGCCAGCTTGAGAGACTTGCAAGAAACAAACCCATAGGAACTCCCATGACCGAGGCCACGGAAAATGCTGCCATTACCAAACCCATCGCCCGCCCCCTTCTTTCGTCAGGTATCACATCACCTATTATCGCCAAAATCAAGGCAGAAGTAAGCCCTCCAAATACACCTGAAAGCACTCTTGCTACTAAAAGCACCGCATAAGTCGGGGAAAGTGCACATCCCAATGTGGCGATAGTAAATCCCACATAGACCCAAATCAATATCTTTTTCCGATCAAATCGATCCAGAAAAAAAGCTCCAAAAAAGCTGGAAATTCCGGCACTGAAGGTATAGGAGGAAACCAGGAGACTAAACTCACTGGGTCCGATATCGAAGATTCTCATCAGCTGCGGCCCCAGCGGCATGAGAATCATAAAATCTACAATATGAATGAAATTGATGGCGGCGAGCGTCCAAAGAATCGCTTTTTCTTTTTGCATGACAAAAATCTATGGTTTGAAAACCTTGAAGTGAAAAATTAAGTTTGCTGCATTCTGAATTATTTCAGGAAATATCCAATCGAACAAAGGTCTCGGGAATTGCATCGATTATATCAGAAGCAATCGTCCCTCTCCGCTTCCCCTTTCCGGCGATTTCTCCTGCCAACCCATGCTGATACACCCCGCAAATCATAGCAGCCTCCGGACTGTATCCCTGCCCGAGAAAGGAAGTAATCATCCCGGTCAGTACATCACCCGAACCTCCAGTTGCCATATAGGATGTACCCGAACTATTGAAAATCTGTCTTCCATCAGCCAAACAGATTACTGAGTTGGCACCTTTGATCAGAAGATTAAGATTCCATTTTTTACAAAAATCAGCCGCTTTCTGAAGCCGTACTTTATGGTTAACCGTTTTCCCCAAAATCCGGTCAAATTCCTTCAGATGTGGAGTCAGAATACTTCCTTTGGGGATGAGCGAAAGCAATTCAGGATGCTCTCCCAGCAAGGTGATCGCATCAGCATCCAGGATCATGGGCTTCCTATACCCTTCAAAAAGGGACTTTAGCAATTCAGCTTTTTTTTCAAACCCTATTCCGGGACCGATACCAATTGCATCAAAACCTGTTAAATCCTTGGGGAGACCAAAAAGGCACATGACTTCTGGTACCGAAATTTGAATAATATGTCGCTCGGATTCAGGAATTAAAGCATTCACCAACCCGGAGCCTGTTCGGAGGGCGGACTTGGCAGAAAGGATTGCCGCACCCATTTTGCCAACGCTCCCCGCGGCTATCAAAACTTTCCCAAAATCTCCTTTGTGTGAGAACCGACTATATTTTCGGTGAAACCCAGAAATATCCTTGTTACGAAGAAAGAAATATGGGCTTTCAAATGGCAAATACTCCTCTTCCCCTATCCCAATATCTACTAAAACCAAGTCGCCTGTATAGTGTCCATGCTCAGGGAATAGCAGGGAAAGTTTGGGAAAAGCAAAAGTAACGGTGTAATCTGCCTTGACAGAGACTCCTTTCAACATATCGTCTGAGGGTAATCCACTGGGAGTGTCAACAGAAATTACCTTTCCCTGAAATGAATTAATGCTGCTGATGATCTCCTGAGCCTCCGTTCGCAACGCTCCCTGAAACCCCACTCCTATAAAGCAATCAATCAAAATCCCCTCGTTCGGAAAATCAAACTCCTGCCAAGACTTTAGCCTGATTTCCTCGGGAAGAAGTTTGAAATTGATGGATGCATCCGGACTCAGTCGTGTAGCATCCCCAAAACATTTATAAACTTGAATATGGAACCCGGATTGATACAATAATCTCGCAATAGCAAATCCGTCGCCACCATTGTTTCCGGCACCACAAAACACATAGATCGGACTGTTTTTATCAAAATTTTTACTTTTCCACCAATCTATAAAACCGACGGCAGCGCACTCCATAAGGTTTAAGCTGGAAATCCTTTTCAATTTCACATGAGCGGCATCGAGTGCCTTGACCTGATTACCTGAAAGGATTTTTAGCATCATTGGATAGCTTGGGGCGTAAATGACTTTTTAGGAATACTTACAAGTAAAAGAAAGCCCAATCCTACCAAAAAGAAGAATCCCAAAGAAACAGCGCTATTTCTCATACTACCAGTCAACTGCTCAATAGCGCCGTAAGTGAAGGTGCCGATGACAATGGCGAGCTTTTCAGTCACATCATAAAAACTGAAAAAAGAGGCATGCTCGGTGGTTTCCTCAGGAATTAACTTAGAGAAAGTAGATCGCGATAGCGATTGAATTCCACCCATCACCATTCCCACCACAAAGGCCAAAGCATAAAATTCATATACTGAATACACGTAATAGGCTGCCCCACAGATCCCGATCCAAATAAAGACCATGATCATCAAACTAATTTTATTGCCGAAGATTTTGGAAATGAATGCAAAGAGATAACTTCCTCCAATCGCCACAAACTGAATAATGAGAACAGTAAGGATCAATTGATCTCCCGGCAATCCCAATTCCTTATCCCCAAAAGAAGCGGCCAGATACATAACGGTCTGTACCCCCATGGAATAAAAAAAGAAGGACGCCAGAAATCGCTTCATGACAGGTATTTTTCTGACCTGAGCAAACACCTTACTTATTTCTTCATATCCCTTAAGGAGGAATTTACTTTCAATTTTCTTTTTGTAGGGATTTTTAGGGAGTATCCGAAAAGGAATCTGGGAAAATCCTGCCCACCAAATACCGGTAATCAAAAACGAAAAACGAGCTGCAAAACTTCCTTCAGGCACCCCAAACCATTCTGGAAATTGAATCATCAAGAGGTTAAAAACCAACAAAATCACGCTCCCAATATATCCCAAGGCAAAGCCTCGGGCGCTTAGAAAATCGTATTCGTGCTCTTCCGCTATTTCAGGAAGGTACGCATTGTAAAACACTATACTTCCGGCATAGCCTATACTTGCCAAAACACTGCACATAATTCCAAACTCCAAATTATTTCCATCAAAGAAGAATAATCCAATACAAGAAATTGAACCCAAATAGGCAAAGAATTTCATGAAGGACAGCTTTTTCCCCGAAGCATCAGCTATCCCTGAAAGTAAGGGAGATAAAATGGCGATGATCAAAAAGGAAAATGAAATAGAATAAGAGTACAAAACAGTGTTGACCACTTCCCAACCAAAAAATTTGACCCGATCGGAGCCATCAATTCCCTTGGTTACACTGTTGTAATAAACTGGGAAAATCGTTGAGGTAATAACCAAACTATAAACAGAATTGGCCCAATCGTACATAGCCCATGCACCTTGAACCTTATTTTTGTTGGAGAGCGTTAGTTTCATTTTTTTTAAACAAAAAAGCCATTCGCTAAGCGAATGGCTTTAAATATAAAGGTTGAAAACTTAATTCGGAACTTTGCCTGTGGAGGCATAAAGTACCCTTCGAGCGTCTGCATTTCTTAATTCGGTCTGAACATCAGAAATAGGACCCATTTTCACCTCTTTATCAATTTTCATGGAAATGGTAATCAATCCACGATCTGATTCAGGAAGCATATCCCGCTCTTGGTTGACCCATTGAACAATTTCAGGCGCACTTATTAAGACATCATTGGCCTGAATTCTAGGCTCAGATCCGTATAATCCCGTATTTTTCGGCTTTCCTATGAATAGGTAAGAAATTAACGTTTTCTTTTGAAGCTTCTGTAGCTGAGTGGCCTGTGGAATCTTTTGTTCAACCAAAAGATCCTGCTCTCTAAGTACAGTAGTCACCATGAAGAAGAACAGAAGCATGAAGATAATATCCGGCAACGCTGAGGTTGGAATATTGGTAGATGTATTAGTCTTTTTCTTAAACTTTGACATATCAATTCCCTCCTATTTTATTTGGTTCTGCAATTGAAATAGCCATAGGAATTCCCTCTTTGCCGCGATCTTGGAGAAGTTTTGAAGCTTCATCATTACCGGTCAAGGTTCTATATTCATCTGCACCAAGACCAACGCGCTCACCATAAATTTCGAAATAAGCCTTTTTTGCAAGGTCAAATACCTCCAAATAAAGTTCGTAACTGGTACCACGGTCTGTTTTAATAGAAACAACCGCTTCTTTCGGGTGATCGGAGGACTCAGGTCTACGTTGTGCCTGAGCCTGAAGAGACGCAGGTAACGAATTAAATAACACTAAAGCCTCTTCGTCAGGTGCTCCAAAGTTTAGGATAAAGTCTTTGATTTCACTATCCAATCCCTCTGGGGTCCTCCTGTATTCACCTTCCACAAGAAGATCATCATTCGCGTTAATCAGGATATTGAAGATGTTACGCTCATTCTTCTTGATATCTGGTGGCGGAATATTCGGATCAAGCTTTGGAGGCAGAATATTTAAAATTCCTTTATCCGAAGCGATCGTGGTGGTGACGAGGAAAAAGATCAACAGCAGAAATGCGATGTCAGCCATCGAGCCTGCGTTAACCTCAGTAACCTCTCTGCTTTTCTTTCTTGCCATTTTATTAGTTGATAGCTTTGTTGAATTCTGTGACAACGATGCCAACGAGGGCAACAATGGTCAACACATAAGTAGTGATCATAAGACCACCGACCATTTGAGACATGGCTGGCGTCAAATTGAAGGGATCACTTTCAAATTTTGGTAATACTTCGTTGCCGGATATGCTATAGCAGACAAAGAAAAGAACCAAGATGGCTACAACACCAAGGCCTGTTTTCAGGAGGCTTTTCGGATCATCTAGCGATTTGAAAAGAGGCATCAGAATGGAAACTACAGCTCCAATTCCAACTAGTGCATAGCTCACATAGAGCATGATATCATAAGTATCCATAGTATCGATTCTTAGTTAATTGGATTGATTTGATTTAGTCAAAATTGACTGATCGGATTATTTACCGGTCAATTTGTGCTTTACCAACACGTCTACCAAGGAGATGGAAGCATCTTCCATATCGTTAACCAGAGAATCAATTTTCGATACAAGGTAATTGTAGAACAATTGAAGGATAATCGCAACGATCAAACCAGCAACTGTAGTCAAAAGGGCGATTTTAATACCACCTGCTACCAATGAAGGAGAGATATCACCGGCTGCTTCAATTGCATCAAATGCTCCGATCATACCGATTACCGTACCCATGAAACCCAACATCGGTGCAAGGGAAATAAATAGGGAAATCCATACCAAACCTTTTTCCAAACGACCCATTTCAACAGAGCCATAAGCAATGATGGACTTTTCTACCATTTCAATTCCTTCAGAGTATCTCATCAGGCCTTGGGTGAAAATTGATGCTACAGGACCTTTGGTGTTTCTAGTCACATCTTTAGCAGCTTCGATTCCACCAGTTGAAAGTGCGTCCTCTACTTTCAAGATTAATTTTTTGGTGTTAGTAGTTGCCAAGTTAAGAGAGATGATTCTCTCAAGAGCAATAGCAAGACCCAAGATCAAACAGATCAATACAGGAGTCATGTAAAGTGGATCTCCTTCGATAAACTTTTCTTTGATCACCTGATGGAAGCTTTGTTCCTCGGCGACAATTTCGTCGTCAACGATAGTTGGAGATGCAGCTGGAGCTGCTTGGGTTACTGCTGCAGCAGTATCTGCTGATGCATCTTGTGCGTTAGCAAAGACAGGAACGAACATGATACCTGCAAGCATGAACAAAGCGATTAACTTTCTCATAATGTGTTTTGAATTAGACTTTTGATAAAGGTTAAATGGTTTCTAGATTAAAATCGAACTTTAAAGTTATGATTTTTTAAATTCAAAAAACAATGGGCTCTTTTAACTTTTTTGAAAGAATCCCCTGTTTAAATCGAAATTAAGGCAATTTTTACATGAATGGATTAATGAAAACCTCTTTTTGATTTTCATAAAACCAATTCTCATTGTATACCAAAGGAATTTTCAAGCAATTACATTTAAATAACTTTATTAAGATTCAAGCTTATCCATTTTTTATCAAATTACCCAACTCTTTTCTGCTTTTAATTAAAAAGAAAAATCTCATGCAGATTCATTGGCGGAATTTTTACCAAAAAAGATCTTAATTAGGCATTCCAGAATAGAAATATTAATCGAACGCTCTTTCCTTATTTTTTCAGGTCGATTTGCTTGAAGCAATCGGGTGTCACTTTTTTAAAAATTAAAAAAAAAGCCAGCCTTTTTGGGGGCTGACTTTCCGCAGAGAGAGAGGGATTCGAACCCTCGATACCCTTGAGGGGTATACACACTTTCCAGGCGTGCTCCTTCAGCCACTCGGACACCTCTCTGTGCTGATTCGTCGCTGATTTGCGAATCGGAGTGCAAAGAAAATTATTATTCCCGCCGATTCCAAACCCATTTCCAAAATTCCGGTAAAATCACGCAGTAATCTCTCCTGCTATAGACTGGGTTAATTTTTTACATATTTCTTCCCGAGTGTAATTCTGCCCCAATAAATACATCATTTTGGTCACAGCGGCTTCAGTAGTCATATCGGCACCACTGACTACACCTACAGCCAATAACTCCTTGCTAGTCTCATATCTTCCATGGATCACTCGACCACCATTACACTGGGACACATTCAGGATGATCACTCCTTTTTTGATCGCTCGATCAAGAGATCTCATAAACCAAGCTTCCGAAGGACTGTTTCCTGACCCATAAGTCTCCAATACCACCCCTCGAAGCCCATCAATATTGAAGCAAGCATCCATAATTTTGTCTGTGATTCCCGGGAAAAGCTTCAAAATCATCACGCGATTATCCAGGTGATTCATTTTAATCAGCTTCCTTTTGGGTTCAAAGGGACGAATGGCATTCATATTATAATCTATCACTATACCTGCCTCCGCGAGTGAGGGATAGTTTTCTGACTCGAAGGCATCGAAATGAATACTTTGCACTTTTTTGGATCGATTGCCACGGAGCAACATATGATTGAAAAAAATACAGACTTCCGGTACGATAGGGCGATCACTGATTTTTGCCGTAGCGATCTCCAGTGCTGTCATCAAATTCTCTCGGGCATCCGACCGCATAGCTGAAATAGGCAACTGAGCGCCAGTAAAGATTACAGGCTTATTTAAGCCCTGAAGCATGTAGCTCAACATTGAAGCCGAGTAAGCCATCGTATCCGTTCCATGCAATACGACAAAGCCATCATAGCTGTCATAGTTCTCATAAATGATATAGGACATATCAATCCAATGTCTCATCGTCACATTGGAAGAGTCGATAGGTTCGGGAAATGAAATTACAGTAATCGCAATATCCATATTGGAAAGGATCGGGATCTTTTCCAGAATCTGTCCAAAATTGAAAGGAACTAGCGCACCTGAGTCGTCATAGGCCATTCCAAGCGTGCCTCCGGTATAAATAATTAAAACAGAAGCTGTTTTTGCAGTTTTTAGACCAGTGTTAAGGCGAACAATTTTATAATTCATGATTTATTTCCTTAAATAATTTCAACGCATTGGATTTGGTAACTTTAGCAACTTCGTCCGAAGAAACCATTAGAAAATCCCCTACGCGCTGTGCAATAGCCGGTAAATAGGCCGGCGTATTTCTTCTCCCTCTATATGGAACCGGTGCCAAATAGGGCGCATCGGTTTCCAATACCAAATTTTGAATCCCAATAAAAGGAATAACCTGATCAAGACCTCCATTTTTATAAGTTGCCACTCCGCCAATCCCCAGCAAAAATCCGAGTTTTATAATCTTTTTGGCTTGGTCCAAATTCCCGGTAAAACAATGGAAAATTCCTTTTAACGTACCATCCTGCGCTTTTTCGATGATCTCAATAGTCTCATCGATAGACTCCCGACAATGCAACACGACGGGTAGATTCCGATCCTTAGCCCAAGCAATCTGAATATTAAGCGCTTCCTTTTGTCGCTCAAAGGCACTCTTATCCCAATACAAATCTGTTCCAATCTCTCCTACTGCTGCAAAAGACCGCTTGTTGAGCCAATCTTCCATGATGTAAAGCTGCTGTTCAAAATCCTCCTTGACATCACAGGGATGAAGCCCCATCATCGGAATACACAGGTCACCGTATTTAGACTCGCATTCGAGCATGCTGTCGATCGTTTCCACATCCACATTGGGCATATAGATCCGTTCTATGCCAGCCTGCCTGATTTCCGCAATGACCTCATCCCGGTCCGAGTCAAACTTGGAAGAATATATATGTGCGTGGGTATCGATTAAGTTCATGCGTATTTGCGGGATTTCCATTCTACTTGACCGGGCCAAAAGTAATAAAGAATCGTCAGGCTAAGGTTCCATATCTGGTAAAAATCAAACAAGAGTAATGGTATTGTTCCGATTTTTTGACCGCCCTTTTTAGAAAAAAAAGCAAGAAACAGACTTTGAATAATGATTTTGGATCCAAATAAAATTAGCCCGAGTGACCAATGCAGTGCTACTAATACCAATACTGCCGGGAAGAACAAAAATTGAAGTCCCAGTAAAGTTTTCCAAGCCCAGGAAAGTGTCATGGCACCTGCCATCCATCGTTTTCGTTGTTGAAGTAGCGCGTTCAAGCCCTTTTCGGCTTTGGTTTTGACAAGGAAATTTTCGCTGACTTGATGTCTGATGCTATACCCAACCTTTCTGATCGCTTTGGAAATTTCCAGATCTTCCGTAAGCGAAAATGGAATTTTTTCAAATCCTCCACTAGCCAAATAAGCAGGACGGCTGATCACCATATTGTTTCCCAAACCCGTGGTGGGAAGTTTTAAATCAGTTACAATTTTGACAATACCCAAGGTATTCCACCAATCGATTTCCTGCATTTTTTCAAACCAACCCTTGCTTTTGACTTGGGTAATGCCCAACACCAGGCCTACTTCTTGACCAAAACAATTGATGCCTTCCAGAATCCAATTTTGAGGAACTTCGCAGTCGGCATCTGTGAAAAAGAAAAAATCTCCGGAAGCCTTTTCGCATAAAACGGCAAGCGCGTTTGCTTTTCCGTTTCTTTGAATTTCATCTTTTGGTTCAGCTTGGATGGATATCAGGTTTCGATTCGCTCCTTTTTTGGCCCATGCCGCAATTAACAGTGCCGTCTGATCAAGGCTCTGATCGTCTGCAATCAAGATCTCAAGTTTTTCAATGGGGTAATTCAATCCCTCCAAACTCCTCAATAGATTTGGAAGGTCTTTTTCTTCATTTCTCGCGGCAATCAAAACAGAGACTTTGGGAAGCTCATCGGTTTTTATAAAGTGATCCTTCCAACCCGTTTTTAAAAAAAACAGAAGCAGCAAGTATTGGATGATCAGTAGTCCAACAATCCCCACAAGCCAGATCATCATCACAAAAGACTGGTTTTAAATCCATTGCTACCTAAGAAATCTAGAAAATCGGGCAGCAATTTTCGCAAAACCTCTTTGGTTTTTTGTTGATCATGGAATAGAATTATACTTCCTGAACGGGTATTCTGAATGCTTTTGGTTAAAACCCGAGAAGGTTCAATAGACAAATCATAGTCTCCTGACAGCACATTCCACATCACTACATCTTTCGATTGCAACACTGCTTTCGCTTGCGAATTCCTCATGAGCCCATAGGGTGGACGAAACAGCTGAGTCTTAACTCCCAAGGTAGTGTCTAACACCTGATCAAATGCCTGAATGTTTTTGAGGTAATCAGCATCATTGGTTTTCCATCCATTGAGGTGATTGTGGGTATGATTGCCGATCCGATGCCCTTGTTCCAAAACTTCATTCCCCAATTTTGGGAATTTTTGGAGATTGTCCCCTACCATGAAAAATGTTGCCTTTTGATCCCGAATGGCCAATTCATTCAATACAAAATCTGTGACACCGGGTACAGGGCCATCGTCAAAGGTCAGATAAACACGCTTATCCGAGGAATCACCTTTCCAAACCCGTTTTGGAAAAAGCAACTGAACAGCCCGTGGAAGAGTGTGCCAAACCATAGTCTAACTGAATCTCAAACTCAGCAAAGTCAAATCATCCCGTAATGCGACCTTCTTGGTGAAGGATTGCATTTGGCCAAAAAACTCCTGGTGAAAATCTTCGGGATTCATGCCCAGATGCAAGTCCACAAAGCTTTGAAAGCGCTCCTCTCCAAATTCTTCTTCTTCAGGGTTCATCGCCTCTGTGAGTCCATCGGTATACAAATGGATAGTGAAATTGGTCAGGTTTTCTCGCTCCCCTATTTCAAGAAATGGAAGTTCTTCAAAAGCTCCCAAAATTGTTGTTCCAGCCTCTAAAATTTCACTTTTCAATAATTTTTCCCAACAGAGAATCGGCGGATTATGACCGGCATTCACATACCTGAGTTTTTTTGTTTTGCGATTATATTCTCCAAGAAAAAAAGTGATAAATCGTTCACCCTTGGTGTTTTCAATCAGTGTGTAATTCAACTGCTGGATTATCACCCTGAAGTCTGCATCACTGCGAAGCAACGTCCGTAATGCGGCTTGGAAATTAGACATCAGGAGTGCGGCGGAAATTCCTTTTCCGGAAACATCCGCAATGCAGAAATAGACGATATCTTCCGACTTCTCAATCAAGTCATAATAATCCCCGCCCACCATACTGTGTGGATAGTAGGTGACCTTGGCTTTGAGTGCTTTAGTGTTGGGAAGGGAAGCCGGAAAAAGCATCTGTTGAACCTGGGAGGCGATGGCAACCTCACGGTTGAGAACTTCTTGTTCAAGCTGTTTTCTGGCGAAGCGTTTATTTTCCAAAGCAACCACAAGAATATTGGCCAGGGCTTGCGTGAAATTCAGATCCAACTCTTGTTCCGCCGACTTTCTTTTCAGAAAAAGAATTGCCAGCATGTGATCTTTATGATAGACAGGCAGATAGGTCTCAAGCTCCTCAAAAGTGTATTCTTCGCTCAGTTGAATTTGAAGTTGTCCACTTTCCTTTTTGTCTATAACATCTGAAGAATGAAGAGTCTGGGGAATTTTTCTTTTGACGCCATGCGAAATTTTTCTTTCAAAAACCTCACTTTTTGCCACGTATAAGATCAGCGACTTGATATCGAGATGGACAAGGCAGGTAAATTTAAAAATATTGATAAGCGTCGCCTCAGACTGATTCTCATTGATCGCCTGCGTGATCTCCAGCAGCGCCTTCAGCTCCAGCTCTTTTCTTTGGTATTTATAGGTCTCGTCGATCAAGGATTATAGCGTGTTGTGGGCCATGAGACCCTTTTTGGTTGCGAGATAGAAGAGATTTTTTCCTTCTTTAAAGAGATCCACCTGATCAAACCGCTCCGTATCCGGTGCACTCAGACATTTTATCATTCCCGATTGATATAGGGAATTCAGTGTCTCCAGCAGTAGTTCATCTTCCCATTTCAGGGATTCTTTAATAAAGTCGTAGGTCTGTACAAAATAAAGCTCATCGAGCAAGTCAAATTCCGTGTCGCTCATAATTTTCAATTCAAAAGCTAAATTAAGGATTCTTCAATTGGCACGGCCTTTCCACGTAAATTTTCCCCAAATCGCACCAAAAGCGACAAGAATAACATAGAACGGATGGGCTATTGCGGTTTTGACAAAGTCAACAAATGAAAATCTGAGTGATAAAGTATTCAAAACCATTCCCAATGCCATCCTTTCTGAGAGAATCTTTCCTATCCAAACCAGTAGAAAAACCATGAATCCTACTTTGCCTAGTCCAAGTAAAAGCAGACTTAAAAGCCAAGTAAGTTGGGTTAAAAAGGAAAGCAACGCTGAAAAAGCATGAACAAAACTCCGATGCGCCTTCCATTTTCCAGCCCATCTTATGCGTTGGTTTAGCAAGTTGGATAAACTTTTCTGAGGCTGGGTACAAACCAGGCTCCCAATAAAGGGGAGGTACATGCAGCTCTCTTTACCATATCGTGCTGCTATTTTCTTCAGCAGAAACTCATCATCTCCAGACAAATACTGCAAGTTTTGACCATAGGCATTGACGGATTGAAAAGCTTGTCTCCGATAGGCAAGGTTTGCTCCGCTACACATCAATGGCCGCTTGTGACTGAAAAAGAACTGCGTTAGCAGCAAAATACTCGACCACTCAATCTGTTGAAACCTCTGAAAAAAATTGTGCTGACCAGCACTGATGACCGGTCCGGCTACCAACTGAATTTCCGGATCCATAAAAGGCCCCACCATTCGCTCTACCCAATTATTTGGATAGCGACAATCTGCATCCGAACAAAGAATCAAATCTCCTTCGGCGGCTTGAACACCAATTTCAAGTGCTCTTTTTTTACCGATTCCGGTACTTTGAATGACATGGATCCGGCTGTCTGTCTCAAACTTCTCCTTAAAAAGCAAAAAGGAACCGTCTTCGCTTTGATCATCCACCAAGAGAATGCGTAAATCAGGATAGGTCAATTTGGATAGCTCCTCTGCCAGATTCCCGAGATTTTCCAGTTCATTTCTGAAAGGAATCAATAAAGTTACTTTGGGAAAAAAATTATCAGAATCGTCACTGGATTGTTTTTTGGGCCATCTCATTCCAAGCAAGCAAAGCAAAACAAAATAGCACCCTGTCCAAAGGAGGTAAAAACTGATCATCTTTTCGGCTAACTTGCGGCAGTGAGTAAAGAAGAGAAAAAAGAGCCAAACGAAAAAATAATCCTAGGTATCGATCCGGGTACCAATGTGATGGGTTACGCACTGGTCACGACTGAGGGTAAAAAGTATAAAATACTTCAATATGGCGTCATTCACCTTAAGAAGTACGAGACCCATGAGCTGAAACTGAAGAAGATTTTTGAGCGGGTCACAGGAATTATTGATGAATTTTTGCCCGACACAATGGCTTTGGAAGCTCCATTTTATGGGGCGAATGTGCAGTCCATGCTGAAGTTGGGAAGAGCTCAAGGAGTAGCTATGGCGGCCGCTTTGGCGCGTGAGATTCCTATTACCGAATATTCTCCAAAAAAAGTAAAGCAATCCGTCACAGGGAACGGAAACGCGTCAAAAGAACAGGTGGCTGCAATGCTACAAACTTTGTTCAATCTGACTGAATTGCCAAAAATGCTAGATGCTACCGATGCATTGGCTGTGGCACTTTGCCATCATTTCCACGAGGGAAGAGTCCAAACCCGAGGCAGAAATGAAGGGTGGAAATCATTTATTGAAGACAACCCAAACCGAATTAAAAAATGAAGAGGCTGTCTCAAAAGGACTGAAGGTGTCAGCCTGAGCGGAGTCGAAGGCCATTTACAGCGAATGCAACAACATTTCGACTTCGCTCAATGTGACAAACAGCAGTTTTGAGCTAGGCTCTTAAGATTTAGTAGTTATTCATTATTACTTCCAAAAGAATACCCTAAGGAGATTTTGAATACCTGATTTTTGACATCTGTATTGTAGTAATTGAGAGAACTGAGCCCAAAATCGTAGCTTGCCTGTGCATTAAGACCCATTGGCAACTTTACCTGGGCACCGACTACTCCACCGAGGTCATATCCTCTTATGGCTGCCGAACTGTCAAAAGTATCATCACCCAATTTGTAAACGCTTGATGCTAACAAAGAAGCCTGAGGACCAGCGAAAATATTGACGGACGGAATCAAATTCAACCGCACAAGCACCGGTATATCAATATAACCTAACTTCTCGTCGACTGATCTACCGGTACCAGCCTCTGTTCCTTGATACCCTTTTTGGGAATATTGGATTCCAGGCTCAAACGAAATAAAATCTGTCCCAATCGAATAATATGCTCCTAAATGAAATCCGGCTTTTGCTTCAAAATTGGTATTTGAGAAGTTAGCTGAATTAAAACCTGCCCTTACTCCAAATTGTGCCTGTGCTGTGGCCGCTATTCCGACCAGAAAGAATGCCATCAAAACTTTTCTCATGATTCAAATATTTATAATTTCCGTAAAACTAACGTTTGATAACCCAATTAGTAATTATCCTTGACTTTTTTAAAAAAACAGATGAAGAATAACATTAACATGTTTGACCAGTTTCCGGGCCTTGGCGAGGAAGCTAAAATTGCCTTTGAAAAGGAACTGGATTCACTTTTGGTGGATAAAGGGGGATTGCTTGAGCAAGAAGGGAAAGTTTGTGACCACTTGTATTTTATTATAGAAGGCTCGGCTAGAAGTTTTTACAGAAAAGAAAACAAGGATATAACCGTCTCATTTTCGCTGGAGGGAGAGTTTTTGACAGCGATGCATTCCTTTATTTCCAGAAAACCTTCCTATGAGAATATCGAGGCAATGGAAAAGACAAAGGTGGCACGGATAAAATATGAATCACTTTTAAAACTATTCGAGAAACATCATGACCTCGAACGAACCTACAGGCTGATTCTCGAGCGGTATTATGTTTCACTTGAGGAGCAGTTGATATTTTCAAAATTCAAATCTGCCCGAGATCGGTACCTGGATCTGATGGATTACCGCCCAAAAATTATCCAACGAGCATCCGTCGGACAGATTGCCACCTATTTGGACATGAGCATTGAAACGCTAAGCCGGATCCGGGGAAAAATCTGATTATTTGACTTTTCTCAAAAGATTATTTTATGGCTATGCGGTAGATTTAATTATTATTAACCCAAAGCCTAGAAATCACGATGAGAAACTTTCTGAATTCAATCCTCCTTTTGATCGCGGGACTGGTCTATTTTTCCTGTGGTAGCAGTACTACCGAGCAGACCTTTGACTCATCTAAGTTGACACGAGTGTCCCGAGAAGATATTGATAAAATCGTTGAAGCCTTCATCATGGCCGAAGATTCCTCCACCATTGAAATCCCTGCGGGATTCTATGAAATGAATACCCAATTGATCCTGGACAACAAAACTGCTGTGAAAATAAAGGGAGCAGGGATGGACCAAACAGTCCTCTCATTCCGTAATCTGAAATCCGGGGGAGAAGGCGTAAAAATTGTCGGAAACAATATCAGCATAGCCGATTTAAGCATTGCAGATGCACCGGGCGATGGCATCAAAGCACAGCATACCGACGGAATGATTTTCCGAAGGATCAACGTCACTTGGACGAACGGTGATAAATCCAAAAATGGAACTTACGCCATCTATCCTGTACAGTGTAAAAATGTGGTGATCGATGAATGTATCGCCTCTCACTCCAAAGATGCCGGAATCTATGTCGGCCAATCCGAAAATATAGTGGTCAAAAACTCCCTTGCTTTTGGAAATGTGGCAGGTATTGAAATCGAAAACTGCGATAACGCAGAGGTTTTCGGCAATACGGCGAGGAATAATTCGGGAGGAATCTTGGTGTTTAACCTTCCCGGACTTCCAAAATCTGACGGTAAGGGCACTAAAATCTACGATAACGACATCATTGACAACAACCATGAAAATTTTGCGACTCCCATGGGCGAAGATCCAAATGGAAATACCGTAACGATGGTTCCTCCAGGATCCGGAGTAATACTCCTGGCAGCTAAAGAAGTAGAGATCTATGGGAACAGAATATTGAGAAATAAGACTTCAGGAGTATCCATTGCGAGTTATCAAATCACCGGATTTCCGGCTGAAGCTCCAAATTGGTCTCCTTATACAACCGATATCTTCCTTCATGACAATAAATACGAGCGCAATTGGTATCGATTCCCGGATTTTTCCAGAGAGCTCGGCAAATTGGTTTTAGTGTATAACGCCTATGGATTTGGCAAAACTCAGGACATTATATACGATGGAATTTGGGATGAAAATATCAGCGCTACTATTAACTCCAATCCCATGAGAATCTGTATCCAGGAACCCGACATCGAAAACCTTCGATTTACAAGGTTCTTTTTATTGGATGGCGAAAAAAATATTGATGCCTTCAAAGACTATCAATTATTCCAGAATTGTAAAGTGGCGGTAAAAACAGATATCACCGGTCTTGCAGGACTATAATTTGGCAGCCATGAAGATTAGTCAAAAAGTTACGCAAAACGGAGTTTTCACGATCAGTGTCATCTTATTATTCTTTATTTATTTGATTTCCTGTCAAAAGTCACCCGATAAAATAAATCCCCAACCTTTAGCACCGGAAGAAGTGCTGGCTAAGGAAGTGGCAGATGGCAATTATCCCTACCGCAGACTTTCGACTTATGGATTTTTTACCGGAGAAATAAAACAATTGATACCTGCTTCAACAGTAATATTTTACCAACCAGCTTCATCCCTTTTTACAGACTATGCACTGAAAAGCAGATTCTTATTTATTCCTACCGGAGAAAAAGCAAAAATTGACGGTGAAGATCTCTACCTTCCACATGGATCGGTTTTAATAAAAAACTTCTATTATCCCGCAGACTTTAGAAAACCTGAGGAAGAGCGAAGAATAATCGAAACCCGCCTGATGATTCATGAGAAAAAAGGCTGGCAGGCTTATCCTTACATCTGGAACGAAAGCCAAACCGAGGCAGTGCTTAAAGTAGTCGGTGGTGAAATCAATGTCCGCTTTATCGACAACCAAGGAAAGGAGCAACTGATCAATTACTTGGTCCCCAACAAAAATCAGTGCAAAAGCTGCCATAACAAAGATGAAATACTGTCACCGATAGGGATGCAAGTCAAGCATTTGAACAATGAAATAGCATACGGAACCACCAAGGCCAACCAGTTGGCACATTGGACAGAATTGGGCGTTTTGGAGGGCTTTAATGAACCTGCTGCCCATCCAGCTATGGTAAATTACCAAGATACAAGTCAAGCCTTGGATGATCGGGCAATGGCTTACCTAGACATCAATTGTGCACACTGCCACCGAGCCGAGGGCCCGGCAAGTACATCAGGCTTGTTTCTCACCTATGATCAAAGAGATCGGATGAAATTGGGAATTAACAAAACTCCAATCGCTGCAGGTAGTGGCGCAGGAAGTTTCAAGTTTGATATTGTTCCCGGCAAACCGGATGAATCGATAGTGATTCACCGCATGAGTTCAACAAAAGTAGGTGTAGCCATGCCGGAAATAGGGCGAACTACTGTAGATCAGGAAGGAGTGGAACTTATCCGAAATTGGATTGCAGAGATAAAATAAGAAAGGGCTGCTTTCGCAACCCTTTCAAACCAACGCTCATATTAAAAAGTATAGCCTAAAGAGACTTTAAAGCCCCTGTTATATACATCTGCATTACTGTTTTTGAATATTGGAGTCAATCCGTAATCATACGAACCTTGGACATTTACTCCCTTGGGAAGGTTATATCCGATACCAAAGACAAATCCGACATCGGTATCTTTAATGTTATTTGTGTTTATAGAAACCGTAGAATTTCCAAAATCACCTTCAAACTTGGACTTGACAAGGAAGGAAACCTGAGGTCCTCCGAAGAAATTAAAGCCTTCTCCAACTTTCAATCTTAAAAGAAGTGGAACGTCAACATAGTCCAAAACCGATCGGGTATTGGCAGCATCTTTATTTTGGGTTCCTTTGATCGAATAGTAAACTCCAGGCTCCAGAGAGATGGCACTGCCGCCCAGGATGCTTGCGTAAATTCCTGCATGGAATCCGGTTCGATTGGTATAATCATTATCCGCAACATCATCTCCTCCAAAATTAAAGAAATTGGCTCCTCCTCTTATTCCAATCCCCGATTGTGCACTTGCACTCGTAGCGATTAAAATTGTCAGGGAAAATATTAAAAGAACTTTTTTCATGGGTTTCTGGATTTATTCTGAGACATAAAAACCCAAAACAATGCCAATACCCAATTCCCGAATGTCAGGAGGTTTAGTTTAAACGACTGCCTTCTCGATATAATTGGAGTTCATCAAAGCCAGCGCACCCATATATTTTAGGCTAAAAATCACTGTATCACCTACTTTAAGGCCTTTTTGATTCGCTCCAAGGTTAATGATCAACATATCCGAACTGGCTCCCAAAATTTCAATTTCCGGGTCATTAATGATCAAATATTTCGGATCTACGTCAAGCAATCCGATGTCTAAAATTCCCCGAATTGAGGTCTTCCCGTAGAGAGACTCATCAATATCGGCAAATTCCCCCTGTGGGTTGGCGCCCAAAACGCCCGATGGCAAAAGCGGCTTTTCCTGAAGCTCAATAATCTCAGCCTCCAGTTCAAAAACATCCCCCTGCATTCCTTCTATTACTTTTTCGCCTACCAAATCAACTCCAAAATATAAGGTCTCCCCTACCCGGAAATGGTTGATCCCCTTTGGTAATTGGTGGGAAAATATCAGCGGGATCGTCACTGAGGTACCAGCCGAAACCCATGGGATTTTTCGTCCAAATTTCAGCTCGATAATCTGCTTGTAGAGCGAAAGTTGAATCAGCTTGTCTGTACTTGGCATGACTCCATTCAGACAATTAAGGTTGGTTCCCAGTCCAATCACGTCGATTTTCGGTAATTCAAAAATCTCCTCGTAAAAATCTACCAAATTTTCCCCCATCACTCCTTCCCGAAGGTCGCCAGTTTCCACCATAATGATGATTTTGTGGAGTTTGTCCTGTCTTACAGCCTCTTCGCTGATCATTCGGATCGTCTCCAATTCACTGTTCAGACTCACATCGGCAAATTCCACCATCTGAGAGACATTCTTCTTGGAAACAGGCTTGATGTAGACTGTCTGAATGGATCGATTCAGGCGCTTGACCATAGCTAGATTTGAAATCCGGCTATCGTGAATTTCCCGGATCCCCAGATTAATCAATTCCTGTAGAAAAAGTTTATTCCCGCAAAGCAACTTGGATACTACACCCCATGTCACCTCTTTTTCTTCAAAGAGGTTTTTCAAAAACTCATAGTTAATCTTAAGCTTTTCTAGATTTAATGTCAGACTTGCCATTTTATTTCCGGTTTAGTCTCATTTCCAAATATTTATTGGTAAAGCCCAATCGCTCATAAAGTTTACGCGCAGGATTGTCCGCTTCGACATGAAGTGCGACAGCACCATTGGCCATTTTGATCGCAATGTCCATTATTTTCCCACCGATTCCCTTACCTCGCTGACTTGCATCCACAGCGATATAGACTAGGATATTTTCCGGAATGTAACCGGACATTCCTGTTTTGTTCATGACGAGCGCTCCGACGATTTTTGCATTTTCTTTGGCCAAGACTACGAATCCTCCTGCCTGAAGGCCGGAATCCAAGGCGTAATCCAAGCATTTCATAATGTCTGCTTTTGGATCTCCAAATTTCCCCAAATGCTCAACAAGAAAATCAGCGATTTCATTTTTTTGGAGAAAAGTCGCATTATCGATAGCTGAAAGTGTTTCTAAAGTATTCATATCAGTAGAGTTTATCATTTTTTGTTTGAAATTTTATTTACTGCCAAAAAGGCCACAAGTGAACTTAATATCCCGAAGAAATTCGGATCCAGCCCGAAAGGCAATTGAGCTTCCAAAATGGTAAGTCCTGCAGTCACCGTTCCTCCGCAAATCATAGAAGTTACGGCAGCCTTGGGATTTCGTTGATTGAAAAAGAGTCCGGCAACCACCGGTACCAGCAGCCCCGAAACCATAAAAGCATAGGAATATAACATGAGACTGAGTACTTCTGTCATTTGCCAAGCAAGAAAAACCGCCAAAATCCCTATTCCCAAAGTCAAAACCTGACTGATCCGGACTTCCTGTTTGTGCGATTTATTTTTTAAATATTTTCCTAACAAATCTGTAGAAAGATTGCCTGAGGCAGCCATCAGGCAGGAATCTGCAGTCGAAAGCACCGCTGAAAAATAGGAGGACATCATCAAACCCAAAATCCCAGCCGGCAAAATCTGACTGAGTAACACAGGTAGGCCCATTTCAGGATCCATCTGTGCGGTGAAGCCTTCCAGCACCCCTTGATCTACGGCCACACGGGAAAGCAAGCCTAATGAAACACCCAGAAACGCCATGATTGGCCATTCAAAAAGTCCGGCGATAAACCATGCTTTTTTGGCGGATTTTTCATCTTTCGCCGCAAAGATTCGCTGATAAAGCGTCATTCCCACAAACCAAATCGGGATGATCGTTATTCCCCAATTGACAAGATCCTGCCATCTGAGATTATTGAAAGCAAAGAATTCCGGAGGTAAAGTCTGCGTGATCCCTTCCCATCCTCCCACAAATGAAAAAGCCATTGGGATACCAATAAACATCAATCCAAGCATCAAAATAATCCACTGAATAGTGTCTGTGTAAATCACAGCTTTGAGTCCACCCATTACGGTGTAGACCACAGCGATTATACCCATGATGAGCAGTGCCGAATGAAGTTCAATTCCCTGAAAAGTCCCTGAAGCAAGTTTGGCACCGGCAAGGAGTTGAGAGGATGTGAAACCGAGGTATCCCAAAAAGCAAATTACCGCAGCGACTTTGGCCGCTCGTGAATCAAAAAGGTGCCCGATGATCTGTGGAAAAGTGAAAAAATGAGAAAAAGCAGGGTCTGATTTTACCCTGGGAATCAAAATAACTGCCGCCAGCCAAGCACCGATTAATCCGGTAAAAAGCATCCATGAACCTGAAAGCCCCATCACAAAACCCAATCCTCCAAGTCCAATGGAAAATCCCCCTCCTACATCCGTAGCTACCACAGACAGGCCTATATGCCAACTACCTATCGAACGCCCTCCTACATAATAATCTTCCTGATTGGAGTTCTTTTTCATGAAATAATATCCTACTCCAAGCATGGCGAGCATGTAGGCTATGAAGATCCCCAGATCTATGAGATGCATTACTAGTTTGGTTTTGACTCAAATTGATTTTAGAATATAATTTTTCAAAGGTAGCTAAATTGAGCCATTTACCCAATTTTATTGGGTTTTTAAGTAAAAAATGATATAATAATTCAATTTAGTCTTGAAATAGTGAAACAAAAAAAGCCAGACCCGAGGCCTGGCTTTCTTCTTAATTTTTTAAAATTAAAGGTTTTCGCTACTTACTACTGCTGAGAAATATTCTCTGTTCATCCGCGCAATATTGGTGATAGAAATACCTTTTGGGCATTCTGCTTCGCATGCACCTGTATTGGTACAAGCACCGAAACCTTCTGCATCCATTTGAGCCACCATTTTTTCTGCTCTTGTTTTTCGTTCCACTTGACCCTGCGGAAGCAAAGCCAGTTGGGAAACTTTGGCAGAGGTGAAGAGCATTGCAGAGGCATTTTTGCAGGCTGCTACGCAAGCACCACATCCGATACACTGGGCCGCATCCATTGCGAGGTCAGCGATAGTTTTTGGAACAGGAATTTCGTTGGCATCAGGTACTCCTCCCGTTCCGACAGAAACATAACCGCCGGCTTGAATGATTCGGTCAAATGCAGATCTATCTACCACCAAATCTTTCAGAACAGGAAAAGCTTTTGCCCTCCAAGGCTCAATAGTAACTGTTTCTCCATCATTGAAAGACCTCATATGAAGCTGACAAGTGGTAGTTTGAAGTGGTCCGTGAGGCTTGCCATTGATGTACAGTGAACAACTTCCGCAGATACCCTCCCGGCAATCGTGATCAAAATGTACAGGATCTTGCCCTTTTTCAGTTAGTTCTTCATTCAACACGTCCAACATTTCTAAGAAAGACATGTCTTTGGAGACATGATCCACCGGATAAGTGGCAAATCCACCTTTGTCCGATGCGTTTTTTTGTCTCCAGATTTTTAAAGTCAATTGCATATTACTATGAATTTTGGTCTTGAAGTTATTTGTAAGAGCGCTGGGTAAGCTTCACATTTTCGAAAACCAAAGGCTCTTTGTGAAGCTCTTCTTCTTGATTTTCACCCATATACTTCCATGCTGCGACATAAGCAAAGTTTTCGTCATCGCGTAGTGCTTCACCTTCCGGAGTTTGATATTCTTCACGGAAGTGTCCTCCGCAGGACTCCTCTCTGCTGAGTGCGTCATCAATCATCAATTCACCGAGTTCAATGAAATCAGCCACACGATGAGCCTTCTCCAAGGTGAGATTTAATTCTTCATTGGTTCCCAGCACTTTTACATCAGCCCAAAAATCTCTTTTCAATTCTTTGATCTCGGCTTTTGCTTTCTTTAATCCTTCAGCTGATCGAGCCATTCCACATTCATTCCACATAATTTTACCAAGTTTCTTGTGGAAGTAGTCGACAGATTTTTTACCATTTATTTTCAGCAATTGGCTGATTCTGTTTTTTACTTCTTCAGCTGCCTTGATGAATTCAGGATGATTTGCATCGATTGACTTAGGAAGGGTCTGAGCCAAATAATCTCCTATAGTATATGGAATCACAAAATATCCATCCGCCAATCCCTGCATCAAAGCAGATGCACCAAGTCGGTTTGCTCCGTGATCGGAGAAATTCGCCTCACCCAAAGCATATAATCCCGGGATTGTTGTCATCAAATTGTAATCTACCCAAAGACCACCCATCGTGTAGTGAACCGCAGGATAGATCATCATTGGTACTTGATAAGGATCCTCTCCGGTAATCTGCTTGTACATGTCAAAGAGGTTACCATATTTAGAGGCGATGATGGCCTTGGTGTCACGCTTGATTGCGTCACGGAAATCAAGGAATACAGCTTCGCCAGTTTCATTTACACCTCGACCTTCGTCGCAGACATATTTTGCATTTCGGGAAGCAACATCTCGAGGGACAAGGTTACCAAAGGAAGGGTACTTTCTTTCCAAGAAGTAATCCCGATCTTCTTCCTTGATGTCGTTCACCTTAATTTCTCCTTTTCTGAGTTTTTCAGCGGTCTCTTTTGTAGCCGGAACCCATACTCGTCCGTCGTTTCTCAAGGATTCGGACATCAAGGTCAACTTGGACTGATGATCACCGGATACAGGTATACAGGTCGGGTGAATTTGAGTAAAGCAAGGGTTCGCAAAGTAAGCACCGCGCTTATGAGCTCTCCAAGCCGCCGTTACATTGGAACCCATTGCATTTGTTGAGAGATAAAATACGTTACCGTATCCACCGGTACACAGCAAAACCGCATGGGCGGTGTGAGTCTCTACTGCGCCTGTAATCAAATTTCTTGTGACAATACCTCTGGCTTGGCCATCAATCATGACCACATCCATCATCTCAGAGCGAGGATAGAGTTTCACTTTACCATTGGCTACTTGTCTGCTCAGTGCTGAATATGCGCCTAAAAGCAACTGCTGTCCTGTTTGTCCACGGGCGTAAAAAGTTCGGGAAACCTGAGCTCCTCCGAAAGAGCGATTAGACAACAATCCACCGTATTCGCGCGCAAAAGGAACACCCTGGGCTACACATTGATCAATGATTTTAACCGAAACTTCTGCAAGGCGGTAGACATTGGCTTCACGAGCACGGTAGTCACCTCCCTTTACAGTATCGTAGAAAAGTCTGAATACAGAGTCACCGTCATTCTGATAGTTTTTGGCAGCGTTTATTCCACCCTGAGCGGCAATTGAGTGCGCTCTTCGTGGACTGTCATGGAAAGTAAAGGCTTTGACATTATACCCCAACTCCGCCAGGGAAGCAGCCGCCGAAGCACCTGCCAGGCCTGTCCCCACAACAATGACTTCGTACTTTCTTTTATTTGCCGGATTGACCAGCTTGCTGTTAAACTTGTGCTTAGTCCATTTTTCTGCCAAAGGACCAGCAGGTATTTTGGAATCTAGTATCATACGGGACTGTTAATTAGCTCGTGAAATAAATATAAAGCGGCATACTGGCGAAAAGAACTGGCACCAGAACGCAATAAATGCTGCCCAATGTTTTGATAGCAGGAGAATATTTTTTGTGATTTAAGCCTAAAGTCTGAAAGGCAGAAGCAAATCCATGAGATAAGTGAAAACCCAGAAATATCATCGCAACGACATAGAGTGCTACCATCCAAACTTGCTGGAAAGCTACCTGAACCACACTGAATAGGTCTTTGTACTCTTCTCCGGAATAAGTCACAGTAGGCACATCTCCCCAATGCATTTGAAACCAAAAACTATACATGTGGCCTGCTAAAAAGACCAATATGATCGTGCCTAGAATCCCCATGTTGCGTGATGACCAAGTACTGTTGGTGGATGCCCCAGACTCCGCATAGCCAATAGGCCTTGCCGATTTGTTAAGTCTATTTAGTGTAATGGAATAAATGACATGTCCGATTACTGAAATGTAAGTCAAGTAAGAAAGTAGCTTTACCGCAGGATTGGTGGTCATAAATTTGGCATACATATTAAATGCCTCTCCTCCATCTCCTTTAAATAACAGTAAGTTTCCTGATACGTGGCCAGTCAAAAACAGAATCAGAAAAAGACCAGTCAAGGCCATGATCAACTTTCTACCGAGGGTGCTTTTCAAGGTTTTTGTAACCCAACTCATACAAATTTGTGATTAGTTTAGAACGAAAGTCTTTAATTATTTGTGCTGCCAAATTTACATGCGGAACAGGTAGCAAACAATGTAATCAAATCCCATTCTCTTATTTTAAAAGGTTCTAAATAGCCTTTAAAACGGATTAACTTTTATTACTTAATCGAGCTTTTAACACCCTGATTAATTTTATTGTTTGAATTTCCGGTGAAATTCTCCTTACTTCCTGTTATTTCGTATAGGATAAAAATCTAAACTGAAGAAAAAGGGATTAACATTTAGAATTCCTTAGACGTTTTCAGTTAAAGTATTAGCAAAGTCGACCAAATATGAAATTTAAATTTTCCATAGGACTCTTTTTTATTTACCTGATCACAGGTGTTTCTGCAGCTTTTGCCACACACATCCGAGCAGGTGAAATTATCGCCGAGCGAATTTCCGTTCAAACACTCACTTATCGAATCACAGTGGTAGGATATACTGACACCCGCTCAAGTGTCATATTTGGCCCGGGAACTATAAACTTTGGAGATGGGAGAGTTGTAGAAGGGCTAAATACCCAGAGTGATTTTTCTTTGGTTGAAAATCTTGGAGATCAAATCGAAAAAAACACATTCGTGATCACCCATACCTTCCAGGGTCCGGGGAAATATAAAATTCGCTTTCAGGAATTTAATCGAAATGACCTGACATTGAATATGGATAATTCGGTGGACACTCCTTTCTACGTGGAAACTGAAATCAATATTGATCCTTTTTTTGGTGTAAATAATTCACCGGTTTTGACTATTCCTCCGGTGGACAATGGAGCAGTAAACGTAAGATACATTCACAATCCGGGGGCATACGATCCGGATGGTGACAGTCTTTCCTATGCGATGGACATACCTAAGCAGCAATTTGAAAGACCGGTAAATAATTACAGAAGTCCTGCCAGCCCTGAATTCAGCAGAAATCAAGAGGATGGATCGACTCCTGCCTTTTTGAGAATTGATCCGATTTTCGGTGATTTGATTTGGGACGCTCCCGGCACCGCCGGCCAGTTCAATGTTGCCTTTCGAATCATCGAATGGAGAAAGATCGATGGTAAATTCATTGAAATCGGGTATGTGGTCCGGGACATGCAGATCATCATCGAAAACTCCAATAATCGACGTCCTGTTCTAATTTTACCTCCCGATCTCTGCGTGGAAGCCGGTACACTCATCCAAGACATCATCCAAGGATCTGACCCGGACGGCGATCCCATAAAAATTGAAGTTTTTGGAGAACCAATTGAGATCACTACCTCTCCGGCAACTTATGATCCAAAGAGTAAATTTCAACCTCAGCCTGGTATAGTAAATTTCAAATGGCAAACAGTCTGTAACCACGTCAGAGCCCGGGAATATGAGGTTCGAGTACGAATCACAGATCAACCTCGGTCGGGACCAAAATTAGTAGATATTAAAACTTGGCGAATCAAAATCGTCGGCCCCCCGCCTGTCTGGAACGAAATCGAACAAATGCCGGGAAGAAATGCGAAATTAAAGTGGGATCCCTATGTCTGTGCCAACTCAGCCAGCGAAATGCAAATTTGGAGAAGAATCAATTCCGATCCCTACCAACCTGACAGTTGTGAGACAGGCATTCGTGCAGGATATGAATTGATCGGAATCACCGATATGGCCACCTTCTCTTTCAATGATTTGAACGGCGGAGAAGGACTTGCTCCGGGCAATACCTATTGTTACCGATTAGTGGCTGGATTCCCTCAGCCTAGATCAGGAGAAAGTATCGTGTCGCAAGAAATCTGTATTACCATTGATGTGGACGTACCGATCATCACCAATGTCAGCATTGAAGAAACTGATCCTGCCACTGGAGAAATCTTCATCAAGTGGACTCCGCCATATGACATTAACAAAATACAATTTCCCGGGCCTTACACTTATGAGCTATTAAGAAGTGAAGGGTTCACTGGAAACACCAACAGGACCTCCTTGGGAGTCACCTCAGATACGCTTTTCACCGATAGAGGATTGAATACTGAAAACTTGGTTTACAATTATCGGGTAGTCTTACTTGATAATACTGTCAAAATCGACACCTCCTCATCCGCTTCATCAGTGCGACTGGAGCCAACCATCATCAATGAAGCAATTGAACTCAAATGGACGTTCAATGTACCTTGGAACAACCAAATTACAGAATTCAAGCATGAGGTATATCGAAATAGGACTGATCCTGATGCCGCAGATGCCGATACATTTGTGAAAATTGCAGAAGTAGACGTAACCAAAGATGGTTTTAAGTACCTCGATAACGGAAGTTTTAACGGCAAACCTTTAATCAAGGAATTGGAGTATTGCTACTATGTGATTACCAAAGGAGCATACAACGTCGCAGGGCTGGTTTATCCATTGGAAAACAAATCTCAAATCACCTGTGCTTTGCCGGATGATAACAGACTGCCTTGTCCTCCTGTCCTGACATTTGAAGGTCCCGAGTGCTCTGCCTATGTAGCCGAACAGCCCTGCAACAGTAACTCCTTTGTTCATAATCTGAGTTGGAAACCAAATTTCACTGGAGATTGCGACGACGAATTGAGCGGATACAAACTTTATTTCACCCCAGACGGGGAAGAAGGAACCTTTAATTTGGTAGGGCAATATTCTTCGTTGAGTTTGAGTGCAAGGCTGAATAATCTTCCTAATTATCGTGGGTGCTATTACATCACTGCTGTGGACCGTTCGGGCAATGAAAGTGCAGCCAGTAACGTGGTCTGCGTGGATAATTGTCCTGTGTATAATCTTCCAAATGCATTTACGCCAAATGGTGACGGGAACAACGATACCTTTATAGCTTTCGACAATCCTTTTTCACAATGCCCACGATTCGTATTGGGGGTTGAAATATTTATTGTCAATCGATGGGGGGTGGAAGTATTCAGCTACAACAGTCTAACCTCCAATGAAAATGACGTACTCATTCGATGGGATGGCCGAGACAAAAACGGAAATGAATTGCCTGCAAGCACCTACTTCTATTCCGGAAAAGTCACCTTTGATGTTCTTGATCCGACACAGCGAGAACGCAGCTTGAAAGGCACTATCCAAATCCTGAGATGACCTCAGAAAAATCTGTCATCCTTTTTGACGGAGTCTGTAACCTCTGCAATGCTTCCATTGATTTTATCCTAAAACGGGATACTAAGAATCAGTTTTTAGTGGGAGCATTGCAAGAGGATTCGGGCAAAAAACTACTTTCCCGATATGAGGTCAATCCAGAATATCTGGATTCGTTGGTTCTAATCGAAGATGAAAAAATCTATTTCCGAAGCACTGCTGCATTAAGGATAGCCAAAAAACTTCCGGGATTGTGGCCTCTTTTCTACGCACTTATCATTTTGCCCTCACCGATAAGAGATGGGGCTTACAACTGGATAGGCAGAAATCGCTACCGATGGTTTGGAAAGAAGAACACTTGCAGACTTCCATCACCTGAAGAAAAGATGAAGTTTCTTTCCTAAACAACTTCTCAGCTCAAAATAACTGGATAATCATCCAATAGATCGGCATGCCGAAAGTCAGATTGAAAGGGAAAGTGATGGCCAAAGCCATAGGCACATAGAGCCCTTCGTCCGCTTTGGGATTGGCCAATTTCATCGCTGCAGGCACTGCGATATAAGATGCGGAAGCTGCTAAAATCGCAAAAATTAGCCGGTCTCCCGCTTCAGGCGCTATCCAATGAGTAAGGAAGGCAACCATACTGCCATTGACTAGGGGCATCAAAATGGCGAAAACCGTAGAAAAATAACCGTATTTGAAAAAAGCCTTAAGCTTTCTGCCACTGTTAATCCCCATATCAAGGAGGAAAACCGCCAAAAATCCTTTAAATATATCTGTCACAAAGGGTTTGATTCCTTCAGCTTGCTTTTCATCTGCTATTAATCCTATCACTAAACTCCCCAAGATCAGAAGCACGGAACCATTGGTAAACGCATGAAAAACTATTTTTCGGATTCCGCCTTTTTCTTTCTTTTCAGAATATTTCTGAAGCAAAATTACCGCAGAAATAATTGCCGGAGCTTCCATCAAAGCCATCACTGCCACCATATGCCCTCCAAAAGTCACACCTTGCATATCCAAAAATGCTACGGCAGCGACAAAGGTCACAGCAGAAATTGAACCATAAGCGGCTGAAATAGCCGAGGCATTGGCCACTCCCAATCGCTTCTTGAGGAGAAAAAAGGTATAAAAGGGGACTGTTGCAGACAGAATTACACCAAAGATCAATGCGTAAACTATCTCAGAACTAAAGTCACTATGGGAAAGCTCCTGCCCTCCTTTAAACCCAATCGAAAGCATCAAATAAAGTGCAATAAACTTTGCACTGGTACCTGGTATTTCTAGATCACTCTTCAGTTTGACCGCAAGAATCCCAAGGATGAAAAACAGCAAACTGGGATTGGTTAAATTGTTAATCAGAATTTGAAAATCCATGCCGCAAAAGTCCGATGCAGATTTTTATAATTTTTATTTATAATTTATCTGTTAATCATTAATTATTTTTATGAAATAAATTGAAATCAACTTGAAATAATTTCTTGGTTTGAAGCTCCCTGAATAACTCAAGAAAAAGTGAAAAGTAGAAAAGACTTATATTTGCCACGAACCAAAAATTAACGAATGAAAGCATTTGTTTTTCCGGGCCAAGGCGCCCAATTCCCAGGCATGGGGAAGTCACTTTATGAAGAAAACCCTGATGCAAAAGCCCTTTTTGAAAAAGCCAATGAGATTCTGGGGTTTAGGATCACAGACATCATGTTTGAAGGAACAGATGAAGCGCTCAAGCAAACCAAAGTAACGCAACCGGCTATTTTTCTTCATTCGGTAATCCTCGCTAAAACCACCCCGGGTTTTGCACCGGATATGGTGGCAGGACATTCATTGGGTGAATTTTCAGCACTGGTGGCCAATGGTACCCTTGCATTTGAAGACGGACTTAGACTTGTCTACCAGCGTGCCCTGGCGATGCAGGAAGCCTGTGAAATCAACCCCTCAACTATGGCTGCTATCCTCGGACTGCCTGATGAAAAAGTGGAAGAAATCTGTTCGGAATTCAAGGATGAAATTGTCGTTCCCGCCAATTACAATTGTCCGGGACAGTTGGTGATTTCAGGCTCAATAAAAGGAATTGAAATCGCCTGCGAAAAAATGAAAGCTGCAGGAGCTAAGCGTGCCTTACCACTACCGGTGGGAGGGGCATTTCACTCCCCACTGATGGAACCTGCCCGAGAAAAACTTCAGAAAGCAATCGAGGAAACCCAGTTTTCCACCCCAATCTGTCCCGTCTATCAAAATGTCAGCACTACAGCGGTGTCTGATGTGAATGAAATTAAGAAAAATCTAATCATGCAATTGACCGCCCCAGTCAAATGGACGCAGTCGGTTCAAAATATGGTCAATGACGGCGCAACACAGTTTGTCGAATGTGGTCCGGGTAAAGTTCTTCAGGGTTTGGTGAAAAAAATCCATTCCGAAGCAGAGGTTTCAAGTATCTAAGAACAGTGAATCCCGCCTAAGTGGCGGGATTTTTTTTGAATAAAAAAAAGGATGCTATTTTTTCCAGATTTTCACCTTGCTCAAATCATTACATTCTTCGAGCATCCTCAAGGTATTTTTTCCTGAAATCGGATGTTCTTTCTTAGGTAACACCTCAGCCAAAGGAACCAATACAAATCTGCGATCTTCAATAAATGGATGTGGGATTACCAGCTTTCCGGTATTAATAACTTTCTCACCAAAATATAAAATATCAATATCCATCGTCCGATCACCCCAAGGCTCCTCTCGGGTTCGACCAAGATCAGTTTCAATTTCCTGAATAATTTCAAGCACTTCTTCAGGCTGCAATTCAGTGGAAATTACTGCGATTTGATTTAAAAAATCTCCTTTGGCAACTCCACCCCAAGCTGAGGTTTCAAAGATTTTGGAAACTTTCAGCAATTGAAAATGATCATTTAATCCCTCAATGGCACGAAAAAGCAACTTTTCCCGATCACCTTTGTTTCCTCCTAAACTTAACACAACCTCAGTTTGCATCGCTTGTCACTTTTACAATTGTAAAGGTGAATTAAAATGGGCAATTTTCGAGTTCAAATAATACATGTATGAAATTTCTAGGCAATGTACTGGCCGTGATCGTCGGCCTTTTCATTTTTACCATCCTAAGTACACTCATTTTCTTTGGAATCATCGGAATGATTGCAGCCTCTTCGGATCAAAAAGTGACTGTAAAAGAAAATTCCATTCTTCATTTGAATTTGAATGGGAGGACCCTCGTAGAAAGAACCGCTGAAGATAAGCTCGATTTGGGCGCATTTGGAAATCCTTTTGGCCGCGATATGAGCGCCGGTTTGATCAATTTAAAAAGGGCTATTTCTGAAGCTAAAACCAACGAAAGTATCAAAGGAATATACTTGAATGTTGGTCTTATTATGGCAGGTCAGGCAAATTTATTGGAACTCAGAGAAGCATTTCTTGACTTCAAAGAATCCGGAAAATTCATCGTCGCCTATGACGAAGCCTACAGCGAAGGGGGTTATTTTTTGGCTTCCGTTGCAGACGAAATTTACCTGAATCCGCTGGGAGCCATTGATTTCAACGGTTTTTCATCCGAAGGAATATTTCTCAAAGGGCTTTTCGAAAAAGTCGGAATCAAGCCGGAAGTTTTCCGTGTCGGTGAATTTAAAAGTGCCGTTGAGCCTTTTATTCTGACTAAAATGAGCGAAGAAAACAGACTCCAAACGCAATATTTCCTCGACGATATGAACAATTTGGCAGTTGCACAAATTGCTGAATCCCGTGGAATTGCCTTGGACAGTCTGCAAAAGATCAACAAGGAAATGCTTATTCGTAAGCCTCAGGATGCGGTGACTTATAAGCTGGCCACTGCCTTGGCGTATGAAGATCAAGTACATGCCAAGTTGCGTGAAAGATTAGGACTGGAAGAAGACGATGACATTTCTACAATAAACGCCACAGATCTCGGGTCTGTAGTGAAATCCAAAAATATCACTTCCAAAAACCGCATTGCAGTAATCATAGCCGAAGGCGACATCGTCGGCGGAAATGCGGAAGGAGTCATCAGTTCTGAAAAGTTTGCAAAGGAAATCCGAAAGGCCAGAAAAGATGATGATATCAAAGCCATTGTCCTTCGGGTGAATTCCCCAGGAGGCTCCATTGTAGCTTCAGATGTGATCTGGAGAGAGATGACTGAGGCGAAAAAAGCCAAACCCCTGATCGTCTCTATGGGAGAAGTGGCAGCTTCGGGAGGATATTACATCTCCGCTCCTGCCGACACCATTGTGGCACAGCCTAATACTATTACAGGTTCAATCGGGATTTTCGGCTTGTGGTTCAATGTCAAAGGATTACTGAACGAAAAACTGGGTGTGACCACGGATGTAGTTAAAACAGGTCAGTTGTCTGATTTCATGAATCCTACGCGTGAACTTATGGAAGTCGAAAAGACCATCATTCAGTCAAGCATCGAAGATGGCTATGAGACCTTCATTTCAAGAGTGGCTGAAGGTCGCGGAATGCATCCTGATTCAGTGAAGAAAGTGGCTTCAGGGCGTGTTTGGACCGGCACTCAGGCGAAAGAAAGAGGTTTGGTTGATGTACTCGGTGGATTGAATACCGCCATTGAGATTGCCGCCGGAAAAATTGATGCAGGAGACGACTATCGCGTAGTGTACTACCCTGCAAAAAAAACATGGTTTGAGGAATTGTTTAGCTCCTTTGGCGATAAAGTCCAGACCAGAATTTTACAGGCTCAATTGGGAGAAAATTACCAACTGATCGAGAAAGTTAAGCAGCTTCAAAACTACCAGGGTGTTCAAGTGAGAATGACTCAGGATATTGTAATTAAGTAAACGAGAACTCTCCAAGGGTCTAGACCCTTGGAGAGTTCTCTATCTATCGCCCTCGAAAGGACTCAATTCTCCTGAAGGTTTTTTTATTGCTTTTGAAGTAAAATCTTCCAGGCCAAATTCACATTGCCGGCCTCCAACTCTTCTTTTGCACGGAGGTGAAGGTGGTCAATCCAAGACTCCGGATCATTTTTAAACCGAATTCGCATTTCCCGGATTTCTTCTGAACTCGAAAACTCACTGACTTCATCTTCGGTCGGTAATTCCATCACATTGCCCAGTCTGCCCAAGTTGTTCCCGGTCAAAATAGGACTGTTTCGGATCTCTCCCGGAATCTGATCTACCCCAATCCCGAGATTTGTAAGCGGTTTGGGGATCTGAAAAAGCGAATCCGGAGTGATTCTTGAATACCAACTTCCGCCCAACCTTGCCACAGGACTTAACTTGAACGGGTCGATGGCTCCTTTTTCATCCAAAATAGATTCATTGATGTGAATGGCAATGACCTCACAGATGACAAGATTTCCTGCACCGCCACAAGAACCTAAGGACTTCACTTCATTCACTTTGCATTCCAAGGCAACCGCCGCTTCTTTTACTCGTGGGGGAGCAATTAAATTCGACTTGACTGGAGTAAGTCCTGCTTTTTCAAATTCATTCACCCCTTTTGGATATTCGGTACTGGCCAATGACATCTGCTCTACCCGATCGAAACCGACGATATGAATCACCACTTCGGGAACTTCCAGGACATTTTCGAGCGTGTGCTTGGTCGAATTATCCCGCACTCTTCGGGAGGGCGAAAAAATCAGAATCGGAGGATTGGCACTGAACATGTTGAAAAAACTAAACGGGCTCAGATTCACGTTTCCAGCTTTGTCCACTGTACTTGCGAAAGCTATTGGTCGGGGTGTCACTGCACCCTGAAGTAAATTCTGGACTTCGGCAGTACTCAGGTCTTTTGGATAAAAGGTTTTCATATATTCAATTTACCATGCAACTTTAAACAGTTAAGTCATTTTCCACGAAATAGTTCCTGATTTATGTTTCAAAAGTCATTTTCCACCCTGTTGTTGACAATCACCCTGATTTTTGGTTTTTCAGAAAATATGCTGGCACAAAGTCACCGGATCGCCACATTCAACATTCGCTGGGATAATCCCGGAGATGAGGGAAATCTCTGGAAAGACCGATTGCCTCATGTGGTAGGCCTGATCCAATTCCACCAAATCAGCCTGTTTGGGACGCAGGAAACGCTTGTCAATCAATTAAAACAAATCAATGAGGGATTGGGCTACTTATCAATCGGAGTCGGACGGGATGATGGGAAGGAAAAAGGAGAATTCTCCCCCATTCACTATGATCCCAAACAGTATCAGCTGGAAGATTCGGGTACTTTTTGGCTTTCTCCCACCCCTGACAGTCCGAGCAAAGGATGGGATGCCGCCCTCAACAGAATCTGTACCTGGGGCAGATTCAAAGATAAGAAGGGTAAAAAATTCTACGTCTTCAATGTCCACTACGATCATATCGGTCAGCAGGCTCGGGAAGAAAGCAGCAAACTTCTTGTCGCCAAAGTCAAAGAAATCAACACCAAAAATCTTCCTGTCATCCTGATGGGGGATTTTAATGTCACACCGGAGAATCCGGCTTATGCTACTATCACCTCAGATCCAAGCTGGGAAGATGCCCGATTGGTTTCGAAACTTCCCTCCTACGGTCCAAAAGGGACTTTCAATAGCTTTGATTGGAACAAAATGCCTGATGGGATCATCGATCATATCTTTATTCAGGGAAAAATACAGGTCATCAGGCATGGGATTCTGACAGACAATTATGGAAAAAAATACCCTTCGGATCACTTTCCGGTGATGGCCGAAGTGGTTTTTTAAACTATCCCGGAATTATAAACTTTTCCAAAGTTCAAAACTTTGGAAAAGTTTTATAAGCTAAAAACAAAAAAGTCCCGCCCGAAAGCGAGACTTTTTTTATTCCAGACCTGACAGGTCTATTGGTGACAAATCACTCCGCCAAAGCCGCAACACCAGGAAGCACTTTGCCTTCCATATGTTCAAGCAATGCGCCACCGCCTGTAGAGACATAGGAAACCTGATCGGTGTAACCGAATTTATTCACTGCAGCAGCCGAATCACCACCACCGATCAACGAGAAAGCTCCATTTCGGGTAGCTTCAGCCACATACTCTGCGATTGCTTTGGTTCCCTTGTCAAAAGACTCCATTTCAAAAACACCCATCGGACCGTTCCAAAGTACAGTTTTGGACTCCAAAATTGTTTTTCCGAAGAGTTCACGGGTTTTTGGCCCGATATCCAAACCCATCCATCCATCAGGAATTTCACCGCTGTTGGCCATACCCTGATTGGCTGTATTTGAAAAGTCATCGGCAATCACCGTATCCAAAGGAAGAATCAGATTCACTCCTTTAGCCTTTGCTTTTTCCATCAACTCCAATACAAAATCCATCTTATCAGCTTCCAAAAGGGAATTACCGATTGATCCGCCTTGCGCTTTTGCAAACGTATAAGACATGCCGCCTCCGATGATCAAATTATCCACCACGTCCAACAGACGCTCAATGATCAGAATCTTATCGGCGATTTTGGCCCCGCCCATAATAGCAGTGTAAGGTCGCTCCGGATTGCCCAAAACTTTATCAGCATTCGTCAATTCCGATTCCATCAGGTATCCAGCCACTTTGTCTTTGAAAAACTCCGCAATCACCGCTGTGGAAGCATGCGCTCTATGAGCAGTTCCGAAGGCGTCATTCACATAGACATCGCCCAGTTTCGCCAACTTCCCAGCAAAATCTTTATCACCCTTTTCTTCCTCTTTGTAGAATCGAAGATTTTCCAGCAACAATACTTCTCCTGCCTTCAAAGCTGCGGCTTTACTTTCCGCCTCTGCTCCGATACAATCAGACGAAAACTGAACCGGAGTTCCCAATGCCGCTTCAACAGCTGAAATGATGTGTTTTAAGGAATATTTTTCCTCAGGACCTCCTTTGGGGCGACCCAAGTGAGACATCAGAATGGCTGAGCCTCCATCGTTCAGGATTTTTTTGATACTGGGCACTGCTGCCTGAATTCTGGTATCATCAGAAACGGTGAAATCTTCATTCAAAGGGACATTGAAGTCCACTCGGACAAGGGCTTTTTTACCTGCAAAACTCAGGCTATCGACATTTTTTACGGTAGAACTCATAGGATTTGTTTAATGGGTTTTGAAAGATTCCTCTTAAAAAGAGCCTGAATTTAAGCCAATTTCGGGCAAAATCCGGCCATTTCTAATGATCAATTTGGGAATTCTTTGAATTTGGATTTCGTAATCGATTGTTTTGATTGAAATATTGAAAAATTCAAAAATTGAAAAATTGCAAATTGAAAACTGAGACAGCAAACTTCACTAGGCTTCGACTTTTTTCACACTGAGCGAAGTCGAAGTGTCAGCCTGACAAACTGATCACTTAACAGCCGCTCTTCTCAGCCGGTCATTGATCGCCCTACCAAGCCCAACCTCAGGCAGCAATTCAGCCAAAATCACAGCTGAATTTCCTTCATCCAGCTTTCGCATGGCTGCAAAAAGGTTTTGCGCAGCTTCGTGAAGGTTTTTATTTGGGCTTAAGGCAATCTGATTTCCTGGTAAGATCCCGGGGAAATAATCAGAATAGCTCAGGACGGCGAAATTGCTTTTTGCCTCTATATTTTCAGCTATCAATTGCCTCAGATCCCCTAAAATAAAAGGTTTTCTAGGCGCGTAATGACTTTCCAGAAGTCCGGGAGCCTGAGGGTTGCTTGAACTATGATCCTTTATTTTGACCGGGCCGACGAGCTTTTCGATTGCTGCTATTTCCAAACCACCCAATCGATAGACTGCAATTTCATCTTCCTCCAAGCCCACAATCGTGCTTTCCAAACCCACTTCACAAACACCCCCGTCGAGAATATAAGGAATCTTTTCACCCAACTGAGCGGCCACATGTGAGGGAGAAGTGGGACTGATGTATCCAAATGGATTGGCGCTCGGAGCAGCCAGAGGGAAATCAAGTGATTCCAGCAGAGCCAATGTCAGCGGATGCTTCGGTACCCGAACAGCCACCCGATCCAAACCCGATGTCACCAAATCGGGCACAATCGGCTTCCGGGGCAAAAGCAAAGTCAATGGCCCGGGCCAAAAATTTTCTGCCAGCATTTTAAGCTTTTCAGGAAAGGATGCCACAAAATCCTCTACACGCTCAATCGAGGAAGTATGCAGGATCAATGGGTCAAATGAGGGGCGGTTTTTGGTTTCAAAAATCAAGGCCACAGCTTCCGAATCCAGTGCATTTCCGGCCAGTCCATAGACCGTTTCCGTTGGAATTGCCACCAGCTTTCCTTTCTGAAGCAGAAGTTTTGCCTTTACGATATCTTTCCCGATTTCAGCCATTTAATCACAAAAATCTGTAATCCAAGTCTGTGCCTCGGCATAGCCCAGCGAAAGCGCCATTTTCAAATCTGCACAGCCTTCATTTTTTTGACCCAAAGCACTCATTCGGGTCACCCCAAGCAGGTAGTAGGCTTCTGCATTTTTAGGGTCGAGATTTACGGTATTGGTAAGGGATTCCAAACCATGTATCGGATCGTTCATTCCCAATTCGGCTTTCGCTTTTCTGAATTGAGCCTCTGCTTGGTTTGGATTGTTTTGAAGTACGGTCTGAAAATCCAATAGCGCATCTTCGTACTCTTCCATATTCAGGAGTGCTGTCCCCCGATTGAAATAAATATCTGTTTGCGTTGCATCCAATGCCGTGGCAATATTGAAATCTGCGAGCGCGGCTTTGTAGTTTTCCTGCTCCATTTTGGCATTTCCGCGATTAAACCAAGCCTTGTAACTGGTGGAATCGGCCCGAATCGCCAAATCAAAAACAGGAATTGCTTCCTGAATTTTCCCTTGCTGAAAAAGTGCGACGCCTTTTGCATTTAAGGCGGTAGCATTGGTTGGATTTTTCTCCAAAAGCTGATCAAAATAAGTCACCGCCTCTGGCCAAGCTTGCGTATCCATTTTTTCCAGTCCCACTTTCAGCAATTCTTCCTCAGTAGGGCTACAGGCGAAAAGGCTCACACAAAGTAAACCCAAAATCCAAAGTCGTTTCACAGTATAAATTTTCGGCAAAGATAGGGGAAATGGATTTAGGAGAAGATTTACTTAAGGTACTATTCCTTTTATGATGAACTTTCCTGTGAGTGGAGACACTCACAGGGGCAAAAAAGATAGGGGAAATGGATTTAGGAGAAAGGTAACTTCAAGCGCTTTTCCTTTTGGACACCGGTATATTTCCAGTGATTGAACCTAACTTTACCAGTGAGTGAAAACACTCACTGAGGCGAAGAGACAGCTAACTTCAATCGGTATTCTTCCGGGACAGAAACCGGCTTCATCGTTTTCATATCCACGGAAACCATGACGCATTTGCATTTCGCAAAAACCCGGGATTCGCCTTTGCTGTCTGTCCCTATCAGGTATTGCTCCAGATCAAAAGATGAATTTCCGATTCGGGTGCACTTGACCAGGGCTTCGACCTTATCCTCCAAGTGGATCGGGCGGATGTAATCGATCTCGATTCTACCCACGACCGTCCCGATGGCCATCACATTCCAGTCACACACTGTGTACAAAAAAACTGCTCTGGCATGCTCAAAATAGCTGAAATAAATACTATTGTTTACATGAAGATAGCCATCGATATCCGAAAACCGGATCTGAATCGGGGTTGAAAAAGAAAATTGAGATTTGAGTTTGGCCGGATCTAGCACTTCCATCAAAGCAGAATTTCTGATTTACTGGTTTTTTCAAGCATCCGAAGTATGGACGGATTGTACCCGATCATGTCCACCACTGAGTCAAATGTAATCCAAGCCAGGGAGACGCTTTCATCGCTGATGACTAGGGGTTCATTGATATCCGCTTCGAAGAGATAGCGCACATCAAAATGAAAATGCTCCTTCACATGAGGTCTTTCGGGGATAATGTGCTTGTCTAAGTCAAAAATTGTAGAATCTACAAGTTCCAACGAAGTCAGACCACTCTCCTCCTCAGCCTCCTTCAGGGCAACCTCGATGAGGTTTTCATTTCCATCGGCATGTCCGCCAAGCTGAAGCCACCTGCCCAATTTACGGTGCAGGGTCAGCAGGGTGTGGGTTCTGCTTTTGTTCACAATCCAAGCAGAGGCGGTGAAGTGACCATCTAATTGCTCCCGCTTGTAGCCTAATGGATCATGGGTCAATAAAGTAAAATCTGCAATAAAGGCAGATTCTTCCTCAAAGGGGGTTCTGTAAAATTCAAGTTGTTTTCTTAATGCTATTCTATCCATTTCAATATTTTTCAAATATGCCATCCATCAATTGATCAAATGATTTGGCATCCTGATAAAGACGATCGGAATATACCGTCGCCAGTAATTTGATATAACTGGGTTCATTATCAATAGTAACTTTCTCCAAGGAGACATTTCCGTATAACTGAGAGATCAATTCTCCTTCAGCCGGAAGCTGAATCGGAGGCTTGAAATAGAACTTCTCAGTCACCTTCACCTGATCGTTGATTTCTTCAAACTTTCGATCGAGGCTGACTTGCTCATAACCCAAAGCTAGAAGCCTTTGGCTAAAAGCCAAGAAAAGCCTGGAAAATGATTTCGCATTAAAAGGATTTTCATAGGTCACAGCAAACCCATTGGCATAGGGTGAATCGAATATATGGACTTGAGGCCGGCCATTGATCCCTGTTCGCTTAAAATGGTAATTTTTGTAAACCAATGTAAAAAGCTGCGCTGATTCCTCAGATTCTATCCATAAATCGAGGTCTGTTTGTTCTATTTCCTTTATCACAAAGTTTTCCTTCAGCCTCATCGGGGATTTATCCGAGGGCTTAAATACTTTTTTGAAAAGATCATCAAGGAAACTACTCATGGGATTTTAAAGAAAGAATGTCATCGGCAGATCTGCTCACTTGATCCTGATCAATCAATTGTCGGATCAGACGTAAGTTGGCGTCCGAAGCGGGTTTTTTTAATTTTTCAAACAAAACCCGTTCAGATAACTCGCCCGATTCCGCTAAAGTTTCAAGTATTTTCAGCTTCATTCGGTCTTCTTGGGTCTCCGAAGATTGACTTTTCTTCAATTCTATGCATACATCACAGATCCCACATACGGAATCCGTCTTTTCTCCAAAATATTCCTGAATGAATTGTGTCCGGCAAATCCGAACCTGATTTACGTATTCTACCATGCTTTTGGCTTTTTCCATGGTCAGTTCTTTTCTCGCCTGAATCCTGGAATGGTTGAAGGGAAGTTTGCCTGCATCATAGCGATGAGTCAGAAAAGTAAGCTGCGGCTTATCTTTACGCTGATCATAATCCATCACCTCGAGTTTTTGGATATCCAAAAGGGCCTTGATTAACTCAGACTCCCGCATCTCGAGGGATTTGGCAAGTTTGCTTTCCTGTATCTTGATGTATTCCGAGAAAAGATTTCCTCCATACGTTCTGAGCATCATTTTGATGATCGGGTCAAGCTTTGCATAGGCGATCTGCACTTCATATAAGCGACTAGGGTCCACACGAAAGTGTACCCGGGAGGGAGCAAAGAAACTCTCATTGATCGCCAAGAAACCTTCCTCTCCCAATACTTTGAGCGCGTAGAATGTCTCCAAAACAGGCAGCTCATAGGTATGGCAAAAGTCTGAAAGATCAAAGTCAAAACTGCTGAGCATGTTACTGCCTACGGCGAGTTGAAAGTAATTAGCCAAACATTGGTACACTCGTTTCAAAAAATCAATGGGCGGATATACCAAGGCCGATCGATTCAACACCTGCTCAAAATCCTGTTCATTCGCCAGTAAAACAGCAAAGGCCTTTTCCCCATCCCTTCCGGCACGACCGGCTTCCTGATAATAATTTTCAAGATTTTCCGGTAGGTCATGGTGAATGACAACCCGCACATCAGGTTTGTCAATTCCCATTCCGAAGGCATTGGTACTGACCATCACCCGAACTTTATTGGCTTTCCAAGCTTCCTGCCGATCACCCCGATCTGCATTGGAAAGTCCGGCATGATATGCCGCCGCCGAGATTCCCAATTGGGTGAGCGCTTTGGCAATCTGATGGGTCGCCTGTCGGTTTCGCACATACCAAATGGCAGTTCCGGGGATTCGCTTAAGTATTTCGATTCCTTTTTCAAGCTTATTTTCAACCAGCCTTACACTGTAGCTGAGATTTTTCCGCGAAAAGCTCTGATGAAACTCCCGATAAGATTTCATTTCCAGCTTTTCTATAATATCCACACAAACCTGAGGCGTTGCAGAGGCGGTCAAAGCAAGGATATTTACTTTGGGGTGAAAAACCCGGATGGCGGCAATCTCAAGATAAGGCGGACGAAAATCGTAGCCCCACTGAGAAATGCAATGTGCTTCATCCACCGCGATCAGATTGATATTCATCTGCCGAAAGCGCTCGATGAACAACTCCTGCTTGAGTCGCTCCGGGGAAACGTAAAGAAACTTGAAATCCCCATAAATACAATTGTCCAAAGTCGTGTCGATTTCACGATAACTCATCCCAGAGTAGATCGCCGAAGCCTTGATTCCCTTGGCTCTCAGATTATCAACCTGATCTTTCATCAATGCGATCAAGGGTGAAATCACCAGACAGATCCCCTCCTTGGCTAATCCGGGAATTTGATAACAAAGACTCTTTCCTCCTCCCGTCGGCAAAAGGGCTAGCGTGTCTTTCCCCTCCATCACCGAGTCGATGACCTGCTTTTGTACAGGGCGGAAATCTTCCAGCCCAAATACATTCCTCAGTATAAGATGGAGGTTCGTTTCCAATTACCAGCTCGGTTTGGTTTTGCTTAAAAATGCGGCAACTCCCTTGATACAATCGGAATGGCCACGGGCTTTTGCATTGGCCTCTGCCGCGAGGTCCAATGCCTGATGCCGGACACTTTCATTCAAGCTTCGGAGCAATCTTTTGGTTTCCTTCATGGAAAAAGCAGAATTTTCAGCAACCAGTTTTGCAGCGAATTCACGCGTTCTTTTTTCCAAAAACTCACCCTCTACTACTTCTGTAATCAATCCCAAAGCCACAGATTTGGAGGAAGGGATCAATTCACCGGAAAGCAAGAGTTCGGTTGTTTTAGCCTGACCAATCTGCTCAGTGAGAAAGACCGAAACCAAGGCGGGAATAAAGCCGATTTTCACTTCAGTATATCCGAAAAGTGCTTCCGGCGCTGCAAATGCAAAGTCACACACGCTCACCAAGCCACAGCCTCCGGCCAAGGCATGACCCTGGACTTGAGCGATGACGACTTTTGGGAACTCGTAAATTTTTGAAAAAAGGGCTTTCAGCCGATTGCTGTCTGCCAAATTTTCTTCATGGGAAAAATACTGCATTTGCTGAATATAATCCAGGTCAGCACCGGCACAAAAGGCCTTTCCGGCAGCCTGCAAAATGACCACTTTTACCTCATCATCCTGCTCGAAGGCTGAGAATGCTTTATCCAATTCAATGATTAGATCGGGACTTAGTGCATTTCGCTTTTCTGGCCGATTGAGTGTGATAAATCCGATGCCTTGATTGATTTTGGTAAGTACAGAATTCTCCATGCGTTGATTTGGGCTTTGGGAGTATAAATTACAGGCATAATCTGCCACTGCCAAGTAGCCGGTCAGAAAACTATCTGAAATGCGCCACTTTTTGCATACAGCGAATCCGAAATAGGCAATTCTTTGAATTTAGAAAATGAGAATTCTCTCACAGATTTCGGCTTTACGCTGCCCCAGTGAATTTTTTGGGAGGTGGGATTATAGCTGAAATCCCAAATGGGAAAATTAAGCACTGAAACGGTTTTGTAGGCCACTGTGGACTCCGGGCGCTGCGGACGCTGAAATGCGATCCGATTTGGGTCAATAGAAAAGCTAATCTGTTCTGTTGGGAAATTTTCGTTCCAAGAAAAATTCTTGCTCCCAATTTTGAGATCCATCAGCGTTCCTTTTCCATCGGAAAATAGCAACATTTCTTGAGCAGATTTATTCCATTCCCTGACCAATCGATCCCCAGACCAAATCAAAAAGAGGCAAATTGAGCTATAGACAAGCTTTCTCCTGTTGCCCAACTCCCAATTAGCCCAGATGATCAAAATGCCCCAAACCAGAAGCATCCCGGCAAATGTAATGGTCAGACGCTCCAAATTGCCGCCAGGAAAAAGCTGAATTGCACGGGTAATCCAGTTTTGAACCCCGATCAGGCCGCTCACAACCCAACCTAAAAAGGCCCCAAGAAACGGAACCCAACTGAACACCAAAAAAGGAATCCCAAACTGCATCACCAGAAATGAAAGTGGAATAATGACCAGATTAGCTATCAAAAAGTAGCTGGGGAAAATATGGAAATAGTAAACCGAAAGCGGAAAAGTCGCCAACTGAGCAGCAATACTTACTGCTGTTAGTTGCCAAAAATATTCCAAAACCATATTGGGAGGAATCCAGAACCGCGCGATCAGTGGCTGAATCAGCAAAATTCCCGCAACTGCTACATAGGATAGCTGAAAGCCAACCTCAAAAATCACATCGGGATTGATTACGATCATGATCATAGCCGAAAATGCCAAAATATTGAATGAGGAGGGTTTCCGCTCCCGCATTTGCCCGGCAGTAAATAGTGAAAACATCGTGGCTGCCCGCACTACAGAAGGAGAAAAACCCGTGAGAACTGCATAAGTCCAAATCAGAACTATGACTGCAAACAGATAGCCTTTCTTTTGTTTTAATCTAAGCCGAAGTCCTCTGAGCGGGAAAAGCAAAATCGCATAAATTATCCCTACATGAAGCCCTGAAACAGCCAGAATATGCATGGTTCCGGTCTCGGCATAGGCGTTTTTGATTTCCTTGTCCAAGTTCTCCTTCTGACCCAAAAGCAAGGCAGCTGCAATCTGCTGTGATTCAGGATCAGGAACTTTAGTCTGGACTATACCAACCAATTCCTTTCGGAAATTACTGAGCCAATATTTGGGATGATCCACTTCTGAGGAATCAATAAGGACGAATTTCTCACCGATAAACTGGCGAAAATGAATTCCCTTTCTGGCTAAGAAACCACTGTAATCAAACTCGTTGGGGAAAATCGGAGGAGGGATTTTCTCGGGAGATTTTTCAACCAGAATTACCTGACCGGGTACAAAAGGCAGCTTGCCTTTGTGATAAATCAAAACCTTACCCTTGGATTTTTTCCAACCCAAGCTGTCACTTACCGCGATGACCTCTAGCAGATTTTCGAAGGAATTCGGCTTTTCCAGATCGTATTTTTCCACGCGGGCGAGATAGGATTGAGCATTCTCAAGATTATGATTTACTACATTATAGGGGCCTTTTTTTTGAATTTCCGAAAACAATAAACCTGCCGTGAATAGCATCAAATAGCCTAAAAAGGCGGGAATCAATTGTCCGGAACTTTCCTTTTGCGAAGCCAAAATCAAATAAGCAATCCACAATACCGTGATTAAAGTAGATGGAATCCAAAGTGGGATATCCGTTTTCGCTTGCGAAAAAAGAACTCCGGCGATCAAAAATGGCAGATACCTCAAAAATGGAAAGTCAGCGAATCTCATTTTTTGAAAAAATTATACTTAAGGTAAAAAAATATAGGCAAAAAAAAGAGCCTCGAAAGGCTCTGAATAATTAATTTTTTTAGGAATTAGAATCGATAACCAAGGCTAAATCCACCATTCAGCTCAACTCCTGTAAACTTGCTAGACACAGCATCACTAAAATTCCGCGCGACACTGAGATAAGGGCCAAATGCGAAATGTTGAGAAACTTCCCACTTATAACCCGCGCCTGCACCCAAAATAAATGCTGCCATATCAGTGGTAGAAATTCCTCCGGGTGCTGATTCTTCATAATCCCCAAACCTGAATTTCACAAAAGGGTACACATGAAATCTCCCATTGGGGTTGTTGCCAAAATAGAAATTCATCCCCGATTGGATGGAATTGGTTTTGAATGTTTTGCCATTACCTTCCGCGTTATAGCCAAAGCGATCATTAATATGAAGCTGAATATCAAGGGAGTGACTTTCGCTAAGAAATCGCTCATAGCCCACCTCAAATGCCCCAAGGACAATCAGGTTAAGGAAATTGAATTTTACTTCATTTTCAAAATTTCCCAGATTGGGATTTGAAATGCCTGATGATGAAATGACTTGTTGGGAAAACGCTGAAACAGCGAGTACCATGACAAAAAAAGCGGATAGCGTAATTTTTTTCATAATAAACTAGTTGGTTTATGATTTCTAGACAAGGATTAGGCCAATTCCATTTTGTAATGTTGAATGTTACATTCCTCAAATAAGTCGCCTTTTTTTTCAAAACCAAATTTGGAGTACAAGGGCATCGCGGTCAGCTGGGCATGAAGGTATTTGGTTTTACCCTCAGCTTCCGGCGTAGATTTCAAATCCTCCAAGACAGCAGCAACCAGCGCCTGTCCCACTCCTTTTCCACGAGCTTCTTTCAAAACAGCAAAACGCTCCAATTTCACGCCATTCTTGGTAAATCTCCAACGGGCAGTTCCGACAGGTTTTCCATCTATTTTGGCCAGAAAATGCCGGGACACCTTTTCAAATTCATCATACTCCTCTGAAGCCGGCACTTTTTGCTCAACAACAAAAACTTGTCTGCGGATTTGAAAGGCCTGCTGAAGCGAACTTTCATCCGTTATTTTTTCTGCTATTAGCTTCATGTCGTCTTTGTTCCTCCAATTCCTGATTCACCTCGTAGGCCTCGATGATTGCCTTCACAAGTTTGTGTCGGATTACATCTTTTCCACTCAGGCTTACCACGCCGATGCCTTTTACATCTTTCAGGATTCGGAGAGCTTCAGACAGTCCTGATTTTTGTCTGACTGGCAAATCCACCTGAGTCTGATCACCGGTGATGATCACTTTGGAATTAGGACCCATTCGGGTTAAAAACATCTTGATTTGCTCACTTGTGGTATTCTGAGCCTCATCCAAAAGCACAAAAGCATCGTGAAGGGTACGCCCTCTCATGTAGGCTAGCGGAGCGATTTCAATTACGCGAGTTTCCTGGTAATATTTCAGCTTCTCCGGCGGCACCATGTCCTGAAGGGCATCGTAGATTGGGCGCAGATAGGGATCAAGCTTTTCCTGAAGGTCACCGGGAAGGAATCCAAGATTCTCTCCGGCTTCTACGGCAGGGCGCGTGATGATGATCCGCTTAACCTCCCGGTTTTTCAAAGCCCGAACTGCCAAAGCCACAGCGATGTAGGTTTTACCCGTTCCCGCAGGCCCAAGGGCAAAAACCAAATCATTTTTCATGGCAGCATCTACCAGTTTGCGCTGATTCGGTGACTTTGGTTTGATCACCAGCCCTTTGTTACCAAAGACTATGACTTGATCCCGGTTGGCCTCCTCAAAGGGAACCCCTTCGATATCGAGGTAATCCTTGACATTTTCGGGAGTGAGATGTCCAAACCTGTCAAAATGCTCCAACAGGAGATTGATCAGGTCATTGATCCGCAAAATCTCCGGTGCACCACCTTGGATTCGGATTTCATTGCCACGGGACACAATTTTGCTTTGGGGAAAAGCTTGGGAAATTTGCCGTATATTTTCATTGGCAGTGCCCAAAAACTCAGCCAACGGGACATTCTCTAAAGTGATTACTTTTTCGACCAATCTTTTTTATGATTTAGGTTTACCTTAAGGCAAAAGAATAAAATTTCTATTTTTGTTCGCTCCCCTCAAACAAAATTACACAATTTTAATAGACTTGCTTGTATGGCTTTAGTGACATTCCTCTCTGACTTTGGGGATAAAGATTACTACGTTCCGGCCGTGAAGGCCAAAATGCTCTCGATCAATCCTCAGTTGAATATTATAGACATTTCTCACAGTATCGCACCTTACGATATCGAGCATGCTGCGTTTGTGCTTCGGTCGACCTTTCGGGAATTCCCCAAAGGAACTGTGCATCTGGTAGGGATCAATACTATCGGCACCATGACTCAGGGGTATATCGGCGTCAAACTGGAGGAACATATTTTTGTTGGTCCAAACAATGGGATATTAAGCCTTTTGGCAGATCAGGATCCCGGTATTCTGGTGCAGTTTGCTGATATCCACCTGAAAGATTCCACCTTTCCGACCCGGGATATTTTAGCACCGATTGCGGCAAAAGTCGCCAGCGGAGCAGCCATCCACGATTTTGGAGGTCCTTTGACTGGTTTTCGCAAATTGATGTCCAGGCAGGCCAAAGCCACCAGGGAGCATATCATCGGTCATGTGATCCGAATCGATCGCTACGGAAATCTGCTGACCAACATCCGAAAAGAAGTTTTTGAAAAGCTGAATCCGGGTAAGTTCACTATTCAGTTTGGAAGGGAATCTGTGGACCGCCTTCAAAACGGATACGATCAGGTGGAAGCCGGTGATCCTTTTGCTTTTTTCAACAGCTTGGATGTATTGGAAATCGGGATCAATCACGGTCATGGCGGAAATTTGCTAGGCTTAAAGCAAGACAGTGTGGTTTACATCAACTTTGGGTCCTGATGCTGATACGAATTGTTCGCATGAAATTTACACCCGAAGCGGTTCCTACTTTTCTGGAAAACTTTGAGGCAAATAAGCAGTCCATTCGAAATTTTCCGGGTTGCATGCATTTGGAATTATGGCAGGATCATGCTTCGGAAAATATTTTCATGACTTACAGTCACTGGGAAAGCGAAGAGGCCCTCAATCAGTATCGTGATTCTGAGCTATTTAAATCAGTCTGGAGCTTTACCAAGGCGCTTTTTTCGGAAAAACCGCAGGCCTTCAGTTCAAAAAAAATGCAGGAAGTCGGGAAATGAGTTTGTAGGAAATCAATTTTGTTTTCATATTTGCAGCCCGTTCAGCAAGGATCGGGAATAATTGAAATGCCCAGATGGCGGAATTGGTAGACGCGTTGGTCTCAAACACCAATGAGGTTACACTCGTGCCGGTTCGACTCCGGCTCTGGGTACATAGGCTCACAGAAATGTGGGCCTTTTTTTTTTGGAATGGGCTAAAGCCACATTCCTATTCATGGCAATGAATTCCAATGGATTGACAAGATCAATCAATATCTTATCTGCAAGGAACGTTGCATTCCTAATCCTATAAAATGACATTTTGAAGTTTCATCTATGAATACACTCCAAATCAGTTGGAGGTCTAAAAAATCACAAAATGGTTTATCGACTTTAGCCGAATCCATTTAAACTTTCAGATTACATTAAAACGATCCAAAAACCATGTAATTTGAAAGTTAAACTTTCAAATTACATGGTTTTTATTTATTTTTCATGCAAATTGAAAGTCATTTAAGATTTATATGATTCATCGTACACTAGAAGACAAGCTAATTCAAGGACTAAAATCCATGCCTGTGGTGGTTATTTTAGGACCTCGGCAGGTGGGAAAAACTACCTTGGCACTGGAATTTGCCAAACCACTTTTGGATAAGCCAGTTCATTATCTCGATTTGGAGCTGGATTCTGATCTTGCAAAGCTGGACGATGCGGAAAGTTACCTTCGGAGATTTGAAAACCAACTTTTGGTCATCGACGAGGTGCAGCGAAAGCCCGATTTATTTCGGATTATTCGGGGATTGGTCGATATCCGAAAGCGTGCTGGAGAACGGGCAGGCCATTTCCTTCTTTTAGGTTCTGCTTCCAAAGAATTGCTTCAACAATCCTCAGAAACACTAGCAGGAAGGATACGCTATTTGGAATTGACTCCATTCACCGTTTCAGAATTACATCAAAATGACCCGCTAGGTTTCGGTATCGAAAAACATTGGTTTAGAGGAGGCTTTCCAGACAGTTATTTGGCTGATTCGGAAGAAGAAAGCTGGAATTGGAGGCAGGATTTTATCTCCACTTACGTGGAAAAGGACATTCCGCTCTTTGGACTCCAAGTCTCTGCCACGCGCATGAAGCGTTTTTGGACGATGCTGGCACACTACCATGGGCAGCAGGCAAACCTAAGTACCATAGCAAAAAGTCTGGATGTGAGCCATACCACGATCAAAACGTACTTGGATATTCTTCAGGATTTCTTTATGGTTAGGCAGGTGCAACCTTGGTCTGGAAACACTAAAAAACGGCTTGTCAAAGCTCCAAAAATCTATTTGAGAGATTCCGGCTTGCTTCATAATCTGTTGAATATCAACACCTTTGATCATTTGCTTGGTCATCCGGTAGTAGGAGCGAGTTGGGAAGGTTTTGTGGTTGAGAATATCTTAAACAATCTTTCTTCTTCCTGGACGGCCAGTTACTACCGCTCCAGCAATCAAGCAGAGATTGATTTGGTATTAGAAAGAAACAATCAGGAAGTTTGGGCAATTGAGATAAAACGATCAATCGCTCCTTCGCTCTCAGCAGGATTTCACAATGCCTGTGAAGACATTGGAGCGACGAAAAAAATTGTAGTTTACTCAGGAAAGGATCGTTTTCCGATAAAAGGGGAAGTTGAGGTGATAGGATTGATTGAGTTTTTGCAACTACTCAAAAATGAAAATTAGAAGTGACATTATACCCCCTCCCAATGTTTTAAGCATGGACAATACGCTTGAAATTCACATCCCTTGGGATTTCCTGTACAAAAGTCCATTCCAAAAAACCCATGCTTCATGATTGGCATGGATCTTTTCAAAAGTCCAACTGCCAATCTATAACCAAATTCAGCTGGAAGGTTTTCAGGTAAGTCAACCATTATATTCCAAGATTCATACATTTTTACTAAGGATTTCGTGAGCGATCGGAGATCATCTTCAACCAATTTTTCACTGGGAGGAAAATCTTCAAGCTTTAGCCCACAATAATTACCAAAGGCGGGGGCTTCAAAATAATTTAAGAAATTATCCGCCTCCTCTAGTTTGTCTTCAATTATATCGCGAGGTTGATTCTTCTTTTTCCTTAGGAAAAAATCCTTTGGCCTAAATGCCTTTTGAATATCATCTAAAAGATGCTTGGTGTAGGGGTGCATCGTTTTGAGGTTTTGGTGAAAAAATCAATTTAAAAAATAATAAATCATCACCGTCACCACACAAAGCACAATTGACAGCGGCTTTGCAAACTTCCATTCCTGAAGATTAAGTGGTCCTAGGGGGATAACTGATACCGTTTTGGGTGGGAATTTCAGACTAACGAGATACATCACGCCAAGATTCAGCAGAAACTCAATCCCCCAAATATGAATGAAATGGAGGTTGACTTCCATCACAAAAGTGGTCAAGATGTAAAATGAAAAACCGACCAACAGCCCTGCTTTTGCTCCTGCTGCGGAGATTTTAGGCATAAAAAATCCTGCAATCAAGACCGAGGCGATTGGTATGAAAAATATCCCGTTGAGTTGCTGCATCAGTTGGTAGAGTCCATCAGGAGCATTGGCGACCATTGGGGCAATCAGGATGGAAATTACCGCAAGGATTAGCGAACTCAGCTTCCCTACTCTGACGAGTTTGGAGTCCAAAGCACCAGGCTGAATGATCTTTTTGTAAATGTCCAGGCTGAAAATCGTCGCTGCAGAGTTTAAGACCGAGTTGAACGTGCTCAAAACAGCTCCCAAAACCACTGCGGCAAAAAAGCCGATCAGACTCAGCGGGAGGACTTTTTTAACCAAAACGGGGTAAATCACATCCTGATCACCAAAATACTGTTCTCCATAATAATAGAAAGCAATGACTCCGGGGAGCACAATGATCAGAGGAATCAAAATCTTGAAAATCCCGGTGAACAGCAATCCTTTTTGAGCTTCAGCCATATTTTTAGCTCCTAAAGCCCGCTGAATGATCGTCTGATTCATTCCCCAGAAGTAAAGCTGATTGATCATCAATCCCGTAAACAGTGTGCTAAATGGAAGCACTGAGTCCTTTGCCCCGATTACATTGAATTTTTCAGGAACTGTCTCATAGACCAAAGACATTCCCTCGACAACGTTACCACCTCCGATATCCCAAAGTGCAAAAACCGGAACCATCAAGCCGCCGATTACTAATCCAACTGCATTGATCGAATCTGAGTAAGCTACCGCTTTTAGTCCACCCAAAATCGCATAGATTGATCCAATGACTCCAATTGTGACTACTGATATCCATATTCCTTCTGATTTGCTGATCTGAAAGACTTCGGAAACATTGAAGATGCTTTCCAGATTTATAGCTCCTGTGTAAAGCACAATGGGTAAAAGCGTAAACACAAAAGACAGCATCAACAGCAGGGAAACAATAGTTTTGGTTGTGTCATCGTAGCGGACAGCCAGATATTGGGGAATGGTGGCCAATCCCATTCTGAGGTAAATCGGCAAGAAATAAAGGGCAGCAATGACTAAGGCAATGGCAGAAGTTACTTCCCAAGCGATGATGATCATGCCATTTTTGTAGGCCGATCCGTTCATCCCAATTAGATGCTCAGTAGAGATATTGGTCAAAATCATCGACCCTGCAATCACTCCGCCGGTGAGACTTCTGCCTCCCAAAAAGTACCCATCCTTCGATCGGAGATTCTCTTTTCTCAACTTATACCAAGAAAAAAAAGCAACAAACAGTGTGAATCCCACAAAGGAAATGACAGTCAGCATGATTTTATTTTGGGTGAATTGAATCAAAAAAGAAGGGGACTTATTCATCCCCTCTCGAGTAATCTTGAGTTTAAAATTTTAGCGTGGCAGGCAGATATTTGGCTACCAAGTCCTCATAATAAGGCCTCAAAGCCTTGGAATTCGGCGGAACCGGAACTTTTGAATACAGATCGTAGGGGTTGAATTTATCCACCCATTTGAACATCTCGCGATCGTGATCATTGAGCAGGTGATCGTAGGCATTTTCCCGGTGCTGCGCATAAAAAGAATGGTAACGGATCATGTAAAGTGCTGGCTCGGGCATGTAATCTTTGACCATTTGATAGAGATATTCATCATGTCCCCAAGACATTTTGACTTGATCCAACCCACACTGATGGGAATAAACACCATATTTTGTATTGAATCGCCCGTCTTTTGAGTCCGGGTTTCGGTCAAAATACTCGGGATAAACAATTCGATCGGAGTGCTTGCAACCTACGGGAAAAGTATCCCCAACCACAGCCCATTGAGGTTCGCCGAAAAGACACAGCACTTTTCCCAAGTCATGAATAAACCCGGTCAGCACAAACCAATCCGGATGTCCGTCAGCACGGATAGCTTCCGAAGTCTGAAGTAAATGCTGCAATTGATCCAAGTTCGTATCGGGATCTGAGTCATCAATCAACGTATTGAGGTAATTCACTGCATCCCAAAAAGGCATTTCCTTTTTTTCAAACTTCAAAAATTCCTTTTCCTTTTCTAGTACAAAATCATAGGTCTGATAGGTATGATTGAGCTTGTAAAACTCACGCACAGTATCCACACGCTCAGAATCATGGTAATTCCGATAGTCATCCTTGGCCTTAGCTTGCTTGTCCTTAGGTTCAGGATAGCGAGTCAGGAGATCATCCTCCCAATCTTCGATGGATTGAAGGGGAGCTATTTCCGATGCAGAGAGCTTGGTTGTCATGGGTTTGGAGTTTAGAAATGAAATATAAAGACAATATCCAAAACTTCATCTCCTGATTAGCTACGTTTTAAATCTCTTGGAACAAAAACGTACAAATAATTGTACAATAGGAATTGAAATCTCATCTTTAACAAAAAACAGAAATCATGGAAGTCACTAGCTACTCTAAGTTTCGCGAGAACATGAAGTCTTATTTGGATAATGTAGTCAATGATTCAAGACCATTGTATGTCACCAGAACAAATGGTGAAGATGTCGTCGTTTTATCCAAATCCGACTATGAAAGCATGCAAGAAACCTACTACTTGATGAGCAGCCCAAAAAATGCTGAGCGTTTGTTGGAGGCTATAAAAGATTTGGATGAAGGAAAAGGCGTTAAAAGAGACTTGATCGAAGAATAAAATTTTCCAACATGAATATCATTTTTTCAAATCAAGCTTGGGATGATTATCTCTATTGGAATGCTACCGATAAGAAGATTTTCAAAAAAATAAACACACTTATCAAGGAATGCCAGCGAACGCCTTTTTCTGGAACTGGAAAGCCCGAACCTCTAAAACATGAATTAGCCGGTTTCTGGTCTCGAAGAATCGACAAGGAGCATCGGCTTGTGTATCGAGTCAAAAATGGCGCTTTGGAAATCGCACAATTCAGGCATCATTATTAATGAAAAATGGGCCCACAAGGAGCCCATTTTTTTATTTCTATTTTAATAAACACCAAGTTCGGATCAAATTTGGGGTACTTTAGGTCAACTTTTACTTGGACTATTAAAGTGAACGCTTTAATCTTTTAGGACTTTGTCTTGTATCAAACACATCGGAAATAATTACCATCCCATCTCTAAGAAAATAAAGGATTTTAAAATTCCCTTCGACCAAATACCTTACTTGTTCTTTTCGATTCAACAATGCCTGCTCAATTTGACCAACCTCTGGTTGGAGCTCAAGTACTTTTGTTGCAATAATTAATTTTTGCACTAATTTTTGGGCTGGATCAAATCCCGAAACAGCTAAAAAATATTCAAAAATATCGTCCAATTGGTTTTCAGCAAATTCAGTCCAAACAACAGGAAAGCTACCCTCCATATTTTTTCAACAGTTCTTCTGATCTTTTATATCTTCCAGAATCTACATCGCTAACAGCCTTATCCAACCTACCTTCTAGTTCTTCGACAGAAATTGGAGCAAAATAGTCCTTATGGGAAACAAATCTTCTCTGCTTGAGCAATTGTTCCAATTCGGTCAACAAATCCTCATCCTCAAGTTTAAGTATATCCTGTACGAGCTTTATTTTTTTTGCTTCTATTTCCATAATCTAAACTATCTGAAGTTCAATTTACAAATTATCTAAATCTAATGAAGCTAGGTTTATGATTAATTAAAAAGTTCCACAGAAGAAGCCCATTTTAGATTTTTCAATCACACTTCAGCCTTCTCAAGTTCCTCTCAAAATCTCCATAGGAGGTTGATTGATGATTTTTCGGCCATTCAGCCATCCAAGCACAATCGTTAGTCCGGTGATGGCCAAATACAAAACCAACCCTTCTTTCCAAGCCACACTGAAGTTCATTTGAAAGACAAATTTCCCCAAAAGAAATGTTGCCATAAATGATAATAGTATCCCTGAAAGCGAAGCCAAACTACCCAAAAAGAAATATTCCAGCGTGTTGATTTTAGTCACAATTGCTGAACTGGCACCAAGAGTCCTCAAGAGAATACTCTCTCGCATCCGCTGATATTTGCTGATGATCAGCGAACTGATCAGCACCAAAATCCCCGTTGCAATGGAGAAAAAAGCCATGAACTGAATCACAAAGCTGATTTTACCCAGAATCTCTTCCAGCGTTTCAACGATCGTCCCGAGATTGATAATCGAAATATTTGGAAAGGTTCTGACGATCTCCGATTGAACATCGGCTGCTTCCCGGTCGTTTTTGGTTTTGGTGATCAGCACGTGGAATTTTGGAGCTTGCTCCAATACCCCTTCCGGAAAAAGCACCAGAAAATTGGTCGAAACCTGATTGAATTTCACATCTCTAAAACTTCCAACATAGGTCTTAATGGGCCTACCCTGCACATTAAACTCCACTTCGTCGCCGATTTTGAATCCGTTTCCTTCTCCAAATCCTTTTTCCAGCGAGACAAAAATACTATCCCCCCTAGCTCCAAGCGGTACCAATTCGCCAGCTTTCAAAGTCTCCGAGGCAATCAGCGTATCACGATAGGTTACTCTGAATTCCCGATTGTAAAGCCAGCGGGAGTAATTCTCCTCCTTGGATAGCTCTTCGTTTTTCTTTTTGTCTATCCCGTTTATGGAGTTCAGCTGCATCGTCACAATCGCCACATCCTGCAGAATTTTCAGTCCTCTTCCGGTTACTTTTGAGCGAACCGAATCCAGTTGAGCCGGTTGAATGTCAAACATCAACATATTAGGCTGATCTTCCTTGTCTGCAAACTTGGCTTCCTCAAGCAGCTGATTTTGGAGGAAAAACAGGGTGGCTATCATCGCAGTGCCCAATCCAATCGTGGCAATCAGCGAGATCGTCTGATTATTGGGTCGATAAAGGTTTGCCAAGGCCTGTCTCATGGTGTACTCCAGCGAAATCGGCAGAAATTTTCTAACCGACCACATGATCAGTTGTCCCACACCCCAAAGTATTCCAAATGCGCCCAACACGAATCCGGTGAAGCCAAGCGACAGTTTCCAGTCTTTTAATAGATAAAAGCTAAATCCCCAAATAAACAGCAGAATTCCCCCGATCACCAACCAACGAAGTGGATCTTTCATCAAAGTTGAATCTGCTGTCTCCGGTCTCAGCGTGGCCATCGGCGATACGTTTCGCACCTTAAGCAAAGGAAGTAGCGCAAAAAGAATTGACACAAAAAGACCGGTAATAATTCCAAAACCTACTGAGAGCCAAGACACGCCCACATTCACTTCCACCGGTAAGAAGTCGGAGAAAACAGCCGGCAATACATATTGAAGCACTGTGCCCAGTCCGGCTCCGATCAAGGCTCCGACCAAGCCCATGACCATAATTTCGACCAAGTAGATCAGTAATACATCCAGCGATGCGACTCCAAGACAGCGTAAAACAGCCACCGAAGCCAATTTTTCTTTCACAAAAACATTAACCGCTGAGGCCACACCAACGCAGCCCAATAGCAAAGCAATAAAAGCCACCAAGCTTAGAAAATTGGAAAGATTGGCAAAAGACCTACCTGTAGAGCGCTTTCTGTCTTCGACTGTATCGGCATCCAAGCGGTCGATTTCCCATTGCTCCTCGTAGGGCTTAATCAAAGCCTCCACATCTGTACCCGGCTCAAACTGCAAATACCGATTGTATTCCACTCGGCTTCCCAATTGCACCAGACCGGTTTCCTGCAAATAAGCCATCGGGATATACACCGCCGGCGCGACTGTAGCCGTAATTCCGGTTTGGCCTGGGACTTTTTGAAGTTCACCTACGATTAGAAAAGTTACAATTCCGACTTTGATCGAATCTCCAACTTCGGCATTAAACTGAGCCATCAGCGTTTTTTCAACCAATGCTTTTTTTCCTCCACTTCTAAAATCAGACTCTGCGTCCGCAGGAATGGTTTCTAATTTGCCATAGAATGGAAAATCCCCCTCTAAGGCTCTGACCTGTGTCAATCTGCTATCGCCGGAACTTGGAAATGCTACCATCGACGCAAAATTGATCTCAGCAGCAGTTTTTATAGCCATTGAATCCACTTCCTGTGCTCCGATAGGCTTATTATTTTCCAATACTAAGTCTGCCCCCAAAAGCTCCTGTGCTTGGTTATCGATATCCTTGGTGAGGTTTTCACCAAAGCTGCTGATTGCTACCAAGGCCGCTATCCCCACTACGATGGAGGAGACAAAGAGCAGCAAACGGGAGAGGTTCTTCCGGACATCCCGTAGCGCCATTTTTATAATCCAACCAAAATCAGGCATGAACGTCCTCCTGTATTTTACCGCCCTTGATATGTATGATGCGTTGAGTTTTGGCAGCCAATTCCAAGTCGTGTGTCACCAGTACAAGCGTAGTTCCCTTTTCTTTATTCAGGTCAAAAATAAGTTTCTCGATCATCTCACCGGTTTCGGTATCGAGATTTCCCGTCGGCTCATCTGCAAAAAGAATTTTCGGCTCGTTGGCAAATGCTCTGGCTATAGAAACCCGCTGCTGTTCTCCGCCCGAAAGCTGAGTTGGGTAGTGGGTAGCACGGTCACCTAATCCGACTTTTTCAAGTAATTCCTGTGCTTTTTGACGTGCATCTTTTCGCTTCTTCAACTCCAAAGGCACCATCACATTTTCCAATGCTGTAAGGGTTGGAAGGAGTTGGAAATTCTGAAAAATGAAACCCACATCTTTGTTCCGGACGAAGGCGCGCTGGTCTTCGCTCATTTTCTCCAAAGACTGGCCATTGAGGACTACACTGCCCGTGGATCCGGAGTCAAGTCCTGCACAGAGCCCAAGCAGGGTAGTTTTCCCACTTCCGGATGGGCCGACGATTGCCAAGGTTTCCCCTGCCTGAATGTCAAAATTCACCTCATCCAAGACGGTAAGCTTTCGGCTTCCGCTCTGATAGGTTTTGCTCAAGTTCTTAATTGATAATATGCTCATGAAAAAGCTGTGGGTTAATTTTAAAGGTCAAACGACAGGGCTTGCGCTTTGTTAGCAATCCCGTTTTGACACAGGACAGTAAGGTAAATAAAAGAAAAAACGTTCGACTAATTCCAAGACTCTCGACCAACGGGCAGAATTGCTCGACCAACGCAGAAAAAGCTATTTTTGTGTCTTAGACCGAGGAGCTCACGGATCAATCTGAACCTTTTATCCGTAAATCCTTTTTAGATTAAAACGAAAAAAAATGTTCACCTCCCGAAATTCATCTACACTATTAATCAGCCTTTTTCTTGGTGCAGTCTTGCTGAGTTCCTGTGGATCTTCCACTGAACAAAAACAAACTGAAGCAATCGCGGCTGATTCCTCCGAAATCAAGACTGAGCAAAAGACTATTTTATTCTTTGGCAACAGCCTCACTGCCGCTTATGGAATCGATCAGGAGGATGGATTTGCCGGATTGACTCAAGCAAGAATGGATAGCCTGGGACTCAACTACCGGGTAATTAACGGTGGATTGAGTGGGGAAACTACAGCAGGCGGTTTGAGCCGATTGGATTGGTTTTTGGAAGATGAGCCGACCATTTTCGTATTGGAACTTGGAGGCAATGACGGCCTGAGAGGAATCCTTCCTGCCGAAAGCAAGCGGAATCTGAACGGAATCATCGATAAGGTACGGGCAAAATACCCTGAGACCAAAATCATCCTAGCGGGGATGCAAATCCCACCAAACATGGGTCAGGAATACACGGAAGAGTTCAAATCCATTTATCCGGAGGTAGCTGCCGAAAAAAACGTGACCTTGATTCCATTCCTGCTGGAAAATGTAGGCGGCATTCCCAAACTCAACCTGCCTGACGGAATTCACCCAACTGAGGAAGGTCACAAGATTGTCTTTGAGACGATTTGGCCTTATATTGAATCCTTAATCAACTGATTTGCATATGACAACTATCTTGAAAAAAGGAATGACTAAGTTGGAGATGAATAAGGAAATCCAACAGATTACCAAACGCAAAAAAGTCAAGAGCATTGAACACCTTGCTGGTAAATTACAGGCAGATATAGATCCTCTAGAGGTGCAAAAACGCTTAAGGAATGAATGGGAATAGGGTTTTTGTAGACACAAATATCCTGCTTTACTTCTTGAAAGGAGAAAAGCCTATAGTGGACTTTTTATTAGAGAAGCAACTCTTGATTTCTTTTATAGTTGAATAAGAATTACTAAGCTTTTCGAAATTAGAACCAATTGATTTAAAATTGATCAAAGAATTATTAAGTCATTGCCAAATCATTGATATTGATCCCACTATTAAGGAAAAAACTATTTCGATCAAGCAAAAATCCTCTTTAAAATTACCTGATGCAATTGTCTTGGCAACCTCTATTCGATTTTCTATTCCCTTAATCACAGCAGACAAAGATTTTTTAAGATCCAATGAAAAATTAGTGGTTTGGATGGATCTTTCATGATCAGTTTTTCACAAATTTTTTATTTTCTAAATTCTCAAAAAACCAATTAAAGCTGTTCCCTTCCAGAAATTTTTAAGCTATATTTTCAACTTCATTAAAATTTTTGAAAATGAGTTTTCAAATCAAACAATCCGGTGAACCCTACGACGTCATCATTGTAGGTTCCGGAGCTGGTGGAGGCATGGCTTCCAAGATTCTTTCCGAAGCTGGACTTTCGGTAGCAGTAGTGGAAGCAGGCGGAGATTTCGATCCTGCCAAAGAAGAGGACAGAACCCAACTCCGTCCACCCTGGGAATCCCCCAGAAGAGGAGCAGGGACTAAAATCCGTCCCTTTGGAGACTTCGATCAGGCGATCGGCGGATGGGATATCGAGGGTGAACCCTATACCCGAAAAAACGGGACTCAGTTTGACTGGTTCCGGTCCAGAATGGTCGGTGGCCGTACCAACCACTGGGGAAGAATTTCGCTCCGTTTTGGCCCGAATGATTTCAAACGGGCCAGTATCGATGGTCTCGGTCACGATTGGCCCATCGGATATGAAGATGTAAAACCCTACTACGATAAAGTCGACAAACTCATCGGCGTGTTTGGGTCTAAAGAAGGCATTTACAACGAGCCGGACGGATTTTTCCTCCCTCCTCCCAAGCCAAGACTCCACGAGCTTTTCATCAAAAAAGGAGCTGATAAAGCATCCATCCCGATGATTCCCTCGCGATTGTCCATGCTGACCCGACCGATCAACAACGAGCGGGGCGTTTGCTTTTTCTGTGCGCAGTGTAACCGTGCCTGTCAGGTGTATGCGGATTTTTCAGCAGGAACTTGTCTCGTACATCCGGCGATGAAAAAGGGGAAAGTTGACCTCTACACCCACTCCATGGTACGAAAAGTGACCACGGATGAAAGCGGAAAAGCCACGGGTGTCTCCTTCATTAGCAAAGTGGACATGAAAGAATACAAGCTCAAGTCCAGAGTCGTGGTACTTGGGGCATCATCTTGCGAGACCACCCGAATCATGATGAACTCCAAGTCCAAATCCCATCCAAACGGAATCGGGGCGGACTCGGGCGTTTTGGGAAGATACCTGCATGATTCTACCGGGGCCAGCCGATCAGCCATCATGCCTGACATGATGGATCGGGAACGCTACAACGAAGACGGGGTAGGCGGCATGCACATGTACACGCCATGGTGGCTGGACAATAAAAAACTTGACTTTGCCCGCGGCTACCACATCGAATATTGGGGTGGCATGGGTCAGCCTTCCTACGGTGCCGGAGGAGGTATGGACGCCATGCGGAAATACATCAAAGATGAATTTGGAAATCCAAGTCCGAATGGAGGTTATGGAGAGGGCTTGAAAAAAGACATCCGGAAAATCTACGGCTCCACGTTTGGGATGTCCGGCAGAGGCGAAAGTGTGCCGATGTATGACAACTACTGTGAGATCGATCCCAATGTGGTGGACAAATACGGCATTCCGGTACTTCGATTCCATTACAACTGGACCGATCAGGAAATCAAACAGGCCAAGCACATGCAGGACACCTTTGAGGAGATCCTGACCGGGGCAGGCGCTACCCTTTTGGGCGAAAAGCCGGGAGCTGACACACTATACGGACTTGCGGCACCGGGTAGAATCATCCATGAAGTAGGGACAGCGAGAATGGGCAATGACCCGAAATCTTCCGTGGTCAATTCCAACTGCCAAGTGCATGATTGCAAAAACCTTTTTGTGGTGGATGCAGCTCCTTTTGTCTCTCAGGCGGATAAAAACCCGACTTGGACGATCCTTGCGCTCTCCTGGAGAACTTCTGACTACATCGTCTCCGAACTAACCAAGAAAAATATCTAAGCCATGAACAGACGGGACAATCTCAAACTCCTCTTCACAGGCTCTCTTGGAGCCGGAATACTCATGACCGGTTGCGATCCGGTGGACAAAAGCGTGCAAAGTCAGGTTTTCACCGGAGGCACTCCCGGTGGACGAACCGAGGAAGAAAACCTTCGCGATCAAAAACTGATGGAGGGAACCTTCTTCACCGATGAGGAACGAAAAAAGCTGGATACACTGGTAGATATAATCATACCTGCAGATGCTGAATCTCCGGCTGCGACCGAACTTAAAGTAACAGACTTCATTGACTTCATGATGCGGGATCAGCCCAACTCCCAAACCCCGATGCGTGGTGGTTTGATGTGGCTGGACTTTGAGGCAGATGAAAAATTCGGGAAGACCTTCAATGAACTTTCCAAAGATCAAGTCTTGGCTATCGTGGACGAAGTGGCTTGGCCGGACAAAGCCAAGTCTGAATACATCGGCGGGGTTCGCTGGTTTAATATGCTGCGGAACCTCACTTGCTCGGGCTATTTCTCCACCGAAGCGGGCTGGAAATACATGGGCTACAAAGGGAATCAGCCGAACGTTTGGGACGGTGTTCCACAAAACGTTTTGGACAAACATGGGCTTTCCAATCCTGAGAAATATCTAAGTCTTTTTCTGAAACCTGAAGACCGGGGCACCGTGGCTGTCTGGGATGATGAAGGAAATCTGATCGGATAGTTCGATAACCCAATTTAAAATCCACGGTTCGGCAACCGTGGATTTTTTGATTCGTAGTAAAATGGATTTTATACCTAATCCACACAATGAAATTTATAGCTTTTCAAAGAATCCAGCCTTTATTGTTAGTGACAGTTTTCTGCTTTCTGGGTAGCTCCTGCTCTAAAAATGTCACCATGACCCGGCTTGTCCCTGCTCCTGTGACTGTTCCTACTCATGTTCAAAAAATTGTTTTGGTGGACCGCACCAAGCCCCAAAGTGAAGGGCTTGCCTTTATTGAAGGTTTGATCACAGGCGAACTTCCATTTGAAGTACGCAATGCAGTGCAGGCCACACTTTCTTCCCTCCAACTATCACTCAACAGCTCTCCCCGATACCAAATCGTCCGGGCTACGGAACGGCTAACCGGTGGGATTTTTGGACAGATGTTCCCAAATCCCTTGGACTGGAACACTGTGGAGCAACTCGCCAATCGCTATCAGGCAGATGCGGTACTGACTTTAGAAAATTTCAGTTCGGACTTCATCATCACGGATCAGCAGCGATTGATCAAAAAGACGGTGACCGAAGGTAATACAAGCAGGCAAGTCGAGGTGCAAGGAATCTATGTAGAAGGAGTAGCAACAGTCAGTGCGGGTTTTAGATTATATGATCCAAAAGGAAAGAATATCATCGATCAGCAGCGATTCGAAAAGCGAAATCTATGGTCTGCCGAAGGAGAGACAAGAACTCTGGCAATGGCGCTTTTGATCTCCAAAGCTGACGCCGCCCGGGTGGTCGGCGAAATGGCAGGCGCTGGATACGCTACCAAAATAGCTCCCATGTACGCGGAGATCAACCGGGGCTTTTTCCCAAAATCCAAAACCGACCCTGCTGTAGCTCAAGGCGCAAGACTTGCCGAAGTGGACCAATGGGAGCAGGCAATTGAAACATGGCAGGCTGCACTCTATGATGCTGATGAGGAAAACAGCGGAATGCTGGCCTATAACATTGCCGTCGGCTATGAAGTATTGGGATCTTTGGAACTTGCAAAACAATGGGCAGGAAAGGCTTACACAGATTTTGGATTAAAAAAGGGGCGCACTTATGTCAAAACCCTGAATGGATTAATCAACCAACAAGCCCTGCTCAATCAACAGATGAATTCAGCTCCGAAATATGAATAATTATTAGTCAATTTCTTGAATCTTAAAATCTGATTTAGTTTCTTAAGGAAAAAATCAGGCTATGCAAAAACTTTTGTCAGGTGCGGTTTTGATGACCGCATTTTTTGTTTGGGGTTGTGGTGCTAGCGAAGAAAAAAGAATTGGAGATTCTCTGGATTATGAATTGGTAATCGTGGATTCGGTGCAGATTCAAACTTTGGAAGATCTTGAATTGATGGCTATCCATTTCGAGAAGGATATTTTTCTGTACAGTGTATCCGGGCAAAATACGCCTTTGATTTTAGCAAGCAGCAATGGAGAAATCCTCCATCGATTGGACGTTCCCAAAGATGCCCCGACAGGTTTTGGAGGAATTACTTCCGGAGGAATTTTTATGGGCGATACGATTGTGATCCAAGGGCCACGTGGAGTCTATTTCTATGACTTGGAATTCAATTTTTTAAAAGGACTAAAGCGAACCTATCCGCCCAAGGGGATGATCTATTCAGGCTTTGACCATGTGCGGTTTGTGGAGTCTTTCGCAGGTCCTTCCTTGATTTCTTTCTCGGGAAATCCCCAAACTGATTTTCCTCCCAACCGAAAGGAATACTATGAAGAATACAATGCTTTTGACCTTATCCCTTTGTCCACTGAAGAATTCAAGCCTATTGCACCCTTGCATCCCGATAGTCGATATCGCAACTCAGGCGAGGCATTCAATTTTATTTCTGTGACCTTCTCCACCAAGGGACCAAAACTAACCTTTGCCCATCAATATGACACCTTGCTATATGACGTGGACCTTTTTGATCCTGAATTAACCCAAAAGCCCGTGGGGATTCCTTTTGATAATTTTGTGATGAAAAAAGGTTTCCCTTATGGCAGTCAGGAAGACTACTCCGGACCATCAGACTATGCAGGTCAAATCTCAAATTTATATAAGGTTGAGAATCTTGATATCATCACTTATTCTTCCGGTATCAAAAAAGAGGATCTTCCTCCCACTACCTTGAGTCGTGCGGAGTTCCGAAAAGAAACCAACCGGATGAATCCTCAAAAATGGATCATCAGAAATGAGAAAAACCAATTCAGCAAACCCAAACTTTTACCCACCAGCTATCGAATCGCCCGAGTAGATTCCCAAAATCGAATTTGGGCCATGCAAAACGTCAATGAACTAGACGAAGAACCCGAGGTAGTCACAGTCTACCAACTTAAACTAGTCCAAAAATGAAAATCCAACTAGTACCCTTTCTCGCGTTTTGCCTTCTTGGTTTCTCCTGTTCTGAAAAAACCGACTCAAGTTCTAACTCCAACGAATGGGAACTGGTGATCGAAGATTCGATTCAGGTGGATTTTATGGGAGAGATTTGGATGGGTACTTTCGAAAATGGAAAAGGGATAGTCAAGGATATTACCACTCAGGCGGTTTTACAATTTGATTCAACTGGGAAATTATTGGTCAACAAAGTTTTTCCCAAAGATGGGCCAGGAAAAGTAGATTGGTTTGAATCCATTGTCATTGATGAAAAAGGGGAAGTTTATGCCTCAACTTCATTCAACAACATTTACCACTTTGATCCAAATCTCAATCTGTTAGAAACTTTAAAAATGCCATTTGCCGGAGAGGCTAGAGGAGGTCTTAGAAATGCCCGGAATCTGGCCAAATGGAATAATAAGCTTTTACTTTGGTATCCGGGCCGGGAAGGGATTAGTCCATACATTGATAATTTTTACCGGGACTATCCCCTGCTGGAACTTTTTGATATCAACACTCAAACTTCCATACCACTGATCAATACCCCGCCTACTTCCAAGTTTAGTACAGCTGAATTTTTCAACCGTCCTTACATGCAGTTTACCATCGAATCAGATTCGCTCTATCTGACATTCACGAATGAAGAACAAGTTCATGTCTATACACTTCCTGAAGGAAAATGGATCAGAAGTATGGGTTTTGCTCCTACTGACTTTAAGCTTTATCCAGGGCAGAAAGCACCTGTCACTTATGAGCAAATGATGACCATGTCTGAGGCAATGATCATGGGAATCTATTCAGATCCCAAGCACCTCATATTGACTTACAAGGGTGGAATTGACAGCGAAACCTTTATACAAAACGAATTAAAAAACCGGGAAAACTTTCACCGTTATCCGGAATTCAATAGGAGCTATCTAAAAGTCTATTCCTTAAACCATGCAAAATGGTCAACTGAAATAGAAATCCCTGCCAAAATTGATTTTATCCTAAATATCGAATCCACCGATCAATCCTTCTACGCCCTTCGAAACGATGACTTTATCGGCGAAGAGCAGGAGTATTTGACGTTCTATAAACTTAGACTTAGACAGAAATGAAAAACAATTTTATCTTACCCATTTTGAGCATTCTCTTCATTTTTGCCTGTTCATCTAAGCAAGAAGAAGTTCAAAAACCCCTCGCCGAGCAGCAGTTTGAATTTGAAATCTACGATTCCTTGGTGGTGGATTATTTGGGGAATCTATACCTAGCAGACATTAGCAAGGACGGAGAGACTTTTCTTTTAATTGATCATCAGAAAGATTCAATTTTTGTTACTGATCAGAAAGGGAAAATAGTATCACGCTTCTGTAAAAAAGGGGATGGTCCAGGCAATTACCGTGACACGAGATATAATCTTCCTCAATTCCTCAATTCTGATGAAATCTTAATTCCTGCATGGAAGGGATTTTACATTTATTCTAAGAATGGGGAATTTATAAGATCCTATGAATTAGGATACTTTCCCACTTCCTCGCTGATAAACATCTACACTGATAATTTGGCAATTCTGGAAAATCAGGTTCTTTTTCCTTGGGAAGGTCGAATCGCAGAAGAATTTGGTGTAGATGGTAAAAAATTTCAGATAGAAACTAAAAGAATAGAAGTTTTAAATTTAGAATCAGGCCAATTTTCACCGAGCCTACCATTTCCCAAGGAGTCAAAGTTTAAAACAGGAGAAAAATCCTTTTTAAACGTCAATTATAAAACTGGCTTATCCCAATTCTCGGATACTATTTATGTGTTTTTTCGGAATGAACCGCGAATTTATGCCTACCATTGGTCCATGTTGGATGCACCATCCAAAATCTATCAAGTTCCTTTTGACGAATTTGTTGAGAAAGCTCCAATAGATGCAGATAATTTCGGCTCTTACGAAATGAAAGACATCTATGTGGGTTCATTGAATCAAATCCAACCACTAGGCGACAATCAATTTTTGATAAACTATGCTCGCGGAGTAACAGACTCGGAGTATGATCAAATTAAAACACAAGCAGGTGGTGATAATTCTAAATTCTTTCCTGAATTAAGTAAGATCAATAGTTATGGTTGGTTACTATTTGATGGCAAGTCGGTATCCAAATTGATCGAAAATTCTCCTGAAATTGGAAACTTAGGCAAATTCATTTCTGAGGACGAAATCTGGTTTACACCAAATTATTCTGAGTTTGAAAAAGATTACGTTGTCCTCTACAAAACCCGCCTCGTCTCCAAATAATCACCACTCAAAAAGACCTTTTCCCGTCCAAAAGCTGAATAAGCTGAGTTTGGGTACGATTGCTTATATTCCGTTCGGAACAAAGAAAACCACATGCAAAAATCTACATCGCTCATCTTGCTGGCAGCGGGACTGATTTCATTCGGCTCGCTACAAGCACAGGATATCAAACCCACTACCGAGAAAGCCCTTCAGGAATCTGTCGACAAGCACAAAGCCATGCTTGCCTCCACCCCACTCCATGACTTCAAAGCACGAAACGTCGGCCCCACCAATATGTCAGGCCGAATTGTGGACATCGAAGTGGCCAATGACCGCAACACGTTTTATGTCGCAGCGGCTTCTGGAGGAGTCTGGAAAACGGAAGACAATGGACAGTCGTTCAACCCGATTTTTGACCATCAGGGTGCTTTGGGCATCGGTGCCATGGCACTTGCTCCTTCAGACAACAATATACTTTGGGTTGGAACCGGCGAAGACAACTCCAGCCGATCTACCTACGCCGGCAACGGTATCCACAAATCCACCGACGGCGGTAAAACCTGGGAACACATCGGACTTGTCCACTCCCAGCACATCGGACAGATCCTCATTCACCCCACCAATCCAGATATTGTTTGGGTTGGATCCATGGGTGGACTCTATTCCAAAAACAAGGAAAGAGGCCTCTACAAAACCACAGACGGAGGCAAGACTTGGAAAAAAACACTTTACATCGACGACAACACGGGTATCATCGACATTCAGATTCACCCGACTAACCCGGACTTACTGCTTGCTGCGAGTTGGGAGCGATTCCGTCAGGCGCATGACTTTGTAGGCAATGGAAAAGGTTCTGCGATCTGGAGATCTGAGGATGGAGGAAATACTTGGAAAAAAGCGGTAGATGGCTTTCCACAGGATGAATTTGTCGGACGAATAGGTTTCGACTTCAGCCTTTCCAATCCAAACGTAGCTTATGCGTTACTGGACAATCAGGGCAAATCTGAAAAACCGGCCGACCCACCTCGTCAGCGGGGAAATCAGCAGCAGGAAGAAAATCCTTTGAAACTGGATGACTTCAAGGATATGACTTTGGATCAAGCCTTGGCTTTGGATGACAAAAAACTGGAGTCCCTGACCCGAAGAAGTCAATTTTCCTCCAAATACACCCCGGCAGAAATCAAGCGTCTGCTAAAAACCGGAAAAATCACCCCCGCCCAAATCGCCAATTACAATGGTGGTGCTGTAGATGCAAATGCCGCGATGTTTGGCCAGCCGATCAAAGGTGCAGAAGTCTATCGATCAGAGGATACCGGAAAATCCTGGAAGAAAGTATCTGAATCTGACATCAGCCAATTGTATAATTCTTACGGGTACTATTTCGGGGAAATTAGGGTAAGTACATCAGATGAAAATGAAGTTTTTGTCTTGGGTGTACCGCTTTTGGTTTCCAGAGATGGGGGAAAGAATTTCTCCAGAACAGATTCTATAGGTAGACCTCACTCCGACCATCAGGCGATGTGGATCAATCCCCAAGACAGCAAGCATATTCTACTTGGAAATGACGGCGGATTGTATCGAAGTTATGGTGGAGGAGCACGTTGGGATCACATGAATACCCAAATGCCGATATCACAGTTTTACTCCGTAATGGTAGATCAGGCCACGCCTTACCATATCTATGGAGGAATGCAGGACAATGGCGTATGGTTTGGCAAGTCCACCAATAAGCCGGAAGATCTCTGGGAACCACTTTTCGGTGGAGACGGAATGGTCGTGGCAGTGGATACCCGAAATAACGACATCGTCTACACCGGATCACAGTTTGGAAACTACGCCAGAATCAACAAAAAGACTGGCGAGAGAAAGCGAATCACTCCGGGTCATGACATCGGAAACGCACCCAACCGCTGGAATTGGAGAACTCCTGCCGAGCTCAGCTACCACAATCAGGACATCGTGTACATGGGTTCGCAGTATGTATATCAATCCCTTGACCAGGGAAATACCTGGACAACCATCTCGCCGGACTTGACCAAAAATAAAAAGAGCGGAAATGTACCTTTTGCCTCATTGACGGTTGTGGAGGAATCTCCATTGGAATTTGGAACCTTGTATGCAGGATCGGATGATGGCAATGTCTGGGTCACCCGAAACAACGGCGGCAACTGGACCAGTCTAAATGCAGGCCTTCCTCAGGATCGTTGGGTAAGCAGTATTTCTCCTTCCCGATACAAAGAAGGAAGAGTCTACATCACACTCAATGGCTACCGCTACGATGAATTCAACACCTACGTGTACAAAAGCGAAGACTACGGCAAAACCTGGAAGTCCATTAAAGCAAATCTGCCTGAGGAGTCGACGAATATCATCATCGAAGATCCCAAAATGCCAAACATCCTGTATTTGGGTACCGACCACGGTTTGTATGTGAGCATGGACGAAGGAAACAACTGGAATCTTTTCCAGGGAGAAATCCCTAATGTGGCAATTTATGACATGGTGATTCAGGAGCGTGAAAACCACCTGATCGTGGGTTCACACGGACGAAGTGTGTATGTCGTGGACTTGAAGCAAATTCACGACCTAGCCCAGCCGGGGCCAATGGTGATGGAGAAATAGATTTGAGATTCGAGATTTCAAATTTGAGATTCACCCGTTGATCTTCGACAGATGAATTAAATGATGCAATCGCGATTATATTACGACTAAAACTAATACAGTGAAATCAGGCTCCGAACGGCCTGATTTCCTGTTCATACAGTCACACTCAGACATTTTTCGGGACAGGCGCTAATGAAACCTAAAACATCGTACAGATAAAATATCTGTTGAATCCAAAATGACCTACCATTCCGAACGAACGTTTCAAAAAATCCAATCCTCTGATTTTGAAAAAGGGGAATATGATTCCTGTGTATTTGTGGATTGCAATTTCAACAATCTAAATTTTGATGGATCAAGTTTTGAAAAATGCATTTTCAAAACCTGTGACTTGAGCAATGCAAAAGTCTCCGGCGTAACGTTTCAAAACGTGACGTTTGATACCTGCAAAATCCTGGGCGTACATTTCAATTCATCCAATCCTTTTCTGCTGGAGTTTAATTTCCAAAAATGCCAATTAGACTATTGTAATTTTTTCAATCTGAAGCTTAAGAAATCCATTTTCCAAAACTCCAGATTATTGGAGGTGGATTTTTCGCAGGCGGATTTAAGTGGGGCAAGTTTTCTGGGTTCGGAACTCAGCGGGGCCGTCTTTGATCAGACGAATTTGGAGAAAGCTGACTTTCGTGAAGCTGAAAATTACCGGATTGATCCTGAGATCAATAGAATCAAAAGTGCACGGTTTGATTTGGAGGGAATACCGGGATTGTTGGGAAAATACGGGATAAAGATCGGGTAAAGGCCAAATCAGAAAATGATCGGACTTTTTTTTAAGTATAATTTGAATTTTATTGGAAACAGTCGCCTCAAGCAGGCCTTCCTGAGGAAGACAGGCTCTGTTTGATTACCTCGCTTTTTCACCCCTTCATCATATTTTTTCAAGCATTCAGACAGGGATTTTATATTTTAGAAAGACCCAAAACCCCAACCTATGAACTCAATTGCACCCAATCCAACCAACAGGTTGGTATCCCTGGATGTGTACCGTGGATTGACCATGTTTCTATTGGTAGCCGAGGCTGCTTTGGTCTATGATACCTTGCTGGAGATTTTCCCTGAAGGAGATGCCCTCCATGGTTTTTTCATTCAATTCACACATCACAAGTGGAATGGATTGATGTTTTGGGACTTGATTCAGCCATTCTTCATGTTTATTGTGGGTGTGGCGATGCCTTTTTCACTCAATAAAAGATTAGCCATTTCTGAAAATAGGAGTCAGGTGACACTTCACATTTTGAAGAGATGTCTTCTACTTTTTCTTTTCGGCACCGGCCTGCATTGCATCTATTCAGGCAAACTAGTGTTTGAACTTTGGAATGTCCTAACACAACTATCATTCACCATTTTAGTAACCTACTTCCTTTTGACAAAAGGTTGGAAAGTGCAACTAGGCGTATCTCTTGGACTTTTGGCTCTGACAGAAATTCTCTATCGGGTATATAATCCAGAAGTACCTTTCGAGCATGGAACCAACTTTGGCAATTTTACCGATCAGATCCTGATGGGAAAAATCAATAATGGAGGTTGGGTTGCCATCAATGCTATCCCTACCGCGGCGCATACTATTTGGGGAGCGATCTGCGGAAATTTACTGCTTTCTAAAAAACCGGATTCCGAGAAAGTCAAAACCTTTATAATTGCAGGATTAGTAGGATTGGTGATCGGATTTGGACTTGATTTGGCGGGAATCACACCGATTGTAAAGCGAATCAGCACCACGGCATTTGTGTTTGCCTCCGGAGGCTGGGCATTGCTGGCATTGGCTTTTTTCTATTGGTTGGTCGATATCAAAAAACAAAAGGGTTGGGTTTTCCCTTTTTTGATTGTGGGGATGAATTCCATTTTCATTTACCTCTTCGCAGAGATTTTGGGAAGATGGCTATTCAAAACAATCGGAATTTTCAGTACAGGATTTCTTAGCTGGACAGGACTGGGAGAACATGGTTTGGCGTTGATCACATCATTGTTTACTCTTACTGCACTTTGGGGTTTGTGCTATTTCCTGTATCGCAAAGGGATATTTTTCAGGATATGAGCTGAAGAATCTAATTTAGCTAAGAAATTTCATTCTCAAATTTTCTTAGATTCGACCAAAAGCTAAGTCAATGCCCAAGCGTCCCCAAACTCCAAAAGAAGAACTAGCGAACGCAGCTTCACATGGCTTTGGTCTTTTGCTTGGTCTAATAGCTATTCCATTTTTGATTCAAAAAGTATTGGAAAATGGAGAGGCGAAAGCATGGATTGGAGGAATCGCTTTCAGTATTGGAATCTTGATGGTTTACACTTTTTCCACGTTTTATCACGCTGCGAAAAACCCAAGTTGGAAAAGCAAACTTCAGGTTCTAGATCATATTGCAATCTATTTCCTGATTGCGGGTTCGTACACGCCGATGGTATTGGCTGTCCTCAAGCAGGACAAAGCTATAATCTTCCTTTCCATTCTTTGGGCTTCTGTATTAGTTGGGACCTTTTTCAAACTATTCTACACGGGACGATTTAAAATCCTTTCGATCATCATTTATTTGACAATGGGTTGGCTAGCCGTGTTTTTCTTTCAGGATATCGTAGAAAGGATCTCTCTTGAGACCCTGGTCTGGATAGGCGTGGGCGGCATGGCTTACACGATAGGAGTTTACTTTTACATCCAAAGCAATAAACTTTACTTTCATGCCATTTGGCATTTATTCGTTCTTTTAGGAACGATCGCGCACTTTGTGGCCGTTTTTCAGGTGATATAGAATTTGGATGGATACATTTTTTCCAATAAATAAATGTGGATCAAAACACTTTTTCATTGGAATAAATGTAAATGACAACACTTTTTCAAATGAAAGTAGATCTGATCCGTCAATCTGACAAGGAGTGAATAAGAGGATGTATTTTTTATAAAAAATGGCTCTTATTTGGCTGAACTCAAAAAACACAAAAAAAGTGTATCACTGCGAGCGATACACTTTTAATATAGGAATTATCAGCTTAGAGGGTTAAATCTCCTTCAACTGAATCATCCATGGTTTTACCGGAAATCATACTCAAGAGAATTTTAAATCCTGCAATCGCATTTCCGTGTTTGTTGTCCCAATAATAGCCTGATTTCGGGATAAACTTGATCACTGAAATCCTGGGATCGTCCACGCCTTCGGTAAACCATGTCTTGATGGTAGGATCCCAAAGTTCTTTGATTCTTTCCTTATCGTAGCTGACTTCCGCATGCCCATTCAGTTCCAAGAAATCAGAGTAGGAGGAGCCTTGAAAATAGAGCGTCACATTTTTATTTTGCTCCAACTCCATATTTTTCACACTGTCTTTGGCGCTGAGAAACCAAACATTCCCCGCATCGTCAGTTTTTTGAACAGCCATGGGTCTTGATTTGTGCGAACCGTTAAGATTTGCCTGGGTTACAAAAAAGCAAGAACCTGATTTGTCGATGAGTGAGCGAAGTTTCTTAACAGCCTCAGTGCCTGTCAGATCATGTATGGGGTTTTCTTCCTGATTTTCGTGAATTGAGCTCATGAGTAAGACGTTTGATTTGAAAATAATTTATGAGAAAAATAAAGCGATAGCATCTACCTTTTTAATCCTAACACTTGGTCCAAAAGTCAATCCATAGTCCAATTAAAAAATAAACTGCTAATTGAGAAAATCATCCAAATCACGCAAAACAAAATTATCTACCAAACTAAGATATAGAAACAGGGATAATCAAAATTTAATACGGTATAATCAGCCTGTCTCACCTTATATTCTGTCAAATGAAATTGAAGTTCTTTTCTTGTCAATTAAAATTTAAGGTTTCGAAAGCCAATTCAACCACAAGTGCAAAACGAGATTCCACACAGTGTGGAATAATCCACTCAACTAAGGAGAATTGTATTGGAGTAGTAGAAAGAATTTATTGAAAGTTTCTTTAAGGAGATTTCGTTAAGCTCTGTTGACTCCCAATTCACCAGCTCAAAAACTTCCCGAGTCCACATCCTTGATAAACTGAATCAATCCCGGAAAAAAATGCTCCGGATCATCGTATTGACTTAAGTGACTGCCATTCGGGCAAAGCAGAAAGCGACCATTTTTCACTTCTTTGGACATCCATTCCATGTGTTTGGGATCCATCGTATCATGGGTACCACCGATAACCAAAGTAGGAACGGTGATATTTTTCAATTGATCCTTCACATCCCAACCTTCAAGACTTGCTCCCGGAGTGATGCCAAACTCGCTGTATCCCTGCATATAGACATATACATTCGGGTTCACCTGTCCCATCATTCGGTTGATTTCTTCCGGCCATTCGTTTGGAGGCATCCGAAGTACATGCTGCGGGTAATGATGGGCTCCCAGTAATTCCATGTAGCGGGGATTTTCGAAGTCATTGTTCTTTTCGATTTCCATCAGTTCGGCAAAAACAGCCGGAGGCATCTGCGGTCCGAGGACTTCCTTGGCATATTTCTCATAGTCATCCAAACTTGCCATCATATTGGAAATGATTAGTCCTTTTAGTTTGTCTTGGTGCTTAAAAGCATATTCCATCCCCAACATACCACCCCAAGATTGACCATAGAGGTAGAAGTTGTCCTTGTTCAGACCCAAGGCAATTCTCACCTGCTCGACTTCATCTACAAATCGCTCAATTGTCCACAAGGTAGAATCATCGGGTTGATCCGAGTTTGCCGAACCCAATTGGTCATACCAGATAAACTCAATGTCTTCCTGAGGTAAATGATCCTTGAAATTTGCGTATTGCTCGTGTGTCATCCCCGGTCCACCATGAAGCAGGAGGACTTTCATGGTCGGATTATCTCCCACTCTTTTGGTCCAAACTTTAAATTCTCCTTTGGGAGTTTGGATTGGAATCAGTTGAACTCCTTCTTCTAACGCCACCTCAGTTGAGTCAGACTGTATAGTTTCGGTTTGAGTGGATGATTGGCAGGAGAAAAGAGCAGTTGCTGCTGCGATAAATAAGTAATACATTTTGCTCATGGTGTATAAGTTTTTTTGGATCAGGTTAAATTAAGGGAAAGAATTCAGGGATTCAAGCTTCTTCATTTGCGGATTTACTTTATAAAATAGAAAGGATCCAAACCTTTTGGTCTGGACCCTTCATTATTTAAGATTAGATATTTTATTTTATCTTGGACTATATGCAAAACCAACACAAATATCCAAATCAACTTTTCCTCCAGATTCATTTTCAACTTCATAGAAAAATGTCGTACCGTATTGATCTCGATTTGAAATCAATGTATCCACCGAACCAGCAAGAAAGGTAAACTCATTGATTCGAATATCATTCTCAACATCGCCGTTTAACTTAATCCAAACGGAGTAAATCCCATCATTTTCCGATAAACCACTTGCAATCGAATCTTGAAAGTAAACCTCTGAAATAGCTATCGATTTACATTTTTCATTAGTACTCCGAAGACAAGACGACAAAAACAATACTATGAGTACTAGTAAAACACTTAATTTTGACATGATGAAGAACTTATAAGTGTAGAATTCAAAGTAACCCTACCACTCTCATGAAGATTACTTATTATTTTCAAATCCCCATTTAAAAGAGATGCCATTATTTGATTTGCAAGTTCAGTGTTATTCATGTTTATGTTATTCATTGCAACATCTCTACCAATCGAATTATTATGTAAATCCATATTATTTTCCAGATTTGGTTGTCCACTTACACATTCATGAGCTGTGCCAAAAAGTGTTGCACTTAATACCCCATTTGATTTCGTCATCAAGGCATTCCAATAAGCATGTCTAAATGCATCAGAACAATCATTCCAACCATTACCCCCGAAAATTTGAAACACCATTTCTTCAGCTGTTTTACTATTCAAATATACACTTATTGCTTGTGAAGCATAAGTAATATCTGATAAGATTAAATTTCTCTCACATTGATTTAGTCTTATTCCAAGTTGATTTTCGATATAGGAAATAATCTCTTCTGGATTGATTTCTTCCTCATCACAATCCACTGTAACTCCTACTAGGTTACCTTCCGGAACTTCACATTCTTCAGTAGGTGGTGGTGTGGGATCTCCCCCTCCTCCACCACCTCCAGTATCACCCGGAGACGGAGGAGCAATTACTAGTTCACATTCATATCCTGTTATGTCGGTACCATCTTCTACTGGAGTAGTACACCCAAAACCTTCCCAACAGGTAGATTTATACCACGTTGTCACCAACTGATAGCATACAAGAGTACCACTAGATATTCTCGAATTTTTATTCTTTCCAATATTTTCTTTTTCCTTGATCCGGTGAGTTTTCACTCCATCCTTTATTCGCCATCCGCTGATGAAATTACCATTCCATCTGTAAAATCGATACACTCCTGAGAAATCTGATGGAATTTTTTGGTAACCACCATCGATAAAATCTTTCATTTTGAATTTCTTATCCGGGCTGTCTGGATAAATATTCAAAAAATAAGGTAAATAACTTCCGTCAGGCTTTGGAAATAGGATCAAGGTTTGGAGTACTGATGCTTTTTCCAGCTTAGCAGTTTTCAAATGCTCTGGAATGGCAATTTCCTCATAATCAAACTGAACTTCGATGACCTTCTTTCCATCCGACTGATGGTACACCTTGGATTTTGACCAGTCGGGCTTTCCTTTTCCGTTCTTTACCTTTCTTGCATTTTCTTGCCCTTGACTTTGATTCTCGAAAGCATCATACCAAGATTTTGCTGCCACTATATCTGAGTTTTCCAACTCAGAAACTTGCTCAATTTCCTCCTCGATACAGGAAGACGCTAGCAGTCCAATAAAGACTGCAATTAAAATTCCAACTAACCTAAATTTTGGTTTGGTTTGGTTTGGTTTGGTTTGGTTTGGTTTGGTTTGGTTTGGTTTGGTTTATATATCATAATATTAAAAGTTTAACGCTCCTAAAGAATTATTTAATTTCTTATTATCCAAGAAAAAATTGAAAGAATATTTAGATAAAAAACTAACTGCATATTTTTAGTTTCAAGTGGAATGAAATCAGGTATAAAAAAAATCCAAGCCTTTCGACTTGGACTTTTTAGACTTCAGACTTTATACTTATGATTTTTAAACTTTCTCCACCCACTCCACTCCCGTGTCTTTCCAAGATCTGGAATTGGCAGATTCGATGACGGCTTCGCAGACTTTCTGAGTTTCAAAGGCATCCCGGAAAGTCGGATGGCAGGGTTCGCCCGTCTGCAAACTCAGGAAGAAATCGGACACTTGGTGGATAAAGGAATGCTCGTATCCGATGGAGGTGCCGGGAATCCACCATCTGTTCATGTAAGGATGATCCCCGTCTGTCACGTGGATGGATCTCCATCCCCGTACTTTCCCCTCATCGCCATGGTCAAAATATTCCAAACGGGTCAAATCATGCAAATCCCATCGGATCGAAGCATGCTCCCCATTGATCTCAAACGTATATAGTGCCTTGTGTCCACGGGCATAGCGAGTCGCCTCAAACAGTCCCAAGGAACCATTGGAAAAGTGGCAATGGAAAATACAGGCATCGTCTATTCCCACTTTTTTCTTTTCTCCGGAACCCACATGAACGCGCTCCTTGACAAAGGTCTCCGTCACCGCTGAGACATCGGTAATGCCTCCATTCAACCACATCGCCGTATCGATGCAATGCGCCAAGAGGTCTCCTGTCACGCCGGAACCTGCGGCATCCACATCCAATCTCCAGAGCCCGTCACCACCTTGAGGTAATTCGGGATTGATCGTCCAGTCCTGCAGGAAATTGGCTCGGTAATGAAAAATCTTACCGAGTTTCCCTGAGGCAACGATATTTTTGGCCAGAGTCACAGCGGGAACACGACGGTAATTGTACCACACCGTATTTTTCACTCCGGAGGCTTCCACTGCTTTGACCATTTCTTCAGCCTCAGCCACTGTTCTCGCCAAGGGCTTTTCGCAAAGGATCATCTTTCCAGCTTTCGCTGCTGCAATTGCGATTTCTGCATGGGAATCATTTGGAGTACAGATGTCCACCGCGTCGATATCGTCACGCTCAATTACTTTTCTCCAGTCCGTTTCGATGGATTTATAGCCCCACTGATCCGCAAATGCCTGTGCACGTTCTGCTTTTCTGGAACAGCAAGCCTGAAGTACAGGGACGTATTCGTATTCGGGAAAAAAGTCAGCTAAACGCTTGTAACCATTGGTATGTATTCGGCCCATCAGCCCCGTGCCGATCAATCCGATTCTTATTTGTTTTTTATTTGACATGATTGGAAAATTTTAAGATTGGAATATTGGAAAATTGAGTTGGAAAGTGGTAAAGTTGGAAGGTTGCAAAGTTATAGTTCCTCAAACGTCAACTTTCAAAACTAACATCAACATTAGCTTGAAGCCCGTATTTCGTACTTCATAAATCACCCTTTCCAACCGTGTGCGTCTCGCACCTTCACCATCGCAGCCAGGATATCATTCCAGGTTTGCTGATTTTCCATCACTGCATTTGGGAACATGCATCCATCCCAGCAGATATGCTGGAAAGCTTTGGTCAACTGTCCATTTTCATCTCTTAGCCAATAGCCTGCATCATGAGCAATATCCAACAGACCGTTTGGATCGGTAGCTTGACAGTGACGTCCGGTTTTGTCATGCGAACCCGAACCGAAAACTGACCCATCGTTTTGAGCGACGTGGAAGTCGATGGTCCAAGGACGCAGCGCATCAGTTACTGTTTTCAATGCAGCCTTAATCGTTTCACGATCCTTGAGGTCTGCATCGGCAGGCAAGATTCTGTTTTCAGGAGCATTATAGCCCATCGTGTAGAGAAATGTGTGGGACATGTCTGCCTGGAAACCCATGTTTGGACGATCTACCATTTCGAGCAACGCCACCATATGTTTCCAGCTGTGCATGGCTCCCCAGCAGATTTCGCCTTCGGCTGCTAATTTTTCTCCAAAACCTGCAGCAACATCACAGGCTTCACGGAAAGTCTCAGCAATCTGCTTGGTGTTTCCCACAGGATCTTTTGCCCAATCCGTAACTCCAGCTGCAGAATCAATCCGCACCACTCCATAATGCCTCACCCCAAGATCTTTCAGCTTTTGGCCAAACTCACAGGATTTCCGGACCATTTCCACAAATGTTTTGCGCTGATCGGCGGTGCCCATGGCTGAACCTGCCCAGATTGGAGCGACGAGCGAACCAACATTCAGTCCGTATTTGGAAACTTTGTCTGCCAGCTTTTTAGCTTCATCAGGATTGTTGAGATCAAAATGCGGTTCGAGCAAGCCCACATCGATTCCATCAAATTTCACTCCCTTGACTTCTGCTGCGGCTGTCATGGACAGAAGTGTATCAAAAGGAATGACAGGTTCGGAGTCCGGGCCTTTGCCCACGAGTCCCGGCCAAGTGGCGTTGTGGAGTTTAGGGAAATTGTTCATGGTTATGTTTGGATTATTGTTATTTAGTTATTGGTTATTGGTTATTGGTTAAAAGACCGATGTCCGATGTCGGATGACCGATGGAACGGGAGGGAAGACCGGAGAAATTTTAGACTGATTCATTACGTTCCCAATTTTCAGCTTTCTGACTTCATCTTTTATACTTCCAATCTTGTGTCTTTTGCCTAGCTTCTTGTGTCTAATGTCTTATATCTTATATCTCACTTCACAACCACCAAATCAGGATTTCTTGGCCCGAAGTGCTTCAGCATCACGATAGGGTCTGTTTTGGAGTGATTGGTAATCTTCACTCCGGCCTGCGCAGCTTTCTCTGTTACAAAATACTCATCATGAGTCAATTGACCAAAGCGGATCAAGGCTGGAGTTTCAATATCCCAAACGCCCATTTTTCCATAGCCCTGCATCATGATAAATCCATAAGCTGCTGCATCTTTGATTACAACAGTCTGTCCAGGAAGGACAGTCAGCTCTTTGGCACTGTAATCATGTGATCGGTAGCAAATCCAGTTTTCCTGATATCCGGCTGCCCGCATTTCGCTTAGATGGTGAACAGGCCTTGGCTCCATGTAGTGATTGTCCATCAAGTTAGGATTCACATTGAGATCCCAGTCAATCATTTCCACCAGCAATTCATAGTCTCCCCATCGGTCTTTTGGAATCGCATTCCAAAGCAATTCCTCCGGAATAATTGCCTCATTCACCAAGGACTGATACATGGCGAAAATGTCAGAGGCTTTCTGTGGCTCGTAGGTACACAAGCTGCCCGGAGCATGGAGCATTCCCGGAGGCACATCCCAACCTGTACCCGGCTGAAGACGGAAAGCCTGAGAATAATTCGTGATCTTGTTGTCGCCTTTTTTGAAATCTTTCAAGCACTGCAGAATCGTCTCTTTGCTCGTTCCCGGCGCAATTCCGAAGAAAGTATAGGGAAAATCTCCACCATGATTATTCACCTGAGGAGGGAAATAATAGGCTTCAGGTTTTCCGTTTTGATTGGTCAGCTTTCCAAATTCATCCGAGGGGTGAATGTGATGGGGAAGCGGTCCCATATTGTCAAAAAACTTGGAATACATCGGCCAGGATTTATACTGACCCCAAAGTCTGGAACCAACGATCTGCGCACCCAATTCATCAATGGCATCTTTCAGGAGAAAAAGCTCCGTCTTACCTCCTTCTTCAAAAGCAATATGGCTCAAACCCTCATTTTTGGAAGTCAGTGGTCCGTTTTCGGCGGGTGTGGTCGAAGCAAACCAACGTTCATCAATCCCTCCGCGCATTCCTCCAAAGGAATAATAATCGTCGGGATGAAGTTTGATTCTTCGACCGGGTACGCAAAAGGACCGCGGCACCCAAGTTGGGGTTAATCTCAGTATTCCTTCGCCTTGTTCAAGGGCTTTTTTTGCTAGGCTCATTTTATTGGTTATTAGGTTATTGAGTTATTGACTGTTCATTATTCGAAATTCAATATTCGATATTTTGAAGCTTGAGAATAGTTATTGGTTGTTGAGGATTAGGATTGGAAAATTGAAAGATTTCAAAATTGAAAAATTAGTTTTCCCGGTCCTTTACTTTTTTAAATTCAATTTTTATCCGAAATAAATTCTGATTAAATGGCTTATTGTTCAAGGTTGACGTGGTAATTCATAAATGGTATTTTTTTTAAGTCTGTAATCGTTAATGCCCAAATTTCAAATTTCAAATCTCAAACCTTAAATCCTCTCGCTTTTTCTCCGGTCAGCACCTCCAACTCCAAGTCATACGTTTTGCTAGCTCCGGGATCAAGTAAAATCAAAGTTCCATTCTCTCTTGCTGCAGCTTGGCCGATTGGTGGATGTGTCGCAGGTTCCAATGCTGTTACATACTCATTTTTGCCCCAATGCTGCCAGTTGATCAGCCAAGGCATTTGGGTTTTTGAAAAGGAAATTTTAAGGGCCAATTCCAAGTTGTCATTCGCATAGCCACAAATGACTTGATTTTCATCATCTGCGGTTGGATTGATAAATGCTACATCTTCTCCGAATCCTGTATGAGCATCCATTGGTGGAGCGCATTGGGTAAATTCATATCTCCGGTTGAAATCAGTATTATTTATGTCTGTGGCTTTATGTTTTTTTTCTCCCTGCCAAACGATCCGCGTGCCATCATCGATTAATGGCCAACCGCAATTGATGTGATAAAGCAACATGTGGGGTGCCGGAGCATTTCCACGGTTGGTCACCTGATCTTTAATACGAATTTTGGCCGAACCGACCTTTCCTGAAATCGTGCGAAGCATTTCCAAACTCGGACCAAACGTGGTCGTTTCCCTGACTTTGGCCACAATCTCAAAGCTCAAATCTTCTGAGAAAATGTCCGGTTGCTTGATGGAGACGAGCTCGGCCGGAGAATTCGAATAGTTGCCATGAAGTCCTCTGCTACCACTTTCATCGGTATTTGGCGGACCTGCATTGGAAAGCCCGCAAGTAGTCAACAAGCCTCCTCCAAAGGTGCGAAGCCAGTCAATTCCCTGATTGGAAAAGGGCTGTGGAGCAGTCAGCCCGGCATGGGAAATCCAAGCAAGACTATATTCATTGAAAAAGGCATCCAGAATATCCATTCCTCGATCCAGCACCAGTTTGTACCGAAGCCCGGTGCCGGTATTTATCCAGGCGATTCGTACTCCACGACCGGCTCCGTTGTCGACGACCGAGGTTTCGATGCCGCCGATTTGGTGAGAATTGGAGAGTTTATCTTTCCAGTTACTGGGATTTCCGAGGTTCATTTTGGGTTTGATGGACTAGAATTAAACCTATAAAAAAGGCTTCCCGAGACTATCCTGCTGTATGTGGGTAGCCCGGAAAAGTATAGCATTAAGATAGGTAAAATGGGAAAGCGAATTTTGCCGTCAGTCAAAAAATGAACTGAATTAGTACTAAAAATCCATCAAAGCTTCGAGGGTCTTTCGGTATTATCTTTCTCATAAGCTCCAATCCATCAGACCTGCAAAGGAAAAGGATTTAAAAAAAAAGCCCCAATTGGGGCTTTTAACTACTTTTTATTGGATAAGAATTAATTAGAAGCCTGACACATTCAATCTTGCACCGGTTAGAGTTTTTCCAGCTAATGAGCTGGTTGGTGTACCTGCATTGAGTATTGCGGCTTTGATTTGAGTAGCAGTGGCTCCCGGATTATGGGATGCATACAAAGCTGCGGCACCCGCTACATGAGGAGTGGCCATTGAGGTCCCATTATAACTGGCATATCCTGATGCAATTGTGGCATTTTTGCCCTTTCCTGAAGCAACCGGTACAGTAGACCAAATCCCACTACCCGGAGCACCAATGTCTACCGAAGTAGCGCCAAAGTTTGAAAAACTGGAAATTGCTCCTGTGTTAGTAATAGATGCTACAGCTATGATATTGGCATTTGTGTAAGATGCAGGATAAGAAGGTGAAGTATCGTTGTTGTTAGTGCTGTTTCCAGCCGCAGCGATAAAGAGAATTCCGGCTGCATTGGCACGTTCGATTGCATCAAACAATGCCTGAGAATATCCTCCTCCTCCCCAGCTGTTGTTGGTCGCTACGATATTAATCCCATGTCTCGTCTTGAGATCGGTGAAGTAATCCACTGATTTGATGGCGTTAGCTGAAGTACCACCTCTGGAACCCAAGAACTTTGCATTCATCATTTTCACATTCCATACAACACCTGCCACACCTTTGCCATTTCCTCCAACAGCACCGATGGTACCCGCCACGTGTGTACCATGATCATCACCCACACCGTCAAATACCGTGTTGTTGTTGCCATCGAAATCCCAGCCGTATACGTCATCTATTAAGCCATTTCCGTCATCGTCAATCCCATTTCCCGGAATTTCTCCAGGATTTGTACCCGCATTAGCGGCTAGATCTTCATGGGTATACATATAACCCTCATCGATAATACCGATATAAACGGTATTACTACCAGTTTTTCCAGCGGCCCAAGCTGTACCCGCTCCACTGCCAAATTGATTTGCAGGAGTAGTGCTTGATCCATACATGCCCCAAAGTGATCCATTGGTATAGTAGGTGTCATTGGAAGTGGCAAAATGCTGGTAAATCCAGTTTGGCTCGGCATACTCAATTTCGGGCATATTTCTCAGCTTTTCGATTGCCGCTTCAGTCCCCAATTTGGAATCCACCAGAATCAAATCCCCGGTTTTGACACCTTTTCTGGCATTCGCCATTTCCATTGCACCGGTACTAATCCCCTCCACAATAGTCCCCTGAATCATGGCTAGGACATCTGAAGAAAGTCTAGAGCCTTGACTTGCTGTTCTGTACTTGATCAAAAGCTGACCGGGTACATATTGTTCCTGAATCATCAATTCAGTCACATTGGTGTTGTTGACGTCATTCTCAATCACGTCGGAACAAGACGCTGCCAAGCCCATAAGAGCCGAAAAAGACAGCAAAGAATAAAGTTTTCTCATAAGGTGTTTTTGGTTAATATTTAAGCTGAATGTATACTTTACTCCAAACATTCACAATACATCGAGAAACAATTCCAAATCTTTATTTTCAACCTCAATAAATTGTTTTGTATCCCCACTTTTTTGGTATTTCAACTATTCTACGCCTAATTATTTCTTTATAAGGAAGAGAAAATAGCCATCCCTTTTTTATGGCTCCGGATTTTTAATCAATTGATCCTGTTAAGGATTAAGGAAAGAAATACTTTTTGGATCAAGTCTGCCCAGTAAAAATCTCAGGCTTTTGCCAAAAAAAAGCGCGAATTTCTCCGCGCCTTTGAACTTATGTAGTTTCAAATTCTTACATCTTTTTCAAAAGAATGTTCTTAAACATCACTTTCATTGGAGGTCCTACGTGCACCTGAAATCCCATCAAGCCTTTCAGCATCCTGTTTTTTGCATCGTCATCGGTGACTTCACTCATTAGGGTGCCATTGACATAATGCTGCATCACGTTTCCTTTAGCTACAATATGAATCGTATTCCAGTCACCTTTTTTGATCAAAGCACCAAGCTCGTCCCGATTTCCAAGTTCGGAGACCAAGTTCAGGCCTTTCCAGGCGTTTCGCTCCACAAAACCACGGGGTTCAGTTATACTGTCCGGTTGCGAAGTAATACGTGTTTTTTGCCCCCGATAAGCTAGGGTGGTTCGCTTTCGTTCTTCGTAATTCTGCCCTGTGTAGCGATTGCCTCCATCTATATCCGCTTGATACCCCCGAAGCGCAAAAGGGACCTCGGTAAATCGATCACTTCGATATTGCACGCCGGAATTACCGGCTTCCGAAATCCAGTAGTCTACTTTTAACTCGAAATCTCCGAGCTCTCCGCCTTTCCATATGATGAAAGTATTGCTTTTCAAAACTGTTTCAGGAGTGATTTCACCCACCATCAAACCATCTTTTACACTCCAGTAGACAGGATCAAATTCCCATCCATCGAGCGTTTTCCCATCAAATATGGACTCGAATTCCGCATGATCAACTTTGGAAGAAATACATCCCACAGTGAATATGGCCGCCAGAATAAAGCTCGATATTTTTACGGTTTTGGAGGTTGAGCTAATCATCTTTGTGCAGTTGGTTGTTTGTAAACTGCATGGTCAGCATTGCCACCGGAGATCAAATACGCCATCAAGTCTTTCAATTCTTCCTCATTGAGTCGATTGATTAAGCCAGGCATCATGATGGAGACCTCCGCGTTCTTTTTCAACACGACCGTGTTTTTCGCAACAGTTTTGATATCATTTGGAGCGAATGGGTTTTGCGAGATATAATAATTCTTCCCGTCTTCGTCATTCAGTTTTCCTACAATGGATCCTCCTGCTTTCAGTTCAAGAACAGTCGCATGATATTGATCCGAGATAGTTTCGCTTGGGTTGATGGTAGCTACCAAGATATCTTTAGGAGAAAATCTTGTACCCAACTGTGTCAAATCCGGTCCAATAGCCCCTCCTTCACCCTGCATCGTGTGGCAAGACAAGCAAAGTGTAGCTGCATACATCGCTTTTCCCTTGACCAAGTCACGTCCTACAAGATCAGCGACTAAAGGCTCTGCCAGTTCAACAGTCCACCTTCTACCCGGACCTTCAGGTTGAACCCCTGTTTCGATGATGTCATTTCCACTGGCTGTGAGGAGTTTTCCACCAGACATTTCATCATATTTTTCAAAGTCCGCCTTATCTACGCTAGCAAGGGCCATCTTTCTTGCTCTATCTATAAACCCGACATAACTCCTTCCACCTTTATAGGCAGTCAGTGCATGGTTTATCCATTTGAAATATTCCTCCCGTTGCGCAGCCGTCCAGCCTTTGTCAGCTCCACCCAATACCGTCGCATAGAAAGTCGCCTGTGCAGGTGGCACATTGGCAAGCATGTTGGCGATGTCCAATCCGTATTGTGGGTTTCGGAAGACCAAATCTGATGAGGCAGTAAATGTCTTTTGATAATTTTCGTCGTCTTTGGCAGATTTAAGCAAAGCCAATGTTTTTTCCACCGCACTCGGGGCATCCAAATGCACCATCAAAATGCTGAGCGAACGATCAAGCATGTTGTCATTTGCAGGGAAATTTGGATCGAGGTAGGAAATCAATTGAGGCTTCACTGATGCAGCCCCTTTGTCATAACGATAAAGGATCACTTCCATCGTTCTCAGGATATCCTGCTTGTCCTTGGCAGAAAGCCCCTTGAAATCCACCTGCATCAGACTGTTCAACATGGGCGCTGCATCAGCATCGGTGGCGTGACGCGCCAAAGCGAGAATGGCATGGATCTTTTTTGTGGGATCAGATTCTGCAATTGCTTTTGCTTTCCAGGTTGCTACAGACTGGTGTTCAAGGACGATTCTGGCAGCATATTGGACATATCTGTCTTTGTGTCCGAGTTGAGCCCAAGCTTTTTCCAATCCTTCCGCAGGAGCCCCTGCCTGATGATATTGCTCCAATTCTCTTCTGAGTTTGGCTTCCTGAGGCAGGTCAGCTTCAGTCAGAGGCTTATGTGTATCCAATTCCCCTTTGTACGTCACCCGATAAAGGTCCGAGTCCAATCTTCGTCCTCCGGTGGCAAAGTAGAATGCCCCGTCAGGGCCAATGGTCCCATCAGTAAGAGGAAGCGGAGAACCGGAAATAAATTCCTCGGCCGTAGCGTCATAAGTCGCTCCGTTAGGAGTAAGGTGAATGGCATAGATGATTCCAAAACTCCAGTCAAAAGCATACAATGCTTTTTTGTATTTGCTTGGGAAGTTGGCTTTGAAGCCGAACATGGCATTGGTAGGTGAACCTTGACCAAGGTTTATCACTGCGGGGAGATTGTCAGGATAGACAGGTGACCACTTGGAGTTGCCTGTTCTCCAACCAAATTCCGACCCGCTGGTGGCATGATTTATCCGTGTTGGGCGATACCAAGGCATTCCAAAATCCCATTCCATATCCGCATCATAGGCGAAAATATCACCGACCTCATTGTAATCGAAATCGAAGGCATTTCTGAATCCTGCACTGATCAATTCCCAATTTTTTCCTTCGGGATCAATTTTGGCGATCCATCCACCCGGAGCCATTCGGTTATTGGCATGACCTCGTGGGTCTTTGATTAAGGGAAAAAGGTTGTCTTCCTGCCAAACATTAGGCAGGCGGTAAGAATTCATCTCAGGCACATCGACATGATTCCCTGCGATCAGGTAAATTGATTTACCATCCGGAGTGACGCGCATGCTGTGGGGACCATGTTCGCCTTGTTGCCCCTTCAATTCACGAATCTGAGTGATGGTCTCATACTGATCATCCCCGTCCAAATCCTGGATCCGGTATAATCCTGTAGGTTGGCTGAAGGTCTCATTGGGGTTGTGATTTACCATCACATAAAGCGAGTTGAATGCATATAGCAATCCCTGTGCATAGCCCATTCCTACCTGAGGTTCGGAGACATTTCCCACGATCAGTTTCTCGACTTTGGGTTTTACTGTGGAATCGGAGCCGATTGGAGGGAGCTCAAGTCGATATAAATACCCATACTGATCGGAGGTAATCATTCTACCCTTATCATCAAAGGTCATCGCCACCCAACTGCCCTGCTCATTATCACCGGGACTGTAGAGATGCTCTGCCACGAATCCGTCAGGAAGTTTAAGCTTGTCAATTTTAGGGTTACCGGTAAGCTGCCGGCCTGTTTCTTCTTTTTTGGAGCAGGCAACCGAAATTGCAAGGACTCCAAAAAGAAGGAAAAGATTCTTAATCGTGCTTCTATGGAACATATAGTATTGGGATTATTGGATTGCAGGGAGATAAAATTTCATATGATTATAATTGATTTTTAAAGGCCATATGGAATGCCCCGGATAATCATTCCCCTGTGTGAGACATTTTCTCATGGGCATTTCTTATTGTTCAAGTTGAGAATAATTTAATCAGGCTAAAAGCCGTTCGTGAAAGCTATTTACTTCCTGTCAAGAATTTAACTGTCCTGCTTACTCCTGCCGGGAAGAAAATAACCCAACAACTTTCAGATTTTGAAAATCCTACCGATTGTCGGGCTATTTGAATTAAAGAAAACCAACTTAGAAATAAGGACTCAAATCGGATTCAGCTGCAGGATATGCATAGAACTTTTTAAGATTTGTAAAGACGTTGTTTCTTGGAACAGCCCCGGCAATCGGAGGATAGTAATAAGCCTGAGGATTGGCCACAATTCGCTGTCCGAGAGGAATGATAATTTCCTCGATGCGGCCTGTACGCTGAATATCAAACCAGCGTTTATTTTCGAAGGCTAGCTCTACTCTTCGCTCCTTGAAAATGGCCTCTCGGACATCTGCTTGACTGGCAGCGGTGGTGGCAGCAAGTCCTGCCCGAGTACGTATTTGATTTAACAGAGGAATCGCTGCAGCTGTTTTTCCTTGCTCGTTGAGCGCCTCTGCCATAAATAGCAGCACTTCAGCATAGCGGAAAATTGGCCAGTTGGTGCCGTGATTGTTATGCTGCGCATGAGGTTTTGCAAACTTCTTGATGTAAGGCAAGGTTTTAGGCACCTGAAAAGCTCCTGACAAAAACACATACCCTATAGAAATATCCCTACGCAAATCCCCCGCTTCATAAGCAGCAATTATATCCGGAGTAGGGACGTTATTCCCCTCGCCGTCTAAGGGCTGTGCATTGCTAGTTCCGGTGATTTCTCGAAGTTCGGCGGCGCTGATTGGTCTAGGCATAAACTGATAAATAAAGTTGCCCTGCAGACCCGCAGCCCCTTCCAAAAACTGGACTTCGAAGACCGACTCTACATTGTTTTTATTTGCAGCATTATCAGAGAATGCCATAGCATAAGAAGCCATCAGTCTGTATTGACCACCGGTGATCACAGGATTTAATACCTGTTCTGCCTCAGCCCATTTCTTCTGATGGATATACACGTTTGCTAGGAGGGTTCGAGCAGCACCGGATGTCACCCGTCCTGGCTGTTGGGTTGCTTTGTCAAGCAAAAGCGGAATCGCAGCTGTCAGATCGGCTTCAATCTGCTTGTAGATATCCGCCTCCGGCGATAGAGGAAGAGCCGCCTCTGCTCTAACTGCCACAGGAGTCAAATGTAAGGGAACACTTCCAAAGTATCTGGCAAGCTCAAAGTAAGCGTATGCTCTTAAAAACAAAGCCTGACCTCTTATATTCCCCTTGGCTGTGGCATCAAAATTCACCCCATCAATTAAGGCCAGAATTTGATTGGCTCTTGCGATGATCAGGTAATCCTGTCTCCATTGGTTCAGGACGTGCACATTGGCAGTGGTTCCGTTAGACTCAGGCACGGAGAAATCCGCTAAGTCCTCCTGATTATCGACCGCGCCAAACAGTACATTTCGCACATAATAGGTATTGTCGGAGTGCATCTCTGACAATAACCAAGTCCGATCATTGGTGATGGTCCGAAGCGGAGCGTATGCCGCATTAACCGCCTGCTCAAAATCATTTTGGTTTTTGAAGAAAGTGGCCGAACTCAACTGAGTCTCCGGTACCACGGTAAGAAAGTCTTCACAGCTGGTCAGAAACAAACTCGCTGCAAGTAGTCCTATGATATATTTTTTCATTTTCATGTCGTTTGTAGGTGGATTAAACTGTCTGGAATCAGCAGATTAAAATTTGACATTTACCCCGAAGGTAATAGTACGTGGTACGGGATATCCTGCCAGGTCGATTCCAGGGCTTAGGTTTCCACCATCACCCTGTCCATTGTCTTGCATACTAACCTCAGGATTGGATCCTCCCCAGTAAGGTGTGAAAACCCATAAATTCTGACCTGATGCATATACTCGGGCAGAATTCATTGACTTTGGAAGTTTTTTGAAAGTATAGCCCAAAGTAATATTTCGGATAGTAAAATAGGACGCATCCCATACAAAGTTGCTATTTGGCCAGTCACGCTCGATACCGGTGACATTGCCTCCGCCTACTGTGGTTCCAAAGATTCCAGCTCCGGGATTCTCAGGCGATCTGAATCTGTCTCCTGCTCTTCTCACCATATTAAATACGCCATCGAGATTCGCCGTAGAGAAAAGGTGTCTCATGTAAAGCTCATTGCCTTCCGATCCGGAGGCTGTGATGCTGGCATCCCAATTTTTAAATGTGAAATTGTTTACAATGCCATAGACAAAATCAGGGAATGGGTTCCCGATGATTGTCCGATCATCATTGTCCCCACCAAAAGTGATCACTCCATCACCATTCACATCCTGCAATTTGATACTTCCCACCGTAGATCTTCCGGGGATCTTAGGGGAATTGGCCAAATCCTCAGCATTGGCATAATTTCCTAATTTATTTAGACCGTAAAACTGGCCAAATGGCTTTCCTACTTGTGTGATGTGAAATTGCCCATACACTCTGTCAATCCCATCTGCCAAAGCGACCACTTCATTCCTGTTGAAGGATATATTCGCATTGATATTCCATCGGAAATTTGAGGTATTGACAGGAATCGCATTTATTGAAAATTCATGTCCCCAAAACTTAATCTCACCGATGTTGTCATTGAAGTTGGTAAATCCTGATTCTTGAGGAATCTGAACTGCATAGAGGAGGTTGGTGGTATTTTTTGTGTAGAAATCATACACAAAGGATACCCTGTCATCCCAAAGGCCCAAGTCCAATCCGAAGTCGAACTGTGCGGTAGTCTCCCATCCCAAATTATTATTTTGAAGTGAGGTGATGCCTGCACCGGGTACTAATGTGTTTCCAAACGCAGCATTGATCGTATTATTTACCAGCGCATAAGAGGTGTAATTACCGATGTTATTATTACCGGTGATACCGTAACTTGCTCTTAGTTTGGTGAAAGAAATCGTTTGGTTATCTGCTAAGAATCCTTCGTCAGACAAGACCCAACCGATGGAAGTTGATGGGAAAATACCCCACCTATTATCCGCACCAAATCGGGATGATCCATCTCCTCTGACAGAGGCAGTAAAGAGGTATTTGCTTTTGAAATTATAAGTCAATCTGGAAAATATGGAAGTCAGAGTCCATTCCTCCACACCACTGATAGTTCCGCCACGGTTGATATTCAAGGCACCTTGGATGGTAGGAAGACGATCATCAGCATAGGTATCGGCCTGCACACGGGTCCGGTCTCTTCTGAATTGTTGATTGGCAAATCCCCCCAATACCTGAAAGGAATGATCTCCGATTTTCTTGTCATAGGTGGCAATATTCTCATTCAACCAAGAAAAGTCTTCAATATCATCCCGAACGGAAACTGCTACAGTAGGAATTGCTACGTTGATCGCTGAAGTGGCAGTAGAAGGGTTAAAAGAGAAAAACCGCGAATTCCTGATTTCCGCATTAAAAGTAGATTTTACCGACAACCCTTTTATTGGCTTCCATTCCGCATAGGTATTTGCCAAGACACTCACTACCAACGTCTCATTGGTGATTTCATCAGCAGATCTCAACCAGTTTGGATAAGCGAAGATATTCCCGGTATTGGCAGGGAATCGGTTGAAAAAAGTTAATTCTCCGGCTTCATCATAAATAGGCATTACAGGCCAGGTATGCAGGGCATTGAATAAGATACCTGTACCGCGCGAACCGTCTGTTCGTGGTGTATTGTCCTTGACATAGTTCGGCGCCACATTCACCCCGATATTTACCTTATTAGATACCGCATAATCCGTGTTCATTCTCAAGGAATAGCGCTGGTAATCCGTATTTCGTACGACCCCTTTTTGATCAAAAACTCCTGCTATAATTGCTGTATTTACTTTTTCTTTATTTGAGGTTACAGTGAGATTGTAGCTGGTAATCGGTGCGGTTTCAAGCATTGCGCCATACCAGTCATTAGTTTTACCGCGATATTGGGCTGGATTTTGAAACACCTCAGGAACAGGTTGCTTTGCGTCCTCGTAGTATTCTTTCTTAAACTGAGCAAATTCTTCTGCATTCATCATTTCAAGTCTACCCCTTTCCGGTACTTGTTGAAAACCGGTAAACACATTGAAATCGACATTGGTCACACCTACTTTACCTTTTTTGGTAGTGATCAATACTACACCGTTGGCAGCTCTGGAACCATATAGGGAAGTTGAAGCCGCATCTTTCAATACTGAAATATCCTCTATTTCATCCGGGTTGATGGCATTGATATCACCTGTGATCGGAAAACCATCCACTACATAAAGTGGCGCACTTCCTCCTGAAACGGACAATTGTCCCCTGATACGAACATTCATACCCTGACCAGGCCGGCCAGTTGTCTGATTGATCTGCACACCTGCAAGTCGCCCTTGGAGTTTTTGCGCCAAAGAAGAAACCGGTAAATCAGCCAATTCTTTTCCATTGACAGATTGAATTGCTCCGGTTACCTCCTTTTTGATTTGACTACCGTAGCCGACCACCACTACTTCCGACAGATCAGAGGTTGAAAGATCAAGGGACACATTGTAAACCGTCTGGCCACCGACCACAGCTACTTCTTTGGAAGTATAGCCTACAAAGCTTATTACCAATGTCTCGCCTGCTGCCGCTTCAATGGAAAAACTCCCATCAATATCAGTGACCGTACCTCGCTGTGTGCCCTTCACGATTACTAAAGCACCTGGCACAGGCTCACCGACAGATGAGATTACTCCCCGGACAGACTGCGTCTGCCCAAAACTCGTTACGCTTATGCAAAACATAAGCAACAAAAATCCGAATAGCCGGATTTTCATCTTAGATAGATAATGGTTATTCATACAGGTGGGTTTTATTGAATAGAAAATATTTCCATCTAATAACCGCATATAAATAAAAGCCCCTATCCTGCCCTATCATGTAAAAACCTCTAAAAATCAGCATTTTAATACAGGACAGTACAGGATACCTTACCCTAAAAAATCCTCAGCCAAAAACAATCCAAAACTAAAAATAACCAGTACTATTACATCCACTACAAGCAGGATAGCACAGGATAGTATCAGCCTTTATTATAGATATAAGAATACTTGAACCAACATTAATTTGATCTTTATTTATACTATTTAAGTGTTAGGATACTTTATACTTATTGAAATTCCCCGTCTTTCTGCTTATACTTAACACCAAATGCAATCCTACCTATGATCAACCCAAAAATCACCCAAGCCTCCGTTCTTTTTTTAATTTTTCTGCTGATTTTTTCCTCTTGTTCCCAGGATAAAACCCTCGAGCTCCGCAAAAATTCACGAATCACCCTGCTAGGAAACAACCTTGGCTCTCGGATGATGGACTATGGGCTTTTCGAGACCGAAATGCACCTCCGATATCCTGACAGTACACTATTCATCCGGAATCTAAGTGACCCGGGTGACACACCGGGATTCAGGCCTCGATCAGGAACAAATGACCCTTGGGCTTTTCCAGGAGCCGAAGATTTTCAGACAGAATATGCCACCAAATCAGGAAGTGAAGGATTTTTGGAAAAGCCCGACCAATGGCTTACCAGGTTACAAGCTGATATTGTGATAGGATTTTTTGGTTTTAATGAGTCTTTTCAGGGTAAAGAAGGACTTGAGAATTTCAAAGCAGAATTGGAAGCCTGGATTCTTCATTCAAAAGCCCAACAATACAATGGCAAAACAACTCCTCAACTCGCCTTGGTTTCCCCCATTGCTTTTGAAGATATCTCAGCGATAAAGGACGTCCCTAACGGAAAAAAAGAGAACGAAAATCTGAAGCTTTATACTGAGGCAATGAAAGACGTGGCGACAAAGCATGAATTGCTTTTCGTCGATGCCTTTAGCCCAAGTCAGAAATGGTACAAGGAATCGGAAGCGCCCCTGACCATAGATGGCTCACAACTAAACGAGAGAGGCTATGCAAAATTGGCTGTCTTATTGGCTGACAAACTTTTCGGAAAGGAAAACCACAAAGCCGAAGCAAATCGGGAACTGATCCATCAGGCCGTGATGGAAAAAAATTGGATGTGGACCAATGACTACAAAATCCCGAACGGAGTCCATGTCTTTGGGCGTCGATACGATCCCTTTGGTCCTGATAATTATCCTTTTGAGTTGGAAAAAATCCGTCAGATGACTGCCATTCGGGATACGGCTATTTGGGAAGCCTCAATTGGTAAAGTGAAGGATTTAGTCGCCGCAGATGCCAATACACGAAGCCTACCGGATGTCAAAACCAATTACAATCCCCAAGCCAATGGTAGCCTGGATTACAAATACGGAGAAGATGCGCTGAAAACACTCAAAGTCCCAGATGGCTACAAAATCGAACTTTTCGCCTCTGAGGATGAATTCCCTGATCTTGCCAATCCCGTTCAGCTCTCCTTTGACAATAAAGGGAGGCTTTGGGTGGCCACCATGCCAAGTTATCCGCACTACAAACCTGGAGACCCGAGACCAAAGGATAAGCTGATTATTCTTGAAGATACTGATGGCGATGGAAAAGCCGACAAGCAAACCACTTTCGCAGACAACCTGCACATCCCCGTAGGCTTCGAGATCGCACCGGAAGGGGTTTACGTTTCGCAGGGAAACAATCTGATCATCCTGATTGATGAAAACGGAGACGACAAGGCTGATCGAAAAGAAATCCTGCTCAGCGGATTTGATGACCATGACACCCACCACGCGATTTCGGCATTCACTACGGACGAATCCGGAGCGATTTACATGGCAGAAGGCGTTTTCCTCCACACTAATGTGGAAACTTCCTATGGGCCTGTTCGGGCTTCCAATGGGGGATTTTACCGATTTGAACCCAAACGGCACAAGCTGGAACGAGTGAATCAAGTGAACATCCCCAATCCTTGGGGGATTGCTTTTGATGCATGGGGGCAAAACTTCTACGCCGAAACCTCCGGCCCCAATGTCAACTGGATGCTTCCAGGCTCGACCTTGCCACGATACGGAAACGGCAACTTCAAGGGACCAAACCTCATCGAAAAAGATCACATGGTTCGCCCTACTTCCGGACTGGAATTTATCTCCAGCCGCCACTTTCCGGAGGATATCCAAGGTGACCTGATCATCAATAATACCATCGGTTTCCTCGGCACCAAGCAACACCAAGTTTTTGAAGACACTGTCGGATTTAAAACAAAGTGGAGACAGGATCTGGTGGTATCCACTGACCGAAATTTCCGTCCTGTGGATATGGAGATCGCTCCTGACGGATCACTCTACATCGTGGACTGGCACAATATCCTGATCGGGCACATGCAGCACAATGCCCGCGATCCGCTGAGAGATCATGTGCATGGCAGGATCTATCGGGTGACCTATCCTTCCAGACCTTTGGTTACACCTGCCAAAATCGACGGAGCAAGTATCTCCGAATTGCTGGAAAATCTGAAACTCCCCGAATACCGCAGCCGCTATCGCAGCCGACGGGAACTCCGAGGCAGAGATGCAGGGGAAGTGACTGCCGCTGTGGAAAAATGGGTGGCTAGTCTCGATAAAAGTGATCCAAATTACGAGCATCACCAACTCGAAGCACTATGGGTCTCCTGGGGAGCAAATAAAGTCAATCAACCCTTGCTGAGAGAACTCTTAAAATCCTCTGACCACCGGGTACGGGCTGCGTCCACCCGAGTGCTTCGCTATACCGGACATCAGGTGAAGGATCAGACAGAACTGCTGATGGCATCAGCCAAGGATCCGCACGGAAGAGTAAGAATGGAGGCTATTGCCGCTGCCTCTTGGTTGCCAAGAGAGACTGGATTACCGATTTTGGCGGAAGCCGAAAAACAACCCAAAGACAAAACTTGGATCCCCGGCACCCTGGAAACTGCCGTGGCACATTTGAACGGACTTTCAGTCACACAGAAAAAGGAAGAAGATATCAAGTCCTCGCTGACCGGTTCGGACCGTGAGTTATTTGTGTTGGGAAAAGAAATCTATGGGCGTGAAGGTTTCTGCAGCACTTGTCATCAGGCTGACGGTGGGGGCTTGACCGCATCGCAATTCCCTCCACTTCGTGGCACGCCTTGGGTGACGGGAAGTCCCGAGCGACTGATCAAAATCGTCCTGAAAGGAATCATGGGGCCGATCGAAGTAGCGGGACGTGAATACCCCGGACAAGTGCCCATGACTCCTTATGAAGGCATGCTAAACGATTCTGAAATCGCGGCGGTTTTGACTTATGTCCGAAATTCCTTTGGAAATAAAGCCAGTCCCATCTCCCCCGAATTGGTCAGACAGGTACGTGAAGAGGTCAAGGACAAGGATGGCTTCTGGAGTCCGGAGGAGCTGTTGAAGGTGCATCCGATGGAAAGGTAGGATTTCGGATTTCGGATTTGTGATTTCGGATGTTCCGAGAACTTCATCATTCAGGATTCAGCATTCGATGTTCAATATTTATTAAGTTATCGGTTATTGAGTTATTGGTGGGGTTGTCCGATGACCGATGTCAGAAGTCCGGTGATCGTTTTCCGGCTATCTTCGCTATTCAGTATTCTACATTCAGCGTTCATTATTGGTTATTAAGTCATTGGTTATTAAGTTGATTCAATACCCAAACCGAAATTTCAAATTAGATGGTAAGCTATTTGTCTGCAAAGTAATCAGCATAAATGAGCTTACTCTTTGTTCATAGGATTGAGGTTCATTTTGGCCTCGTACTTCGTATCTCGTACTTCGTAAATTTTACAAATTATTAATGAAAACCCGCCTCACACTTCTAGCCTTAGCCTTACCTGTCCTTTCCTTTTCCCAATCCAAAAACCTCAGTTTTGAAAAGCAGATGATCGCCTACGAAAGCTATGAATCTGTTGGGATCATGGACGTGGACAAGGACGGCATTCCCGACTTGGTCTCGGGAAGCTATTGGTACAAAGGGCCGAAATTTCTCGAACGACAGTTGATCGGTCAAGTGAAGCGGTTTGGGGAGTATTACGAGGATTTCTCCACCATCCCCATGGATGTCAACGGTGACGGTCGAGTAGATTTTATCACCGGGGGCTGGTTTGAGGGCAAACTGATCTGGAAGGAGAATCCGGGCAAGGCCTCCGAATGGAAAGAACATCTTATTGCCGAAACGGGCAATATCGAAACCATCCGGGCTTGGGATATCGATGGAGACGGCACCTTGGAAATCGTCCCCAACACGCCCCGAAAGCCTCTGGCATTTTACAAATGGGTAGCGCCAAATCAATTTGAAAAGTATGAAGTATTCGAAACCCAGGGTCATGGTTTGGGCTTTGGGGATATCAACGGAGACGGCTGGGGGGACTTGGTGAGTTCGTTTGGATGGTATGAGGCTCCGCCCGATTTGCGGTATGGGGAATGGATTTTTCACCCGACGTTCAATTTGGGAGACACCAGCATTCCCATTATCGTCACTGATCTCAACGGAGATGGAATGAATGACCTCATCGCAGGCAATGGCCACAACTATGGCCTGTATTGGATGGAACAGGTGAGAAAGGACGGGGAAATTTCATTTGTCAAACATGATATCGATCCCTACCACGCCCAATACCATGCCTTGGAATGGGTGGATCTGGACGGTGACGGCAAAAACGAGCTGATCACAGGCAAGCGTTATCGCGCTCATAACGGAAAAGACCCGGGAGAACTGGACGATATTGGCTTGTACTACTTCAGATGGAACGGAAAGACATTTGTCAAAAATGTGATCAGCTATGGACCATTTGGAGAAGGAAAGGGTACAGGTCTTTACTTTTCCACTGGAGATCTAAATGCAGATGGCAAAATCGATATTGCTGTGGCTGGGAAAGATGGTTTGGCTGTGTTTTTTCAGAAATAGGAAAAACGAAATGTGATAAAAACTCATTGTAATTTCTTGATTTTTTAAAAATATTTCCAAAAGGAACTATTTATACGTTCATTTTTTTCTATTTTTATACGTACAATATTTTCATTCCATGGATACTAAACTCACATTAAAACTGGATAAAGGAATTATCGAGCGAGCAAAAATGTATGCATCAGATCAAAAGGTTAGCCTTTCCAATCTGGTGGAAAACTACCTGAATTCTTTGAACACTAATCTCCCTTCACAAAAGGAAATTACAATTTCTCCCTTTGTTAAAAGTCTGACAAATGGCCCTACTGTTCCTGCCAATTACGATTACAAAAAAAATTATCAAGATTATTTGGAGGAGAAATATAGATGAAGGTTATTTTTCTGGACACCAATGTAATTATTGATTTATTGGGTGAGAGATTCCCGTTTTACGAGTCCATTGCCAAGGTAGTAACCCTAGCAGATCGCAAAAAACTTTTATTAATGACTTCACCTATTTCTTTTACTACAGCGGAATATGTATTGACTAAGTTTGAGCCCAGGGAATCAGTATTAATCAAACTTCAAAAGTTTGCAATCCTGTGCAAAGTTGCTCAGGCTAATCAGGAAACAATTGACAAGAGCCTTTTCTCACTTTTCAAGGATTTTGAAGATGCTGTGCAATACCATTGTGCATTACAAGCTGGATGTGAAATAATTATCACAAGGAATAAGCCTGACTTTAAAAAGGCCTTCCTTCCAGTCATGACTGCAGAAGAATTCTTATTGACTTTGATCGTCTAGGGATTTTTCAACATAAAACACTTCTTCTTTTTAGTTTTCACAGAATACTCCGAATTTACCAAATGTTTAAAAACTAAGATTAAGATAAATCTGCTGACTTCGGCCTCACTGAATGAATTCCGTATCTTCATGTATTAAACCATTCAGGAAATCTCACCATGAAGACATTTCATTCACTCATCTTTTTCACATTTTTTCTCTTGTCCACCTTCACTGCTTCAGCCCAAAATGGAGAGAAGGTTTACAAAATGTACTGTACGGGCTGTCATGGTGCTGACCTCAAAGGAACACCGGCTGGCACTTCACTTTTGGTAGAAAACTTAAAGTATGGAAATGAACCTGCCGATATCAGCAAAGTCATTAGCAATGGAATACCCAATACAACGATGATTAAGTGGGGTAGTGCCTTGCCCACACACGAAATCGGAGAGCTTACCGACTACATTTTAGGAATTAGAAAAAAACAACCAACCCAAGAAAAATCGGAAGAAATCCTGACTTTCAGCACTGAAGATTATACCCTCAAGGTGGAGAAGCTAGTCACCGAAGGACTGGTTTTCCCTTGGGGAATTGAGTTTGTAGATGAAAAGCGAGCCTTAATCTCTGGAAACAAAGGGGAGCTTTATTGGGTGGTCGATGGCAAACTCGATCCCAAACGGGTAACAGGAATACCATTTATCTACGGAACAGACTTAGTCGGTGGGATGATGGATTTGGCTTTGGATCCTAACTATGCGGAAAATGGATGGATCTATTTCGCTTACAGTCATAATCCAAAGAATACAGCTGATAAGACTTCACCTGCTATGACCAAATTGGTCCGCGGAAAAATAAAGGATTACCAATGGGTGGAGCAAGAGACACTTTTTGAAGCTCCGGATTCGATCTTAGTCAGCGGGGGAACACGTTGGGGAAGCCGGCTTCTCTTTGACACAGATGGATTCCTGTATTTCACCACCGGAGACATGCAGCAAAGCATCGCAGAAGGGCTTAATCCTCAGTTGCCATCTCGGGCGGAAGGAAAAATTTTTCGGATTTATCCAGATGGTAGCATCCCTAAAGACAATCCCTACTACGGACAAGAAGGAACCCTGCAAGGAATCTACGCGGTTGGCACCCGAAATGTACAAGGACTTGCTCAGCATCCAATCACCGGAAAAATCTACTTTACCGATCACGGACCCAAAGGCGGGGACGAGGTGAACTTGCTTAAAAATGGCGGTAATTACGGCTGGCCGGTAATCACCTATGGAGTGAATTACAATGACAGTCCCATTACCAGTCAAAGGTCCAAAGAAGGAATGGAACAACCCCTGACCTACTATGATCCTTCCATTGCGATCTGTGCGGCTGAATTTATCTATGGGAATATGTTTCCAAAATGGACCAATAACCTATTGATCACCGCGCTGAAAGATCAGGAAATCCGAAGATTGGTCATTGAAGGTGACAAAGTTTTGAGCCAAGAAGTCATCATCAAAGGAATTGGTCGAGTGCGGGATGTCAAAATTGGGCCTGACGGAGCAATGTATGTGCTGACAAATTCTCCTGACGCGCTGCTTCGGGTGAATCCGATGAAGTAAGGAGTTCACAATTTAATTTGGGACTTTTTTTTATATCCTCGACTACAGGACAAAGAGTGATTTGAATTTATTGAATTTCAGGGGTTGAAAAAGGAAGCAATTTTGAAACGACCAACTAACTTAAATAGGTAAACTAAGGTATTCATAGGCGGGAATCATCTCCACCACCTTACCGTTCTCTTCAAATCGATCTCGCTGATTTTCAGTCACAATTACTCCATACTCAAGATTGAAAAAATCCATAGCATGGATTAGACCTGCATATTCCCTTGCAAAATTTTCATCGGAAACATGACAACATACTTGGATGGCATGGGATACTTCTCCTTTTTGTGAAACCACAAAACCACATTCACTCTTTTCATTACTAATGTAAGATGTCTTTCATTAGCAATGAAAGACTTTGAATTTACTAGCTCCTAGAACTCTCTTTTCTGTGAAAAGCTAAAATTGATTTTTAAAATAAATTTCTTTTTTCGATTATTATTTATTGTTTATCAATAAATAATTACTGTTATTTGAGGCATCAACTTTAAACTATTTAGCGATGTCATCAAGAACAGATATCCTCATCAAATTCCTGCAGGTGATTTCCTGGATCACTTTCATCGGCCTCTGTGTCCAAACTGGCGCCTTGATTTTCAACTTTATCTTTACACAATTCAATCCCGTCGCAGCCAAAGATTTATATCTTGGCCTGGATCTTTCTTCATTGTTTGGACAAAACGAGATTTACTTTGGCTTCCTGTTCAGTTTCACCATTGTGGTGACTGCGATAAAAGCCTACTTGTTCTTTTTGATTACTCAGATTTTCAGCAGCCTGAACCTAGTCAAACCGTTTAGCGAGGAGATCTCCAAGTTGATAGCACAAATCAGCTATTATACTTTTTCAATCGGTTTGATTGGTGCAATCGCTCATCGATTTACCCAAACTCTGGTGAAGAGTGGTTATGATGTCGATTCCGTTGGACAGTTTTGGAATGACTATACTGCTTTTTTGATGATGGCTGCGATAATTTTTGTGATCGCACAGATCTTTAAAAAAGGACTGGAATTACAATCTGAAAATGATCTTACTGTATAAATCATGTACTATATGTCACCTAAAGCCAATACGATCATCTCAATATTCAATGGAATTTCTGCTCTTATTTTTTTAATCCTCTGTACCCAGGCAGGTGGATTGATTTTCAATTCCATTTACCTTCTTTTAAAGCCAGATGGCGCGAAAGACATGTATTTGGGGAATGACATTGAACAGCTATTTAGCTTAAGCCAACTTAATTTTTCAATTCTATTCCTCCTAACTGTCGCTGTAATTGTTTTAAAAGCCTATACGTTTGCATTGACTATGTTGATCTTTAGCACGCTCAATTTAGTCAAGCCGTTTAGCGAAGAAATTGCATTACTGATTTTACGAATAAGCTATTTGACCTTAGCAGTAGGAATACTTGGATTCATTGCTTTCTACTATTCTGAGTGGCTAGAATCCAAGGGATTCGAACTTAGCTCTCTTCAATTCTGGTGGGATGACAATCTTGCTTACTTAATGATGGGAACTATCGTCTTTGTCTTAGCCCAGATTTTCAAAAAAGGGCTTGAACTGCAAGCCGAGAACGATCTAACCATATAAATCATGCCTATAATTGTCAATTTAGATGTCATGATGGCCAAGCGGAAAATGTCCCTCAACGAGCTTTCCGAAAAAGTGGATATCACGCTTTCCAATCTTTCTATTCTCAAAACCGGAAAAGCCAAAGCGATCCGCTTCAGTACGCTTGAATCCATTTGTGCGGCTTTGGACTGTCAGCCAGGAGATATTTTGGAGTTTAGAGAGGATGATAGTATCAAGTAGCTGGTATCAAGTATCAAGAACTTCGGTGTTCGATATTCAGAATTTTTTAAATTTCGAATGTAGAACATCGAATATCGAATATTGAAGAATTCCATCCTCCAGACCAACCCCCAAGTTGACCGCTTCCTTCTCGAAGGCTGCATGCGCTGCGAAAAGGGCGCAACACCAGCCTGCAAAGTTCACCGCTGGACACCGATTCTTGAGCAGTTGCGGCAGGTTCTTCTGGATACAGAACTTATTGAGGAGCGCAAGTGGGGAGTGCCTGTTTACACTTTGAATGGGAAAAATGTGATTCTCCTAGGCGTCTTCAATGATTCCTGTGTGATTAGCTTTATCAAAGGAAGTCTGATGAAAGATCGGGAAGGAATTTTCGAACTTCCCGGTCCCAATTCACATGAAGGTCGAATCATTAGATTTACCCAAATGGAAGATCTGGAAAGGGTAAATTCAGTCTTAACTCAGTATATCCAAGAAGCCATCGAAGTTGAGAAATCAGGTAAAAAACCAGAGATTCCCATTCGTGGTGGAATGGAAATTCCCGAGGAACTAACTCAAAAATTCAAGGAGCATGAAGGACTTGAAAAAGCATTTTTTGCCCTTTCTCCCGGGAGGCAGCGAGGCTATTTGATTCACTTCACCGGAGCCAAACAAGTTGAAACGCGACTGAGTAGAATTGAAAAATGTGTGGAGAAGATTATGGTAGGAAAAGGGATGATGGAATGATCAATTTTCAATGGACAATGATCAATGAGCAATGGACAATGAGCAATGGACAATGAGCAATTATTAAAAAAAGCACAAGGATCAGTTGCCTTGAACATTGAGTTTGATCATTGATCATTTTATCGTTTATATCTTGCACAAAATTTAAAGTAACATGACCCTTTTGGACAAAATCCACAATTCACCTGAATCCATTTCTTTCTCGGAAGTCATTGCACACATCGATGCCAATTTCGACTTCAGCCCTACCCGGTTCACCAACGGTAACACCGTCAATGAAGCCGGACAAAACAACGGTAGCTGCAAAGTTTTCTCTTTTGCGCAGCTGAATAATCTTACTCAGACGCAAACTTTGGCTCTTTTTGGTGACTATTATCGGATCGATGTCTTAGGCAATACCGAAGGTACGGACCATCAAAATATCCGAAATTATATGAAATCAGGCTGGCAGGGAATTCAATTCGAAGGAACTGCTTTGATCCCAAAATACTAGATTTCCGAGCTATGCAGGCTTTCGTTCCCATTCCTACCCTCCACCTCTTTCCCATCCTGGATCAAAAACTACTGGAATTGCTTCGCTCCTTAAGTCCTGAGGACTGGGAGGTACAAACCGTGGCTAAACTCTGGAAAGTAAAAGATGTGGCAGCCCATCTTTTGGATGTGAACCTGAGAACGATCTCTATGTTACGTGATGGCTTTTTTGGAGAAAAACCCGATCACATTCAATCCTATCAGGACTTGGTCAACTATCTGAATGAACTGAACCGAACCTGGGTTCAGGCAATGAAGCGAGTCAGCCCGGCGATTTTGATCGATTTCCTGGAATCCAGCGGAAAGAAATACATCGAGCAACTTGAGTCCTTGCCTCCTTTCGAAAACGCCATTTTTTCAGTAGCCTGGGCAGGACATGAAACCTCGCCGAATTGGTTTCACATCGCCCGTGAATACACCGAAAAATTCCTCCATCAGCAGCAAATCAGGGATGCGGTGAATAAGCCGGGAATTATGACTGCTGAGCTATTTCAGCCTTTTTTGGAAATAGTCATGAAGGCATTCCCATATACCTTCAAGGAGGTGGAGGCCGAAATCGGAACTCTTGTTGCTCTGGAAATAACCACAGAAATCGGAGGAACTTGGAGTATTATTAAAACCGAAAAAACTTGGGAACTAAGCCAAAATCCCTCCGCCAGTCCCCTCGCAAAAGTGATAATGGATCCCGAAACAGCATGGAAGCTTATCTCCAAAAGCTGGAAATCAAATGAGGTTTTGGATCTGGTAAAGATTTATGGTGATCAGAAATTGGGAAGAAAAGCACTGGATATTACAGGATTTATGGCCTGAAGAAATTGGATTAAAATGGAAATCCGATGGCAAAGTTGAAGATCAGGTTATCTCTCCTCCAGGATTTACTCCCCACCTCAAATCCGCTAACCCAGCGTTCATTTTCAGGCAGATAAGGAATACGAAGCGGTGTGGCCAAATCAAACCGGATCACAAAAAACTCAATATCGACTCGCAAACCAACCCCTGTCCCCACTGCCAACTCATCCCACCAGGAGGAGGAGAATTTTCCACCCGGCAAGGCTTCATTTTCATTCATGAGCCAGAGATTACCTGCATCCAGAAATGCGGCACCTTTTAACACCGAAATGATCGGAAATCTATACTCCAAATTTCCTTCCAGCCGAATGTCACCAGCCTGATCAAAGAAAGATGCCTGATTGAACACCTCCGGTCGATAGGTTCCGGGGCCAAGGGATCTGATTCTAAAGGCACGGATGCTGTTAGGCCCACCGGCAAAAAACTGTTTGACGTAAGGCAAAGACACCGAGTTGCCCAGAGGCTTGCCAACACCTGCCAAAAATCGGGTGGCAATGGTGTGCTGGGTGTTCAGTCTGAGGTAATAGCGAAGATCCAGATCAGCCTTGGCATAATGGGCATACGGCATCCCCAAAAACTCCCCTTCCGCTGAGCCTATAATTTTACTTGCCGCCTTGAGCCCACTGCCCGCCAAATCAATCCCAACGCCCACAAAAACCCCATGTGTTCTAAATCGATCTACAAGTTTGTTGAAATTGAAGGTGTAATTCATCCCTGCAATAAACTGTCGCTGGAAACTGTTTCGCAGGAACGGATTGGCGTCCAATATGGCTTCAAACTCATTCGAGGTTTTGGTCAGATTGACCACATTGATGCTGACCGGATTTATTTCATGATACACATACCGATTGGCATTCCAGAAATACCCATAGTTTCCCGAAAAAGTATTCAATCGGTACAAGCCTCCCCGATCGAGCAAAGCCGTACCGAGACTCATTTTGGTTTTCGGGACAGAATAGCTAAACCGCTCTTTGATTGGGATGAAAAATATGACCCTTGGGTATATCAAATCAGCATTCAACCCGAGTTCCACCGAATTCAACCCTTCTACTGCTCCCCTTCCAACCTGAAATTCATAGGCGAATTTTCCGCTGATATTGAGTGTTTCACCCCCATAAAACAAGTTTCGGTTTCTGTAAATCAGGTTTAAAGCCGGGCCTGCAAAGTTGTTTGATTTTGAAATTCCCTGCAGCTCTGCACGCAAGGACCGTTTGTTCATCGGAGAGAGGTAAATGTTCGCTCTCAGATGTCCAAGGCTGTCATCAGCCTCCATCTCCTCATATCGGAGATTGACAAATCGGTAATTTCCGATGGAGCTTAATCGATTACTGGAGAGTTTGGATTTGCCGGGATGATAAAGTCCATCTTTTTCGATAAGAATATAATCGTCCAATAATTCGGGTCTGAAAACGAGCTGACCCTGAATGAAATTTTTACCGTTGATGGTCACCGTATCAATAAGCTCGGCCTTCTCATCTATGGAATAATTTGGGAAAACATTGATTTGATCTACTCTGTAAGGAATAATTCCTGATTTTGGTACTGAATTTTTAAATCTCAGATACAGATTAAATGTACGCGTGGAATCTCCTTGATTGGTATCGGCTTCGAAGATCAGATATTCATCATTGAAATTGTAATAGCCTTTATTCTTCAGCGCATCTTCTATTCGTACCCGCTCACTGTTGAGTTTTGATAGGTCAAACCGGGTTCCACGTGTTAATTTGGTGTCTTTTAACAATTCGATGATTTCCCTGTCTACTTCCATCGAATCCCGATCCACGATGAGACTGTCCATTAAATAAGGGCTGGATAGCTGAACAGAATAGGCTACCGATGCAAATTTACCCCTACGGCTTACCTCAGCATTGGTGATGCTGTAGAAAAACCCTCTGTTTTCCAATCGGTTGAGAATGAGTTCTTCTGTGCCCCGCAGGTTTACACCACTGAAATAAACAGGCTCTTCCCCTATTTTTTTATTTATAAAACGGTTGATAAAACCGGGTTTTTCCTTTGCTCCCTTGTAGTGTGCCCACAGGCCTATATACATCCCAAGGATCTTCTTGTTTGGCTTTGGCCTCAGTAAGTCTTCTACCTCTTCGGTCACTTCCTTGATATCGCTGATTTTTGATTCCGACTTCAGCGTTAACGCTGCCCCGGTATAGAGAAATTCATCCTCGGGAATGAATCGCTTTACACTGCAGGCAAATCCCAAAAGGAGCAGAAAAGCGAATCCGACAAATGCGGTGGGTTTAGTATTCATTTCGCTCCGTTTTGGTTTGATCTTCCTTTTCACCTGACTTCTCTTCTTTTTTTATTCCGTTTTTCTTCTCGAGTTCATCGATTGGATTGACCCGGTTTTTATTTTCTTCCGATTGCCTCCACAGCTCCAAGAAGGTGTTGAATTCTCTGTTGAAAATCACACCAAAACCAGTCACCGTCAATTGTCCGTCTATGATGCTTTGAAATTCATTCCGCTGAAATCCCCGGAGACGGTATCGCCCATTTTTTGTCAACAAATATTCGATGCTGATATTTCCCAACAGGGCATTGCCCTGCTGTTGATTTTGAGAGCTTCCTTCCACATCCACTTGGCTGCCTACTTGGACTACGAGTCGATCATCGAACAATTGCTTTTTTGCACTGACATTCAGCTGGGTTCGCTCTTGCGGGGAGCTCCCCTGATAATCAGTAAAACTATCCAAGTCAAAATCCAACTCAAACCCGCTTTTGCCCAGAAGATTGCTGGAAAGGGCGTTCAATTGCCCGGATAGCACCTGACTTACGCTGCTTCTCGCAATGGCTTCTGTGCCGCCACCCGATCCGTCGCTTCCGGTTGAAGGAAAAAATCGATTTAATACCAGTAGGGAAAACACCTGTTTGTTCAGCTCATCCGCCTGTTCATTGACCTGCAATACTCTGGAATAAACATTCCCTCCCAAGGCACCTCTTTGAGCCTCCGGCATATCGAGTCGAAATGAAATTTCTGGTCTTAGCAACTCACCGTTTACATTGAGATAGACCAAAAAGGGAAGCTCCTGGAAATATTGATTTTTTGAATCGCCTGTCGAGCCCGTCAACTGAGAAGCCATGAGTTCCGATGATGCGGTCCTGATTTGGTAGATCGCGCTGATCGCAAGTGTCGCATCCATCGGGTCACCGTTCCAGGTAATCCGACTTCCTTGGCCAATTGTAAATTTCCTGCTGACAAGATTGTAGAGGGACATTTCATAATGCCCTTCTCTGATCTCATAGTTGCCACTCAGCGTAATGCGTCCGTTCGGGTTGATTTCCAAGTTGAGATCTGCACTACCTGACACCAACAGATTATCTCCGGATCGCTCATCTATCACCAAACGAAACGAAGCCTTAGGGTCTACCTGAAGAATCGCACGGATATCATATCCCATGAAGGCACTCGCCGTCTCCTCTGTTTTTCTGGTGAGGATATCATAAGGATCACTTCGGTTTACAAAAACGACCACCCCATCCCGCGCAACCAAGTCAAGTTGTGATTCAGGAATGATCACTGTCAAGGCTGTATTTTCCTTTACAGTCAGGTTGGCGGAAACTTTAGGCAAGAAAAGGTCACCGGTGACCCTCACATCTGCATCGATGATCCCTCTCCCATAAAACAAGTCATTGTCGCCTTTGGTAGAATTAACCACAGAAAAGTTTTTTGCGATCAGATTCAAGTCAAATGTGGGATTGATGAGACTTTCTGTGAAGATCGAACCGTCAATTTGAAAGCTGTTTTTGCCTTCATCCTGAATGGTGAATTTCTTGAAATAGAGTCCTGAATTATCCAAAGCTATGGTTTCATCAGCCAATAGGTAATTTGCCTTGAGCTGCGAAACGACAAAAGCCGCATTATTAAATTTAATTTCTCCGGAATAGTTGGGCTCCAAGGTTGTTCCGCTCGCTTCAATCAGACCTGAAAGGAAACCGGTACCATCTGAGAGCTCATCTCCGGAAAGTCCCGCTACAACTTCCATATCGATCTGATTGAGGTTCAACCGCACATCAAAGCTTCCTCCGGCTTCATCGGCCTGAAATTTTCCTGCTAAATCGAGATCCATTCCCCCATCTTTCAGGCGCATGGCAAGCACATAGTCACCCAAGGTCTCAGAGGTAGCCTCCACGCTCAATTTGCCCAATGGAACCTGAAGCACATTCAAGCTATCCACCTTCAAATCGCCCAGTAAACCCGTGGCTCCAAAAGGGTTTTCCAGCACAAGCCTGCCATTGACAAAGCCCGAAGCAATCAAGTCGTTTGGATTGAGCAAACTGGTAAAAGTCTCCAGTCTGAAATTTTCAAATTGGATAGCAAGATGTTCATCATTGATATCCTCCAAGTCATTTCGAAGGGATAATACCTGTTGGTTTCTCGAAAATCTGAAGTCCTCAAAGTTCACATGCTGTGCGGCAATCTGTATGAGATTTGTTTCAGGAATACTCCATTCATTGGAGTTTACAAGGAGGTTTTCGGGTGAAACATGAATACTCAGCGTATCCCCGGAATAACCGATATCCGTGGCTATGTGAACCAGCTTTTCTTTGCCAGCAAAGGAGTTGAAATCAAAGTAAAGCCGAGACTGCTTGAGTTCACCTGTAAAATAGGTTCGATCCATCGCCAATGGACCTGAATTAAGTGCCAAAAAGCCAAGCGCGAGGTCCAGATTATCATTAGTGGAATCGATCCTGATTCCCAGACTGTCCACTTCCGTGTCACCGTACTTGACATAAGGAAAGTCAACACTGCCAATAAACTTGTCTTCAGCCTGATTAAAATTCACCTTGATTCTGGCGCTGTCCAATTGATCCAAACCTTGGAGTAGCACTTGGTTCAAAATCGGAGCTTGGTTGATGGCAAGATCCATTTCCATGGTTATTTTTCCCAATGACTCCCCGATGGAGTCCAACTTATCCAAGTGCTGTCTGAAATGCGTCGTAACAGCCGCAATCAAGCTGTCGGGAGAAGTGTTCGAGCGAATGAACCCATTCAGCAAAAGGCTTTGAATCGAAACACTGGTTGAATCTTCACGGATTCGGGCATCCAGATTCAGAGCCCCAAGCGGGTAGGTCCGCTGATCATAGACCACAATGGCATCATTCAAGCTGGTAGTCAAATCAAAATTGGCCGGATTACCTTCAAAATTAGCCAGTAACTGAAATTTGGCCCGGGTACTTTGCCCTGCAAATCCCAACTCATACAGATCAATCCCTTTCAGGTCCAAATTCAAATCAACCCTGGAATTGATCGAATCCAATGTGAGCTTGGTAAGCAAATCGAATTTCAAAAATTCATCATCCAACCACATGTGAACATCCCCTTCGCCGTTTATCAATTGCCCCTCAAGTGCCAAGCCTGAAAAGTCGTTACCGTTGATTCTTAGTCTTTCAAATGAGGAAGAGAGTTCGGCACTGAGATCATTCAGGCTTCTTCCGGATCCAATGCCCGATAAACTGAACGAAAGCGTATCCATTCCCGGATTACCCAAAATAGCTCCTAATTGGAGTCTGTCCACATCCAAATCCGCTTTGAATGCGAGAATTGAGTTGTTCTGAAAACTTCCGTCCAGCAGCAGATTTCCCAGATCTGTTTCAAGATTAACCTTTGCCAGTATATCATCGAGTTTACCCGAAGCATTCGCCTTGATGCTGATCAGATTCGGTAGCTTCACTCCCAGTTGGGATTCATCCACAAATTTGAGCAGGGTCTCCCGGTTGGTTCGAAATTCCAGTTTTGGAAAATCGAAAGCCAACAAGTCCGCGTCCATCAGATTGGCTGCCTGACCATTGCCGCTGAAATAAGTTTCACCCCAGCTCAAATCGAAAAGCGGGATCACTACCGCATTCAGATCACCTTTTGCCTTCAGCCGCAGGGCTATCGGGGCAGAGGCCAATTCCCGAATGAGGGTGTCGTAGGCAAGTTCGGGAGCAAAGAAATAACTGTCTCTAAGGTCCAGACGGGTTTCGGCCAAGGAAATATCAAACTTGGTTTTTTCCGGATTTTTGATCAAATCCTGTATGGACTGAAAGCCAAAATTGGCAATTCCTTTCAGCTGACTTCTGTTGGTTTCGATCCAAAGCTTCTCGATTTTAGAGTCAGCCGCTGAGATCGAAAAATCAAACCGGAGGTTTTTCAACTCAAATCCTCCCGCCTCTACAAATCCCGCCTCGCTAAGCTTAAGACCTGCTTGCTTATTTTCCAGAAAAATATCCCCTGCCTCAAGGCGCAGGGCTTTGATCGCTAACACCTCCGGATTAAAATACCCCTGCCTGATTTCTTGGTCTTCGGAAGTTTTGAACTCCACCGAATTTTTGGCAAGTGACAAACTGCCTATCTGAACGTCCCAATCGGGCCATGCGAAGGGAATTGATTCGATAACTTCCTCAACCGCTTCAGCCACACTAAAATCATAAAAGAGGATGTCCGAATCTCTCAGCGCGATGGAATTGACCTTAATCTGCTGATTTTGAAGGTTAATTTCAGGTGCTTGGACATTAAAATCGCCAATCTTCAACCCTGCCTGCTGCCTGTCCACTATATTGTTATAGGCAATGGAGACATTGGAAAGTTGGAAATTATCCAAGATCAAAAAGGGCAAAACCGAGGCGATAGAATCCTCTTCACTAGGTTCAAAAGCTTTGGTTTGGGAGTAGGATAGCTGTGAATTTTGGAGGGTAAAGTTAGAAATCCGGAATTCAGACTTTTCTAAATTCAGAACCGGGACTTCGATTTTCAAGGATTCGAGCTTTAAAAAAGCATCAATTCCCATGCGCTCATCGAGGTATTTCAGGTCAAAATCCTTCAGCGAAACTGGAGATAATTTAATGGAAAGCATTTGGGAATTTTGCTGATTTGCCGGATCGACTTCGACGGCCACTTCCCCATTCTGTGTATCAAATGCCTCAATCAAAAAGTCGAAATTGAATTTCCTGGACACTTCAGTTCTGGAAATGTTGGCTTTAAGTCCTTCCCATTCCAGTTTGGTGATGTTAATGGCACCGGTTCTTATCAAAGGAAGAATCTCAACTCCTGCTTCCAACTTTCGGGAGTAAATCAAAGTATCTCCGGCAGTATCCTCGAGGTAAAGCCCTTCCAAAAATAAATTTCCGGAGAAAGTAATGTAGAGCTTGTCAATGGAAACCGCTGTCTTGGTTTTATTGGAGACAAATTGGGTTGCCTTGTCCACAACGATGCCCTGACCCCAAGGGCTGCGGATAAAAAGCACTAAAAGAATCGCGATTACCAAAAGTGAGGCTATCGTAATCCCTAAAACCTTTAAGAATGTCCTGATAAATCTTTTGATAGAATTTATTTTAACTAGTTGGACTTTAAGAGCATCACACTCTCCCTTGCCTAATGGTCAAGAAATAAGCCAAATGGGTTCAAAAAACGGTCAATTATATAATCGGGAATTGATCGATATGTTTACAAAACTAAGAATTTTGACGGGAAATTCAGTTTTAGACAAATTCATACGTATTAAAGGGTCCTCATCAAGCAACTTCGCCCTAACAAAATTCGATAGTACCATTTCAGCTACCAGTTCTGCTTCGACGACAATATTGACCGCTTTGACAAAAGATCAATTCGAGAAAAAACAGAGAATTTATTGACCCCATCATTTAAGCTTTAAGCTTTTGGCACCAATCATTGCGATGGGTTCAAATGCATAATCCAGCCTAAACTTTTTACTTTGCAGCAAACGTACCGCCTTCGCTAATTCATGATCATTTACACCTTCCCTGTCCGAACTGCTTTTATCGACCGAGATTTGGAGATGATCGGGCCTGTTTCGCCCATCAAGTCCTTGGAATTCACTCAAAGTCCCCTAAAGCTCCCCTTCTTTTTTGTCCTTCAGTTTTTTCAGCTGCTTTGGTACCTGCCCAAAACGAGTCAGTACCTCTGCTTTTTCGGGGGCTATCACAGTGTATTACCGGCTTGGTTTGGGAGGGTTTTTGGGAAAAAATGTACGATTCAGGCCGGGGGAACCGATTGCATCAATATGCCGGAAATCGGGTATGGTAATTTCAGAAAGAAATGGCTGCGGAAAGCTACCGTCTATTCCTTCAAAAATTGCAGTCTGATTCTTCCTGTAGCCGAGGCTTTGGTCAAACAGGATTATCGATATGATCCAAAAATCTCTCCGAAGCAGGGCTTATTGAATTTGATTCCGGATTTAAAAACTCCCATTCAGGTCATCCCCAATGGATTTGACACGGAATACTGGAGGGACTTGGGAAAGGAAAGAAAACCATTCAGCTTTATCTCCGTCGCTACCGGCACCTCCCATCCGGCTCGTGCCATTGTCAAAGGCTATGACTTAATTGAAAAACTGGCCGAAAATCATCCCGATTGGACCTTCACTTTGGTGGGAGATTCAGCTTACGTTTCGCCGAATTCAAATGTCTTAGTCTTGGGAAAAATGAATCCTGCTGAACTGCTAAACAGCTACAATTCACACCAATTCTATCTTCAACTTTCCACTTCAGAAGGTTTCCCGAATGCCTTGGGCGAAGCCATGGCTTGTGGCTGCGTGCCGATTGGTTCGGCCGTAGGAGCAATTCCTGAGATTATTGGAGAGACCGGCTTGATCCTATTTCAAAAAGATCCAAAAATGTTAAATTCTTTGATTTTTACACTTTTTAATGAAAGCTCCAAAGTTTCCCCACAAGTAGCCCGCTTAAGAATCCTGACTCATTTTTCGTTTAAAAATAGAAGGGACGCTCTTTTGAAAGCATTGAATCTATACTAGTTTCATTTGGGCAGCATGCCTTTTTCTACGCTATTTTTTTAGACAATAGAGCTCCATAAAAGGAATCCCCAACCTTTTAAAGTTGAGGTGACCAATGTTACAATCCTGTAAATATGAATCTGGTAGGTTTGGTCTATCCAATTAAAAAAACGATAATCAAATATATTATGGAAGACCAACAGATAACTATGCCAAGAATCGGAGATATGGCTCCTGATTTTGCAGCGATGACGACAACCGGGAAAATGCAGTTTTCCGAGTACATCAAAGGAAAATGGACGATTCTATTCTCACATCCTGCGGATTTCACACCGGTGTGTACCACTGAGATGAGTGGATTTGCTTTAGAGCAAAAGTTCTTTGACGCGCTTGACACCAAACTGGTCGGCTTGAGTATCGATAGCATTCACTCGCACATTGCTTGGGTGAATAATGTGAAGAAAAATACCGGAGTGCTGTTTGAGTTTCCGATCATCGCAGATATCGACATGAAAGTGTCCAAACTTTATGGAATGCTTCAACCGGGTGAAAGTGAAACTGCTGCCGTTCGCGCAGTATTCTTCATCGATCCCACAGGGAAAATCCGATTGATCATGTACTATCCACTGAATGTGGGACGAAATATGGAAGAGATCAAGCGGGTATTGCTAGCCTTGCAAGCTGCTGATAAATATAAAGTAGCGATGCCACTGAACTGGAAGCCGGGAGAAAAAGTAATCGTGCCGCCACCAAAAACAGTGGAAGAAATGCTGGAACGGGAAGCGAGTGATTATGAGATGGTAGATTTCTATTTAGCTAAAAAAGAACTGCCCTTAGCCTAGATTTTAGATTAAAGGATTAATTAAAGGGGAAAGCCTTTTCGAAATTTTCGGGAAGGTTTTTCTGTTTTTGCCTTCGAATTCAGAATCTTCTGGAAATCGATTTCATTGAATCGCCGAAACCGGTTTTTAGGATTCTCACACTTTTTTTACCCGAAAGTGAATTTTTTTAAACCGTTTTTTCAATTTTTGACATAAATCAAAAAGTGAAGGGCAAAAAATAAGGGAGCCTTTTTAAAATCAGGCTCCCTATCAGGGTTTATTGTCAATGGATTAAAACCATATAAACTTTGGCAAAGCGCTGGGTTGAGCAACTATTCTGTTTGCAAAAGTTTCCTAAACGTATTAAAACCAAACAAACAATCAAAATTTCAGATGAAAATTTTTGATTTATTTTTCTTAATCCTCTGTTCGATTCTACATGCGATATATCGGAGCTATTCAAAATTCCTTTTAACTTGAAACCAAACCACAGCCGATGAAAAAATTCATCCTATTTCTTGTCATCCTTTTTGTCGTTTACTTAATCGGCATCAACACCGTCCCACAATACATTGAGGCCGAACGAAATCCGGTCAAAGCCGCAGGACCCTATCAGGTATCTCCGGAAGCCCAAGCCATCTATGCCCGGCTCGATTTCATTTCAGACTTGCATTGCGACGCCCTCCTCTGGGGCAGGAATCTGAATAAAAGAGGGAATCAGGGACACGTGGATTTCCCAAGAATGAGGGAAGCCAATGTTGCCCTGGAGATGTTCACAATTGTCTCCAAATCTCCTGCAGGCCAAAATATGCAGAGTAACAGCGAAGACGCTTTTGACAACATCACCCCACTGACCATCGCAAAAGGCGAAAGCCCCTGGAATTGGTTTAGCCTGATCAACCGAACTTTGTCCCAATCAGAGGCTCTTAAAAATTTTGTGGAAAATGAAGGTGAAAAAGCCATTTTCGTCCGGTCAAAAGCTGATCTTGAAAAGCTCATCGAAGCCCGGAAAAAAGACAAAGAAGTCATCGGCGCCATGTTGGGCATTGAAGGGGGGCACGCACTGGAGGGGACGCTGGAGAACCTGGACAAAGTCTACGCTGCCGGCGTGCGAATGGTCGGGCCGACTCACTTTTTTGACAATGAATTCGGCGGTTCTGCCCATGGTCAAAGCGGTGAAGGGTTGACAGACTTCGGGAAAAAGGTGATCGCCCGAATGAATGAACTGGGGATTTTCATCGATTTAGCCCATGCCTCTCCCGCTATTGTCGAAGATATACTTAGACTTAGCTCCAAGCCCGTGATTGTGTCTCATACCGGTGTGCGGGCGGTATTGGATTCTCAACGAAATCTCAGCGACGAACAGATCCAAAAAATCGCGGCAAACGGTGGGATCATCGGAATCGCCTTTTTTGACATGGCAGTGGGTATGCCCGAACTGCCAAACATCATTGCATCAATCAAGCATGTGCGTGATTTAGTAGGAGTCGAATTTGTGGCTTTGGGCTCAGATTATGACGGGTCGGTGGCTGTTCCTTTTGACATTACCGGACTTCCCCTGATTGTCGAAGGACTTTTAAATGCTGGATTTACGGAAGAAGAAATCAAAGCAGTGATGGGCGAAAATGTGAAGCGCTTTTTGCTTGAAAACTTAAACTGATCCATGGAAAAAGCTATCCATCAGGAGAATGCCAATTTCGGTAAACTTCAGGAGTACCTCCGCGAATTTGTCTATGGGGGAATTGACGGGGCGGTGACCACCTTCGCTGTGGTAGCAGGTGGGTTTGGAGCCAACCTTGACGCCGGAATCCTGATTATTCTCGGCTTGGCCAATCTCCTGGCTGACGGATTCTCGATGTCGGTGGGGGCCTATCTTTCGGCTAAAAGCGAGCGGGATAATTACGACAAGCACCAGAAAATAGAGTATTGGGAAATCGAAAACCTTCCGGAAATCGAACGGGAAGAAATCGTCGAAATCTACCGTGAAAAAGGCTTCAAAGGGGAGCTCCTGGACAAAATCGTCAACCACATTTGTGATGACAAAGATCTTTGGGTAGCGGAGATGATGAAGGACGAACTGGGGATGATGCGCGACAGCAAAAGCCCCTTCAAAATCGGTGTGGCAACCCTGATATCCTTTATTCTGGTTGGGTTTATCCCCCTGATGGTCTACCTCTGGGATTTCTTTTTCCCTACTGATCTTGACACCTTCCTTTGGACCAGTATTTTAACCGGACTTGCATTTATGATCGTGGGGTGGCTGAAGGGAATCGTCAATCAAACCTCCAAGCTGCGCAGCGTCTCGGAGACTTTGGCCCTGGGACTTTTGGCAGCGATCGTTGCCTATTATGTCGGTGATATTTTAAAAAGCTTTTTCATTTAGATTTTATTACTCAGTTGGAATTTTGACACAGATTAAACCAGCTCTTGAAAATCTGCTTGAAGACCGAAGAGCGCCTCAATTCATAAGTTGAATCTTAGATAGGGTTATGATACTCCCACAGGTATAAAAAAATCAACAATGAAAACAATCGAAGATGTCCTGACCCGAATGGATCAAATCGTAGCCGAGTGCAAAGCCCAACAATCCCGGATCGGGTATTTTGCAATTTTATACCGACAGGTCACCCGGAGGGTTCGGGATGGAATTTTGGCCCGAGAATTTGAGGACAATGCCCGCATGGAGGTGCTGGACGTGCTTTTTGCAAAGCGATTTATAGATGCCTACGATAGCTGGAAACACGGGATCAAGCCAAGCGAAAGCTGGAGATTGGCTTTTGAGGCAAGCAAAAATTCCGGAAACCTAGTGCTACAGCATCTATTTCTTGGGATCAATGCCCACATTAACCTCGACTTGGGAATCGCTGCCTCAGAGACAATGCTCGGAAAAGACCTCGGGGGGATCCAAGGCGATTTTAACAAGATCAATTCCCTTCTTGCCGAATTAGTCGACGGCGTAAAAGCAAATATCAGCACCGTTTCACCGATTTTTGGTTGGCTGATACCGCTGGCAAAAGGACGGGACGAAATGCTTCTCAACTTTTCGATCCAACTCGCACGGGATGGGGCCTGGAAATACGCCGGAGAATACCATGCTGATTTGGACAAGGACTTTCAGATCCAAGACCGGGACCGTAACATTTCCAAACTGGCTCAAAAGCTAATCAGTCCGGGAAAATTCCTGGCCTTTATTGTGAAAATTGTAGCTTTTGCCGAATGGAAATCAGTCAGTCGGACAATGGATCAACTAGATATCCTAGCTAGCCACAGCTGATTGGTCCCTTTTCTGAAAACGAAAAAATAACTTGGAATTCAAATTTTGAATCAAACATTTTTCACCTTACCTTTTAATTATTCGAAGCCCAATCTAAACCACAATCGACCTTGCTGAAGGAAAATTTTTTAATCAGAAATGCCCAACCGAGTGAATTTGAGGAGACCGGTCAATTGATGGTCGAGGTCTACTCCGAGCTGAAAGGTTTTCCGAAACAAGCTGATTTTCCGGAATACTATGACTTGCTGCTTCATATCGGTAAGCTCACCGAAAAACCCGAGGTCACCCTTCTGGTCGCTTTGGGCCCCGAAGAAGAAGTTTCGGGCGCGGTGGTTTATTTTGGAGACATGAGTCAATATGGCTCCAAGGGAATCGCACCAAATGAATCAAATGCTGCTGGAATCCGATTTTTGGCTGTTTCCAACAGCGCAAGGGGTCAGGGAATCGGAAAGGCATTGACGCTGGCATGCATCCAAAAAGCCAAAGAATCCGGACTCGAACAGGTGATTCTTCATACTACTCACACGATGATGACCGCTTGGAAGATGTACGAGGGAATGGGATTTCAGCGAGCTGAGGAACTGGATTTTTTTCAGGGGGATTTACATGTCTATGGCTTTCGGTATTTTCTTTGATCCGGAACTTAAGCTTGGTTCTGCCCTACAATCTTTCCCGTCCAATCCCTGATTTTTCTTTTAGAATCTCCTAATTTAATGGAATGCAAAGACGTCCTTTCCTCCACAAAATCAGTTTAATCAGCAGCTCCCTGATGTCCATACCATTCATTTCCTTCGGAAAAGCAGATTTCCCCAAAGCCACGCGTCTCAAATTCATCACTGCTTCGGACGGACATTTCGGGCAACCCGACACAGACTATGAAACCTCCCACCGCAACTTGATCGAAGCAATTCATCGGGAGGAAAATGTGGATTTTGTGGTTTTCAACGGGGATTTGATCCACGACGAACCCAAATGGATGCCGGAAGTCAGAAAGGTCTACGACACACTCCAAGTGCCCTACTATGTATGCAAGGGCAACCACGACCGAATTTCGGAAAACAGTTGGCTTCAAATCTGGAACCAACCCGCAGACTTCGCTTTCACCAAAAAGGATAACTACGGTTTCCTATTGCTCAACTGCTCCAACGAAGCAGGGGACTACCTATGCGCAAATATTGACTTTGCCAGAGCTATTCTTGACGAATACAGCAAGCTTTCCCATGTCTTTCTTTTTGTCCACATTTCCCAAAATGACTGGACCCGACATGGGGTGGCTTGTGAGGATCTGCTCAAACTGATCGCAAGCTACCCAAATGTCAAAGCGAGCTTTCATGGACATGACCACGACGTGGACGGGATCATGATCAACCGCAAAAAGCCTTACCTCTGGTCAGGACACTTTGGCGGCAGTTGGGGTAATCCTTTTCCAAGCTATCGGGTTTGTGAAGTGGGTGAAGACGGCAAGACGATCACTTACCTCAAGTCAGTCAAAGACGGGATGATCCTGAATGGACACAACCTTTGATTTTTCAAACCACTAACGTAAAGGATTTTTACCACAGAGAAAATTGGAGATTGGGAGTTGATTTAACGATGAAAAATCTGCGAAGATCCGCGAATTTTTTCTGCGGAATTCTGTGGGAAACAGTTCATCCCCTATTTCAAAAATCTTAGCGTCTTAGCTCCTTTGTGGCAAAAAAACCCATTCCTAAAATCCCAACTCAGGACTCCCCCCTTCAAAAAATCTACTATCTTGTTTTCCCAAGCTTTAAAGCTAATCAAACCTAGCCCATCACCTATGCAATACCGCACCTTAGGAAAAACAGGTCTGGAAGTTTCCATTCTGGGATTTGGAGCCTCTCCCCTGGGAAATGTTTTTGACCCGGTAGATGAAAAAGAAGGGATTTCCGCCGTCCACTATGCCTTGGATCAGGGGGTCAATTTCTTCGACGTTTCCCCATTTTACGGTCTCACTTTGGCCGAAAGCCGACTTGGAAAAGCATTGGAAGGGTCTCGGAAGGACATCATTCTCGCCAGCAAATGCGGCCGCTACGACTTGCAGCATTTTGACTTTTCCCGAAAAAAAATCCTCCAAAGCATCGACGAGTCCCTAGTCCGATTGAAAACTGACTACCTCGATCTTTTCCAAATGCACGATATTGAGTTTGTAGACAAACAAATCATCCTAGAAGAAGCAGTTCCTGCCATGCAGGAGGTGGTCGCTTCCGGCAAAGCCCGCTTTTGGGGAATCACAGGTCTGCCGGTCCGCTACCTCGCACAAATCGCCCGGGAGACGAATCCTGACACCGTCCTCTCTTGGGGACACTACAACCTGCTGGAAGACGAAATCAACGAGGAACTCGTGCCCCTTTCACTGGAAATGGAATTCGGCTTGATGAATGCTGCACCGCTGATGCAGCGCATCCTTTCAGACGGAACTTTGCCCCCTTGGCATCGCTCCCCTCCTGAGGTCAAAGCCATGCAACCTATTCTGCTGGAGCTCTGCAAAAGCTACGGCGTACGGCTGAGTGATGTGGCTTTGCGCTATGCCATGGATCATCCCTATATCGCCACGACCATTATTGGCATGTGCGAACTCGAGGTCGTCAAACAGAATGTGGCGGCTTTGGACTTTGAAATACCCGAAGTATTGCTTGAAAAAATCGAAACACTGCTCGCCCCGGTGAAGAACAGGATGTGGTTTGAGGGGAAGGAGGAGAATAATATTTAGTATCAAGATGTTAGACTTAAGTATCAAGAGTTTAGAATCAAAGACAAATTTGGATTGTCAGGCTGAGCGGAGTCGAAGCCATTACTTAATTATTAATCAAAAATAAATTAACAAATCAGCTATGGACTATGGTCTGTCGACTGTTGACTAAAAACCTATGAAAGCCCTTTTTCTTACCGAAGTCGGAAAATCTGAAGTCCGCGAAATCGAAAAGCCCGTTCCAAAACCCAATGAAGTCCTCCTCAAAGTAGAAATGGTCGGGTTTTGTGGGGGAGATATGAATGGGTTCAAAGGCCTTTTCCCCCTTCAGGAATATCCCAACATCCTCGGACATGAAGTGGGTGCGCTTATCGAAGAATTGGGCGGAGATGTACCGCAGCAGTTTCGAATCGGCTCCAAAGTCACCCTCTACCCCTATCTCGCTTGCGGCACCTGCGTGGCTTGTCGCAAAGGCCGGCCCAATGCCTGCAAAACCAACAAAACCATGGGAGTGCGTCGTCCCGGCGCAATGACGCGCTATGTCTGTGCTCCCTGGCAGGATCTTTTCCCCTCCGATAAACTCAGCTTCCGTGAGCTTGCCCTTGCCGAACCACTGACTGTAGGCTTTCATGCTGTGGCTCGAGGAAGAGTAAGTGCGGAAGATTGCGTGGCGGTCTTGGGTTGTGGAATCGTAGGCCTCGGGGCTGTAGCCTCTGCAGTCAACCGAAATGCAACAGTCATCGCTATCGACTTGGACGATTCGAAGCTTGAAATCGCCCGCAAGATCGGCGTCGCCCATACCATCAATCCATCCAAAGAAGACCTGCATGCGAGACTTCAGGAGATCACAACTGGCGATGGTCCGGATGTGATCATCGAAGCCGTCGGAAGCCCTACGACCTACCAGGCTGCGGTGGAAGAAGTGGCCTTTTTGGGAAGGGTGGTCTGCATTGGCTATGCCAAAGCACCCGTGGAGTTCAATACCTCGCTTTTTGTCCAAAAGGAAATCGAAATCCTCGGCTCGAGAAACTGTGTGGGCCGAACTGATTTTCCTGAGGTGATCGCTTATCTGGAAGCCGGAAAATTCCCTGTGGACGAAGTGATCTCCAAAGTGATCTCCATCGACGAGGGCCCTGAAACTTTAAAATCCTGGGCCGAAAATCCCCAGGGAATTGTCAAAATTATGATTGACTTTGACCGATAAATGATGATACAATCTGCTGTGACGATTGCTTTGGTGCCACAAATCAAATCCGGCCCCTGGATATTTTGGGAAGACTTGGAGCAAAGCATGAAAAAAGCCGCTGCCTTGGGATTTGATGGTATTGAACTTTTTACCTCTTCAGCCGATGCCATTGATCCAGACCATCTGGGTGAATTATTGGAAAAATACCAACTTCAGCTTGCGGCGGTGGGTACCGGTGCCGGAAAAGTCATCCATGGCTTGACCCTCACTGATCCTGATCCGGAAATCCGAAAAAAGGCCATTTCCTTCATCTCAGACATGATTTCTTTCGGAGCAAAGTTTGGGGCACCGGCAATTATTGGATCCATGCAAGGCAATGTGCTTCCAACCGGAGACCGAGAAGAAACCCTTACTTGGCTCGCTGAAGGTTTGGAAATTCTCGGAAAACAAGCCGAATCAGAAAGAGCATTTCTGATCTATGAACCGCTAAATCGCTATGAAACCAACTTGATGAATACACTCGCAGCCGGAGGCAGTTTTATTGAAAAACACCGGCTGAACAAGGTCAAACTTCTGGCAGACCTCTTTCACATGAATATCGAGGAGGAAAACCTCGCCCAGTCTATTCTGGATTTTGGAAAGCACATTGGTCACGTCCATTTCGCTGATTCCAACCGCAAACCGATGGGCTTGGGCCATACCGATATGGGACCAATTGCGGAAGCTATGAAAGAAATCGGATATGAAGGTTATGTCTCTGCGGAGGCTTTCCCCTCTCCCAATCCGGATACCGCAGCGGAGCAGACGATTCAGGAGTTTAGGAAATGGTTCAGGTAAATAGGAAGTACGAGATACGAAGTACGAAATACGAAATACGAAGTACGAGGCTCTGGAAAGTGTGAAGTTTTTGATAAATGGATACCTTTCTAGTTTTGGAAATTAACCCCTAAAATAAAATTGAGTACATAACATCAAAGGAAATTTAAGACCAATAAGACCGCTGCGATCCTACCTACTTCGCGATGACGAAGAAAACCTTAACACCTTAAAACACAATTTCCCAACCTCCTAACCTCCCATGAAACGCTTCTGCCTCACCCTCGACCTGATCGACGATCCCGAATCTATCCGAATCTATGAAGCGCATCACGCTCCCGGTGCCGCTTGGCCCGAAGTCACACAGCATGACATCGACTGTGGAGTGTTGAATATCGAGATCTTCCGAACGGGGAATCGGATGTTTATGATTCTGGAGACAGGCGATGACTTTACCTTTGAGAAAAAGGCCGAAATGGATGCCTCAAACCCGTTCATCGCTAAATGGGAAGCCCTGATGTGGGGTTTCCAACAGCCCATCCCTTGGGCAAAACCGGGTGAAAAATGGGTAGTGATGGATCGGATTTTCAAGTCAGGGCTTTAAGGAAACCTTTGAGTGCGCCGCGGCGTACTCGAAGGTTTTTGATTTTGACCTTAAAGGAATCGAAGGAACGCGATTTTTTTACCACAGAGAAAAAAGAGAGTTTGATTTAAAGGATTCTTGACCTTCATCTAAACTCCAATCTTCCTATCTCTCTTTGATCTTTTTTGAGAGAACGGAGGTATGCGCTTCGCTTTTTGGTCGTTTTTGCCATGCTTCGGAAGGCCGGAAAGGAGACGGACTCCAACAAAGACTTTTCTTTAAGCGAAGCATTCCATACATCTTTGCGATTTTTGCGCCTCTGCGGTGAATGATTTTTTACCACAGAGAAAAATGAGAGTTTGATTTAAAGGATTCTTGACCTTCATCTGAACTTCAACCTTCCCATTCTCTCCCTATCCTTTCTTGAGTGCACAGAGGTACGCGCTTCGCTTTTTGATCGTTTTTGCCATGTTTCGGTAGGTGGGAAAGGAGACGCATTCCAACAAAGACTTTTCTTTAAGCGAAGCAATCCATACTCTTTGCGATTTTTGCGCCTCTGCGGTGAATGATTTTTTTACCACAGAGAAAAAAGAGAGTTTGATTTAAAGGATTCTTGACCTTCATCTAAACTCCAATCTTCCTATCTCTCTTTGACCTTTTTTGAGAGCACAGCGATATGCGCTTCGCTTAAATAACTTGGTAATTCCATCTCTTCATTCTGGAAAAAATCTGCGTTTGTCTGTGACTTTTTCCCAACAATTCCCGGATCTGAGCTCTATTTTGAAAATTATTTTTTTCTTTTTCGGGCTGCTTCCAGATCTCTCAAATTGCTCAGAAAACAAAAAACCGGAGGGCTTTTTTGCGTGATAATTGCAAAACCAATCCCTTTTTCCCGCTTGTAAATCAGAACTCAATCCTCAATAAGGAAATCCATTTCTGGCTTGCCTTACTTTATCAGTTTTCAAAATAATTTTAGTTTAACCTTATTCTTCAGTCAATTAGCTTAACTGAAACCAGTCATTTTAGTGTATATTTAAAATAATTGAGGGAGGAGGACTGACACCGGACCATTTTTTATTTCATGAAAGCGCCTTAATTCTGAATTGATGCAGGGCTCATGGAAATTATTCATTTGTCGGTGATTATCATTTTCAAATTCCTCAGAAGCACTATCAGTCCAAGGGCTCAGGCCTAAGGTATTTCCGAATCAAGTGGCCGGGGATTTTTCCTGCACGTTAGCAAAAGTGTAGGGGCATAATTTACTATCTATGAAGGAACAACTGACAGTCTCATTTAACATCAACTTTTTGAAGGAGAGCGCCATTAGTTTGGCCAAAATTCACAAGGTCTCCCCCTCCTCCAACAGATCGATCCCGATTAAGCCGATTCTGGAAGACTCCAAAGAGATACTTACCGAGACCTATCGGGCCCTTTCGAAATATGTGAAATCAGAAAAAGAGATTTCGCCGGCTTCAGAATGGCTCATGGACAACTTTTACATCATTCAGGAACAGATCGTACAGATTGCGATTGACTTCCCAAAAGCCTATCAAAAAAACATCCCCATCCTGACCATTGGGGAGCACAAGGGCTTCCCTAGGGTATATGAGATCGTGCTCAATATGCTCACACACACAGATAATGTGTTGAACAATGAAGTCACGGTAGAATACATCCGCAGTTATCAGGAAGAGAAAAAGCTTTTGCTGGGAGAACTCTGGGCGATTCCCATTATGATTCGCTTGTTTCTTATCCAAGTATTGGCAGAGAAAGCCTCGCGGATTTTGGAGCAGAAAAACATCAAAAGTGAGGTTGAGAAGTTTGTAAGAAAAATTGAAAAGGAGGATTTAAAAGAGCCGGGATCCTTCGCGCATGCGATTAGCGGCTGGGCAAAAGAACATTCCGAAAAGTCAGGGCTCCTGTATCTTTTGGAGTTGTTCAATCAGCTTCAGTCCATCGGTCTGATGCACGAGGAACAAAAACGCTGGTTCAATTATCACATCAACCAATACGATATTACCCTGGAAGACGCCATGCGTTTGGAGGCACAAAAGCAGTCCAGACTTCAGGTGAATATTCAAAATGCCATTATTTCATTACGGGAAATTACCGAAACAGACTGGTCGGATTTTGTGGAGGATTGCTCCGTCATCCACAGGATTCTCAAAGAAGATCCTGCCGGGTACTATTCGGAAATGGATTTTCAGACCCGGGACAGCTACCGCAGGACTGTGGAAAAAATCAGCAGACATTCGGATCTCGAAGAATATCAGGTATCCTACCGCGCTTTGGACTTGGCAAAGGCACAAGCATTGAACAGCAATGGATCCGAAGGAACCTTGCTATTTGATTCCACGCAGGTAAAAAAACACATCGGCTATTACCTCGTCGGGGATGGATCTCCTGAGCTTAAAGAGATTGTCGGGTACTCAGCCCCACTCAGAGAGCGATTTTACAGGGCTTATGAGTCAGATTTTCGCCTTTACCTCTACACCATTTTTCTATTTGCCCTTTCCTTTGTGGGAGTCTTGTGGTTTTCCACCGGCACGATGAGTTATTCTCCTCTGCTAATCATTTCTGTAATTCTTGTTGCTCTTTTTCCGGCACTCGAACTGTCCATCATTGCGGTAAACCGGTTTTTTTCTTTTTTCCTTCCCCCTCGGGTCCTTCCCAAGATGGATTACAAGGAGAATATTCCCGACGCTTCCCGCACACTTGTCGTTGTCCCCACCCTCTTGGCATCACCGGAAGATGCATTGCTTCAGATTGAAAACATGGAAATCCATGCTTTTGCCAACCCGGACACGGGACTTCAATTTGCTTTACTTTCCGACTTCAGGGATGCGGACAGCCAGAATTTAGCAGGCGATGAAGCCATCCTCATCACCGCCAAAAATGCAATCGACGCGCTCAATGCGAAGTATTCCTCCCGGTATGGCAACAAATTTTTTATGCTCCATCGGGAACGTCAGTGGAATAAATCTGAAAACGCATGGATGGGATGGGAAAGAAAACGGGGGAAACTCGAAGAATTAAACAACTTAATCTGTGATCCCGGCGCAGCGACCTCCTACCGGTTTTTCGCCGGGGAATTCCTAGACACGCTCAATTCCACGCCGATACACTATGTCATCACCCTCGATGCAGACACAAAACTGCCGCCCGGATCAGCCACAAAACTAGTCAGCACCATCGCGCATCCGCTCAACAAAGCCCAATATAACGCGGATAAAAAAAGAATATGCAAGGGCTATGCGATCATTCAGCCCCGCATTTCATTTTTTCCCGAATCCGCCAAAAAAACCTGGTTTTCAAGAATTTTCTCCGGAAATGTGGGAATAGACCCCTATTCCGCAGCCGTCTCCGACATTTATCAGGACCTGATCGGTGAAGCCATTTTTACGGGCAAGGGTATCTATGATGTCCAAGCCTTTCACTTGGTTTTAAACAACAAGTTTCCCGAAAACAGAATCCTCTCCCATGACCTCATCGAAAGCGCCTATTTGAGAACGGGGCTGGCCACTGATATTGAATTGTTTGACGACTACCCAAGCACTTACCTGAGTTTCGTCAAACGGAATCACCGATGGACCCGGGGCGATTGGCAGATTGCTGCTTGGCTATTTCAATATGTACCGGGGCCAATGGGGAAAATCCAGAATGAGCTCAGCCTTTTATCGAAATGGAAAATCTTTGATAACCTTCGCCGTTCCCTGAATTTTTTGTTTCTGACCATTTTCTTCATCGCCGGCCTGTTTTGGCTGCCCGGATCAGGTTGGATCTGGACAGCCGCAGCTTTGGGGATTTTGGCATTCCCTACCTATGTGAGTTTTTCGAGCGACCTGCTCAACAGGCCGGCACGGGTCCGATGGAAGCTCTACCTGGAAAAAGTGCGGGATAACCTGAGAATAAATACCGTTCAGGCCATTTCTACCATCATCATCGTCCCACATCAGACCGCCATTCAACTGGATGCAGCTTTCCGGACTTTGCACCGCCTATTCTTTTCCAAAAAGTGGCTGCTCGAATGGACCACGGCTTCCCATGCCGAGAAAGTCAGCCCCAATTCCCTGGGGGTCTACTTTCGATTAATGCTTATTCCCGTTTTACTGGGGATTTTTATCCTGATCACGGCCATAGTCCTTGCTCCGCCCTATTTGTGGATTGTGATTCCGGTCTTTCTACTTTGGTCCGGCTCTCCGCTTTACATGTGGTACATCAGTCAGCCCCCTAAAAAAAGCCCCGAAATTATCTCGGAAGAGGAGCAGTTGAAGCTCCGCATGTATGCCAGACGCACTTGGTTCTATTTTGAGCGATTTGTGAATGACGAGCATTATTGGCTGCCTCCTGACAATTATCAGGAAGACCCCCCACTCCCCGCCGCAGAGCGAACCTCTCCGACCAATATTGGATTGGCACTGGTATCCAACCAAGTGGCCTACAATATGGGCTACATCACCCTCGGCACCTTACTCGAGCGACAGCAGAAATCATTACAGGCAGTTCTTAATCTGGAAAAATACGCCGGCCATCTCTTTAATTGGTATGAAACCCGACTGGGAGGAGTCCTGAATCCCAAATACATCTCTACCGTCGATTCCGGAAACCTCGCCGCCAGCTTAATTGTGACCAAAGAAGCCATCATTCAAGTAATGGGATCCCGCGGGATCAACAAAAATTTCATCATCGGACTGCGAGACACTTTGTTGACGATTGAGGAAATTTTTAACGAATACTCAGATAAGGAGTCCTTTTCCAAATCATCATTTGATCAAATTCTCCATCACGCAGATTTGATGCTCAGCAAGCTCGGTACTGCATCCGCGCAGAATCAAAGTCTCAACCTGGAATTGCTGAAGGCATTAAAAGAGGACGCCGTCAATCTGAGCGCGGTCGACTTGATGTCACTCGGAAGCAATATGGATGACCGGAACAGGGAAAATCTGCTCTTTTGGATAGAAAGTCCACTCAAGCATGTCGAGCGGGCGATAGATGAATACAAATGCCTGACCCTGCCGGATCAGCTGGACATCAACGCCTATTCACCCGATGAATTGAATGTCATGCTCAAGGACAATTACCGTGATCACTCCTGCAATCTCCTACTGGAAAAATGGTTGAACCAAGCAGATGAAATCGTCGTGCTGGCCGAAAAAATGATCGACGAGATGGATTTCTCTTTTCTCTATCAGAAAAAAAGAGGCCTGTTCAGTATTGGATATAATTTGGATTCGGCACAGTTTGACAACAGCACCTATGACCTCCTGGCAAGTGAGGCACGGATTGCCTCCTACGTCGCCATCGCAAAAGGAGATGTGCCCGTCGAACACTGGTTTAGGCTGAGTAGAAGGCTCACCCGCATCAACCGGGACGAGATGCTGCTTTCATGGGGCGGTACCATGTTTGAGTACTTGATGCCTTTGCTCTTTTTTAAATCTTATCCCGACACCATGATGACTCACACCTTTCACAATGTGATCAACTGGCAAAAACACTACGGGGATGACCGGGATCTTCCCTGGGGTTTTTCTGAAAGTGCCTATTACTTTCTCAATATCGACTTACACTACCAATACCGGACTTTTGGTGTGCCGGGGCTTGGTTTGAAGCGCGGTTTGGCGGACGAATATGTCGTTGCCCCCTATGCAAGCATGCTCGCCCTGATGGTCAAATCGAAAGTTTCGATTCAAAACCTGAATGACATCGAAAAGATCGGAGGCTTCGGCCTATTTGGATTCTACGATGCGATCGATTTCACCCAATCCCACTTCACCGAGGATGTGCCCTTCAAACTAGTGAAAACCTATATGGTTCACCATCACGGGATGAGTCTGATCGCTTTGGATAATATATTGAATGGCTGCTCCATCATTGAAAACTTCCACGCGGACCGCCGTGTCAAAAGTTGTGAGCTCCTCCTGCAGGAACGCATTCCGCGTGGGGCACCGATCAAAGAACCCCATCCGATTGATGCCGAACTCGAACCTGCAATCAAATCATCTGCTAACTATGTGGCAGACCACTCCGGAATCAACGAACTCGACGCAAGTCCCCCAAGGCTGCATACGCTCTCCAATGGGAATTTCTCAGCGATGATCACGCATTCAGGCACCGGCTATTCCGGCCATAACGGGATTGTGATGAACGCCTGGAAACCGGATTCCACCATTGATCCGCTGGGATTGTTCTTTTACATCAAAGACACCGAAAGTGGAAAGTTCTGGTCGGCCATGCATCAGCCGGTCAGGAGCAAGCCCGACAGATATGACACCTGGTTTCACAACGGAAAAGTGGTCTGCTCCCGGGTGGACGACTGGATCGAGACCACCACGGAAATCTGCGTTTCTCCCGATCATCAAATCGAACTCCGGAAACTTACCCTGACCAACTATGCCGACCGAAAGCGCACGCTGGAGGTATCGAGCTATGCGGAAGTCGTCCTAAACAGGCTGGTGGACCACAATGCCCACCCTGCATTTTCCAAACTCTTTATCGAGACCGAATACCTCGAGATGCACCATTCCATCATTGCCAAGCGCAGGCCACGCAGTGAAAATGAAAAACCCATCTGGCTGGTCCACACCTTTGCCGGCAACAATCAGGACAATCTGAATACCCCGCTTTATTTTGAAACCGAGCGGTCCAATTTCATCGGCAAAGGCAGATCCCTGAGCAATCCCGAAGCCATGGATCAAGGAAACATCCTCAAGGGATTCCAGGGGAATGTATCAGATCCGATTGTCAGCTTCAGAAAACAAATCTCGCTCAACCCCGGAGAAAAAATCCAGGTCACTTTTGGGCTGGGCTTTGCCGATTCGAGAGAGGCCGCCATCCAACTGGCAGACCTGTACGACAGCCAACTTGCCGTAAACAGGGCTTTTGACCTTGCCTCGATTTACGGCTTGGTTGAGCTTAACCACCTCGCGATCAAAACCAGGCAGGCACATTATTTCCAAAAACTCGCCTCCTACCTGTACTATGCAGATCCTTCCTATCGGGCGGATAAAAAGCGCCTCCTGCTCAACCATAAAAAGCAGCAGGACCTCTGGGCCTATGGCATTTCGGGGGATTTCCCGCTGGTCATCTTCCGCATCAATGAAGCCAGCCAACTCAAGCAGCTGAAGATTTTAATCAAAGCCCATACTTTTTGGCGTCTGCGGGGCATTGAATCCGAATTGCTCATCATCAACGAACATGCACCCGGATATATCGACGAAATTCAGGAGGCCATTCAGGTGGCGATAGAGTCCTCCCTCGAGCGGGACATCATGAACCGAAGAGGCGGGATCTTCCTCTGTAGATCTGATAAAATCCAACAAGATGATCTGACCCTCCTGCTGACGGTAGCTCATGCTATTTTCGACAAGCAGCTGCCCGATTTATCCAGAATCATCCCGCCCGCGGAGACTAGCTCCTGGAACAAAGGGGATGAACCGACGAACTACCTGCCCCTAAAAGATCCCGTCTATGATATCGATGAGTTGTATGAACAAAGTCAGTCGGGACTACAATTCTTCAATGGCTATGGCGGATTCTCGGCAGATGGACGGGAGTATCATATATTGATCAAAAGAGATGTGGAAACCGGCTACCCGGTATTTCCGCCTGCACCCTGGATCAATGTGATTGCCAATGCCAAATTCGGATTTACGGTCTCCGAGCGGGGTGCCGGCTATACCTGGAGTGAAAACAGCCGTGAAAACAAGCTCAGCTCCTGGTCAAATGACCCGATCCAGGACACCCACTCCGAGGCTTTCTACATCCGGGATGAAGTCAAACGAAAGTACTGGTCTCCTACCCCCGGGCCGGTAAACAGCTCGGGATTTTATCGGGTGATTCACGGCTTTGGCTTTACCCGCTTTGAGCATTTCTCAAATAGTCTGGACCAAACGCTCATTCAGTTTGTCCCACAACATGAGCCGGTAAAAATCTCCAAGCTGATCCTGAAAAATCAGAGTGGCGAAACCCAAAGGCTCTCTGTATTCCGATATTTGGAGCGGGTCTTGGGTGTAGAGCGGACGAGCGCTTCCCGATTTGTCAATCAGGAAATCTCCGCGGATGGAAGTACCCTGTATGCCAAAAACAATTACAACAATGAGTTTGCCGGACGAACTGTCTTCTCGGCGGTCATCAATCCGATGGACACGGCGCAATTCCGCCACAGCACCGACCGGAGGACCTTTATCGGGCGAAATCGCTCCCTGAGCAAACCCCTCGCGGTCGCCACCGATCGACTGTTGGACAACCGCATCATCCTGGGCGGAGACCCCTGTTCGGTGATCCAGACCAGTTTTGATCTGGCACCGGGTCAGAGCATATCCCTCCTCTTTTTGGAAGGCGAATGTGCCAACAGAAATGAAGCCGATGCACTGATCCAGCGCTTTTCGGACAGCCTCCATACCGATGCCGAACTGGAGGCCATTCAGGAGTTTTGGAGAAAAACGCTGACAAAAGTCGTGATCACCACACCCGATCGATCCTTGGACATCATGGTAAACGGCTGGCTGATGTACCAAAATTTATCCAGCCGAATGTGGGCCCGCACGGCCTTTTATCAGGCTGGGGGTGCCTTTGGATTCCGGGATCAGTTACAGGATTCCACTGCTGCCCTCTATGTGGATCCGAAGCTTTGCCGAAATCAGATTTTGATCCATGCCGAAAAGCAATTCAAAGAAGGTGACGTCCTGCATTGGTGGCACATGCCCACCGGGCGAGGCATCCGTTCCAAAATCACCGACGACCGGCTCTGGCTTCCCTATGTGGTGGAGTTTTACTGCCAATCTACCGGGGACGAGTCCATACTGACCGAATATGCGCCATACATTTCCTCGCGGAAACTCGAAGCCTTTGAGCACGAAGCCTACCTGCACCCGCATAGCCTGGATGAAAAGGGGACGATCTACGAGCACTGCTGCAAGGCAATCGATATCTCCCTCAAATTCGGTGTCCATGGACTGCCGCTGATCGGCGGAGGAGACTGGAACGACGGCATGAACCGCGTGGGAGAAAACGGAAAAGGGGAAAGTGTCTGGCTGGGCTTTTTCATCTACCATGTGCTGACCCGCTTTGAAAAAATCTGCAGAAAAATGAATGACCCGACACGTGCGGAGCATTACCTCGCTGTAGCGAAAAAACTGAATGAGGTGCTGAATACGGAGGGCTGGGATGGAAAATGGTACCTGCGGGCATTCTACGACGACGGCACTCCGCTCGGCTCTTCCCAAAATGAAGAATGCAGGATCGATGCCATCTCTCAGGCTTGGTCGATTTTCTCGGGTGTGGCTTCCGAGGAGCGAAGCAGGCAGGTCCTGGCCGCACTCGAAGAACACCTGGTATCGGAAAAGGACAGAATCATCCGGCTGCTTGCCCCGCCTTTTGACAAGACGCCCAAGGATCCGGGCTACATCAAGGGCTACATTCCCGGTGTTCGGGAAAATGGCGGGCAATACACCCATGCCGCGCTTTGGACGGTGAAAGCCTTTGCAGAGACGGGAATGGGAGAAAAAGCCCTGCACTACCTTCACATGATCAACCCCATCAACCATGCGCTCGACCGGCAGTCGGCCAACACCTACAAGGTGGAGCCCTTTGTCGTGGTCGCGGATATCTATGGAGAAAAAGCCCTCACAGGACAGGGTGGCTGGTCCTGGTACACCGGTTCGGCCGGATGGATGTATCGGGTGGCCCTGGAGTCAGTGCTCGGCCTGCGATTGAATGGGGACTCCATTCTGCTGAAGCCCGCGATTTCGGCAAGCTGGAAAGGATTCAGCATCGACCTGAGGCTGGAGGATGAGGAGACGAGCTATCACATTCAAGTCGACAATCCACAGGGACTGCAATCCGGCCGGCTGACGGGCAGCATCGATGGGGAAGCCGTGCATTTTGAAGAAGCTGCCGCCAAGCTCCCGCTCAAGCGGGACAGGCAACACCATGAGATTTTATTGAAAATCATCAGTAAAATCTGAGGCACGGAATAGGATAGAAGGAGTCGCGCTGAAAGGGATGGGATCTGAGCTCATCCTTTTCTGTGGCTGCGGATAGGGTAGAGATCAAAGAAAGGTCTGATTATCCGCAGCTTAGGCTTGATCAGTTTTCCTTCGGGTATCGAACTTAAGTGCTTATGCTGCAAACTTTTAGCTAAACAAGCTGTTAACCTTGCCCGGAGCCGGAATTCCGGAAAATTGTTTCTTCGTTCACATGCTTGATTACATTCTTTCTCAGCCGCTGTACATCCCCTTTATCATCTTCAATATATACCTCATCTATAAGGTGATAAGGTATGTCTTGGAAAATGATCAGGACAATAATGAGGATGATGAAAACGGAGGCGAGTTAAAAAATGACAACCCCGTATTGGATTTGCCTCCGGGGGTCACGCTTCCTGTATCGGACAAGGAATCCATTCTCAAGGACTAAGAGGGGATTTCCCACACAGACGTGGGGAATCAGTTCAAACCCATTCCTTCAGTACGGGATTTTTTAAACCCAAAGCCTTGCTTGGCAGAAAGCGAATTTTACTTTTTAAATAGTGTCGCATTGCTGTGTGCTTCGCTTGATCTCGAACTGAAAATCAGGGGAGCTGGATCGGGATAAAAATTTCGTGGGGAGAAATTTGGAAACTTTGCTTAAAAATTATAACATTAGTACAAATTACTCGGCGATTTTCGATCAGGGGTAATCAAGGCGGTAACCCTATTTTTTCGATTCGAAACAAGAGCAAACCGGAACCTGAACTGATTGAGCAGCCGAAGCAAAGGGTATTTATTTCCAAAATGTGATAATCAAGAGCTCCAAGACTGTATAATCCTTCAGCTCCTCAAAATCTGTTTTAGAATTGTTTTTTTGTAGCAGAGTCCGAATATCGCTAAAGAATCAGACCGAAGGAAAAAGAAAGCCCCATTATTTGCCAATGCACCAAATGACAGTAGTGGGAATTAAAAACTTAAATTAGAATACCTGTCTGACGACAGTCAGACTTTAAATGAATTAATACTTAAGAGAATATAATGGCCAAACAAACCAAAGCCACCAACGAAGAACCTTTAGAAAAACAACTCTGGAAAACAGCGGACAAGCTCCGCAAAAATATAGATGCTGCAGAGTACAAACACATCGTCTTGGGCTTGATTTTTCTCAAATATATTTCTGATGCTTTTGAAGAACTCTTTGCCAAGCTGAAAGCAGAGGAAGAAAACGGGGCCGATCCCGAAGACAAAGACGAATACAAAGCAGAAAATGTATTTTTTGTTCCTCAGGATGCCCGGTGGAATTACCTCCAATCCAAAGCCAAACAACCTGAAATCGGGAAGTTTGTGGACGAGGCCATGGATGCCATTGAAAAAGAAAACGCTTCCCTGAAAGGCGTATTGCCCAAAGTATTTGCCCGACAAAATCTCGACCCGACCAGTTTGGGAGAATTGATTGACTTGGTAGGAAATATTGCTTTAGGAGATGCCAAAGCCCGAAGCGCCGATGTCTTGGGACATGTGTTTGAGTATTTTCTGGGAGAGTTTGCCCTTGCTGAAGGCAAGAAAGGCGGACAGTTTTATACCCCAAGAAGTGTAGTGGAATTATTGGTGGAAATGCTGGAGCCTTACAAAGGACGTGTCTTTGACCCTTGCTGTGGTTCAGGTGGGATGTTTGTCCAAAGTCTGAAATTTGTGGACAGCCATGCAGGACGGGTAAATGACCTATCCATCTATGGACAGGAAAGCAACCAAACCACTTGGCGTCTAGCAAAAATGAACCTCGCCATCCGTGGTATCGACAGTTCTCAGGTCAAATGGAACAATGAAGGTTCCTTCCTGAATGATGCCCACAAAGACCTCAAAGCCGATTATATAATTGCCAATCCGCCCTTCAATGTCAGCGATTGGGGCGGTGACCTGATGCGTACTGATGGCAGGTGGCAATATGGTGTGCCGCCAACCGGCAATGCCAATTTTGCCTGGATGCAGCATTTTATCTACCACCTTGCGCCCACAGGTCAGGCAGGGGTGGTCTTGGCCAAAGGTGCCCTGACTTCCAAAACCTCCGGGGAAGGTGAAATCAGAAAATCATTGGTAGAAAATGGGCTTATCGATTGTATTGTCAATCTCCCTGCAAAGCTTTTTCTGAATACCCAGATTCCAGCTTCCCTATGGTTTATGAGCCGTGATAGGTCCAACCATCAGTTTCGCGATAGAAGAGGTGAAATCCTCTTTATCGATGCCCGAAACCTCGGGGTACTGATTAACCGCCGGACAAAGGAACTCAGGCCAGAGGATATACAGCAGATCGCGGATACATACCATCGGTGGAGGGCCAAGATGGGTATTGCTGCCCCGTATGAAGACATTCCCGGATTCTGTGCAGCAGCTTCTATCGAGAAGGTTAAGTCTCTGGATTATGTCCTGACGCCCGGACGATATGTTGGACTTCCCGATGATGAGGATGATTTTGATTTTAAGGAGCGGTTCGAGGCTTTAAAAGCTGAACTTGAAACCCAACTCAATGAAGAAGCCCAACTAAATAGGATAATTGCTGAAAACCTCTCAAAAATTTGGTTACCAAATGAGTAGTATTAACGAAATAGTATTGTATCAACCCGATGAGCTCAGCACGCGTATTGAAGTACGAATTGAGGATGAAACCATTTGGTTGACACAACAACAGATTGTTGAGCTATTTGACAGCAGCAAAGCCAATATCAGTGAGCACATCAAACATATTTTTGAATCCGGTGAATTAAAAGAAGGGGCAACTGTTCGGAATTTCCGAACGGTTCGAAAGGAAGGTAATCGGGAAGTTAGCAGAGACCTATTGCACTTTAGTTTGGATGTGATTATTTCTGTGGGCTATAGAGTCAATTCCATAAGGGGTACGCAATTCCGTATTTGGGCAAATCAAGTGCTAAAATCTTATTTATTAAAGGGGTATGCCGTAAATACGCGCATGGACAAATTGGAAGAAAGTGTACACGCTGTAATGGGGCGAATGGAACAGATAGAATTGCAGATCAATTCAAATCTTCCCCCAAAGCAAGGTATTTTTTTTGAAGGACAGGTTTTTGATGCTTACACATTTGCTTCTTCTTTGATTCGAGAAGCCAAAAAATCAATTCTTCTGATTGATAACTATGTGGACGATTCTGTTCTCATGTTGCTTAGCAAGCGAAACAAGAATGTAACCGCCTCTATTTACACCAAAACTATCAGCAAGCAGTTTCAGCTTGACCTAACCAAACACAACAGCCAATATCCTCCAATACAAGTGGTAGAATTTAGCCAAGCCCATGACCGATTTTTGATTATTGACCAAAAGGAACTCTATCATATTGGCGCATCTCTCAAGGACCTAGGCAAAAAGTGGTTTGCATTCTCAAGAATGGATTCTTTTGTCAAGGATGTATTGCTAAAATTAAATAAAGGAGGTAATAATGGGTAACCAGAAAAATTATTCCTGCATCGAGTTCAGTGGCTTGGCACTGCATCCCACCTTTTCCATCTACCTTTTTGAAATAGAAAAAGGGAAAGAAAAATTCTTCTATGTCGGCATGACAGGAGACGGCCATTATCCTTCTGCAAGGTCTATTCTCCACCGCTTGGCGGGGCATATAGACCTTGGGAAAAAGAGCACCCAAAGCCAGTTTATGAAAGGATTAAAGGATAAAGTCTTCAAAGGAAAGAAGAATCTGACAGCGGAAGATTGGGAGACCCTTCATATCAAACTGCACCAATGGCCGATTCCCGGATTTGAGCCTTGGGAAGGGGACTTAAAAAATCTTAAAAAAGAATCAGCTCCTTACCAAAAGTATAAAGCCACCCAAACAGAAGTGTTGAATTTAGAAAAAAGACTCATTGAAGCATTGAAAGAAAAATACCCGGAAAAAATCCTTAACGAGAAGAGAGGCAAGGCTAATCTGAAATCGGAAAATAAGTATCCGTCTATTTATAATGACATTAAAGATATTGTAGGATATGAGTGATTGGAGAGAAATTGAACTACAAGAATTAGCAGAGGTACAGACAGGTCCTTTTGGGAGTCAGCTTAAAAATGAGCAATATATTACCGGTGGAACTCCTGTAATAACTGTAGAACATCTTAAGGATTTTAAAATTATTGATTTTGATTACCCCTCTGTAACAGAAGAAGATAAAAATAGACTATCAAAATATTTGCTTAAAGCTGGTGATATAGTTTTTACTCGTGTTGGATCTGTTGATTTAAGTGCATATATAAAACAACATCAAGAAGGGTGGATGTTTTCTTCTAGAATGTTGAGAGTTCGCCCAAATTTGGATATAATTAACGCAAGATTTCTGAGTTATTATTTTCAACAACAAAATTTCAGAGATTATATTCTAAACATTTCTGTAGGAGCAACAATGCCTTCAATAAACACAGGAATATTAAAGGGAATACCAATATCTTTTCCCGATTTGCCACAACAACAAGCCATCGCTTCTATCCTTAGCAGCTTGGACGACAAGATAGACCTGCTTCACCGCCAAAACGCTACCTTAGAAAAAATGGCCGAAACGCTGTTTAGGCAGTGGTTTGTGGAAGAGGCGAAGGAGGAGTGGGAGGAAGTAGATTTGGAATATGTTACAAAAAGAATCACTGACGGAGCACATAATAGTCCACCTACGACAGAAGATGGCTTTCCAATGGCATCTGTGAAAGATATGCATGATTGGGGAATTCATATTAATTCTTGTCGGAAAATTTGTAAAGATGCCTATGATGAATTGGTCCGAAATGATTGTCGACCATTAAAGCATGATATAATTATTGCAAAAGATGGAAGTTATCTAAAGCATGTTTTTGTAGCTCCTAATGATATGGATATGGTTGTACTTTCATCAATTGCAATTCTAAGACCTAATGGTAAATATAATCCGATGTTACTTGCTACGTATTTAAAAATGGAGTCAACCATCGAACGATTGAAGAATATAGTCACCGGAGCAGTTATTCCGAGAATAGTTCTAAAGGATTTTAGAAAATTTAAGATCCAGCTTCCTCCGATTGAAATTCAAATCGAAGCACTAAAATTTATTGAACCGATTTATCAAAAGTGTTGGCAAAATATTAATCAAATTCACACCCTTACCCAAATACGGGATACGTTGTTGCCGAAGTTGATGAGTGGGGAGGTGAGCGTGTCGAACTTTGGGGAGGTGGAAAGTTGAAATGAATTAAAACGATGGCAGAAATAGGATGGATAGACTTTAGCAGGAAAGACAGAAATCGGGTAAACAACATCCTCGATTTGCTTCGTCCTGAAGGGCAAGTGGATGAGCTTGGCATTGGCACCCTTAGGGATGGCTTGGCAGATCGTTTATTCCCCGGTATTTCTACCATCCAAACCCGTGCAAAGTACTTTTTTATTGTGCCATATATCCTTTGGGATTTTTTAAAAATGAATCCATCTGAAAGAAAAAAAAGAAAACCCACCGTATTTCTTGAAGAACAGGAATATGAAGTAATGTGGGACTTGGCAGATGAATATAAACGTCAAGAAGGACACGGAGTTATCGGCATCAGTAAGCGCAGGGAGTTTCGTGAAAAAATTGCCAGACGACCATCCGAAATCTATTGGAACGGACTAAATGTAATGAAATGCATAGACTCAAGAGGTCTGTCTGCCAATGCATTTCTAAACAGAGCCAACCGGGTAAATGCTGAAACTCTGGTACACGCTATTGCAGAAGAAGGTCACGGTGATGACCACGATGCCGGGTTTGAAAATTACTTTAACATCAAAGTGCCTTACCCTCCAAATTGGCGCGAAGGGCTTCGGCTTGAACTTACTGCCGAAGAAGCGGCTTTTTTAAAAGACAGCCTGATAGACCAGCAAAGCACCGTTTTAGCATTGGTTATGCAAGATGAGGATGTCTTTGAGCTTTTTTCAAGCGCAAACTCGTTTGTTGATTTTACCCGCCTTTGCCTTGAAAAACCAATGCCTGAAGAACTTAAAAAAGCTTTAATACACGCACACGATTTTGCTGTTCTAATGGAAGGTGCCCATATAGCGTATAACCAAGAACTGCAATCACAGTTTTTTCTTGAAGATCCTTTCGTGGAAGACTGGAATACCTGGTACGAAGCACTGGATCAAACAATGATTAATCTTAGCGGCTTTAAAACGGAAGAATTATTTCTTTACTCGACCACCACTCGCCCACAAACTAAGTATTTCGTTACTGAGTGGGTAAAACTGATGCAGGCAGAGGTATTTGATGAGGATAAAAAAAAGCAACTGATACGCGATCAGGAATATTATGCCAAAGGTAAAAAAGCACGCCTTCGTTTCAATCGCAAAGATGATGTACAAAGCGGCAAACGAATTGGTTTAACCAAGTTAGAGTATCGTTATCGCAATGCGAAAATTATAGTTCAGGACATTAAAAACGGATTGCAAAATGCTTGATGCCAAAAACAATAGGTTGTATTACGATGCTTTATTAAAAGCTCCTGTTGGTTATACTTTTAACCATGCTGTTACCACCACCTATAGTTTGGATTTAGAAGCGATTCTTCTTGTTCCTATTGCTCTTTTTTTTTCAGCAGATTTTGATTTCAATGCACAGCAAAACCGAGATGATTTAATTGAATCATTAACAAAAGCTTCGGACCATATTTCCATTTTTTGTCAACGTGGCAAAATCAAAGTGCCCACTCCATACAATAAGCTTATTGCCTTTTGGGAAAAGGGAATCCATCAGGTACAAATGCCTCAATACGACCAGTCTTTTCATCCCAAAATCTGGATCATCCGTTACCTTCCCGATGAGAAAAAAGCACCTGCTTTTTATCGTTTTTTGTGTACCAGTCGCAATCTAACCGCTTCACGCGATTGGGATTTGGCTGTAAGTGCTGAGGGATATGTAGAGTCGGAAAATAATGGAGAAAACTCAGGCATTACAGAAATGCTGAGTTGGTTGGATAAACAAAAGGGTAAAGTAATTCCTGTTGATTTTTTCAAGGAAATTCCCAAAGTAAAATTTGATGTTCCATCCCCATTCATTGATATAGATTTTCATCCGATTGGTATTTCTCCTAAGAGAGAAAACCCTATGATTAAAGAGCAAATTAAGCAAGACGAGCGGCTGGTAGTTTCGCCTTTTTTAAAAGAAGGTACGCTAAACAGTTTATTAGAAAAAAGCCATCATCTCTATCTCTTTAGTACCCATTATGAACTCTCACAAATTAGCAGTTCGTTTTTGCAGCGTATTGCACCTGTATTTCAATTCTCGCCATTTATAGAAGATGCTGAAAAGCTCGAGTCTATGAGCGAATCTGATGAGATACCTATGGGACAAAACCTGCATGCTAAGCTTTTTATTGACAGAAAAGGTAGAAATATTACCTGGTATTTAGGTTCTGCAAATGCTACTACGCCTGCCTCACGCGGAAATATTGAATTTATGGTACAGCTCAAAACAACAAATAGAGCGATGGGGCCTACGCCAATAAAAGAGCAATTTACAGAAAGCATGCAAAGTGGTATTTCCCTTTTTGAAAAATACGAAGGTGAAAGCACAGAAACAGATCAATCCGAAATAATTAGAGAACAGGAAATACGAAAGCTAATCCATTCACTTTCAGGAATTGAGTTTAAAGGAAAGGCAGAGCAAAACATAGAGAAACTATATGATTTAACCATTTTCATCCCACAATCAGATATAACCCTACCCCAAGGCATTGAGATAAAAATAAAGCCGCTACCTGAAAAGCACAGAGCATCCGTGAAATTCGATTCCAATTCATCCCAGGAGATAAAAGATTTTACAGGATATGAAGAAGTTGAATTGAGTCCTTATCTCATTATTGAAATTTGGGAAAAGAATAAACTTCAGCACCAATTTGTGTTGGATATGAAAATTGAATTAGACAGTAACCGCCTCAACCGAATCTTCACCTCTATTATTAACAGTAAATCAAGATTTCTCAATTATCTATTTTTCTTGATGTCCGAAGAGACACCTGATATGCCTGATGATGAACGAGAAGCATCAAGAAAAAAAGGGGGAAGTTATGGTGATGAAATAGCCTTTTTTGCGAATACACCAGTGTATGAAAAGCTGATGTATACCGCCAGCCGAAACAGCAAGAAACTAGGTTCAATCAATAAATTGGTAGAACGCTTAACAAATGAAGAAGACGAGCATGGAGAACAAATAATCACTAAAGAATTCTTAACCATGTGGGAGGTATTCCACAGTTTTTCAAAGCAAAAATGAAGCAGGCACAAGACTACATAAATGAAGCACTTTCTGGCTTAAAGGATTTTCAGCTGGAGACTGTTAATCATGTCATGCGTCAGTTTTTTGAGGTTGGAAAAAACAAGATTTTAATTGCTGACGAAGTAGGCTTAGGCAAAACAATTGTATCAAGAGGTGTGGTGGCTAAAATGTACGAAAAGCATGTATCAGCAAAGGGAATAAAGAAACCTTTTACAGTCATCTATATTTGTTCTAATCAAGCCATAGCAGGTCAGAATATAAGTAAACTCAACTTTTTGTATGGTGATGATGCAGTAGGTGTTGTAGATAATTCAACAGGTGATGATCGTCTCACCGCACTTGCCTACGAGCCACTAGAAATAAAAAGCACATTCAATATCCGTATAAAAGCTTTTACCCCGGCTACATCTTTTGATGACAACACTCGGGCAGGTCGTTCAGATGAAAGGGCATTGTTGTTTCGTTTATTATATGATCATCCTCAACTAAATGATAAAACCAACAGCCTAAAGTGGTTTCTTAAAGGCGATGGAAGAATGCGTGATGATAATTGGGAGAAAGTAATAGAGGATGCGTTACGAGTTGAGAAAGGGAAAGGTCAAAAGTTTTATCATATTGGTAGTTATCGTAAAATCAGAATTGGTATTAAGGATAAATTCTTTAAAAAACTGAATACGAAGTTACCATTCGAAATATATAAGTCAATATATGAATTTATCGAAAGAGATAAGGCAGATAGCACCATAAATGTACTTGTGGCACTCTGTTCTATCAGAATTCAAAAAAACAACTATAGAAATTGGACTCGGATTTTTCGACTGTTTCTAAGTCATCTCAGGCTTAAACTTTCCGAATGTTGCAAAGATTATTTGAAAGCGGATTTATTTATTTTAGATGAATTTCAGCGTTACAGTCAACTACTTAGTGTATCTGAAACGGACAGTCCCGGTGTTGAGTTAGCAAGACAAGTGTTAAATACCAAAGATTCCCGAGTCTTATTATTATCTGCGACTCCATTTAAACCTTATACCAACGATTTTGACGAATTAAATGGCGAGTCTCATTTTAAGGAATTTGATAAAGTATTAAAATTTTTGCTACAAGGTGAAGACACTGAATTTTGGTCTAGTCTTGAAAGAAATAGAAAGCAGTTTTTCAACTACGTCAGACATCCCGAAAAAATAAAAGCCTCTTATGAGGATCTATTGAAGACAAAGGAATTTATTGAAGATGCGTACTTTTCTGTAATTGCAAGAACAGAACGTATGTTGGTATCAAAAAATAAAGATGCTATGGTCAAACCTACCGTAAAGGTAATGGAAATTAAAAAAGAAGACGTTCAGGATTTTGTAGCATTTGATACGATTATTAATCACTTAAACGAGGCGCATAATTGCAGACTACCCATTCCTATTGAATACGCTAAATCAAGTCCATACCCATTATCTTTTTTAACCAACTACCAACATAAGAAGAAACTGGAACAATTCTATCCCGATGACAAAGCATTGCAACGCATTGTAAATAAAACCAGAGATTCGTGGATGGATATGGGCTTAATTAAAGATTACAAACCTCTTTTTAATAAAAGAAATAAGGCTATACCCAACCCTAAAATACGTTTATTGATTCAAGAAACTATAGGGGAATCTGGGTGGAAATACTTGTGGATACCACCTAGTATACCGTATTATGAATCTGTCGGCATTTTTAAAAACTCATCGGGTTTTACAAAATCACTTATTTTCTCATCTTGGAAGATGGTGCCAAGAATGATTGCATCAGTAGTTTCCTATGAAGCCGAAAGAGAATCAGTTGGAAATTATGTTTCAAAAATACCGGGGCGAAAGCCGAATTACTTTGAGAAAAAGAGGTATCCTTTCCCACTCCTTACTTTTAAAGCGGCTAAAGAAGATGAGTCATTGCTGAGTATGAATAATTTCTTGCTTAACTATCCGTCTGTTTATTTGAGCAGTCTTTACGACCCTCAAAAAAACATCAATGAAAACAAATCATTAACTGATATAAAAATAAAACTAAAGCAAGACATTAAAAACCGTCTTTTGGATCTTAATATTTTTGATTTGGGAACAGCGGAAGGTGATTGGCAAAAATGGTCTTGGTATAGCATAATACTTCTAGACGTAAATCATGGGGAAATTGAAAAGTTAAAATACTGGTTAAGAAATTCCCGTGAACTCGAGGATGTATCTTCAGATTCAGAAAATGTAACAGATTCAGAAAGCAAAACAGCTAAAGCGCTATATTTAGAAGAAATTAAAAGAATTGTTTTTGAAGACTATGTTCCAAATATTAGCAAAATAACAGAGAGTCAATTGAATGATCTTTCTGATTTTATAACTGAGTTATGTCTCGGCTCTCCAGCAATTTCAGCAAAGAGAAGTCTTGAAAAAGTATTTATAGATTCTGACTACAATGCACTTTCTGATAGTTATTTAATAGCAGCAGGCTTTATCTCATTATTTAATAAAGCTGAATCGATATCAATTATACAGTCATATACAGAAGGAAAGGATTACTACAGAAAGGTTTTGCAATATTGTATTGATGGGAATATACAATCTATGCTCGATGAGTATTTCTATTTACTAAAAGACAGCAATAGCATAAGCTCCCCGAAAGATTTGGCATCTGTAGTATCTGAAATATTGGCAATTCGGCCTAGTATGTTGGATATATCCACAATTAGTAATTTGAAAAATGTCAATAAAAGTAAAAGCAGATTACGCACTCATTATGCCCTTGATTTTGGAGAACAAAAACTATCCTCTGCAAAAGCAAATAGACAAATCAATATTAGAGAGGCATTTAACTCGCCTTTTAGACCATTTGTATTGGCTTCAACTTCTATTGGTCAAGAGGGCTTAGATTTTCATTTTTATTGCAAGAAAATAGTTCATTGGAATTTACCTGGCAATCCAATTGATTTTGAGCAAAGAGAAGGAAGAATACATAGATACAAGGGGCATGTTATCCGCCTCAATGTGGTGCACAAGTATTGTTCTGAACTAAAAAGCTTGAATATAAATGGGTTTTCCATGTGGGACAAATTATTTGAGATTGCTGCACATCATGAAAAAGGAACCTCTGATTTTGAATGTGATTTAGTGCCTTGTTGGCATATAGAACCTAAAGTTGATGAACCCAAACTTTCTATTGATAGAATTGTACCTTTATATCCATTTAGCAAGGACATTGATAAGTACTATTCAATGCTTAAAGTTTTGGCCTACTACCGCTTCACGTTTGGTCAACCAAGGCAAGAAGAACTCATTCAAATATTAGCTGATAGTAACAACTCCACAATTTTAAACAAATTGATGATTCAGTTGAGTCCAATTAAAAAGAAAAAACATGAATAAATTAATAGAAGATCATATAGAAAAACTTGCTATTGCAGAGCTCGACAAACTAGGTTATGCTTTTTTCTATGCGCCAGACATTGCCCCTGATGCGGATCGACCTGAGCGGGAGAGTTTTGGGCAGGTGCTGTTGGAAAGATAGATTGACGAATTGTTTTACATCGCGGGGAAAAAGTATGATGTTCAATTTTTAAGTTTAAATGGAGACAAAGGAAAAAGAATAGTTTATTTTTGAAAAAACCACGATCGGAAACTTTAAACACAAAACTCAAAATGAATTACGATATAAAAATATTGGGTGAAGACGAAGACAGTGGGCTAATTGAATTTGACCGTTTGGCTAAATTGACCCAATCCACAAAGGATATTGCCTGTAAAGCATTGATGCTTGACCTAAGAGGTTACAGCGATATCACTCCAGACAAGCATTTGAAAAAAGCCTTGAACATGTATTTGCAGGAAGTGTCAGGCAACGAACAGGAGGGAACAACTTTGACGATTGATTGCAAAGATTTTTCAGAAACCATTAGAGGTCTTCAGTTTGATTTGTTTAAACCAAAAGAATCAATTTTGAAATTAACTCCGATGGCCTTGGTGATCCGGTCATTCCAACATGCTTTAGAAGTCGACTCAATGGTGTCAGATCTTGATAAGCCCCTGCTACGGTCCCTGATGAACTTCAAACGGAATTTTATCAGTGGCAATGAAATCTTCTATTTGTCAAATAGAGGATCAATAGCAGAGGTTAAACTTACAAAAGATGATTTCCAAAAGATTGAAATATTGGAAGAAAGTATTCCTGAACCTCAAAATGTGATAGTCAATGGACAACTTGATGAAATAAAAATCTCAAAAGGAAGGTTGGGATTGATGACAGAGGAAGGCATGGTCAATCTGGTAGTGAAAGATAATGCCTCGATTCAAGAATTATTAAGATTTATGGGAAAGGAAATTACCATCAAAGGGAAATCCCATTTTAAACCGAATGGAGCACTAAGTTTTGTTGAAATTGTGGAGTTTGGAGAAGCAAATGAAAATGATAAATATTTTTCTACCATTCCCAATGCAGCTATTTCCAATCAACAGGTTTTATTTCATTTAAAAGAATCAAAGCGAGGCAATTCATTCGATGCTTTGAAAGATCTCTCAGGGTTGATGACAGAGGATATTGATGAAAATAAGTTTCAGGAGATGCTTAAAGATATCCATAGATGATAAATGTAGTCATAGACACCTGCGTCATCATCCACATAGTAAGAGATAGTCCAACAGGCAAAAATTGTTTAGTTCAGTTGGCATCAATTGATCCCAATCCAAATATTATTATTTCTGTTGTTACAAAAGCTGAACTAGAATCTTTTAGCAGGCAAAATAACTGGGGTGAAAACAAGTTGGCTAAGCTGAATACCTTTTTTCAAATAGCAACAGTAATTGATATAAAATCAGCAGATAATAAATTGATGGAAGGATATGCCTTTGTTGACAGCTATTCAAAAGGGAGGCTTCCCGACCCATCAGGTAATTTATTGTCAGGATCATCCAAGAAAATGGGCAAGAATGATTTATGGATTGCAGCTACAGCATTTGCCTTAGGTGTATCCCTTATGACAACTGATGGAGACTTTGATCATTTGAATGGAAAGTTGCTTAATGTTATAAAAGTGAAGTAGGAAAGAGCCAATGACCCGTATCACCGAAAATATCATTGAGGCCTTTGCCATTGACTTGCTGACCAAGCTTGGTTATGCTTATGTCTATGCGCCTGAGATAGCCCCGGATGCGGATCGACCGGAGCGGGATACTTTTGGGCAGGTGCTGTTGGTGGGCAGGTTGCAAGCTGTGGTCAGAAGAATCAATCCCGGCATTCCTGCTGATGCACAGGCCGAGGCCATCAAAGAAATACAACGCATCGCTTCCCCTGAGCTACTTGCCAATAATGAGGTATTTCACCGATTTCTGACCGAGGGCATTCCTGTTTCCAAGCGGGTAGACGGAGACGACAGGGGAGACAGAGTGTGGCTGATCGATTTCAAGAATGCCCACAACAATGACTTTGTCGTCGCCAATCAGTTTACCATCATCGAAAACGGCAACAACAAACGTCCCGATGTACTTCTTTTTGTGAATGGCATTCCCCTAGTAGTCATCGAACTCAAAAACGCAGCAGACGAGAAGACCACGCTCCATTCGGCTTTCAGACAGGTCGAAACCTACAAGGCCATCATCCCAAGCCTTTTTACTTATAATGGATTTGTGGTGGTATCTGATGGCTTGGAAGCCAAAGCCGGTTCGATCTCAGCAGGTTTGAGCCGTTTTATGAGTTGGAAAACCGCCGATGGCAAAGCAGAGGCATCACACCTTGTCAGTCAGTTGGAAACCCTCATTCAGGGCATGTTGAATAAGGAAACCCTGATTGACCTGATCAGGCATTTCATTGTTTTTGAAAAATCCAAGAGTTTGGATGCGGAGACAGGAATCACCACCATCACCACAGTAAAAAAGTTAGCGGCTTACCACCAATACTATGCGGTCAACAGGGCAGTTGAATCCACTTTGAGAGCAACAGGTTACGATGGTTTCGACTCCGCTCAACCACCTGTCACCCGCTACCTGAGCGAAGTCGAAAGGAGCATGGTTGCCGAACCTCCGGAAAGTTATGGATTTCAAGGAGTAAAAACCCAGCCTTCAGGTGACAGAAAAGGCGGGGTTGTCTGGCACACGCAGGGAAGCGGTAAGTCATTGTCCATGGTATTCTATACAGGTAAAATCGTATTGGCTTTGGACAATCCAACCATTTTGGTCATTACCGACCGCAATGATCTGGACGATCAATTGTTTGACACCTTTGCGGCATCCAAACAACTCCTTAGACAAGAACCTGTACAGGCAGACGATAGAAACCAGTTAAAGGACTTACTGAAAGTGGCTTCAGGTGGTGTGATATTTACCACCATCCAAAAATTCCAGCCCGAGGAAGGGAATGTTTATGAAACCCTTTCCGAGAGAAAGAACATCGTCGTAGTTGCCGATGAAGCACACCGTACACAATACGGCTTTAGGGCAAAAACCATTGATGCCAAAGATGGCCAAGGAAATGTAGTGGGAAAGAAGATTGTCTATGGCTTTGCCAAATATATGCGGGATGCTTTGCCCAATGCCACCTATTTGGGTTTTACTGGAACACCGATTGAAAATACAGATGTCAACACACCAGCCGTTTTCGGCAACTATGTGGACATTTACGATATAGCCCAAGCGGTCGAAGATGGTGCAACGGTTCGCATTTATTACGAAAGCCGTCTTGCAAAAGTCAATCTAAGCGAAGAAGGCAGACAATTGGTGGACGACTTGGATGATGAACTGGAACAGGAAGATCTCACCAATACCCAAAAGGCAAAAGCCAAATGGACCCAGTTGGAAGCATTGGTTGGCAGCGAAAACCGAGTTAAAAATATAGCCAAAGATATTGTTACCCACTTTAGCCAACGACAGGAAGTATTTGAAGGCAAGGGAATGATTGTTTCCATGAGTCGGCGGATTGCAGCGGATCTGTATGCAGCCATTATTGCCTTAAAACCCGAATGGCATTCAGACGATTTGAACAAGGGGGTGATTAAAGTGGTCATGACTTCGGCATCTGCCGACGGTCCGAAAATCTCAAAACACCATACCACCAAAGATCAAAGAAGGACCTTGGCCGAACGAATGAAAAATCCCGATGATGAATTGCAATTGGTCATTGTTCGGGATATGTGGTTGACGGGTTTTGATGCACCAAGCATGCACACCCTTTACATTGACAAGCCCATGAAGGGGCATAATTTGATGCAGGCCATTGCCCGGGTCAACCGGGTTTACAAAGACAAGCCGGGAGGTTTGATTGTGGATTATTTGGGTATTGCTGCTGATTTGAAAAAGGCTTTGGCATTTTATTCAGATGCAGGAGGTAAAGGCGACCCAACCATTTTGCAGGAACAAGCTGTTCAATTGATGTTGGAGAAATTGGAAGTTGTTTCTCAAATGTATCATGACTTTGAATACGAAACCTATTTTGAAGCCGACACCTCAAAAAAACTATCCATGATTCTGGCCGCAGAAGAACATATCCTAGGTTTAGAGGATGGAAAGAAGCGATACATCAACGAAGTAACAGCATTATCAAAATCCTTTGCCATTGCCATTCCACACGACCAAGCAATGGATGCAAAAGACGAAGTTTCGTTTTTTCAAGCTGTGAAAGCAAGGTTGGCAAAGTTTGACGGAACAGGTTCAGGTAAGACAGACGAAGAAATTGAAACCACCATCCGCCAAGTCATTGACAAGGCTTTGGTTTCAGAAAAGGTGATTGACGTGTTTGATGCAGCGGGTATAAAAAGACCTGACATATCCATTCTTTCAGAAGAGTTCTTGATGGAACTGAAAGGAATGGAACATAAGAATATTGCCTTGGAAGTGTTAAAAAAACTCCTGAATGACGAAATAAAATCAAGGGCCAAAAAGAATCTGGTGAAAAGCAGGTCATTTTTAGAAATGCTTGAAAACTCCATAAAGAAATACCATAATAAAATTTTGACCGCTGCTGAAGTAATCGAAGAATTGATCAACCTCAGCAAGGACATTGTAGAAATGGACAATGAGGCCAAGCATATGGGTTTGACGGATTTTGAATATGCTTTTTACACAGCAGTTGCCAATAACGACAGCGCAAAAGAGTTGATGCAGCAAGAAAAATTAAGAGAACTTGCCGTTGTGCTGACAGAAACCATCAGACAAAACGCATCCATTGACTGGACGATCAAGGAAAGTGTCAAGGCAAAGCTGAAAGTGGCAGTCAAGCGGATTTTGAGAAAATTCGGTTATCCCCCCGATATGCAGATGCTCGCCACCGATACGGTCTTGAAGCAGGCTGAAATGATTGCGAATGAGTTGACGTCATAGAAAGCTAACACACAGATAGAAGCGCATTTGCAATTCGCACGACCTGTCCCGCCTTTGCGGGAAGCCAACACATAGACCCAAAATTGCAAGAGAATATATTTGCCCCGACGCACACCGAAAACGATCGAAAAACAAAGGAACGAAAATGAACAGCTAAGTGATGACAGCACCTACCCAAAAGTGGAGGTTCAGTGCCCGCCCGTACCGAACGGGTACGTTCGGGCGGGGTTAAATCAAGCTTTGTTCTTCGTATCAAGTTCAGTGATAGCAGATAGTTTTCGTCTCCGAAATCGCCAACTTCTTGTGGCTCCAAAACGTTGTGCGTCAGCTTAAAAAATCAACACTTAACAAATTCATGAAAAACTTTGTTTCTATTTATGGAAACAATTGCTATTTTTATGACGTTTAATAAGACAGTATTGAATGAGATTTTTCGAGACAAAATTTTTAGAAGAAGCGGACGAGTTCATTTCACAGCTTGACCCTAAGACAATAAAGAAAATCCTTTACAATATTGACCTTGCTGAACAGACCAATGACCCAAAGCTTTTTAAGAAACTTCAAAATGACATTTGGGAGTTTCGGACAAAGTTTGCAGGACTTCAAATCCGACTTCTTGCATTTTGGGACAAGACAGATAACAAAGAGACTTTGGTAATCGCGACCCACGGTTTCGTAAAGAAAGTTGACAAAGTTCCGGCAAACGAGATTGACCGAGCAGTAAGACTCAGAGACAAATATTTTAACAACAAACAAAAAAAGTAATCATATGGCAACTAAAGAAATAAAGACTTACTCACTTGCCGAGATGAAAGACAAGTATATCGGCAAAGTTGGGACACAAGAGCGAGACGAATACGAATACGAACTTCGAATGGACGTTTTGGGAAAAATGATTAAAGCCGCAAGACAAGAAAGAAATTTGACTCAAGAAGAACTTGGACGACTTGTTGGAGTTCAGAAAGCTCAAATCTCTAAACTTGAAAGTAGTGCTAACAGTGCGACAATTGACACCATTATCAAAGTGTTTAGAGCATTAAAAGCAGAAATCAATTTTAACGTAAAACTTGAAGACAACTTTGTCAAACTCGCTTGACAGAAATGAAAGCCGAATACAACACACTTTTGGCGTCATGCGGGGTGCAGTGGTTAAATTCAAGTTCAGTTTTTCAATTGGAGTTTTGTGGTAGGTTGACAGTTTTGTGCTCCGAAATCCCGTACGAACGCCAAGCGTGGAAACTGTTATCATCATTTACAAGCCAGTACAAACTAGTTCATAAGAAATAACAAAACCATAAAAACATGCTTGGGACCCTAAAAAATGCAAAGATTACCAAAGGATTTGTTCTGGCTGGATTATTCAATATGACAGTATTGGTTTTTTCAAGATTCTTTACCAATCCTGTTATTCCTGAATCTGATCCGGTGGTGATGTCAAATTTCGGATTGGTAATGATTGTGGTTTGGGGACTGGCCTATATTTCCGTCGCAAAAAATTATCATGCTGTAAAATGGCTGGTGGCCGTCTTTGCAGTTGAGAAATTAATCTATGGTATCGTCTGGACTAAATGGATCCTTAAGCACGAGCTCTCGGCAGTCTATGCCAAAGACACCATGGCCGGAATTTTCTATACCATCTATGGCCTCAATGACTGGGTATTTTTTATCTTCTTCTCCTATGTGTTTTTACGACTGTTGCTGGATAAGAATTCATAAGAGCTGCGCAGAATGGCACGAACTCAAACCCGGCCGTACCCTGAGAAGGTAAGCGTAATTTGTGCCTGCACCCCATCACCAACCGGAATCTACGCCCCTCCTAGTGATAATCTAGCCCAAAGGATGCAACTTGGTCCTGCGGAAAATTGATTGCATTGCTTTTGGAAAACTGGACTGTCCTTATCTCATTTCTTATTCTGCTCCTTGGGGTATTTGCTTTGAGAAAACTCTGGCTCGGGGCCTTACTCGCCCTGCTTTTTGTCCTTGTTTCCAAGGCTATTGTCCTGCAAGATCTTGCCTTTGCCCTGCTCCCCTTCGGTTCGGGTTTTGTCATCTCCATCGAATTGGCCCTGCTGCTCTTTGGAGCTTACCTCTTCTACCATACCCTATACCACAGCGGGCATTTCACAAAATTTATCGAAGTCAACGCCTCCTTCTCTTCCAAGCTTTTTGTCATTCTTATCCTCTGCCTATTTATGGGGAGTTTTATGGAAGGGATAGCCGGATTTGGAATCCCTGCCATGCTGATCGCTCCTCTCCTGCTGAGCTTGGGATTTAAGCCGCTGACGAGTATCGTCTTGCCTTTGGCCGCCAACACGACGGCCGTGACTTTTGGGGCTTTGGGAACGCCCTTTAAGGTCGGTTTGGGAATCTATGAATCTGATTCCACGGTGCTCCATACCCTGATCTTAAACAGCCTGCCGGCATTGGTGCTGCCCTTTCTCTTGGCCTACATCTTCAGCCAAACCGAACAGACTGAAACCAATTGGAAAAAGGACTGGAAAATGCTTGCCGGGGCGGGTTTTTCCTTCACCCTTCCCTACTTCCTCACCGGCTTGGTAAGTGTGGAGTATCCTGCGGTACTTGCCGGATTTGTGGGCTTGGTGCTCTTTGTATCGCTCTTTGTCGCCAAAAGCGAACGGCCAAGCGCGGCTTTTTGGCTGGACACCTTTTATCCATACCTGATTTTGGTTCTGCTCTTGATTTTGGCCAAGTATTTCCTCTCTGATTATAGCTGGAAAATCAAGGACAGCATCCGTCCCCTGTCCCTGTATCAGCCCGGGCTGATATTTATCCTTAGCAGCTTGGTGTATCTTATCCTCATCCAAAAAAACAGGCTCTGGGCCCAACTTTTCAGTCAGGGCAAAGATACCCTCCTGAAAACCGGGAAGTCCATGGCCACGATCTTCTTGCTGGTTTGCTTTGCGCAGCTGATTCAGGGAGACCTGCTGCAGCTCATCAATGCCCATTACATGGGATTGCGGGAGACCACTAAGCTCCTGCTCAATCCACTGATCGGAGTCACGGGTAGCTTTGTCAGCGGAAGCGCGACGATGAGCAATCTGCTCCTTGGCAATGCGATACAAGCGGATGTGACGCTTGGGAGAAATCTGCCCCTGCTCCTGGCCTTGCTGGCTACGGGGAGTGCCATCGGCAATGCGATATCCCTGCAGAATATCATCATGGTGAAGTCGGTGGTGAATCAGCCTCTGATCGGATATGCCAAGCTGATGAAATACAATCTACTGGTTGTGGGCTTTTATGTGGTGTTGGTGATCGTCTTGGCCCTGCTGATCCGGGGCTGAAGCCGCTGAGATGTGAATTCTGGGTAGTGATCGATTGAAAAAAATTATAAATTCCGCTTCTGGAAATTATGGATACAGTTGATTTTGAAATATGGATGTTCATCGCCGGATTAGGAATTTTCCTATTCGGCATGTTTCACCTCGAGACCGGGCTGAAGGGCCTGGCGGGCAATTCATTCAAGAAATTGCTGCAACGCTTCACCGACAAACGCTGGAAAGGGATTCTGACGGGCTCTTTTGTGACGGCCATTCTGCAAAGCAGTTCCCTAGTTACACTGCTGGTGCTGGCCTTTTTAGGCGCGGGCATGATCAGCCTGCAGAATTCACTTGGGGTGGTCTTTGGGGCAAATTTGGGCACCACCGTGACCGCCTGGATCGTAGCCACCGTGGGATTCAAACTGGACATCGCAGATCTTTCATACCCCTTTTTGGCCATAGGTTCCTTAAGCTACCTGCTGCTTGACAGTCGCCCGGTATTAAAAAACTGGGGAAGTTTTCTGATCGGATTCGGCTTGCTTTTCCTCGGGCTTGATTTTATGAAAACCTCCATCGAGGATGTGGCCGGGCAAGTCGACCTGAGCCTGTATGCCAATGTGGGCTTGTGGATATTTCTATTGATCGGCCTGGTCACCACGGTATTGATCCAGTCGAGTTCGGCCATGATCGTGATCGTCCTGAGCGCGCTAAATGCCGAACTGATCAGCATCCACCAATCCGTGGCCATGATCATCGGTGCGAATATCGGGACAACCTCCACGCTGATCATTGCTTCCTTCAATGGCACCGCGGATAAAAAACGTCTGGCTGCCGCAAATGTGATCTTCAACCTCGTCGCCGGGGCGGTGAGCTTTTTGCTGCTGAGGCAAATGGTTTATTTCACCATTCAATACCTCGGCATCAGGGAACCCCTGCTGGAGTTGGTATTTCTGAATACCCTGATCAACCTGATCGGCATCGTTCTGTTTTTTCCCTTTATCCCCGCTTTTGCGCGATTTATGAACCGGCGGTTTGTTAAATCCGAGCCCTCCGGAACCTGTCGTTTCATCAAAAATGTGGATCCCGAGGTCTCCGATGTAGCACTGCAGGCATTGGACAATGAAATCTCGAGAGTCTACACCCTGGTTGAGGAATTTATCCTGGACTGCCTGCTCATCGACAAGAATGGAAACCATCGCTCTTCCGGGATAAAAAATATTTTCAGGGCAGAAAAAAACCTGCTGGAAACCTACGCCCAACTTAAGTCCATCGAAGATGAAATCACTGACTATTACACACAGATCCAGCGCTTTAAGCTGACCCAATCCGAAGCCGATCTTACTGCCAATTACCTGATCCGTGTGAGATCGATGATCATAGCCGCCAAAAACATCAAAGATGTCATTCCAAACATCAAAGAAATGTCGGATAGCGAGGACCCTGTGGCAGTTGAAATTCTGGGTAGACTGCAGGACTTTGCGGTAAAGAATCTGAATAAACTGAGCAGCCAAGCGCCGGAGGGAATGGGCAGGGAAGAAATCTCCAAGCTGCAGCGTGAGTACGAGGATTTCTACATTCTGACAGTTAATTATCTTTATAAAAATATTCCACCCAAGGCGCAGTTGAGCGTTTCGGTGTCCTCAATCACCAATGCGATCAGGAAGATCGTCTCCGCCCTGGAGGAATTAATAACCTCAGTCAATCATCCGGAGTCCACGAATAACAAGGGGACGGAGCCTGCCGCGACAGATGCGGGAACTTTGCCTGCCGAGAGCCCAGTGCGACCTTTGCAGGGCAAAGACTGATATTCTCCCCGAGGCAGTATCGGACCTGACAGCATTGGATACTCCGGGTTTAACTTTCAGGGAAGACAGGACGCAATGTGGCTAATCCTGTTTAATTTTATTGAACCACATCATTATGGAAAAGCAAGCCGAGATCAGCACAAACTGTGACGTTCCTGCGCTCTGGTTGGAGCATAAGGCGGAATTGAGAAACTTCATTCTCAAGCGGGTACATGACCCCGACTTGACCAATGATATTTTGCAGGAAGTGCTTTTGAAGGTGTACAGTTTCTGTATCTCAAAATCCGGGGTAAAAAATGTACGCAGCTGGCTTTTTCAAATCGCCCAAAACACCCTGATTGACAATTACCGCAAGCAGTCCAAACTTTCGTATCAGGAGAATTTGCCTGAGCTCATCGAAGAGGATGAAACGCTCGCTTTTAAAGAGGCCCTCGATTACATCCAGCCGCTGCTTGGTTTTTTGCCGGTTGAATATTCGGAACCCCTGAAACTGGCCGACATCGACAACCTAAAACAAGCCGATATTGCCGAGCGGCTTAACCTTTCGCTTTCCGCAACGAAGTCACGGATACAACGGGCGAGGCAGTTGCTCAAAGCGGAGTTTATTACCTGCTGTCATTTTGAAACCGATGGCAAGGGGAACATTATTTCATTCGACATCAAAGCCGAGTGTAAGCCCCTGCAAAAAATTAAAGCGGAGCTGCAAAAATAATTTGCGTCTTTTTTGACTCCTCCCCGTCTTGAGGTCGTAACCATTTAAATCCCAAAAAAATGAAACGATTTCATGTTCACGCAAGAGTGAAAAATCTGGAGGAGAGCATTCAATTTTACAATGCTTTGTTTGACACCAAGCCCACCGTGGTGAAGCCTGACTACGCCAAGTGGATGTTGGACGATCCCCGAATCAACTACGCCATCTCCACGGGGCACAGCGAAAATGGCATTGAGCATTTGGGGCTGCAGGTAGAAACCGAAGCGGAGCTAAACGAAGTGTTTGCCAATATGCAAAATGCGAAAGGAACTGTGCGGGAAGAGGGGGAATGCACTTGCTGCTATTCAAAATCCCAGAAAAGCTGGATCACCGATCCTCAGGGCATTGACTGGGAGGCCTTCTACACCCATGGCACTGCTACGGTGTATGGAGAAGGAATCAACGCAAGACCTTCCCCGGAGGTCATGGACCAATGGACTGACAACGACAGCAAAAATGCACAGCCCGAAAAGCCTGAATCTGCTTCACTGATCAAAAAATCCTGTGGCAGCGACAGCTGTACAGTTTAAGAAAATGAAGGTCGGGGATCGGGAGCTGCTTCGGCAAATCACCCCAGGCTACTGAGGGCTGCTGAAAAATTTTACTGGCTTGACCCTAAGGCTCCTACTCCGACTTCATTTTTCAGCGGAATAATTCCCGGCTTCGGAAGGCTGAATCCCGTTAAGCCTAGGGAAGCTCGAAACCATCGCCTACAACAGGGAGGAGCAGGCCTATCAAAAGGAGCATCCGCCGAAAAGCTTTGGGAGTAGGCAAATAAGCAAAACACAAACACATGAACTTTACGATCACAATCACCAACGTTTCAACAGTTGAAGAACTTCCCGGCTATTGGAAGGATCAGGATTACATCAACTTGTTGGAAGCCTTCAATTTTCCGGATGCCAACACGGTAAAGCCGGAAAACCTGAGGGAAATGCTCCATATGGCAATCACCGATTTTGAACCCAATGAAGCTGCGGAGATTGTATTGACCTACAAACTTTCCGAGCGCTTAAACGAAGGGCAAATCGCTCAAATTTCCAATGACATGCTGCTGGACAAGATCTCCGAAGAGTATCCTGAAATCGACCTGCATCATGATTTGTTCAGCATCAACCAATTGCTGTTCAAGGCTTTCAACGGGAAATTCCCGAATGCAAAAGCAACCCTGGCAGACTTCGCTATGGTTTCCAAGGATGGCTTTGCGGGGGAAATCACCAAGGAAATGGTTTTAAAATCCCTGAATAATGGGATCTCGGACAGGAATCTCATCAAAAGATTATTCACCGAGCAGATGACTACCGCCAAGAAATTTGAAGAGGCGGATGGGGTATTGTGGGAATTGAACAAGAAAGATGCGACAAACTTTAATCTGGTAACTTCAGAATACTGGTTGAAAAAGGAGGAGTTTGAGCAGTCTGAATTTGAAGGGCATTGCTTGCTGACGGAAGATGAGGAAAGCGAAAATTCCTAAGCAGGCTCCGTTTGAGTGTAGTTTGACGCTTGCCCATTTAGCTAGATCTGCTGACTTTAGTCTATTTTCATGGGTCAGTGGGAATGAATACCGAAGAATTCCCACTGCCCAAGAAAATACCTATGGATCGAACTGAAACAGTCTTTTGCCCGGTGTGTGACAGTGTCGATCATCAGCATTTCATCTCCACCAATGCCCTGATGCATGCGGCCAATGCGGAGTGCTATGTATTCCACAAGTGCTCAGCTTGCGAGTCGGTGTTTTTGACCAATGGCGTCAGGGAATATGAATTAGCCGCCTATTATACCCGGGATTACCTCCCCTACAAAGGGGCAGCGGCATGGGGCAGATACAATTCCTTTGTGGCAGGAAGTCAGCGGAAATTGGACCGCAAGCGCGTGCAGGTGGTGGCAGGAGTGACCCAGGACAAAAAAGGTTTTTTCAGCATCCTCGATGTGGGTTGTGGGCAGCCCAGCTTCTTGGAGTTGGTGCAGGCGAAATTAAATGCAGACTGCATCGGCATCGATTTCTCGGACAATGGGTGGAAGCATCAGGCCTATCCCAGTCTAACGCTCATCAAAACCTCACTTGCGGACTTCGTCCCAAGCCAGTCCTTTGATGTGATTACGCTTTGGCATTACCTCGAGCACGATTTTCACCTGCACGAGACCGTCGAAAAACTACATGCCTGCTTAAATCCCGGGGGTAAATTGATCATAGAGGTGCCGGATTATCAGAGTGTCAGTGCGCGGAGGCAAAAACAATTCTGGCAGGGATGGCATAGCCCGAGACACCTTACCCTATTTTCCGAAAAGGGCTTCCAAGCCCTGTTTGCAGCGGACAAATGGACCATAAGCAAGCATCTGAGGTATGGCACATTGGATGCCTTCACGCTGTATTGGCTGGGCAAAATGGAACAAAAACACATCAACTGGTTTGATTCCATGGAAAGGGAGTTTTGGCCTTTGGTGTTCTTCAAAGTACTCAGCTTTCCATTTTTTGCTTTTGAAAGGGTTTTTTCAATGGGTTTGCAGCTGATCGTCGTTCAAAAGAAGTAAAAACTTGTCATCTCCATTTGAGCGATGCTTAGCTGTTTTTGGAAACTGAATTTCGAAGGCTTCGGCTGTCAATTGCCTTCGGTACGTAAATTAACACCGCAGCCCTACCCTTTTCGGACAAGAAGTTCGATTCCGGATGAACAGAACCCTTAAACATTTTTTTTAGAATAATTATCCGATTAAAATGAATTAGTCACTATGAATCAAATCACCACATGTAGCTTTTTCAAGGTTGAGGGCTTTTCAAATAAATGGTGGGCCTTCAAACAAATGCAGCTTGGCCTCGACGCACTGAAAGAGATCAGCGGACTGACTTTTTCCAAATTATTGGGTTCGGGCGGGAAAAATGGATTTAGCGCCCTGCCAAATTTTGGGACCTATGTGCTCTTTTGTGTCTGGGAGTCTGAAAGGCATGCCTTGAATTTTTTCTCAGAAAATCCTTTTTTCAAAACCTATCAGAAAAAAAGCCAGGAGCAGTTTACCGCATTCCTGTATGCAGCAGAGTCCCATGGTACTTGGGACGGGATACAGCCATTTGTAAAAAGCGCCACATTGGACATGACCAAGCCTGTGGTCGTATTGACGCGGGCAAGAATTCATTTCGGGAAATTGTGGTCATTCTGGACCAAGGTGGGTAAAGTAAGCCGGAGTTCAGAAGGGTATGCGGGCTTGGCCTTATCGATTGGTGTGGGCGAATGGCCCCTAATTCAACAGGCGACCTTGAGCATCTGGCAAAGTCAATCCGAAATGCTTGATTTTGCCTACAAAAACCAGAAGCACAAGGAGGTTCTCCAGCTTACCCGGAAACTGAAGTGGTACAAGGAAGAAATGTTTGCGCGCTTTGTTCCCTACAAGTTTGAGGGAATTTGGGAGGGTAAAAATGTGGCGGATTTGGTTTGAAATAAAATTGCCTGAATTCTTCCAAAATTACTTTTAAGCCGGTTTCGCTACAGTATTGCCATCCTTTGGTCTAGTTTTGCCTTGATTTGGATTGCAGCGCTTGGTAAATTCCCGCCACAAGCCATACTTCAGCTAAAAATCAGACCTAAGCAAAACCCCCCATGTCCAAAAAACGCATATTCTTCACCGGAGGATCAGGAAAAGCAGGAAAGCACGTGATCCCTTACCTACTCGAACAAGGATATCGGGTAATGAATGTTGACCTCGTGCCATTGAAAATTCCCGGCGTGGATAATCTGACAGCGGATATCACAGACTCCGGACAGATGTTTAATGCTATGAGTTCGTATGCCGGCTTGGATGAATTGGAAGCAGGAAATGGGGTACCGAAGTTTGATGCGGTGGTTCATTTTGCCGCTGTGCCCCGAATCCTGATCAACCCGGACAATGAAACTTTTCGGGTCAATACCCTGGGCACCTATAATGTGATTGAGGCTGCAGTCAAGCTTGGGATAAAGAAGGTCATCATCGCCTCCTCCGAGACGACCTATGGCATCTGCTTCTCCGACGGCAAAACCGACCCCAATTCACTGCCTTTGGAGGAGGACTATGATGTGGATCCCATGGATAGCTATGGCTTATCCAAGGTGGTAAATGAGCAAACTGCCCGTGCCTTCCAGCGCCGATCGGGGATTGATATCTATGCCCTTCGGATCGGAAATGTAATTGAGCCCCACGAATACGCCGAATTGTTTCCTAATTATTTCAAAAACCCGGAAGTACGTCGGCGGAATGCATTCTGTTACATCGACGCCCGGGACTTGGGCCAGATTGTGGACTTGTGCTTGAAAAAGGATGAGCTTGGCTTTCAGGTTTTCAATGCCGGAAATGACCACAATGGCGCTATTATCCCGAGCAAGGTCTTGGCTGAACAGTTTTTCCCCGGCGTGCCACTTACCCGGGAATTGGGAGAGCATGAGGCCCTGTTTTCCAATCGAAAAATCCGTGAAGTGTTGGGATTTAAGGAAAAGCACAACTGGCGAAACTATGTGAAAGCGGAATAGCCCTGAATGCCCAGGGCCTTGAGGCTTGGCTGAGCAATCACCGAATTAATCCCTTATCTCAAATCACACGGATCGCTTTCACAAAGCGGCGGGTATAGCTTGGCTTAGACAGGTCGGTAAAGATGACTCTCATCTCAGGTCCTGAGGAGGCATGAATGAATTGACTTTCCCGGCCATTTTCACTGGTGACAATTCCGATATGACCAACCACATTTCGGGTTGGGCTCAGAAACAGCAATAAATCTCCCTTTTGGACATGCTCAATCGGGATTTCTTGACCGAAATTCTGGAAATCCGCTGTAGTACGCGGCACTTTAATATTGAAATGCCGGAAAACATAGTGGACAAATCCGGAGCAGTCAAACCCATCTCTTCCGGAGCCCGCAGTGACATAGGGCGTTCCCAGAAATTCAATTCCATAGTCCACGATGCTATTTTTCAAGGAGTCATCCTTTTGCACTGCAACTAGTGGGCTTACCGTTTCGGGCAATTGGACTGGAGTATTTACTGCATCAGACTTTTCGTAGAATACAAAGCCCAGCGAGAAAATAATCAGCAACATAAATGCGAATTTTCCAATAAACGGGAGTTGGCGTCTCTTTATCATAAGGGGTGAATTGCGTAAATCTACTGTTTTAGCCGTCAAAGTCAAGCTTTAAGCGATTCCACACACCTCAGTCAATGGAATGCAAAGGACATGTGGTGGGGTAGCTCTCCGCCGATTTACGGGCTAGCACGGGGTAATAACCAAGAAAATTAAATTTGGATTCCAAAAGCGGTACAAGTTCCCGATTATTTAGGGGCCTGGCCCATTGGCAGCCAAACGTTCAGCTTTGGAAATATCCGTTGCATGGCCACCTGCTTTTGACTATTTTTCTTGCGTTTACACTTGTTGATTAATTGCCACCTACCATGAGAATTACAGCCCTTATCTGTTTCCTGCTTTTATCCCTGTCACTTCAGGCTCAAAAAACTGAACGCGCACAGCTCGAAGCGCTCACCGTAAAGCAGTGGCAAGCTGCCATAAAACTGCTCAATGACCTCGTTTCGATGCCGAATGACGCGGTGTTTCCGGAGCAGATCGAAGAAAATATAGTCTGGTGTGAAAATGTCTTCACTGCCAGAGGCTGGACGCAGGAGCGACTGGAAACAGGAGGAATCCCCTTGCTTTTGGTGGAAAAAAAGCGGCCGAACTCGAAAAAAACTGCGCTCTTCTACTTCCATGTCGATGGTCAGGCCGTAGATCGAAGCCGTTGGTTTCAGCCGGATCCATATATCCCTGTCTTAAAAGAGCAAAAAGCGGACGGAACTTGGGAGATCATTCCAATGGATCGACTGAATAAAGAATACAATGCAGATTGGCGGATTTTTGCCCGGTCCAGCTCGGATGACAAAGGACCTTTGGCCATGTTTATCAGTGCTTGGGATGCTTTGACCCAAGCGGGAATTTCTCCTGATTATTCGATCAAGATTATTTTGGACTTTGAGGAAGAGCAAGGTTCGCCGAGACTTCCTGCAGCCGTGATTCAATACAAGGAAAAACTGACCGCTGATCTGATGCTGATCATGGATGGCCCCCAGCACACCAGCAATAAACCTACCCTCAGCTACGGCGCAAGAGGAATCTCTGAATTGTTTCTGACGACCTATGGCCCAAAGCTTTCTCAACATAGCGGACACTATGGGAATTATGCGCCCAATCCTGCCCTGTTGCTTTCTCAGCTTTTGGCTTCGATGAAAGATGAAAACGGCAGAGTCATAATACCGGGATTCTATGAGGGAATTACCCTGAGCGAATCGGAAAAAGCCGTCCTCAATGCTGTACCTGATGATGAAGTCGCCATCAAAAAACGCCTTGGAATCTCCCGAACTGATCAGGTGGGACAGAGCTATCAGGAGAGCATCCAATATCCTTCGCTGAACATCCGAGGAATGCGTTCGGCTTGGGTAGGTCCTGAGGCTCGGACCATCATCCCTGAAGTGGCCGTGGCCGAGCTCGATATGCGACTGGTGCCGGAGTCCGATCCGAAACGGCTGTTTGGACTGATCGAAAACCACATTCGGGAGCAGGGTTTTTACATTGTAGAAAAAGATCCTACCGATGAAGAGCGCATGAAGTATCCCAAGATCGTCCGAGTCAACAAATCTATTTCGTATCAGGCATTTCGAACCCCGATGGATTCCGAGGCAGGCGCTTGGCTGAGAAAGAGCATGAATCGGGCATTTGGTACAGACCCGGTTCAAATCCGGATTTCCGGTGGGTCAATTCCCATTTCCCCTTTTGTCGATGCATTGGGGATTCCGGCAGTCACCATCCCCACGGTCAATGCCGACAACAATCAGCACAGCCCAAATGAAAATCTCAGATTGGGCAACTACAAAGACGGGATTGTGACCATTATGAGCGTGCTCACCGAACCGATGTATTGATTCGCTCGAATAAGCTGCATAAGGAATTGACTCTTTCAGCAAAAGAAACTAGGTGAATAGACAGTAAGAGCTGAGTTTCCTTTGCTACTCGTCATTCTCGGGATTGGTATCATTGACTATGGGAAATCGCTTGACTTCATCCAGTTCTTCGACTTCCTCTGTCTTTTCTCTTGCCGCAAACAAGACTGAAGAACCCGTCCCCATTCCCATTATCGTCCGCATGGCTTTTTCAGGCTCAATATCCAAAAACCTCATCTGGGTTGAAGGCACATGGTAAATATTCCCGTTCATCGGATTTGGTGCAGTAGGGACAAAAACGGTATAGATTCCATCACAGGCCTTTTCGGTAATAAATCCTGTCAAAAGCACTTCGGTGTTGTATGCATCAATAAGCACTACCTGACTGAAGGGCATTTTCTTAAGTCCTGAAAATTGCGCGATGGTCTCTTGAAGCGTAGAATAGAGTGGTATTCGAAGTAAGTATCTGCCTTCAAAAATTTTAAACGATTTTTTACTCCTGGCACTTCTCAGAATTAATCCTATCGTGAAAATAAATACCACCAGGATCAACAAGGCCAATAAGTTTATTAATAACGCATGCTTCTCGGCATTTTTGTCCAATAAGGCACTGATTGGAGATACAATATTAAAAACAAACTTAAAAATCAGGGAGAGTAAAAACAGGATAATGATTGTTGGTAAAACCAATAATAGCCCGTCCAAGAGGGTCTTGATAAAAAATGGTTTGGACCAAAATTTATCCAATGGGATATTTTTATTTGGGTTTGGATGCGTAGAATTTTCCATTGATTTATTTCTGTTTGTCAGCCTAAGAACCGAAGATTTAAGTCAGTTTTATGAGAAAAGTATGCCAAGCCCTCCAATACCGGTCAACATATCCATTGGACTTCCAGAAAAAGAAAAACTTCCTCCCCGCTAGTCCAGGGTATTTCGCTCTAAATTCAAGACCATCCTCAAGGTACCGTAATCATACTTCCCTCCGAAATGCTCGAAGTAATGCTTGAGCGAATCATATTTCCCCGCTTCAGCCTGAATTTCCCGGATGTCCTGTTCGGCTACCAATTGTTCCATTTTAAGCACTCCCGACTTCACTCCAAATGCCAAATGCCCCATGATCGTCGACAGGGCAAACTCCCGCTCTGTGGCGATTTCCTGTGGATTTTTACCCTCCAAAAACAGCCGGACGCTGATCGACTTGGAGTCTTCCTTCTTTTCCTTGGGAGCTTTGGTTTTTTTTTCTGTGGATTTCTTACGACCGGTTTTGGTACTCGATTTTGGTTTTTCGGGGAGGGTTTTTCGGATGGTTTCCACGATGGATTTTCTCAAAGCAGCAATTTGCTGATCCAAATCCGGCATCCTTCCGGTAATTTCTCCCTTCAAAATAGCCTGAATCAGGCGGCCGCTTCTGGCTATTCCCAAGTACTTCCCGAGCAGTTCCAACTCCAATTCTTCGAGTCCGTTTTGGTAGGATTTGATTCTGGAAAACTCCTCCACCTTCACCTCGTGAAGGATTAACTTTTCCAAAATCCCCCGGAGTAAATCCAGGTAGTAGCCCGTCCCCTTTTCGACTCTAGCCAACAGCTTTTCCTGATCGCCCTCCTGCAGCAAAAACAATAGCTGCGAACGGAATTTCCGGGTGTTTTCTCCTTCCGATTCCAGGGCTTGAAAAATCACAGACAGGTCTTTTCTCAGACTCTCATCTTCAAACTCCAAACCGCTTTCATGCTCCTTGGTAAATTGACTGAGGGATTTGAGTAAGCTTCCAAACTCAAACGTATCCTGAATCAGCTGAGTCAAATACTGACTTTGGCGGGCGGTAAGCAAGTCGCTCAGGCTCTCCTGAAGGCCGGTACCAAGCGTGAAATCCACCACTTTGGGATCAGAATAGATCATATCCGCCTGCACCCGGGTCCTCAAAACCAGACCGTCAAGGCTTCTCAGGCGGCTGAGCGCGACATAGACCTGCCCCGGAGCAAAGGCCTGCCCCACATCGATGATTGCCCGATCAAAAGTCAGTCCCTGACTTTTGTGCACTGTCACGGCCCAGGCGAGCTTGATGGGAAATTGAGAAAAGGTCCCGATCACTTCCTCTTCCAACTCTTTGGTGTCGGGGTTGATCCGGTATTTTTTGTTTTCCCAAAGTTCCTTTTTCAATACAAATTCCTCATGGGAGTCATCCATCTCCACTGTGATTTGCTCCTTGTCCAGCTTGATCACGGTGGCAAGTTTTCCATTGAAATAGGAAGAAAGCCCCGAGGTGTCATTTTTGATAAACATCACCCGCGCAGCCACTTTCAACTCGATGGTTTGGGGAAGCGGAAACAGGTTTTCGGGAAAGTCCCGCTCTACCTCAGCATCATAGAAAAATGACGGAGCGTCCAAGCTTCGCAACTCCCGCAGGTTGAGCTCATCGGCCTTGTAGTTGTGCGTGGTCAAGGTGATGCAAGGGGGCAGATCGCGGATTTGGTCCAAGGTCTTGAAATGTTGATTCAGTACGCGGACGTCTTCGGGAGTAGCCCGGTTGTCCCGGAGGTTGTTCAAAATGCGGATAAACACATCGTCCTGCTGCCTGAAAATCTTATCCAGCTCGAGGTAGATCATCCCGGAATTTTGCAGTGCCTTGGCCTCAAAAAAGTGCATGGAATTGTAAAACCGGCTCAAAACAGTCCATTCCTGATCTTTGACCACAGGGGGCAATTGATATAAATCTCCAATCAGCAATACCTGAACTCCTCCAAAAGGAACCTGATAGTTTCGCTTGACGCTGCGCAGTCGATAATCTATCGCGTCCAAAATATCCGCACGCAACATACTTACCTCGTCGATCACCAGCAGATCAATGCTCTTGAGGACATTTCTCCGAAACTGATTCAAGGGATGTCGCCTTGCGAGGGTCTGCTGGGTGAAGAAGCCATGATTATCCGTAAAGTTTCCCTCAGCCTCCCGCGTAGGAAGAAAAGATCCGAAAGGAAGCAGAAACTGGGAATGGATGGTCACACCCCGGGCATTCAGCGCAGCTATGCCTGTCGGTGCTACGATAACGAATCGCTTGTGCGTCAAAAGGCTAAGCTCCCTCAGGAAGGTGGTCTTGCCCGTTCCCGCCTTTCCTGTCAAAAAAATCGGGGCTCCGGTATTATTGACAAATTTTGCTGCCAACTGAAGCCTGTCAGTGGATTGGTTTTCCATCCAACTAAAGTAAATTTTTCAAATGAAAAAATCCCTATTTACATTCAAAAGGAAAGAAACTTTTGTCTGAATGCTTCGAATTCCACAATTTTAATCCACAATTCATCCCCATGTACATCCACCCGCTTAATTCCTGGAAAAACGACCCGGAAATCCATGATTTCCTTCGAAAAAACGCATTTGCCACCCTGGTGACTCAAGTGAATGGGCGGCCTTGGGCCACTCATCTGCCCTTCGTTTTGGATAAAAATTCAGCCGGAGAGGTCATTTTGAGCGGACATCTTGCCAAAGCAAATCCCCAATGGAAATCCCTGGCCGGGATGGAGGATGTTTTGGTGATTTTTCAGGGACCTCATGCCTACATTTCCTCCTCCTGGTACAATCATGAAAATGTGCCAACCTGGAACTACCTCGCTGTGCATGTCTATGGGAAAATCCGGATGATTGCCGGTGAAGAATTGATGGATCACCTCAAGAAGTTGGTTGACACATATGAAGCGGATAGGCCAAATCGCGTCCGGGTGGAGACGATGACCGAGTCCTATGTACAAAGTCAGGTGAGAGCATTGGTAGGATTTGAAGTGAAAATCGAGGAAGTGCAAGCCAGTGCAAAGCTGTCACAAAATCGGGACGAGGTGAATTATAAAAGCATCATCCAAAAGCTGGAAGAGAGCCCCTTTCCTTTAGAAAAGGAAATCGCTGAGGAAATGCGGAAAATCAGACCTCAGTAGCATCCGGGGGGCTTTTCTCAAAAATATTCTGAGAAAAATATGATTTATTCCCTCATGTCTCGGGGCAAAGGACCTATTTACCCAATTTCTCTGCGCTCTGAAAAAACGCCGGCATCCCGGCTTTTACTTTTCTGAATTACCCATTATCTCTTTTGCGACGCCACCGGGCACGATAGTCATCATGCCTTGTTTGGTGCTGGACCATACCAGGTGAAATGGGCCCCGATACCGGTTTCTTTGAGTGGTATAGTTGGCAGTCATGTATCTTTTGTCCCCGGGCATATTGTTGGAATTCAAGGCAATATTGGCAATGGTAGACATCAGTTTGCTTTTCTTTTGCGAGCCCTTCTGATACATCTCAATTTTCAGGTCCGAATAGTCAAATCTGAACAGGTTGGTGGACCGATAGACATCCGCATGAATCTTTATATTCATCCTCACCAGATTCCCTGACACGATCTCCCCATTCATTATCGGTTTCAGGATTTCATTGATTTTAGTCAGCCGAAATGAGGTAAAATCAACCACCATATCAAATTCGTCCTTGTCGTATGGAACACTGAGGTCTATGTTCAAATTTCCGCTTCCTTCAATTTTGGCAGTGAATTTCCCGTCAAAGTGCTTGAAGAGGGTTTGGAATTCCGGGATAGTGGTAATGTTGACAAAATTACCGTTGAGATTATCGAGGTGAAACTGCCAAGTTTGGTTTTTGCCGGGCACGGATTCTCCGTAGACAATCGCTCCATTTGAGACTTTCAGTGTGTCCAGTTTGAGGGGGAAATTGACTTTTTGCAACAAGCCCTGGAAAAGTGATTTCACTTCGTTGGGAGGTCTCGGCAATTCCTTATTTCTGAAATCTTCCAGAAAAAGCCCCAAAACCTCAAGTTTCTGCGCTCTGATATCCAAATTGGAATACAGATTACTGTTGGCTTCAATCCCTGACAGGATCAGGGAATCCAGGCTAAATTCGATCAGATCAACCTGAAGATCCATTTTGGAGGAAGCCTTTTGGATTCCTTCAGGATACTTGAGCGAAATCAAATTCATCTGAAGCTGTTGGTTTTTGGTATCAAAGCCAATTTTTCCCGTTTTGAATTTTTGACCATTTCCCATGATATAGTCCAGGCTGTCAATCGAAATCAAAATCCGCTCATAATCGAATGGAATCGGATAATTCCACTTTAAGGAATCGGTACTTAGCTCATTGGCTACAATATTCAGGTTATTCAAACTGCCAATCTGATCCTCCCCAAGCATCATCCTCGCGCTTGCCCTTCCCAATTGGAAATTCCGGATCATTCCTCTGGACAAAATATCTCCAAAAAGACTTTGCAAAGCCGTGGCGGGTTTTGCCTCTTTGTTATTTTCCAGCGGAATGTGAATAATAAAATCCGGCTGGGAAAAGGATAAGTTTTGGACTATCAAGTCCCTTTGCATGATAAGTTTGAGAACATCCACTTGACTCAGTAAAACCTGCACTACTTTACCTTCTACATAAACTCCCTCAAGCTCCCCAAAAGGAGTAATTTTCACCTCATTAATGAGAATCACCTTTCCAAAAAAATCCACATCAATTCTGTCAAATTTAAAATCGTATTTTCGATCGGGATTGGAGTTAACTATGGATTCCAGATTTTCATTAATCCAGGATTTCCCCCAGTAAACTCCTATTCCAAAAAGAACAAGAAGTACGACTACGAGTACTGCAAAAATCTTTAAAAACTTCATAGTTGGTATATTTGGACAAAATCAGCGAAGCAAGTTGACTATCAATCCCTTTCCTCTTAAAATTCAGGAAACTTAGCTTCGGAAAATTTTGACGGCTCTATCAGGAATATTAGTAGGATATAAGTTTAAGGATTCTTGAAAAGAATAAATAGCTTGGAAAAATTCTACCTCCCTTTATCAAATTTGGCTACTAGAGTAAATTACATTTTAATACATTTGAGAATGAAGCAATTTTTCTTCGCTTGGATTGCAAGTTTTATGCTAGCGTCCCCCCTTTCGGCCCAGGAAATTAAAATTTTAACCTACAATATTCTTCACGGAGAACGTGCTGATAAACCTACTACTCCAAATCTACCTGGTTTGGCAAACCTCCTGATTCAAATTCAGCCTGAAGTAATCGCACTTCAGGAGGTCGACAGCATGACCCTGAGATCCGCAAGCATCTATGGGGAACGTATGGATTTTATCAAAAACCTCTCCAGGGAAACCGGATACAAGGGCTATTTCGGCCGAGCCATGGAATATGACAGTGGGGCTTATGGAGAAGGTGTTTTGGTGAAAAAAGGATCAAATTACCATACGCTCAATCTGCCAAATCCGGCAGGAGGAGAACCTCGGGCTATAGCTTGGGTAAAAGCGGAACTCAAAACCCTGGAAGAATTTTATTTTGGGTCCACTCACCTCTGCCATGAATTTGAAGTCAACAGGATAGCTCAATTGGACTCTATTCTTTCTTATGCGGATTCGCTGGATAAGCCTGTGATCTGGGTCGGTGATCTTAATTTCACGCCCGATTCACCGGAATATAGCCGGATTCCAGCCCATTGGAAGGAGGCTGGTGCAGAAGCGGGAGACCTGCAAAACACCTATGGAACATATGATTCGGGGGCAAGAATAGACTACATCTGGTACGACTCCAGAAAATTTGAACTGGTGGAATACAAAGTATTGACTCACATCACTTTTTCTGATCACTATCCTGTATGGGCCGTGCTTCGGATGAAAAAACAAAAAGAATGAAACTAATCACACTTTACCGTTTTATCGCATTGGGAGGGGTGATCTTCCTTTGGAACTTCACGCTGCCCGAAAAGAAAAGTAAATGGCAGGAGCTATTTAACGGTAAAGACATCAACAACTGGGTGGTGAAAATCCGAACCCATGAGGTAGGAGAAAATTTTGCAAACACCTTTCGGGTGGAAGACGGAATGATGCAGGTCCGCTACGATGGTTACAGTCAATTTGACCGGCAATACGGCCATATTTTTTATAATAAACCCTTTTCGTACTATTTACTTCAAGTCGAATACAGGTTTGTGGGTGAGCAATGTCCCGGAGGCGAAGGATGGGCCCTGAGAAACAGCGGCGCGATGCTTCACTCTCAAGACCCAAAGACCATGCTCAAGGATCAGGACTTCCCGATCTCGATCGAAGCGCAGTTTCTCGGAGGAAACGGAAAAGATCCCCGTACGACCTGCAACCTGTGTACGCCCGGCACCAATGTGGTTTTGGCAGACACGCTCTTCACTCCGCATTGCATCAATTCCAGGTCCCAAACCTATCATGGTGACCAATGGGTTCAGGCTAATTTCATCGTCATGGGAGATGAGGAGGTTCACCATTTGGTCGGAACGGATACGGTTTTCAGCTATTTCAAACCTCAAATCGGCGGTGGAAATGTGAGTCCTGTAGACCCGGCTGTCAAGATTGACGGAAAACTATTGAAGGAAGGCTACATTTCCCTTCAAAGTGAAAGCCATCCGATTGATTTCAGAAGAGTGGCAGTGATCGACCTGACCAAGATCAAAGACAATCCCAAAAAACTCAGAAAAACGGTAAATCAAGCCTTAGGCAAGAATTAGAAAAACTGATTATCCGCTATTCTGCCATTTAAAATTTCTTCTTAGGTCGGGGAAAGGGAAAACCGGAGACCGAAAAGAGCCTGAAAATTAGAATTTAGGCCAAAGCCACGTCCTGATTTTACTTGACTCAATAGTTACAACTTAACCGAAATTGTTCATCCCTTTCAGGGTTGTTTATTTACCCAGGAAACCACAATCTTCTGTTTTCTTCTCCGGTCTTCCATCTCCAGTCTCCCGACTCCGCTACACCCGAACTTTCGTAGTCCCACCACCTTTCAGTGTAATGGGCACGGGAGGATTTGTTTTCCAGTTACCACCCGTAAAGTCAGGAACATCAATTGAATTGGATCGGTTGGCGACGGACCATTCACTCAGTGGCGTGATGCAGCTCCAAAGTGCCGCGTCATAAACATCCTGATCGAGCGGAAGTCCATTTCTCAGGCAATCGATCAGCCTCCAGTCCATCATGAAGTCCATTCCTCCATGACCTCCGATTTGCTTGGCCAATTCACCGACTTTTTGGACGATTTCAGGAGTGTATTTGGCTTGCAATTGTTTCATTTCATCCTCCTTCATCCAGCTATGCCCTTTGGAAACCTTCTGATCGGGGTACTTTTGCGCATAGCCTTCGGTGCCGCTGACTACATGAAGTCGGGAATAAGGTCGGGGTGAGGTCACGTCATGTTGGATCATGATGGTCTTTCCTTTTTTTGTTTTCACCACCGTAGTGTTCATGTTTCCACGGTAGTTTTTGGCCGCATAAGAATTCCAAAAAGAGTCCTCCATTGCAAGTTCCTGTGCTTTGGCTTTCATCTGAAAGTCATTGGAAGAAACTGAGGTCAGGTAATCCATCTGATCTCCCCTATTCACATTGAGAATCTGGCAAATGGGTCCGAGTCCATGGGTTGGGTAAAGGTTTCCGTTTCGGAAATTCTCTTCCAGTCTCCACATGCCCTGATATCCTTTGTCTTTGTCAAAATTCAGCCAAAGCAAATCGTGAATATAAGCTCCCTCCACATGCAATATCTCGCCAAAAAACCCTTCACGAGCCATCCTCAAAGTCATCATTTCAAAAAAGTCATAGCAGCAATTTTCCAGCTGCATGCAATGTTTTTTGGTTCGCTCAGAAGTTTCTACCAGTTGCCAACATTCGTCGAGTGTGCGGGCAGCAGGCACTTCTACAGCAGTGTGTTTGCCCGCTTCCATGGCGAAGACAGCCATTGGCACGTGCCATTCCCATGGGGTTGCGATATAGATCAAATCCAAATCCTTTCGCTCACACATTTTTTTCCATGCATAGGCACTTCCTGAGTAGAGCTCAGGACTATGGGGAGTTCCCGCAAGAGATTTTTTAACCTTTTCGGCACGCTCGGGAAGTAAATCACAAAGGGCTTTGATTTCCACTCCTTCGATTTTGCTGAGTCGGTCGACTGCACCGGGACCCCGCTGACCCAAGCCGATAATACCCACCCTGACAGTTTCAATTTTTGGGGCAGCAAAACCACACATATTGAAGGTTTGCATTCGAGACGCACCGTATTTTGCCTCGAGGGGTAAGGTATGTAGCTCTTCTGCAAGTGCACTTCCAGCGCCGAAGAGGCCCAAACCTGCCAATCCGGTGGATTTCAAAAATTCTCTTCTTTTATTCATGTGTTTATAATTTGATTTTTATTTGCCACATCTGCCTGCTCAAACCTACCCAGGCTGGAGCCGCGATTTTATGTGATAGATTTTTTTGCTATTTCCATAGGCTATTTAATAAAAAAATCAAAGAAGTCCGTACCGTAGATCAGAAAGCAAAAAAAACCGGAAGCAAACGCCTCCGGTCTTTCCCATAATTTGAAAGCACTATCAATTATCTTCACTCAACTTTTAAGCTGATTTGATTTTACAGGTATTCATTCCCAGCAGAGTATAAAGGGGACAGAAGCTTACCAAGCTCGTCAGTACAAACACTGCTGCAACCACAAGTCCTACTACTCCCCAAGTTCCAGTCACTGTTCCTGTGAAATAAAGTGCTACTAAGACAAGTGCCACGATTATCCGAATGGCCTTATCAACTCCTCCCATATTTTTTTTCATGAGTTCATCTGTTTAAGCAAAAACCTTTTTGCGAGATTGTATGCTAAAGCTAACTCAAGTTCTCAACCCTGAAAATGACAAAAGTCACAGAAGAAGGTGATTTTACGGTGTTTATAATTTGTCTTTGGGTGATCACACCTGCCTGCAGGCTCAATTTCAGTCAGTTGAAAAATACGCCCTCATGACCTCTTCCGCCATTTTTCCCTGTGGAGTGAAATCCGGCTCCCGACTGTGTCGCTCAGGATACCACTTCCAAAAAAATACCCCTGCCATCCAGGATTTCTTCCATGCAGTCTCAAAAAATGCTTCGTAGCAACGTGCCTGAACTTCTTCCGAAAACTGGATTTCCTTCCGCTCATTGGGCCAAACCCAGGGCTCAACAGCTGCATCCACGGTATTACAATATCCGATTTCAGTAAAAAGAACTGGCTTTTTATACTTTCTAATCACTTTTTCGATTCCCGGCAAGTGACTTTCCCAAGAAGCTTTTAATTCCTGGAGTGTAGGATTATGATCCTTAGCCAAAGGAAAATAAGCCTGAATTCCTATGTAATCCAGTGCATCCCAGAACTTCACTTTTTCAAATTCAGTAAAATTGGCAGCATAGGTGATTTTGCCTGAGTAAACTTTTCTCACTTCAGTGATGATCGCTCTCCACTCCTTTTCCCGCTGAGAAGTCTTTTCCAACTCGGTTCCCACACAGAGCATCGGCATGTTCAGTGTCTCTGCCAAGCGTGCATAATCCAGGATGAATGCCTGATAATTGGCAAACCAAATCTTCCAATCGGCCTCGTTGCCCATTTCGATTTCACCAACCCACCCTTCCCTGACCCACAGGTGAGGTTTCAGCATATTCATGATTCCCTTTGTGGCCGAAGAGTCAAAAGTGGTCTGAATCCCAACCGGAGTCTCTCCCCACCATCTCCGTTCATTGCTCATATCCCAGCGAATTTCCGGTGTGTTCTTTTGGCTTTGCCAGCCAAAAGGTGTCTGAGAGATGGCATTTGCACCTGTATTCACCAAGGCCTGAATTTCTCCACCCTGAAGGGGCTGACGACTCCCCACCCAACAGACGCCTTTCCACTTCTCCCCGGTAGAAATCAGGGTTTCGGCAGGGATAAAAAACCAAATTGAAAAACTCAATATGATCAAACCCACCGAACTGAAAAGGTACTTGCGGAACCAGAGCTTCATAAGGGTTTCAGTTGTGCTAAAATTATTTTGGTAGCGGTTTTACTACAATATTTTCCAAGATGATCTCTGAAAGTAATTCCAAGTTACCAGAAAGGTAGAGTTCTTGCATCTTTTCCACCGGAGTATTTTTGTCCTCAGGTTTGAGATTCAGGTAGTTTTGAAATCGGATCCCTCCAACTTCCATCACTTCACTAACCTCCCGCATACGGACTCCGCCGCCATCGGTATGATAGCTGTAAGCCATGAAATCTAGGGAATAATCTGCTACACCTATCCAATATAAAAACTCATCTTCGTAGTGCTCTCCGCCGCCCTCGGGTACAAAAGTGACTTTGATCAAATGATATTTTTTTTCATTGATTTCAGTTTCGCCCAAGTAGGTTTTCACTGCCGCCGCATCGTTAAGACCATATGGAAGGTATGCGAAATAGGCTACCGAGTTGATGGATCGTGAATAAGCGCCAATACGCTCCTCGGTAAGCGTATCAATCGGAGTACCGTCCAAGGTTCTTACAAAACCGGAATTATTGAGTACATCTCTGATGATTCCTGTTGAGTCGGAAAATTCCCGGATGTACTCAAAAGCAGTGGGAGTTTTGTAAATGGTATAGTGGATATTTCTAAAATCAAAATCAATGATGGAGCTTTCATAGAGCTCACCTCCATACGCCTCGATTGTAGCATCAACGATTTTTTCAGCCTCTGTTCGCTGGTTGCAGGAAAAGCCCAGAACACCGACGGCTAAAACAACTATTATGTAAATAATTTTTTTCATGAATTTTTAAATAACTGGAAATACTATGGAAACGAACTCCCCTGCGGGGAGTGAAATAAAATTGAAATATTTCGTATTCGATATTTCATTGAGCAACGCGAAATCTATTTCAATTGTATTTTTAATCTGGTATGTGAACTAGCATTGTTCTTTTAGAATCTACTTTAGAATCTGGTATTCCGAATATCGGTATTCTGCTCTTAGAAACAGCCTTTCATTTTTTTCGTTCACCCGCCAGCTTTCGCGCTTACCATGAAATTTGAACCCTTGTACTTCTTCCATGCTAAGGTTATTAACCAAGCTTCGGTGATCTTTCAACTGAACTTCATTGCCCACCATCAGCGAAGTCACTGGGTCAAAATAATACCACCATACATCTGAATCCAGGCCATAATCGACTCGAATCACCTCCACGACTTGCCCGCTTTCCAGCGATTTTTGACCTTCATAGAATAGCTTTGTTCCTTCATCAAGCAATTTCCAGGGTTGAGCGACCGTATAAAATGCCGCATCGAAATCTTTCCTTTTCGAGGCGAGAAAACTCGGATTCTGAACCTCATTTTCTCCCATCAAATACCGCATCCGTGTTCCATCCCAAGAGACAACATGAATAATACTATCCTTGGTCCAGGTAATTTTACCCTCAAAATAAGGTTTGAGCCTGAACTCATGCCATTGATCCAGTTCGCTTTCGATACTTCCATCCTCCTGGAGCAGCCTGGTCCATTTTCGGAACTTCAGACTGCTTATTTCGGACCATTTAGCTTCCCCACCGTGGGCCTCAATGGATTTTTTCAAAAGGCTTTTTGCCTGCTTTTCTGCATTTGGAGCACAAGAAAATTGAAGAAGAAAAACAAAGGCTAAGAGCAGCTGACAGCGAGTTCTCATCGGTTTAAATTAAGGTTTTTTTGGGGCGAAAGTAATCCAGGTAAGCCACCAGGAAAACGAGTAAATACTCGGCGAAAAGGAAAATCGGATTTTCCCTGAAGTCTGTATTTCCATAGGCATGATAAGAAAAAATTGCGGCAAAAGACCAAATCAAAAATGTGTTTTTATTGGTCAACAAGCTCAATCCAAAAGCCGGAATAATGTACCAGGGATGCACGATGGGTTGCAAAATCAGGTAGATGAGATAAATCAAAACCCATAAATCCACCAATTCAAGGGTCGAATTGGGTCTTCTTTTCCAAGAGAAAAAGACAATCCCGATAAGGGTCGCAAGCGAAAGGATTTTAGTCAACGTCTCGATAATGTTGTACCCCTGAATCCAAAAACCAACTTCCCGAAACAGGTAATAAAGGGAGGCATTGAACTCGAATTTTCCCTGATAGAGTCTGAGACTTTGAAAGAAATTCAGGTAAGATTGATCCACCCAAAGCCAGGCAAAACTCAGGATGACCGCGATTGAAACTCCTGACCAAAACGCGAGGTCTTTGCGGGTTTGGGAAGAAAATAAGAAGGACGGAGCAAGCATCAAGGGCAGAAGTTTCACCCCAATGGCAAGTCCCAAAAACCCACCGGAAAGGGCCATCTTATTGACTGTCATGCGATTAATACTCGCCAAAAGAAAAAGTAGCACCAAGCCCTCAAAGTGGAAATTTCCGATAATTTCCAAGATTACCAAAGGATTGAACCAATAGAGAATTAAGAGGCTTTCAGGCTTTCGGAATGTGCGCAAAAGTCTCACAAGCAGAAAAAACACGCCAATTTCGCCTAGAAGCAAAATCAATCTTAAACCTATAAACCCATTCCAGACAAAGCCATTTGAAGCTTTTGCCCCAATCCAAAAAATAACCTGATTCAGCGGAGGGTAGACTGAAAAGTAGTCTGGAGAATTGAGATTTTGAAAAAGCTGTTTCAGATAAGCATCATCCGGATTTTGGTTCTCCTCTTGCCATTCGCTTGGAATTTGTAGGTAGGGATTTTCGCCCATTTCCAATAATTCTCCATCCCAGAGGAATCGATAGACATCATCTGACCACTGTGGAGCAAAGCCAAAAACAGCCAGTCGAAATAGAATTCCGGACACAAAAATGCCTATCCAGTTTGTTTTCTCCCCGGTAATCAAAAAAGCCAATCCCATCCCTGCAAAGAGAAATGAGAAAATCAAAAAAGTAAGTGCGAATTCAGTTCGTGGGATTTGGGCTAAAATAAAAAGCAATCCAGCCATCAGCGGGACTACAAGATAGATCAGCCCTTGTTTTAGCTTCGGATTCAAAGCCCCAAATCCTTTCTCAAGGGCTCATAAACCTTCTCATTTTTATTCCAATAATCCATCATTTGCATCGTGGACCGAGTCGCTGTTGTCACTTCTTGTTGACCGTTGGTCTTGGTCCAAGTTTCGGTAAAACCGAGGATTTCATACGGGAAAAACTGCTGATATCGGATCGTGATTTTACGACCGATTTCATTGTAAACCACCTCAATCTCTGCCTGATTAGAGCCAAGCTCTTTTTTGGAAGTTGTAGCCTGCTCGGCCTTCAGAGGAATATGGGCAAAGCGCTGAAAAATCAGACTGGGGATTAATTTTTGATTTCCCATCGGGACCAAGTCGGGATTTAGCCGAATCAGGTTGAATAGCTCCTCCTCAGCCATTGCGTTGATTTTGGACTCGGTATCGCCTTCCGACTCGAAATAGGAAAACTGCTTCGCATGATAGTTTCCGTTTTTGAAATTGAGCTGGGTAAATGCCTGACCACACCATTCGGTCACAGAAGCTGTGAGTTTGGGTGAATGGACCTCGTCATATATTGGTGTAAAAACCGAGAGCATGGTGTTGTAGGGATAAACACCGGTCAGAAATTCCCGCGTCATATTGAGTTTGATCACTTTCTGGGCGTCAGCGCGATTGTCCTCCGGCTTATCCAATTTGACCTGTTTCTTCCTGGAAAAATCTTCTGTAACAAAAATCATCACTGCTTTTCCGCCCCTGACTTCGCCATATCTACTTTGCTGCAGGTCGAATACGTTGATTTCCGCTTTTCCCTGATACCAATAGTTGGCAAACTGGGTTTCATCCACGCCTTCACGGCTGGAAGAGCTGCAAGCCGAAAAGAGAGGAATCATTACTATAAAGAACCCAAATAGCTTATTTTTCATTATCTATTCAATGTTTTGACCAAGCAGGCCGATCCTATTTAGTTGATTTTTTTTAGACTCACACTATTGACCAAAGATGTCATTTGTGTTATAGCAATCTGGTTGAGTTGAAGCAAACGATCGGACGATTCCAAGCCCTGACGGATTAATACCGCGTTGATACTTTCCAGATTTGAAAGTACAACCAATTGCTCTAATGTGGCAAAATCCCGGATATTACCTTTCGCCTCAGGATTCTCAGTTCTCCATTCTGCGGCCGTCATACCAAAGAGTGCTAAGTTCAAAAAATCTGCTTCGGAAGCATAAACCATGGAAGGATTTGAAGTGATTCTTTTTGGGATGAGCTTTTCTTTAATGGCATCGGTATGGATTGTATAGTTGACTTTGGCAAGAGTCCGCTGGAGATTCCAGTCTAGTTTTTGGCGATTGTTTTCGTCTTCTTTTAGGCGCTGGAATTCTTTAATAAGATATAACTTGAACTCTGCACTGATCGCTGAGCCAAACTCAAATGCAATGTCCTTGTGGGCATAAGTACCCCCATATCGCCCTGCCTTTGAAAAAATTCCAATCGCATTGGTTTTTTCTACCCAATTCATCGGACTTAACACAAATGATGGTAAACCAGCCTGAGTTTTAAAGTGGTCAAATTCGACCACTTTAAAGTTTGGATTGTAAATTTTTTCCCATGAACCCAGAAACTCAAGTGTGTATCGAGTTCTTATCCAATTTTTGATCACATCCGCAGCCCGGCTTTCGTCAGTTTTGGCCTTAGCCATATCTGTTAGGCAGATATAATCTTGACCTTTGATATCAGTGATCGATACATTGATTTTCTGTACTTCTATAGCCTTACTACTTGCCATATTCATCAAATTTGGAAAAGTACACCTTCAATTCAAACATAAATTCAACTTAAAAGAATCTCGTCCAATTAAAATTGAGAAAAATTTCCCTCTAAAAACAAAAGAAAATTATTGAAAATGAATTTCCTCACCTATTCAAGTTTGAAGATCAAACCTTGATTCACCAGTACTTAAAGATCGTAAAAATAATCTTATACCCTGCGCCAAAGACCCCTTTCACAGTTCCACTGACTTTGGAAACACCGATTCGCTTGCGATAATTGACCGGCACTTCGGTGTATCGAAGGCCGACCTTGTGCGCTTTGATTTGCATTTCGATTGTCCATCCAAAGTTCTGATCAACCATATTCAGGTGGAGAAGCTTTTGCCAATCTATCGCGCGAAAAGGGCCCAAGTCCGAGAATTTAGCTCCTTGAATGTACTTCATCATTGTAGTCGCCAGCCAATTCCCGAAGACTTGAGGAAAGGTCATCGACCCAGCTTCCCGCTTTCCCAAAGCTCTTGAACCAATCACCATATCGGCTTTTCCGTCTAGAATCGGTTGTACCAATTCGAGCATCTCATGCGGGTAGTCACTGTAATCCCCATCCAAGAACACTACGATATCGGGTTGGATTTCCTGCGTTTTAATCCAATCCATTGCCGTGAGGCAGGCTTTACCGTAGCCTTTTTGAGCCTCAAATACGACCACTGCGCCGGCTGCATGAGCTGCATTTCCGGTTTGATCGGTGGAATTGTTATTTGCGACCACGATGTGCCGCACCATTTCAGGAATCTCTGCGATGACTTTTGGGATTGACTTTTCTTCGTTATAAGCAGGAATAATGACGTCAATGATCGGGGGATTTTGCATCAGCAGGAATTAGCGACCGAGGCCGTAAGATTTAAACGAGGTGATGAAAACAAGCGTGTAGCCAAACGCCAACATGCCATGAAAGGGAAGGAAAATAAAGTTGTTCTCCTTAAAAGCCAGCCACACCATTCCCCAAAAAACCAAAGCCAAGCCTCCTTCAAACCAAGTGGTGACCGGCATCCGGTGGAGGAGGTATCGATTGCTTGAAAGTTTCACTTTTCCCGACTCTAGATTGAATTTAGGTGTGCGGATAAATGGTGATTTTTTTCCTGACAATCCTTCCCATACGGCTTGAGCATTGTGCAAAGCCAGTCCCATAGAGACGGATAAGAACAGTGGCAACTGCCATATCACACCCAAAGCAGAGCTGACAAAAGATCGCTTCCCGTAGAAAAAAGATACCAGATAAACCGCAGCTATAATGACAAATCCTACGAGAAATATCCCGGAGATGCGTACCCAAACCTCTGGTAATAAGCCTTTTTGTCCTGCCCACCATACTCCAATGCTGCTCAAACTCGTCACCAGTACTGCGATGAAAATCGCTGAATTGAAAAGATGGGCGAATGAGTGGAATTTAACCCGAAAAGGAAGCTTTTCCTGACTCATTGCTGCTGCATGCTTCATGGCACATTCGGCACCACCTTTGGTCCAGCGGAATTGTTGGGACTTGATAGCGGACATGACAGGGGGTAATTCAGCGGGAGATTCGATTTCGGGGCGGTAGACAAACTCCCAGCCTTTTCGCTGGGCCCGGTAGCTAAGATCTAGATCTTCCGTCAACGTATCGTCATGCCAGTTGCCGGCATCATAAATGCAGCTTTTGCGCCAGATTCCTCCTGTCCCGTTGAAATTGATGAATGCGCCCTGATGATTCCTTCCCATTTGTTCGATGAAGAAATGAGCATCCAATGCAAAGGCCTGTAATCGGGTGAGAATCGAGTAATTTTGGTTGAGGTGCGTCCAGCGCGTCTGCACCATTCCTATTTTTTCGGAGGAAAAATAGGGAATGGTCTGCATCAGAAAGTCTCGATCCGGCACAAAATCAGCGTCAAAAATGGCGATAAATACTCCGGTTGCTTTTTCCAGGCCTTCCCGCAAGGCTCCGGCTTTGAAGCCTTTTCTGTCAATACGGTGAATGTATTGAAAGTTGATTTCGGGATAGTGTTTTAGCTTTTCCCTGATCAAATCCACTGTCTGATCTGTGCTGTCGTCCAGCAATTGGATCTGAAGCAATTCTTTGGGGTAATTAAGCTTTGCGACAGCATCTATCAATCGCTCCACGACATAAAGCTCGTTAAATACGGGAAGCTGAACGGTTACTTTTGGCCAAATTTCGGGAGATTTTTTTGGAACTTTGTCCCATTCTTTTCTGGCCTGAAGAAAATGAAAAAGCAAATGTCCCTGCGCCAAACTGTAAATCAGAATAAAAAGCATACCCAAGGCATACAGGCCGCACAGGAAATAAAGGAAAATCATTTATGCGTGGATCTTGATGGAGTCATTGCCGATAATAATCGGCAAGTCATTGATACGGTTTTCCTCTGGTCCATTTTCCAACTTCAGCACTCCACGCGGACAGACTGCAGAACAAACACCACATCCAACACAGGAAGAGCGCACAATGTTTTGGCCCCGCTGTGCATACCAACGCACGTCAATACCCATCTCACAATACGTGGAACAGTTGCCACATGAAATACATTGCCCCCCATTGGTGGTGATCCGAAAGCGGGATTTAAATCGCTGAACAATACCCAAATATGCTGCTAAAGGACATCCAAATCGGCACCAAACTCTGTTTCCCATAAAAGGATAAAAGCCCGTTCCCACCACACCTGCGAAAGCTGAACCTATTGCAAAACCGTAAAACGAATGTAGCTGGTTAGTTACATTTCCCAAAAAACTAAAGCCTGAAAAGTAATTGGCAATCGTCACCCCTGTCATCACCACTGCCAATACCAAAACGGAATGGACGATCCATCTTTCATATTTCCAAGCTTTAACGGACTTGTCAGAAAGCTGCCGAAAGGGATCTCCAACTGTCTCCGCCAGACCTCCACATCCGCAAACCCAGGAGCAATACCATCTTTTGCCAAAGAAGTAGGTGAAAACCGGAACTCCAATGATGATCAGCAAGATCCCCCAAATCAACATAAACATGCCTACTCCACCACTGGAGAGAAATGTGGCGATCTGGTAATCGTAGAAAAAATCGTAATCGAGTGGCCAGATATTTTTGAAATCGTAATAAGGCTGATTAAGCAAAACAAGAACCTCAGGAATCAGAAAAGCAAAAGCGGTCTGAAAAAACATCACCGAAGCTGTGCGAAGTTGTTGGTATTTATTGCCCCGATACTTTCGGAACATTCGTATTCCCATGACGATAATGGCCAGCGTGTAAATCAAGCCATAGAGAAACCATTGACTCGCCGGATTGCCTGAAATCATCTCCGAAATCGGATTGACCATCCAGACGAGATTGACCAAATAGGCGGGAAACCAGTACAACACCACGTAAAACAGAATCAGAAAGAAGCCTGTAATCATTCCGATCCAACCTCTATTTTTTAGCTTGGAATGGAAAATTCCATTGTTCTTGATTCCCTCGGGCTCGTCTGCATGTTGGCGGAAATTGTATAAAAAGCCACCTAAAACAGCCAAACCAATCGCCAGCGCAAAGAAAAGCCATGGACTGTCACGCACGGGACTTTTCAATCCGGCCTTTGCCAAGGCAAAACTGTAATCATCCCAAATGACTTCATCCCAAAGTTGCTGGGACTTCAAATCATCATTATATGCATTGAAATTTTCTCCGAAAGCGGAAAGAAAGGAAAAGTTGGAACTGTATTCCTGCCCATACATGGGCGCAAGGATTTCGGCCATTTTATCCTGATGAATAGCCTTGGTGTTTGCTTTTACCTGTTCTTCGGAAAGGCTGTAAGTTCCCAAAAACGGAATGACCAGAAAGGTGGTCAAACCAACCAAAAACAATCCCAAACCTATTTTTTCAATCCAAGTCATACTTTAGCTCCGAATAGTTTTTGAATGAATGTTTTTTTCGAAGGATGGAAATTTCCTCCAAATTCAGCTTTGAACGCTTCCTGAATTGAAATGTAATATGGTGCGAAAAACTCAGGGTCGAAATTCGCGTGCTTGAGTCGGGCCATGACTTTTCCACCGGACCACTTCTCACGGATTGCCCGATCCATCACTTCGTGACGAAGTCGGAACCCAAAATTATTTACTCCGAGGACTTTCCCTTCCAAATCCATCAACATGCGGAAACTCACTTTTCCGGAGGAATGCTCCCAATAGAAATTTTTCAATTGACCTTCTTCCCAAGTGGCCGGGACTGTACCGTAAGTTTGATATTCGATATCAAGGAATTTTGCAGAGTTGAACCAGACTCCCGGTCGATATGGAACAGGTTCATGGCAGAGATTATGCGCCAAAGTCTCTCCATGCATCCTGCCTGTGTACCAAACCTGCTCGATCGGGCGGCGATCCGGTGCAGGCGCTTTATCAAATTCCGCGCAATCGCCGATGGCATAGACATCAGGCACGTTAGTCCGGAAGTATTCATCCACTTTCACTCCCCGGTCGACTTCCAAGTCAGTATTTTTCAGAAACTCAATATTCGGGGTGACTCCGGCTGTAAGTCCCACAAACTGGCAATCGATCTTTTCGCCTTTGGATGTGATGACTGCGGAAACCCGTCCACTTGCATCGGAAAGAATCTCTTTCAATTCGCACTCCAGGCGCAGATCAACGTGATGCTCCAAGATATGTCTTCCGACGAGTTCAGACTCTTCCTTTGGCAAAATGTTATTCCAAAAACCGCTCTCACGAACCAGAAAGGTCACCGGGATCTTTTTATAAGCCAGCATTTCGGCCATTTCAATTCCAATCAAGCCTCCTCCCACGATGACGGCACGCTGGATACCGGACTGCGTATTTTCTTCCATTAGCTCCAGGTCTTGCTTTGAATACAATCCCTGAACCCCTTTTAATTCTTGGCCCGGCCAGCCAAATTTATTAGGCTTAGAACCTGTGGCTATCACCAAGGTGTCGTAAGGGAGCGTCTCTCCCGACTTGAACACCAAGGATTTTTTGGCGAAATCGACCGTTTCCACCCAAGCCTCTTTGAGCTCGATTCGGCTTTTGTCCCAAAAGTGGTTTTCATAAGGCTGCGTATGCTCGAATTTCATGTGCCCCATGAAGACATACATCAGAGCAGTTCTGGAAAAGAAGTATTTAGATTCCCCCGAAATCACTGTTATCCTGACACTGCTATCCATTTTCCGGAGATTTCGGGCACAGGTGACACCCGAGATTCCGTTACCGATAATGACTACATGAGGACTTTGAGGCATTGTTTTGAAAATAGTTGAGAAAAGTTACCGAAAAGGTTTTAGCTATTCGTTGAGATTCCAATTATAATCCTTGTGAGTAATTTTTGCAGTAGACTTGATTTTCACTTTAGCGTATGTGTTTAGAAAATCTATTAATGTCCCCTTTTTAGTAAAGTCTCCTTTAAACCATAAGAATATGGAAGAAATCTGTGCATTGTCAGGCGTTATTTTATTTTGATTTTGGTCATTAATGAAGTTGGTAGTCACTTTTTGTAGCTGTGATTCTATTTTTTCGGCCATGTAGGCCTCATTTAGTAGAGGCGGACAAGAAACAGAGGCACAGTTGACTGCAAAGTGGATTCTAGGTTCGTCAAATTCTTTCCTGAGAATGGAATGCTCGATCTCATCCAAACTGGAATCTACACCGCCAATTTTGAAAAACTTATAATGCCAAACATCTTTAAGCATGGGGATTTTAAATTTTGGCCCTAAATCACGAATGCTTTTGACAGGGTAATTATCCACGATCAGCTTCACTGTAAATGCATTGTACGCATTGATCCAATAGGCTAATTGTTGTTCTTTAGTCCAGGTTTTCCGGTCAGGGGCATTGTCACTCAGGAGTTTGGTGTATTGCTCCAGTTTTGCTTTGTCTTTGATAAATCCCTTATAATCCACCAATCCATTGGATTTGACATGGGATTTAAGCAAGCCGTCCCAAATCTCATGACTGGGTGGCTTAGTGCCAGCTAATCCCAAAGTCGAACTTTGACAGGAGAAGAGAAGCATTGAAACAGCAAAGAAGAAAATAGTTTTATTGAGTTTCATAAGGTTATATTTTGTCTTTCAGTTGTTGTATGGAATCTGTTTTGCCTGCCTAATGTCACCAGTTGAATTATAATCATCCCAGTAAGTAAGGCTAGAATCAGGCAGGCTCGATTTCATGGTTAGATTTCCATTAATTACGCAGTAAGCCAAATCTGGGATGAAGATGAAAATCAAAATGTCAGGGGACAGACAAAAGGTGGATTCTAGTAAACCTTTTCTCCTCTAGTCAACCAAATCCCCCAAGTCCTCGAATAGGTGTGTACTTTTTGGGTGGGTTTACCCGCCGCTTCCAGGCTTCTGCCTTCATTTGACCATTGAATGATCCCCCCATACAGGTTAACTACCTTTGTAAATCCGGCTTCTTGTAATTTTTTGCCGATTTCCTGGGATCTGGCACCTACAGTACAATAAATCAGGACGGGTTGGTTCTTTTCGAGCATTGCCACATTTTTCAAATCAAAGGTGTCATAACCTATCCATTTTGCACTGGGAAGATGGCTCACTTCGAATTCTTCCTTTTCGCGGGCATCAAGAATTTGATATTCGGAGATGTCAGTGACTTGATCTGACTTAACAACCGGAAAATCTTTGTCATATAGGGTGCTGAGCAAGGTCCTATAAGGCAGGGACTGCGAAAAACTTGGTGTCGCAAAAAGTATAATCCCCAAGAAGACTACAGGTAGACCCCAAACTGTTCTGCCAGAAAATAAAGAAATGCTCATGATGGGAAAACCCCTAAAAACCAGAAGAGGTTCTACTTAGGCATAGAAATCTGATAATCGAGCTAAGCCTTTCTTATCCTTGATGATGATTTTTTTACCTTCAAGGTCAATAAGGTTGTCCTTTTTGAATTCAGAAAGCAGACGAATCACCGATTCAGTAGCAGTCCCAACTATCCCTGCGATTTCCTCTCTACTTAATATGAGGTCGATTTTTTGATTTTCTCCACCTTCTACCCCATAGGTATTACCGAGTTGAAGTAAGACAAAGGCTAAACGCTCTCTAATACTTTTCTGAGTTGCATCCGTGAGTTTGTCTTCCATTACTCCAATCTCATTACTCAAGGATTTGGTAATTCTTCTCAAAAACGGAGTGTTGTGAAGAATTGAATTCATGAAAGCTTCCTTGGGGACAAAACAGATTTTAGCATCCTCCACAATCATGGAAGAGTTAGAGTAGTTTTCTTCGCCGAGCAAGGCGGCATATCCCAAAAAATCTCCTTCCTTGGCCAAGTGAATTATCTGTTCTTTCCCATTGGAGGCGGTTTTATAGACTTTGACTACGCCTGAATTAATGCAAAAAATTCCCAAAGGTTTTGTTCCTTCATTATACAAAATTTGGCCTTTTCGGTGAGAAATCAGGTTCTTATGCTCCGATATCACACAAATCTGAGCTTCGGGTAATTCTGAGAAGAGAGAGTACTTCCTACTTCTACAGAGCTCGCATGGGGTATTATGGGATTGATTGGTCATCGTATTGCTGAGGTATAATGATTACAGTTCTAATATAAAAAAAGGGTGACGTATATCATGTTTTTAGTCAGGTTATTTCGGGCATTCAGGCAAATGAGGCTTCTGCACAAATTTTTTTTCGCTTTCAGAATATTCCACATAGATGTGGTTTAGGCCATTTGACAATACCAGATTAGGACAGTTTAATGTTGAATTGTAGGTCATTATCTGACTCAACGACCCTTCATTGATTTTGATTCCCGGCGCCTTGCATTCCACCAGCAAATAGGGATTGCTCGCTCTGTCGAAGACCACCAAATCCGTCCTTTTACTCATTTGATTGTATTTCAATCCCTTTTCAAGAGAAAAAAGTCCTCTTGGAAAATTGTGATGATAAATCAAAAAATGGATCCAATGCTGACGAACCCATTCCTCCGGAGTCAAGACCAAAAACTTTTTTCGCAAAGAATCAAAAATCCAAAGTTTGCCATCCCGCTGCTGGAGTTCCGGCTCAAAGTGAGGGAGGTTTAATAGGGGGAGGTTAATTTTTTGATTCAATTCCAAACTCATGCCCAAAGATGACAATACCTTCTATTCAAAACTAAGGTAAGGCTTGATCTTTTGAACCCATTCCGTCTTAAATATTTTGATTTTCAGCAGATCGTCCGATGAATTGAATTTGCCATGCTGGGTTCTAAAGGCGATCAATACCTTCGCCTCTCCATAACTGATATAAGGGTGCGCAGCCAATTCCTCCAATGACGCAGCATTGATTTTCAGCTTTTTGAAGATGCGCGGATCAAACTCAAAGAAATCCCAGACCGCCTCGGCTGTTTCAGTCTTGACGCCAAAAACCTCTCCCAACTGACTCTTACTATGAAATCCGCCCAAGTTTTCGCGATACTTGATAATCCTGCCGGCTGTAGCTTGACCAATTCCGGGCACGATTTGAAGCATAACCGAATCAGCCTCGGAAAACGGAATCCGATTTAGATTATTGATTTGCTTTTGATTCCTTGTTGTTTTGGCGGTGTCATTTGGGTTAAATGTGGGTAGCGGAGAAGTTTTCAGCTGAACACCCAAGGTTTTCAGGCTGTCCAATTGGAGTTGATACCGGTCGAAAGCCTGCTCTGCCTGTTGATTTTTGAAAAATCCAATCCCTATGGGTACAAATCCAAACACTACTAAAAATGGGATCAGAAGTACAAATCCCTTTGATTCTTTTCTGGAAAACCCCAGGTAAGATTTCATCCAATAAAAAATGGTTTCCTTCATACGTTTATATTTTGATTTTTAAAGGCCACACCTGTCAGGAAGCGGGCTGGGAGAGCCGTAGATTATCATTCCCCGGTGTAAAAAGCTTTTCTCATGAGTGTTTCGTGGCTTTAAAAAGTTAGAGATAATAACAATAACTTATAAGTTAATATGATTGTGTTTAGAATCCAATTTGGACCCACATTGAATTGGAATCCAAATTCTTTATTTAGACGATTTCTAAATTACAGACCTATTACACGAAATAAACTTTTGGGGGGACTTAGTCTGTTAAATTTGTGTTGTCAAACTTGTAAAGATGCATACCAAGTTTAGAGCCTTAAGTTTATCCCACAAGACCGCGCCCGTTCAGATCAGAGAATTGATTTCTTTGGATGAAGGATCGATTCACAGTATCCTGCTGAAGCTCAAAGAGTTTTTTAGCTTGGGTGATGCGCTCATCCTATCTACCTGCAACAGGACTGAGGTTTATTATAGTCATGAACTTGACCTTAGTACTGAAATCATCAAATTGGTCGGACTTGAAAAAGGCCTGACTGATGTGGTGGATTACCTCGATTATTTTGTAGTGCACAATGAAGACCGCAAAGCCATCACCCATTTGTTTCGAGTATCGATGGGCTTGGAAGCGCAGGTAGTTGGTGACATTCAGATTTCAAATCAGGTGAAGAGAGCCTACCAAACTGCCGCAGATTTGGATATGGCAGGTCCTTTTTTGCACCGACTGATGCACACCATTTTTTTCACCAACAAAAGGATTGTACAGGAGACGGCGTTCAGAGACGGAGCTGCTTCACTTTCCTATGCCACCATCGAACTCATCGATAGTTTGACTTCCAACATCTATCAGCCAAGAATACTTTTGATAGGAGTAGGAGAAATCGGTGAAGATGTGGCCAAAAACATGGTTCATTTGCCTGAAGCAAAAGTAAAGATCACCAACAGAACCCAATCCAAGGCTGAAGAAATAGCCGGAGCAATGGGTTTCGAGGTGGTTCCTTTTGAAGATTGTCAGAAAGCCATGAAAGAAGCGGACGTAATTGTCTGCTCAATCATGAAAAATGAGCCCTTCATCACCAAAGAATTGGTAAAACAATTTGACATTCAGAGCTACAAGTTGTTGATAGATCTGTCTGTCCCAAGAAGTATCGAGACCTCAGTAGAAGATGTGCCCGGTGTTGTACTTTACAACGTGGATAATATCCGTAGCAAAGCCAGTGAGGTATTGGAGAAGCGACTTTCGGCAGTCCCTCAGGTAGAGCAGATCATCAATGAAAGTATTGAGGATTTTTACAATTGGAAAAAGGAAATGATGGTCTCTCCGACTATCAATAAGCTGAAGCAGTCACTGGAGCAAATCCGTCAGGAGGAGTTGGGCCGATTCCTTAAAAAAGTGGACCAAAAGGAATTTGATCTGATTGACAAGATTACCAAAAGCATGATGCAGAAAATTCTGAAAGTTCCTGTAGTTCAGCTTAGGGCGGCATGCAAGCGAGATGAAGCGGAAGAGATGATCGAAATAATTTCAGACATTTTTGATCTCGAAAAGATTAAGATCGAAAAATAATCAGTGTTTTTATTCACAGAAATGACCGAGGGATCAAATAGTATCCTTTGGTCATTTTATATTTAGGCCAATAAGAATTCAATTTCCCAAAATGGTTACCTCCCAAATTCGCTCCCTGCTGGCATTGCTGGCTTTTTCTTTTGTTTGCACCACCTTACCTGCCCAGACATGGGGGGTATATGACTTACAGGGGAATCTTAAATCTCTGGCGATATACGACCGGATCGAAGTCCTCAGCGAAACTGTGATCACAGGCAAGAATGAAAAAGGCCTTTCGATGCTCTCAAGAGATCTGAAGCCGGTAGTGGATCTCAAAGGTGATGAGGTCTATCAGTACCTTGCACCTTGGATCCTGGTCAAAGGGCCAAAGGGAATTGGTGCTTTTCATGAGTATGGCATGCTGGCGTTGCCGCTGGAATACGATGAAATCCAAACTTATTATAACTTTTTGCTGGGGCGAAAAGGGAAGGAATATTGGTTCTTTGAGAAGGGAAAAGAAAAAACAACCGCTATTGGAGCCTGGGAGAAAGCCAATTTTACCAAAAATGGAGTCCTAATCGGCCAAAAGGCAGGAAGCTATTTTTTACCTCTTTCGAAAGACCCCGAACGTCCATACAAGCTTATCCAAGAGAACGAAGGAAACTATCTCCTTGCGCAGGAAAATACAGGCTTTGGAATTCTAAATTTTGAAGGAGATTATGTGATGCAACCTACCTTAGCTCAACTCGAGCATACGAGAGGTGACTTCTTCTATGGTTATGATCAGAATCAGTATCTCCTGATCAAAGGCGATCACATCAAATCGGATGTATCCTACAATTCCTATCACAAAATCACCAGGGAAGGGGGGCTGATGCTTGAATACATTCACGGAAAGCTTCGACGGGTGATGGAAGAAGATGGGATTTTGCTCGATTCAGTGGGTATCGAATCAGTGAAGTTGGTTGGGGATAATTTATATAATGTCAATTTCAGAGGAAACAAAGTTGGACTTTTGGGCAAAAAAGGCTGGCAAGTGCTCCCGTCAACCGATTTGAACTGGATCAATCCGGGTGCCGAGGGATTATTTCCCGCTGGCAAAGGAGGTAAAACAGGTTTTGTAAATTCTTCGGGGAAATGGGTGATCGAACCCAGGTTTGCCGAGGCAGGTAATTTTTCCGAGAGAATCGCATCCTTCCGAAACTCTTCCAAATGGGGATTGATCGGAATGGATGGACACATCATCAGTGAACCCAAGTGGGATGAAATCAAAAACTTCTCCTCCGGAATAGCAATTGCACAAGACAACGGTCAGTTTTTTTTATTGGAAAAAACCGGCTCAATGCTAAATCAGGAAGGGTTTGATAAGGTCTGCAGACTGAAAGAAGGCTATTTCTTAGTGGAAAGAAATGGCAAAAGAGGCTTGTTGAGCAGCGTTGGAACAGAGATTCTTCCAACAGATTTTGATAATATTCAGGTGGAAAAGCTTGATTTTTTTATCGTGAGCAAAGGAGGACTGACCGGAGTTTTGAATGAAAAAGGCGATGCGATTTTCCCCATCAATTATCTGGAAATCGTGGCCGACTGGACAGGAAATCAAATCTTGGCCAAAGAACTTTATAAACCTGTGGTGATTCAGGTGGAAGAATCAACGAACGGGAAAAGAAAAAAGGGAGCTTAATGCTCCCTTTTTTCTTTATTTCTTTTCAGATTTTCCTGAATCCTTCAGGTCCTTATCCGAGCTGGCGATCGATTCTCTCATCGAGGTATCCGATTTGATATTTTCCATTCGGTAATAATCCATCACACCCAATTTTCCGGTTCGGAAAGCCTCAGCCAAAGCCTTAGGAACTTCTGCCTCAGCTTCGATTACTTTAGCGCGCATTTCCACGTTTCTGGCTTTCATTTCTTGTTCCAATGCTACTGCCATGGCACGTCTCTCCTCTGCTTTAGCTTCTGCTACTTTCAGATCCGCTGAGGCTTGATCGATTTGAAGTTTTGCACCGATGTTGGTTCCCACATCTATATCTGCGATATCAATCGACAGAATTTCGAATGCAGTCCCTGCATCCAAACCGCGCTGAAGTACCAATTTGGAAATTCGATCAGGGTTTTCAAGTACTGTTTTGTGATTGGCTGAAGAACCGATTGAGGTCACAATCCCCTCGCCTACTCTGGCAAGAATCGTTTCTTCGCCGGCACCACCGACGAGTTGCGCAATATTTGCACGAACAGTAACACGGGCTTTAGCTATAAGCTGAATCCCGTCCGCAGCAACTGCAGCTACATTGGGAGTATTGATCACTTTTGGATTTACCGAGATCTGAACTGCCTCGAAAACGTCCCTTCCTGCCAAGTCGATCGCTGTCGCCTGTTTGAAGGTCAGACTGATGTTTGCCTTATCTGCAGAGATCAAAGCTCTTATAACAGTCGGTACATTCCCCCCTGCCAAGTAGTGTGTTTCCAAATCATTGGTGGTCAGGTGGAGACCTGCCTTAGTAGCCGTAATCAAGGAATTGACAATCACGCTTGGCGGCACTTTTCTTATTCTCATACCGATGAGTTCCCCTATCCCTACCTTCACATTGGAAAACTGGGCCGTAATCCAAAGTCCAACCGGAACGAAATACAGAAAGATGAATAAAAGTACTATCCCTGCAAATGCAGCTATTAATACGAACAACGAACTTGATGGATCCATAAAGATTTATTTAACTATTATTTTATTGTTTTCAATTTTTATTATGCTCACTTCTCTACCCACTTCTATAAAACCATCTTCAGATTTTACCTCATAGCTCGTATCGCCGAATTCAGCTTTTCCGATCGGCTTAATGTCCGAGACTGCCTTGCCAATCATTCCAACGGACAAACCTAAAGTTCTGCCGTCAAAAGCCCCTCCCTGCATGGATGATTTCAGCGAAAAACGATTCCAGACGCCTGAACTGAAACCATACCAAACCGCAATCAGGTTTAAAATTGCCGCAGTTCCGATAATCCAGTAGGCCGTCTCCGAATCATAGGAAACAAAGGCATAAACAATACCTGCCAGGGTGATCCCCAAGCCCAAAATTCCAACGATGGTTGTTCCCGGGATAAACAAAACTTCGATGAGAAGTAAAATCAATCCAATAATCAGGAGACTGGATAATATCAGGATTGTCATTGGCCTATGAAGCGGTAAAATAGAATTAGGCCTAAAATACGAGTTTAGAAGGGTAAACCTATACGGAAAAAGAAAAAACCCGGAAGGAATATTTCCGGGTTTTGATTTTAGTAGGCCTTCGCGAAATATACGCGACCTGAAGAAGGATTTCCTGTGAGCACACAAGTTCCTGCTTCTTCCTTTCTGTCCAGTGGAATGCAGCGAATGGTTGCTTTGGTAAGCTCTTTAATTTTTTCTTCAGTTTCAGAGGTTCCATCCCAATGCGCAGATACAAATCCGCCCGTATCGTTAAGAACTTTCTTAAACTCTTCCCAGGAATTTACCTCGGTAGTAACAGATGCCCTGAAGTCGATTGCTTTTTTGAAAATCCCATCCTGGATTTGATCCAATAAATTCGAAATTTTAGTTGCGATGGGTTGAGAAGCAAGTTCAAAGGTCTCCTTGGTCAAATTATCCCTTCTGGCTATTTCAATGGTGCCATTCTCGAGATCCCTTGGCCCCAATCCTATTCTCACAGGTACGCCTTTGAGTTCGTATTCGGCAAATTTCCAACCCGGCTTCTGGGTATCCCGATCATCATATTTTACAGAAATACCGACTTTTCTTAAGTCAGCCATGATTTCTTTAGCTTTGACGGAGATCAATTCCAGTTCTGCTTCTCCTCTATAGATAGGAATTATCACCACTTGAATCGGTGCTAATTTTGGAGGAAGTACCAGACCATTGTCATCCGAGTGAGCCATGATCAGCGCACCCATCAGACGTGTACTGACTCCCCATGAAGTCCCCCAAACATATTCCAGTCCACCTTCCTTGGTTGCAAATTTGACATCAAAAGCTTTTGCAAAATTTTGACCCAAAAAGTGAGAGGTTCCTGCTTGAAGGGCTTTCCCATCCTGCATCATCGCTTCAATACAAAACGTCTCGTCTGCGCCTGCAAACCGCTCATTTTCTGTCTTTTTACCTTTGACAACAGGTACAGCCATGTATTCCTCAGCAAATTGGGCATATACATTCATCATTTGAATGGTCTCCTCCATAGCTTCCTTTGCTGTGGCATGAGCGGTATGCCCCTCTTGCCAAAGAAACTCAGTAGTCCTGAGGAAAAGCCGAGTTCTCATTTCCCATCTCACCACATTGGCCCACTGATTGACTAAAAGAGGGAGATCTCGATATGATTGAATCCAGTTTTTATAAGTACTCCAAATTACCGTCTCGGAAGTAGGCCTAACAATCAATTCCTCTTCGAGTTTTGCATCCGGGTCAACAATTATTCCTGAACCATCTTCTGCATTTTTTAGCCGATAATGGGTCACCACAGCACATTCTTTTGCAAAACCTTCCACATGACTTGCTTCTTTACTCAAAAAAGATTTTGGAATAAAAAGAGGAAAATATGCATTGGAATGGCCTGTTTCCTTAAACATCTTATCCAGCTGTGCCTGCATCTTTTCCCAGATCGAATAGCCATAGGGCTTGATCACCATGCAACCACGCACGGGAGAGTTTTCTGCTAAGTCCGCTTTTTTTACCAATTCATTATACCACAGGGAATAATCTTCGCTGCGTTTTGGAAGTCCTTTGCTCATTTGGTTGGTTAAAATGTTAAAATGTCTTTATTTTTGCTTAATTAGGGCTGGCAAATATAATCCAAAAAGTATAACCTCAGGATTGTCAGTTCGTATAACAAGACAACAATAAACTTCAACTATGAAGAAATTACCAATAATCGCCGCTTCATTTCTATTAGGATCATTTGTCGTTTCCTCTTGCAGTACCAATAAAATGGCTGCCAGTGCGACTGACGACAATTTGTACTTCATGGCTTCGGATGTGAAAATTGCTACGCAGTACGCAGTTGATAACAATAATCCTCAGTCTTTTAGAAACATCTCCCAAGAACCGGAATTAGCCGAGCAAAACTTCAGTGCGAGAAATGTCAACCCTGAATACATTTCAAGATATCAGGCGACGCAGAATACTTCTGAAGATGGGGTAGTTTATTTTGAGGAAGGAGTAGCTAATCAAAATCAAGTTGGAAATATCAACGCCTACGATAATTATTCCACTTCGGGAAATAGAAACAACGGCTTTAACTCACCGAATATCAATTTCAATTTTGGAATGGGAATGGGATTCGGAGGCATGATGAGTCCTTGGGGCTTCTATGATCCGTTTTGGGGTCCAGGCTTTGGGTTCAGACCAGGACTTAGCATCGGAATTGGTATAGGATGGGGAAGTCCATTCATGGGTTCCGGCTTTGGTTGGGGCAATCCGTGGAGAAATCCATACATGGGTTTTGGAGGTATGATGAGTCCTTGGGGCTTTTATGATCCGTTTTTTGGACCTGGTTTCGGAATGATGGGTTATGGAATGGGTTTTTCTCCTTGGGGTAGACCAATCTATGCAGGTAGACCAATTTTCATCCTTCCTGGTGCCGAAGGTGATCGAAGAACGGTTTATGGTGCTCGTCCTTCAAGAGGTGCTTCCCTAGCTAACTCAGGAATGAGATCTTCTCAAGCCGGTGTGATACCAAGCACTGCAAGAGCTCAGGCAAGAGGAAATGCTTCGGCCGTGGATAATTCCTCCGCCAGAAGATTAGTTTCTTCCGAAAACTCCAGAGTTGCATCAAGAGATTTCAGCAATTCTCAAAATGATTATTACAATTCCGGAAGAAGTAGAGTAGCTCCCACAACGAGAAATACCAGCTCTCCGGCAAGTGACAGAGGTGTAAGTACTAGGTCCAGAAGCACAATTCCTTCTGCCAGAACTCCAAACAACCTGAATCCGAGTAGCAACACCAGAAACTATTCCCCATCAGGAACTAGTTCTCCTGCATATAACAACAATAGATCTACAAGTCCTTCTTTTAACAGAAGCACGAGTCCTTCTTATAATAGGTCAACTGCACCTTCTTACAACAGAAGCACAAGTCCAACAAATAACAATAGAGTTGTGACTCCTAGCAGAACAAATTCAACTCCTACCTACAGCGCTCCAAGCAGATCAAGTGGAGGAGGAAGCATTAGTGCTCCGAGCAGAAGCTCAGGAGGGTCCTCAGGCGGTAGTGTCGGTGGATCCAGAGGAGGAAGGGGGAATTAATTTCCCCTTTTTTTTTGCTTAAATTCAGCACAAATATCTATCGCATCCGTTTATTCTTTTCAACCAAACTATTATTTAATGAGAATTCTGACAGTCTTTCTCACTCTCACTTCATTCACTATTGGAGGAGCCTTCGCTCAAAGTGGATATTTTGAAGATGCCTATCGCTTTAGCAGAACAATACCATCAGGATCGGCAAGAATTATAGGTATCGGAGGTACTCAATACTCATTAGGCGGCGATGTCTCCAATATTGCCGGAAACCCAGCAGGACTCGGTTTTTTCAGATCATCCGAGGCAAGCATCACTTTAGGCTATAATGATTGGGGAGTGAGCACTCAGTATTTGGGACAAAAAGGATCCTATAATACAACAAACTTCAGCCTGCCCAATATGAGTTATGTCATGGCCAACCCAAAAAACAGTCTGAAATCGGGTGCTTTTAAAGGTGGTGCTTTTGGAATTAGCTTTCAGCGAATTGCAAATTTCAATACCGAGTATGGGTATTTTTCTGATCTTCTTGGAGAGAGTTCCATCATTGATTTTTATCTGCAAGATGCCTTTGGAATTCCCGAAAGTCAGATTGAAAATTTTGGACTTACCGGACTTGCCTATAAAACTTATCAAATCAACCCAATTGCTTTTGACCAACAAGGAAATCCTATCCCGAATCCTAATTCTTACGATTCTTTTGTTTTGGGATTACCCTTTCAGGATGAAAATATAACTCAAGAGGGTAGCGCAAATCAGATTTCATTTTCTTATGGGGCAAATTTCAATCATAAAGTTTTTGTCGGTGGCGGAATAGGAATTAGATCACTCTCCTTTTCTTCATTCAAAAATTATAATGAGGAATTCATTGATCAGCCCTTAGCAAATTCAAACCTTAGAGAAAGCTTATTTATCAGTGGTGTTGGGTTGAATTTAAATTTAGGCTTGATCTACAAACCCATTGATAATTTGAATTTAGGCTTCAACTTTCAATCCCCAACTTGGTATGCATTGAACGAAGAATATGAAGCGGGAATGACCGCTAATTACAATAATTACTTTTTTGAACAGGAGAATGTGACTTTGGGCAGGGAAAATGCGGTTACAGATTTTGTGATCAGTAAATATGGACTGAACACTCCACTTAAAATCGGTGGAGGAGCTACCTACTTCATTGGGAAAAATGGGTTCATTTCTGCGGATATCGATTGGGTAGACTATAGCGCCGGAAGAATCAGCTCCAACGACTTTGATGAAGGTCCAGATAACCGAGTAATTCGCGATATCTATGCCAGTACAATCAATTATCGCATAGGTGGCGAAGCTCGGGTAAATAATTTCAGATTCAGAGCAGGATATGCCTTCTTTGGAGATCCCTATGCTAATTCCTTCGGATTTGATCAAAGTACCCAACAACTCAGTGGTGGCTTTGGTGTAAAAATCAATTCAATTTCAATCGACTTTGCCCTAGTCAATCAGAAATACAGGGGCCTTTACAGAAGCTACCAAGTATTGGATTCAAATGGCAACAACTTTGGTCCAGTCACCGAACTGGAGAACAACATAACTTCCGGTGTCCTTACTCTTGGGATTAATTTTTAAGCTGATTAATCAATTCATACATCAAAAGCTCAGCGGAGAAATCTTCACCGCTGAGCTTTATTTTTGACTGATTGTAAAAGTGTTCCCGCTGAGCTAACAGGCTCTTTAGCTTCAAAGTGATCTCTCCCTGATCCAAATTCAAAAACATGGGACGATTATGTGCTTTGGAAACTCTTAAGCGTTCGGAAATAGTATCTAATGGAACATCCAGGTAAACGGATATAGATTTCTCGTTGATCAGATCCATATTGTCATTAAAACACGGCGCTCCTCCTCCGGCCGCGAGGACAAACGAAGCATCCCGATGCAGTAATTCCGAAAGTGTTTCAGTTTCCCATTCTCTGAATTTCCCCTCTCCGTGAATGGCGAAAATTTCGGGAATTTTTAGCTGAAATTTCTCCTCGATTTGGTAATCCAAATCCAAATAGGGAAAGCGTAATTCATGAGCTAACTGCCGACCAAATGTGCTTTTGCCACATCCGGGTAACCCTACAAGAACCACTTTCAGCCACTTACTCATAGGAAGAAGTCCAAAACATCCGTAGCATCCGGAGTATTGTTATGGTGATACTTTTCCATCACCACTCCGTCTTTCAAGATCATAATCCCGGGATTGGCTCGCATGATTGTTTTTACAACCGTGGCATCAGCTTGCAAGCCCATCACACTCCAATTTTGTTTGGACAAAAAGCTGTCAATTTCTTCCTGACTCGCCGCAGCCATAAAAACCACATCCACGGGCGCACCTTCCATCGATTTCACCAAATCATTCAATTTAACCAGATTAGCCTCACTCATTTTAGCCATGTTGCTACTGAGGATAATCACCTTGTTGCCTGCAAAAAGAAACTCGGACTGATCACCTTCTGCATTCCAGGCTGCAAAATCTGAGATTTTCGGAAGCGCGTCGGGATTCTGCAATACCATCTCTACAAACTCATAGCCGTCTTCAGCCGGATATTGATCAAAAGTGAAGGTCTCTCCATCTTTTTTCATCACGTAGATGTATTGAAGCTGGGACGAAGGCTGCATATTAACGGGAATATTGACGCCGTTCTTATATGCTCTGAAGTCGATAAACGGCAAGTTTTGAATTGCCCAATACGCAATCCCCAAAGAAATTACCAAGGTGAAAATTGCAGTAATACTCGCCCATTTTGGCGTTTCTTCGGGAAGATCTTTTCTGTAAAAGAAAAGGAAAGAAATCATGATCAAGAGGATAATATCTTTGTAAAAAGATTCCCAAGGTGTCAATTTGATCGCATCGCCAAAGCATCCACAATCTGTGACTTTGTTGAAGTAAGCTGAGTAAAAAGTCAGAAACGTAAAAAACAGCACCATCAAACCCAAAGCCCAAACAGTCTTTTTCAACTTGACACCGATAATCAGCATGACTCCCAAAACCACTTCTGCTACCACCAACACCACACCGATATACAAAGCAAAAGGCTTGAAGTAGTAGAAGAACCCTGCGATGTCGTTAGAGAAAACATCAAAATATTCCTCCAACTTGATAGCAGTCCCTACCGGATCATTCACTTTGATTAACCCTGAGAAAATAAAAAGACCTCCTACCAAAAGGCGAAGAATCCAAAGTACTGTTTGCTTATTCATATGTTTTTATTTTTTTCAATAACCAAACCCGAAGGCTGGCTTTTGGACGCTCTCACTTACCTACAGCAGACAGGTGATTGCTATTATTTTCGACTGTTTCTCGTTTTTCGTCTTGCCGGTCTAAATCAGGCAGGTTCAATTTTATGGTATCCAAGTTTGATCAGACAGAAAACAGAATAGTTTATCATATCCTGATAGTTGGCCTCAATTCCTTCAGAAACGATGGTTTGCCCTTGATTGTCCTCGATTTGTTTTACTCTAAACAACTTCATCAGTATGATATCTGTCATCGAACTCACGCGCATATCTCGCCAAGCCTCGCCATAATCATGATTTTTATTTTCGAGCAAGCCCCTCGTCGATTCAGTCCAGTGATCATAAATGGGCTCGAGTTCGGCATATGGAATCTCCATCCGGTCATCATCTCTCAAGCTGATTTGAATTAAGGCAATCAGGCAATAGTTGATGATCCCAACAAATTCATCCAAGATTGGATCATTGACCTTTTGACTCCCTTTTTCCTGTATTGACCTAATTCGCTGTGCTTTGATGAAAATCTGATCCGTAATCGACGAAAGCCTCAAAATCCTCCAAGCTGTCCCATAATCAAGTGTTTTCTTACTGAATAAATCTTTACATCGGGCGATTACTTGCTTATATTCGTTGCTGGTATTAGTCTCCAAAATTCCTTTGTTTAATGCTATCCGGATCAAATCCGTCTTCTTCGACCGAAGATAAATTATTTCCACAAAAATATACACTCCAAATCAAAGGAAGGATCGTATGCTTGGATAAACCACAAGTGATGGGAATCTTGAATCTGACTCCGGATTCTTTTTTTACCGAAAGTCGCGTCAATAAAAATCGTGAAGCAATCCTCGAGAAAGCCGGGAAAATGATTTATGAAGGTGCCGACTTTTTGGATTTGGGTGGATATAGCTCAAGACCGGGTGCTGTTGATATTTCAATTCAGGAAGAAATCGATCGAGTGGTACCTGCTGTGGAAGTCATCCGAAAGGAATTTCCCGATATCTTACTGTCAATCGATACTTTCCGATCCAAGGTAGCTCAAGAAGCCGTATTTGCAGGTGCTGATATCGTCAATGATATTTCTGCCGGGAATCTGGATGAGGCCATGCTTCCCATGATTGCAAGTCTTGGAGTTCCCTACATAGCTATGCATATGAAAGGAAATCCACAAAACATGCTGTCCCAGTCAAATTATTCTGATATTCTGAGAGAAATACTGCATTATTTCGCGGAAAAAGTGGATCTTATTAGAAAACTTGGCATCAAAGATGTAATTATCGATCCTGGGATTGGATTTGCAAAGACGATTGAGCAGAATTTCTATTTGCTGAAAAATCTAAAAAGTTTTGAAACCTTGGGATTTCCACTTTTGGTTGGGGTATCGAGGAAATCAATGATTTACAAAACACTGCAAATTGATACTACAAATGCACTAAACGGGACAACAGCCCTGAATATGTTTGCTTTATTGCAAGGAGCAAACATACTCAGAGTTCACGACGTTAAGGAAGCAAAAGAGACTGTAAAACTATTTGAACGACTATACCCTTGAGCTTACTTTTCAAAATAGGTTTTTTGGACATCTCCATCGTCAATATGATCGATATTGCGTTGGTGGCTGCGCTATTGTACCAAGTTTACAAGCTTCTAAAAGGTAGCGTTGCAATCAAAATCTTTGTCGGTTTCCTTTCACTTTACCTGATTTATCTTTTGGTAAGGGCACTCCGAATGGAACTGCTTTCAGCAATTCTCGGCCAATTCATGGGAGTCGGAGTAATTGCTGCCCTCATTATTTTTGCTCCAGAGATCCGAAAGTTTCTGTTGATTGTCGGCCGTACTTCAATTTTCTCCGACGACAATATTTTAAAGGATATTCTTTTTTTCTGGAGAAAAAAAGAAAATTCGGCATTCAACATCAGTCCGATCATTGATGCATCCAAAGTTCTGGCAGGAAGCAACACGGGAGCTTTAATGGTCATTTCCAGTAATACCGAATTGAAATTCTATGCAGAAAGCGGTGACATTTTGGATGCCGAGCTTTCGAAGCGCTTGCTGATTTCGATTTTCAACAAATACAGCCCACTCCATGACGGTGCAGTAATCATTCACAAAGGCCGAATTAAGGCTGCGCGATGTATTTTGCCGGTTACAGAGCGAGAAGTGCCTGCTCAGTTTGGACTTCGCCACCGAGCTGGAATCGGCATGTCTGAGGCAACCGATTCATTGATCCTAGTCGTATCTGAGGAGACAGGTCAGATGTCCATGATGAAAAACGGTAAAGTGCTGCATAATCTTTCTTTTCAGGAAATAAGAGAAATCATCAACGACTATCTCAACAATGAGGACTTGGATGATAGATTCGAAAACCTCTCGGAATACGACCATTCGACAAAAAGCAGCTTAGCAATTTCAGGAAAATCCTGATTGGAAAAGAATAATTTCAATGGAATGAGGAAATAAAAAGCCTGTCAGTTTTATTTTGACAGGCTTTATTATTTCAATTAGGCATCAAAAAAATCATTTTAATACGCCAAGCTCTTTGCCCACTTCTATAAAGGCGCCAATCGCCTGATCCAAATGATGTCGCTCGTGACCTGCTGAAATCTGCACCCGGATTCGAGCTTGGCCTTTTGGTACGACAGGATAATAGAAGCCAATCACATAGATCCCTTTCTCTAGCACCTTTTCCGCCATCTTCTGCGAAAGTACGGCATCATAAAGCATCAAGGGCACAATGGCATGCTCGCCCGGCTTGATGTCAAAGCCTGCGGCAGTCATTTTGGATCGGAAGTACTTTGTGTTTTCCTCCAACTTATCCCGCAACTCGGTAGTCTTCGAAAGCAAATCAAAAACCGCGATAGAAGCTCCTGTGATGGAAGGCGCCAAGGTATTTGAAAACAAATACGGTCTGGATCGCTGTCGAAGCAATTCGACGATTTCTTTTCTACCGGAAGTAAATCCACCAGAAGCCCCACCCAGGGCCTTTCCAAGCGTTCCGGTAATGATGTCGATTTTGCCCATCACACCGCAATGCTCATGGACCCCACGACCCGTTTTGCCCATGAAACCTGTCGAGTGACACTCATCGGACATCACTAGCGCCTCATATTTTTCTGCCAATGCTACGATTTTGTCCAACTGGGCGATGGTCCCGTCCATGGAGAAAACCCCGTCGGTCACGATAATTTTCTGCTTCGCTCCGGCAGCGATGGCATCCTGCAATTGCTTTTCCAGATCAGCCATGTTGTTGTGCTCATAGCGATAGCGCATTGCCTTGCAAAGACGCACGCCATCGATAATCGAAGCATGATTCAAAGCATCCGAAATAATGGCATCCTCCGCTCCAAAAATCGGTTCAAAAACTCCCCCATTCGCATCAAATGCTGCTGCGTAGAGGATCGTATCTTCAGTCCCCAAAAACTCAGAAATCTTCCGCTCCAATTCCTTGTGGATGTCCTGAGTTCCGCAGATAAACCGCACAGATGACAACCCAAAACCATGGGTATCAATGGCCGCTTTTGCCGCCTCTACTACTTTTGGATGGGAAGAAAGTCCGAGGTAATTGTTTGCACAGAAGTTCAGCACTTTTTGTCCTCCAGCGATGGTAATCTCAGCAGATTGGGGAGAAGTGATGATGCGTTCTTTTTTAAACAATCCGGCTTCTTGGATGGATTTTAACTCTTGTTCTAATTTGGGTTTAAGCTGATCGTACATGCGCTATTGAATTAAATTGATTTTCAGATTTTGAGAATTCCGCCAGTCAAAAAACTGAGGCGGAGCGGTGATTTTTACTACTTTTGCGCTAGCAAACCCAAATATAAACAAAAACCCTCAAGGCCACTTTGGGGCTTTTTTGGAAGATCTTCCCATGGAAAAAATCCTCATCATCGGAGCTGCCGGACAGCTTGGTTCAGAACTCACCCGATCTCTTGCCTATCAGTTTGGCGGAGAGCAAGTTATCGCAACAGACCTCAGAGATTCGGCTCGTTTTGAGTTTGATTATTGCCGATTTGAAGTCTTGGATGCGATGAATAAAGAGGCGCTTCATGATTTGGTCAAAGAAGAAAATGTCACGCAGATCTATCACCTTGCCGCCGTACTCTCGGCTACAGGCGAGAAAAATCCAAAGTTTGCTTGGCACCTGAATATGGAAAGCTTGCTTTTCGTTTTGGAGCTTGCCAAAGAAATGAAGCTGGACAAAATCTATTGGCCTTCTTCCATTGCCGTATTCGGGCCAAATACTCCAAAAATCAACACCCCTCAATACTGCGTCAAAGAACCCAACACGGTCTATGGCATCAGCAAGCAAGCAGGGGAAAGATGGTGTGAATACTACTTTCAAAAATATAATGTGGATGTCCGCAGCTTGCGTTATCCGGGTCTAATTGGATATAAGTCCCTGCCTGGCGGTGGCACCACAGACTATGCGGTAGACATTTATCACAAGGCTTTGGCGGGTGAAAAATTCACTTGCTTTCTCCGGGAGGACAGTTACCTACCCATGATGTATATGCCTGATGCGATCAAGGCTACTCTTGATTTGATGAATGCCCCTCGGGAATCGGTAAAAATTAGATCCAGCTATAATCTTTCCGGTATGAGTTTTTCTCCTAAGGAGATCTATGAAAGCATAAAAAAGTATGTTCCCGGATTTGAGATTGAATACAACCCGGATTTTCGTCAAGTGATTGCCGACTCTTGGCCTGACACTATTGATGACAGTCGAGCAAGGGAAGATTGGGGATGGCAACCGGATTATGATTTGGATGCAATGACGAAAGACATTCTTGAAAACCTCCCGACATTTTTTCCGCCGAAAAAGTAAATCACCTGATTCAGCCTAGAGACGACAGGCTTTCAAATTCTTAAGGAATATGATTTTTATAGTTATTTAAATACAGCCTACTAGAAGAAGGAAGGCAGTATCCAAGATGATGGTAGAATGAGTTATTCCTCCCGCTGCGTTAAAGGAAAGTTAATCCAATTCTCTTGTTTAGACCTTGTTCGAAGATTCGAATCAATGTCGATAACTGGATATTGCCTTTCCCATTTTCAAGTTTTGAGATGTAACTTTTCTTTGTTCCAGCCTTTTCTGCCAACTGCTCTTGGGTGAGATTGGCTTCTTTTCTCGCAGCCTTTAACATTTCACTTACAATGAACATTTGGACCTTCTCTTCATATTTATTTCTGCTTTCAGATCCAATTTTACCGTGTTCCAGTTCAATCAGTTCATCGAATGTTTTGACTTTGCTATAATCTACCATGGCTTTATTTCTTTGATTGAAAATATTCATTCATTAACCTTTCGGCTTTTTCAATTTCATTCTTTGGGGTCTTTTGATTCTTCTTTTGAAAACCGTTGAATAGGACGACTACCTTTCCTTCATCAAAACAGCAGAATATTCTGTAAATATTAGACTGATTTTTCACTCTAATTTCATACAACCCTTCAGTTCCTTCCAGGTGCTTGAGAAATTTCTCGGGCACCCTTTCCACTTGCTTAATCAGTTCAAAAACATATTGAATCTTATTCTTGACCTTTTCATTCTGGTTTTGATAAAATTCAATAAAGTGGTCTTCATAAAAAATTATCTTCCTTACCATAATTACAAAGTTATCTCTTAAGATAACAATATCCAAAAAAGCAGGCTTCTTTTAATGCACACTAACAAAAGCCTCTTTGCCCTCAAGGAGGCTTTTCCATTTTTTAATTGCCATCAGACCATTTTACCTTCCATTCTATTCCGAAATTGGCTATTTTCCAGCCTATTCTTTAGAAAATGAATCGGAATCAGCTTGTCTTACTTCTTAGCCTTCTTGTTGGGATTTCCCTGATTGGATTCTTCTTTTTTGGACCTGAAAAAGAAGTCGATTACAGCACCCAGATCAAACCAATCCTGAATAAACACTGCATCACCTGCCATGGTGGAGTAAAGAAAAACGGGGGATTCAGTATTCTATTTGAAGAAGAGGCTTTCGCTCTAAATGAATCCGGCCTGCCTGCGATCGTGCCCGGCAGTCCCAATTCAAGCGAATTGATCAAGCGACTGACTCATTCCGATCCTGAATTGAGGATGCCCTACCAAAAGGCTGCACTTTCAGACGAAGAAATCGACTTGCTCAAAACCTGGATTCGCCAAGGTGCGAAATGGGGAAAGCATTGGGCCTATAAGCCAGTTCAAAAACCAGCATTCACATCTCAGATTCAATCCGCCGGAATCGGAAGTACTAATTCCGGTAACGCAATAAGTCCGATTGATCACTTTATAAGAGAAAAGTTGGAAGTAAAAGGTCTGATCCCTTCCGCAGAAGAGCAGCCGCTTCGCCTTCTCCGACGAGTCGCTTTGGATTTGACAGGATTGCCTCCCTCTGAGACTTTAGTTTCAGATTTTTCTTCTGGAAAAATCACCTACAATCAAGCTGTCGATCAGCTTTTGAAATCCGATTCCTTTGGAGAAAAATGGGCGACTTGGTGGCTTGATCTTGCCAGGTATGCCGATACGAAAGGCTATGAGCGAGACGTCTCGCGCACGATGTGGCCTTATCGGGATTGGGTGATTCGGGCATTCAATACCGACAAACCTTTCGATGAATTCACCATCGAGCAACTTGCAGGAGACTTGCTGCCCAATCCGACTCAGGATCAATTGACGGCGACGGCTTTCCATCGGAATACAATGAACAATGACGAGGGAGGAACCGAGGATGAGGAATTCCGAGTTGCGGCCGTTCTCGACCGGGTCAATACCACTTATGAGGTTTGGCAAAGTACCACCATTGCTTGTGTGCAGTGTCACAGTCATACCTATGATCCGATTCGCCATGAGGAATTCTATCAGTCGGCCGCCTTTTTCAATAATACCCGAGACGAAGATACCCACGATGAGGAGCCTCGATTGCGGTTCTACGAACCCGAACAGCAAAGCCAAATCGATGCAGTAATCAATTGGGTGAAGGAAACTGAAGGGGAAAAGGGAGCGAAAGCCCGATCTGACTTTCTTAAATTCTACGAACCGAAGTATGCAGCTCACTTAGCAACTGACTTCAACAGGTCCGAATTGATCGACACCAAATGGCTTGGGCTCTGGTCTGGAGGTTCCGCTGTCTACAAAAACATCGACACCCAAGGCTCGGATCAGCTCTTACTGGATTATTGGACTGGATTGGATGGCACGGAGATGACGATCCGAAAAGACGGTGCGGCAGGCGAAATCCTAGCTTCATTTGTCATGAATAAAACTCAAGGAGAAGTGGTCAGGCAAATTCCCTTCAAGCCCATTTCAGGAAAAGTCAACCTCCACATTGAAGCCAAAAATCCTTCTGCCGGTCCGCAGCAAAACACCTCGACAATTGTCTGGTTTGCCTTTGTCCCAAGCCTAAAAGGAAAAGAAAAACCGGGTTTTGCAGCGTCAGAAAAAACCTGGGAAGAGCTGCTGAAATTCAAAGGAACTAGACTTCCGATATTGATTGAAAACCCACCCTACATGGCTCGAAAAACAAATGTGTTTGAACGCGGCAATTGGATGGTTTTAGGAGAAGAAGTCAAACCAAAAACCCCGGATGAACTTGGGGGCTGGAAAGAACAATGGCCAAATAACCGTCTTGGTTTTGCCTATTGGCTGACATCGCTCGAAAATCCACTAACGGCCCGCACGCTCATCAACCGGGTTTGGGATCAGCTGTTTGGCAGAGGAATCGTGAGATCACTGGAAGACATGGGCAGTCAGTCAGACCCTCCGACTCATCCTGAATTGCTGGATTACCTGGCTTGGAAGACGATGAATGACTACGATTGGAGCATGAAATCCTTAATTCGGGAAATCGTCACTTCAACCACATACAAGCAGTCTTCAGTTCTTTCGGCAGAAGTTTTTGAAAAAGACCCGGAAAACCAATGGTACTCCCGAGGACCAAGATTTCGCCTTTCAGCCGAGCAAGTTCGGGATCAGGCTTTGGCTGTAAGCGGACTGCTCAGCCAAAAAATGTACGGTCCCGGAGTCAAACCACATCAACCTGAAGGAATTTGGCAAACTGTGTATAATGGAGAATCCTGGAAGGAAAGCGAGGGAGAGGATAAATACCGAAGAGGAATTTACACCTTCCTGAAGCGTACCAGCCCCTACCCTTCCTTCATCACATTTGATGCGGCGAGCCGGGAAGTGTGCCTCAGCAAGCGACTGGTCACTAATACCCCCCTTCAGGCTTTAGTCACGCTCAATGACCCGGTTTATCTTGAAGCCGCAAAAAACTTAGGGAAAAATACCTGGGAAAAGAGCGGAGAAAATCCTGAAAAAGCAATTTCGGCTGCCTATGAAAAATTGATCTTAAGTCCAATTTCCGAAGGGAAAAAGAAAACACTTCTTGCCTTGTTTGCTTCCGCAAAAGCAGAATTCACCAAAGATCCCAAAGCTTTAAATGAATTCTACCCCGGAGCAAAACCCGAAGTAGCAGCCATGTCAGTAGTAGCCAATGCCATGATGAATCTGGATGAATTTTTAACCAAGCCTTAGGATGAAGAGACTTGAAAAACTCTTTGCCGAACTTGCGGTTCAAAAGCTGCAAAATCAAACCCGCAGACATTTCCTGATGGATTGTGTTAGCAAAGTAGGAGGTTTGGCGATGGCACCCCTGCTTTTTGGCTGCGAACCAGAGCAACTGATCAAAAAATCTACTGGCCTGAATCTCAGCGAGCGGGATCTGAATCCTTTGGCACCTTTGCCTCCACCCTTTTTGGGCAAAGCCAAATCCATCATTTACCTCCACATGGCCGGAGCGCCCAGTCAATTGGAGCTTTTTGACTACAAACCCGAACTTGCCAAATACCACGACAAAGATTGCCCAGAGAGCTTGCTGGAAGGGCGAAAGTTTGCATTCATTCGGGGCGTCCCCAAAATGCTGGGTCCTCAGGCAAAATTTGAACAGCACGGCCAATCCGGCGCATGGGTTTCGGATTACCTGCCCCACTTCGCCAAGGTGGCGGATGAAGTGGCTTTCCTCAAGGCAGTGCATACCGATCAGTTCAACCACGGCCCCGCGCAATTATTCATGCAGACGGGTTCGCCAAGACTGGGAAGGCCAAGTTTGGGTAGCTGGGTGACGTATGGTTTGGGGACTGAGAATCAAAACCTTCCGGGATTTGTCGTGCTGACTTCCGGAGGAAAAACTCCGGATGCGGGGAAAAGCGTCTGGGGTTCCGGCTTTTTACCTTCCGTCTATCAAGGAGTACAGTGCCGAGCCAAGGGTGACCCGGTTCTCTATTTGGAGGACCCATCAGGGATGTCCCGGGACCTTAAGAAAAACGTCATTTCCGCGATCAATCAGGTCAACCAAGAGGATTTTGAAACTTTCGGCGACCCTGAAATTCTCGCCCGGATCAACCAATACGAGATGGCTTATCGCATGCAAATCGAAGTGCCGGAAGTGATGAATATCAACGATGAACCAGAACATATCCATGAACTCTACGGCACCAAACCCGGCGAGGAGGCCTTTGCAAACAACTGCCTACTAGCCAGAAAACTGGTGGAAAAAGGCGTCAGAGTCGTCCAACTTTATGATTGGGGTTGGGATACGCATGGAACAGATCACGACGGTTCGATCGATATGGGCCTGAGAAACAAGTGCCGTGAAATCGACCGCCCGATGTCAGCACTACTTTTGGATTTGAAGCAAAGAGGCTTATTGGAAGAAACGTTGGTTGTCTGGGGAGGGGAATTTGGGCGAACACCCATGCAGGAAAATCGCGAAGGAAAAGTACAAGGGTTTATGGGTCGAGATCATCATGTGGATGCATTCACCATGTGGATGGCAGGCGGGGGAGTAAAGAAAGGAGCTAGCTATGGCATCACAGATGATTTTGGCTTTTCGGGGGTCGATGAGCGGGTTTCGGTGCACGATCTGCACGCAACAATTCTACACTTGATGGGCTTCAATCATGAGAAGTTTACTTACGAGTTTCAAGGTAGACCCTTTCGACTCACGGATGTACATGGGGAGTTGATTCATTCTGTTTTGGCATAGAAAATCCAACTTTGAGAAAACTTGAATAGCAAAAAAAAAAAAAAAAACAATCTTAGTTCAAAATCTCACACAACTGTAATCGAGAATTAATTTAAATGGATACCAACCATTTTTCCCCTCTTTCAAAAAGTCAGTTGAAAACTCAATTGACCAAGATGCTAGGATTTCTTCGGTCTCCCGTCTCCGCCTGCCCGCCGTGGCGGGGTCTCCCCGCCATAAGAATCATTTTGAGAGTTTGTCCTTTTTTCAATAAGCCTAAAATTCATTCATTTTATGCTTGAGTTTCTTGGGCCGCTTGTAGGCCGAATGCATCCAATTCTGGTTCACCTTCCCATTGGAATTCTGATTTTTGGAATTATACTCTGCTTCTTTCCTCAGCGAGAAAAAATTACTTTACTACCAGCCATTCGACTCGCTTTTTTACTAGGTGGAATTGCTGCTTTGTGTGCAGGAATTAGCGGATTTCTTCAATATCAATTTGAGGGATTTTCATGGGAGGATGTTCAAATTCACCTTTTTGGAGGGGTTTTGACTGCTTTGGGAAGTTTTGGGCTTTTTTTCCATTTCAGAAAAGCAGAAACAATTCAGCTTAAAAGCAAAGTACTTGCTTCTGGTTTGGGTTTAATTTTGACGGTTACGGGACATTTGGGAGGAAGCCTGACTCATGGTGCAAGTTATTTCACCGAGGTACTTCCACCGGAATTACAGTCCTTTTTGGGAATTGAAATCCAACCCGAAAAAGGCCCGCAACTTACTGAAGAAACTTGGGAAGAGGCAGTGTTATATTCCGAGGTAATTCAGCCCATCCTTAATCAAAACTGCAAGAGTTGCCACAATCCACGAAACAGAAAAGGCGAACTTGACCTGACAACACTGAAGGGTTTGATTTCTGGTGGAGAAGATGGGATAATTTTGACTGCTGGAGATGCACAGCACAGTGAGCTTTTCGCCAGACTCATTTTGCCAAAAGATGATGAAAAACACATGCCTCCATCGGAGAAAAGACAACCGAGCAAGGAAGAAATTGCGCTGATCGAAACCTGGATCAAAGCAGGTGGAAAAGCAGATCAAACACTTGCCGAAGCAGGAATTTCAAGAAAATTCATTGAGCCTTTTATCCAGAAAAACGAGGTTCCTTTTTATCCAATATCCCAAATTCCAGCGATTTCAGCTGATTCCTTAGCACAACTGAAAGACCACGGATTCTTTGCTGAACTGATTGAAAGCGGTTCGGGATTGCTAAAAGTAACCTGTACCAATTACCCGGGTTTTAAGGATTCTGATTGGGAAAAGCTTGCTCCAGTTAAGAATAGGATTGCTTACTTGGATTTGAGCGGAACGAGAGTCAGTGATGCGCTTTTGGAGGAGATTTCTCAATTACCAAACCTGACTGTCCTCAAACTTAACGGCACGACTATTTCCGGAAATTCTTTAACGCAAGTGGCACAAGTCCCAACTCTGAAACTGATCTACCTAAACCAAACTGCTGTAAACCTAAGTCACATCCAGTCGCTCAGCACAAGTAAATCACTCGAAAAAGTCTTTACTTTTGATACACCTGCATCTTTAGAAATCTCAAAATCTGAAAAGCTGAGTTTGCCATTTTTAGTGGAAGGGGCTAGCTATTCGCTTCCCAAATTACCGAGTGATACGATTGTGTATTAGAAAAAATCCGACTTTATCAAGTCGGATTTTGAAGCTTAAAGTTTCTCCTCAATCTTTTCCGGCACAAATCCCAAAGTCAGACTTCCATCCGGATAGGTAATCACAGGTCGCTTGATCATACTGGAGTTTTCGATCAGAATGGGAAGTGCTGTTTCGACTTTTTCCAAAGCCGCCTTCTGCGCTTCATCCATTTTTCGATAAGTCGTCCCCTGTTTATTAACCAAAGTTTCCAATGGAGTTTTTGCTAAAAATCCATTCAAAAGTTCCTGAGAAGGTTTTTGCTTTTTGTAATCGATGAATTCAAAGGAAACACCTTTTGACTCAAGGAAGTCAAATGCCTTCTTCATGGTATTGCAATTCTTTATTCCGTAGACTTTAATAGACATCTCGTGATTGGTTTAATTTTTCATCTGTTTATAATTGATTTTTATTGGTCACATGGAATCTTCACATGTATTCCCCGATAGCTCGGGGCATCCCTCAGTGTTTCGCTTTGGATCATGCCTGTCTGCCTCAGGCAGGCTCGATTCCAAATGATCTTCTGACAAAAATAGCCTTCAGACTTTTAATCCCCCAAATCATCCCAATTGATTAAGGTATTCCAAACCAAAGGTGCGTCATGATGATTCAGGAAGCGGTGCAGGGGATCAAATGTAAAGGCGATAATCCTTCCCTTGCCCACAGGAACATTGAAAATACTCCCCTGACCGATAATAGTTTGTTCATTTCTCACCATTCCTGATCTCACATACGGTGGTTCTTTACCCGCAGCAGCTTTTTCTTCTTTTTTTGATTCGGTTTTTTCCATCCCCATAATTTCTCCGGTATAGGGTTCCTCATCTTTCAACGGTTTGGTGCCATACTGAAGCAGCATCATGTCCCTTTTTGCCAGATCTACCTGATAAAGTGGACCATTCCCTTTGAAAATTGAAAAAGTCTCAGGAAATCCATATAAAATGGGGTGATCTGATTTCTTGGCTTTGACAGTCACCACAGAACCCGGATGAAATAATCCCGATGCAGCATACGGTTTCAAATCACGGGTAATCCCTGTCTCAGCTACCATCACGGTAGAATTGTCCAGCGTGATGACCACACCACCTGCCTCAATAAATTGTTTAAGATTTTCTATTCCCATAAACCCCGGCCCGCCTGTGATATCCGGACTGGAATCCGGGAAGCCGTGTGAAGGAAATTGTGCGGTTTTGGTATAAGGCATCGGCCCGAATCGGGAGTCAATACCCTGGATAAAATCAGCAGCCGTTCCTCTTGATCTTGGAACCAAGATTACATCAAATTTTGACTTGAGATTACCTGCTTTCAGATCATCCTTATCGATGGAGGTGTACGGAATTCCTCGTTGCTCAAACGTAAAGCGGGACCAGCCTTCGTCTTGAGTATTGAACCAAGTATGGTAAATGGCCACTTTTGGAAGTTGTACAAGGTGAGTTTGGTCATTATTTGGAGTCGATGAACTGCGAATCAGGTCAATGCCAAACTTTTTCCCCAACTCCATTGCCTGAGAAGAAGAAATTCCTTTGATCATCATTGATCCAATATTCAAGGTGTCCTGGCCAATTGTAAATTCAGATTTAATTACGCGAATTTCAGCATTTTTGGACTGTTCCCTGATCCAGTACAATGCCGGTAGCACAGTATTTTGGGCCTGATAGTGGATGAAATAGGAATTACCGGAACCTGAAATTTCTCCTTCATACCTCACATCTGCTTCTACTTTTATCAAAGAAGAAATCTCATAAGCAATACTGTCTTTTTGCTGAACTTCAACACCATACAAATAGCTCAACGTCCAGGCAATGTCATCGTAAGGTGGAAATTTGGCTTCTTTTGGATACTTCTGCTCCGTGAGCAATGTTACGGCAAGATTTCGGTAAGGCTGGTCCAAAAGAATCACATATTCCCCTGAGTCGGCCTGATGAACTTCAATGGCTTGTGCCCGAAGTTGGTTGACCAGATAAGCTGCCATTGTCGGGTCTTTTTGTTGGGCAGGAATGACAAAAGCTTTTGGGCTGTCCTCTTTTCCTTTACGGATAGAATTCACCCCTTTTTGGTAGAAATTGCGAAGGAGTTGCTCCCCATTTTGCGCAGCATATGTCAATGAAGCAAGAACTCCGGCCTGCATATAGTTCACATTGTTTCGAGCTGACCAATAAACCCGCTCGGTGGGAGGATCAGGACGATACCACTCCCGTGTTGTCGCAGGGTCCCCTGCATATTTCTGGTTGGAAAGGTCCCGCATGTAGGTATTTGCTCCCGCATTGCCGAAAGTCTCATAAAATCGCCCATTGGAATTGTGGTTGTTGGCTACCCAAATGCCATATCCAGGCCACCAACCGTCATAGAAAGCCCAAGTAAACGCTCCAGGCATGCCCTGAGTTGCCAAAGTGGTGATGTCGTGATTGGCCATGACTTGCCACTCCCCGATGGTCACTGGATCCACCTGTTCGTTGTAGGGACCGGTACCGGTAGAGATATAAAGCAAAGGAACGGACTCATGAAGATCCAGCATGACGGTAGGATGCCATTCGTAAAAGATCGAAAAAATGCCTTTCGTGATTGCCTGAGAGACCTGCAAACCGTCTCGATTATTGTCGTGAAACACATATTTGCCCCAATAGGGAGCTGAACGGGGAAAACCATCGTCCCAATCAGTTCTTGCTTTTGTATAGCGATAGTACCAATCTACCAATTTGTCTCTGCCATCAGGTTCGGATACCGGATTGATCAGCACAATGACGTTATCTCGGATTTGCTTAATGGATTTTTCTTCGCTGGTCACGAGTCTGTATGCCAATTCCATCAGCATTTCCGGTGAACCCATTTCAGTGGAGTGCATTCCACCATTCAGGTAGTAGACAGGTTTTGCCGATTCAAGGATAGTTTCAGCTTCTTCGGCAGAAGTAATTCTTGGATCAGCCAGTCGCTTGAGTTGATTCTTATACACATCCAGCTTGTTCATGCTATCATCATTTCCGATGATTACCACATAGATCGGCCGACCTTCTTCAGAGGTTTCTACCTGTTTGATCTGGAGGTGTGGAGACTTTTCCGCCAAAAGCTGATAGTATCCATAGATCTCGGTTGTATTGTGCATCACACCGGGTGCCCCGATGATTTCCCCAAAATGCTTCAAAGGAGATGGAATCGTAGGGTGATCAACTACATTCAGCACCGACGCAGGTAAAAATCTTGAATCTGTGGTATGCGCTTTGATTTTGGTGTTGTATTCTAAATCGACTTTTTGAGCAAAAATAGCAGGACTGATCAAGCACAGGGCCATCACCCCAATAATGAGTGGCTTTTTCATAAAACAGGAAAGATTGGTGGACATTACTATCAGTGGTTAAGATAGCAGAATTGGCTGATAGGTGATTTTCTACTCATGTAAAACCCAGATTTAGAAAAAAGAAAAGGCTGACATTTCTGCCAGCCATTTCTTATCAATTCATTATCTCTTTCATACTTTCCTCATGTGCCTGCAAAATCTTTGCGATCAAATCATCGGTAAGGGCAGTGGACAGGAATAAGCTCTCATACTGAGATGGGGCCAAATAGACCCCGCGATGAAGCATCGCCTGAAAGTATTTCCCAAACAAATCGGTGTCCGATTTCTTGGCAGATTCAAAGTCAGTCACGTTCTCTTCTGTAAAAAACAGAGAATACATACTTCCCAGTTGATTAATGGTAATGTCATGCCCAAGCCGATGATTAATTGAGGCAATCCCTGAAGCGATTTGCATTCCGATTTCATTCAATCGAGTGTAAACTTCAGGGTGAGAATTCAGATAATTCAGCATGGTCAGACCGGCAGCCATGGCAATCGGATTACCTGAAAGTGTCCCAGCTTGGTAAACAGGTCCAGCAGGCGAAACGAATTCCATGATTTCTTTTTTGCCTCCATAGGCTCCTACAGGCATACCTCCACCGATGATCTTACCAAGTGTTGTCATATCCGGCGTCACTCCAAAAAGTTCCTGAGCGCCACCTTTTGCGAGGCGAAACCCTGTCATCACTTCGTCGAAAATTAAGACAATTCCCTCACGGGTACAGACGTCTCTCAATCCCTGCAAATAACCGGGTTTTGGAAGGCAAAGGCCCATGTTCCCGGGTACAGGTTCAAGAATCAATGCCGCTATTTCACCCTTATTGGCAATAACTAATTTTTCAATGGCTTCCAGATCATTATACGGCGCGAGAAGGGTGTCTTTGGCAGTTCCACTAGTGACTCCCGGCGAATCGGGATGTCCCATGGTAATTGCACCCGATCCTGCGGAAATCAGGAAAGAGTCTCCGTGGCCATGGTAGTGGCCTTCCATTTTGATGAATTTGTCACGACCTGTATATCCTCTTGCAACGCGAATCGCAGACATGGTCGCTTCAGTGCCTGAGTTGACCATTCGGACCTTTTCCACAGATGGAACCATGCTTACGATTAACTCCGCAATCTCCACTTCTCGGGCTGTCGGTGCACCAAATGAGGTTCCGTTATCCATCGCTGCGATCACCGCCTCACGGATCATTGGGTGATTATGGCCAAGAATCATAGGCCCCCAGCTGTTGATCATTTCGATGTAGGCATTGTCGTCTTCGTCATAGATGAAGGCTCCATTTGCTTTTTTGATGAAAATCGGGTCACCACCCACAGCACGAAATGCCCTTACTGGGGAATTGACTCCTCCCGGGATAAAGTTTTTTGCATGGGCAAATAGCCGCTTGCTTTCAGAAATTTGCATGGTCTATTGTAAAGGAATCAGTTCTCCTGCTTCTAATTTGAATACTGGCGTATATCGGTTATTGTTTGAATTTTGAAAATTAAAACCCCAAGTTAATTTACCTTCCTGAAAAGGTTTTTGGTCCAGACTTCTTTGCAAGTCAAAGTTAAAAGTGGTTTTCACATTGGAACCCAACCAATACACTATTTCTGAACCTAAGATTGAGTTCATTCCAGGATAGGTATAATATTGCTCGTAATATTTTTTTCGAAATTGATTCATCTCCGAAGTATCAAACTTGGGCGTATTGTTGGCTATGAAGTGAAAGTTTGGAAACTCCAGCATTTCGTAATTGGCAAAATTGAACCCTAACCATGAATCCATCACCAGTATTGGGACGGATGTGGTGATGCTTTCCATCAAGGAAAAGACTGATTGGGCGATGGCTGGATCGTCAGAAAGCAAAATCACCTGATCAATTGAGGGATTGTTTCCACGGCTTACGCCAAGCCCTTGCAGGAAAGTGGAGGCGTTCCGAGAATCCAGTTTTTGGATTTTGACAACTTTAAAGCCAGCCTTTTCCAATTCTGTCTGCAGCAATAGTCCTAATTTTTCATCTCTTGAACTTCCACTATAGCCTACTGCTACTCGATTGCCCCAACGCTGGGATTTCAAGCTTGAAATAATACCGGAAGAAAGAGAAGCAACCGATGGTCTGAATAAATAACTGTATTTATATTGCTCAAACCGCTCGCCCAAATTGGAAAGTGGGTGGATAAATGGAATTTGCTCTTTTTCAGCAAATGCACTCACTAAATCCGTTTCTTCGGGGTAAATGGGCCCAATGATCGCGTCTGCATTGGTTACCACCGGATCTTTTAAAAGGTTGGCGAGGTGATTTAGATCTCTTTTCGAATCAAATGTTACCAAGTTCACTTTCTGACCTTCACTTTTGAGTTGCTCCACACCAAGCTCAATTCCCTGATAAAGTTCAAACATGAAATCTGTGAATCCCAAGTTCGAAACTGCCGATGCATTACCAGAGGTAAAAGGTAAAATGACGACGATGTCAAGCACATCATTTTTGACCACATTTTTCCTAATTGGTACTGAAGATTTGATTTGATTCAATGCCTGAATTTCGCTCGCTGACATGACTGTTTGCTTTTGCAACACAGTAGCCAGACTGCTTGTATATCCTTCGTTGGATTTGAATTCATCCAGATTAGCCACTAAATAGCTGGAAGTCGCTTTACTGAGGTATGCAAAAGTCAGATTATAAGATTGTTCCAGTATTTGGTCTTTCTTGATTGATTTGATGACTTTAAGCGCTTCAGTATTTTGGTTATTTTGAAAATAAGCTGCGGCTAAGAGGTATTTAGCTTCGTCAGATTTATTCCAGTTTTTCCCATAAATCGGCTGAAGCGCACTAATCGCCTGAGTAGGTTGATTAGCTCCCAACGCAGCTTCAGCAAGGTGAAAAGCTGCGTAATTTGCTAAATTCCCGTATTTTTCCGGATTAGTGAAAGACTTGAACCCGTTCATGGCATCCCAATATTCCTTAGCAAGCAGCGCTGATTTCGCTTTTTGGTATTCCGGGGGAAGACCTTGAGCATTTAGTACATGTAGGGTAAAAAACAGGGAAACTAACAGAAACAGATTTCGCATAATACTAAGGGAAAAGCATAATTGATGCAGGGCAAATTTAACCCATTATTTCCAAACCCAAAGTTTGTACCGAAGACAGTAAAAATGAAAAACCGGAAGACTTTACTTCATGTTTTTTACACAATTCTCAAAATTCAACAAATTTTAATAATTCTTGATTTTAGGAAGTTGATCTTAATTTCTAAATAGGTTCAAAAAGCCCCTCCTCACTTCTCCTGTTTTGGATAAAGTCAAAACCCAATAGTAGGTACCTTCCGGCATTGGCCTTCCGAGGAAAGTTCCATCCCATCTCTCGGAAGGATTGACGGTTGAATGCATAAGCTGCCCACTTCTTTCAAAAATCTGTATCCTGACACCTTCTATTCCTGACAGAGCAGGTACTCCCCATGAATCGTTAATCCCATCCTGATCTGGTGAAAATGAATTGAAAACCTCAATATCTCCCAAGCGGACAAATTCAGACTTCAGTTGAAACTGTTTTTGGATGACATTCCCTGCTCGATCCAAAGCCTCAACGAGGATAGAATACTGATTTTTGAATTTGCTGTCCCCAGTATTTTTCCATGAAAGCGAATTTCCATTGAGGACAAAGAGTGAATTATCGAGCGTTCCCTTGACAAGCGAGAGAGTATGAATCACATCAGCTTTGTCTATGACACTTAATTTCCCGATTTCTTGAATGGATTTTGGAGATCCTGGCTCAAATCGGTTATTGCTCAACAACATATCTTCGGGCGCAGGTTTGGCTAATATTTTAAGCGGTTGTGCGGCTTTCAGCATTTCAGTGTTTACAATTCCTTGCGGGAGTCCAACTGATCCATATAGTAGGCATGTCCCCACTTCCATCAGGTTCAATTGATTTGTTTGCCAAGTCACGCCCAATTCCAAAATCTGACCATCCTGAGTGAGCGCACTAACGAATTTGGGCAAAGCAGGTAGTTTAGACCATTCAGTTACAATTTCTGAAGGGTTAAAAATCAGGCTAAGTTCAGCCGGGATGATTTCTAAAAACGACTCTTTGAAAACCAGTTCATAATTGAAATCAGTCTGAAGGTTGCCTTGTCCAATCTGATATTTTCCAATTTTTTCTCCTGATTCCCTCATGAGGCTACCGGATAGTACCACGCTTATTTCATCAGGATTGATTCCGCTTACCAGAAAAGAAAGTTGCGGATCATCTTGTCCATAAATCTTTTGCTTTTCAATGGCTTCTACTACTATTTTTTTCTTGAAAATCTGAAAATGCGACCCATGGTATTCAATTTCATAATTTCCTCCCGCAGCCAAGGATCCAATTAAAATCTCATAAAAACCAACCTGCTCACCTAATTCTCTGATTAAATCCCCAGTGATTACTTCGCTACCATCATCATATTGGAATCCTTCTAGAATGTATTCAAGCATGGGGTCATCAGTACCAAAAAATTTACTTTGATCTGTTTTGGACGAAATTCTAAGCACGGCGGGGCTAACTGTCAGTGTCTGTTCCAGTGGAATGTTAGTATTATATACAGAATGACCAATTGCTTTTGCATAAATGGTAGTAATTCCTGCCTTCAAAATCATTGCTTGGTTTCCGGTGATTTTAACAACAGAGGTATCCAATGCGAAGTAGGAGATAGAGATTCCATGCGCATCTACTTCAGGCCCTAGTGTATAATCAGGATCACCGTAGCTTTTTTCCATCTCCGAAGGGAAATCTAAGCCCTGAGGAAATCTAAAAAGTTCCAATCCCGGAATTGGATTTTTACTTTCTTTCGCTCCTAGTTGATCATAAGTAATTGACTTAAGGAAAGGGTAAGAAATCAAAGCGTTCGACTCTGTTGGCTCCACAATTCCCCATATCTCGAAAAAATCCCAATTGCTGGATAACCATGAATCTTTTTGCTTGAGAATATTGGTCATGACAGCATTGCCTCCACCTGAATTGGAGCTCTGACCAGTCTTTTCGACATCCCAAAAACTATCTGAAATAGCTGAGTTTTTTTCAATTAATCCAACGAGTCCACCTACCTTAAATTCACCCAATAATTCTCCGGCAGCGTAGGAATGAGAGATTTGGGCATTACTCAATTTTCCTACCAACCCCCCTACAACTTCATCCGCTGATACATTGGCAAGACTATAGGAGTTTTGGATCATATTATTCGAAACGGAATGAAAGAGACCAATCAGTCCACCTGCCTCCAATGTAGCTTCAACATTTCCTGATGAAAAACACCTGTTGACATTAGTTTGATAGGCATTGCCGGCAATCCCTCCCCCACTTCTGAAAGCAGTGACTTGCCCTAATGAATAACAATCTGAAAACTGAGAATTTCCAATGGTCCCAACCAAGCCACCAACAAAGTATTTGCCCTCTACAATCCCATCAAATGAACAATTAGAAATGGTGATTTTGATTCCCAAGCCAAGCAATCCGCCAATGTCATTGGACGCTTTAACATGGACATCCTTTAGGTGGAGATTTTTGAACTCGGCATTTCCTGCTTTTCCAAAAAGACCAACGCTACTTTGATTGGGACGATTAATGATCAGATTTGAAATATTGAAATCATTCCCATCAAATATTCCAGAAAAATTAACAATTGGAAGCCAACCTTGACCTCCATTGGCAGACGCACTGGCAAACTGTTCGTATCCTTCAGTGTTCCTGTCGAGATTATTGATCAGGATAAAAGAGGAGGTGATATTTTCTCTCACAGAATGAAGTTCAGACCAAGTGCTGATCTTATAAGGATCCTCTTTTGTCCCTTTGCCAACAGAAAATTGAGCAAATCCAATGGTAGCATTTAGCAAAAACACACTGATCAAGAAAAGCTTGAACTTAGTAAATTCACAAAAAAAAGTATGCCTTGTTGGAATGCCTAATTTATTCTTTACCAGATTAAAAACCTGATTGAATAATACAGCGAAGAAGCCCAGAAGGTTTTTAATTGAATACAATACCTGTTCCATGCTTTGAATCATTTAAAACCAAATAAATACTCTTCTTTTATACAAGTTAAATTGGATTAACAACCGATACAAAGCTGACATAATTATTATATAATATTAAATTTAAACTGTTCCAAAAACTGCTTTTGAAACAATATTGAACACGAAAGTATTTTTAATGATTATAAAATGCGTTTTAATTATGGTTTAAAAAAAGAAGAAAATGTATGTTTTCCTCAATTTTACTTAGTCTAAAACATAAAAATGAAGCATAAAACGAGTCCTTTTTAAATTAAAAAAGAACTGATAAATAACGAACTTAAACCTTTAGAAATTCGATTTTAAAAAGTTTTATTGAATATTTAAAATTAAAAATCCCGTGACTTATAGACACGGGATTTACTAAAAATAACAAAACAACCCAACCTATTTTACTTCAAGCAGCTTGCGCTAAATATTTTTTCCAGTACTCACTGGGACAAATTCCAATCTCTTTTTTAAATACATTGAAGAAGGTGGTCCGTGAACTAAACCCCGCCTCTTGTCCCAAAGCCTCCAAGGTATAAGAGTCTAAAAAACCTTCTTCAATTCTTTCCTTTGCGTATTCAATCCGATACATATTGGTTAGCTCTTTGAAAGAATGACCGTAAAGATTATCCAATATCTGAGTAACGATCCGAGCTTGAACTCCAAGTTTTTTTGCAAATTCGCCAACGGTCAGACCATGTTGAAGGTAAATTTCTTCAATTACCAGAAGTTGATAAATTTTCTGAGTTAGTTCCAGTTCATCAAATTGCTCCAATACATCGTCGCTTTTTTGCTTGGTAGTTTTCTCGAATTTGTCGACTCCCTCATTTGACTCTAATTGTATAAGTTCAGGTTCTGAATAGGTGGTGTTTTCCCTTTCGGTCAAAAAGAAATAAATCAAACTAGTCAATGCAAAGGCTACAATGCCAGATATTAGAAAATATGGTGCAGTGATTAATTCCATTTGCTTCTTTATTCCTTAGCCTTAGAAAACTGGCGTTTAATTCGAAAATTACCTTGATGTTTGATTCTGTTTTGGACTTGATTATTCAGGCTTTTTTTATTTCCTTTTTCAATAATGAATTAAAAATATGTGGAATAATCCCATTCAGATGTATGCGTGTTTCGATTTGTAAATGAATTGCAGAATTGAAACCATAAAAAAAACCAGACTTTGGTAAGCCTGGTTTTTTTGTTTTCTAGGAGATCCTGCGAAATCCTTATTCCCACTCAATAGTCGCAGGTGGCTTGGAGGAGATGTCATACACTACTCTATTGACTCCTTTCACTCGATTGATGATTTCATTGGACATCTTGCCTAAAAACTCATAGGGAAGGTGAATCCAATCAGCCGTCATACCATCCACAGAACCTACGGCTCTCAGTGCTACTACACGCTCATAAGTCCGCTCGTCTCCCATCACCCCTACTGACTGGATCGGAAGAAGGATCGCTCCCGCCTGCCAGACCTGATCGTATAGTCCGTGATTTTTCAAACCCTGAATAAAAATATGATCAACCTCCTGAAGGGTTTTGACTTTTTCTTCAGTGATATCTCCTAGAATACGAATTCCTAATCCCGGACCCGGGAAAGGATGACGACCGATAATTGTCTCCACAATCTCTAGTGCTCGACCAACTTCCCGCACTTCATCTTTGAAAAGTGTATTTAAGGGTTCTACTACTGAAAGCTTCATGAAGTCAGGCAAGCCCCCTACGTTATGGTGAGATTTGATCGTGGCAGATGGCCCCTTCACAGAGACAGACTCAATCACATCGGGATAAATCGTGCCCTGCCCCAGCCATTTTACCCCTTCAATTTTATGTGCTTCTTCGTCAAAAACTTCAATAAATGCACGCCCAATCGCTTTGCGCTTTGCTTCGGGCTCTGTGAGACCGGCCAAAGCATCGTAAAAGCGTTTTTTCGCATCAACTCCAATTACGTTCAAACCCATATGCTTATAGGAGTCGAGCACTTCTTCGAATTCATTTTTGCGAAGCAGCCCATTATCCACAAAAACACAGGTCAACTGATCACCGATTGCGCGATGAATCAAAGTCGCAGCAACGGAAGAATCTACTCCCCCTGAAAGTCCCATGACCACCTTATCCTTACCGATTTTGGCTTTCAATGCCTCAATAGATGAATCTATGAAAATATCTGAAGTCCAATCCTGAGCACAGCCGCAAATTCCGACAACGAAATTCCTAAGAAGATTTTTACCTTCTGTAGAATGAGTCACCTCTGGGTGAAACTGAATTCCGTAGGTTTTCTCTCCTTCGACTTTAAAAGCCGCAACTTCCACTGAAGAAGTGCTAGCAATGATTTCAAAGCCTGATGGAAGCGTTTTGATCGTGTCTCCATGGGACATCCAAACCTGTGAACCATGTGTCATTTCCTTCAATAGGTCATGATGTAAGTCTATGTGGTCCAGATTAGCACGTCCATATTCACGAATCGTGGATGGAAGCACCTCCCCTCCATATTTGCTGGCTAAAAGTTGAGCCCCGTAACAAACCCCTAAAAGCGGGAGTTTTCCACGAAAAGCATCGATATCCAAATCCGGAGAACCTGCATCACGAACAGAACACGGAGAACCGGAAAGGATGACACCTTTGATGTCAGCGGTGATCTCAGGGACTTTGTTGTAAGGGTGGATTTCGCAATAAACGTTCAGTTCTCTTACTCTTCTCGCGATGAGTTGGGTGTACTGAGAACCAAAATCAAGGATGAGGATTTGTTCTGCCATGCGCAAAGGTAATCAGGCAAGGTGGCTTACTAAAATTCAGCAAAGAAAATTTGGGGGGAGATTTAAAGATTGGAAAATTGGAAAATTGGAAGATTATGATTGACAGGTATTTAGTCAATTTGGAAGGCAAGTTTGGGATTCTCGTTTAAAAGTAAATTCCAATCCAGATCAGTAAATCCTTTCTCATTTAAGACTGGAATCAGCTTTTCGAAAATATTGGTGAAGGGCTGAAAATCTCCCCCATTTGGTTTGGCTGGATCATACCACCCTGCATCATGCGAAATCAAAACGCGGTTCAAAAACCCGTTTTCTTTGGCAAAAAGTAAGCGATCGACATAGGGATCAATCGCCCAGCCGATCCCATCCAAACTGATCCAAACTCCCATTTCTGCAGCTTTTTGATAGTTTTCAAAATCCTGTTCAGCCTGTGCGTGGACCCAGACAAAAGCTGAGGGATCGACTCCCATTTCCTGAAGAACCCGAACTTCCTGAACTGCCGTTTTCCAGGTGCCAGTATGCGAAGCGATCGTTAGTCCGGTTTGCTGATGGGTCAGTCCGGCAGCTTTGACTAGCTTTTGATCGATTTGGGAAAGTGTATCGGCTTCATTCACCGAGATTTTAATAAACCCGGGTTTGATTCCAGTTCCTTCGATTCCGTTTTCAAACTCATCAATCCATCGAAAGGAAAGCTCTTCCGCAGATTCTGAATAGGCATGTTCTGGAAGATACTTCCCTCCCACTGCTCCGTAGTATCCTGTATTCGTCAGAATTTGAATACCCGACTTTTCACTGAGTTCTTTGAGCAAAAGTGGATCCTTTGCCAAAAATGAAGGCGTGCAGTCCAAAATAGTTTTAACGCCGTGTTTTTTCACCGCTAGCAGGTAGGGAAGCACTTTGGATACTACTGAATCCCGATGCCATCGGTCTGAATTAATCGAGTCTGCCCCGATGAAATCCACCAGCATGTGCTCATGAATCAAAGTCAATCCAAGGGAATCGACTGAGATCGGCCCAGTTACTGTATTAAGATAATCGTCAATATTATTTGTAGGAGGATTTTGACAGGAAGCTAAAAGGATGCTTAGAAGAATGGAAATCAATAACTTGGACATAAATAGTGAATTTGAATCTAGACCCAAGGTATCGGTGGATCATCAATTTTTCAATTTTTCAATCTTCGAATTTTTCAATCCTGCCTAAAATCCCTTATTCCACTTCCTCAACCCCAAAAAGGGTCTGTAATTCCACGGCGTTGATTCCTTTTTCTTCTTGCAGATATTTACCGAAAGCTGCTGTACTTCCATGGGTTAAATACACTTGTTCGGCCTCTGTTGCTTGTATTGCCTGAATCAATCCTTCCCAGTCCGCATGATCAGAAAGCACAAATCCCCGATCCGCAGCTCTCCGCCTTCTAGTCCCCCGTACACTCATCCATCCTGAACAAATCCCGGTACGATAAGGACCAAATCGCTTCATCCATGGAGTACCCATCGCTGATGGAGGTGCAATTATGAGTGCTCCTTTAAAAGTTGACTTGGACATTTCCTGCGTAACTCTCGGTACATCCCAAAGATCTATTCCATTTGAAATCAAAGCTTGATTGGTGTTCCAAACTGCCCCATGGACAAAGACTTCTCCCACACTTTGATCCAAATTTTGGAGAATCCGCTGAGCCTTCCCCAGGGAATAGGCAAAGAGGACTGAATTTCTGCCATCAGCAGCATTTTGTCTCCACCAAGAGTTGACCTGATTAAAGATTTCTGCCTGTGTCTCCCATTTGTAAATAGGTAATCCAAACGTGCATTCGGAGACGAATTCGTGGCATTTTACCGGCTCGAAGGGAGCGGAAAGCCCGTCATTTTCTACTTTGTAATCTCCGCTGACTACGGCAACTTGACCTTTGTATTCCATGCGAACCTGTGCTGATCCCGGAATATGACCTGCAGGATGTAGCGAGATTTTGACGCCATTTATTTCAAGTGTCTGACCATAATCCACCGTCTCCAAGCTGATTTCGGAGCCAAGTCTCAGTTTCATCACCTCAGCAGAATGATGATGCGCCAGATAATGATTCATCCCCCAGCGCGAATGGTCCGAATGCGCATGCGTGATCACTGCCAAATCCACAGGCCTCCATGGATCAATAAAGATCCCCGCAGGTGGGCAAAAAAGGCCAGAGTCGGTGAGTTCTAGAAGATTCAAAAGCTTATTTGATGAATTTTAATTTCAGCGGAGCTCATAGAAATATAGGGTTTGGATGTCTTTTTCAATAGCATTGGGGTCTTCACCCGGTTTGGAGAATGAAAACAATTTATCCTTTATTGAAAAGAGTTTTACCTCCAATTCACCTTCCCATAGTTTCTTCTCATTTTTAAAAATTTGATAAAAAGGCTTTTTATATTTTTTTACAATATTCATGAATTCTTCTCCTCCGACACTCTCCCTTGGCAAGCCATCCACTTCATTTTGCGGCGCAGCTCCTTCATACCAAGTCATTAAATATTCATTTGAAAAATGGAAATTCAAGAAGTCTGAGCCAGCCAAATTCTTAAAGAAACCAGCTAGGGGAGGATCATCTTCTAGGGTTGGCTTTACTTGTTTGAAATTTTTTCCAGGATTTAAATCCAACGTGTCAATTAATTCTAAATCTGGAAAAGAATAAGTATAGAGCTCTTTTGAATTCGGATACAGGGCAAAAAGCTTTGAATCCTTCATTTTTAAGACTGGTTCCATATTTAAGTATTCCCCAGGACTTTTAACCATTTCTGAAGTAGGAGGGAAACTGGCCTCTGCTACTATTTCCAAGAATGGATAATTCCTAATCTGCATAAATGGATATAAATTATCCTTTTCACTTTGATGGTACGATTTCTCGTCAGATTTATCTACTGAAAATGTATAGAGATAATTATCGAAAATATAACTGGACCTTCCGCCACCGACATTTCTGGTTATCAGTGTATATGGAGATTCTTTTTTTTCAATCAGTTCAAAATCAATTGTATATCTAAAAACATTCCAAAAATTCTGAACTATTATTTCATCATTTGAAATGAAATTTGCGGTAACAAAATACTGGTCACCCATTTGGTTTTTCCCATCACCCCTTAAAATCGAGGAATCAATAATCACTCCGTTGATATCAACCAAAAGAAATTCCGAGGTTTTAAAGTCATACATCAAAAAAGTAATTCCGTCAGGTGAAACATCCAAAACTGAAGGGACTGTGAGTCTTTCAATCATTAAACTGTCAAGAATTACCAGTTTAGGAACATAATCTGTTTCGGTTTTATCTTTCTTGGTTTCGGAACTACACGAAAAAAATAAAATTGAGATAATGGCTAAAATGAGTTTACACATTTCCGATTGGTTTTTTGTATATTTGAAATTAAAAAATTAATTCAAAAATCAAAAAATACCTCTACCTAAATCTCCTCGGGAAATCGATCTGCCTTAGCATAACTCAATCTCCCCAATTTTTTCCCCACATGATATTCATCCAAGCCGGAAACGGTGACGGTATCCAATTCATTCAGATCAAGGGATCCATCTTTGCGAAGGCCTTTTTCTTCAATGTAGATCGAATCGATCAAACCGATCAACAAAATAGTCTGATTGACCTTGAGTGTCTGCGTCTCTAACAGGGAGCAGGCAACTTTGACAGGACTGGACTTGACAAAAGGCGCAAAAAAACCATTCAGGTATTCATGTTCGATCCCCGTCGACTCAAATTCAGACACATCCCACTTAGCCGAGGCCCAGTGCGCTTCCTTATAAAATTCAGAATTCACATGATTTAACGTGAAAAATCCTGTGTCTAAAATATTGTCTAAGGTATGCCTGATCACAGTATTTGGTCTAAAAAGTATACCCAGCATAGGAGGATTTGCGCCAATATGAAATACCTGTGAGAAAGGAGCCAGATTTGTTTTGCCCTTGGAGTCTTGTGTTCCAATAAGATTGAGACTTTTGTATCCGGAGAGGCAGTTAATCAGATTCCTTCGATAGAATGAATCCGAAGCCAAAATTTCCTTTGAGTCAAAATGTCGAATCATAATTTGATCGCTTCCTCGATAGTATCGCAGTACTGGATATCAAGTTGATCGATGATGTTATCGGGATAAGTCTCAAGGATTTGTTGCTTGGCGATTTGAACCATTTTTTCAAACCATTTTTCAGCAGGAAGGATTTTTCGGTGAGTTTTTAAACCATAAGCAAGCATGTCCTTTTTCCAGTGGATAAAGTACCATTCCATGGTAGGCTGGTGAAAGGCTCTCAAAGATCTTTTGTCAAAAATGAATTTTTCAAAACTCCCTCCTTTGACAATTTTCCCAATCTGTCCAAAGGCTTCCTTGAAATCTTCTATAGGAATGTAGTCTGCAAGCAATTCACAGATTACGATTTTCTTTTCTGCACTAACCAAAACTCTTGCATAGCGCTCTTCATAAGCCAATTCAAAGTCTTGAATTTCGGACGTGTTTAATGTTTCATTCATAGCTAGCGTAGGTAAAGCTTAGTAAACGGAATTTTTACGTTGAGTAGTCACATGCGCAACTTCTTCTTTGAACTCCGACAGTCGTTGTTCAAGTACAGAAGCATATTCCAGCGTGGTACGCATCATGTCTTGTTGAGACTGAATTTGCTCCTTCAATCGATAAAGTTCTCGATTGACATCAGACAATTTCTCTTCGTATTGTTGTTTAAGCCGCTCTTTTTCAAGTTGCGCTTTCCTCAATTCTTCCTTGAAAAGAAGGAATGATTCAGGTGGAGTCTTCATAATCACAGCACTATTCTCTCGGGACCGTACCCATGGGTTAAGACAAAATGAACAGATAAATTGTTTAAATTTTACTTCAAATTAGACATTCCTCCATCGATATGGAGAATTTGGCCCGTCATCCAGGAAGATTTCGAAGAAAGCAAAAATGCAGTTGCTTCGGCGATATCCTCGGAAGTACCTATTCTCCCCAGGGGGTGTCTTTTATCTGAGGACTCCTTACGCTCAGGAGTAGAAAGCAATGCTGAAGCTAGCGGAGTTTCTGTCAAGGAAGGTGCAATGGCATTTACCCTGATTTTTGAAGGAGCCCACTCTGCAGCCAAAGATCTGGTTAGTCCTTCTACAGCACCCTTTGCCGAAGCAATTCCTGCATGAAAACCCATTCCCGTCTGTACTGCTACTGTACTGTAAAGCACCACCGAAGGACTGGAAGATTTCTTTAATCCTTTGAGGCAAGCTTGGAGCACCCTAACCGCTCCAAAAAAATTAATGTCCATCTCATTTTGAAAATCAGCAAGGGAAATCCTGTGGAATGGCTTCAGATTAATCGTGCCCGGACAGTACACTACGCCATCAATGACTTCAGGCAAACCGGGAATTTCGGTGAAGTCTACACTGGTGTCCAGTTCTTTGGTACCGTTTCCACTTTTGGAATATAAAAACAGATTAGCCCCAGCTTCACTTAACAAAGTCGCTGTTGCTTTTCCTATGCCAGAGTTCCCTCCGACGATTACAATATTTTTGTCCTTCATATAGGTTAATTTCTCTGATTAAAAGAGAATAACTGGTGTTTTTGTTTTATAAATCACAAAAAAAACCGGGCATTTGGCCCGGTTTCAATTGGTTTATTCAGAATGGGAAATTACTTCTTCAAACTGATGTATTTCAAGAACTCGTTGCGAGTTTGTTCTTCTGATTCAAATTTTCCTGAGAAAAATGAAGTGACCGTTGAGCTATTCGTGTCATTAACACCACGAGAGCTTACGCACATGTGATAGGCATCCATGATCACAGCCACGTCTTCCGTACCCAGGGCTTCTTTCAGTTCATTGCCAATTTGCATGGTCAATCTTTCCTGAACTTGTGGTCGCTTGGAATAGTATTGCACTATCCGGTTGATTTTAGAAAGACCTATTACATCACCGCTGGAAATGTATGCGACATGCGCCCGTCCATAGATCGGCACGAAATGATGCTCGCAGTGGGAATGAAAGGTGATGTCCTTCTCCACTAGCATTTGATTGTACTTGTACTTATTCTCAAAAAGCTTTGCAGCAGGCTTATTTTTAGGATTTAAGCCACTGAACACTTCCTTTACATACATCTTGGCTACACGATGAGGAGTACCCTTCAAGCTATCATCTGTCAGATCCAATCCCATGATATGCATAATCTCTCTGAAATGCTTTTCGATTAATTCGACCTTTAGGTCATCATCCATTTCAAATGCATCTTCTCGGAGCGGTGTCTCAAGTGAGGTTCCAACATGATCTTCTCCGATGTACTCGAATGAAGATCGGGCTATATCAATTCCCATCGTACTCAACATAGTTTCTTTCTGTTTCATAAAGTCGAATGATCAATTCGAATTTCCGATCAATCTTTTCCCTCAAAATATTCCAAATAACCACTGAGATGTTTTCGGCGGATGGATTGAGATTTTTGAATTCATCGGTATCCAGGTTTAAATTTTTATGGTCAAACTTATTTAAAACGTACTCTTTGATTAAATCACTGAGCACTTTCATATCATAAACGTATCCTGTACCAGGATCAATTTCTCCCTTGACTTGCACAATTAAATCGTAATTGTGACCATGGAAGTTTGCATTGTTACACTTGCCGAAAATGGCCTCATTTTGCGCATCAGACCACTCGGGATTGTTGAGACGGTGAGCAGCATTAAAATGTTCTTTTCTAAATACGGATACTTTCATTGATTATTCAAACAGCAGGTCTTTTCTTTTTGTTTAATTATTTCATTTTTCCTTTAAACAAATCAGTCAAATCTCTGCAAGTCAATTTATTAATTTAACTAAAGGCCTTGAAATTACAGATTAAAGGGAGGCTCCCAAAATATCTTTTCCATGTACCATTTCGAAAACCCTCTATCCACCAAATAAGGTTCCATTTTATTCTTTAGCTCTGGTGACAAAAATCACCTCCTATTTTTATGGCAATGTTTTTGACAATGAAGAAGATACCCTACATTTGAACATCACCTCATAAGTAAGCCAAATCTTCATGATCTCAGCAGGAATTCTAATTTCCTTAGTTTGGACTTTTACTTTTTCAGATCCAAACTCAGGTTCAAGCCCCACTCTAGTTCCACTAGAAAACAATCACTCTTCGGAAGTCATTTTTGAATCTTTAGCAAAAAAGCATCAAAACATCCCAAATCTGGAGGCATTAAATTATGCGCTTGAAGGATGGGAAAAACTCGAGCATCATCTGGACAAGCCATTGTTGACCGTTATCGATTTCAGTCTTCCTTCTACTGAAAAGCGACTTTGGGTCATCGATGTGGAAAAGAGAGAAATTCTACTCAACACAGTAGTCGCTCATGGAAGAAATACCGGTGAGCTCATGGCAAAGAATTTTTCAAATACCCCTGAATCCTTCCAAAGCAGCTTGGGATTTTATAAAACTGCAGAAACTTATCAGGGAAAACATGGGTACTCGCTTCGACTGGATGGGTTGGAAAAAGGCTTCAATGATCAAGCCAGGGCACGCGCCATTGTGATTCATGGCGCTGATTATGCGCGGGAAGAATTCGCAAAATCAACCGGCAGACTGGGAAGAAGCCTGGGCTGCCCTGCACTTCCTCCCGAACTGTCAGCAAAAGTGATTGATCTAATCAAAGAAGGCAGCTTGCTTTTCATTTTTGGAAAAGACCAAAATTACTTGAGCCAATCCACCTTGGTTCAGCCCTGATTATTTCCTGAGCAAAGTTAATATCTCCGCGTCTCTGTTGTAAATGTCCTGTCGAAAATGGGCTTGACCTTTCGAATCGGCCCAAAAAGTCAAATAAACCAAGGCGACGGGAATTTTTCGATTGAGGTTGACTATTCGCTCAGATTTTTGATTCATAGCTTGGTTGATTCTTTCGTCGGTCCATTCCGGCATGTCGCTGAGTAGGATTTTCGCAAATTCCGTGGGGTTTTGTAGGCGAATGCAGCCATGACTAAGTGCACGATCTTCTCTGTCAAAAAGGGCTCTCGTCGGCGTATCGTGGATATAAACACTGAACCTATTGGGAAACATAAATTTCACAAGGCCTAGTGAATTGCTTCCACCGGGCCTTTGGCGGATCATGTAAGGAAAAGATTTATTGGACCAATTAATTGTACTTGGGTCTACCGGTTGTCCCGAAAAGGTTACCACCTCCATATTTTTTTGCCGGAGGTAATCCGGATTTTTGCGAATGGCCGGAATGATTTCATTGCGAGCGATCGAGTTGGGAATATTCCAATAGGGGCTGAATACAATATAACTCATCGCTGCCGAAAAAATTGGAGTAGCATGATACTGCTTCCCTACAATTACTTTAGATGAAAATAGGGTATCAAGCTTGTAGATATAGTCAAGCCGGTAGTTTGCAATGTTCACCAAGATGATTTCAGCTTCTTTCAATGTGTCAGGAAGCCACCTCAGCCGCTCCATGTTGACTGCAGCCCGGTCCAGAAGAACATTTGGCGAATTGTTGATCCCAGCAATCGAATTTTTACCCAATGCTCCATCAGGTTCCATTCCGTTTTTACGCTGGAATTCCTTAACTCCTTCAAAAAGTAAAGAATCATATACTTTGGGGTTTTCCGTTTCATAGTGCCCCATATATCCCCAAAATTGGAGGCGCTGTCGTATAACCGGAATTGAATTGTTACTTTCTCCTACTTTGATGGTTTTATCTATTTTTATAGGTTTCCAATTCAGTGAGTCCACCTTACTTTTCTCATCCAGCTGCCTGATTACCTCGCGCCCTCGTTTGTAACTAGTGAATTTGGGATAAATCGTTTCCAAATTTCTTCGGATTTCCCCCGATGCCAGCGAAACGGAGAGTAAGTCACCATAATTTACTTTTTGCGGTTTCCGTGCTATTTCCCAAGTCGATTTGAGAAGTGCAGGATTCACTTTTCCCCGTTCCAAATGAGCGGCAAGCTGAAAAAAAGCATCACTTAGCAAAAGCTCCAAATCAACAAGTTCTCCCAGATCATTGGATACTTTGTTTTTTTTGTTGGCTTCAAAAGTATTGAAAAAGGTATCAATCAAGCCTAAATGGTATTCTTGAGGGTCTAAGCCGTCAAACTTGGATTGGCGGATTTCAAATCTTAACTCATAGGCCAATTCAGTCAGGATCCCATCAGATGACCAGATTTCGCGGAATTCCCGATTTGAATAAAAGGAAAAAATATCTCCGGAGGCACTCAAGTTTTGATTTCGGATGGAAAGTGATCTACCCGGTTGAATACTCTCCAGTTTGAGTCGGATTTGATCTTGTAAGGGATCTTGATCACCGTGAGTACTTGCCAATAGAAATAAGGGCGAAAATCCCAAAAATAGGATAAAAGTGATTTTCCGAATCATCATAAGTAGTCTACAGTAAGTCACTGTAAAACTAGAATTATCCCTTCAGAAAACCACTTCTATTTGCTCAAAAGCGGTATATCCTTACTCCGTTCCCTTCAATGCCAATAATACTTCCTGATCACGATTGTATATATCTGATCTAAAATGAGGCGCCCCATTGGAATCAGCCCAGAATGTCAGGTAAAAGATCACAACCGGAATGTGTTTTTTCAACTGTACGATCTGTTCTTTTTCCTGATTCATAGCCTCATTGATTTTCTCTGAAGTCCAAGAGGGATCGTCTTGCAGTAAAAGTGCCGCGAATTTTGCCGGATCTTGAATTCGGATACAACCATGGCTCAAAGCCCTGTTTTCCAATTGAAACAAACTTCTCGCAGGAGTATCATGGATGTATATGCTGTGTTCATTTGGAAACATAAACTTGACCAATCCCAAGGAATTGGAACCTCCCGGCTTTTGACGAATCAAATATGGAAAAGTCTCAGCGGACCAATCACCCGGTTTGGGGTTGACCGGTTCACCGGAGCTCGTGACCACTTCCATATTTTTTTGAGCTAAATATTTTGGGTTTTTCCGTACTGCAGGGACAATTTCATCTTTTGTGATCGATGCTGGAATATTCCAGTAAGGGCTAAAAGCAATGTAAGTCATCGGTGCACTGAATACCGGGGACGCATTATACTCCTTCCCCACAATAACCTTAGCTGTTAAAACCGTATCGAGTTTGTTAAGATAGTCCAATTGATAATTTGCCACATTGACCAAAATAAGCTCTGAGTCTCTAAGCGTATCCGAAAGCCAACGCAATCTTTCCATATTCACCGCTGCGATGTCCAATAGTCTGGCTGGAGAATTATTCAGGCTTTCGGCAGTCAAATTACCAATGGCGCCATCAGGCTCCATCCCATTGTTCAGCTGGTATTTTTTCAGCCCCTCTTCCATCTGTGGATCGAAGACCAAATTATCTTTCAACTCATAGGGCTTCAGATAACCCCAAAAAATCAAGCGGTCCCGTAAACCCGGAACTGAAGCATGGGAGTCGCCGATTTTCAGAGACTTTTCCAGATTGACAGTTTTCCAAACCAGCGTGTCAATTTTCCGCTTTTCATCCAAATCCCGGATTACCTCTCTTCCCTTCTTGTAGATCTTAAATTCCGGGTATAGACTTTCAAGCCCATCTCTGATTGACCCTTTTCGGATAGACTCGTTCAAAAGCTCGTTATAGTTGATGCTGGGTGTATTTACTCCCAGATCCCATGCAGATTTGAGTTTGCTTGGATCGATTTTTCCAATTTCCAGATGCCTTGCCAGCTGGAAAAAAGCATCTGTAAGCATCAGATCCAAATCTGCCAAATCCGCAAATGGTTTGGCTTTCAGTTTTCCTTTTTGGTCGGAAATTGCCTGAAATAAGAGCTCAATTTCTGAAGCGTGATAGTCTTCCGGGTTGAGTCCATCATATTTTGACTCGCCGATTTCAAATTTGAGTTCCTCCCCGAGCTTGGTGAGTTTTCCGTTGCTGGACCAAGCCTCCGCATACTCCCTTTCGGCATAAAAAAGCCGAAGCTCCTCGCGGGCTTTGAGTGACGTTTCACCGATTTTTAGCGACACTTCGGAAGACTGGCCTTCCAGTCTGGTTTGTAATTCTTCTGTTAAATCTGATTTTTTATTAAAAAGGGTAACCCAAAGGATACCCAAAATCACACATACTGCTATGCCAATGGCAAGTACTTTTTTCATATCTGAGTTGATGGTTTTACTCCACTGCGAAGTCTTGAAACTTCCTCCCCAAAAGCCATGCTTCTTTTAACATATTGAGAAAATCACCCATTCTGTGTAGTGGTATTAAGTTTGGCCCATCACTAAGCGCTTTTGCTGGCTCCGGATGAGTCTCAATAAAAAATCCATCAATTCCCGTAGCTGCGGCAGCTCTTGCCAGAATTGGGGCAAATTCTCGCTGCCCTCCACTGCTTCCACCTTGCCCTCCCGGCTGCTGGACAGAGTGCGTAATATCAAATACTACCGGAGCAAACTGACGCATGATCGGAAGGCCACGCATATCCACCACCAAATTGTGATAACCTAAGGAAAATCCCCGTTCTGTCAGGCATACATTTTCATTCCCTGTGGATCGTACCTTGGTCACGGCGTATTGCATGTCCTCCGGCGCCATAAATTGACCCCGCTTGATTTTGACAGCTTTACCGGTTTGGCCTGCAGCCAAAAGCAAGTCCGTCTGCCGACAAAGAAAAGCCGGAATCTGAAGCACGTCGACCACTTCAGCCACTTCAGCAGCTTGGTAGCTTTCGTGAATATCCGTCACCAGAGGGACGTTAAGCGTCTTCCCTACCCGTTGCAATACTTCCAATGATTTGTCCATCCCGATACTTCTGAAAGATCCGGATGAAGTACGATTTGCTTTGTCAAAGGAGGCCTTGAAAACATACGAAAAGCCATACTGATCGGCCCAGGCCTTCACTTTGGTGCCTATTTCGATACAAATATCATAACTCTCAACGGCGCAAGGGCCAGAAAAAAGCACGGGCTTATCAGCTCCCAAAACTACACCCTCACGGATGTGCATGGTATGGTTGGTTCTGTTCATAATTCCTTTTTGGATAAATTTTCAATAATCGGGACAAGCTGACCTTTTGAATGCAAAAGAATATCAGCCACTTCGCGAAATACACCCTTGCCTCCGGCAAATGGAGAAACGTAATGCGAATAAATTTTCACATAAGGCAAGGCATCAGCTGGTGAAATTGCCAGACCAACATTGGCCAAAATCGGTAAATCAATCAAATCATCACCGATGTAGGCAACTTCTTCCATGCTGACCTCAATCGTCTGGAGGATTTCCTCAAGTTTTTTTCCTTTGTCTTTGATTCCATGGTAGTGAAAATCAAACTTGAGTTCTTCACAACGATTTTCCGCCACTTGAGAAGCTCTGCCCGTGATCGCTCCGACCAGAATTTTTGCCTTCCGGAGATGCTGGACGATCAGTCCGTCTTTGACATTGTATTTTTTGTACTCAATCCCCTGATCATCATAGATAATACCCCCATCAGTCATCACTCCATCAATATCCGTGATGAGGACTTTGATGGATTTAGCTCTTGAGAAAACTTCCTCCGACACATGTGCCAAGTAGTGATTTATTGTTTTTTCTGCTTCCATTGTACTGAGTAAAGATCCAATCTACGTTGTTCCAAATTCCTGACACTTCCTGCCTTCCGCTGCTTGGTAAGTAGATCGAGATCAACATCGGCCACGATGATGGTCTCCTCATTTTCTGAGGCTTGCGCTACAATCGCATCATGGGGAAATGAAAAATCCGAAGGGGAAAAAATAGCTGCCTGAGAATATTGGATGTCCATATTTTCAACTTTCGGGAGGTTACCCACCGAACCTGTAATGGCGACATAACATTCATTCTCAATCGCACGAGACCTTGCACAGGTATTTACCCGAAGGAAGGCGTTTTTGGTATCGGTCCAGAAGGGCACAAACAGAATGTCCATTTCCTGCTCGGCAAGGATCCTTCCCAATTCAGGAAATTCCACATCGTAACAGATCAAAATTCCTATTCTACCCGCATCAGTATCGAAGACGTGAATCCCATTCCCCCCTTGCAGACCCCAATATGCCGCCTCATCGGGAGTGATGTGCAATTTGTACTGTTTGTCCTGAGTGCCATCCCTACGACAGAGGTAGCTGACGTTACGCAATTTTTTACCATCGTATTCAGGCATCGATCCTGCCACGATGTTCACGTTATAAGACACTGCCAATTCACTCATCCTGCCGACAATTTCATCGGTGTAATCGGCCAGATTACGAATGGCTTCGGATGCATCCATATCATTAAACTCCGCCAAAAGAGGAGCATTGAAAAATTCAGGCAATAGGCAAAAGTCGGATTTATAACCGGAAACCGTATCAATAAAAAACTCTACCTGCTGCATCAGATCGTCCACATTGGAAAAGCGGCGCATTTTCCACTGCACTAATCCAAGTCTGACGATTGACTTCTTGTTGCCGATGAGTTTTTCATCCTTTTCATAGTAGATATTGATCCATTCGAGCAAAGTTGCATAGGCACGGGAATCGGTATCCTCTGGCAAATATTTGGTGATCACCTTGCGAACGTGAAACTCATTGGCCAACTGAAAAGACAGCACTGGATCAAAGATCTCCCGGTTTTTCACCAGATCGATGTATTTACGCGGAGTCATTTCATCCGCGTATTTCGAATACCCGGGAATCCGTCCACCTGCAATGATGGATCTTAGGTTTAGGTTTTCACAAAGCTCTTTTCTGGCATCATAAAGCCGTCGGCCAAGCCGCATCCCCCGATAATCAGCGTGCACAAAAACATCGGTGCCATAGAGGGTGTCACCGTCATCATCGTGGGTGTCAAATTTCCCAAAACCGGTGATCTGATCATAGGTATGGTTGTCACCAAACTTCGCATAATCCACCACGATACTCAAAGCTGCTGCAATGACAACCCCGTTATCCTCGATACATATTTGACCTTCCGGAAAAACTTTCAGTTGGTTTTTAAGCTCTGCCTTAGTCCATGCACCACCTTGATTTTTATAAATTGACACCATGATGTCCCGGATACCATCATAGTCTGACAGCTTGATATTCCGGAGTTTTAGACGGTGTTCTAATTCTTCTCTTTGTTTACTCATAAGGTCAAAATTAAAAATAATCAGTCAATTATTTCAAAACTGACATTCACCAAGGTCAAAATCAAAAGATTCTACCGAACAGAATCATTTTTGAAAACAAAATTGGTTTTTCGGGTTAAGAATAAATAGTTTAAGGATCGAAATTTGGTGTTTAGTAGTTTAGCAGAGCGTTAAATTCAGAGGATTATGGAAAAAAAGGGGAGCTTTTTAGAATGGCTTGAGAATATATTAAATGAAAATCTAATCAGTCTTGGCGATTCCAAGCTCACCATCGGCTTGGCCATGACTTTGGTCCTCTCATTTGTTGCACTTTTTGTGATTGCAGAATGGGTTCGGCGATTTTTGGTGAAGCATGCACTGAAAAAAACCCAAATCGCCAAGGGGACTAAGGAGTCAATCGGGACAATGGTCAAGTATTTGATCATTTTAGGTGGGATTTTTTCGATTCTTCAGACCAATGGGATTGATTTGAGTGCCTTTGGAGTTTTGGCTGGTGCAATTGGTGTAGGTATTGGCTTTGGACTTCAAAACATCACAAACAATTTTATCAGCGGACTCATCATCTTATTTGAGCAGCCAATCAAGGTAGGCGATCGAATAGAGGTAGGTGATGTCTCAGGTGATGTGATCCAGATCAATGCCAGGGCCACCACAGTAGTGACGAATGATAACATTAGTGTAATTGTGCCAAACAGTCAATTTATAGACAGTCAGGTAATCAATTGGTCTCACAATGAACATAGAATCAGATTTAATTTCCCGGTGGGCGTTTCATACAAGGAAGATCCGGAGAAGATTAAGAAAATTCTCGTAGAGGTAGCCAAAGCTATTCCGGGAATACTGGAAACTCCCGAAGCCGATGTCCTATTCGATAGCTATGGGGACAACAGTCTTAATTTTAACCTTAGGGTATGGACAAGTGATTATGTCAATAAACCAAATGTGCTGAAGAGCCAACTCTACTACGCTATTTTTAAGCGATTTACCGCCGAAAATGTCGAGATTCCGTTTCCACAGCGCGACCTACATTTAAAGTCAGGGTTTGAAAAATTGGGAATTTAGCCTAAATTTCTGCCTAGCAATTGATTAGGAAAATTGCGACTCATTAAAAAATGAAAAGATTACTCATAATATTATTTCTTTTCTCGTCTTTTTCTACTTATTCCCAAAGCTTCTATCGCTATAGGTTTGAAGAGCCTTGGTCAATATCAGCTGGAATCGGACCTTCACAATATTTTGGAGAACTCTATTCATTTTGGAAATACAACGAGGGAATTCAGCCGGATTATAATGCCAATTTTGCGGTGAATTATATTTTTGGAACCCATCTTAAAGCTAGATTGGAGGGTACCTATTATAAAATATCCGGTTCGGATCCACCTTCCGATCCAAGAGCATTTCGAACACCGAGAAACCTACACTTTCGCGCCAATAATATTGAGGTAGCAGCACTCATAGAGTATTATTGGCACCCTGTTAAAGTGAATAATATCACCAGACATCTTTGGAATCCATACATCTTTTTTGGGGTAGGAATGTCTACCAACAATCCAAAGGCTGAGCTCAACGGAACCTGGGTAGACCTACGCCCGCTTCAGCTTGAAAACAACCCTTACAATGACAAAATTGTAGTTTTCCCGATGGGCCTAGGCTTCAAATACAAGCTTAATGTCTACATGGACATGAAGATTGAAGGAAATTATCGCTTTACGCTCACCGATTACATGGATGACATTTCTGCGTTCAACGTCAGTGAATTTTACCTTGATTTGGTTGATGACTACGTCACAGGAAATAACCCTGATCGCCTTCGGCTAGCCATACGAAATCCCAGCTTTATACTTGAGGGTGGTGAACCGGATGTAGATAAAATTTTGAGAAATCAGGGAAGAGTACGCCGAGGGTCCGGCCTCACCCATCGTTATGATGGGTATATGACCGTAAGTGTAGGTGTTGAAATATACCTTTCACCGGATATTTGGGACAACTGGATATTCCGAAACAGAATCTACGAAAAGCGTTTCAGATTTTGGTAATCAAGACTTAATACTTAAAATACCGAGATCTGATTTGAATATCAGCGTTTCTGTGGTCCCGATGACATAAGAGGATGCATGGCCTCGCTCACCGGAGACAATTCCCAGGAGCTGAATTCCGTTTTTTTCACAAAACTCCATGATGCCCTTTTCAGCGTCTTCATGATTATACACATGGCGATGGATTACAAACTGCTCATGTCCCTTGCCAAACTCCGCCATATCCCTGTCTGATTTAGAGGAATTAGTGAAATGAGCTGGCGTGTTTACATAGAGTAGGTGAATTGACGTTTTAAAAATTTTTGCAAGGGGAAGCATTTTTTCAAAAGCGACTTTCCCTGCCTTGTTGAATACCGTAGCAAAAGCAATTTTTCGGAAAGCATTTCCATCCAAAGCGCTTTTTACAGCTAAAACGGGACATGGTGCGAAACGAATTACTTTTTGCAGTGTTGAACCGACAAAATTCCCCTCCACGTGGCCTTTCCCATACGCTCCTATCACGATCAGGTCGGCAAATGATTGCTCGGCTACTCTTAGGATTTGCTCATATGGCACACCTATTTTTATGATTTGCTCTATTTGAGCTTTAGCAGGAGCAACTGATTTAATATATCCGGGCAAAACCTCCATGGCCTCTTGACGTTCCTCCAGCAATTGGGGGTACTTTAGTTTTGCTTCTTCGGACAGTAAATCCCAATCTATTTCAGAAGGAATAACAGTCACACAAATGATCTTGGCTTGATTCTTCGCGCAAATCCGCTGTGCGGTTTGTAGAGCAGCAAGTGAATAAGTCGAAAAATCAAAGGGAACTAGAATAGTTTTCATAGAATTTGGGCTATTAGTTAGACACTAAATTTCCAACTTCCTATCTAGAATCTCATTGCGTTAAATCAGGAAAAAACCTGATATATGTTAGGAAATCAAGCATGAGGCGATATGCCGTGGACAGATTATCAATCCGCCACCTAAGTAAACAAGCCTGCCTGTGGTAGTCAGGTGTGACTATTACGAAACAATTTTAAACAGACAAAACAGCGAACTACTCAGAGCATTCGCTCCATTTTAATATCACAACGGCCATAAGCTCCACATTCTGCCTTCACTTCATGAAAACCAAGTTTTTTATAAAGATGAAGTGCCGCTCCAAGTTTGGTGTTGGAATAAAGAACCATCTTTGAAAATCCCACCTTTCTGGCCTCCTCCATAACAGCAACTCCAAGCGAGTGCCCCACCCCTTTTCCTTGAGCAGCAGGATTTACACCCATTTTGATCATTTCACAGGTTGAATTATTCGTTGGAATCAACCCGACAGTTCCGACAATTTCATCACCTATTTTTGCAAAAAGAATCCCTCCCCCTTTTGCCAAAATCGTCTCCTCTGGATGCTCCAACTGCTCAATATCAAACGGTTCCAGTGTAAAGTACTGGGTGACCCATGCTTTGTTGATGGATTCAAAATAAGGCTGAAACTCTGGGGAATATGGGAGAATTTGAATAATTGACATCGCAATCACTTTAAAAAGACTATCAAAAGTAAGGAGAATCAGTTAGCTTAGAAACGGCAACCAATACACTATACCCATGAAAAAAATTCTTTTTACATGCCTTATACTAACCATCACAGGAATATCCCTTTCCGTAAATGCACAGACTCCTGAAGAGAAGCTGGAGCAAATGGGTCTCAAAATCCCTGAAGTGGGCCAGCCGATCGCCAATTATGTCAAGTGGAAGCAGGTGGGGAACCTACTTTACCTCGCAGGAAGTGGCCCGAAAATCTATGGAAAAGTGGGTGCAGATCTGAGTGTTGAACAAGGATATGAAGCGGCTCGGGCCACGGGACTTGAAATCATCGCAGTACTGAAAGCCGCCACGGGAGACTTATCCAGAATCAAGCAGTTTGTCAAAGTACTCGGGATGGTCAATGCCACCCCTGAGTTTACCTCCCAGCCTGCTGTAATCAACGGCTTCTCTGATCTGATGGTGGAAGTATTCGGTGAAAAAGGAAAGCACGCCCGATCAGCCGTAGGTGTAGGTTCGCTTCCCAACAATATGGCGGTAGAGATTGAGGTAATTGTGGAGCTTGAAGAAAAGTAGGCAGTTTGAAGTAGCAGTAAGTAGGCAGATTGTGTCAGGCTGAGCAGCTTGTCCGCAGCGGCGGAGAATCGAAGCCATTGCAATTTATAAACCTGACAGAAACCATTGCAATTTACAAATCTGACAACTGAGACTGGACACTGATCACTCAAACAAACTCGTCTGAAAAGCATGGCCTTCCAATTCCAGGAGGGCTTTTTTTCTGTCCAAACCTCCGGCATAACCTGTGAGACTGCCATCACTTCCCAATACCCGATGACAAGGAAGAATGACAAGAATGGGATTGGCCCCAATTGCTGCGCCCACTGCACGGATGGCACCTGGCTTGCCCAGTTTCTGGGAAATCTTCATGTATGTGGCCGTCTGTCCAAAAGGAATTTTGTTGACTTCCAACCATACTTTCCGCTGGAAATCCGTCCCTCCCAACCCGATCGGCATATCAAAAGTCTTTCTTTCTCCGGCAAAATATTCCTCCAACTGCTGCACGGTACTTAACAGGACTTGATCTAAAATCTCTCCGTCTGTCTCCTCATCGGTAAACTTCAACTCAGAAAGGCAGCCCTCTCGGGAGCTGATTCGGATATTACCAAGTGGTGAGGAAATGATGGGCATAGGATAGGCAATATTCAATTATCAATGTTCAATTCTCAATGGCCAAACTTAATGATCAAGCACAATACTTAAACACTGGCTATTGTCGCATATTGTTCATTGTTCATTGCTTAGGTTTTTTCTCGCACTAGTAATTATTCTACCAAATATTGCAGAAAGTTCTTCTGACTCCTTCAACAGCTCGGTTCTAATAAGGAGATCACCCAACTCGGAATATGCTAAAATTTTTAATGTTGAACGGGACTCTTTGAGTTCCTTCAATACAATCCCATTCTTATGGATGAAATCTTTTTTACTTTCAACTCCTTGGGCCTCTCCATAATTCAAGCAAGCTCCGCAGGCTGACCTAATTAACTGTTCTCTGAGATGGCTTTCTCCAAACGTATTTCCCACTGTGCTGCAATACTTGATGCAATCTCCTGCAAATCTGACTAGCCGTTCTTCTAAATCATATCTTTTATCCATAGCGAGTAAATTATCAATGAACAATTTTCAACTCAAAGATCAAGTAAAATCCAACCTGTGAATTGAAAATTGATCATTGTCATACCATCGCCAGCCGATACCTCCACACTTCTCTGACCTGCTCTGCTTCTACTTCAAACGGGGCGTAGATCGGATTGGCTGAGCAAAGCAGCAATTTTTGTTCGTCTTTGATCTTATTGTAAGCGATCTTAAACGTGACGCCATCCTGCTCGGTGACGATTACATAGCGCTCGCCGTCTTTGATGGCCATCCAGTCATCCACATATTCACAGACGATCCAAGCCCCATCGGGGATCGGCAGCATCGAGTCGCCATCCACCTGGAACACCCGGTGCTTTTTGTCCATCGGGAGAAAAGGCAAAGCAAAGCGCGGCAACTCAGCAATAAACTCCGGATCGGAAAACCCCGCCAAGTAACTCGCCTTGACCTTTTGCGAGACCACCTCGATCAGTTCTCTACCTTGCTCATCGACTGTAGTCGCCAAAATGCGGAGCTTTCGCCCGCGCAGAAACTGATCCGTCTCCAGGAGTTCGCGGAGTTTGAATTCAGAATAAGATGCAAGATCTTCTTTGATTAAAGTATCTATAGAAACACTAAAGTTCTCCGCTATGCGGACGATCACGTCAAGCGACGGCGAAATGGTCAGTTCATATCCCGCAAGTTTAGATCGGGAGATCATTAATCTCTCAGCCAATGCTTCCTGAGTCAATCCCTTCTTTTTTCTTAAAATCTTAATGTTTGAGTGGAGATACATAAGCAATAAAGTAAGACAGCTTCGGTCAATCTTTTGAAATTCAAGAAACCAAAGTTATTCTTTTTGTTTAATTTATAGACTAATAATTGTCAATAATATAGACAAAAGGTCATGGAAGGGAAGCGGAATATCGTGCATATGGATTTGGACACGTTTTTTGTGTCAGTGGAGCGGCTTTTTGACAGCAGGCTGAATGGCAAACCTATCCTCATCGGGGGCTCCGGCGACCGGGGAGTGGTGGCCTCGTGCAGCTATGAGGCTCGGAAGTTTGGAGTGCACTCGGCCATGCCGATGCGGATGGCCCGGCAACTCTGTCCTGAAGCCATACTCGTGCGAGGGGATTTTGAGAAATACAGCCAAAAATCCCACGAAGTCACCGAGATCATTCGGGAGAGTGTCCCAATCTTTGAGAAATCTTCCGTGGATGAATTCTACATCGATCTCACGGGGATGGACCGCTTCTTTGGTTGCTTCAAGCTGGCCCATGAGCTCCGCCAAAAAATTATCAAACAAAGCGGTCTGAACATCTCTATGGGACTCTCGGAGAATAAAACCGTCTCCAAAGTCGCCACTGGCGAAGCCAAGCCCAACAACGAAAAGCAGATTCCATTCGGTCAGGAAAAACCCTTTCTCGCCCCACTATCCGTGCGCAAAATTCCCATGATCGGCGAAAAAACCTCCCAAACGCTCTACAACATGGGCGTCAAAAAAGTCCATACCCTGCAGCAGATGCCTGCCGAACTGCTGGAAGCAACTTTCGGGAAAAACGGAACCATGATCTGGGAAAAAGCCAACGGAATCGACCGATCCTTGGTCACTCCCTATTCTGAGGCTAAGTCAATCTCTTCCGAAAACACCTTCGAGCAGGACACCATCGATGTCAAGATGCTGGAGGCTACGATGACGGCCATGACTGAGCAGCTCGCCTCCAAACTCCGTCAAAAAGGGCAGCTCTCCGCCTGCGTGAGTGTGAAGATCCGCTACTCGGACTTTGAGACACATACCGTGCAGCAGCGTATTCCCTATACTTCGGCGGACCATACGCTCCTGCCTGTGGTGAAGGCACTCTTTCATAAACTATACAGCAGACGAATGCTGATCCGGCTGATCGGCGTGCGCTTCAGTTCGCTGGTCTATGGCAACTATCAGATCAAGCTCTTCGAAGACAGTCAGGAACAGATCAATCTCTATCAGGCACTCGACAAATTGAATGTCAAATACGGAGATAAAACCGTCTGTCGGGCCGTCGCCATGGGTGTGGGAAGAAGGAGATTTAATCCGTTTAATGGGATGGAGGTTTGAAAATCCAAAAAAGTTGCCTCAAAAAAATAGAGGCAACTTCTAGCCGATATACCTACCTAGGATCTTAAAATAAAGATGATGAAGATCAGGATATTAAGTGTGTATTGGCTGATAATTTTCGATTTGAAAGAAGTATCCAAATCAAAAAAAGAAGAGGGATTTATGGCCCGTCTAAACTGAACTGTCATAAATATCAGATTAAAACCAACCAAGACACCGAGCACTATTTCAGATAAATTGAATTTAGGAATTATCCAGAAAAGAGCACTAGAAATTATATATACTCCTACCGTAAGAACAGATACTTTCGCCAGTGCTTTTTTTAGCTTATTACTATTCATATGAACTCATTTAACACATTTAGAAAATTCATAGACCATGAATCCTACACCAATCCATCCTGTATCCTCTTTCAAGCAATCAAAAGCCGAGTGTCAAACACGGCGACAAAACCGTCTGCCGTGCCGCCGCCGTGGGCGTAAGAAGACGACGGTTTAATCCGTTTAATGGTTGGAGGAGGTGTAGGGGTGACACCACTTGTGGCACCACCTATCTAAATATAAAAATCACAAAAATTTACCTAAGATAAGCACCACAAATAGAACTACTAAAGCTATCGAAGTGTAAGGAATCTTTTTTCCATCCTTCCTTCTTTCATAAATTTCATAGAAAGAAAGTAAAAGCCCAACACTGAATAAGATTAGTTTAAATGTTTCCCAAGTCATAGTTTTTCTGTATCCAACCCATATTAAGCTTCATTTTCGTGAAACGAAAATATAATTAGATCAAACGGTTATCAAGGGGTCAAATGAAATTTTTAGCGAAAAACTAATCAACTGCCATAAAACAAGTATTAATGGCCAAATTTTGAAAATGAAAGTAGTAACCAACCCACAGACCTCGATAAGCTGAATATGAAATACGGCGACAAAACCGTCTGCCGTGCCGCCGCCGTGAGCGTGGGAAGACGACGGTTTAACCAATTTAACGGGATGGAGGTGTGATGGAAAGGGTTTATAATTGGTCAATCAAAGCATGGGGATTTTTTACAGTTTAGGAATGTGATTACTAGATTGTAAAATCAACTCCAGGAAAACCAAAAATGTAAACTCTCAATCGTAACCGAAATTAAACATGTAAATTCTCGATTACGATCGATAAATTACAGATTTCACACCAAATGAACCACTATCTCTTCACCACTTCCAGACTCGGTTTTCGCACTTGGCAGTCCTTTGACTTGGATGATTTTGCGGCAATCAACTCAGACCCGGAGGTGATGCGCTTCTTCCAAAAACCGCTTTCCCGGGAGGAAACCCAAGCCATGATGGATCGCATGCAGCGAATGTATGAGGAACGAGGCTATTGCTATTTCGCAGTGGATTTATTGGAAACAAAGGAGTTGATCGGTACGATTGGGATGGGTTGGAAGACTTTTGAATCGGATTTCACTCCTTGTGTGGATATCGGCTGGAGGATAGGTAAAACGTGGTGGAATCGAGGCTTGGCTTCAGAGGGTGCTTTGGCTTGCCTGAGCTTTGCTCAGCAAAACCAAATCACCGAAGTGGTATCTATGGCATCCATCGGCAATACGGCTTCAATCCAGGTGATGAAAAAGATTGGAATGGACTTTTGGAAGGAATTTGATCACTCCGAACTCAAAAACTTTCCGGACATTCAGCGCTGCAGCTTGTATCGGATAACTTTTTGATCGATAGTCTTTGCAACTTTTATTTCCCACAGATTGACACCGAAAAAGTCGCAGATTAACACAGATTTTTTAAGGGAAAAGCTTACCTTTTTCCTCTGTGAACTTGAAAAAGATTAATTGAGCTTAATGGTTTTGAATTCTAATTAAAGGATTAATCCAAGAAGCTCTTTCTCCTCTGAGAACTCCTATGTGGTAAAAAAACTTTGCGCTCCTTTGTGTTCTTTGCGGTAAAAAACTTGGGGCTAAAAAAAGATGCCATCCCCTCACGAGGATGACATCTACTCCACAAACATTAACCCAGCTTTAAGTTTATGAAGCTAAAAAGAGGGAAGCAATTCCCAATACTTGGTTAGCATTCAAGGGCTCATCCCATGCCTCAGATACCGCACCGGCATCAAGACTCGTTAAATTGACAACATTCACTCCACCCTGCATAATATTCTCTTCACCTGCATAGATAGGAGTAGTTGCAGCTGGCAATGTACCGATTGAGGCATTAGTGATCCAGCCTTTCACAGTGTCCAAGCCCTTCTTTGTACGAAGTCTTCTCACCATTGAAGCGTGTCTTGCTTCCACCGAATGAATGGACAAAGCCGCAGTCAACACCACATCGCTTTCTTTCACATTTGCGGCTTGTCCTTTATATGCTCTCACACCAGTATCTTCAAAAGCCTGGGCGAGTGCCAAGAATGTAGGATAATCTGAAAAAGGCTGAAAATTACCTTTTGCTGTAAAGTCAAACTTAGGCTCTGCTACCGGAGTACCTTTCAATACGTTGCCAATTACCTCCTGTAAGAACTTCACGTGGGCCAATTCATGGTCACGGATTTTCTGAAAAATCACCCGGTCTGCAGAAGCAATTACGTTTGAGGTCAAAGCCATCTCATAATATCTATATTCCAAATGCTCCAGGGTGAGCGCAAAATTCAACACCCCTATCAAGCTGGCCGTATCCGCCTTTGCGATGTGAGGAATAGAACTCAAAACAGAAAGCGGAACTGCAGCAAGCGCTATTTTCTTTCCGAAATCCCCGAATTGCCTGAAGGCATCTCTGCGGGAATAAAAACGGTCTTTGTCCTCAGCACTATTTGTGTCAGGACACATTGTATCTAATAATTTGATCAAATTCATGTCTAGTGTGATTAAAATGTGGAATTAACTTGGAAGCTTGCTGAAATCGATCTTGGTTCTGACAAAAGCGCTGGCAGCTGTCAATACCTGTGTGAAGTTTAGCGTACGCTCCAGTCCATTGGCATCAATGATGTCATTGCCCGCAAAGTCCGCTGTTCCCGGATTGATCAGGTCTCTGATGGCCGCTGCGTGACGAGCCTCTACCGATACGATTTTTCCTGCGATCAAAAGAAGATCTGCACTTTCCAGATGCTGACCAGCACCGTTGTATGCTGCCACTCCCAAATCTTCAAAGGTTTTAGCCGCTCCCAATACGGATGTTCTGCTATTAAAATCGATAGCAGTGAAGTTAAACTCCAAGGGTCCAATAGCGCTTGTTCCTAGAGCTGCCTTGAAAAATTCGCGGTGAGCTCTTTCATGCTTCTCCAGATCTCCCATGATGGTCTTCTCTTCTGCTGATGCATTGGTAAAATAGCTTCCTCGCAATACCTCCGCATAGAAGGCCGCTTCCAATTGCTCTAATGCATAAGCATAATTCAAAATACCAGTATCTCCTGATCCGAGACTGACCATACCTTCGGGCATAATGTCCTTGTCATCATTACAGCCAATCAGCAGCAATCCTGCTCCTGCTACGGTCATTGTTCCCACTCTGAGGAACTGACGTCTGTTTGCGTTTTTCACCAAACCCTGAGGCTTGATCAGTTCATTTTCCATTTTGGTGTTTTTAGGTTAATAATTCGGTTTTGGTTTCCTCAGAAAAATCAAAGCTGGTTAGAATTGAACTTTCATCGAATTTAAAAGCACTTACGCAGTGGACTGAAGGATTGGATTGAGGAGGGGAAGAAATAGATTGATTATGGATCAATTATTGATTTTTCTTAAAAAAAATTCTTCAAGAAGCTAGGCCTTATCCGCTATTTTATCATGATTTCAGGTTACATTTATTTACACATCCTACTGATTTACAGGATTTTTAGCATCGGTATCCTTCGGGGTTATTTTTGAATTGCCATATTTTAAATCCTTAACAAGGACCCAAAATTCTATGAAGTACCAACTTCCAAAACTTCTTTGGGGGACGATGTTACTATCCGTAGCATTTCTTCTCCAGCTTAGCTGTATTTCAGAATCCAGCGATCCATCTATTTCTATAGATCCAAATTTGACTTTGGAAAACCCCAGTCGCGAACAGGAAAGCTTTACTTTGGAAAATCTAAGAATGGATCCAACAACACTAAAAATGCTGGCAGATCTCAGGGCCGCCACTGCTAACTATCATGATTTGGCTAATGCATTGGCCGCAGGATATGAATTGGCCAGTGAATGTGTTTCTCATCCCACTATGGGGGCAATGGGTTTTCATTATGTCAACTTTGGATATGTGGATGGAAACTATGACCCAACACAGCCTGTGAGGCGTTGCTTTATGAAGAGGATAAAAATGGAAACATGAAATTGGTTGGTGTAGAGTTCGTCGTAGTCTCAGCAGCTTGGGATGCCCATCATACCATGATTCCTTATTTCGGAACTCAAATATTTGACATAGCCCTTGCTCCCGCTCCTCTACCGTTCGATAATTATCAGCTTCATGTCTGGGTCTGGAGACACAATCCCAGCGGAATTTTCACAAAATTCAATCCTCGGGTGAGCTGTCTTTAAAACCAATCTCCCCGCCCAAAACCGGGGAGATTTTCATTCAAATTGCTACTTGTCAATACAAATAATAAATAGAACCCAACAACAAATCAGTCTTTTCATGCGGTGATTTTTTAAAGCTATTGAGTAAATTTTTTTCAGAGTAAATTTTACAAAAACTATCGCTATGAAATCTTTCAATCCAAATGGTGCATCGGCATTTGAGCTTTATTCCTTCTCCGGAATAGTAGAGGAGAGCGGAAAAAATCTGGAAACAAGAGTAAGCGGAGGCGGAGGCGGGGGCGCAACTTACCAAGGAACAGGCGGCACCGCACCAATTTCCATTACTTCTAAAACTGTAATTCACGATCAACTTTTCCTGACCAGTAAAGAAGGTAAGGAGAAGTCCTTTCAGCTTCAGGATTTCGATTTAGCTTGTCGAAGAGGAAACGAAGTCACTGTCTATTGGGGCATAAAGCAAGGAAAAGAAAGTGGTCACTACCTCGCTGTGAAAAACCATACCACAGATCAAGCATTCTTTGATGATGGAAAAATCAACTCCATGTTTCTCAATTTATGGATTCAGGCAGTTTTGATTTTGGGTGGTATTGGGATGTTTTTTACAATTCCATACCTAGGATACATTGTTGGAATAGGTCTGCTTTTCTATGCTTGGAAAAGATGGAAAACTGCAAAAAATGAAGTCGCTTCCTTCAGGCAAACCCTCAGAAATCTCCCCCCGGACTGATGCATTGAATTCAACGGAAAGGCAGTATTTTCACTGCTTAAATCCCTTCTCTATGAAAGTTTTTTTTATCGGCCTAGGCCTTTTCTTTTCTTACAGTTTTGTTTTTGCACAGCAAAAAATCTCCACCCGCGAAATGGATCGTATCAACTGGATGGAGTTTGCGGACTTTGTGCCGGGTAACATAAACACGGTGCTTTTACCCACCGGCACCTTAGAACCGCATGGTGTAATCAACAACGGTGCAGACAACACCGCCCCCTTTGCCATGGCATTAGCCATTGCAGATGAATTGAATGCGATGGTCGCTCCAACCTTAAACTATGGAATCACCGGTTCGATGGCAGCTTATCCCGGGGCGTTCCAGATTTCCGAAGAAGCTTACGCCCCATTCATTCGAGATATTTTGAGAGGATTGGCCAAGAATAAATTCAAAAACATCATCATCCTCAACGGTCACGGAGGAGGGCAAACCGCTGTATTGCAGAAAGTAGCCGCAGAAGTGGCAAATGAGTTGGGCATTCGAACCCTTGTCATCAATTGGTGGTCCTTTGCCTCGGATATAACATTGGAAGTTTTCAAAGAGGACGGTGGACACGCGGGGCTGAATGAGACGGCATATATTCAGGCAGTCGACCCGACTTTAGTCCATAAGGAGCGTTATAATTCGGATCTGGCCACAGCTTACCCCAAGCCCAATACTTGGTCAGCTGTGCCGTTCCCATCATCAATCGGACTGTACCAGGAAGGTCAAGGATATCCTAATTTCAACCAGGCTCAGGCCGATGAATATTTCAAAAAAGTAAATACAAAAGTCGCTGGGTTTATTAAGGAAATCATTCGGAAATGGGACCTTGCGGGACTCTGATCAATATAGAAAAAGCCCTCTGAATTTGGTTTCAGAGGACTTTGCCATTTATTGAAATTTCCTTAGAAAATCTTAAATCCAACTGATAGCACCCATTGGTTGATTCGGTTGTCAGTCTGGAAGTCTCGAATATTGTCCGTCCATTTGCTTAAACCACCTTCATATCTAGCATCCACAGAAAGATTTCCGAGGTCCAAACCAAGGCCTGCTTGATACCCAAGAGTAGCATTTTTAAACTCGGCATCACTGATTGTACTTCCTGCTTCCTTAAGTTTGGAATTAATATTAAGGCTCGCAATAGGCCCCGCTTGTAACCTGAGTACTTTTAAGAATCGCATCCCCACCATCACCGGAATATCCAGTCGGTTAAATTCAGCTTTGATTTGCTCCCCATCGCTGAGAAATTTCCCACTGGTTTGGGTAAACAGGAGTTCGGGTTGCACAAAAAAGCCGCCACCTCCGATACGTCCGAATACGCCTACATGGTATCCAGTCTGCGACCCTTGAGAAACAAACTGTTTATTCTTAAAATCTACTTCAGTACTGCTCAAACCTGCTTTGATACCAAAGCCACCATTTTGGGAATATCCCGCAAAAACAATCCCACAAAAGAGGATCGCTGAGAAGATGAATTTTTTCATGGTTAAAGGGATTTAGGGTTTAGTTTTCTACTAAACGTCTTTTTTGCAATTCCCTTGCCAATTATGTTTTGATTAAGGTTGTCTGCTTGCTGTTAATTTTGCAAGGCTATATAAATCGTAAAAATCCATTGGCTTAGGCACAAGGCTGTCAAAGCCATCATTGCATTTCTCCCGAAAATACTCCACATCACCTGCTGTAAAGCCTATTGTAGGAATTCTGCAAGTTTGGGGACTTTCTTTCAAATGCTCTAAAAATTCAACTCCATCCATTACTGGCATCATAATGTCTGTCATTATAATGTGAAAAAATGGATCAACCTCAAGATACTGCAAGGCTTCCTTCCCATTGTGAGCGACTACCACCTCATCGTTTGACTTCTCAAAAATCTTTCTGAGAATCAATAGGTGAACAGAATCATCATCAACGAGTAAAACCTTCATGATTTTATGAAATACTTTTTCAAGTATATGAAAAGCATTTGATATTTCAAACTAAATTCAAAAACCGCCTAAAAACATGAAGGGGCCCTAAGGCCCCTTTATGTTTTTAGCTTGTTGGTTTTTCGATTATGCAACTTGTGGTTCCCCAAACAATCCAATTGTATTTAGAATCAAAAGGATGATTACAATAGGGCAAACCCACTTGATGAAAAACATCCAGGCAGCTCTATATGGTCCTTTAAAGCCAGGCGCACCATGGGTCAATTCGTCTGCATAGTCAGATATTTTTTGTCCCCAACCGGTATAAAGTGATAGCATTAAACAAATCACAATCACTGCAAATGTGCCAAAAATAAAGTCCATCGCACCAAAGAATCCGGTAAGTTCATTACCCAAGAAAGTGAAATGAATTTCAGCGAAAATATTTCCCTCAATGGAAGAAAGTGCAGAAGGAATGGAGAGAATCATCGCACCAATCCCAACTGTCCAAGTTGCACGCTTTCTATTCCATTTTCTATCGTCAATCAGGTAAGCCACAGGAACCTCGAGCATGGATATAGTCGAAGTCAAAGCCGCCACCATCAAAAGAATAAAGAAAAGTCCACCGATCAGGTTTCCTCCCGGCATTGCGTCAAACACTCTTGGAAGGACGTCGAAAACTAAAGCCGGTCCTGCTGCAGGGTCTTTTCCTGGTAGCAGCGCAAACAAAGCCGGGAATACCATCAGTCCACCTAATAGTGCTACTGCCGTATCCATACCCGCAATCCAACCTCCGGATTGAATAATATTAGCATCCTTCTGAAGGTAAGAACCAAAGGTGATCATCAAGCCCCAACCAACAGACATGGAGAAAAAGGCTTGGCCCAAAGCTTGTAAAACCACAGTAGCATTGATTTTTGAAAAGTCAGGATAAAGGTAATATTCAATACCAGCTTGCGCACCTTCTAAAGTGACTGATCTACCCGCGATGAAAATGATAATGATAAACAAAATCGGCATCAGGAATTTTGCTGCCTTTTCGATACCTCCCGACACACCACCCAATACAATCAGAATAGTAGCCAGAATAAATACAAATGTTAAGGGAATAACATACAATGGAGTCTGTACAAATTCCTCAAAGTCAACAGGAATATTGATGATTTCCGTAAAAATGTATCCAACGGTCCAACCCGCAATCACAGAATAATAGCTGAATACAAAAAAGCAGACCAATACGCACAGAACACCTGCAGACTGCCATAGCTTGTTTCCACCTGTATCGCGAATCGCACCAATAGGGTTCTTTCCAGACCTTCTCCCTAGAGCAATTTCATTGAAGAGCAAGGGAAGCCCAATAAGAAGTACGCATAGAATGTAAACAAACACAAAGGCTCCTCCCCCGTTTTCCCCTGTGAGGTAGGGGAATCTCCAAATATTACCGAGTCCGACTGCAGATCCGGCTGCGGCCATAATAAAACCAAGACTCGAACCAAATTGACCCCGTTCTTCGGTATCTGAGATATTTGCCATAAATAAACTTAAAGTTAATAATTGGGTGTGAACTGCTTTTTAAGAGCGGGCTAAGATAATTTGTTTTGACAAAATACCTATTCCCTCTTGGAAAGTTTTGGGCACATAACCCAGCTGTTTTCTTGCCTTTTCGATACTAAAGCCAGTTTTCATCGGCCGCTTGGCAGGTTGAGTAAACCGGGTAGAGTCGGTTTTCTTGATTAAGTCTTTGTTAAGCTCAAAAAAATCAGCAGTCATAATCGCCATTTCATAGGGAGTCAAAACATCAGAGCCTGAAATATTGAAAACTCCTTCCGCTTTTTGTTCCGCAATGAGAATACATCCAGCTGCCAAATCTTCCGCCAGGGTTGGAGTTCGGATTTGGTCATCCACCACTTGGATTTCCTTCCCTGCTTCCAGTGAAGTTTTCACCCAAAGTATAATGTTTGATCTGCTCAGGTCATTGGCAATGCCATAAACCAACACTGTCCGCGCAATTGCCCAGGATGTTTTTGAACTTCGAACCAGATTTTCTCCGATCAATTTGGTCTCCCCATAAAAATTAACCGGGGCAGCTTCTGCTTCTTCATCATAAGGGCCGTCCTCTCCTGAAAAAATAAAATCAGTGGACACAAAAATGAAGTGGGTTTGAATCTTTTCGGCAGCTTGGATCAAATATTCCGTTGCCTTTACATTCAACATCCTACAAGCCTCCTGATTCAATTCGCATTCATCCACATTGGTCATGGCAGCACCATGGATGATTGTGACAGGAGCAATTCTTGCTATCACTTCATTAACCTCATCTGGATCAGTAATATCAAGACTTTCGTACTTAAATCCATCACCCTTAAGTCGACAGGAGCCTTTACCGGTAGCAATTACTTCAAACCTCCCCTCTTCCACCAATTGCTCTACCAATTTTTGACCCAACAAGCCATTCGCTCCTGTGATCAGAATTTTTGGTTTATTTGATTTCAGGGAAGCTGTAGCCATACTCTTGTGTGATTTTCTTCTTGGATATTCTTTCTATTTTCACCTGCATATACACAGGTTCATTGGGTACTTCGCGCGTGGTCGGTTCCTTCGCGATTTTTTCTACTACATCCATCCCTGCGATCACCTCTCCAAAAACCGTGTATTCTCGATCCAAATGCGGCGTACCTCCCATTTTGGCATACGCTTCGATTTGCTCAGGGGTATAATTCTTTGACAGGGTCAAATTCAGTGATTTGGCGATTTCATCACGCTTGGAAAGAATCAGCATGGACAGGCTGTCAAACTGCTGAGCGGCATACAGTCGATTGTATTCTTCTTTGAGTGGTTTTTGGCTTTCCAATTGAACGTATTGAAGAATAGCTTTTTGCAAAGCTGGGAAATCAGTCGTCAGCTCGAGTTCCTCGTACGTCCTTCCCTGCACAATGTAAAACTGCGAGCCATTGCTCGCCTTGGTAGGATTGATGTTATTTCCCTGCCGTGCCGCAGCGATCATTCCTTTTCTGTGGAAATGATTCGGGAGAATTTCTGCGGGAATTGTAGGCCATTTTTCAGCCGGTAAATTTTCCTTACCGAAAACATCCCCCCCCTGAACCATGAAATTCTCAATTACCCGATGAAATTGAGTAGAGTCAAATCTTTCAGCTTCTGCCAAAGCGATAAAGTTGTCTTTATGCTTGGGTGTATCGTCAAAAAGAACGGCCTTAATTTCTCCATGTCTTGTAGATATGGTAATCAAATAGTCTTTATTCTTATTCTGTCCACAGGCCAAAGTGCTGAACAGCAATAAACAAACAGAAATAAGGTGGAATAATTTACTCATTTGTATGATTGTGATTTTTTGATTTCATCCAGAATTTCTTTCCCTCCTGCAGCAAAAACCAATTTGGCGAGTTCTTTTCCCAAATCCTCCGCCTTAGTTTTATCTCCGGAAACTTCAAGGGAAATACGGTTTTGGCCATCCAAACTGATGATCCCGCCACACAGACTCAATGTTTCATTTTCCAAAGAAGCCAAAGCAAACACCGGAATACTACATCCCCCTTCCAAAACGCGGAGATATGCCCGCTCGGCTTTCAATCGGTATTCAGTTGCCGGATGATTACAGGCTTGGATGATCTGCTGGCGCAAAGCTGAATCGAGAGACTTAGCCGACTCGATGGCTACTGATCCCTGACCGACTGCTGGGGTAAATTCGTCTAAATCCAATTCTGCCGCAATCATCGAATCATAGCCCATTCGGTGAACACCGGCGTATGCCAGCAATAATGCATCGCAAAGTCCTTCTTCCATTTTCCGGATTCGAGTCTGCAGGTTTCCGCGGACATCTACAGTTTTCACATGAGGAAAAAAATGCTTCAGCGTAGCGACTCGCCGAGTAGAGGATGTTCCCAAAACCAAGGGCTTGGACGCGTCCTTGATATCGATTCCTGACTTTGATGAGACTAAAATATCATTTTCTTTTTCGCGCTCAGTGAAGGCGATAATTTCAAATTCATCCGCCAGTGAGGATTGCATATCTTTTGCAGAGTGAACTGCGACATCTATCCTTCCATCCATCAATTGATCCTCAAGTTCCTGAGTAAAAACGCCCTTGCTCCCAATCTTGGAAATGGAAACGTCCAGTACCTGATCTCCTTTGGTATCAATGACAATAATCTCAGATTCGATGCCTGCATTTTTGAGCAGGCCCTCGACATGGTAGGCTTGCCAAAGGGCCAATTTACTGCCTCTGGTTCCTATTTTTACTTTTCGACTCATTGAGCTTTATTTCTTTTGGAGGACTTTTGATTCACACCTTCTTCCACATATTTTATTATTTCTGCCGCTATATTGATTCCTGTCGCCTGCTCGATCCCTTCCAGTCCCGGCGAGCTGTTGACTTCCAAAATCAATGGGCCACGGTCAGACTGAAGCAGGTCTACACCTGCAACATCCAGTCCGAGAGCTTTTGCCGCATTTAAAGCGGCCTGCTTTTCAGCTCGACTCAATTTAATCACAGATGCCGCACCTCCACGGTGCAGGTTGGAACGAAACTCTCCCTCTGCTCCTTGACGCTTCATGGCACCGACTACTTTTCCGTTAACTACAAAAGCACGGATGTCTGCCCCTTTGGCTTCTTTGATAAACTCCTGGACAATTATTCTTGCCTTCAGGCCATGGAATGCTTCAACAACTGACTGCGCGGCTTTTTTGGTTTCGGCCAAAACTACTCCCAACCCCTGCGTGCCTTCCAGTAATTTGATAATCAAAGGCGCGCCACCCACCTGTTCGATGAGTTGTTTTTCTCCCCCTTTTGAAAAATTGGTAAACGCAGTTTTCGGCATTCCCAAACCTGCCTTGGATAGTATTTGCAGACTTCTCAACTTATCCCGACTTCGCACAATCGCCTGAGAATTGACAGCAGAAAATGCTCCCATCAACTCAAACTGACGGACAACAGCTGTACCGTAGAAGGTTACAGATGCCCCGATTCTTGGGATTATCGCATCAAATCCTTCAAGTTTTTGTCCCCGATAGATGATCGATGGCCCCTCTTGCTCGATGATCAGGTCACAAAGACTATGATCTACAATCTGAGCTTCGTGCCCGGCGTTTTTGATCTCTTCGACTAGGCGACGAGTGGAATATAAATTTGAGTTCCTCGAAAGGACGGCAATCTTCATTGTTTCTTACGGTAAGCTTTGGATAGGTTTACTTTGTTCACATCCACCAGAAATTTGTCCTGAAGGATTTTTCTTCCAAGCAGGATGGAATTTTTCATGCTGGATCGATCCGAAAGCGTAAATTCTGCTGAGAAAGTTTCCCCGGCAATTTTGATTTTAGTCACGATCAGAAAACGTGTTTCTGCCTGACCGAAGGAATTTTTTACTTTTTTTTGTTTGTATTCTTCAAAAGATAGGGTCTTGCCCGTGAAATCTTTGTGGCCCGGCATAAGTATCTCAAATTTCAACACTTTTTTACCGTCCTCCTCCACTTCTCGGATCGCTTCGGCGTGAAGGCTGCTGGTGAAAGCTCCGGTATCTATTTTTGCCCAAACGGACTTGAGACCCACTTTTGGAAGCGATATTTTCTCCTTTCGGCCAATTATCTTTTTTTCCATCACCTTACTTTTTCTTTGACATCATGACCAAAAGGGTCATTGAAAGATCAGTGAAAATCATCTTTGCATTTCCATTTCGTTCGAGATGATAATGTGCCTGATTGAACGAATCGTAGAGTTTCATGGCATGATCCTCAGTGAGGACATTTTTGCTGATCTTATCGATAAAATCCCGATCTACCTCAGTGGTACGCAGCAGTTGATCCAGGTCCAGATTTTTAAGCAAAATCTCGCGAGTGACCGCAAGTCCTGTCATCATGAGGGATTTCTGTGCCTCCTTGGGTTCCTTATGAAACTTATCCGCCAAATCAAAAATTTCTTTAAGGTCCTTCGCCACACAAAGCCGAAACCAATCCCGAATCTGCGTGACTTGCAAATCTTCAACTTGGTCTATCATGCGGTAAGCTTCACGAAGATTTCCATCAGCAAGCATAGCCACCTGTTCGGCAGCATTGCTTTCGCAAAGTCCGGACTCCACCAAATGCAATCTAATTTCCTCGTCGGTAAATGCGCGCACCAAAATCTTCTGTGTTCGGGAAAGAATCGTAGTCAGTAGCTGATCTGCTTGGGAGCTCACCAACATGAAGATGGTTTTTGCGGGTGGTTCTTCAATGATTTTAAGCAAGGCATTGGCGGCAGAAGGATGAAGGAACTCCGGCGCCCAAATCAACATGATTTTGTAGCCACCCTCAAAAGACATTAACGAAAGAGCCTGGATAATCTTGCGGGCAGAAGCTTTGGATATGTTCAGTTGCTTTTTTTCAAACCCATTGAAATAAATGAAGTCATGGATATTTCCATAAGGTTGCGACCCGGCAAATTTTCTCCAACTGGTTAATACATCAGTTTTCTCCTCATCTTCTTCATCCTCTTTTTCCTTTGCGATGACCGGAAAAGCAAAATTCAAATCCGGCATCACCAATCTTTTCATCCGCTGACAAGAGGAACAAACTCCACAGGAATCTGTCTCCGATCGGTTTTCACAATACAAAAATGTCGCTAAAGCCAGCGCCAGAGTCAAATTGGCTGAACCCTCCGGTCCATGAAAAAGGAGTGCATGCGCCAAGTGATTGTACTTGACGGCATTGATAAGTTTTTCTTTTGTTTCCGGTAGGCCGGGGATTTCTGCAAACTGCATAGAGGCGTCGATCAGGAAGTTTTATCCCAAATTCTATAGCTTTTGGTCAAATCAAAAACTCGTTCAATTATTTCTTTTTCGACTTGACTCCATTCCTTCCCCCTTCTGCCAAAAACTGCCTTCGCAGTCTCGTCAAACTTCGGAAGTGAAAAGGTAGAAAATCCGGCTGCTCCACCCCAAGAAAAGGAGGGAATGAAATTTCTGGGAAATCCATCACCGAAAATATTGGATCCGACGCCTACTACTGTACCGGTATTGAACATGGTGTTGATCCCGCACTTGGAATGGTCTCCCATCATAAGGCCGCAAAACTGCAAACCGGTATTGGAAAAACCACCTTTGGTATAGTCCCAAAGTTTGACCGGCGCATAGTTGTTTTTCAGATTGGAGGTATTGGTATCTGCACCCAAATTACACCATTCACCGATGACTGAGTTTCCTAGAAATCCATCGTGGCCTTTGTTGGAATAGCCAAAGAAAACGGCATTGGATATCTCTCCTCCCACTTTTGAAAATGGCCCGACAGTCGTGTCTCCTCTTAATTTCGCCCCCATGTTCACGGTCGATCCCTCGCAAAGCGCAAATGGGCCACGGATTAACGCTCCTTCCTGGATTTCGGCGTTTTTACCAATATAAATCGGCCCAGCTTCTGCATTGAGGACAGCCGCTTTGACTTTTGCGCCTTCTTCAAGAAAAATATTCTCGGAAGCATATAATATCGTATGGGGATCATTGATCGGCTGTGAAGTTCTTCCTGTTGTCAAAAGGGCAAAGTCTTTTTTTATTTCAGAGGCATTGAATTGAAAAATATTCCATGATTTCTGAATTAAAGTCGGCTCCTTTTCAATTTGGATTATTTCTTTATCCATCGCAAAACCAAGATTTTTCTCTGTTTCTCCAATGTAGGTCGCCAAAAGTGTTTTTCCCCAAAAAAGCGCCTGATTTGGGCCAAGTTTTTTCAAAATAGTAAACGAAAAATCCTCAGGAAGCCAAGCGCCATTGATTGCCAATGCCTGCTCGGTATTTCTTGGAAATTTGGTCTGCAAATACTCTTGAGTCAGATAAAAAACCTCTGCAGAAGTGTATTTATGCCATTTCTCAGAAATTTTAAGGATTCCTACCCGAATATCTGCCACAGGACGGGTAAAAGTAAATGGCAGAAGAGATCCCCGGATTGCAGGGTCGTCAAACAATAAAATTTGATTCATAGGGCAAAAATAAAAAAGTCTCCCGGAATCCATGCCCCGGGAGACTTTTTCGGCGATCGCCGAAGCAAATTACTTCTTTGCGTATCTTTTGTTGAATTTTTCAACTCTACCTGCAGTATCAAGAAGCATCTTCTTGCCTGTGTAGAACGGATGGGATTCGGAACTTACTTCAATTTTGAATACCGGGTAAGTTTTTCCGTCTGTCCATTCAGTAGTCTCGCTAGTCTCAATAGTGGACTTAGTCAAAAACTTGAACTCGCTGGACGTATCGTGAAATATAACGTCTCTGTAATTAGGATGAATATCTTTTTTCATGTGATTATAAATTGTTTTTTAACTGCCACAAGAAATCTTGCTCTGAAAATGAACTTTCCCCTTGAGGATGCTCACCTAATGCTTGATTTCATGATAAAGCAAGTTTTCTATTGCCTTTTCGAAATGAGGCACAAAGATATCCTTAAAATAAATCTGACCAAATGTTTCCCAAGGATTATTTCTCCAAAATCCCTGAATTTCTCATGAAAAGAAGCTGGCAGATCTACAAAAGCAAAATTTAATTGTTCAAACTCCTAGTTATTATTCTTTAGGTCACCCCGCTTGATCGAACGAATAAACTGAGACCATGCAAAAGGATCCAAGATTCGAAGGGGTCTGGGGCCATAGAGATCTTGATTTTGGAGCATTTGCCCTTGTTGGAAATATCGAAAATTCTCTGCTCCGGAGGCCGGCATTGACTCCGCCCATCGCAGCAGCATTTCAGGACTCATGTTGGATCTGCTGATGGACATGGGATCGACCACATTCATGGCAATGACTGCTTTTTTGAATTCCTCCTCTGTAGGGTAGGGCATTACTTCGATTTCTGCTAAAGCAATTTCATCAATTTGCATCGTTAAAATCAAACTGATTCGGTCATTATCCACTTTATCAGGCACTTTGAAGGATTGTTTTTTCAATCCTATGAAAGTGAATACTACGCTGTCACCTTCTAATACAGGCATCGAAAAATACCCAAAACGACCACTGGAAGTCCCTCTCCCCTTCTTTGGAACATAAATATTCACGCCAGGGACTGCGTCAGTGCTGTCTGCATTCAAAATGATGCCTGAGAGCTGAATGACTTTTCGCTCTTGCTGATCTTGAGCAAAAGTTTGTGCTGGATTGAGAAGGATTCCCAAAGCAAAAATCAATACGGAAGGAAGAAGCTGAGTTATTTTCACGAATATTGAATCTGATGATAGCTTCAAGAAGCTTTTGCGATTTTAATCTAATTTCGGTTGAAATTTTATTTTCGATCCGATTTAATAAGTTAAAACTTACTAATGAGACTCAAAAATATCAGTTTAAACTATGGATTGCGAATTTTTAAGGCACTTTCCGAGGAGCCTCGCGTTAGAATCATCCATTTATTGCTGCTAAACAGGGAATTGAGTATCTCAGACTTGGAGCATATTCTTGATTTTACCCAAACAAAAACAAGCCGCCACCTTATATACTTAAAAAATGCAGGATTGTTGGGTAGCCGAAGAGTGGATCAATGGATGTTCTATTACATCTTGGAAGAATATATTGAAATCATTCAGCAGATTTTCAAGTTTATCCAGAAAGATCCCAGTCTTATCCGCGATCAGGAGACCTTCGAGATCCTGAAATCAAACCGTGAACTGGCGATCAACAAAATCCAAAACAATCAATATAGACGCTGATTTTCTCTTGAAAACTTACCAACACCTTTTCTTTGACTTAGACCACACCCTGTGGGATTACGATCGAAACGTCGCCGAATCGCTTTCTGAACTGTACCAAATCTATGGACTTCAAGACATGGGTATTCCAACTTTTGAAAGATTTTTTGAGGCCTTTCATGATATCAACTTCCAACTCTGGGATTGGTATAATGTCGGAAAAATCGATAAACACGATTTGAGAAAAACACGCTTCCCGAGAATTTTCGCCCAGGCTGGTGGACAAGTAAATGCCATTCCGAAAGAATTCGAAGAGGACTTTATGCATAGAACGTCCTCCAAACCCCATGTCTTTCCCTATTCCAAAGAGATTCTTACTTACCTTAAAGAAAAATACAGGATTCACATCATCACCAATGGATTCAATGAATCTCAATCAAAGAAAATGCAATCTTCGGGTTTGGATGTTTTCTTTGAGTTGATCGTGACCTCCGAAACAACAGGACATAAAAAGCCCGATCCGAGGATTTTTCACTATGCTATGAAGCAACTTTCCACCAGCTCTGAAAATTGCTTAATGATCGGGGACAATCCCAATTCAGACATTTTAGGCGCGCAAAATGCCTTCATTGATCAGGTCTTTTTTAATCCAGACAAAAAAGAAATCCAACTTATTCCTACCTATACGATCGCCCACCTTCGCGAATTAGAAGACCTTTTGTAAGCCAGCCACCGCCCTTTTGGGAGCGATCCTTTATCTTTGACACATCAGAAACCAAATAAACTCCAAATATCATGTTAAAAGGATTTTTCAATGTACCCACGCCACTCAATGAGCCGGTAAAATCCTACGCACCGGGTAGCCCGGAGCGAAAAGAACTTCAAAAAGCCCTTGCAGCGGCTCGATCCAAACAAATCGACATACCGATGTACATCGGCAGTGAGGAAGTGAGAACGGGAAATACCCATCCCATGTCACCTCCGCACGACCACAAGCATATTTTGGGGCACTTTCACGAAGGAGACGGTTCCCACGTGGAGCAGGCAATCAATGCTGCTTTGGGAGCCAAAGAAGCTTGGGAAAATCTGGCTTGGGAACAGCGCGCTGCTATTTTTCTAAAGGCTGCTGATCTTTTAGCCGGTCCATATCGCGCAAAAATCAATGCAGCTACCATGCTTGGTCAGTCAAAAAATGCCATGCAGGCGGAAATTGATGCGGCTTGTGAATTCATCGACTTTCTTCGATTCAATGTTAAATACATGTGCGAAATCTACGCACAGCAACCGCCTGTCTCCGGAAATGGGGTTTGGAATCGATTGGAGCAGCGGCCTTTAGAGGGATTTGTGTTTGCCTTGACTCCGTTCAACTTTACTGCCATAGCAGGTAATCTTCCCTCCTCGGCAGCCATGATGGGAAATACCATTGTCTGGAAGCCTGCTTACACTCAGATCTATTCTGCCAGTGTGCTCATGGAAGTATTCAAAGAAGCCGGAGTGCCTGATGGGGTGATCAACCTAATCTACGTAGATGGACCAACTGCAGGGGATATCATTTTTAAACATCGCGATTTTGCAGGAATTCACTTTACAGGCTCAACCTGTGTATTTCAGCACATTTGGAAAACCATCGGCGCTAACATCAACAACTACAAATCTTATCCAAGAATCGTCGGCGAGACTGGCGGAAAAGACTTTGTCTTAGCGCACAAATCAGCAAATGCGAAAGCTGTCGCGGTCGGTTTGGTTCGGGGTGCATTCGAATATCAAGGCCAAAAATGCTCCGCGGCTTCTCGTGCCTACATTCCTTCCAATATTTGGGAAGATGTCAAGAAATATATGATCGAAGATCTGGACTCCATGAAAATGGGAGGGACAGAAGACTTTACCAACTTTATCAATGCCGTAATTGACGAGAAGTCTTTTGATAAAATCGCCAAGTACATTGAAGATGCAAAAAAAGCGCCCGGAGTTGAAATCATCGCCGGAGGAAGCTTTGATAAGTCAAAAGGGTATTTTATCAAACCGACGGTCATTCTTACCCAAGATCCGATGTACACGACTATGTGCGAGGAGATTTTCGGACCTGTATTGACTATTTATGTCTACCATGAGGAGCACTTTGAAACAGTCCTTGAACTGGTAGATCAAACGTCCCCATACGCCTTGACTGGTGCTATTTTCTCTCAAGATCGCTATGCCATCGAACTGGCTACCACCAAACTCAGAAACGCAGCAGGCAACTTCTACATCAATGACAAGCCAACAGGGGCTGTAGTAGGTCAGCAGCCATTTGGAGGAGCAAGAGCGTCCGGAACCAATGACAAGGCCGGATCGATGATCAACTTACTGAGATGGGTATCTCCAAGAACGATCAAAGAAACCTTTGTATCTCCTGAAGATTACCGATACCCATTCTTGGGGAATGACTAAAATTGCAAAAGTCCCGATTTTTCAAAAATCGGGGCTTTTTATTGTTTAATTCTTTTCAGAAAAGATTGAAGTTTAAGGAAATTCCGAAGAAAAAAACATGTATTTTCATCTGTTTATAATTTGATTTTTATTTGCCGCATGGATTCCCCGCATGGATTCCCCGATAGCTCGGGGCATCCCTCTGGGTGTCGTTTGCGACATGCCTGTCTGCCTCAGGCAGGCTCGATTTCAAATACCCAAAACTCCTTCACCATGAAACTCGGCGCTTTTTCCATCAGCCTTTCTGTAAAAAATCTACAGGTATCCAAAGAATTCTATGAGCACCTTGGCTTTTCGGTTTTTGCCGGAGGCGAGGAAATGAACTATCTGATCATGAAAAACGAGGACAGTTTGATCGGACTTTTTAACGGAATGTTCGAAAAAAATATCTTGACTTTTAATCCGGGTTGGGATCAAAATGCCGGCAATCTTGATTCCTTTGATGATGTCCGTAGTATTCAGAAACATTTGAAAGCGCAAGGAATTCCCTTGGCCCAAGAAGTCGATCCCGCTAGTATGGGCCCGGGAAGTATTCTGTTTTTTGACCCGGATGGGAATACAATCCTAATTGATCAACATGTTTAAGAATAGGTGATTTTTTTTTCGGACAACTTTCCCATATTTGGGGAGAGTTATGAAAATCACCCCCCTCATTTTCTTAATAACTTGGATTTCGTTTATTTCTCTCTCACAGGTATCTGCACAGGATAACCAATCTGTCTATGCATTTCCATTTCACATGGAATATAGGTGGATTGTATTTGAGGGACTCATGAATGGAGTCCAGACCGATTTCGTATTTGATACGGGAACGAGTTTGGGTATGGCTAACAGTCTCAGCGAATCAAGAGGAAGAATAACCACAACAGGAAAAAAAATGAAAATCCTGGATGTGAATAATGAGGTCAAAAACGTGGATCTCGGGAAAAGTGATATCATTCAGATCGGTGGCTTTCAATTCAAAAATGTAATCAGCCTGATCAATGACATGGATCTTATGTATTGCAAGGACACCTATCTATTGGGTTCCGATATCATAAGCCAGTTGAATTGGGAAATTGATTTCGAAAAGCAAGTGATCAAAGTTTCAAAAAAACCATTTCCCATACAGGATTCTGATTTAGTATTTAAGGTCGGATACTTGGATCAAAGGCCTTTCACCAGTTTACAAATTAAGGACTTGGCCTATGAGCGCTTGACTTTAATTGATTTTGGCTACACCGGAGTTCTGGACATTCCAAGAGACAACAAAAACATCCAGAATTTTTTGACTGAAAAGGCGAGAAAGGGTCTTTCTAACTCATTTTTCCGTTATGCCTCAGGCGCACTGGGTTCAAATTCTTTTCCTTCTACAACTATCTGGATGGATAGCCTTCGATTGGGACAAAACTACCTTCCAAAAATCCCGGTAGATTTTGAAGACAAGACGAAAACTAAAATTGGTTTAGAATTTTTTAAAACTATCAGCTCAAAAACCATCATCAACAATTCCAAATCAACGTATGCTTTACAACTTAGGGAGCGGCCTGAATTTGAAAAAAGCAATGGCATAGCTGTTTCTTTTGAAGATGGGAAATTTTTTCTCAGAGGAAAGCCTAGAGGGCTCACACCACAGGACTCACTAATTGAAATAGAAGAGGAAATCCTAAGCATCAATGGCTTCAAAGCAACAGATTTTGTAAACAACTGCCAATTTCTGGATTGGTATATTTCCCTGAGACCTCTTGATATCCAAATCACCAGATTGGACGGCACCCAATTAATTTTTCCAAAAATTTCCCTAAACTGACCTCCCTCATCAAATAACAAAAATCAGGCAATTAGTCGGTTGGAATGAAAAAATTTATCTTTCTTGAGGATAAAATAATTCAATTCTATAAATCCCATTTTTTAAACCCGGACTATGCATTAGGTTTCGTTATGAGGACAGTAAGTGCAATAAAATCAGGCTGTTTGGAAACTGAGTCCGCCGCGGCGGATATGGTGATCCCGATAGCTCGGGAGAAAACAGCAACGTAGTTACTGATTTTGAAGCAATTACTGGCCAAAATAACTTGTGCGCCGTGGCGTAGAATTGCTAATGCATATTTCGGGTTAAAACTAATTGACCCACTATGAAAGCTGCAGTCCGATACGTTTACGGTCCTATTGACTCGATTAAAGTAATCGACATTCCAATCCCTGAACCCAAACTGGATGAAGTCCGGATAAAAGTAATGGCAACTACCGTCAATCGAACTGACTTAGGTGTTTTAACCGGAAAACCGTATCTGATGCGGGCCTTTGCTGGTTTTCCAAAACCGAGATTTCCGGTGACAGGGACAGATTTTGCGGGAGTGGTGGATAAAATAGGAGAAAACGTAAGCGGCTTTTCGGTCGGCGACCGGGTGTGGGGCTTTGGCGACAATGGCTCTGCAACACATGCCGAATTCGTCTGTTTTTCAACCAGAAAAGCGATTCTACCAATCCCCGATGGAATTGATTTCCCTCAGATTGTCGCCTGCGCTGAGGCAGCGCATTATGCCATTAACTTTCTGAACAAAGTCAAACTCAACCCCGGCTCCCATGCTTTGCTAAATGGCGGGACAGGAGCAATCGGTTCGGCAGCAATCCAGTTGCTTAAAGCCCAAGGAATCCGGGTGACGGCCGTCTGCCATGAAGTAGATGTGGAAAAAGTCAAAGCACTAGGTCCTGATCGAGTAATCGCTTTGGAAAAAGAGGACTTTACCCAAGAGAAAACCGAATATGATTTTGTGTTTGATGCTGTTGGAAAAAGTCGCTTTTCACTTTGCAAACCTATCTTAAAGCCCGGAGGAATATACATCTCATCCGAACTTGGCCCAAATTGGGAAAATTTGATATTGGCCATGACAACTCCAATTTTTGGCCAAAAGAAGGTTGTTTTTCCACTTCCGACAGACATTCTGTCAAGTATGAAAACTGTACAGGACTTGGTCATCCAAGGAAAATTCAGACCGATGATTGACCGCACTTACACCTTAGATCAGGCTAAAGAAGCCTTTACTTATGTGGCCTCTGGCAAGAAAATCGGAAATGTGATTTTGAAAATTGCTTGACTTTGTTCTAATCAAAAAAATAACCAAGTATAGACCATTACACTTGCAAAAGCCATGAAAGGACCTAGGAGGATCATCAGCAATCCGCCGGGCCTGAAGGATTTTTGGTCAACCATTCCAGTGGAAAATGCAATAGCATTTGCAGGAGTAGAAACCGGTAAAAGCAGGGCGCAGGAGCAACTCAATGCCACGATAAGGGGGACAACCATCCCCCAGATTCCAGGCAGTGAAAGCGACAGCGGAACCAAAATGGAAGCAGCGGCAGTATTACTCATGACATTGGAGATCAAGACAGCAATAAGCGAAAAAACCAAGGCGACTCCGAAAACAGGAATAGGAAGGGCATCTATTTTAGCCATAATGATGTCCGTCAAACCTACCTGAACCATCGCAATCCCCAGAGCCAAACCTCCCGCCACAAGCATGAGTGTATCCCAAGGAAGCTTACGGACATCTTCGGCTTTGATTACCTGCAAGACGGTAAGCAAAAGTATGGGAATAGCTGAAGTGGCTGCAATTGGAAAACCGTGGAGCGGTTCAGAAATCCACATGGAAACAGTAACGAACAATACAAAAATGACTGCATTTCGCTCAAACTTTTTTTTGACAACTCCTTTCCCCAAAACATCACTGAGATCCAGGTCTGACTTTTCCAGATTCATTTTGTTTGTCAAAAACTTCCAAAACGCAAAAATGGAAACACCGGCCATTGGAACTCCGAAAATCATCCATTCAATGAAATTAATTTGGATTCCAATTTCCTGAAGGCCGCCCACTGCAATGGCATTAGGTGTGCTTCCAATGATAGTCCCCATACCTCCCAGGGTTGCGGCCGCTGGAATCCCAACCAAAAGCGCCTTTGAAAAGGAAGAGTTTTTCCCAATGAGGTGTACCAAGGGCAATACTGAGGACACCATCATCGCAGTAGTTGCTGTATTGGACATCACCATACTTCCGCATGCAGTAGTGAGCATTAATCCAAGCAAAAGCCGATCTGGCTTTGTTCCAAATTTTCTGACAGCAAATCGAAAAAGTGATCGGTCAAGACCTGCCACATTCATCCCTTCTGCTAAAAAAAAACCGCCTAAAAGCAGCCATATTACACTACTGGTCCAAGTCCCTAAGTAAAACTCAACAGGTGTCTTGGTCTCTGTTGGAATAAATTCAGTGCCAAACCCAAATACCAAACCTGCAATAATAAAAATCCCGACAGCAAAGGGAGGAATAGCCTCCGTGACCCATAGCCCAATTGCTAATACGGCCAAGAAGAACACATAATTCGCATCGACCCCATAGTCCAACTCTCTGAAAAAAGAAGTGAAAAGCAAGGCCATGCCAAAATTTCCAACAAAGGTGGAAGAGGTGTAAATCCACCCAAACCTAATTTTTCGAAAAAGCCGGACTGCCGCAAGCCTTGAGTCACTGTAAACCATAAAAATTTATTTTAATCCCTGAATAAACTAAACCTCGAATGTATTGACAAGAGAATTCGAAACAGAAAGCAAGGATGAATCGAACTAACCGAGACATACATGATTACAATCAATTGAATTTGTGATCTTTATCAATGTTTTTTGGTCAAAAAGAAAGCAGTTTTATATCGGCAATTAAACTGGTATAAATCTAAAAAATCAACAAGATGAGCAGTCCAACTAAAAGAAATGGAAGTTTTTGGCCTAAGATGGTTCAGGACTTCTTCGGTGCAGAAAACCCCTTTGATTTTGATGAAAAGTTTTTCTTTCCTGGGAAATCAATCGAGGTACCCTCCGCAAATGTGATTGAAAATGACAATTCATTCAAACTTGAATTGGCAGTTCCGGGCTTTGAAAAGAAAGATTTTAAAGTGGAAATCCAAGATGGGATGCTCATTATCTCAGGTGAAAAGGAGCACAAATCTGAAGAGGAAAAGGAAAACTACCGTAAAAAGGAATTTTCCTATTCAAGCATCCGTCGGTCGTTTGCCTTGCCTGAGCATGTGAAAGAAGATCAAATTGACGCCAAATATGAAAATGGAATTCTCAATATAGTTCTTCCAAAAAAGGCTCTGGAAGCCAGTAAGGCTAAAAAAGCGATAGAAGTTGGCTAAAGCAAAATAGGTGTTTTTTTATTGTTTTCAACCCCGGTCTAATTGACTGGGGTTATTTTTATGCTTCACTTCCACTTCAACTCAGCGCAAAATCGTTTACTTATTTATGCCTAAACCAACAATCCATCCGCTCTGATTCATAGCCCTTAAACAACGTATTGACCGGAACTCCATGTTTTAATCGATTAGAAAATGTAGTCCTTGCTACAAAATTAAATGCCCCCATATCCAGGGTAAATGGAGTTTGGTTACTGACTGTAACAGAAGTATGAATTTGGGTGAGCTTCTCCAATAGCAAAAGCATAACGGCTGTATTTCCTCCAATCACTCCACAGTTTAACAGTGTTTGCGACTTGCTTCTCTCCTCGAAATCCAAAAATTCAGGAATCAAATTCCGCAAGTGGGTGCAATGATCCTTCATCCAAGGGTTATCTAAAATCTCCTTTTCATCTCCGCAAAAAAGATGTTCTGGATTTTCCAAAAAGAATGAATCATCAAATGGATTTTTGACGACTTCCACATCCGCGATATCGGTGAAAAACACATTATGAATCTGATCCGCATGCCGTTTCAAAAAATCAAAATACACCGGATACCGATATACATTGGCATTCAGCGGTGTATCAAAGTCCACTTTGATAAAATTGATTTGATCATTTTGTGCTTCTCGAATTGTTTTTTCAGAAAAATTATTGTGAAATACAATCCCTTCCAAACCAAGATTTTGAACGGATTGACACCACTTTTCGATCAACGAGTACTCATCCGAAGGCAGCATTTCATTCCGATTGACGTCGTAGATCCCTGTAAAAAGCGAAGCGCAAATTAAATTGGGAGAAAACCTGATCATCGATTAGGAATGTACAGACCTACTTTGCTTATGAAGAGCGGTGATGCTCGAAGCCAAGTTTCGATAGTAGATGTAAGTCCGTTTTTGAGATCTTTTAACCCTATATTTTTTCGAAGCTTGTTCGTAGAAATACGAGTCCGCAGAATATCTGTTTTCGAAGTGGATACTTTTAAAAACTTCCTTTTTGCCAAAAAGTGTGGCAAAAAGAATGCAGTCATCCACATGGATATTTTTGTGAAGATCATGCTTATCCACCACATAGTAATCTTCGTTACTAGACACGACCGTCTCAGTGAGAGAGGAAATCAAGTCAGCGAATTCCATTTCATGAAGACAGGAAGATAGATGGTTGGGCTTGTATTCATCATCTGCATCGATGATTGTGATGTATTCACCCTTGGCAAAATGAACCGCTCGATTGATGGCAAAAGACTGACCTTGGTTTTTGCTGCGGATATAGCTGATTTTATCCTCGTGATTTATGGAATATTGTATCAAGGATTGACTGAGCTCCAGACCACTTCCATCGTCAACCAACAACAATTCAAAATCTTTGAAATCTTGATCCATGACTGAATCAAGGGCTCTTTTTACCAATTCAAATGGGGTATTAAAAACCGCCATCAACACACTCACCTTCACTTTTGACATTACTAACTTGGGTAAAACACCTTTTCAGGGTTAAAAATCTCTTGCAATAACCGCCTTTCTTTCAGCATTTCAGTCAAAAAAATCAAAATAATCCAATGCAAAGGAATAAACTTTGGCTCCCAATTTCCAATCACACAATATCCCCTTTTTTAAAAATTCGATTTTGGATAAGGTTTTATTTGTTTTTTATATGTTTTTTGATGGCCATCCCGATAGCCACTGGGAGGAATCTCGCATGGTTTATACCCCTTAGCCATGGGTGCATACCCCTGAGAGAGATTCTTTCTCATGGGCATTTCAGCGCTCTAAAATCCGGATAAATTCTCCTTTTGGAAGGCATAGCGGTAGTTCGGAAAAGAAATTCGATTCACGTTTACCGGCTCTTTTAAATCCCCTCCTGCTCCAACAGATAAACCAAAGCAGCCATCGCGGCAGCTCCCAATTCCAATTCCCGCTGAACTACCGCCTCAAAAACGTCGGCTTCGGTGTGATGGTAATAAAAATACCGTTGGGAGTCCGGCAACAGCCCAATCAAAATCGGCCCCTGATCCCGAAGCGGCCCGATGTCGGCTCCGCCGCCTGCCTTTTGTAGATTCCAAAGCTGAAATGGTCTCAGCAAATCCGCCCAAGAAGCAAGTTTGCCACGCTGCTCATCTGTCCCTGTGGACGAAAACCCAATCGGTAAAAATCCGCCTGAATCCGATTCGATAGCTGCGATATGCTTTTCTCCTTTTTCCATTGCTACCCGGGCATATTCTTGACCTCCACGAAGTCCGTTTTCCTCATTCATCCACATCACGGCACGAATGGTTCGCCTCGGTTTCCATCCCAATTGCCTGTAAAGCCTCAAAACCTCGATTGCCTGCATGCAACCTGCACCATCGTCGTGGGCACCTTCTCCCACATCCCAAGAATCGAGGTGGCCTCCTACCGCGATGATTTCCTCAGGCTTTTCTGTACCACGGATTTCCCCGATCACATTGTAGGAAAGCTTCTCAGTTTTCATTTCACCATGGGACTCTAGGTACACTTTCAAATCTGCCTGATCTGCCAGCAGCTGACTGAGCAAATCAGCATCGGAGGTACTGATGGCAAGGGCTGGGATTTTTGGAAAGTCGGGATTGTAACGCTGATTTCCGGTATGGGGAATTTTGTTGACGGTATTGCTCAGTGAGCGGACCAAGGTACCGACCGCTCCGAGTCTGGATGCTTCGGCAGCACCGGAACTTCGCTGTGCATTGGCTCCTCCGTAAGCCTGAAAAGAATCGATTAATTTGGGATCCATGGGACCGTTGAAAAAGACAATCTTTCCTTTCACTTTCTCTCCCAAGCCTTGGAGTTCGGGAATACTTTTCACCTCAATCACCTGACCAACAAGGCCTTTTGGCCCCGTTCCTTGCGTATTTCCAAGGGCCAAAGCATTCAGTTCTACCACACCGTGTTTTATGGAATTGGTGATTTTGACCACATCCTTTCCTCCCCGATCCCAATGTGGCACCATTACTGGCTGTAAATAGACCGTGTCGAAATCATAGCTTTCCATCAGCTGCTTGGTCCATTCCACGGCGGCTGCTGCGCCCGGCGAACCGGCAAGTCGATTCCCTACGACTTTGCAGAGGTAGCGGAGATTTTCGTATGTGTGACCGGATGAAAGTTCGGTATCGTAAATCTTTCTGAGGTTGCTCTCATGATTTTGGCCAAAGGCAAATACAGGAACAAAAGCTGCGGCGAGGAGAAATTTCTTCATGGGATGAGTTACTTTTTGGAAAAAATAGAAAAATGAAAATTGTCCTGAAAAAGATTTTGACCAATGGTTAGTTTTATTTAAGACTTCTTTTCGGACTTTAATTGGATAAAAGCCTTTTTATCCCAAATAATCAATCAGTTCCCTCTGTCGCTCATCCCCAAAATTTACCGATACAGCAAGAGCATTTGGTAGTTAAATATCTTTTGTCCAACATTGAGACAATAGAAAAATTGCGCCCCTTGAAAAAATTTTACTTCAAACTCAGAAAACCTATGTTAAACCGATTCCTTTGGAAAGTCCTTCCTGTACTTTTTCTAAGTCTTGGACTTCTTTCCTGCAAATCCGAAGACGATCCTTCTGTCAAACCAGAAGACAATCGTTTTACTAAAGTCGTCCTTGCCGAAGGAATGGACGAACCGATGGAGATGACATTTCTGCCCGGTAACAGAATCCTTTTTGTCGAACGAAAAGGGGGGGTTAAAATATTGGATGAAAAGACGGGAGAAGTAACACTTGTCGCCACCATCCCGGTCAATACCAAATACACCAACAAACTTGGGGTAGTCCGCGAGGCTGAAGAAGGACTGATGGGAGTAATAGTACATCCTGACTATGCCAAAAACAACTGGATTTACATGTATTACGCGGATCCCTCGGACGCAAAGCACATTTTAGCGAGATGGGAACTGAAAGGAAATGAACTGGTGGAATCCTCAAAAAAAATCGTCTTGGAAGTTCCTACCCAACGTGAGGAATGCTGTCATACCGGAGGAGGAATGGTCTTCGATGCGGAAGGAAACCTATACCTGACCGTGGGTAACAATACCGTCAATCCCCGTGAAGGGACCTCCAACTTGGACGAAAGGCCGGGAATGGAAAATGCAGATGATCAGCGGGCTCCGGGCAACACCAATGATCTCAGAGGAAAAATCCTGAGAATCCATCCTGAAGATGATGGGACTTATACCATTCCGAAAGGCAATCTTTTCCCTCCGGGAACAGAAAAAACCAAACCTGAAATCTACACCATGGGTCACAGAAACCCTTGGAGACCTACATTGGACAGCAAAACGGGCTATCTCTATTGGGGTGAAGTAGGACCTGATGCTTCGGTAGATTCCATTTGGGGACCTAAGGGCTACGACGAATTCAATCAAGCGAAAGGCCCGGGATTCTTCGGTTGGCCATATTTCATTGGAGACAATTTCCCATATAACAGACATAACCACGCAGACAGCTCCTATGGCGCAGCCTATGATGTAATGAAGCCCGTCAATGAATCTGTAAATAATACCGGTTTGAGAGAGCTTCCGACACCGGTTGTTCCGGCGATGATCTATTATCCTTATGGCGTTTCGGAGGTATTTCCGCAGTTGGGTAGCTCAGGTAGAAGTGCCACGGGCGGCCCGATATTCAGAAAGGCAGATTTCAAAAAAGACGCACCCTATGTTTTCCCTGCTTATTATGAAGGAAAATGGCTGATTGTAGACTTTATGCGCGGGTGGATTTTTGCTGTATCAATGGATAAAAACGGTGACATGACCGGAATGGAGCGATTCCTTCCAAACGAAACCTTCAGCTCAGCAATTGATATGGACTTTGGGCCGGATGGTTCACTTTACATTTTGGAATACGGATCGGCTTGGTTCCGTGGGAATGCAAATTCCCGAATAGTCAAGATTCAGTATAACAAAGGCAACCGCAAACCGAATGTCAGCCTAGCAGCCGACAAAACCTCCGGAGCAATCCCATTGACTGTAAACTTCTCTTCTGAAGGAACGAATGACTTTGACGATTACGATCAGGGCAAGCTTTCCTATGAATGGAAAATTACCAATGGGACAGGATTCGATCAGAAGCTGAGCGATGCAAATCCGAGTTTCACTTTCTCAGAAGCCGGAACCTACCAGATCACTCTTACCGTCACGGATACGAAGGGAGAGAAAAACTCCGCTTCCCTAGAAGTGATTGCTGGAAATGAACCTCCAGTAGTTGCTATCGATTTTGGAGGTATTAACAGAAGTTTCTGGTTTGGAGAAAAGGAATTAAGCTACAGCATCACGGTCAACGATAAAGAAGACGGAGGTACTGCGGACGGGAAAATCAAAGCGGAGGAAGTGGCAGTAACGTTCGATTATGTACCGGCAGGTTTTGATCCGATAGAGATCGCCTCAAAGCAAAGTGGAGTAGAGAACGCAGCTATATTGAACCTTGGCAAAAACCTAATCGAAGCCAGTGACTGTAAGTCTTGCCACCAATACGCGGAGAAATCCATCGGCCCAAGCTATCAGGCGGTTGCAGAAAAGTATCCTAACTCCGAGGAAAACACAAAATACCTCATCGGTAAAATCATCAACGGCGGTGCCGGTGTTTGGGGAGATCACGGGATGAGTGCACACCCATCACTGAGTGAAGCGGATGCAAGAAGAATGGTCGATTACATCCTGGCTATGGATGACACTCAAGCCAACATTGCTTCTTTGCCGCTGAGCGGAAAAGTAAATGCGATAGTACCTGAAGGCGAAAACGGACAAGGCAGCTTTCTCCTGAGAGCTTCGTATTCTGATAAAGGTGCGGGCGCTATTGGATCGCTAAATGGAATTGATTTCGTGGCTTTGAAGAATCCTTTCCTCGATCCACAATCCTCGGTTGAAAGAAAAGGAGTTCAATTGCTGACTACTCCAAACATCAGCTTTATGATGGTGGGAGATAATTCCCAATTTTCCATGAAACAGATCGACTTAACGGGAATCCAGCAAATTGACGTCTTGAGTAGTATTACCGAGCGCAATGGTGCAATTGGAGGTTCGGTAGAAATCCGATTGGGCTCACCTACAGGAGAACTCCTTGGCCAATCTGAGAAGATAGGAAGGAAAGCACCCGCCGGGTTTAGGCCACCGCAAGGGGTAAATCCGATAGATTGGAGACGACAAAATGCCAGTCGTGCGGTCGTCAAAATCAAACCGACTACAGGCATGCAGGATCTCTATTTTATCTTCAAAAATCCAGACGCCAAGGGGGAAGCCGTCCTGATGAGTATTTTGGAGATTGAGTTTAAAAACAAATTAGAAGAATAGAATCAACATCCCCTTGGCTTTAAAAGACCATGGGGATTTGTTTTATTTAAACAATAAAATTTGAAGATTGCCCCTTTCAGATTTTACAGTTAACATTCATTGCCCAAACCTAGCATAAATGAAGGCCATCAAAATAAACCTTATCCTAGCAAGTTTAGTCTCACTTTCAATATGGTCTTGCCAATCAAAACCTACAGAATCAGCTACCTCGGAACCCGAAGTAATTCAAGACAACCAACTCTCCGAGGCAGAAAAAGATGCTGGTTGGAAACTCCTGTTTGACGGTAAGACCTTAGACGGATGGCATGTTTACAACAAGGGAAAAGGTGAATCTGCTTGGGAAGCTGTCCATGGTGAATTGAGATGCAATCCCGATAAAACCGACGATCCGGCAGATTTGCTCACAGATGTCCAGTATGAGAATTTCGAGTTTCAATTTGAGTGGAAAATCGAAGAAGAGGGCAATAGTGGAGTATTCATCAATGTGGTGGAAAAGCCTGAAATCTTAACTGCATGGGCCTCGGGTCCGGAGTATCAACTTTTGTCCAATTCACATGCGGAAGTGAATGTGCCCCTGAAGCGATCAGGTTGCCTGTATAATTTTTTCCCTCAAAAAAATCCAGCCGAAACCAAATCCTCCACCGAATGGAATCAGTCCAAAATCATCCAAAAAAACGGGCAAACCCAATTCTATTTAAATGGAGTATTGACAACAGAAGTGGATTTTAAAGCCCAAGCTTGGGCTGACACCGTAGCCAATTCTGGCTTCAGCAAATACCCTGAATTTGGCAAATCAACCAAAGGACATATTGCATTGCAGGACTGGGCTAAAGGAATTTCCTTCAGGAATTTGAAAATAAGAGCGTTGTAGCCCAAAACTGCCAAAAATTTACAAAATCCTCGACTAAGGCACTGGGTTTGGTTATTGTGTGTTCTGATCTGTCTAATTCAAACCAACAAACGCCTGGCAAAGTACCCGGAAAGGATTATTCAAATCAAAAACATTATCAAACGCCTCATAATCCACCCAAACAAATCCACTATCTCCCCAACCATCTCCCCAGGAGTTCACCAATTTGAAGGCCTTAAACTGATCTGAATAGCCGACCACCAACATGGCATGGGACCCATAAATCTCCGATTTTTTGACTTGGTGTGGTCTATAGGCACTCAGCCCAAAAGAATCTTTCTTCCCAAATTCCTGATCCAAACCCATTGCTACAACCACGGGATTACCTCGGGTGAGCAGCGTTTTTACCTCAGCAACCAAATCAATCCCTCTTAGAATTTTGTAATCGCCCATTTTGAAATTACCTGCATTTGCTCTTTGATTGACAGTGGGCTGCAGATTACAACCATTGGCCTGATAGGGGAAAACATCCCATTCACTGGTACCTTGGTCAACCAAGAGCTGCAAAGATTTTGAAATAGAGGTTCCTTTGCATTGACCTTGTGTGAGTTGATTATAAATGTAGGATGGACTAAGTTGGACCTTTTGAGCTCGGGAGGAATTTTCACTGAAATTGTACAACAAACTCCTGCCATAATACGCAGTAGCCCAAGCCGTGCAAGAACCTAGTCTGCCCTGATTCCCGATTTGCGGAAGAAAAGTGGACAGGTCAAAAGAGGCCGGAAGATTATTCGGAATCGTTAGATTTTGAAGTGTCTGATCCCCCTCAGGAGCTGCGCCGGTGAAGCCATAGCAATAGGAATTTTCGCAGCCCATCCAATACTCCTCCCCGTCTTCCGAAATAAAAACTTCTCCAGTCTGGCTCAGGGGATCTGTGCTCAGTAAAGCCGCAAATTCATTTTTCTCCAAACAACCGGAAAGCAGGAAAAAAAATACCGGCAAAAACAAAATTTTTCGCATAGTCCATCAAAGTAATTAGTGTCCGAACGACACTCCCTTTGATTTTGCTACAATACTTCAAACAAAAAATTGAAAATCAGTTTTTTCGCCATACAAAGGACTGTTTTTAGAGCCGAAAGCCTTATATTTTTCGAGTTGATCTATTTACAATGATTTCTCCTTTGACTGAACTTCTTATTCTCCAGCTGCCATTTCTGTTAAACTTCACCATCGGGCTGATTCTGGCAGAAAGTAGTTTTTGGCTCAGCCAGCTTTTCGGCCGACTTCACCCGATGATGGTCCATTTTCCGATTGCTTTGATTTTGGCAGCGGTAGTGATGGAGCTGTTTACATTGGGAAAATTCAGGCATTCGTTTCGTTCAGGCATCCGGTTTCTGGTCATTATTGGCACCATTTCGGCCCTATTTACCGCTTTGATGGGTTGGTTTTTAGCCGAAAATGAAGGCATCACCGGAAGTACACTTGACCTTCATCGAATTGTTGGAGTGGTCAGTGCAGGATTTTCTGTTTTACTTCTCGTTTTACTCCGAAAAAGTGAACTCAATCCTAGCGCTTTATCAATTAAGACTTATCGATTTTTCCTGTTTCTCACTGGAATCGGAATAGGCTTAGCCGGACATTTTGGAGCGGCTCTCACGCACGGAGAAGGCTACCTCACAGAGGTTTTGCCCAAGAATTCTGACGAACAAGCACCCGAATCCCTGACAGTCGATATTGCCACTTTCGCCTCTACACTTTCCCCGGATCAGGAAATACAACTCGTCACCAACGTCCGTTCCATCTTGGCCCACAACTGCTACAAATGCCACTCCGGAGCCAAAACCGAAGGAAAATTGCGATTGGATGAGAAAGAGTTTGTCTTTGCCGGAGGAGAAAATGGGCCGGTGATCATCCCCGAAAATCCCGGTCAGAGCGAATTGATTCGACGAATTTCCCTCTCCAAAAACCATAAAGAGGTAATGCCCGAAAAAGGCAAATTGCTCAGCAAAGAAGAAATCCAATTGCTCACATTTTGGTTGGAAAAAGGAGCTCCCTGGCCGGATGGAGTGGCACAGCAATCCATCTATCGGGTAGCGGCTTTGGCTCCTAGAAAACCAAACTTACCCCCGGCCAAATTCGGTTTGGAAAATCCAATTGACCGATGGGTGGATCAATATTTTCGGGAAAATAAGCTCAATTGGGGGGAGCAGATTGATGACAGAACTTTCCTGAGAAGGGCCTATCTCGACCTCATCGGACTGTTGCCCAGTCCGGAAGAATTGACAGCATTTCAATCCGACACTGAGCCCAACAAACGGGGAATTCAAATCCAAAAACTGCTCGATCGAAGTGATGATTTTGCCCAACACTGGCTGACCTTCTGGAATGATGCCCTACGAAATGACTACACCGGAACGGGATACATCACCCGGGGGCGCTTTGCCATCACAGACTGGCTCTACACCTCCATCAGAGACAATAAATCCTACGATCAGTTTGTCAAAGAACTGCTCAATCCAAATGAGAAATCCAAAGGTTTCATCGAGGGCATCCGCTGGAGAGGGACTGTCAATGCTTCACAACGCACCGAAATGCAGGCTGCTCAAAATGTGGGACAAGTGCTTTTGGGTCTTAACCTCAAATGCGCTTCCTGTCACGATAGCTTTATCAGCGACTGGAAACTGGAAGAAGCCTATGCTTTTGCCAACATCTTCGCAGACAGCACACTGGAAGTCAGTCGATGCGAGCAACCCACAGGCAAAATGGCCAAAACCAAAATCCTCTGGGAAGAATTGGGAGACATTGACTCTCTAGCCACCAAAGCCGAAAAACTCCGCCAACTCGCTGATCAACTTGTCCAACCTGCTAATGGTAGAATGTATCGCACGGTAGTCAACCGAATCTGGAAGCAGATGATGGGCAGGGGAATCGTGGAACCGGTGGATGAGATGGACAATGCGCCTTGGAGTCAGGATTTGCTGGATTGGTTGGCGGTGGATTTCGTGGAAAACGGCTACGATCTCAAGCGTCTGATAAATCAGATCGCCTCCTCCAAAATCTACCAAAGCCAATCCATACCTGTGGAATCTCCTGAAAAGCTTTTGTCTCAGGATTTCAAATTTCAGGGAATGGTGAGAAGGCGACTGAGCGCAGAGCAGTTTTCGGATGCTGTCAGCCAACTTTCTGCCCCTCTTTTTGATTCATTGGAAGTGAAATTCAGACCTTATGAATTGATCCCTGAGGCAAGGAACACGCTGCCTTTTGCACGAGCCTCTTTGGTCGCAAACAATGATTTTCTCAAAGCTCTGGGTCGGCCCAATCGAGAAATTGTCTCCACCGGCAGGGATTCGCAGGCAAGTTTGTTGCTTGCCTTGGAACTTAGTAATGGTGAAAGACTGAATAAATCTTTGCTCAATGGTGGGAAAATCTGGACATCAAACTTCTCAGATCCGATCAAACTCACCTCCGAACTCTATTCCAGAGCACTTCTGAGAAAACCGACACAGAAAGAATTGGACCTTGCCAAAAAAATCTTCGGTGAAAAGACAAGTCCGGAAGAAATGCAGGATTTCCTCTGGGCGGTATTCCTTTTACCTGAATTTCAAATGATTTATTGACTATGAAAATCCGACAAACCCGACGTGATTTCCTGAAAAAAACCAGTGCCGCAGCCATGGCCACGATGGGCATGGGCGCTCCTTTGGCAGGATTGCTTTCTTCCTGCGAAAGCAAAATCCCAAGTACGGCTGATTCGGTAATCTTACTTTTTATGGCTGGAGGAATGGCACACACCGAAACCTTTGATCCGAAAAAATACACCCCTTTCCGCAAGGGGATGGAAGCTAAAGAGATTCTGAGCACCTTTCCTTCCATTCCTACCCGACTCGACGGGATTCATTTTTCCGAAGGGCTGGAAAATATTGCTTCCGTGATGGATAAAGGCACATTGATCCGCTCTTATCAGGCGGCGGACTTGGGTCATATCCTACACACACGTCATCAGTACCATTTTCATACCTGCTATGAACCGCCTCAATCTGTGGTCGTTCCTCACTTGGGAAGTTGGATTGCCAAAGAAAAAGGCCCATTGAATCCTGTTATTCCACCCTTTATCAATATCGGACAGCGATTTACCGTGGGTGAAGGCGAAGAATTGAAGGCTTTTCACAGTGCGGGATTTCTGGGTTCGGAATTTGGTCCATTTTTAATCCCTGATCCGACAGCTGGTTTGGATGCAGTTCGACCTCCGGTAGGGATGGACTACAAGCGATTTGAATCCAGAAATAAACTTTACAAGGACTTGATATCGGCAGGACCTATGGGCGAATTTGGTTCGGATTACCAGAAAGAATCACTCCAGCGATCCATGGAACAAGCCTACATGCTCCTCAATTCTCCCGAAGCGAAGGCATTTGACCTGAGTCAGGAACCACGGGAGAGCTATGAAAAGTATGACACGGGAGGAAGATTTGGCTTGGGTTGTTTGCTGGCCAGACGATTGGTTGAACAAGGTGCGAGATACATTACTGTCACGACTGAATACGAGCCTTTTTTCGGTTGGGATACGCATGACAACGGGCACACCCGGCTGAAGGATATGAAAAAGATGATCGATGCACCGATCGCCCAATTGATCAAAGATTTGGATGAAAGCGGTAAACTGGAGCGGACCTTAGTTATCGTAGCCAGTGAATTTAGCCGGGATATGTTGACCGAAGGAAGGCCGGACCTGAAAGTATTGGATCAAGTCGAAGTACCCGACATCGTTGAAGACATGAAAAACTATGGGATGCACCGACATTTTACTGATGGATGTTCGATCCTGATGTTTGGAGGAGGAATTAAGCGCGGACATGTTTTTGGTAAAACAGCTGATGAGCGGCCATGTAAGACCATCGAAAACCCGATCAAAATCGATGGTATCCATCAAACGATATACCATGCTTTGGGAATACCTGCGGACAAACACTACGAAATTGAGCAGCGCCCATTCTACACCACACCGGATGGGAAAGGGAAGGCGGAATTTGGGCTGCTGACGAAGGGCTAAACTTTGGTGAATAGCTCAAGTTTACTAATACTTTACTGCTGGCACATAAATTTTTATCAGAGTAGCCCAAAAACAACGCTCCGAATACAGTTTGGCAATCCTATCACTTTTTGAAGTAGAATTAGTACCAAGGTTAAAAGGCGATTATCCTGTTCAAACACAAAAATCGCCTTTGATCAAAATACATCAACATTTCGTGACTTGCCCGTTAAACATTTTGACTTGGACAAAGTCTAATTGGCGTATCCAAAAATTTCAAACCAACAAATTCATCAAACCAAATTATTAATTCCTATGAAACTGATTACCACATTAATCCTGGCATTTGGGACCTTTTTTTCCACAAATGAAACTATTGCTCCTGCCACAGTAAACAAAACCGAAAGTCAAGTCACTTGGAAAGCCTCCAAAGTTACCGGTGAGCATTGGGGATATGTACCCATCGCTGATGCAAACCTTGATGTCACTGGAGGAAAAATCACCGGAGGTTCATTCGAAATGGACATGGTCAACTTAACCGTCGAAGACCTGACTGACGAAAAATCAAAAGGTAACCTGACCAATCACTTGAAGTCTGACGATTTCTTTTCGGTAGAAAAATTCAACAGATCAACCTTCAAAATCACAGAGGTAAAATCTACAAGCGCTACAGATTACACCATCACCGGTAATCTAACCATCAAGGGAATTACTAAGGCAGTTTCTTTCCCTGCCAAAGTTGCAGTAGCAGGAAAGAAAATGACAGCAACTGGAACCATCAAATTTGACAGAACCCACTACGACATTAAGTTCCGATCAGGAAACTTCTTTGAGAATCTGGGTGACCGAATGATTTACGATGAGGTGAATTTGGATGTGAAGCTTGTTGCGACTATCTGATTGAAATATTGAAAAATTTCAAAATTGAAAAATTAGGTCTGAGAGAAATCTCAGGCCTTTTTTATTTTTCAGTGCGCCAGTATCCTCTAAGCTTTTAAGGTTAGACCTTTAAGGTTTTGAAAACCTGAAAGGTATTTTCCGCTTTTTAGTGCAAATTATTTTAATTCTTTTGGGCCTAATGCTTAATCAAACTGGCCAAAAAAACTGCAAATGGTCGGATATTTTGCTCCGAGCTACCGGATTCTAGAGCGCTTAAATACGCATCCCTTTGGATCATAGGAACAACAGTCCAAGGATATCCACCTGAAGCAAGAAACAAGTTCATCAAGAACCTTCCCAAACGTCCATTTCCATCTATGTAGGGATGAATGTAGACGAACATAAAATGACCTAAAACAGCCCTTACCGCAGGACTTGATTCATTTGCCAAAAGATCAAAATATACAGGCATCAGGTCTTTGACTGCGTCACTATTCGGTGGTACATGTTTGGAACGCCTGATGTAAACGGGTTGGTTTCGGTATCCCGCCAAATCCGAAGCCTTAATTATGCCCGCCGTTACACTGGGAGCAAATAGCTCTCTATACCAATTCTGGTGTACCTCATCCGCAACTGTCCCGGAGTTTTCTCCCCTCAATACTCGCTCTACGGCCCTTTTTACCTCCATAAAGGCCTGCCAATAACCTCTCGCAGCAATTGCATCTCGCTGCTGCCGATCACTATCAGCATGTTCTGGTTGCCATTGCCCACTTCGCACTCTTTCTATCAAATCCGCAGAAACTCGGTAACCTTCAATAGATAGCGAATTATAAGCATCATTCACAAAATTATCCGAAACCAGCTGGAGATACCCATTGATATCATCAGGTAACCCAGGTGCTGCAGGAAAAACTTCTAAGATAGGCTCCCGCATGGACTGCCACATAAGCTGGAGTCTGTTCACATAGGGAGAGACCTGCCGTGAAGGTATAGAAAATGGGCTTGGGGCAATAAATGGGTCATTTGTTTTGACTTGGTATCCCGCTGAGCGCATCCCAGAAAGGATATCTTCTGCAATTTTATCCCGCCCAATATTTCTGAAAGCTCCTGCAATACGTCCAGCAACCACACTTTGTCCGCCAGCTAGCAGAATTCGCAATAGCTCTGACGCATCTCTAAAGGTTGCCAAGGCCGTCCGCGCCTCTGTGGGATTGTTTCGAAAGAAAGGCTCCGAGCTGTAAATCAATGCCGAAGCCAAAGAAAACATTCTCAACCCATTACTTTCAACTTGAAGTTCTTCAGGACCAGCAATGCTGGCTCTAGTTTCAAAAATTGAGGTTTCAAAGGGAAGTGTCGTGATCTGATTTCGTGCCTGCGGTGAGCGGACAAGAAGCTGTCGGGGCACGGTCAAATTCCCTGCATGAAAAACCACCGACTGTTCCGGCGACAAGCTCCATTTATCCCCAAATCTTTCATTCAGATAAGCTGCTATAAAATCCCAAAAAGAGGTGAACCAAGATGTGCTTTCTCCTGCGGTCTCATCAGGTCTGGCAGGAATATACCAGCCTCGAATCACCTCTTTCAGAAAACCTGTTTTCAGGAGCCTTTCCCGATGAGTTCGAGTCAAGTCGGATGACTTTATTGCTATTCTTCCCAATCCTTGTAAATCCCTCAGGACAGCCAACGAATCTGCGAGTTTTTCTGAAGGGCTTGCCATTGCGCTACCTTTTTTTCCAAAAGTAACATTTAGCTTTTAATGTTGTATAATTTTTAGCTTTTAACGATCTATTAATTTTAGCTTTTATTGACTCACTGTATTTAGCTTTTAATGTATTAATTTTGATCTTCAACAACCTAAAACCAATCTCCCACCAACCACTTTATCCTACAAATCATACTTCACCGTCAGCATTCCATACCTCGGCTGCACCAAGTAGGAGAAGGTACTGATCAGGTTTTCACTGAAACTATCCCGTCGAATGGCCTGTGTATTCAGCATATTCCAAACAGAAAGTCGGAATTCCCAAGGGCTCTTTTTCCCCTGATATCCCAAAAAGGCATTCAAAAACTCAAAGTCACTTCGTACACCACTCTCCTGATTGAGGTAGGAATTATAGGTATAATCCGCATTCAGCTTTAATCCTTTATAGATGTCCAAGTCAATTTCCATCTTGGGACTGTGAGTGGAGAAGGTATTGGACAGCGCTCCGGAATTGTAATTATTGGCAGTGAAAGCATAGCCCAAATCCACTTCCAAAACTTTGAAGAACGTGGAGGTCACCTTGAAATCATAGGTCTGCGAAAACTGCTCATTTCGGGTCGGTCTTTCGTCCAACACCAAATTGGTCGTGAAAGCATTCCAGCGGCCGCCTGCCGAAAGCTTGAAGCGATTGTAGCGCTTATCCATTCGGAGATCTCCATTGAGTGTTTCGTTGACGGCTTCCACATTCAAAGCTGAAAGCAGCCGGTTGATTCCTGCAAAATCCGTCGTCGTGATGATTTCATCCCGCTTACGCTGCCAGTTGACATTCCCAAAGAAATTCAACCCGGAAAACATGTCAAAATGATTGTAATTGAGCGTGTGCGTGGAAAAAAGCCCGTTGTCCAACATCCGATTCCCCTGAAAAATCGAGTTGTAATCCTGCAGAACCAGTCCCTGTGTGAGCTTTTGGATATCCATGAAATTAGCCTCTGTCTGATACCGGTAAGTCAAAGATTTGGTCGATTTGATACTCCATTTGGAATAAAATCCCGGTAAGGCAAGCACTTTGTCATAGGTTAATTCATTCCCAAACTGCTGATCCTGCCAAGCATAACGATGCAGGTAAACCGATGGACTGATGATCATTTTTTTCCACTTGGTCTTGTAGGTCATTCCTAAATAAATGTCCTGAAATCCAAAGTCAGCATCATTTTCAAACTCCTCAAAAACCTGCTCTGAATCCATTTGATCCAAGTTCCCAATCATACTTTGAGCAATGTTTTGATAGCCCAATGACCAATTCAGATGGTTGGTTGCGTTGAGGATTTGGTAGTAATTAAAAGCTCCCTCGATGGTTTGGGTGTGAATATCCTGTTGCTGAAGGAAGCGATAGCTTTCTTGATCCATGACCGGAAACAGCCCGACAAATGGTTTTTGATTCGAAGTCAGATCATATAAGGGATCCTGAAACTTCTTTTCCCAATTTACCTCCATCGAAAATACTCGCTTTACAGTTGGGGCATGGTACCATTCTGCCTTTTGTTGAAGGCTATAGGGTGTTCTGGACTGAACCGTCGCCAGGTTTTGTTCGATTTGTCCAAAATTGGAGTTAAGCGAATTGCCGTTCTCAATATCAGTCAGCTTGCCGAAAAAGCTGTATTTGAAATAAGTTTCTTCCTTGGGGGTAAAGGTCAACCCATATTTGAGCAGGCCCGATTTGTTCTCTACCAGACTTGCAGAAGTCAGCAACTCCTGATTGTTTTCACCCGAATTCAGATAGGTTCGAAAAGAGGAACTCCCAAGCCTATTTTCCGAACTTGATCCAATCAGGAACCCGGAATGTCGCCATTTTTTACTCGGGTTAAAGTTGAAATTGAATGCACCGAGGTGCGTCTCCAGTGAGGCTGCATTGTCTCTGTTCGCCATGGGAATACCAAAATCATCACTTCCGATACTGACTTTTGAGCCAGTTTTACCACCCAAGCCTGCCAATCCTCCGCTAAAGCGGAAATAATCCTGAAGGGTAAAGGTCTGTTCCCCAACATTGTTAGAGCCACCGATCAGGTTGAGATTAACTTTTGGGGCATAATAGAATACATTTGCATGCCCTAGGTAGCGTTCCTGTGGACCAACCCCGGCAGTTACATCTCCAAAGACCATATTCTTTTTCCCGTCCTTGAGCTGGATATTCAAGGCCAAAGTCTCGTCATTGTCCAGTCCACGAATAGGCGAGATTTCATTGAAGTTTTTTAGAACCTGAACCCGATCCACGGCATTGGCGGGGAGGTTTTTGGTGGCAAGCTTGGTGTCTCCGTCAAAGAAAGTTTTCCCATCCACCAATATTTTATCCACCTTTTTGCCCTGCACTTTTACATCTCCATTGTCGTCAATCTGAAATCCCGGCAACTTCTCCAGCACATCTTCCAGTTTTCGCTCATTCCCTGTGGTAAAAGCATCAGTCTTATAGGTAAGCGTATCGCCACGCATAGTCACGGGCATCTCTGAGACTACTTCCACTAAACCGAGCTCGGTATCGCTTTGCTTGAGTACAATCTGCATCTGAACTTCAGAATCCCATTCGGTAATCAGCCTTTCGAATTGCTGATAGCCTACAAAAGAAACCCGGAGTAAATATTGGGATCCCGGCGTCAATGTCACTTTAAATCTTCCCTCATCGTTGGTGATTCCAAAGCCTCCGATCTTTTGGGTGCTTTGGTTGATGGCCACCACGTTGGCATAGGCTATCGGCCTATTCAAACTGTCCAAAACCTGCCCGATGAGTGGCTTGGTTTGGGAAAAAGCGGAACCTGTAATCAGAAGAAAGCCAATCAGGAAAAACTTCACTTTCAATGAAAATAGACTGGGTAATTTCGGTGAGTGGAGACACTCACCGAGGCGAAGGAAAAAGCCAAGGCAAATCAGCGCCCGATTAATTCCATAAAATGATTTTTTCAATGCTTTCGGTGAGTGAAAATATTCCGGTGAGTGGAGACACTCACCGGGGCTAGGCTTTTGAGCACACTCATCGAGGCTAAAAATTTGCATCCAAAAAGGCATAGTTATTCAAGTGTGAAATATGAATGCTGAAATTGAAATATTGAGGATGGATTTTGAGTTCTACAAACTGATCACTGAAAACTGACCACTCTGTCCCGAGTCTCGATACTTGGTACTATGTACTTCGTACTTGGTACTAGTTTCCTACTCTAATCGTAAACTGATTCCCCTCACCAGGTTTCCCTTGGTATTGATTCATCATCTGCTTCATTCCCGCTTCTTGCATCGCCCGAAACTCTTCCCTGTTGACCACCTTCCCTTTTTTGGGTTGTTCGATTTTCACGGGGTTTGTGGATGGGTTCAGCTCGATCTTTTCGCAAATCAGGATTCTTCCCTGATTCTGAACTTCCAGAATCAGCCCGGGAAGTCCGAAAAAGTTATCCGGTCCATGTGACACCGGAATCTCCGGGGTAAACCAAGCCGTCACGCGGATGGTGTCTTTGACGTTTTCCATTTCGGTCATTCCTGTAGAAAACCGCTGCGAATCGACTATTCGAGAATAAGTCGCCTTTTGGGCGGTGTAATTGCCTATTTTTTTGGTTTCACCGGTGAGCTCCCATTCGCTGGGCTCAAGCGTATCTTTGATCAGAAACTCCTTCCCCATCACTTCTTCTTCCCGCAAATAGGACTGATCGGCTAGGTTTTTATATAGAACCTTGTCCTGACTCCCCGTGTTAATAACCATGGTCATTCCTCCTGATGAGGCGGTCGCAGGTCCTCCACCCAAGCTTTCCGCCTGCTTCCAGGTGGATTCAGTTTGGGTAAAAGAAAGAATGTAATCCCGTTCCATCTGCTTTTTGAGTTGGGCTTGGATTTCAGCCATCTGCTCAGGTGCCATTTTGGTGGAATCCATTGAGATCTTGACCTGTGAGGAAGACTTATAGTACGCTCTTCCTGTGAGTCCTTGAGCAATAGCTTGGGGAATAGTCACACTAAGAAAGAAGAGGGAAACGAGTAAAAGAATTTTAGCTTTCATTGTAGAATGGGATTTTTTATGCGGTGAAATTCACTTGAGATTTTATTAATGTCAAACTGATGGGTTTTAGCGGCTGTCGACCGTGGACCGTCTTCCGTTGACGAAATGTTCGTGCTACAAACCAATAAAAATCAAAACAAGCAAAGCGTTAAGCACTGTTAACGTGTGTTAAGCTTGGATTTTAACTTTGCTTTTATTGAATTCGACGGGATAGAATTGCTGTTTTAGAATTTATTATTCTTGAATCTTGGCTATTGATTCATGATTCTAAAACTCATCCTCCAATCCGGATTTTCGATCCCTCGCCCTGTTTTCCCTGATACCGTTTCATCATCTGTTTCATACTTTCTTCCTGCATAGATTGAAACTCTTTACTGTTGACGGTTTTTCCTTTTTTGGGGATGTGAATGAAAATCGGGTCCTGTTCCGGATTGAGTTCAATTCTTTCACAATAAAAAGCCCTCCCTCCATTATGAACTTCGAGGATCAATCCCGGCAAGCCATAGTAATCCTCCGGACCATGGGCCACGGGGATTTCCGGTGTAAACCAGACAATGACCTGAATCGTATCTTTCACATTTTCCATCTCGGCCATACCGATAGAAAATCGTCTTGAATCAACTATTTTCGTAAAAATAGCCTTGTGTGACGTGTAATTGCCGATTTTCTTGGTCTCATCGATAAGTTCCCACTCGGTGGGTTCCAAAACATCTTTGATCAAAAACTCCTTACCCATAAATTCCTGTTCTTGCGCGTAGGATTGCTTTGCTAAATTTTTATAAAGAACCTGGTCTTCCCTTCCTGAAAGATTGATAGTCATTCCATCGGATTGCTCCAAGGTAGACTCTTTATCAATAGTTTCAACTTGTTTCCAATTGGACTCTGTCTGGAAAAATGTCAGGATAAAATTCCTTTCCCAAGGCTTTTTCATGATTTGATGGGCTTCCGCGATTTCCTCGGGATTCATTTCGGCACTGTCGATCCTGATCATGATTTGATTGGAGGCTCTGTAATACACCCTTCCGCTGAGTTGCTGGGCAAGTATTGCCTGAGGAGCTGATAGAGTGAAAATGAATAGTGCGACAAGGAAAACAAGGGTAACCCTCATAGAAAATTTGATCAGATGCGATAAATAAAGATTCTGACACAAACCAATCAGAAAGCCGGTATTCAATTAGTTAAGCACTGTTAACGTGTGTTAACCCCGGTTTTTTTCGCTTTTTTATCCTTCTAATTTAGCGGTATGCAAAAGCTGCAATTCAAGCGAATAGGATTTCTGATCGGGCTCACGCTGCTGTTGAGCATTGGCGTGCAGGCTTGGCGGATGTATTCCCAGTTTCGGATTATTCAGCGCCAATTGGTGATGGATATTCAGCAAAGTTTGGAAAATGCGGTGGAAAGCTATTTTGCCGAATTGGCCAAAACGGATGTCATTGCGTTGACGGATTTTTCCGGAAATCATTCCATCCTCGAAGGAGACAGTTTTCCGGGAAAAAATAGAATCACTCAAATCAAAATCAACCGTCTGGACAGTGTTGGTGGTTTTTTGGATCGTGTGGGACAGAGCAAAAGAATCTTTGAAACTTTAGAAAAAGCAGAAAAAGGTGGCTTCGATTCAATATTTTGGAATGAGCTAGCAACTGACACCTCCTCCGGACTAACTTTTTTTGATTCCTCCCGAAGAAGAGCGGTAGATCAAAAAAATGAACTTCGGATATTCTTTGGAAAAGATCAGGCCGACAGTATCAATCAACTGAAATCCCTGACTAGCAAAATTATAATATCCATCACCCGAGACAGTCTGGATTTTGACAAAATCAAAGAATTCCTCCAAGCCGAACTGGACCGAAGAAAAATTGACATCAATTATCAGCTCATCCAAGTCAATCGAAGGATTCCCCGATTGGGAGAAGCCAATCCTCCGCAAGAAAATCCCGGTGTCGAAAAGCCGGATATGCCATTCATGACCATTTCCCGATCCACATTTTTACCTCCCGGACAGGTATTGGAACTCTACTTTGAAAATATTTCCCTGACTATCCTAAAGCGGGGAATCTTCGAGATTCTGACTTCTTTACTTTTCCTTGGGATCATCGCCTACGCCTTTTATTACTTATACCAAACCATCAAAAACCAAAAGGAAATCGCCGAAATCAAGCAGGACCTGATCGCCAACATCACCCACGAATTCAAGACTCCGATAGCAACCACCCTTTCTGCCATCGAAGGAATCCAGCTATTCAATCCCGAAAACGATCCTTCAAAAACTGATCGCTATTTGGGGATTTCCAAAAACCAGATGTTCAAACTGAATCAGATGGTAGAGAAGCTTTTGGAAACAGCCACACTGGATTCCGATCAGTTGGTGTTGAAAAAAGAGACCATTGAACCCGAAATACTTTTGCGTCAGCTTGTCCAAAAATTCCAGACCTTGGCGCCGGAGAAGACAATCGACTTGATTTTGCCCGCTCATTGCAAGACCATCTTCGCAGATCCTTTTCACTTCGAAAATGCACTTTCCAACCTGATTGACAATGCGATCAAGTATGGTGGAAACGAAATCCGAATCTGCCTGGACCAAAAAGGCATGAACAAAGTCCGCATTCATGACAACGGCGGGAATATCAGTTCAGAGCAAAAGGCCCGTGTTTTTGAGCAGTTTTATCGCATTCCAAAAGGAGATCTTCATGATGTCAAAGGCTTTGGAATCGGACTGTATTATGTGAAAAAAATCATGGAAAAACACGAAGGTAAAATCGAGCTGGAAACCGGGCAACACTCCACCACTTTTATCACTTACTGGCCATGAGCAAAATCAATTTGATTCTCGCCGAGGACGAATTGGCCTTGGGCACGATCATTCAGGAAAGTCTGGAAAGCCGGGAATTCAAAGTTCGGCTGTGTGGAGACGGACAAAAAGCATGGGAAAGCTATCAACAGCAAAAGCCCGATGTACTGGTTTTGGATGTGATGATGCCAAAAAAGGACGGTTTTTCCTTAGCTGCTGAAGTCCGCAAAACTGATCCTTACACCCCGATTATTTTCCTGACTTCCAAAAGCCAGACCGAAGATGTGGTCAAAGGATTTGGACTGGGAGCGAATGACTACATCCGCAAGCCCTTCAGCATGGAGGAATTGATCGTGCGAATCAAAGCCCAGCTGGATCGCCTACGAACCCGCCAAAGCCAAAGTGATTGGATCGGTTTGGGAAAATATGAATTTCATCCAACCCGTCAATTGCTCAAACTCGGAGAAAACGAACTTCCATTAACTTCCCGTGAATCCCAACTGCTTCAAATCCTGCTCGAAAATGCGAATGATATCACTGACCGAACCAAGATTCTGAATCAAATCTGGGGCTCAGACGACTTTTTCAACGCCCGCAGCATGGATGTGTTTATCACCAAGCTCCGCAAAAAGCTTCAGGACGATCCGAATATCCAGATTCTGAATGTACGTGGGTATGGGTTTAAGTTAGTTTGTTGAGTTTCAAACTTTTCCAAAGTTTGAAACTTTGGAAAAGTTATTCGGGAACCTCACTTTTCCTCCTTCGCATTAGCCAAATTCTTCTTGAAAAGCCCCAAATCCCGGTGTTTACTCACTTCACCCAATTCAACCGCCTTTTCAAAATATGGAACAGCATCCTTGGTTTTGCCTAAAGCCACCAATCCATCGCCCATGCTGTCGTAAACGTTGGCTGATTCGGGAAAGCGAGCAAGATTGTGCCGAAATAAAACCAAGGCATGGTCGGGCTTGTCTCTGCGAAGCTGATCATAGCCATGCATATTGATGATCGCTTCTGTAAGCTTCTCCTCAGGAAAATAGGAAAGCAGGCCATCCAAATATTCTTCAAATTCTTCAGCCGAGTATTTTTCTGAGGCTACAGCTATTTTCTCAGAAGGTTTTCCATAGTATTTTGAAAGTATGGCCGAACCCACTTTTTCAGGTTCCTGAAGGTGTAAATAGTGTATGTAGTCGGAAATCAAAACTAGTTCTGAATTCTTAATCGCCAGAATCTGCTCGGTGAAATCAGCGATTCGGTTTTTTTGCAGCACGTTTAAAATTTCTTGATAATCCATCCCCAACGAAGCGCTCATTGGGTTTTCCATATAGCCCACATGCTTTCCCCCCACGAAAATCACCGAAGGAACTTCCGGAAAATCGTACAGCTTGGAATTCGGAGTTTTCCCCTCTGAAAAATCCAGCAACACCTGAGCCTCTGCACGTACTCCCGCAGGTGCATTTTGGAAACCCTCCCTCCTCATCCTAAAATAGTCAGTTGCGATTTTTTCCCCTTCCATTCCGTCACGATCAAAAATGGCAATCATTTTTTCCTTACTGGTAGATCGATCTGTTGGATCAAGGTAAATCATCGCTTCTATGTCCTCCAGATGGGCAAGTGCAAAATCCTTGATCAAAATCCCGCCCCAACCGTGACCCACCAAAATATATGGCGGCGCCAAGTTCAATTTATCCAGCAAGGACTTGAGCTGCTTGGTCCGGTTTGCTGGCGTGGGAATTTCATCGAAGGCTTCCGATTGACCATTTCCTGCCCGGTCATACGCAAAGACCGGTGTGTTTTCAGGAAGCTCACTAATGACTCTGTGCCAAGATTCCAAATTTCCTCCCAGGTCACTTTCTATGATGATCAAAGGCTGTCCAAGCTTTCGGTTTTCAATGCCGATTAATTGATAATGTTGGGACTTACCATCAATTTGGATGGTCTTGGATTGCTTTTGGGCAAACGTTAACCCAGATCCTGTAAAAAGAAGTGCGAGGAGTATTGTGAAGATCTTTTGCATAACTACCTTATTTAAAGGCTATCTAGTTAGCAAATGATTCGAAAAAATCCTACTAATTAAACTTTTTTATTCTGATTAAATCGTAATTCTTTTTATATAGTTCTGATCACAAAAGCTGGAAAATTCTATTGTAACATTTTAGTACAGTAATTATCACTGCGAAAGATAGCCTGACTTTCAAAGTAAGTTTTCTAAAAAAAAACTGACCAAAAAGGAAATCCCTTAATCCAAAACACAAGCGAATTTCTTAATGTAGGTTAAGGGTCATTTTTTTCAGTTTCTCCACTTTTGCATAATCATTTAAACAAAAAAAGAACAATGAAAAGGATAATATCAAATATGTTAGTGGTTTTTTTGGCATTTTTCAGCCAATTGACACTAGCACAGACTACTTCTGTACCCAATATTGAAGAAATATATATTAATCCGGAATTTGGGAAAGACACCAATCTTGGTACAAGAGAAAATCCATTGGCGACAATCAGCCAAGCTGCCAAAATGGTAAATGAAACCGAAGGAGAGGGATCGATCACAATTTATCTTTCGGCAGGATTCTATGGCATGAGTGAAACAGCAGATTTTAATGCCCAAAAATGGAAATTTTCAGCCACAAACCGACTGACTATTCGTGCTGAAATATTGCCTGATGAGCAAAAATGGAGCCCTGCTGAAATGCCAATATTGATATCTATCATGCCGTTTGTTGTAGAAAAAAACGACAAAGGTGAAACCATCGGAGCACAAAACTTTGGGTTAATGTTTCAAAATAGTCACGTAACTATACAGGGAATCAGAATTTTAGGTCAACCTGTTCATGAGAATCCATCCGAGGGAGTAGTAATCAGGAACTATCCAATTATTTGGGAAGGCAAAGATCTGGAAGATTTAAGAGTCACTCAATGTCTATTTATCGGAAGTAGAAATGCCGTTCCAAATCATCTCGGAATTTTGGCAAATGGCAAAACCCTTGAGGTTGACCATTGCGTGTTTTACGGTGTAAAAGATGCTGTTGTGATGTGGAACAGCCCGGCAACAAACTCTTCCTTTCATCATAACCTTATTGTTGACAGCTATGGTGGTGCTATTTGGACTTGGTCCACATCCTCAGATTTCAAGTTCTTCAATAATGCAATAAGCAACTCCAACGTAGTGTGGATTTTGGAAAAAGAGGAAAAAGAATCCTTTACCATTGATAACTCCATAATTGTAGGATACAATTCTTTGGTCAATAAAGGGGGAGGAGCCCAGGGTTTTGGAGAAAAGGGTAATGAGGAAAAATTAAAATTTAGTCAAGATGTGATTTTGAAAAAAGATGGACAATTGGAAATAATTGAAGACCAAACAAACAGAAACTTCCTTCATATTAAACCAGGAACACTGGGTTCAAATCTGGGAGCAGGTTTGTTTACGAAGGAAATCAAATAAAAATTTGTACACCATTGCAAATAGATTCTGATCTAATGCCTTAGTACAGGGTTGCATTCACATAATACCAAATCTTCAACTAAAAATTAATACATGGACTTTATATTAAATTATTACGGTTTAGATTGGTTAGCGATGGCATCAAGTCTTCTAGCAGTGTATTTGATTGGCAATAAAAATAGAGCAGGTTTTGTGTGCTATATTATTGCCAATATCCTTTGGATCTACCTAGGTATTTTTAAGATGGAAAGCTGGGGTATAAGCATTGGAAATATATTCTTCTTTATGATGAACTTTCGAGGATTTATAAAATGGAAAAAACAAATCCTGCCTCAAGAAATTAAAATTAAACAATGATAAAAATTGATCAAATACCGCAAATTGAATTGAAAAGTGGGTTCAAAGCACGTCTTATTCATACCTTACATACGACACTCGGTTTTTGGGAAGTTGATGAGGGTGCTGTTTTACCTATGCATAATCATATACATGAGCAAATTACACAAGTTTTAGCTGGGGAATTTGAATTTACTATTGGCGATAAAACCAATATTTATAGAAAAGGCGATATCGCTATTATTCCTCCAAATATTATGCATGGCGGAAAAGCTATAACTAATTGCCATCTTTTTGATATTTTCAGCCCGGTTCGGGAAGACTATAAGTTTTGATATTTCGCATTCCACCACCCCAATAAAAATGGAAAAATATATTGAAATTAGAGGAACCAATCTCTTTGTAAAATATTTAAATCCTGATTCAAGAAAGCCAACTATTATTTTTCTCCACGACTCATTGGGCTGCACAAAATTATGGAGAGACTTTCCCGAAAAACTTGGAAACGCGACTGGATGTAATTATCTCGTTTATGACCGTTTGGGTTATGGCAAATCTGACCCTATGCCTACGAATCCCCGACCATCCAATTATTTGGAAATTGAAGCTGACATTTTAAATGACCTGCTAATAAAACTTCAAATAGATAGTGCCATTTTATTCGGGCACAGCGATGGTGGTTCAATCGCTCTGATTACTGCAAGTAAATACCCTAGTAGAATAAAAGGAATACTATGCGAAGCGGCCCATATTTTTGTAGAAGAAATTACACTAAGGGGGATTTATGAAGCGAAAGAGTTATATAAAAATTCTAACCTAGCTGAACGGTTAGAAAAATATCACGGTAATAAAGTCGATATTTTTTTTAATGCCTGGGTTGAGACTTGGACAACATCTGATTTTAGAAATTGGAACATTGAACACTTTTTGCACAACATTTCCTGTCCGGTTCTATTCATTCAGGGCGAAGCGGACGAATACGGAACTATGGCACAAGTAGAAAAAACAGTCGCTCAAGTAAAAGGTAAAGCTGAAAAGTACATTATTCCAAACGTCGGGCACACACCGCATAAGGAAATTCCTGATCAAGTATTGGACAGAACTATTGATTTCATACTCCAATTAGCGCATTAAATATCTCTGGCAAAAAACTTCTTTTTGAAGAATATTGCTCTATTTCGATATCAACAGATAGAGACCTTAGAATTTTTAATTCCTGAGAAAAGGAACTATACTGAACCAAACCGCTGGAAAATTTTCCAAAAACACTCCATGACCGGCATTTGGAATAATCCCTAATTGACTGTCTGGGATCATGCGATAACCACTGAGTATTGTTTCTAATGCTGCATTCCTATCATTTTCTCCCGCAATTATCAGGACAGGACATTGAATTTTTTCAAATAAATCCTTGCTGATCGAAGTAGAATTGTAAAAATCAGCGACCTGATTTCCCAACTCCATCAATCGGTCAGGTTCTGGCATCAACCCCAACTGTTGCTCCATAAAGGCAGGGTCAAGCTGAAACAATTCCAACGCATTAAATTCCATTCTTCTCAATTCCGGCGTTTGCTCTCCTGCTCCGATGGCAATCATTTTCTTCACCCGCTCGGGATATAAAGCCGCAAACATATACCCACCAAAACCTCCGTCACTAAAGCCAAGGATATTTACTGAATCAGAGGTCACGGCATTGACCACAGCCAGAATATCGCCTGCTTTTTGTTTGACACTCAGGGGTGCCTTTCCAAGCTCAGATTTTCCATGTCCCCAAGTCGAGATTGCAATCACTTGATAGCGTTTGGAAAGGCTATCGATAAACTGGTGCATTTCGTAAGTCGAACCCAGCAACCCTCCATGAAGGACTACAAAAGGCTCACCTTCACCATAGACTTCATAGTAGATTTTCGCATCTCCGGCTTGCACGTATTTCCCCGCTTTGGGATTGTTTCCATAGGGAATCGCTTCCTCGGGAGAAGGTGTCTGCTGCATAAAATGCCGAAGCGGTTTAGCTGTTTGGGCTTGGCAAATGGTGCTGAAACTGATCAAGAATCCAAGAGAAAACAGAAGTTTCTTCATTTGTATTGGAATAGAATGTTGGGACTAAAGGGCTATTTGGAGATTATAGGATCGAATCCAAGGGCTATTTTCTCATCTTATAAGGCTAAATCTTAACCACAATTTTTCCTTGAGCCAGATTACTTTCCATGAGTTTGTGAGCTTCTTCTATTTCTTCTAGACGAAAGATTTTTGCAATCTCTGGGCGAATTTCACCTCGTTCTATTTGCCTCAAAAAGTACTGAAAATTTGAAGCTGAGATCCGAATTGAACCACTGTCATAAGTGGTAAGACCAACGGTGGATGGAATATAATCCATGGGCGCAAAGTCTGGGAAAGACCAATTTTCTGACAACATCCCGGCAAAACAAGCCATGCCCCCAGGTTTTACAGATTTCAGCGTATCTGCGAGCGTGTTGGTCCCGACTAGTTCCAGTGCTTTGTCTACTCCTTCCGGTAAAATACTTCTGACTTTTTCTTCAAGATTCCCATTATCAACTAACATCATTTCCGCTCCATTTGCTAAGATTTTCTCTTTGCTTTCAGCGTTTCGGGAGGTTGAAATAACCCGTGCACCCTTGACTTTAGCTAGCTGGGCCGCCATCAAACCTATGGAAGAAGTGCCTCCTCGGATCAAAAGGGTTTCAGATTTTTGAAGCTTAAGTGCCAATTCAAGCGATCCGAATACGGTCTGAAACATTTCCGGCAATGCGCCCAAAGTTTCCCAGGGCAGACTACTTTCGAAAGGCATCAAAATGTTTTTTGGAAGCACAACAAACTCCTGATAGCTTCCATCAAAGTCTCGCCCCATTCCTCCCATACAGGCGGCAACTTGTTGACCTCGCGCAAATTCGCCCGATGGATCTTCCACTATTTCTCCAACACATTCTATTCCGAGTACCCTGGGAAAAGTCACGGAAGGAGACAGACCTTTTCGGGTCATCAATTCGGATCGATTGAGTCCAAATGCTTTAACAGAAACCAGGACCTGTCCATTCTCAGGTTTCGGTGTTTGCCTTTTTTCCAAAAGTAAGTTTTCAGCTCCTCCAGGTTTATACAGGACAATTGCTTTCATATAATATATGCTGGATTTCTTTTGGTTGATTTTTTATTCCCTTCTCTGCGGACTTATAGAAATTTGGATTTTCATTTCGATGCAAAACGTGAATTCTATGTTGTATAAATACCTTCTTACCAAAAGCCAAATTATTTAAGCGCGCTGTGGTCTGTGGACTGTTGACGATTATAAGCAAGTATTTTTAGGATTATTCATTTCTGTTTGAATTGCTGACAATAATTTTTTCTATTCAGCCAGCCTAATTCCCATAAACTGCCACTGATGTTTTGCATGAAAAAAATTACGATAGGTCTTGCGGGAATGTCCTTTTGGCGTAGCAACTGAACCTCCTCTGAGCACCATTTGATTGACCATGAATTTGCCATTGTACTCACCGATTGCGCCGGGCGCTTTGCAAAATCCAGGATAGGGAAGATACGCGCTGTTGGTCCATTCCCAGCGCAAACCCCAGTCCAGCTGATCGGATGCAATTTCCCATTCCGCCTCTGTCGGTAGTCGCATTCCCTTCCATGCTGCAAAGGCCGAGGCCTCGTAAAAATTAACATGGGACACCGCTTGATCCATTTTGACTTTTTGAAGCCCTGCAAAGGTGTACTGCATCCATTCCCCATCTACCTGATGCCAATACAGCGGCCCTTTTGCCTGATTCCTTTTAACCCAATCCCAACCTTCTGCATGCCAAAATTCAAACTTTTCATATCCCCCTTCATTCATAAACTCCAAGTATTCGCCTTGGGAAACTAAGTGTTTTTGGATTTTGAAATCATTCAAATAGACTTTGTGCCGCAGCAATTCATTGTCAAAACAGAAGCCCTCGCCGGTATGACCGATCTCGTAAATTCCCTCCGGAAAAGAAACAAATTCTCCCGAATTCAAGAGCTCTCCCTCATCCAATGCCAGATTCAAAGTGGGAAAAAGAGGATTGTGCCCAAGAATGAACTTGATATCTGTGATCAACAACTCCTGATGCTGTTGCTCATGATTCAAACCCAACACAATCAAATCATTCACAGCTGATGGTATTTTGCCCGCTAAAAATATTGCCATCGCCTCATCCACATACTTTCGGTACTCATAAACTTGGTCCAAACTAGGTCGGCTCAGGTTTCCGCGATCGGTTCGAATTACTCTGGCACCGGCTGCCTCATAATAACTGTTGAAAACAAAATTGTAATCCGTGCTAAAAACCTGATAATCCGAAACATTAGCCATTAAGATAAAAGTCTCAAAAAACCACGTGGTATGTCCCAAATGCCATTTTGGAGGACTCACATCCTCCATCGGCTGCACGACATAATCCTCTGTTTTCAGTCCTTCGCAAATTTTAAGACTGTGTGCTCTTACCGTTTTATATTGATCAATCAGATTCATTTAATAGTATATTTTGACATAACCGCCTATTGAACCTCCCAAATAGCATCTACAAACCATTTTTTGGAATCGTACCAGTTTGCGATAACGCTAAAGCTACTATTTACAGCAAGCGCGTCAATCTCTTCGGGAGAAAATTTTTGAGAGACTTCCATATAAATGGGCTCATTCTCCTTAAAAAGAATTATTTGGTCACCAATCGTAACTTTTTGATCAGACAAACTCACCAAATAACTCTTGCATGCTCCTGAAATCGGATCATAGCTTTGGTAGTGTTCAAACTGACTTAGGTTAAAATCACCTCCAAGCTCTCGATTAATTCGACGCAGGAGGTTGAGGTTAAACTTACTCGTGATGCCTTCTCGGTCTGAATAAGCCCTTAGAATGGTGGCGGGATTTTTCCTCAAATCAAACCCCATGATAACCAAATCTCCCGGGGAAAGTAAATCGGACAGATGGCGGCAAAATTCCAGGGATTCGCCCGGACTCATATTTCCGATATTGGAGCCTAAAAAGAGTACAACTTTCCTTTTGTGAGAGGCTGTAACGATTTCTCGAAGTGCTTCAAAGTAATCTCCTTCGGTAAGATGGAAAGACAACTCTGGCAGGGATTCTTGAAGATTTTGACCCAGTATCTCAAGGATGTTTTTAGAAATGTCAATCGGAAAAAAATCAAAATCTTCCCCCTGATCAATCAACTCCTTTAACAAAAACAGGGTCTTTGACCCGTCTCCAGCCCCCAATTCGATCAAATCAAAAAGAGTTCCTCGATTGGTAATCGCCAGTGTAAGTTCACTTGTCTTGTTTCGAAAAATATCCTCTTCACACCGGGTTAAATAATAATCCTCGCTAGCCATAATTTGCTGAAAAAGTAAATCTCTCTCAGCATCATAGAAATATTTAGAAGACAGTTCCTTTTGATCTAACCTAAGCCCCTCAATAACATCTTTTAAAAAAAGCTGCGATTGAGTCAAAACCAGCTGTTCAAGTAACAATGACATTGCGATTTTTTTTGATATCCACCTTTTTAAATTTGTTCTTAATTCCTGCAAATAGAATTAGAAATCATCGTCCGTTTTCCAAATTCTAATTAGCTCCAATTCTGCATTAGCTACTCTTATTCCAATTTTACCCTGGGTTCGGTTATTTAGTTTTTTCACAGAAAGAGCAGGGGCCTGGGAATGATTGATGAATGCCCTAACCGAATCGCCCTGAATCTCTAGCGTCAAGGTAACCCAGTCCTCCGCAGCAGGCGCATTGTCTATTCCCTTTTCATAAATACCATTATGATTTGTTCGTAGAAATGGCCAATCAAAATCTGGATTCGATGAATATTGTATAGCATGAATCTTCCGAACAGGATCTTCTGCTCTAAAGTTGAAAGGTCGGCAATAGACCACATCAAAAATTGAATCATTTTCTGCGTGAAAAACCAACCCATAAAAACTCCCTTGAAGAATGTCTTTTCCCTTGGCTACAAGTTCGATTTTACCTTCTTGAAAATCATTTATAGGCAACCATATAGGCTTCTCAGCTTGATTCTTCCCTACTATTAGGAACTCCCGTCCTCCCTTCTCTCCATTGGTAACTTCATGCTTCCCAATTTCTAGGCTTCCTTCAGTTAGCATTTGAGGTAGACGGAAGACAAGCGGGTCTTGTGCAAAAACCGAAAAAGAGATTAGAAAAAAGGAAATTGCCAATTTCCATTCATTTCTCCTAAAATTGGTCTTGTTGCAAATTATGACCGAAATCCCTACTATCTGCCTCATTGGATAATCTTCAAATCTTTAAAAAACCCTTCTGTTCCGATTTCTACCCAAAGCCCGATGGACCCTGATGTAGTACTTCCTAACATTTTATTAACGATAAAAGCAGGTGCGTGTTGATCGTTGAGATAAAGTTTGGAGGTTTGACCGCTGAATTCTATCCTCATGGTAATCCATTCATCCAATCCGATATCGGCATAGGTTTCATAGAGTTCGGGAAACTCCTTTCGAAGTCTGTCAAACTTGTACTCCGGATAGGCATAGTACTGGATCGAATGGTTTCTGCGAATCTGATCGTCAGCCCGGCCGTTAGAAGGTCTTGCGTAAATGGATTCATAAGCAGAATTATCCCCGTTAACACGGAAAGCCAATCCGATAAATCCCCTTGCAAAAGGGGGCGCATTTGGCAAAAGTCTACTCAAGACTTTTACTTCCACTATTCCGTTCTCCAGATTTACGTTCCTCAATTTGAGAAAAGTAGGTTCATCGACTGTTGCACCCATTCTTTCTGGATCAAAGGGTAGTGACTCCAAATCTCGCTCGATCCGGAGAACTTCTTCACCATCCAACTTCACCACTGAGGCCTTGACATGGTAAATTTCAAATTCTTTCCCCTCAAAATGAATGGTTTGAGCCTGCGCTCCATACATCATGGAGAACAAGCTCAAAAGAGTAAGTTTCATAAAATTCGTCCTGATACCCATAGTCTCAAATCAAAATAATTTTTCCTGAGGAGGCGTAGCTCCTGCCAATCTTAAGTAAACTGTAGTTTGTCCACGGTGATGTGTCTGATGCTCAAAGCACTTTTCCAAGGCCTTTCCTTTGCTCATGTCAAATTGCCCAAATAACTTGGTTGCTTCACTTAACTGAGCCGGAGTCATAGTTTTCAAACTATTGATTACAAAGTCATATCCTGCCATAACAAGCTTGGTAACGTTTTCTTTGGATTGATCGGTGGATTTCTCAGATTCTCCTTGTCCGATTGGACTTGCAACGCCTGTGGCTGCGGAAGCAAAACCGTAGTTGCCATCAGTCAGGTGAAGCATTTGCTGCGCAAATGATCGCATTTCAGGGGTAGGCTTCAGACCGTAATTTTCCGCAGGCATGGCATCGAGGTACTCTTTGGTATAGGCTTTTGCACGTTCCCAATCTTTGACCATTTCCTCAATGGACGTTTGGGCTTGGGATAAAACACTGAGTCCAATGACAAGTGCTAATGTGGTAAGTAACTTTTTCATAGTAATTTGATTTTTATATGGTTGAATTAAATGTCTCGTTATTTTTTATGGTAAAACAGTCCTGCACCCAATTCACTTCCCAATGACCCCGGAGCAAGTTGCAGGTAATACAAGCTGGTCGGATCTTTGACAATTTCCAGGCTTCCTTCTCGCTGAATAATTACATTCTCTCCCAATTTGAGTTTGGAAGCATCAGCAGGTTCACCCAAGTTGGCTGGCCCACCGCCTTTGTTTACCAACTGATTATATCCCACCACCAAAGAATTGGATAGGTTGAAGTTGTTTTTTTCTTCTTTGTCCAAAATCCAAAAAGCCTCCGCCCCGGTCACCACATTGTTGTAGTATTTGAAGTCCTCGGCCACTGACCAGGTCCAAACCGCAGCACCATAGATATTGACGATGAGATTGTGATGCATTTCACAGTTTTCAGCTGGTCGGTCAGAAAACCAAAAAACTACAGCATCTTTTACTCCATAAAAAACGCAATGATCCACCACCACACCCTGCCCACTCGCCAATACAGGCAAATGGTTTGGAGCGGAATAAATATCCCCCAAAAATAAACACTGGGTCACACGTAGGTCATCCAAATCTCTTCCTTCCCTGATAATGGGGTAATTGCGAATCACCATTCCATCCGCCGGCCGCTCATGGACGGGAGAACCCAAAACCCGAAGGCCCTGAATGGTCACGTGGTTTGTTTCGACCTGAATCCCATTGGAAGCTCCGCCCAATCGATCATCGGGAATATTTTGAAAAGGCATAACAGAAATCACCACCGGCATTTTTCCCTGATGCCAATCCTTGTCATCAGGAAGAACCTCCGCCCGAATCGTCAACCTGTTTTCCCTGGTGAATTTCCATTTTGCAGGATCAAATCGCACGGTAGTATCCAAGGCATACATTCCTTCGGAAAGGAAAACCGTCACTGAACCTTCTCCTTCAGTTGCATTAATTCGTGCTGCCGCCTCATAAAGCGAGCGAAGTGGATTTTCCTTTTGGCCTGTATTTGCATCATTGCCAGATTCGGGATTGATATAGAGTACCCCTTTTTCCAGCTGTGCAAATCCCTGAAAGGAGAAAAGTAGCAAGAGGACAATTGTATGTAGCTTCTTCATTTTTGTCTTTTTTGATTAAGACAAAGGTCAGCAGCTCTTTCGGCATCTACCCTTAACCTAGCTTAAGAAATCAGCCCTTGGATTGAATATTTTTTCGGACTTTGCTCAAAAACTCGGGCGTGATTCCCAAATAGGAGGCGATTTGGGTATTTGGCAGGCGATTGCTGAGGTGGGGATATTGTTCCAAAAAACCCAAATACCGCTGTTCCGCTGTGGAACTGAAATTTTGAAGCACCCGGTTTTGAAGTTCGATGTACTTGAGTTCAATCAGAACCTTGAAAATCAGGTTTAACTTGGGTATGTTTTTGTATAAAAAGTACAAATCCTGCTGCTTGATTTGTAGGACCACTCCAGCTTCAAGCGCTTCAATATTCAGTTGACTGGGCTTCTGAGTATGAAAGCTGCCGATATCCGCTATCCAGTCATTTTCGGCAGCGAACTGAATATTGTGCTCAAATCCCTTGTCATCAACGCCAAACATCCGAAAGCAACCTTGGGCCACAAAGGTATGATACCTGCAAACCTCACCTGCTACCAATATTTTCTCCTTTCGTTTGATGTGCCGTAAAATAAACCGTTCATCCAAGAGTGCTTTCTCAATCCCTTTGAGCGGGATAAAGCTTTCAAGATGCTGGATTACGGCTTGATTGGACATGATGGAAATTAGGCAAATTCTTGTTATTTCGAAGCTAAAACTTACTTCCGCACCGGTAACCTAGCATCCGTCTCCCTCCACCAGTTTTCTAATTTAGTCTTCAGTTGGGAGACCACAACAGGAAGCTGTTTGATCAAGTTTTTCTCTTCCAAAGGATCGTTGGAAAGATCGTACAGCTCAGCCTCTGACCCATCAAAATAATAGATCAGCTTGTAATCTCCTGAGCGGATGATGGAATACGGAACCACATCAGGAGCCCGGTAGTGGGGAAAATGCCAGAACAAATCCCTGCTTATTTGCTCATCCGGATTTTCAAAAACAGCTCTCAAATTTTGGCCGTCCAATCCCATAGGCACGTCCTCACCCAGGTAGTCCAGAATAGTCGGTATCCAATCCATAGTGATAACTGGAGTCACTGTAACTGAACCGGGCTCAATGACAAAAGGCCAACTTACGATGGTCGGCACACGAATGCCGCCCTCATAAGGATAGCCTTTATAGGAGCGAAGCCCCAAATTTACAGTGACAGGATTTTGTGGGTTTCCGATCAAACCTCCGTTGTCTGAGGTGAAAATCACAAGTGTATTTTCTCTTATTTCCAGGCGATCCAGTTCATCCAAGACTTTTCCGACATTCTGATCCAGATTTTCAACCAAGGCAGCATAACTTGGGTTTCGTTGCACTCCGGGCGTTTTGTTTTTATACTTTTCCACTAAATCTGCCGGCCCCATGATTGGAGTGTGTACCGCGTAGGGAGCCCAGTGAATGAAAAATTTACTTTTATGATCCTTGAGAAAACGCACGATTTCATCTCCTTCCCGATCGGTCAAAAACTCTCCCTCCTTTCTTGGAGGTACATTTTTTAGGACATAATCCTTATTCCCGTTTGTCGGCAAATAGGGATCAAAGTAACTGGGTGGCTGACCAAGATCATTCCCCCCAATATTGATATCAAAACCCTGATCTTCGGGATAATTCCCCTCCTCGCCTAGATGCCACTTCCCAACATGCATTGTAGAGAAACCCATTTTTTTTAATCGTTCTGCAAGAGTTTCTTCCTCCAAAGGCAAAAAGCCCTGGTTTTTGGGAGTATTCAATGGTTTACTCTCATTTCCTTCAAAATCTGTCGGTAAAGCCAAGCCAGAACCACCCTGGAATTTGGCTCTAATCCAGTCGGTTATTCCAATTCGTGCAGGATATTTTCCCGTCAAAAGCGCAGCTCGCGAAGGAGAACAAATCGAAGCTGCAGCGTAGGATTGGGTAAACAACATGCCCTCTGAAGCCAATCGGTCAATATTCGGTGTATCATAGAAATCACTTCCAAACACGCCCAAGTCCGCTGCTCCCAAATCATCCACATGGATAAGAAGGATATTTAGCTTCTCTTTTTCTTGGGAAAAAGCAGAAATAGAAAGAAAAATCAGCAAACCTAGAATCAGTTTCTTCATTATAGCCTATTCTTATGAACTAGATAAAATCAATTCATGAAAAAATCCAGCCTTGTCTGACCCCTAACTCGTGTAGGGTAGTGTAATTATTCAGTAAGGTGGTTTATTCAGTTTAGTAAGAAAGCCAGAGGAAGCCGGGAAGGTTGGTGGAATCCTTCCCGCCCCTCTGCACCACTTAATTAGCTTTCGATTAGCTGATCAAGTCCTTGATAGAAATAAGGTTTTTGAATAGCAAACTGACTTAAAGCCTCAATACTTCAAGCTTTTCAAATAAGCGATACTTTTTGGCAAAGCCTCCAACTCATGATCACCTTCATCCTCGATAAACATGTGTTTGATACCAATTTTATTGGCTTCACGAAGAATAGCCGGAAAGTCCAATTCACCTTCGCCTAGCGGGACGTCATTCTCAGGTCCTGTCAAGCCAGTCATATCTTTGAGAGCTCCTTTTCGGAAATCCTTCAGATGTAGTGACACCCAACGTTTGCCGTACTTTTTCAATAAAGCAACCGGATCACCTCCACCAAAATGCGTCCACATTACATCCATTTGCAGGGAAACGTACTTGGGATCGGTATTCTCCACCAAGTAATCAAACAAAGTCCCATTCCCATAGGGATGAAACTCATAACCATGCACATGGTATTTGAAAGTGAGTCCATTTTCTTTCAGGACTTTTCCACCCTCGTTGAAGACCTTGATCGCTCGGTCTGCATCTGCCTTGCTGAATTCACCCCGCTTGTGAGGAATCCAGGCGCACATCACATACTTGGCACCAAGGGCTTTTGCCTTGTCAGCCACCGCCCGAGGATCTGATTCCAAAGCTTCAAAACCGGTACCGGTGGATGGAAGGGAAATCCCACGATCTGCCAGCATTTTCACGAAATCTTCTGAACTTACACCTTGTGGTGCACCACCTTCAAACTCGGTAAAGCCCATTTGTTGGATAAGATCCAGAGATTGCGGCACGCCGTTTTTCCACTGATTTCGAAATGTATACGAGGCAAAGCCAAGGGGAACTTGAAGCATGGGATCGCCCTTTTTCTGGGCGGAAGATTGCTGTGGGGAAATGATCCAGGAAAAGGCGAGGATCAGAAGGATTAGGATATTTTTCATAGGTTTATTCTTTTTTTCAACGGTCCACAGTCCACGGTCCACTGCTGCTTGTAAAGCACTTCAATCGATGAAGCCAAATCAAATCACTTAGTTAGTAGAATTTGGCGGCTGTCGACTGTCGTCTGTGGACCGTTGACAAATATTAAAGATTCATTTTATTCAACTCCTCCACCGCATAATTCGCGGCACGGGCAGTCAGTGTCATAAAGGTAAGTGTCGGATTTTGAGTACTTCCGCTCGTCATGCAAGCACCATCAGTGACAAAGACATTTTTGCAATGATGCAGCTGATTGTATTTGTTGAGCAGGGAAGTTTTGGGATCATTTCCCATTCGGACTCCGCCCATTTCGTGAATATCCGAACCCGGAGGCGCACCTGAGTCGGTCACATTGATATTTTTGAAGCCCATCCGCTCGTACATCTCACTTTGTTGCTGCACGAAATCTGCAGTCATTTTATTGTCATTATCCTTCCATTCGACCGACATGATCAACTTGGGAATTCCATATTTATCTTTTTCCTCCGCACTGAGACGGATGTGATTGGATTCCTCAGGGACCATTTCTCCCTGCATCCAGGCAGCCATGCTCCAGAGTCCATATTTTGGATTGAGCAGATTGTCCCGAAGCGCATCTCCGATCAGTTCACCGTTTCCGTCCAACTGACGGCTGCCTGACATTCCGATGGCATAGCCACGCAGGAAATCCGTCTCCTGCCGATAGACATTTCGGAAGCGAGGCACATAAGCGTGACCCGGATTTCTGCCGTCATTAAATTTGTCCTGAAAACCTTCAAACGTTGCGTTTCCTTTTCCTCTGTAATTGTGGCAGGTGATGAATTTACCCATCAGTCCATTGTCATTTCCTAAGCCGTTGGGGAATCTGGAAGACTTGGAATTGAGCAAAATCGCATTGGAGTTGATCGTAGAGGCATTGACAAAAATAATTTTAGCATAAAACTCAATCGATTCTTGAGTGAGCCGATCAATCACCCGAACACCGACCGCCTTGCCTTTTTGCTCATCATAAACAATCGATTCTACCACTGAATCCGGGCGAAGGGTCAAATTTCCGGTCTTTTCAGCCCAAGGCAAGGTCGAAGCATTGGCTGAAAAATAGCCTCCGTAAACACAGCCACGATTACACATGTTTTGGTTCATGCACTTGTTACGGCCCTGATCCTTGTGAATCTGCTGTGGATCAGTGAGGTGCGCACATCTCCCTTGGATGAGGTGTCGATCTCCATACATTACCTTTAATTGCTCACTGTAATGTTTTTCAAGGCAACTCAACTCAAAGCCCGGTTGTACGATTTGATCCGGAAGCACATCCAGTCCATCCCGACTGCCCGCGAAACCCACAAAAGTCTCTACATAGCTATACCAAGGCTCCATGTCTTTGTACCGGATGGGCCAGTCGACGGCATAACCATCCCTTACCGGGCCTTCAAAATCAAAATCAGACCAACGCTGCGTGCCTCTTGCCCATAAAAGGGACTTTCCTCCTACATGGTAACCACGAAACCAGCGGAAAGGCTTCTCCTCAATATAGGGCTGTTCATCTTCTGCCAAAGCCCAATGCATGGTTTCTTCCCTTTTCCAATTGGCAGCACCCACACCGGATCGTTTATCAATAGGGACTGCGCCACGAAATTCAAATTCCCAGGGCGCCTTGGAAGCGGTAGGATAATCTTCAATGTGTCGAACCATCCGTCCCCGCTCAAGCACTAGGGTTTTGAGGCCTTTTTCGGTCAATTCTTTGGCCGCCCATCCACCGGACGCTCCAGAACCAATCACTATCGCATCGTAGGTGCGTTTTTCTTTTGAGTCTTGTAACATGTCGTTTTGGGTTTAGGCTTGGAGGACATCCACACATCCGTGATAGAACCCCGGTGCTACCTGATAGCCTCGATAGTCTGCCATGACTTCCTTGACGGTGGTAAAGCCATTGATCGTCTGAGAACGCATCAAACTGTAAAACTTATTTTCATTTTCAATTTCAGAACTCTTCAACGCAAGCAGCGCTTTTTCTCTCTCCTCCCGAGAAAAGTCACCAAATCCAGACTTTTTTAAAGATTTCAACTGCGCCTTAATCAGCTCCTGCTCTTCTTTTTCATAACAATGCTCGAAAAGCTTGATCAAAAACTGATCTGTACCGGTACTGAGGGCTCCGATGGGTTGTGCATCAGGAGTGGGTACCTTTGGAGGAAGACCAGTTGGAATAAAGGTATCGGCAATTGCTGAAATCAATTGCTCCTCATCAAAGCTAAAAAAGCCGGAGTGAGTCAACCGATCAACGATTTGCCATTTCCAGTCGACTAGCACCAGACCTGCTATTCCAGCAACTGATCCTCCGATGATTTTGAGGGATTTACGTCTATCCATGAATTTGGTATTTTGGGCGAAAGCGTGCCTACAAGTTAAATTTTTTTGAAAAAGTCCAAACAAAAAAAGGCCGGAATTCCACCAACGGAATCTCCGGCCTTTCAGGTCAATTTTCCAGAGCTGTTATTTTCTGTAATCCAATGGTGCCTTTCGGTCACCCACCAATGCTTTATATTCAAAATCAGCTCCTCTTCTTCGGTTCAATTCCTCCAGCGCTTTGCCTGTAACGGATGGATCTTTGAAAATATCCATCGCAGTCAAGGTAAGTGTCTTGGCAGCGACCATCATTCCTTTTTGCCCGATACTCATTCCTCCGGCGGCCACTGCCTGCCAGGTATGAGCAGAAGTGCCCGGAACCCAAGTTGCTGTACCTAGACCTACCGTTGGAACTAGCCAGCTGATATCACCCACGTCAGTGGAACCGCCTCCACCCTCTTCACTCACGATAAAGGGGGTAATTTTTGCAGCATCTTCCGGACTGGATTTGACACCTGCAGGATAGGTTTTAATGATGTCCTCCGCAAATTTTCTTTCCTCAGGAGAGTAATTTACGCCTCCGATTGTCTCCAGATTTTTATGCATGATTCGGGCGAGTGTCTCATTGGGAAGGAGGTTATAGACTCCATTAATGACTTCATATTCCATCCGGGTTTGAGTGCCTAAAGCAGCACCTTCAGCCGTTTTCACCATTCTGGCAAAAATCTCCTGAACTACCAGCGCATCCGGATGTCTTACATAATGGTAAGATTCAGCAAAAGCAGGAACCACGTTGGGAGCTTCACCACCACGGGTAATCACATAGTGCATTCTAGTCTCCATCGGCACGTGTTCACGCATCAGATTTACCATGAAATTCATAGCTTCCACTGCATCGAGAGCTGATTTCCCGCGCTCAGGTGCTGCAGCAGCATGAGAAGCTTCCCCGTAAAATCTGAATTTGGTCGAAATATTCGCTAAAGATGAGGTTGCTCCGGCAGCATTTTGAGATCCGGGGTGCCAGTGCATCATCACGTCTACGTCTTTGATCAAACCAGCACGAGCCATGTACACTTTTCCTCCACCGCCTTCTTCAGCAGGAGTCCCATAGACCCTTAATGTTCCTTTGATGTTATTTTCTTTCATCCAATCCATCACCGAAATACCGGCTGCAACAGAGGCTGCTCCAAAAAGGTGGTGACCACACGCATGTCCCGCGCCACCTTCTACAATCGGCTTGCGAAAAGGAGAAGCCTCTTGAGAAACGCCCGGAAGTGCATCGAATTCAGCCATGATCCCGATGACAGGCTTGCCTGAACCATATTCTGCCACGAAGGCTGTAGGAATTTCCGCAACGCCTGCTGTCACTTTGAATCCGGCGTCCTTCAGCGTCTTTTGCAAAAGTGCAGAGCTCTTTGTTTCCAAATATCCCAACTCAGGATTAGCCCAGATCTGCCGGGCGATATCACCATAAAAGTCAGCTTTGGAATCGAGCTTTTTCAGGACTTCATCTTGCCCGAAAAGGGGCGAAAATGAAAAAAGCAATAGTAGTAGGATTAAGTACTTGTTCATGTAAGGCTTGTTTTTTTGGCAAAATACTAATTGTTCTGATTTGAATTGTCCATTATTCTATTGAACCACCTTAGAATAATCTTCCAAAGTTGTATTTTCTAATTGGAATAAAATTGAAATTTCACACCGCTCACTTTATTTTAGTAATCAATTAATTTTCAGGCAATTGTATTTTTATTATTTTTCGTAACCCAACCTAAAAACACTATGAAAAAACTTTTGAAAATCGCTGCCTACCTGATAGGCGCAGTAATTCTGATCTTGATTTGCGTATTGGCATTTCTGCAACTTGGCTTTCCCAAAGTGGATCCTGCACCAGAACTCAGCATTGAATATACTCCCGATCGAATCGAAAGAGGTGCCTACTTGGCAAATCACGTTACCGTCTGCATGGATTGCCATTCAACTCGCGACTTTTCTGAATTTTCCGGACCTCCTAGGCCGGGAACTTTGGGTGCAGGTGGCGATCGATTTGACCATAGCATGGGACTCCCCGGTGTGTTTTTTGCAAAAAACATCACACCTCACGGGATTTCAGATTACACAGATGGAGAACTGTATCGTCTGATTACTACTGGAGTGACAAATGACGGGCGACCGATGTTTCCCTTGATGCCCTATATGTACTATGGAAAAATGGACCCGGAGGATATTTATGACATCATTGCATATGTGAGATCATTACCTGAAATACCAACAGAAATCCCAGATTCAAAACCTGACTTTCCCGTTAATTTGATTTTGAGAACTATTCCTACCAATGCCTCTCCTACCAAAAAACCAGCCTCAAGCGACCAAGTAGCTTATGGCGGGTACCTTGTCAATGCTTCTGGTTGTGTGGAATGCCACACCCAAGTAAGTCCACAAGGAATGATCCTACAGGATGTGAAATTTTCAGGAGGGAGAAGTTTTCCATTTCCTGACGGTTCGATAGTAATCTCATCCAATATCACTCAAGATACAGAAACTGGCATCGGCAATTGGACCGAGGAAATGTTTGTTGGTAGATTTACGCAATACGCTGATTCTTCCTATGTAAACCCGAAAGTTGCTCCGGGTGAATTCAACACCATTATGCCTTGGACCATGTATTCAGGAATGAAAGAAGCGGATCTCAAGGCTATTTATGCTTACTTAAAAACGATCGATCCCATAAAAAATCAGGTAGTCAAGTTTACCTCCTCAAAATAGTCAGCTCTTAATTTTATCTGAATTTAAGGAAGCTTCAGAGACTGGGGCTTCCTTTTTTTTACTGCCTTTTGTGACACCTATCACCAAGTCTTGGGCAAAAGGATTTCTAATTTTCCCGCAGATTGGAAAGGTATTATCCTTTCTAAATCAAATAGAAACAAAATCAATACGCCCAAAAGTAAGTTTATGAAATCCTCCAGGAGAAAATTTATTGCCCAAATCGGCGCCTTAGGTGCAAGCACCGGATTGGTAGGAATCGCCTCTGGGACTCCATCTTCCGAAATTAATAATCCGGAAAACCCTTCCACTTCTTTTACCCTCAACATCCTCCAAACTACCGATGTGCATTGTCAAATTCATGCACACGATGAGCTCTTTTGGGAAAATGGAAAGGCTGTCTATCGGAAAACCGGCGGCTACGCGCACCTTAAGACTTTCCTGGATCAGAAGCGAAAAAAAATGCAACACAGCTTCCTTATGGATACCGGAGATATGTTTCAGGGTTCGGAGCTTTCGGTAAAAACTACTGGGGAGGCTATGGTTCCTATTCTCAACGCCTTGGATTACGACCTTTACCTTCCGGGCAACTGGGAAGTGATCTACTATAAAAAATCGATGCAGCACCTTCTTGGTTCATTGAGCGCACCAAAGGTCTGTGCCAATATGTATCATGACTTGGGTGAAGGCAAAAAAGGTGAATTGATATTTCCTCCCTACCACATTTGGGCTGTAAACGGAATAAAAATTGGCTTCTTGGGTTACACCGATCATTTGGTGCCACTTCGACAATCCCCTAACTACAGTAAAGGCATCATCTACACCAAACCTGAGGAAAACCTCGCTCACTATGTGGATGTGCTAAGAAATCAGGAAAAATGTGCTTTTGTAGCAATAGTTGCCCATTTGGGGCTATCTCAACAAATCCACCTAGCTAATCATCCAGCCTGCGAAGGAGTGGATTACATACTGGGAGGCGACACCCATGAGCGGGTGAGAGTCCCGATCCAAGCCAAATACGCCAAAGTGGTGGAACCGGGAGCTTTTGGCTCTTTCGTCGGAAAGCTGGAACTGAAAATCAAAGATGGAAAGGTAGTGTCCGATACCTATGAACTCATGGAAGTCGATTCCAAAAAATACCCTGAGTCTCCTAAGATGAAGGAGATTATCGCTCAATATGAGGGTCCGTACCTGGAGGACATCCAAAAAGTGGTAGGCTATTCGACCATACCATTATTTCGCTATTTCGTAATTGAAAACACAATTGACACAATGATCCTGGACGCCATCGATTGGCAAGTGCCGGATGTAGACATCGTACTTTCCAATGGTTTCCGTTTCTGTCCTCCGCGATCCACACCGGATCACACAGGAAATATCCCAATCACAAACGGATTTATTTTTGACATGCTTCCTGTAGACAGTACCATCCGGACAGGGAAAGTGACCGGAAAACAGATTCAAGAGTGGCTAGAACGTGAGCTGAATAACGTATTCGCCGCAGATGCTTCGAAGCGATTTGGTGGTTGGGTGATCAAGTTCAAGGGAATGGAAGTGAAGTTTAATGCTTTTGGCGAAGAGGGGAAACGCGTTCAGTCTGCGATGGTTCATGGCCTGCCCCTTGACCTAGAAAAAGTCTATAAAATCTGCGCCTGTGAACGTGATGGAGATCCGGACGACATGCTTTGTCGATTCAGAGGAGTAAAAGACACTCAAAACACGGCATTTACCCTACATCAAGCGATGAAAAATTACCTCGGAGAAAACTCCCCGGTTACCCCGACTCCTCCTAAATCAGCCGAAGCGCTTGATGCCCCGGCTACCTTACTGACTCAGGTGAGTGGAGTTGATTATGAGTTCAGATAACTAAATGCTGATATCCAAAAAAGGATGGAGAAAAGTGTTTAATCACCCCCGAAGCCGACCAAATGGTCGGCTTTTTTATTAATCTTGGTTGGAAAACGAATTTATACCCTCTATGTCAATCAAATTCAGCTCAGGAAATTTTTTATTAATATGCCTTTTGCTTTCAGTTCTACTCCTTTCAGGCTGCAACTTTGTACACAAATCATCTGATTGGGATACTACCCGGGTAGAAATTGCAAGAGATGAGTTTGGGGTACCTCATATTTTTGGCAAAACAGATGCAGATGTTGCTTATGGGCTTGCTTGGGCGCATGCTGAAGATGATTTTGAAACGATTCAAAAAACAGTTTTGGCTGGCAAAGGCTTGGCAGGACGAGTATTTGGAGAAGAAGGCGTAGGAATTGACTTCTTTGTTAACCTGTTGGAAACAAATAAAATAGCGAAAGAAAAATACGATGAAACCTTTTCATCTGAATTCAAAAAAGTCCTGGAAGGCTATGCCGCAGGGCTTAATGATTATGCTTATGCCCACCCCGGACAGGTGCTTTACCAACCTGCTTTTCCAATAAGCCCCAAAGAAATAGCCTCTGCTTATATTCTGTCACTTGCTCAAATGTCAGGTGCCGATCGGGCTGTTCAGGCGATTGTGAGTGGAAAAGTGGAGCTTATTCCTGAAGACCCTCAGCCAAAAGGCTCAAATGCAATCGCTATTCATCCTTCACGTACTGATACAGGCGAAGCTTTCCTGGCCATCAACTCCCATCAACCCTTGGAAGGCCCGGTAGCTTGGTATGAAGCCCATTTACACTCAGATGAAGGATGGAATGCACTGGGAGGACTTTTCCCCGGGGGCGCGATGATTTTCCATGGCGTAAATGAGTACTTAGGTTGGGCGCATACGGTTAACTCACCTGACTTTTTGGATATCTACCAACTGGAAATCAATCCTGAAAATCAGAATAAATATGCTGTCGATGGAGAATGGCTGGAATTGGAAGAAAGGACCGTTTGGCTGAAAGTCAAACTTTGGGATCTGATTACCATACCAGTCCCGAAAAAGGTTTGGAAAAGTATTTATGGTCCTACCCTTGTCACAGAACAAGGCACTTTTGCCATTCGATTGGGCGCTTTGGAGCGGATCGGCGCAGCCGAGCAATGGTGGAAAATGAATAAATCCAAAAATTTTTCAGAATGGAAAACTGCCATGAGCGCCATGCAGCTCAGCAATTTCAACACCGTCTACTCGGATAAATACGATACCATTTTCTACGTCAGCAACGCCCTTTTACCAAAAAGAACACCGGGGTTTGACTATTCCGGCACTGTCCAGGGAAATACTAAAAAGACACTCTGGACCGAATTTCATTCTTTCGCTGACCTTCCCCAACAGGTAAATCCACGCTCAGGCTACCTGTACAATACCAATCATTCGCCATTTAAAGCATCTGCCTATTCTGACAATTTATCGCCTGACCAATACCCTTCTGAAATGGGATTTGACCTTCGGGACAATAATCGATCTACCCGATTTCGAGAGCTGATGCCGGATTTGGGCCAAATCAGTTGGGAGCAGTTTGAGCGAATCAAATTTGACCAATCCTTGCCTTCTGACTTGGCTTTCCGAACAGACATGAAGGCACTTTTCAGCTTGGATGCCTCCCAATTTCCGGATATAGAAAAACAAATCAGTGCTTTGAACAACTGGAACCGAGAAGCAAACATCGAGAGTGAGGGGGCAGCGATTTTTGCGTTCAGCTATTACTATTGGGGAAAAGAGTTTGCAAAGGCAGGAAAAAGCATTGACACCAAATTGACAACAGCAGAGGCTGTAAAAGGAATTCGCGAAGCAAAAGCGCACTTTGAAACCCATTTTGGAAAAGAACTGATTGGCTTAGGGGAATATCAAAAGTTGATACGCGGCGACAAGATTTTACCGATTTGGGGCATCGATGATGTCTTGACCACCATCCGATCCACACCCTGGGAAAATGGAATGCGAAAAGCAACACAAGGTGAGTCCTATATCCTGATGGTCAAGTTTGGGGACGGTCTGCCGATCATCGAATCCATCAATGTCTATGGCGCAAGCAATCGTGCCGACAGCCCGCATTTTGCAGATCAAATGGAGCGGTTTATCAGCCGCGATCTAAAAAAGATGACCTTGGATAAGGAGGAAGTATTAAAAAATGCAAAGCGGGTATATCATCCGGGGGATTAATAATTTCACCCCTTCGGAGTTCTTGGGATTGATAATACGATAGTGATAATTGAATTTGCTATAACAATTTCATCACCCGATAAAAGAATTCTTGGAACCTTGCTTGGATTCGCATTAAACCAAACTTGATTGGCTCCCAAGGTTACATTTTTAGGTTTTCTGCCTAGTTTAGCCTGAAGATTACAGACCTCCCAAACTCTAAAGAAATGCAAATCAAACTCCTCAAGATTTCTTTCATTTTGGCTTTTGCATTACTCCAAATTTCCTGTGCAACAAGTCAATCTACTTTTCGGATTTTCGACAAACCCATCACCTGGAATGCGGAGCGGGAGCAGCTTTCCCTCCAATACCTCAAAGACCGTCATGGACTGGACAAATCTACCGCTACAATCGAGCCTCAAATGGTGGTCGTCCATTGGACGGCTATAAAAACTGTCGAAGTGACTTTTGATGTCTTTAATCCCCCAACTTTGGGAGGTCGAGCGGACTTGACGGGGGCGAGTAATCTGAATGTTTCCAGCCAGTTTTTAATTGACCGGGATGGGACGATTTTCAGACTTTTACCGGACACCACCTTTGCTCGGCACGTAATTGGCTTAAACTATCTGGCAATCGGAATTGAAAACATCGGCGGCGATGATATGCCATTGACCAAAGCCCAACTGAAGGCAAATGAATTATTGATTCGACATCTCAAACGGAAATATCCCATCGACTATGTCATCGGACATCATGAATATCAAAATTTTCAAAATACGAACCTCTGGAAAGAAAATGACCCAAACTACCGAACTGTCAAATCTGACCCGGGAGATAAATTCATGAACCAGCTTCGTAAAAAACTTTCCGATCTCAACCTAAAACCTGTCCCTCAGCTATAATTACCTCAATGAATTCCCTTCTGAAATACCTTTCCCTTTTTCTGATTTCCATTCTTCTTTTTGCAGCATGCAAAACCAAAAAACCTGTCGCTCAATCTCCGAGACCGAGTAGTCCAGCCTCCACATTCCCTTCAAAAACCAGCGAAACGCTACCTTCCAAAACACTACCCCAGCCTGCTGTAGCCCTGAGGCCGCTGGCCTATCGCATGCCGGATATTCCCCGAGAATTCCGCGGCGTATGGATCGCTACTGTAGCCAATATAGACTGGCCGATATCTTCCACTGATCCATGGGAAAAACAAAAACGGGAATTCATTGCACTTCTGGACTACTACAAATCATTGAACTTCAATGCTGTGATTGTTCAGGTTCGTACTGCAGGTGACGCCTTTTATCCAAGCAACCTGGCTCCCTGGTCAAAATATCTAACCGGAAAACAGGCTCAAGCCCCAAAAACCCAAGAAAATCCACTGACTTGGATGATCAAGTCTGCCCATGATCGGGGTCTTGAATTTCACGCCTGGCTCAATCCCTATCGCGCTACCATGACCCTCAATACGGAGGAACTCAGCCCCGAGCATGACTTCAACAAGCATCGAAATTGGATGCTGAAATACGGTAGCAAATGGTATTATGACCCCGGACTTCCTGAGGTGAAAAATCAATTATTGGCGATCATCAATGAAGTGGTTACCAATTACGATGTGGACGCCATTCACTTTGATGATTATTTCTATCCCTATCGGGAACCCAAACAGGAATTTCCAGATAAGGCTTCCTACGACAAATACAAAAAACCTGGGCAATCCCGGGAAGACTGGAGAAGGCAAAATGTGAACGAGTTGATTTTCGCCTTAAATCAAACTATCAAAAGCCAAAAACCCTGGGTGCAATTTGGGATTTCGCCTTTTGGAGTCTGGAGAAATCAGGACAAAGATCCCAAAGGATCTCCTACCCGTGCCGGGCAGACCAATTACGACGATCTTTTTGCAGATGTACTGCTTTGGATGAAAAACGGCTGGATCGATTACCTCATCCCCCAACTCTATTGGAGCATGGAGCACCGATTGGCTTCATACCGTAAACTGGCAGACTGGTGGTCCAACAACAGTTATAACACCAATATTTACATCGGAAACGGCCCGTATAAAATACGAGACGACTCCGATGAGGCTTGGAAAATCCCATCCGAACTCAACACGCAGGTCAATTATGCCCGGACTTTACCTCAGATTCATGGCAACGCATTTTTTTCGGCAAAATCCATCTATGTCAAAAATCAGGATATTGCAGAATTGCTCAAAAAAGAAGTCTACGACAAACCAACCCTGCCTCCTTCCTTTGAACCCAAGTCCGCGGCAATCATCGAAATCCCGGTAGTATATGATGTAAAAACGACAACGGACAAAACTCAAATCAACCTCGAAAAGCCACTTGATCCAGCCATTCGCTATGCAATGGTCCAAGGTGGAAGCGATCTCAATACACTTCATGAAGCCACCATCCATACCGCTTGGGTCGGGGGATCGCGAGTCCGGTATTTAGAAGTACCCAGCCTGAACACTGAGTATTTAGCCATTCGGTGGATTGATCATTACGGAAGAATTGTGCAAACTCAGGTATTCCAAACCCCAAAATCCACCCGCCCATGAAAGACATGCTCGTTCGCCTGATAGAACTTCCCGATGTTTCGGAAATTGAAAAGAAGCTTCTGGAAAAGGAAAAAATTATTTTCCGGAGGGCAATTGCTCCCGAAAAACATTTGGTAAGCGAATGGGTCATGGAGCAGTTTGGAACCTATTGGCAATCGGAAGTAGAAGTTGCTTTTTCGCGGCAGCCGGTATCTTGCTGGATTGCACAGCGAGGAAATCAAATTTTGGGCTTTGCCTGCTACGAAAGTACAGCTCGGAATTTCTTCGGGCCAACTGGCACTTTAGAATCCGAAAGAGGTAAAGGAATTGGAAAAGTTTTATTGATTAAATCTCTATTATCCCTAAAGGAAATGGGCTACGCGTATGCGATCATTGGGGGAGTTGGTCCGGCGGAATTTTATGAAAAAGCCGTGGGCGCAAAAACGATCGATGGCTCTGAAGTCAGTGTTTATGAAAACTTACTGCGTAAAATATGACCCAAACCTCCACGAAAAACCCTTGGTTTTGGGTTCCATCACTTTACCTCACCGAGTCCGTCCCTTATGTCATCATTATTACTGTTTCGGTAATCATGTACAAAAGTCTCGGCGTATCCAATGCCGACATCGGGCTTTACACGTCATTTCTGTATTTGCCTTGGGTGATCAAACCCATCTGGAGCCCGATTTTGGAGCTTTTCGGCAACAAAAAGAAGTGGTTTCTCAGCATGCAGTTGATCTTGGCCCTGGCTTTTTTGGGAGTGGGATTGACCACCGGAACCTCCCATTTCTTCATCATCACGCTCGCCTTTTTTTGGATGGGCGCTTTTGCTTCTGCCACCAATGACATTGCTTCGGATGGCATGTACCTCATTGCGCTGAAGCCTGATCAGCAGAGCTTTTTCGTGGGCATGCGAAGTACATTCTACCGGGTTGGGATGATCACCGGACAGGGATTGATCGTCATTATCGCTGGAAATCTGGAGACTCACTTTGGCGATCCGGCGAAAGCCTGGTCCTGGACGATGATCATTGTAGCAGGATTAATGCTGACGCTAACGCTGGTTAACTATTTCACTACACCAAATGTCATCGAAGAGCGCGTAGCAAGAGCTGATCAACCTAGTTTTGGAAAAGTATTTTCGACCTTTTTCACCAAGAAAAATATTGGGTTGTCACTCGGCTTTGTTCTCCTCTATCGCCTTGGTGAATCTCAACTGGTGAAGATGGCCTCCCCTTTCTTTTTGGATGAACGTACAGAAGGTGGCTTGGGATTAAGTGTGACAGATGTTGGGTTTCTTTATGGTACGCTTGGGGTAATTTCACTTTTGGCAGGAGGGATTTTGGGAGGAATTTTGATTTCCCGAGACGGACTGGGCAAGTGGATGATGCCTATGGTGATAGCGATTAATGTCCCGAATATTGGATACGTTTTTCTCGCGTGGCTTCAACCCGAAAGTATGGTATTTGCCGGAGGGGTGGTCTTGATTGAGCAACTGGGTTATGGATTTGGCTTTGCTGCATACATGGTCTTCTTGATTTATTTGGCTGAAGGACTTTTCAAAACTGCCCATTATGCGCTTGCCACCGGATTTATGGCCATGGGAATGATGCTACCGGGAATGCTGAGTGGCTACATGCAGCAGTGGTTGGGCTATCCGGGATTCTTTGTTTGGGTGGTCTTAGCAACGATTCCGGGATTTGTGATGGCTTATTTGGTGAAGTATCCGAGGGAATTTGGCAGGAAGTTAGAAAGCTAAAGTGAGAATTTTAAAACTTCGACATTCGATGTTCAGCATTCGATATTCGAAATTTTAATAATGAATATCGAACGCTGAATAAGATATAGGAAAGTGCAACTCGCAGCCGAAGTTCGTGTCTCCACGAACTTCAATAAAATATAGTAAAACACAGAAGTGAAGATACTTCTGTTGGCAATCTCGTTCCACATTCGATATTGAGCGTTCATAATTAGATATTTTTCAAATAATGAATGTCGAACGCCGAATAATGAATAGCGAAGTGAAAATCGACAAGACAAAATGAATAGGAAACAAAAAATCGCCCAATGCTTCTCTCCTGCGGCGTTTATTCACGATACCGAGGAAAACCACCAAGCCATTGAAAAGCTGATTCAAGAGCAGGAAATCGGAGGTTTGACTTTTTTTCACAGCCGGCATTCAGCCGCAGCCAACTTTGAAAAACGGGCTGAAGTTCTCGAAGTCACTGGGACTTTTGAGAAAATGATCGGGCTGATCAACCGTTACCAAACAATTTCCAAGGTCCCACTTCTAATAAGTATCGACGGGGAATATGGCTTGGCGATGCGGGTTGAGAAAACACCACAATATCCTTTTGCGATTACCCTTGGCGCATTAAAAAATGATGCTGAAACGCAGATCAAAGAAGTCGGCTATCGAATGGGATTTGATATGAAGCGCTCCGGTATTCACCTGAATTTAGCTCCTTGTGCAGATGTGAATACCAATCCAAATAATCCTGTGATCGGTTATCGTTCTTTTGGAAATCAAGCCAAAAACGTTGCGAAGCTTTCATTTGCTGCCTATACTGGAATGAAAAAGGCAGGAATAGGAGCTTGTCTGAAACATTTTCCCGGACACGGAGACACCGAGGTGGACTCACACTTGGGCTTACCGATTTTAAATAAAACCAAAGCCGAACTCCAAACTGAAGAACTTTTCCCCTTCCAATATGGAATTGATCGCGGAGTGGAAATGATCATGGTAGGACACTTAGCCGTGCCTGCACTGACCGGAGGAAAAGACATTCCCGCCAGCATCAGTCGGGAGTTGATTACCGATTTGCTGAAGGGAGAAATGGGTTTCAAAGGCCTCGTGATCTCCGATGCGCTGAATATGAAAGCTGTAGCAAACCTATTTCCCGAACCTGGAGACTTGGAATGGGAGGCTTTCCTTGCCGGAAATGACATTCTTTGTTTTTCAGATCATGTAAAAGAAGGGATCGAAAAAATCGCTCAAAACAGCTCAGATGCAGAAGTGCATGCCGTCTTTGAAAAAGTGATGGATTTGAAAAAGCGCTTGGAAGTGTTGGAAACTAGGCCAATTGATGTTCCAACTTTTGATTGGGAACGTCATTCCAAACTACAAAAGGACTTGGCGGAGAATTATATTTCGGTGATTTCGGGTGAAATCAAACCCAAAGAACTTCAAGCCTTGGCAGAAGGAGGAAAGTTGGGTTACCAGGAGTTTTTTACTTCGGGAAAAAGTCATTTTGCTCAAAAATTGGAGATCCCATTTGCATCGGTGGAACAAGCGGAAAAAGTAATCCTGACGGTGTTTGTCCCAAGTCACAAGCCCTTGAATCAGTTTGGAATGGAGCAAACTGTGCTAGATGAAATTAAGGAATTGGCTAAAAGTAAACCTTGTTTTTTGATCCATTTTGGAAATCCATTGGCCCTAAAGCATTTGGGAAATCCAAGTGATTTCGAAGCGGTGATTTGTGGGTATCAGGGATTTGAAGAGGTGCAGGAGCTGGTAGCCAAACTTTTTTTCGAATGCTAATCTATTGTAAATCCTTTTTATTTTTAGAATCTTAGAAATCTCCTTATGAATAACACTCCAAAATACCGATCACCGGATGGTAAACATAAACTGAGTTTTATTTTAGAGGGCGACATAAGATTTGGGCCTTCATACTATATTCTTGAATTAAACGGAAAACCAATTAAAAATCGAATTTTTGGATTTGTCAACCTTTGGCATCCAGAGTCAAAGTATTTGGCATTGCAGGAATGGCTTACAACTGATTATCAAGAAGGGCCGATTACTTCCCTAACTATTGTTGATTTAAAAGAAATGCGAATTTCGAAGATTTCTACTATACGTAAAGGATTTATATCTCCAATAAATTTTGAAGAAGATGTCATTATCTATGAAAAGGCTTATTCTTTTGGTCAAAAAGGAGAGTTTGAAATGGATTTAAGAACTGTTATGAATTGGAAAAAAATAATCTAATTGAATTGAAAAAAAACAAAACGCTGCAAAAGCCACAAAACTCTTGGGTTCTTTGTTTACTTCTCCATAGAGAATCAGTATTTGATGTTGTGAGTGTACTTTTCATGGATTCAGAATTGAGCTAGGCAAGTTGTAAGAATTTGTGCAATCTGGACAGTTTGAATTAATAGAACCTTAAACAGAAAAAGGCTAAGGCATTTTACTTTTGTATCCAAGTGATTACATTTACGTATGTTTCTTCTGGAGAAAACCTCAGAATTCGACAAGTGGCTTAAAAAACTGAATGACAGAAAAGCCAAGGCTAAAATATTGCTGAGATTACAAAGAATTGAATCTGGCAATCTCGGAGACGTTAGCTCAGTGGGCGATGGAATTGAAGAAATGCGGGTTCACTTTGGACCGGGTTATAGAGTATACTTCAAGAAACAAGGGGATAAACTGATTTTACTACTAATTGGTGGAGACAAAAGCACTCAAGATTCTGACATAAAAAAAGCAAAGGCCCTCTGGAATCAATACAAAGAAAACTAATATGAATACCTCAAAATTTGACATTTCCGAATACCTCGATGATGTGGAAATGGTTCAGGAATACTTGAATACCGTACTCGAAGAAGGAAATGCCCAAGAAATCATCGTTGCGCTTGGCCATGTGGCAAAGGCGATAGGAATGTCCCGCATCGCTGACCAAACCGGACTCAGCCGTCCAAGCCTGTACAAAGCCCTCTCCCCAGACTCCAAACCTCAGTTTGAAACCATTCTAAAAGTAATCCGAGCGATTGGAGAGAATTTGCAGTTGAAGCCAATCTTGTAAAATTTTCACACCCTATTCTGAAAGACCTTTCTCAGAATAATTCGTAAATTCCTGTATGGAAAAGAAAAAAGCATTGGAGGCTATTCAGGAAATGCCTGAAAACTTTGACTTGGAAGTTTTGATAGAACGCTTGATTTTCATAGAAAAAGTTGAAAAAGGCCTTGAACAGGTAAATGAAGGGAAAGTTATTTCCCATGAGGAGTTGAAAAATTTAGCTCAGAAATGGTAAACATTTTTTGGTCTGATTTAGCAGTCCAAGATCTTAAAACCATTCATTCTTATATCAAAGAGGGTTCTAAATTTTATGCAGATCAACAAGTCCAGAAATTGATCAAAAGGGTTGATCAACTTGAAAATTTTCCCGAATCAGGAAGAATAGTTCCTGAATTTTCAATATCTCAAATCCGAGAATTAACAGAAGGGAATTACCGAATTGTTTATTACCTCGATTTGGATTCAGTTTTTATAATGAGAGTACATCATTCAGCCCTGCTTCTACGGTTTATTAAAGATTAAACCCTCCAAGGGCTTTAAGTCCCTTGGAGGGATTCTTTTTTACTTCTCTACCGAAAAGCGATACTCAATATTATGCGTGTACTTCTCTCCTGGATTTAGAATTGGGCTGGGGAAGTTGTCGTGATTGATGGCGTCAGGCCAGTTTTGGGACTCCAGACAAAAGCCCCAATGTTTGTCATAGATTTTTCCATCCGCTCCGGCAAAGTTGGAAATAAAGTTGCCGGTATAGAACTGCACGCCCATGTTGTCCGAGTACATATCCATCACACGACCACTTTCGGCATGACGCACTTTGACGAAATGCTTCATGTCCGATGATTTTTCCATTTTCATCACCATGTTGTGATCAAATCCGCCTGCATTGGCAGCAATTTGATCTCCCAAGATCTTAGGAGTTCGGAAATCAAATGGTGTTCCCGTCACATCTTTCACCTCTCCTATTGGTATCAACTCATCATCTACCGGCGTATATGCATCCGCCCAAAATTGAAATTCATGATCCTGCACATCTCTTTTCGCTCCGCCTAGATTAAAGTAGGTGTGGTTGGTCAGGTTGAGGATTGTCTTTTTATCAGTTGTGGCCTCAAATCGGATTCGAAGAACATTATCAGTAGTGAGTTCCATCCAAAGCGTAGATTCTAAATTACCCGGATATCCCTCTTCGCCATCCACACTGAGGTAAGTCATTTTGACTCCGACTACAGAGTCGTTGGAGTAGGTCTCCGGAGTCCACACTTTTTTGTTGAACCCTTCTACTCCCCCGTGTAGGTGATTATCCCCGTTGGTTTTGGCGAGGGTGTACTCAGTGCCATCAAGGTTGAATTTGGCATCAGCAATTCGGTTGGCTACTCGACCCGCAGTTGCTCCAAAAAAAGGATTTGGCTTGGTGAGGAACTCCGAAATGCTATCCAAAGTCAGGGTAATATTTTCAAGATTGCCATTTTTATCTGGAGCGATGATTTTGGAGATGAGTCCGCCATAGTTTGACATTTCCACCTGCATGGTTCCGTTGTCGAGGACGTAATGGAATACGGGTTGGCCTTTGTGCTCAGCCACTTGTTCAGCTTTGATCATTAGATTGATTTCTTCTTTAATAGGTTTTTGGTTTTGGGAACAGGAAATAGCCAACAAAGCGGTCAGCGAAATTCCTAAAAGGTTTTGGTATTTCATGGTTTTGGGTTGGAAAGTTGTAATGTGAGAAGGTTGGAAAGTAGGAAAGTAGGAAAGTACATCAAGTCTATTTGGCCACTCGAAATCATACTTCGTATTTCAAGCCTCGTATTTCTAATTTCGTACTTCGCACTTTCTATTGTCTTATATACTTTTGACGAATCAGATTTATCTGCAGCTGAAGTTCGTCCCGCTGCATGAACTTCCCTCCGATCATAATTGCCTGTGGCTTCTCCAATGTAGTCAGATCTTCAAGCGGATTTTTTTGAACCATCACAAACTCTGCCGCGGCACCGGGCTTCAATACTCCCCACTCTCCTCCTTGCTCATAGTATTCAGCACAATTCACCGATCCGGTTTTTAAAATTTCATAGTTTGACATCCCGGCATCGGACATGGATTCGATTTCCCGGTGAATGGAAAATCCCGGCACATTGAAAACCTGTGGGGAATCCGAACTCATCAGCATGGGAACACCTGCTTGATGAAGTTCCAGAAAAAGAGCCTTACGAAAATCAAGGTAAGGTTTCACTTTCTCCTCTGCCAAAACACCGCTACTTTCCAACTGAGTCTTGGTATTAAACCATTGCGTCACGAGCTGACCTGGCAAGTAGAACATTTCCGGTTGCTGACGCAATTCGTAGGCAGGCTGATATCCAAAATATCGCTCAAATAGTGTCATGGTGGGCGCGACATACGCTTTGTTGTCCAATGTCATTTTGATCAATCCCGGCAAAAGATTTTTATCTACTTCACCTACCGAAAGCATATTGAATGGTCCTGATTTGGTTGGGTCAAGTTTACTCTTATCGGTGATCATCGCTTCGAGGTAGCCATCGATATGCTCCACAGATCGGTAGCCGTTGGTCAATGAAGTCACCAAGCCCACATCCATCGACACGTGACCTCCATAGAAAATACCTATCTTTTTAGCTTCGTCAGCTATGGCCAAAAATTTTGGAGTATCCAATCCGGGATGAAGCTTGAGATGATCGTAGCCGGCAGCTTTTTGCGCTCTAACCATCGCTCGTCCTGCTTCGGGGTCAGTGACAGAGGTGCCGTTAAGCGAAGGACCTGAGACAAACATCCGAGGGCCTTTGATTTCACCACTTTCAACTCTAGCCTTCAATGCCAAATGCGATTCATGCCCCAACATACTTCGAATTCTCAGCACCCCATTTGCCAGGTACAGCCATAACACTTCCTCCTGAAATTCGGGACCAAACTGTTCAGGGGGTGGAATATGCGCATGAAACTCAGCCAAACCCGGAAAAATATACATTCCCCGTCCGTCCAAAGTGCGAATTCCAGCAACGCTGATTTCTTCTTCGGGAGCAATTTCCATAATGACTCCATCCTTCACGTAGATCGAGTGATCCTCCAACACCATATCATTTTCCATGGTGATGATGTTGACATGATTGATCAGTAGCTCTTGGGAAAAAAGAAGAGAACTGCTGAAAAAGCTCATAAAAAAGAGCCAAAACAGAATTTTAGCGGTTTTCATATCGATCAGGGTTAGGTTGGTCACATAATTTCGGCCTTTCCCTTTTGCAAACCTATCCGATGATGGAAAATTTTGATTTCACCACAGAGAGCGGGAGGATTTTTGTGAAAGGTTAGTGGTGAGTGGTAAAAAGTAAATGGTGAAATCAGTGAAGATCTGTGGCATCTGTGAGCAATTCTTGCTACAAAGACACGATAGCCCTGAGAGTAACTTGTAAATGGTAATTGGTGAAAAGTAAGCGGTAAATCTGTGCTTATCTGAGCCATCTGTGAGAAATAAAAAAAGGACTGAATCTCTCCAGCCCCTCGTAATTCATATTTCGTAAATCTTAACTCCACTCCGTGTGGTAAAACTTCCCGCTGGGATCGTCTTTCCGCTGATAGGTATGCGCTCCGAAGTAGTCCCGCTGCGCCTGAATGACAGATGCGCTGGATTCGGCAGTGATTCTCCCCAAGAGATAATTAATTCCGGCACTCATCACCGGCAGTGCAAACCCGTGAGTCAGTCCCAACCCAACCAATTCCGCCAAAGGCTTTCTTCCGGAGATCACCTGATCTTTAACCCCCGTCATTTCGAAAAACGGCTTGATATCCGCATAATTCACTGAAATCGTCTCCATCAAGCCCGAACGGATGATACAACCATTGGTCCAGATTCTTGAAATCTCATTGAAGTTCAAGTCCCAATTTTTGGCATCAGAAACAGTTTTCATCAATCGGAATCCCACCTCGTGGTTGATGATCCGGGACAAAGAATACGCCGCTTTGATTTTGGGAAGCCATTCTTCGAGCGAACCCTCCACTTTTACAAACTCATGTTGGAAGGTTTTGGAGAAAGCTACCCGCATTACCTTTTCTCCGGAAACCCCGCGTGCATTCACCGATTCCGCCAAAGGACTGTATGGAATTCCGTATTCCAATGCTGTAGTCAATGACCAGGCTCCGGTTCCTTTTTGGCCAGCCTGATCCAGGATTTTATCCAAAAGCAACTCTCCGTTTTCCTTAAAAAGAAGCAGATCAGCGGTGATTTCAAGCAGGAAGGACTTGAGCTCTCCCTTTCCCCATTCGCTGAAAATCTCAGAAACTTGCTCAGGCGTACAACCAAATCCAAATCTCAACAAGTGCGTCAATTCCGCCAAAACCTGCATTTCTCCATATTCTATGGAATTGTGTACCATTTTAATAAAGTGGCCCGACCCGCCCGGCCCTACGTACGTCACGCAGGGTTTGCCGTTTTTATCTTTAGCAGAAATTCTCCCCAAGAAATCGGCCACCATTGCATAGCCCTCGGCATTTCCTCCGGGCATGATGGAAGGACCTTTTCGAGCGCCTTCTTCACCACCCGATACGCCCATTGGCAGGAAATGCATCCCTACTTCTTTCAGTCGGTTTACGCGTCGATCCGAGTCGAGGTAAAAAGAATTACCTCCATCAATGACCAAGTCATCTTTTTCAAGAATTGGAATCAAAGTATCCAACTGCGCGTCAATCGCAGCGCCTGCAGGAATCATCATCAAAATCCGCCGTGGCTTTTCGAGTGAATCCACAAATTTTTGCAAGTCCTCAAATGCCAACATATTGGAAAATTCAGGATTTTCATCGACTACTTTCTGAGCGATTCCTTCCTCTTTTCCAGCTACAAATCGGTTGTAAAGTGATACGGGAACGCCTTTTTCAGCTAAATTCAGCGCAAGGCTTTTGCCCATCACGCCCATTCCGATCACGCCCATTTTCATGTTCATAGGTTGAGTTTTTAGGTAATTAAGAGACTCCTCGAGCAATTCTTCGGGAGTCCCGGAAATATCAAGTTCGAATCCGGTCTGTGGTTTTTCCCAAGTGGCAATCTGAGAATCCAGCATTCCGGCCTTCATGTAATGGTTTTTTCGCGCCAGCATCCGCTCCCAAATCAGCTCTCGCGATCCAATCAGGTGAATCCATCGAAGATTTTCTGAAACGTTGAGCTTTTCCCGGTACGGATTTTTCAAAGCAGAACAAGCCAACACGGCACCACCTTCAAGCTCCGAAGCTACCAATCGATCCGCCAAAGCCTGAAGCCAGGGAACTCGATCTTCATCATTGAGGGGATGACCTGCACTCATTTTGGCGATATTTTCCGCAGAATGAAAATGATCCGCGTCGAAAAAAGGTAGTTTGAGCCTTTCGGCCAATAGCGATCCCAAGGTGGTTTTACCCGTTCCCGAGACACCGGTGACAATTACAAGCATGGGGCGAAGTTAAGTTTTAAAGTCCATTGTCCATAGTCTATAGACCATAGTTGGAAGAAAATCTGAGTCTATAAGCTATGGTCTATGGACTATAGGCTATCAGCTAATTTCCCAATCTTCAAATTTTTCAATCTTCAATTTCCTACCTTTGCATCTTCAATTCCAAGATTCATGATTTCAGTTGACAATGTGACCGTCATGCACGGCGGCACTCCGCTTTTTAGCAATATTTCCTTTGCCATCAATGATACCGACAAAATTGCCTTGATGGGTAAAAATGGCGCAGGTAAATCCACCCTTCTTAAGATCATCGCAGGTCAAAGCAAGCCTTCTTCGGGGTCTGTTTCTGCTCCCAAAGGATTTGTCGTGGCCTATCTTCCACAACACTTGTTGACTTCGGACGATTGCTCGGTGATGGAAGAGACGGCAAAAGCCTTCGCAAGCTATCTGGACATGAAGGCCGAAATCGAGAAAATCAACGAAGAACTTACCGTCAGAACAGACTATGAATCGGACAACTATTACAAGTTGATCGAACGTGTCTCCGAACTCAGCGAGAAGTTTTACGCCATCGAAGAGGTGAATTATGAAGCGGAAGTAGAGAAAGTTCTGCTTGGATTGGGCTTCGAACGGGCAGATTTCACGCGTTCGACTTCGGAATTTTCTGGAGGATGGAGAATGCGAATTGAGTTGGCTAAAATTCTTTTGCAAAAACCTGATCTGATCCTGCTGGATGAACCAACCAACCATTTGGACATCGAATCCATTCAGTGGTTGGAGGAATTTTTGATGACTAAGGCCAAAGCTGTAGTGGTAATATCTCACGACAGGGCTTTTGTAGACAACATTACGACCCGTACCATTGAAGTCACAATGGGCAGGATATACGACTACAAAGCCAAGTACAGTCATTATCTGGAGCTTCGAAAAGAACGTCGCGAGCAGCAACAGAAACACTACGAGGATCAACAGCGAACCATCGCAGATATTCAGGAATTTATCGACCGCTTCAAGGGCACTTATTCCAAGACATTACAGGTTCAGTCTCGTGTGAAAATGCTGGAGAAAATGGAGCTCATCGAAGTGGACGAGGTAGACAGTTCTGCTTTGAAACTCCGATTTCCTCCATCCCCGAGATCGGGAAATTACCCGGTAATCGTGGACGACATGAGCAAAAGCTATGGAGACCATGTGGTTTTCAAAAATTCATCCATGACCATTGAACGTGGGCAGAAAGTAGCTTTTGTCGGAAAAAACGGAGAAGGTAAGTCGACTATGATGAAAGCCATCATGGGTCAGATTGAATTTCAGGGTAAATGTGAACTCGGCCACAATGCCATGATTGGGTATTTTGCTCAAAATCAAGCATCACTTTTGGATGAAAGCTTAACCATATTTGAAACAATCGATCAGATTGCGGTCGGTGAAATCAGAACAAAAGTGAAGGACCTATTGGGAGCGTTCATGTTTAAAGGAGACGAAATCAACAAAAAGGTGAAGGTACTTTCCGGCGGAGAAAAAACACGCTTGGCGATGATCAAATTATTGCTTGAGCCGGTCAACCTGCTGATTCTCGATGAACCGACCAACCATTTGGACATGAAAACCAAGGACATTATCAAAGATGCCTTGAAGGCATTTGATGGCACCTTGGTGATCGTTTCCCACGACCGGGACTTCTTGGATGGTTTGGTGACCAAAGTTTTTGAATTTGGGAATAAGCGGGTCAAGGAACATTTCGAAGACATCAACGGCTTCCTGAGAAATAAGAAACTGGAGAATCTGCGAGAAGTGGAAAGAAAGTAATCAGTATTCAGTCGCAGTAGGCAGAACGATGACCTTTGAGGTTTTTTTTCAAACCTCGAAGGTCTTCAATGTCGAAAGCTTCCGATTGAAAAGGCGAGTTTCATGCTTTATAAAAGCAAAAATCCGAAGTTATCAGCTTCGGATTTTTGCTTTTCTCAGAAAACTCATCAGAAATTTTAATTCCGTAAATAGCACTCTAGATTTATTTGGACTTTGGAAAGCCTGCGAGAACCCTCTCCTTACGCTACTAAAATTCCTACTGCACCCATTAATTGCGATTCGATTTCAAAATAAAATTGCTGTCCAAGTGGGAGTTGAGTTTAATTCTAGTGTCTTGCATCTTGTGTCTTTAGTCTCACTTTACAACCCAAATTGTCTCGGCAACCATAGCGTAATCTCCGGAAACAGCATAATCAAGATCAAAGCAAGAATCATTGCCAAGAAGAACGGCAGGAGTGGTTTGATTACTTTTTGAATAGTCGTCTGTGCAATACCCACACCAATAAAAAGAATCGACCCTACCGGCGGCGTACACAAGCCAATACAAAGGTTAAGTACCATCATAATCCCAAAATGAACCGGATCCACACCGAGATTGGTCACTACAGGCAGAAATATCGGAGTGAAGATCAATACTGCCGGGGTCATATCCATGAATACACCCACAAACAACAGCAGGATATTTATCAGTATCAGGATCACGATGATATTATCACTGAGCGAGAGCATGGCATTGCTGATGCGCTGAGGAATTTCCTCACTGGACATCACCCAAGACATAGCCATAGAAGTAGCAATCAAAAGCATGACCACAGCAGTAGTTTCAGCTGATTTAAGCAAGACGGACGGGAGGTCCTTCCATCCGATTTCTCGATAAATCAAGGTGAGAACTAAGCTATAGACTACTGCAATCGCCGATGCTTCAGTTGCGGTGAAGACTCCTCCAATGATCCCCCCAATCACTACAATCAGGAGGAAAAGACTTGGAACTGCCCGCCAAAACGTAGTCAGAACCAACTTAAGGGAAGAAACTTCTCCGGCAGGAAGTTTTTTGATTTTGACCATAATCGCAGCCGTGATCATCAGCAGCAATCCCACCAAAAATCCCGGTAAATACCCCGCCACAAACAAAGCCGCAACGGAAACCCCTCCTGATGCCAAAGAATAAACGATCAACACATTGGATGGGGGAATGATCAATCCCGTCGTGGAAGAAGTAATGTTTACGGCCGCGCCCAACTCTTTGGGATAGCCTTCTTTTTCCATTCTTTTACCCAAAATCCCACCCATAGAGGATGCTGCCGCCACCGCAGATCCCGCAATGGCCCCCATCAGCATCGCCGCAACGATATTGACATGAAGCAAGCCACCCGGAAGTCGACCCGTGAGTGCTTTTGCAAATTCTATCAATCGATTGGCTATACCTCCGCGGTTCATCAGCTCTCCTGCTAGGATGAAAAATGGGATTGCAAGCAAAGAGAAGCTGTCCAAACCCGTCCCCATCCGCTGAGCTACAGTAGTAATTGCAGGCATGGTAGCCACGGTGACCATCAAGGTCAACATGCTGGAAAGTCCAAGACTCCAAGCTACCGGAACCCCTATCCCAAGAAAAAATATAAAGGATAAAACGAGTACTAATATGCTTATCACTTCCATTATTCGGCTGATTTTAAAGATTGAGTCAAATGAACAATGGTAAACGCTTGATAATAACAAACCAAAATTCCGCTAAATGGAATGATGCCATACACATAGGCCAAAGGAATCTGAAGTGTCGCAGATTTTTGTCCCAAAATGAATGTAATGTAAACCAAATTTGAGCCCCCGATGACCATCACTGTCAAAGCGAAAATCATAACCAAAAGGCTGACCAAGATCAGTACTTTCTTCTGAAGCTTTTCTCTGAGGCTATTTAGGACAATATCGATGGCGAGGTGTTCGTTTTTCCCGGCTACATAGGCCGCACCGAGCATCCCCACCCAAATCAACATGTATCGGGAAAGTTCATCCGTAAATGAGCTCGGATCTTTGAAAACGTAGCGGGAAGTCACTTGCCAAGTCACATTCAGTACCATTAGGGCCATCAGGATGACCAGCATATTGGCGATCAACTGATCCAGTTTGGATTTTGCGTAGTTGGAAAACATTTTCGCTTCAGGGTTTTGGGTTAATTGACTTCTCGGATTGCACTGACTATAGCATAGATCTCCGGTTGCTGAACCTTGAGTTGTTCATATACACTTTCCACTGCCTTACGGAAGGGTTCTTTGTCCGGATAAGTAATGGTGACACCTGCGGCTTCAAGCTCTCGCATGGATTCGGCAGTGGATTCGGCCCAAAGTTTATATTCATAGGTTGCAGATTCGTCAGCCGCTTCCTGAACCCACTTTTGCTCCTCCGGGCTAAGTCTTTCCCAGACTTTGGTACTGATGATGACCACATCGGGTATCGCAGTGTGCTCATCCAAGCTGTAAAACTTGCAGACCTCGTAATGCTTAGAGGTGTACAAACTTGGGGGATTATTTTCGGCTGCATCCACGATTCCCTGCTGCAGCGCTGTGTACAGTTCTCCATAGGATACCGGTGTCGGTGAACTTCCAAAGCTTTTGACCATACTTGCAGCAGTTGGGCTTTCCATTACCCGGACTTTGAGTCCGGCGAGATCTGCCGGTGTTTCCACCGGTTTGTTTTTGGTATAAAAACTCCGCTTTCCTGCATCGTAATAGGTCAGGCCACGGAGCCAAAACTCCTCTCCATCCAGCAAAAGTTGCTTTCCGATCTCACCTTCCAAGACTTTGCGCTGATGCGCATCATCTCTAAACAAATAAGGCATCCCAAAAACCTGCATAGTAGGTGCAAATCCCTCCAAGGCAGCTGCAGAAACCTTGGTCATTCCCAGACTCCCGATCTGCAAAAGCTCAATCAACTCACGCTCCGAACCCAATTGCTGATTGGGGTACACCTTCATGATGATTTTTCCTCCGGATTTCTTTTCCACCTGCTCTGCCATAAAAAGCATGGCCTCGTGAACGGGATGATTGACCACTTGTGCATGACCCAATTTGATGATTTTGACATCCAGCGGCCCAGAACAGGAAATGGGCAAGAACCCGGCAAGTAGAATGAAAACAAAAAGAGTAATGGTCTTATTCATGGGCTTACTGTATTAGAAAAGGGACTACCAATATTAGATTTTCCTCGCATAGATTCCTCAGAAATTACGGAATCGATTTAAAACCAATTTTTTTGATGAAATGAACACATTAACACAATACAATTCGGACTCTTGTACGTTTCCTAGGCTCGCTTTACTCCCCGAGATTCAGTTTTCGGGTATCAGGAATTCTAAAAGGAAAAAACCCTAGTCACTAGGTCTTATCAGAAAAAGGGAATTCAATGAGCTTTCCCTCCTTTGATGAAAAATAGATCGCCCGGATCAGCTCAACTGATTTTCGGGCAGTTTTACCATCTACGACTGGATTTAAATTTTCCTTAATAGCATTAATAAATAATCTCCATTGCTCCAAGTGCAATTGATGGCCTATCGCCGTAGGATCCGAAGCCCCCGATCCACCGGCATTTTCAGTTGGTTTTACAGATTCAAAACTTCCTTTTACATTCCATTGCGTTAGTTTTCCAGCTTCCAGGATTGCACTTCCTTCCGTCCCAAAAATCTCAATCCGCTCCGAATATCCGGGATAAAGTGCAGTGGCTGAAGTAATATTTCCCAAAGCTCCATTTTTGAAATTCACAATGGCAGCTCCCAAATCCTCCCCTTCGATAGGATACAAGGTCGTCTGAACCTGCCCAAAGACGCTTTTCACCTCGCCCATCAGATCCAAAAGCAAATCAATTGTATGAATACCTTGGTTAATCAATGCGCCTCCTCCGTCCGCCTTCAATGTGCCTTTCCAGTTGCTGGTGGAATAGTAAGCAGAATCTCTAAACCAATTGACGTAAGCATTCCCCATAAGGAGTCGACCAAAAACACCATCTGAAACTGCCTTCTTCAGTTTTTGGTAATCCTCGGTAAATCGGTTTTGGAATATCACAGCGAGTTTAACCCTGTTTTCTTCGCAGCAGGCTATCAGTTGGTCAGTTCTATCCAGATTGATTTCAATTGGCTTTTCGATCATAAGATGTTTCCCCGCTTTCGCAGCCGCTAATGCCGGCTCCAAATGCATCCCGCTCGGGGTACAAACGCAGACAATAGCTAACTCAGGCAAACTCAGAAATTCATTCAAATCCGAAAAAACGGAAATTCCAAATTGAGCTTTTGCTTTTGCAGCACTTTCGGGATTGGGATTGTACAATGCCACTAATTCCGCTCCTTCAATTTCGGCAATAGCCTGGGCGTGTTTGCCTACGATTGACCCTGTTCCGATGATTCCGATATTCATGTGATTATAATTGTTTTTTAAAGGCCATCCCGATTGCTATCGGGAGGAATCTCGCATTTATTGTAATTATCCCACTGGGTGATATTACTAGGTTCATGCTCAATTTCATACTTCTAGTTGTTTAAGGATTTCTTCCCAAGTGAATTCTTGGACAGGAATTCCACTTTTTAGATTTTTCGAACGGATTTGCAATACTTTTTCCCCGGGAAATCGAACGGCTTCACCTTCAAAAACGGCAGAATTTTTAAGATTATCAAGGATGGTATCAGTCTTTTGCTCCATCCATTCCATCAAGTCCAACTTGACTGGATCAAAGCAGATAAAAACCTGAGAAAGACCATATTCATCACCATTGTGGTCAACCTCATGTGTGGAGTTTCCCCCTGAAAGTATAGACACCAGCAAATCCAGCATCAAAGAAAGGCCTGCCCCTTTCCACAGACCCATGGGCAAGGCAAGGTGATTTTCCAAAATCACTTTTGGGTCTTTTGTCAGCTTTCCTTGCTGATCAAAACCTCCCTCATAAGGCAACTCCTGACCTCTTTGCGCAAACAGGCTCATTTGGCCATACGCAAATTGCGACATGGCCATATCCAGAACCACGGGAGATTCCTTCCTGGGAATCCCTACTACAAGCGGATTATTACCAAGGATGGGCTCACTTCCACCCCAAGTTGGCATATTGGGTTTGGTATTGGTAAAGCAGATTCCAATGCAGCCGGCATCAACTGCCTGCCAACCAAAATTCCCTCCCCGCATCCAGTGATTCGTCTGGGCAAGGGTGACACAACCAATTCCAAACTCCTTGGAAAGACTGATAGCCCGCTCCATTGCAAAATGTGCATTTAGATTTCCCGGCCCCAAATTACCATCCCAGCGCTCAAACATTCCGATTTTACTCAGTATTGTTGGTGAATGGGATGGTTTGACATAGCCCTTTTCTATAAATTCCAGGAAAAGCGGAAATCGGTTGACCCCGTGAGACCGGACTCCATCCAGATCAGTTTTCGCAAAAAGAGTAGCGCAGCGAATCGCACGGCTTTCCTCAAAACCAAACTTCAGTAAAATCTGCTTGAGCGTTGAAACCAACTCGTCAAACGATACCAGAACATCATTCATATTCGCTTAAAGAAAGAAAAAATGGTCACAAATCCGAAATTTGATTAATGGTCTTTCAACATGAGTATTGATCTTTTGCAAAACTGAATACAAATTCCCCAAGGATCTCTGAGCATCACCAGGTGAGAACTATCTGGCAAAATATCATCGCTCATTTCACTTGCCCCTGCATTGATCAATCGGGCTTTATCTTTGGCAGGGTCCTCTGATACAAAAGCCAAATGAACTGCCAAGGGATGAAAGCGGGTGAAATCAAGTGTTTCACCTTTGGGATTACTGTAGATTTCCAGCAGTATCGTACCACTGTCATCTGCGAGAAAAGTCATGTATGGCGCTTCAGTCATCTTTTTCACCACTTTCAATCCAAGGTGAGCTTCGTACCAAATGGACATTTCTTGGGCATTTGGGACATTTAGTGCAAAGTGTTCGAATTTCATGTGTTTATAATTGTTTTTTAGCGGTCACATGGAATCTTCGCATGGTCGATAATCACCCCAGTGTGTGACTTTTTAGTCATGCCTGTCTGCCTCAGGCAGGCTCGATTTCATGTGTTTATAATTTGATTTTTATTTGTCACATGGAATACCCTAAATAATCATCCCCCTGTGTGAGAAGCCATTCTCATGGGCATTTCATGTGTTTATAATTTGTTTTTCAGTTCGGATTAATTCATTTCAGTTTTGGCCCAAACCCGGGGGTCCAATTTCATCAGTCGCACCAGAGCCAGGTACAACTCCTGCCTAGAACGGAAAAACTCCCAGGGTCTTTCGAAGAAATTCTCGAGTGCCACAGCAAAAAACTCGTGTTCATTGAGCGCGGCATTTTCCCTGAACAAAGCGTTTTCCCCGGATTTCACCTTCTCTATTTCCTCAGGAACGAGGGTTTTGTAGGTTTTCCATGCCTGAGGCTCAAATTCCTTTTCTCCATCTGTGTCAATTTGGTTTGCAAGTTTGAGCGCATGGGCTATTTCGTGAATACCAAGATTCACTCCATCATTTTCATCCAAAAGTCCTTCCACAAAACAACGCCAAGAGATCACTATCAGTCCGAATTTGGGGTTGACTTCCCCTCGGTGATATGTTTTGTTAGATGTGCTGTAGTAGGCATTGGGATACACCAAAATGGTATGAAAATGCGCCAAACGGAGTCGCTTCCAGCCAAAAGTAACCATGGCAATCGTGGCACTGATTAAAAGCTCCATTTCCGCTGTCACTTCTAAGAGTCCTCCACGCGGTATAAATTTTTTTGTAGAAAGGACCATCTCGAGTTTTTCCAAAAACTCCTTTTTGTGCTGTGGATTCAATCGATTAAAAAATGAAAAATACTTCTCCAGATAAGTCAGGTCTTCTTGACTTAATTTCCTTTTAAAAAGTAAAAAACGAGCCTGCTCCATCCACCATCTCGCTCGCTTCAACAAGTAATAACTTCGAATCATCATGAAAACAAAAATGGCAATTACCTAAAGGTAATTGCCATGGATTTGCTATGCAAATGGTTCCTTATCTCGCGTAGTTGACTGCTCTCATTTCACGGATTACAGTCACTTTGATTTGACCAGGATACTGCATTTCTTTTTCAATTTTTTGAGAAATATCAAAGGAAAGCTTACCGGCAGTTTGATCGTCCACATTGTCCGCATCAACAAGGATACGAAGTTCTCGACCTGCCTGCATCGCAAAGCATTTGTTCACTCCGTCAAACGCAAGCGCAAGCTCTTCAAGCTCTTTGAGGCGCTTGATGTAGCTATCCATGATTTCGCGACGTGCGCCCGGCCTTGAGCCTGATATCGCGTCACAGGCCTGAACGATCGGGGATATCATAGAGGTCATTTCGATCTCATCATGGTGAGCACCGATGGCATTGCAGATTTCGGGATGTTCTTTGTAGCGTTTTGCCAACTCCATTCCAAGTACGGCGTGCGGCAATTCCTGTTCTTCCGGCCAGACTTTTCCGATATCGTGAAGTAATCCTGCACGCTTGGCAAGCTTGGCGTTGAGACCCATTTCAGCAGCCATGGTAGCGGCCAGTTTGGCCACTTCTCTGGAGTGCTGAAGGAGGTTCTGTCCGTAGGAAGATCGAAATCTCATCCGTCCCACCATCCGGATCAATTCGGGATGAAGCCCGTGAATTCCCAAATCGATGCAGGTACGCTCACCGATTTCAACAATTTCTTCCTCGATATTTTTCTCGGTTTTTGCAACTACTTCTTCAATTCGTGCCGGGTGGATTCTTCCATCCTGCACCAATCTATGAAGTGAAAGTCTGGCGATCTCTCTTCTTACCGGATCAAATCCGGAGATAATGATCGCTTCTGGCGTATCATCCACCACGATTTCCACACCGGTAGCCGCTTCCAGAGCCCGGATGTTTCTTCCTTCCCGACCGATGATTTTACCTTTGATATCGTCGCTTTCAATGTTGAAGACAGATACACAGTTTTCCACTGCATGTTCCGTCGCCGTGCGCTGGATGGTATCCAAAACGATCTTTTTCGCCTGTTTGGTAGCGGTCAATTTCGCCTCATCCAAGATGTCTTTGATCTGTGAGGATGCCTTGGATTGTGCCTCTTCGGTCAACATTGTAATGATCTGATCTTTGGCTTCTTCCCGGGTCAGCCCGGCGATTTTTTCCAAATCGGCAATCCGCTGATTAGTGATTCGGTCAAGCTCTTCTTTTTTGACTTGGACCGAGTGAAGTTGGGCACTCAGATTTTCCTTCTTGCTGTCAAGTTCGGCTTCTTTTCTTTTCAGTGCTTCCTGCTCTTTGGACACTTGACTCTGGAGTTGCTTGACTTTGTTTTCGTTGGTGATGATGATACTTTTCTTGTTATTCATCTCCTCGTCAAACTCCGACTTCAATTTCAGATACTTTTCTTTAGCCTCCAGTATTCTGTCTTTCTTGATCGTCTCTGCAGTAAGCTCAGCCTCCCGAAGCATGGACTTGACCCTGACTTGGGTCTCTTCTTCCAACTTCGCATTTTTATTTTTAATGAAAAATCCCGCCAATGCGGCACCCCCACCAAGCCCTACCAGGGCTGCGAGGATGATAAATAGTACGTCTGCCATAGGTATTTATATAGTTATACTACCTCTCCGGCTCCGAAAATCCCAGAAACAAGTGGATATCAATAATCAAACAGCCTTTGTCAACAAAGCTGAAATATGGGAAAGACTTTTACGAACATGTTCGCTGTCTTCAGCATTTACCTCATTGGTTTCGAGAGACTCTACCATGCAGTCAAAAGCTACCATGGCAAGCAAATCCTGAAAGTCATCCAAACCAAATTCGGCTTTATATTTCCTCAATTTTTCATTAATCAACTTCCCGGCATGCCTTATTTTAGCCTCATCTTCAGGCTTTACACGCATAGGATATTCCCTTTCTCCGATTTTCACTCTGATGGCCAGCGTCTCCATATCATTCGGAAAGGTATGTGATCAAATGATCGATTTCTTGTATATAATTATTGATTAAGTCACTCATTTCGGTGGCATCCTCTGGATTCACCGGTCGGTTGTCCACAATGTTACTAATTTTAATCTTATTTTTAAAATGATGGATTTCCTGCTCTTTTTCCTGAATCCCCTGCTCCAACTGAGACAAACGAGCCTTTAACAGCTCATTTTCAGCAGATACCGACTCCAGTTTTTTACTGACCTGTACGGCCAGTTTTTCCAATTTTTGCAGTTCCTCGTGAATCATTTTTAGCTTCTGATGATTGCTCCCACCTGTTCTTGGAAGGCCTGAATCAATTTACTCATTGTTTTCTCAATTACCTTATCGGTTAGGGTATTTTCCTGATCCTGCAGGTGGAAACTCAAAGCATAGGCCTTTTTCCCCGAATCAATTTTATCCCCCTGATACACATCAAAAACTCCGATCTTTCTGACCAATTTCCCTCCCGCTTTCTCAGCTACTGATTTCACCTGATCATATGTCACAGCCTTGTCAATGACCAAAGAAAGATCTCGACGGACTTCGGGAAACTTGGAGATTTCCTGAAATTTCTTCAAACCTGATGCTTTTTTGGTCAATAGATCCCAATCAAGTTCAACAAACCAAACGTCCTGACGAACTTCAGCAAGCTTTAGAATTTTCTCATCGACCAAGCCCACTGTTCCGAGTACCTTTTCTCCCAATTTCAAAGTCAGACCATAGCTAAACGGTGCTGACTCATTCATTGAAACTTGTCCCACCTCGATATTCAGTCGCTCAAGAATTCGCTCTACGGTTGCATAGAGGTCCGAAAAACCGAAAGGCTTCTCAGGTTCAATCCAACTTTCAGAAGAACGGTTTCCCGAATGGAAAATTGCCAGCCTTCTTCCTTCTTTGTAGCCTTCCGCTATTTTCTGATAGACCGTTCCAAACTCGAAACACTTCAAATCAGTCTGTCTGCGATTGATATTATGTGCCAATACCTCCAGGCCATTGAACAGCAGGGTCTGACGCATGACGCCAAGATCCTCGCTGAGCTTGTTGAATATTTCCACATTTACGGCCGAATCCACAAAACCTGATTTCTCGGCATAAACCGGTTTGGTTAGGCTGTTGGTGATCATTTCAAAATACCCCTGCCCGGCCAGCATCTCAGTCATTCGGTACTGAAGCTTGTTCAGATCTTTAACTGGATGTTCCGCCAAATAATCGGTTTTGAGGTTTTCGGAAAGCTCCACTTGATGGAAGCCATAAATCCTTAATATTTCCTCTATAATATCAGCTTCTCGGGTCACATCGACACGATATGGCTTCACGATTGCCGTGAATCCGTCGTTGGTTTCATTTTCAACATTGATATCGAGACTTTCCAAAATGGACTTCACTTCGGAAGGAGCGATTCTCTTCCCAATCAGTCTATTTATATGGCCGTAGTTCACAGCGATCACAAAATCCTGAACAGGATCTGGATAAAGATCGATGATTTCAGAAGCAACTTTGCCTCCGGCAATTTCCTGCAGCAAAGCCACTGCACGCTTAAGTGCATAAACCGGCATATTCGGATCCGTTCCCCGCTCAAATCGGAAGGAAGCATCCGTTTTCAATCCATGAAACTGCGAGCCCTTACGGATTACATCCGGAGAGAAATAGGCGGATTCCAAGAAAATGGATGTCGTCTGATCACTAACTCCAGAATGATTCCCTCCGAAAATTCCCGCAATACACATACCCCCGGTAGGATCACAGATCATCAGCTCTTCCCCCGAGAGTTTCCGCTCCTTCCCATCCAACGTGACAAAAGGTGTTCCTTTTGGAAGCTTTCCTACGATGATTTTTCCACTGGAAATCTTATCCGCATCAAATGCGTGGAGCGGCTGTCCCAAATCATGCAAAATGAAATTGGTGATGTCCACAACATTATTTATCGGCTCCAAATCAAGGGATCTCAGAAAATTCTGAAGCCATTGAGGCGATGGCCCAACCTTCAGGTCCGTCATCACCACTCCTGCATAGCGTGGGCAATCCACTGGACTCTTAACTTCCACAGTGACTGTCGGCCCGGATATTTCTGAAATCAAAGGATTCTCTTCAGGAAGGTAGACCGAGCGGCCTAGCAAAGCCTTCAAATCTCTGGCAACTCCTAAATGAGACGCCGCATCTGCACGGTTTGGTGTTAAGCCGATCTCCAAAACATGATCCTGAGAAACTTCAAAATACTCGGAAGCCGGGGTTCCATTTGGTAGATCCGTGTTCAAAATCATAATGCCGGCATGGGAAGTTCCAATACCGATTTCGTCCTCAGCGCAGATCATACCTTCGGATGCTTGACCACGGATTTTAGCCTTTTTGATTTCAAAAGGCTCTCCTTCGCTTGGATACAGTTTTGCTCCTACAGTAGCTACGACTACCTTTTGCCCAGACGCCACATTTGGAGCCCCGCAGACAATCTGAGAAGGGGTACCCGTACCAATATCCACAGTAGTAAGGCTGAGTTTGTCCGCATCCGGGTGTTTTTCGCAGGTCAAAACCTCCCCGATCACCACACCTTCCAAGCCTCCACGGACAGACACAAATTCCTCAACCGCTTCCACTTCTAAACCCGAGCGGGTAAGCAATACGGCGATTTCTTCTGGGCTTTCTGTTAGAGAAATATATTTTTTTAAGCGATTAATCGAGATTTTCATAAATTTCTTCTTGCAGGAATCTGATCCTGATCTTCAACAAAAAAGGTGCTTTTGCACCTTTCATAAAACTGATTGGCAAATTTATAAGAATTGCTTCGGGCTTTCTTATTCTTTGTAATTTTTCTCCCCTGCTTCCAAGGCAATCTCCAAAAGATTTTCTTTGGGAGGAATCGGACAGGCATAGTCGGGATTGTAGGCGCAATAAGGATTGTATGCAAGATTAAAGTCCAGTGTGATACTGTTTTTACCATCTTGCCTTACATTCAGGTAGCGCCCACCGCCGTAGGTTTCTCCCGCACTCGTGGCATCAGCAAAAGCCAAAAAGAAATTCCGCTTGTCCGCTTCGTCCATCGCCTGGAGTAACAGCAATTTATTTGTCCTTCCTCCTAATTCAAATTCGGCAAAGGAATGTTCGATATACCGTTGCTTTGAACCGTCTGTCAAAGGGACTTCCCGTACTTTTTTGTTTTCGATCGGTAATAAACGGGCTTTGACTTTGTAAGCAGGATTAATGTCATAAAAGGTCAACTTGGTAAACCCTCGTTTTTGCTCCTCAGTCAATGGTGATTCGATATTAAACCGGATAAACTTAAACTGCCGCTCCCGCTCTTTTTCGATTTTCTCCACATAGGCTTCGGGGCTTTCCGCCGCTGTAAACATGTAGGCGACAGCGGTGATCACCACCAATCCAACGGCAATGAGTAAAATGTAATTTGATTTTTTCATTTAGAGTATGCCTTCATCGGCGAAGCTAAAATAGCCACGATCTCCAAAAATTACATGGTCCAATACAGGTAAATCCAATTCTCGCCCAATTTTGACCAATCTTTCGGTCAATCGCTTGTCCTGTTCGGAAGGAGATAGATTGCCGCTGGGATGATTATGAACTAAAATAACGGACTGAGAGACCTGCTCAAGTGCAATTTTAAAAACAATTTTAGGATCCACAACGGTTCCTGATGTCCCGCCTTGACTCACGAGTTGCTTTTTTATCACATAATTTGATCTCGACAGTAAAATCAGGTAAAAGTGCTCCACGATTTCATCGTAAAGTTCCGGCTTCATCAACTCGTAGATGTCCCGTGAACTGGTGATTTTAATCCGTGTCTGGGGTTCTTGTTCTTTACGTCTTCGCCCAAGTTCCATTGCCGCCACGATGGAAATCGCCTTTGCTTCACCGATTCCTTTAAACTTCATGAGGTCTTTGACGGACATTTTTGCCAAGGAGGCAAGGTCATAACTGACCTCACGGAGAATCATTCGGGAAAGATCCACGGCACTGATCATAGGAGTACCCGAACCAATCAGGATTGCGATTAATTCTGCGTCTGAAAGCGATGATTTCCCCTTGAGCAATAGCTTTTCCCTAGGACGGTCTTCTTCTGCCAATTCGGATATTTTAATCGAAGTAGCCTGACTCATAAGCAGTTCTTTAAAAAAGGTTGTACAAAAAGTGTAACTAAAACTAATCAGAAAAAGGCATAAAAAAAACCCTGCTTTTGACAGGGTTTAGGTAGGATAGTCTTTAAGAGATTAAGCCAAAGCGCTTACGAACTTAGCCAATCTTGATTTCTTGTTACTAGCGTTGTTTTTGTGAATCACATTCTTCTTTGCCAGTTTGTCCAACATAGATGAAACCTTCTTGTAAAGCTCTGTAGCTTCTACTTTATCAGTTGCAGCTTTCAATCTTTTGATGAAAGTTCTAGTGGTCTTAGCCTGATATCTGTTTCTCAAACGCTTCGCTTCGTTGGCACGAATTCTTTTAAGAGCTGATTTGTGATTTGCCATATCTTGTTTTTAAATAAAATCTTTACGTTCCCCTATTCCGAATTGGAGTGCAAAGTTATTGTAAATAATTAATTCTGCCAAAGTAATTTGAAACATTCCTTTTAGCGTTATCTTTTTCTAAAATAACATATTTGGCTCCAAGCCTAAAACAGGACGTAAATATAGGTCTTTTGTCTTCGAATAAGAGAAATCTTTTGACTATTTTCAAAAATGAAGATTTTTATGATGTGGGCTTTTAGCTTTCTTTTTTGGTTTCCAAGTTTTGAGGACTGGGGGTTCTATGCACATTCGCTGATCAATCAACAGGCTGTTTACTCGCTCCCACCCGAAATGATCGGTTATTACAAGCCTCACATTCAGTTTATTACTGAAAAAGCAGTCAATCCTGACCGTAGACGATATGTCGTAAAAGGCGAAGCTGAAAAGCATTACATTGATTTGGATCATTACGGAGACAGTGCGCTTTTTATTTTACCGAAATACTGGCATGAAGCCCTGAAAAAATTTCCTGAGGACTCTCTTAGGGCCAACGGCATCGGACCTTGGTCCGCTTATCTCACGCTGATCAGCCTGACAAAAGCCTTTGAACAAAAGAATTCCCAAGCAATCCTGAGACTTTCAGCGGACTTGGGACATTACATTGGAGACCTCAATGTCCCGCTCCACACCACTAAAAATTATAACGGTCAATTGACCGGACAGGAAGGGATTCATGGTTTTTGGGAAAGTCGGGTGCCGGAATTGATGGCAAAAAACTATTCCCTTTGGGTTGGAAAAGCAGAATATGTGGAAAAACCGCAACTCGCACTCTGGAATGCAGTCGAAAATGCACACAGTCAAGTGGACAGTGTATTGCGAATCGAGCGGGAACTCACCAAAAACTTTCCGGAAGATCAGAAATACAGCTACGAGGAGCGGAATGGACTTACAGTCCGGGTTTATTCCAGAGATTTCACAGAAGCCTATGCTCAAGCCTTAGACCATCAGATTGAGCGGCAGATGAAGCGCTCCATCAAGATGATCGCTGACTTTTGGTATACCGCTTGGGTCAATGCCGGTCAACCGGATTTAAGCACCTTGAAAGGCGCTGTAGTTGAAGAAGAAAAACTGATTCCGGATCCGAAATTGAAGGTCAGAGAGCATTTGTGAGTAGTGAGCAGTAAGTTGTAAGTGGTCCCTTCAAAACTCATTATTCACTTTTCACTACTTACATTTTACGACGAAAGGTACTGGACGATCGCCTTCCCAAGTCTCCTAAATGTATCCTTAAACACTTCCTCATTTTCTTCCAGAAGTGTCACTCTGAACCCTCTCAAATCCGAACAAAATGAAGAAATCGGCACCACACAAATCCGCTCAGAAGCTAACAAATAATACACAAATCGCTTATCCAAAGGCATCTCCGAATCATTAAGCCAAGAATCCAGCAAGCTTTTCAACTTTTCGTCTTCGATGGGTAAACTTTGATTTGGATTCAATAATTTCTCATCAAAAACAATGGTATTGTAAAATGCTCCTTGCGTTGGATTGAATTTGATTCCAGGAATGTCACCCAAAATCTCTCGCATCCAATCGCTTCGTTTGCCTATCTCAGCATTTGCTTTTTCACGATACGAATGATATTCAGGATGGCTCATGATTTTCGGGATTGCCAATTGAGGCAAAATAGTGGAGCAAACTTCGATCATTTTCGCATTTTCCAGCGTTTGGCAAAGCTTTGCAAATTCTTTCGAAGAGTCCCGATTGTAAAACTCCATCCAACCACAACGAGCTCCCGGCCATGGGAATTCTTTTGAAATTCCTTTCAGTGAAATTGCAGGTCGATCTCCGATCACTTCCGCCAAAGCCACAGCTTTAATTCCGTTATAGGTGATGTTTTGGTAAATCTCGTCAGCAATCAGCAACAGGTTAAACTCCTCCGCAATCTTCACGAAACCTTCCAAAACCTCCTTGGGATAGACCATCCCTGTGGGATTGTCGGGATTGATAATCAGGATACCGACGATCGACGGATTGTACTTCACCTTCATGAACAGATCCTCCATATCCGGCAGCCATTGGTTGTCCGGGTCAAGCTTATAAGTAATCGGAGCGGTATTGGCATGTGCAGCTTCCGCTGAACTGTGGGTAGAATAGGCGGGCGAAGGGCCGATAATCCGAGCCGTTGGAATTAGAAATTGGTACAACTTCGCAATTGCATCACCGAGCCCGTTGAAAAAAAGAATGTCTTCAGCAGTGATTTGGCTTCCTCCTTTTTGATTGTTAAGATCTGCGAGGAATTTACGGGTCTCCAGAACTCCTTTGGAATCGGCATAACCGTACGTTTTGTCTTCCTTAAGCAGTTCGGCGATAATTGCTTTCATCCAATCCGGCACGTGATTATGCTTTTGGATGGGATCACCGATGTTTTCCCAGGTCATGGCATAGCCAAGCGCTTCAATTTGGCGGGCTTTTTTTACAATTCCACGGATCTCGTAATTCAATTCTTCTGCTCCGGGTCTGAGGAGTAGCTGTCTCATAGGTCAATAGGCTGGTTTGGAAAAAATTCCGATACAAATAAAAGGAAAAGGGGGTTGAAAAATCGGGCAACCCAACAAAATTCAAAAGAATTGGAATAGTCAAGAAAGGGAGGGCTTACCTATTTACCCTTATTCTGTTACAAGAAATGGAGAAATCTACCCTTATTCTGTGACAAGATTCTCTGAATTTACCCTTATTCTGTTACAAGATATTCGATTATTTACCATTTTTTGAGTGGTAAGGACTACCAAACTTGGCCTACTTTCTGGACACCTATATCCGAAAATACTTAGAATGATTTATCGGTTAAAAGCTTGTATTTGAAACACAAGATATCTTGTATTTCAAATACAAGCTTTTATATTTGCATTGATTTACAAGGATTTAAATGATACAAATAGATCTTCTTACCCAGATAATTGAGGAACAAGACAGAAATTTCCTCCAAAAACAGCTTATCTCCCGGGAAATGACCGTCCCTTTACAAACCAACCAAATCTTGGTTGTGAGCGGGGTGAGACGATGTGGAAAAAGCATTCTAATCCGCAAAAGTCTACCTTCCACTGAGCCCGGACTTTATCTGAACTTTGAAGACCCAAGATTAGTGGATTTTGAGGCGGTTGATTTTCCAAAACTCGAACGACTCAGAGATGAAATGGGCAAAATCTCCATACTCTTGGATGAAGTCCAAAGTGTGGCAGGTTGGGAAATATTTGCCAGATCCCTTCATGAAAAAGGTAAAAAGCTCTACATCACAGGCTCGAATGCCAGCATGCTGAGTCGAGAACTGGGAACTCGTCTCACTGGACGCTACAAACAAATGGAATTATTCCCCTTTAGCTACAATGAGTTTTTGCTTTTCAAAAACTTATCACCAGGAGAGGAGAGCTTCGAAAGCTATTTCCATTTAGGTGGATTTCCAGAGTTTCTGCACATTCAGGATCAAGACTATTTGAGAACTCTATTCCGAGACATACTTACGCGTGATGTGGCTGTCCGACGAAACATAACTAACGAAACTTCGCTGATACGACTGGGTGTATTTCTATGTTCCAATGTGGTCAAACCCTTCAGCTATTCCCGAATAGGAAGCCTATTGGAGATAAAGTCAGTCAGGACGGTAATCGATTATTGTGATTACCTCGAGGAGAGTTACCTGTTTGATTTGATACCAATGTATTCCCCTTCGATCCGCAAGCAGTTGGCCAATCCAAAAAAAGCATTTTGCGTTGACCCTGCCTTGGCTGCTGCAAATTCACTTTCCTTCAGCAAGGATTTGGGCAGAAAACTTGAGAATTATGTCTATCTCCATCTCCGACGATCTTTCAAAGAAATCCAATATTTCCAAAATAAGGATTCGGAGTGTGATTTTGTGGTCAAATGGAACGAAGGAATCATTGGTGCGGTACAAGTGTGTTGGGAACTAAACACTGATAATCTCCATCGGGAAATCAAAGGATTGCAGGCTGCATTATCCGAAACACAAGCTCCAAAAGGGGTTTTGCTTACCTGGGACCAAGAAGATTTACTCGAAGGAATAATAGTGATTCCTGTTTGGAAGTGGCTTCTAATGCCTGCGAAAGAATTTTTCGGAATAGCCTAAACTTCCTTCTTTCTCTGTTTCATCGCCTCCAAGAAAAAAGTGACTGCCCCTAAAATTAAAGCTCCTCCCAGCAGCCAATTTGGTACCGGAAACAGGTCTAAATACTTTCCTAATAGCAGAATCCCTATAAGGATATGGGGCAATCCATACAATTTGTCAATAGGTTTTCTTCTCATTTTCGTTTTAGCAAAAAGCGAGTATTCCCATTAGAATAGCCCAAAAGCAACGTATCTCCCGAGAAACCATAGCGAACTTGTTGGCTTCCTTGACTAGTATCGATAATCAAGATTTCATTATTGATGGTTCCCCAAGAAAAAGTAGGAATTAAAGAATAATCCAAAGGCTCTTTGTTACCACTACTTTTCATATCATCCCTCAAAAATTGCGGGTCGAGAATGTACTTGCCGTCTTTTGTATAGGTTTCGATATATTTTTTTCCATAAAATTCATCCTTAATAATCTCACCATTTGAGTCTTTGGTAAAAAGCATCATCCACCTTCCAACCAGTCGAGGATCTCGCTCGGCCTTTTGGAAAAAAGCTAGAATAAAAACACTTAAAAAAAGTAAGACAATTCGCATAGACTTAAAATTTAATCAATTAATAATCCCAACAATTATTAGTTCAATTAAAGGAATTTGAATTGAAAAATCAAACTTCTCCAAAAAAACAAACCCCTCGAAGATCTCTCCTCGAAGGGTTCAGTTTCAGCTTTCTCACTTTAGACTTCTGCATTGAAGCCTTCGACTCCCCGCCGCGGCGGGCAAGCTGCTCAGGCTGACAATCTGCCAACTGAGACTGCCAACTTACTTCAAATTCTTATACCGAATCCTTTTCGGCATCACATCTCCTAGGCGCTTCTTCTTATTTTCCTCGTAATCGGAGAAGTTGCCTTCAAACCAATACACTTGGGAATCTCCTTCGAAGGCCAAGATGTGCGTACAGATTCTGTCCAGAAACCATCTGTCGTGGGAAATAATCACCGCACAGCCACCAAAGTTTTCCAAGGCTTCCTCCAGTGATCGAAGTGTATTCACATCCAAGTCGTTGGTCGGTTCATCGAGTAGCAACAAGTTTCCACCTTCTTTGAGTGTGATCGCTAGGTGAACCCGGTTTCGCTCTCCACCGGATAGCACGCCTACCTTCTTCTCCTGATCCGAACCTGCAAAATTGAACTTAGAAACATAGGCTCTGGAGTTGACTTCCTTGTTGCCCAACTTCATCAGCTCATTCCCATCCGAGATCAATTGATAGACTGTTTTGTTAGGATCAAGAGCATCGTGTTCCTGATCGACATAGGCAAGCTTTACCGTCTCTCCTACTTCGAAGTTTCCGGAATCAGCTTTTTCCTGTCCTGTGATCAATTTGAAAAGTGTGGATTTTCCAGCTCCGTTTGGTCCGATGATTCCAACTATACCACCTTGAGGAAGTGAGAAACTCAGATTTTCGAACAGTAACTTATCCCCAAAAGCTTTGGACACATTATTTACCTCAATGACTTTGGCTCCCAATCTCGGTCCTGGCGGGATAAACAATTCCAATTTGGCTTCACGCTCTTTGGATTCCTCTCCAACCAATTTGTCGTAGGCAGAAAGTCGCGCTTTTCCTTTGGATTGTCTGGCTTTCGGAGACATCCGGATCCACTCCAACTCACGCTCCAAGGTTTTCTGGCGCTTGGACTCGGTCTTTTCCTCCTGCTTCAATCGCTGTTGTTTTTGATCCAGCCAAGAAGAATAATTTCCTTTCCAGGGAATACCTTCACCCCGATCCAGTTCCAAAATCCAGCCTGCCACATTGTCCAGGAAGTATCTATCGTGGGTCACGGCGATGACCGTACCTTTGTAATTTTGCAAATGCTGCTCCAACCAATGCACCGATTCCGCATCCAAGTGGTTAGTCGGTTCGTCGAGCAGCAGGACGTCCGGTTCCTGAAGCAATAGTCTGCAGAGTGCAACCCGTCGCTTTTCACCACCGGATAAATTCGCCACGTTTGCATCACTTGGAGGCAGTCTTAAGGCATCCATGGCTTTGTCCAGCATCACGTCCAGTTCCCATGCATTTACAGCGTCCAGCTTCTCCTGAACCTCGCCCTGACGCGTGATCAGTTTGTCCATCGCATCTGGATCATCCATGAGTGCCGGATCCATGAATTTCTCATTGATCTCTTCGAATTCCTTGAGCAAATTGACTGTATCAGCCACCGCTTCTTCGACGACTTCTTTGACCGTTTTACTCGGGTCGAGTTTCGGCTCCTGTTCCAACATGCCGACGGTATATCCCGGAGACCAGACCACTTCGCCAAGGAATTCCTTGTCCATCCCGGCAATGATCCGAAGGAGGGACGATTTTCCGGAACCGTTCAAACCGAGGACTCCGATTTTGGCACCATAAAAAAACGAGAGGTAAATATCTTTGAGGACTTTTTTCTGAGGTGGGTAGATTTTTGAAACCCCAGCCATGGAAAAGATGATTTTTTCTGAGCTCATGCTTTAATTTTTCCGTAAAACTTGACTTAATCGGCAAAGATGGCAAAAAAAGCCCTTTCTTAGGATAAGTGCTTTTGAATTAATTAATTTGCGGAAAGTTGAAAACGACCACCTATAACCTATTGTAATGAAATGGAGCATCCGTTTGGATATATCAAAGACAACAAAGTCTTTTTAAGAGGTTTTTTAGGGCAAGAGGATAGGGAAATTGGCGAAGTGAAGGAAGACGAGGCTTCTACAATCAGCTATTTTGAAGCCCGTTTTGAGCAAATCAAAGAAAAAGTCGCCAAGCTAAAATCTGACATTCAGGAAAACCAAAACAAGGGTTCCTTCCTGATGAAATTGATTCACTTGCGCGATTCACTTTTCCAATCTGACGCTTTGGGAGATTTCATCCCATTGATCGAAGAATTGAATGAGCAAGAGGCTTTTTTGAATGAAATCATTCAATCCAACCGCTCCAAAAATCTAGAGGTAAAGAAGGCATTGATCCTCGAAGCTGAGGCGATGAAAAATGATACGGACTGGAAAAATACGGCTGAATTTTTCAAAGAATTGAAAATGAGGTGGATCAAAACCGGGCCGGTGGAAAAGGAAATTCACGAAGAAATCGAGCAGGAGTTCAACGACTCAATTCAGACCTTTTTCGAAAACAGAAGACATTTCTTTGAAGGGATGGCACTGCAGGCCGAGGAAAACATCAAAATATATGAGGCTTTAGTCGTTCAGGCCAGGGAAGCACACGATTTCCCTGACGCCAAGATGGCTTTTGAAATCAGCAAACGAATCCAAAAAGAATGGAAGGAAGCCGGAAAGGTTCCTGCAGAGAAGCGTCAACCACTTTGGGATGAGTTTTCCAAATTAAACAACCGGATATTTTCCCGCTATAAGCGCGGTCTAAATCCAGGCCCTGAGATGCACCCCAGAGAAGTCCTGCGCAAAATCGATGAAATGGTCGATGAATTGAAAAAGATGGCTCACCAACCGAGTAGCTATGCGATTACCAGCCGAGCAAAGGCAATTCAGGAAGACTGGAAAAAACTTCCTATGCGAAAACCAAAAGAAGCTAACTTACCTGCGCGATCCTATCAGTTTTTTATGGATATTATTTTCGAAAAATCGTTCCTTGAAAAACTGGCACATAACAAATATGCTGACTTTGATTCGCTGCCTGTTCAAGAGCAAAACCAAATTAAGTCATCGATAATCAAAGACTTACTTCACCGGGATCAAAGCGAACTTGAGACGATGCAAAACAATTCGGATAACTTCCGAGTACAGACTCCTGACTTTGAAATGATGATGCGGAAAAAACTTTCAGGACTCAGGCGAAAAGTAGATGTAAAAAACTACATTTTGAAGCAACTTTCTCCCAAAATATAAGTAGACACTACTTATTCAAAAATTCACTAATCTTGCAACTTTAAAAAATTGAAGAATACCTTTTAAAATAAACACTATGTACTGGACACTTGAACTAGCATCCTATCTGGAGGACGCACCCTGGCCAGCGACCAAGGATGAGCTTATTGATTACGCTATCCGCTCCGGCGCTCCACTGGAAGTAGTGGAAAATCTCCAAGAGCTCGAAGACGACGGAGAGCCCTATGAGACCATCGAAGAGATTTGGCCTGATTATCCGACTAAGGATGATTTCTTCTTTAATGAAGACGAATATTAAAAACTGAAGTCCCGCAGTCGCGGGATTTTTTTTTTGTGCCCAACCCTCCAAGGGATTTAAACCCTTGGAGGGTTGCCAAACTTACAGCCCCAATACTTGCCTAAGTCGCGCATACCCTGCCTTGCTGACAGGTATCTGTTCTCCAGCACGCAATTTGACCAAATAGGAATCCCGCTCATAGGGTTCGATCCCGGTGATTCCGTTTAAATTGATGATGTAGGATCGGTGCACGCGTGCAAATTTCGCCGGATCTAGACTCTCCTCCAGCATTTTCATCGTCATTTTCTTGAGATACTTCCCTCCTTGCGTGTGGATGACCACGTAATCATCCTCTGCCTCAAAATAATTTACTTCGTGGATCGAAATGATTTTGATGTCATTTTTAACTCTCACAACCAATCGGTTGCTTTTTTCGGCGAGCTGACTCAGGCCTGAATCAACTCTTTCAGTTTCCTGAGCTTTTCCCCAGCTATCCAAAAATCGTTCAATTGCCTGCTTAAATCTGGATTGGGAAAAAGGCTTTAACAAGTAATCCATTGCTTTGGCATCAAAGGCTTTCAAAGCAAACTGATCAAATGCTGTTGTAAAAATCACAGCCGGAGGCGTGTCGAGCAATTCCAACATTTCAAATCCGGTGATTTTCGGCATTTGGACATCCAGAAAAATAAGATCTGGCTTATGCTCCTGAATCGCCTTCAGTCCCTGGAATCCATCCTGACAAACCCCCAGAACTTCGAACTGAGGAAAGTCGGCCAAAAACTCCTGCACAATTCCTGCTGCAAGCGGTTCGTCATCGATGATTATGGTCCGTATCATTGGTATTGTGGGATTTTAAGTCTGACTTTGAAAAGATTCCCCGCTACTCCTGATACCAGTAGGTCGGTTCGTCCAAATAAAAGAAAGAGTCTGCGCTCCACTGAACTCAATCCAAAGCCTGTTCCTTCCGGCACTGAAGATTCTATATCAAAAGGATTGATGACCTCAATGAGAAAATAACTTCCTTCCTTCTTTCCCTTCACTTCAATTTTCACTTCTCCTGTCACCCCATACAAACCGTGTTTGATTGCATTTTCTACCAGTGGCTGAATCAACAGCTGTGGGAGTTTGACTTGATAGAATTCCTTATCTACCTCAAAATCAACCTGAAGTCTATGTCCAAACCTTACCCGCTCGATGTCAAGGTACATTTTCAGGTAATTCAATTCCTCTTCCAGCGGGATCCATTGCTGAGAATCTTTTCGGATCGTACCTCTGAGAAAATCTGATAGCTGCAAGACCATTTCCCGAGCCTTTTGCGGTTGGGAAATAACCAAGGCATTGATTGAATTGAGGCTATTGAATAAGAAGTGAGGTTGCAACTGCTGACGAAGTTGAGCCAATTCGGCGTCTTTCGACAACTGAAGCATTTGAGCTTCTCTTTTTTGAATTTCCTCCTGTCGCTCCAGCTGCGACACCACCAAAGCCAAAACTGAAATCAACTGATCCGCCAGGGCTAAAATTGCCCATCTCAGATAAAAACTGTTGGTCAGAAAATCCAAATAGGGGGCATCATTAAGCCACCATTTAAGCACATACCCATGAACCATCACTCCTATCCAGCTTAGGATTATCGGAACAGTGAAAAGCAACCAGATATTTTTCCCTTTCGGTGCAAAAAGACTGAATACCCGATCAAGTACGAATACCCCACCCAAAAAAATCAGGGCAAAGACAAAAGAATCATAAAACGCCAGTTCTCCTTCAATTTCATAATTCATCAATAAAAGAAAACATCCCAAAAACCAGATGACTCCGGTTCCGGGGATGATCCATTTTCCAAGTTTAGGATTTGAAAAAGCGTTAAAAAACAAAGTAGTAGTGGTTTTTAGAGGATTTGAATAACGTTAAAAGGATTTGATTTCCAAACCTCCGAAGAGAATCGTGCCTTTCAGAACCACGACTTTATTCGGATCTACACCACCTTCTCTGAAATATCGCTTGTCCTCAATACCTGCGGCAATGTTGGTAATCTCAGTACGGATATCCCAGTGTGGCGGTACGACCATTTTCACACCTCCAAAGATAATATCTACCTGAATGGTGATCACTCCATTGAAATCTGCTGAGGTCAAGTCCAAATCTATCCCGCCAAATGCGGCGGTAATTTTTCCTCCTTCAAAATTTTTGGTCATCAACTTCCTGTTCACACCGCTGAAAATCGCATCAATATTCAAACGATCGGAGAAAGCCGTACCCGTAGTTCTGGTAAATCCTGAATCAGAAGTTGATTTGGCTCCCTGGGCAAAAGAAGAAAAGGGCTCATTTTCTCCAACAACCTTAGCTTCTTCAACATAAGTTTTCGAATATCCCGTGTTAGCCTGTCGCTTACTTTCCCAATCTCGCCGGACGTTTTCCAGCACTTTGTTCTCCCGTTGCTTTTGGAAAATCAAGTAGATACCCAAGGCTATCAATCCCAAAGGCCAAATGTATTGGCTTAGCCCAAAGTCAAAGTCAAATTCATTTCTCAATAAAAAATAGGCTCCAAGGAAAAGTAGTACAAATCCAAAGAAGCTTTTAAACTCATGTTTGATTATTGCGAAAGTGCCGATTGCTATTAAAATCATCGGCCAGGTAGTAACCCAACCCGGGATAAAAACCCCTGCTTTTCTCAATAAAAGGATGATGCCTATTCCGAGGATAATGAATCCGAAGGCGATATTTCCGTCATTGTTTTTAGGCTTAAATTCGTTCATGGCTTTTGTGTTAAAATGATGATCAAAAGTACAGCAAGCGGTATTCAGCCGGAATAAGCAATAGGCAAAGCTTAAAAAAAAGTCGGTGAAGTAGGAGAATTAGTCGGTAAAATTGCAGCTCAGGTTTTCACCGATCCTATTTTTCCCGGGAAAGCAAAAAATTCGCGTACTCCAAATCCTCAGGAGTAGTGATTTTGATGTTTTCGGGATTGCCCTGAATCAGGCTTACTTCCCAGCCCTGATGTTCATACACTGTGGCATCATCAGTAAATTGGGGTAGCTCATCCACCTCGAAAGCCATTTTGATTTTACCGATCTGAAAAGTCTGCGGAGTCTGAACCAAACGAAATAATTGTCGCTCCTGAAATTTACTGGCTCCATTTCCCGATACCTTTCGAAGTGAATCCTTCAGATCCACTACTGCGATTGCACTTCCGGATTTCTCTGCCCGCGAAAAGCTTTCAAGGATCACTTCATTTTTCACAAAAGGTCTAACTCCATCGTGAATAGCTACCAACCCATCCTCAAATGGAAGTGCATTTAGCCCGTTTTTAACAGATTGGAATCGGGAAGTCCCACCCTCAATCACATGATGAACCAGTGAAAATTTGTATTTATCACATAGATTTTTCCAAATGGAAAAATCACTCTCCGGTAAAACCAAAATCAAAAAAGTGCTGGGATCAGCCTCATAGAATTTTTCAAGCGTATGCATCAGCACAGGTTTCCCACCTATAGGCAAATATTGCTTGGGAACAGGTCCACCCATTCGGCTACCTCTTCCTCCGGCCACCACAACTGCTGCTCTATTCATCAGGGGGATTTTAAAATTAATTAAAACGAAATTGGAAGGTAATGACCAAACCTGAATTTTGGAAACTAGTCAAAACCCATAGAGATTTTTTTTTGATTTTATATCCTGTTGGAATCTTTGTCATTTTCTGAACAGATCCCCGGAAATAATAAAAGGGTAAAAAAAAAGCCCCTTTCGGAGCTTTTTATTTTTTAGAGAATCAACATCGCGTCTCCGTAAGAGAAGAAACGATATTTTTCCTTGATGGCTTCTTTGTAAGCTTTCATCACCAAATCATATCCTCCAAATGCAGAAGCTGTCATTAGTAGAGTAGATTCCGGTAAGTGGAAATTCGTGATCAAGGAATTAGCAATCTTGAATTCATAAGGAGGGATGATAAACTTATCAGTCCATCCGGTGCTTTCTTTAAGTCTTCCGCCGGCTGTAACAGAAGATTCGATGGTTTTCAGTGAAGTCGTTCCAACTGCAACTACTCTCTTTTTAGCATCGAGTGCTTCATTCACCAACTTTACCGTATTAGCTGGAATGTTGTAATTCTCGGAGTCCATCTTGTGCTTGGTCAGGTCCTCCACGTCAACCTGACGGAAAGTACCTAATCCCACGTGAAGCGTGATTGGCGTCACTTCAACACCTTTCAGTTCCAGTCTCTTCAGCAATTGCGGCGTAAAATGAAGTCCTGCAGTAGGCGCAGCTACGGCACCAACATTTTTTGCAAAGACAGTCTGATATCTTTCTCTGTCTTCAGGCTCGATTTTTCGCTCGATGATATCTTTCAAAAGAGGAGTCTCACCCAGTGTGTCGATAGTTTTCTCGAATTCATCGTGATTGCCGTCAAAAAGGAATCGGATCGTACGGCCTCTGGAGGTCGTATTATCAATCACTTCAGCCACCAAGTCACTGTCACCGAAATAAAGCTTATTTCCAACACGTATTTTTCTGGCAGGATCTACCAATACATCCCAAAGTCTCAATTCCGGATTGAGTTCTCTCAAAAGGAATACTTCAATTTTGGCACCGGTCTTTTCTTTATTCCCATACAATCTGGCCGGGAACACTTTGGTATCATTGGTTACGAATACGTCACCTTCCTCAAAGTATTCAAGAATGTCCTTGAAAATTCTGTGTTCGATTTGGCCTGTCTTCCGATGAACCACCATCAAACGTGAATCGTCTCGGTTTTCAGTTGGATAAAGAGAAATTAGTTTCTTGGGGACGTCAAATTTGAAGTCTGATAATTTCATATTGGAGCTTTAGGAATCTTACTCGATATTGTGACTCTGTGAATTGCTTTAAAAAATGCAAAGTTAATAACAATAATGCCCAATTTCAGCTAACTTGACAAATTGTTTTAACCAACTATTAAAAGCATGCTGTTTTTCCAACTCACATGGGAAAGTTTTCGCTTCGCCATCTCCGCCCTTAAATCCAACCTTACCCGTACCATTCTGTCCCTATTGGGCGTAACAGTGGGTATTTTCGCAATTATTGCAGTATTCACTTTGGTGGATTCCCTAGAGGGGAAAATAAAATCATCATTTGCCTTTTTAGGAACAAATGTGATCCGGGTAGATCGCTTTCCATTTGCCAATGGACCTCAAAATTACCCTTGGTGGAAATATTTTCGCAGACCCCCTGCCACCTTGGCTGAGTATAAATTCATCGCCCCTAGACTAAAAAACGCCGAAGCAGTAACCATTTCCGCTTCATCCAATGCTACAATTCAGGCAGGAAGTAATGCCTTTGAGGGCATGTCTTTAACTGGCGTTGAATACACGTACCAAGACGTGTTTGAAGTTGCATTGGAAGAAGGGAGGTATTTTTCGGAGTCTGAAATCAATGCATCCCGAAATCTGGCGATTTTAGGGAAAAAGATTGCCACTTCGCTTTATCCAAACCAACCGGCCTTAGGGAAGGAGGTTAAGATCAAAGGAATGAAATTTACTGTAATCGGGATTTTTGAAGAGGAAGGGGAAGGTTTTCTTGATCTCCCCTCCAAAGACCAGGCTTGTCTGATCCCCTATGGTGCTTTTAATAAAATGTATTACACCGGCAGAAATGGACTTGAGCCTACCATTGCCGCCAAAGGACTGGAAACTGACATTGGGTTGGTAGCACTTGAAAATGAAATCACAGGTTTGCTCAGGGCCAAGCGCGGCCTTAAACCCAGTCAGGAGGATAATTTTTCGCTTAACAAAACAGAATTTATCCAAAATGCCATAGGATCTATTTTCGACGTAATATCAGTAGCTGGGTGGGTTATAGGTGGATTTTCTATTTTGGTAGGTGGATTTGGGATCGCCAACATCATGTTTGTCTCCGTAAGGGAGCGAACCAATATCATTGGAATCCAAAAATCACTGGGAGCAAAAAATTATTTCATACTCTTTCAGTTTTTATTTGAAGCGGTTTGCTTGAGTTTAATAGGAGGCATTGCCGGGATTCTTCTGGTTTACATATTAAGCTTTATCCCACTTGGAAGTTTGGACTTGATCTTGTCGGTTAACAATGTAATTCTGGGTTTGGGTGTTTCATCCATTATCGGTGTGGTAGCTGGAATTGTACCTGCTACACTTGCCGCAAGAATGGATCCCGTCGAGGCTATCCGGACAGCATAAAAAATATGATAATTGTAATCAAAAAAGGAGGCGCTTGCCTCCTTTTTTGATTGATATCTGGATTAAGTTATTCTTCGATTGAAATGGTTGGTTCGGTGGGAAGGAGGCCTGAAGCCGACTTAATCTTTCCTTCCAGCTCTTCCATTAACTCCGGATTATCCAAAAGCAGATTTTTTACTGAATCTCTTCCCTGTCCAAGTTTTTCTCCATTATAAGAGAACCAAGAACCAGCCTTTTTAATGATTTCAAATTCGACACCCAGGTCAATAATCTCCCCCACTTTAGAGATCCCCTGACCATACATGATATCAAATTCCACTACTTTAAACGGTGGTGCAACTTTGTTTTTTACCACTTTCACTCTTGTCCTGTTTCCAAGAATATTGTCAGGACCATCTTTGATCTGACCCACACGACGGATATCCAGACGGACGGATGCGTAGAATTTCAATGCATTACCGCCTGTAGTAGTCTCGGGGCTACCAAACATCACTCCGATTTTATCACGCAACTGATTGATAAAAACGCAAGAACATCCGGTCTTGTGAATCGCGCCGGTAAGCTTCCTAAGAGCTTGAGACATCAATCTCGCCTGTAATCCCATTTTGCTTTCGCCCATCTCACCTTCCAATTCACCCTTTGGAACCAAGGCTGCCACAGAGTCAATCACAATAATGTCGATGGCCCCGGATCGGATCAAGTGTTCGGCGATTTCCAGTGCCTGCTCACCATTATCTGGCTGAGAGATCAACAAATTTTCGGTATCGATCCCGAGTTTCTCTGCATAGCTTTTGTCAAAGGCATGTTCAGCATCAATAAATGCCGCCAGACCTCCTGCCTTTTGGGCCTCAGCTATGCAATGAAGAGTTAGAGTAGTTTTACCTGAAGACTCCGGTCCATAAATTTCGATAACTCGTCCACGAGGAATTCCTCCAATTCCAAGGGCCATGTCCAAACCTAAGGAACCTGTAGAAATCGCAGGAATATCTAAAACTTTGTTATCACTTAGCTTCATTACGGTGCCTTTTCCGTATGTCTTTTCTAGCTTATCGATTGTAAGCTGTAAAGCTTTCAGTTTTTCTGCGTTGTTACTCATAAGTTCAAAATTGTAAAAGATTCAAATGTTGTTGAAATTAACGAAAGACGAAGGCATAACCAAAATGGAATACGCTATTGTTTCAGATAGCCAAATTCGTACTTTTATTCAGTCGAATGATTCTTTTTTTCGTAATACCTTTCAAATCGACCAAAAATTGTCAGGTATTGTCAAACATTTAATGAAAACCTGTCTCAACATCCTCTTTCTTTTATTCGCAACGATTACCGTCTCTTTTAGTCAAAGTGGCCAAAAAAACACTGCATTCACTTTTGGAGAAGAATTGCAGTTTGATGTGACTTATGGCTGGCTAAATTTGGCCGAAGCCAAACTTCAGATCCACAGAAGGGTGGTAAATGAGAATTCCCGCCCACATTATAAAATAGATGCTTTCGGAAAAACGAAAGGAGCAGCGACCATATTCGGTCGAGTAAATGACAATTGGGGCACTCATTTAGACACTGGCACACTTCTGCCCTCACTTTCCTATCGATACATAGAGGAAGGAAAATACCGTAAAAATGAAAAGGTCTTTTTTGATCAGCAAAATAAAAAGGCTAAAATGGAACTCTATGATCGGGATAATCGCACCCTGAAAGAAACCAAAGAGTATAATTTACCTGGACAAGTACAGGATTTGGTGAGTGGGTTTTACCTTCTCAGAACCATGGATCTCACCAATTTGAAAAAAGGACAGCAGATTTTAATCGTGGGTTTTTTTGATAAAGAAATATATAACCTAAAATTAATATACGAAGGTACCGAACAGATTCAAACCAGCCTCGGCTTGAAGGAAACCTATATCTTTTCTCCACTAATGCCCCCAAATAAACTCTTCCGAGGGGACTATCCCGTCAAAGTATGGGTCACGAAGGATGAAAACAAAATACCTGTTAAGATCAAAGCCAACCTTTTTATAGGCTCCTTGAATATGGATATCTCCTCAGCTAAAGGATTGAGGAATAATTAATTAACATTCAATTAATATTCAGGTAACATTGCGGGAATAAAGTTGATCATTCCTTGAAATTCTTAGGAATCCTAAGTGATTTGCCAATTTTTGTTTGGTTCCTATCCTCATTTATTCACTAATTTTAAACGAACATTAAAAGCAATTCCTCCATGAGCGAAAAGCAAAAGATCAAAGTTCTCATTGTAGATGACGAACCGGACATCGTAGAGATCTTAAAATATAACCTTCAAAAAGAAGGGTATGAAGTAGCCACGGCAGAAGATGGAATCAAAGGCGTCAAGGTCGCCACAAAGTTTCAGCCAGATGTAATCTTGCTAGATATCATGATGCCCAATCAGGATGGTGTGGAAACTTGTCTTCAAATCCGCCAAATACCGGAATTGAAAAACACCTTCATCATATTCCTGACCGCCAGAATGGAAGAATACTCAGAAGTGGCGGCATTTGATGTGGGTGCAGATGACTACATCACCAAACCTATCAAGCCAAGAGCATTGATGAGCAGAATCTCGGCACTGTTTAGAAGAGAATCAAAAAAAGAGCAAGAACAAATTCAGATAAAAGTCAAAGATCTTACGATCGACCGCGGGAGCTATACTATCGACAAATCCGGCAAGACCATCACTTTACCCAAGAAGGAATTCGAACTGTTGTATTTCCTTGCCAAAAACCCTAATATGGTATTTAGTAGAGACGAATTGCTTCACAATATCTGGGGTTCCGATGTTTTTGTATTGGCCCGCACGGTCGATGTACATATCCGAAAAGTCCGCGAAAAGATCGGTGAAGACTATATCTCTACAGTGAAAGGCGTAGGATACAAGTTCGATTTGGGATAAAATGCTGACAAATTCTAGGGGAATATCAATGGTTTTGGCATTTGCCATTTCTGCCCTTGTGGCTGCATTCCTCTCCTTGATGCCTGACTCCAATCTGACCATTTTAGTGGTTGCTTGGGGTCTTTCTTTTTCCGTATCGTACTTATTGATTACGATTACACTTGAATTTCTGGTCTTTCGTGAAATCGGGAACATTTACTCTCTCTTAGAAAAAATCCAGAAAAAAGACCTCTCCGAGATCAGTGATAAATCCATCAAATCATCTTCTCTTTCTCCCTTACGGAAAATAAATTCCGTGATCAACTCCTACGCTTTGGCAAGGCAAAAAGAGATCGAAACGCTCCAAAAAACCGCTGAATTTCGAAAGGAATTTATTGCAGATATCTCACATGAGCTGAAAACACCTATTTTTTCAGCGCAGGGCTACATTCATACACTCCTTGATGGAGCAATTGAGGATAAGCAAGTGCGGTTGAAATTTTTGAAGCGTGCCGCAAAAAGCCTGGATTCGCTTGACGTGCTCGTTCAGGATCTGCTGACCTTGAATCAGATGGAAAGTGGGGTGATCAAGTTTATTTTCACGGAATTTGATCTGAAACTACTAATCGAAGAGGTCATCGAGGAACTGGAGCAAAAAGCCAGCAAGCGGAAGATCAAGATTGATTTCAGCTTCGATCACGAAAAAACCTACATCACCAAGGCTGACCATCAAAAGATCTACCGGGTTTGTCAAAACCTGATCTACAATGCTGTCAAATACAATCATGACGGAGGAGAAGTAAAAGTCTCCCTCAAAGCCAGCAAAACAAATATTCAGGTGGACATCAAAGATGATGGACAAGGCATACCTCCGGATGACCTGAAGCGGATCTTTGAGCGATTTTATCGAGTCGAGAAAAGCAGAAATAAGAAAGAAGGTGGAACAGGTCTTGGATTGGCGATCGTCAAGCATATTCTGGAAGGCCACCAAAGCAAAATATCAGTGAGTTCGACCGTGGGTAAAGGCTCAATGTTTAGCTTTTCGCTACCCTTGATTAAAGACAAGAAAACCTTGGAAAGGGAATTGGCCGAATCCAAACCACTCACTCCTTAAAAAACATACTCCTCCATCAAACTTGCTAAGGATTCTTCCAAATCCATGGTAAATCCTGAATGCGGACGGGAAGTCTGCAGCATGGAACTTCGGATTGAAGTCAGCCAGCGAAACCGAGACGCAGCGTCCTGAAGCGAAATCGGATTTCCACCCTTTCCCCCTGCACAGATTTTCTCAAAGGAATCCAAATAGCTACGATATAAATCAAAATCAGCATCAGGATCCAAAGCCAAAATTTTGCCTTCATTCAAGTGTATCTGACAACGGATGAAATTTTGCCGCTTGCAGCAGATCACCACTCCTACATTGACAAATTCTTCGCGCTCCACCTTAGGCACAATGCGGACAATGGCATATTCAAATAAGTGCTTTCCTTGCATCGTTGGCTTGAATTAAAAACACGTGGGAATGGGCCAGTCTCATCTTCAAAAAGGAAGCATACACTTCCCTGGCTTCTTGAGCCGTCTCGGTATCACGTGATGCCAGAATCCACTCATCCGGCACCAGTTCCAAAACCTGATCAATGATTTCATGCGTAATCAGGGACTTCATTTCAGCATCTACTCGATCCAACTCAGAAGCTCTTGGAAGCAGTACATGATCTTGGACCATCGCAAATGGGCTCAGCGCATGCTTCTCCCAATTATCCCAAGAATGATGGAAAACCAAAGAAGCCCCATGATCGATCAGCCAGAGTTCCCGATTCCAGATCAGCAGATTGGTATTGCGAAAGGTGCGATCTACGTTGGTAATCCATGCATCAAACCAGACGATTTGCGAAGCCAAGTATTCATCAATCTGAGAGGCTCCGGGATCAAACGTCATCGCCTTGGACAGAAAATGAAGGGCAAGATTCAAGCCTTGGCTGCTTTTGAGCAAATCCTGAATCTCTTCGTCTCCTTCTGAGTTGCCAAATGCCGAATCCAAATTTGCAAACACTATCTCCGGCACTTTGAACCCAACCCGTCTTGCCAGCTCCCCTCCGATCACCTCGGCGATCAGTGCTTTCTCTCGCTGTCCGGCACCTTTGAATTTGAGCACATAATTGAATCCGTCATCAGCTTCAGCCAATGCCGGCAATGAGCCGCCTTCTCTCAGCGGCATGACATAGCGTGTGACATTGACTTGGCGAAGAGAATAAAGGGAATTCGTGTCCGGCATTTTCAGTATTAAATAAAAACAAAGAAAAGCCGAAAACTTCAAAAACCATGAAAGCTCATAAATATTTACTTGTGTTTTTACCAATGAAAGACTTATGATATTTCCCTTTTAAACTCAGCAGAAATGAATGATGTGCTCCAAAAAAGCTTTAGCTTTTTTTCTTTGCGCCCTTGAAAAGGATTGATTCCCCTAAAACCCCAGAAGTTCAATAAGAGATTGATACAGTTACAAATCTCTTTCATTGCGCAACTTTGCGTCAAAAAAAAGTACTGGAACCTAGGAGGAGGTTGGAAGATTTTTCTGAGTGCCAATGATGGTAATGAAAAGATTGCTTCGGGATCACAGAACTGAAGAATGATTTAACAATCAAAAAGATTCCTACCGATGACGCGCTCCATAACAATCATTCCTCATTTGCAAATCCTAAATTTTCCCCACCTGCAAAGTCAATTCCAGCCCCCATTTTTTTCCGACTTGCCAAATGCCTACTTTTGCAGCCGCTTCAATTGAAGCGATTTATAGATGAAGAAAGTAGATTTTCAAAAACTTATCCTGTTTGAAAGCGAGGATTACCTGGTAATCAACAAGCCCCCCTACCTGTCAAGCTTGGACGACCGTCACGAGGCTCAGAATATCCTTGACCTGGCAAGGATGTACACTTCTGACCCTCAGCTATGCCATAGACTGGACAAGGAGACTTCCGGCTGTCTGGTGATCGCCAAAAACCCGGTGGCTTATCGGCACTTGGCTATGCAGTTTGAAAACAGGAAAGTGGAAAAGGTCTACCATGCTGTAGTGGAAGGAATCAAGGATTTCAAAAACGAGTTAGTGGATAAAAATCTCCTATCCAACAACAAAGGAATCGCCAAAGTAAGTAAGGAAGGCAAACCTGCACAGACGATTTTCAATACCCTTAAAACCTATTACAAGCACACGCTTGTGGAATGCAAACCAATCACGGGTAGATTGCATCAGATCCGAGTTCACTTGGCTTATCTCAAATCACCTATTTGTGGCGACACGCTTTATGGTGGAAATACACTCTATCTTTCCTCGCTTAAGCGCCGATTCAATTTGAAAAAAGAAACCGAAGAGTTACCTATCATGCAGCGGGTCTCTTTACATGCCTATTCGATCACGTTTGAAGGACTGGATAATTTACCATTAAAGGTGGAGGCACCTTACCCGAAGGATTTTCAGGTTTTGGTACATCAGTTGGAAAAGAACGCCTAAAAAAACAATTTGAATTCCAAGAAAACGAATTCAATTTGGGTCAATTTTCCTAATCCAATGAAAATTAGGACTTAGGATTGGAAATAGTTTGGATGAAAAATAAAATACATCTATCTTTGTGTCCCTTTTTGGGGTCGATAAATTAATAACAAGCTAAAAATTAAACAGTTACACAGTGGATACTCTGAGCTATAAAACCATCTCAGCCAATTCTTCCACAGTAGAAAAGCAGTGGGTGGTAGTGGATGCCCAAGCTGCGATTCTCGGACGATTGGCGAGTGAGGTAGCAAAAATTTTGCGAGGAAAGACGAAGCCTAGCTTCACTCCTAATGTTGATTGCGGTGACAACGTCATTGTAATCAATGCTGACAAAGTCAGACTGACGGGTGACAAGTGGGACGCCAAAGTATATGTGCGTCATACCGGTTACCCAGGTGGACAGCGAATCTCTACCCCTAGAATGTTGAAGCAGAAGTCTTCAACTATCTTGGTTGAGAAGGCTGTAAGGGGCATGTTGCCTAAAAACCGATTGGGAAGCAAATTGTACGGCAATCTGTACGTGTATGAAGGTGCGGAGCATCCGCATGCAGCACAGCAGCCTAAAGCCATCACACTTTAATCTCCTAAATCATGGAAATGATCAACAAAATCGGTAGAAGAAAGACCTCTGTAGCCCGTATTTATATGGGACCAGGAAATGGCAAAATTACCGTCAACAACAAAGCAATCGAAGTTTACTTCCCATTTGATCTTCATCAGATTGTAGTAAAGCAGCCATTGACCCTAGTGGGCGTGGATGGTAACTACGATATCCAGATCAATGTAGACGGCGGTGGAATCAAAGGTCAGGCAGAAGCAGCCCGTATGGCTATCTCCAGAGCTTTGTGCGAATTCGATGCAGAACACAGACCTGCATTGAAAAAAGAAGGGTTTCTTACCCGTGATCCAAGAATGGTCGAGCGTAAGAAGCCAGGACGTAGAAAAGCAAGAAGGAAATTCCAGTTCTCCAAGCGTTAATCGGAACCTACTTCAATCAATAGAAAACTATTTCATTCATGTCAAAAATCGAATACAAAGACTTACTGGATGCTGGTGTCCATTTCGGACACTTGACGAGAAAGTGGGATCCAAGAATGTCTCCATATATCTTCATGGAGAAGAACGGTATCCACATTATCGACCTCAACAAAACGCTCGCCTGCCTCGAAGAAGCATCCAACGCGGTGAAGCAAATCGTTCGTTCCGGCAAAAAAATCATGTTTGTCGCTACGAAAAAACAAGCCAAAGATCTAGTTGCAGCAGAAGCTCAGCGTCTGAATATGCCGTACGTAACCGAAAGATGGTTGGGTGGTATGTTGACCAACTTCGCTACGATTCGTAAGTCCCTCAAAAAAATGTCAGGTCTTGAAAAACTGATGAAAGAGGACGCTTACAAGAACTTGGCTAAAAAAGAGCGTCTCATGGTGAGCCGTGACAAAGAGAAAATGGAAAGTGTATTGGGCGGTATCGCTGACCTAAGCAGACTTCCGGCAGCGCTTTTTGTTGTGGACATCAAAAGAGAACACATCGCTATTGCTGAAGCTCAAAAGCTTGGCATCCCGGTTTTCGCATTAGTGGATACGAACTCCAACCCGAACGAGGTGGAATTCCCTATCCCTGCTAATGATGATGCATTCAAGTCAGTTTCTCTTTTGGTAAAAGCTTTCGGAGCTGCTATCGAAGAAGGACTTTCTGAGCGCAAGAGAGATAAGGACGATGCTAAACTTTCTGAAGAGGAAGAAGCAAAAAAAGCAGTGGACGCTGAAGTAAAAGAATAATCCACACTTGATTTTATAAGTAAAAGATTGAACATCCGGCCTAGGTCGATGTTCAATTTTTTGTTTTATCCAGAACAAAGAAAATATCCAGTTTAAAAAAAATAAACAGATCACAAAATGGCAATCACTGCACAAGACGTAAACAAACTGAGACAAATGACCGGTGCCGGTATGATGGACTGCAAAAAAGCTTTGACTGAAGCTGAAGGCGACTTCGAAAAAGCAGTAGACATCCTCAGAAAAAAAGGTCAAAAAGTATCTGCATCCAGAGCTGACCGTGAAACCAAAGAAGGAGTAGTAGCAACACGTGTAACCGAAAACGGTACAAAAGGAACTTTGCTTTCTTTGACTTGTGAGACTGACTTCGTGGCCAAAAATGAAGGTTTTGTCACTTTTGCCAATACCTTGATCGATATCGCAGTAGCCAACGGAGCAACTTCCCAAGAGGCTGTTTTGGCACTTCCTTTCGAAAACATCACAGTTGCTGAGAAAATCATCGAAATGACTGGTAAAATCGGTGAGAAAATCGATATCTCTCATTTTGAAATCATCACTGCAGAGACTGTAGTTCCTTACATCCACTCCAATGGTAAATTGGGCGTGTTGGTAGGTTTGGTGAATACTTCAGGAACTGACGTTGAAGAAGCAGGAAAAGACGTAGCAATGCAGATTGCAGCGATGAATCCAGTTGCTGTTGACAAAGACGGAGTAGATGCTTCTACTATCGAAAGAGAAATCGAAATCGGAAAAGAGCAGGCAAGAGCTGAAGGCAAGCCAGAAGAAATGCTTGAAAAAATCGCGATGGGCAAATTGGCTAAGTTCTACAAAGAAAGCACTTTGTTGAGCCAGCAGTTTGTAAAAGACAACTCCAAGTCAATTGCTCAATACCTTGATGGTGTAAGCAAAGGAATGACTGTAAATGCATTCAAGAGAATCTCAATCGGTTAATTTTTCCGATTACATTCGAATAAAAAACCCTCTCGGAGCGATCTGAGAGGGTTTTGCTATTTACCCCGAACTATTTTCTTGTTTATATTCTTAAACAACGATAATATTGAGTAGCGTTTTGTTGTATTGTTGCGTTACATAGTTTTTAAGCTCTAGTTTTTACATCATGAAAAAAAATAAACTTCTATTTTACCTTGCTTTGATTTTAGTATCATTTACTGGCTGCATTGATAGGCGTGACTGTTGTGACATGGTTATTTCCCAGGAATTTTATGTCAATCTCCAGAATTCTGAAGCAAACAATTTATTAGATCCTCAGACGGAAGGATCAGTTGACATTAGTAAAATCAGACTTTTCCTGATAGAAAATGGAGAAGCAAAAATGTATCGGGTCGAAGGAGGAGGAATATTAGACAACCCTTTCGGAATAGCTCCAGTTGAAATAAATGGAATCTTGAATGCTAAGTTCCAATTCCAGTATAATGGCAAAAACAAAGAAATTAAAGGCTTTATCCAATGGAATGAATCCCTAGTTGACACTTTAAACTTTACTTTTAATTCCGCCAATAATCCCTCATTAATAATCAGAATTTCCCAGAATGGTCAAACCCTATGGGATAAAGAAACTGATCAGTTAAATCCTGTTATAATTAAGCTTACCCAATAATTATGAAAAAGCTACTTACAATCATCCTGATAGGATTTCTTTTTTCCAATTGTTCGAACGTAGATGATGAAGTTGACTGCGAAAGGTATGATCCCGCATTCCCTTCCCTTTACCTCAAGCTAGTCGATACCAGTGGAAACAATTTGATTGAAAACGGAACTCTTGACCCAAATAACATAACCCTTTTAAGGGGAGAAAGCATCCGATTTAATCCAGCAAGTCAATTCGCAGTTCCCGATGCGGATATTAGGATATACGATAACACATTAAAATTATCCATACCAAGACAGACCACTTTTGAATATGTTATCCAACTGGAAGAGAATCATACAATCTCATTAAAATATTCGGCAGTTGAGAAAAAAATCCTATGCGGTTTATCCTACTTTGTTCCGACCGGAGCTAGGCTTGAAAATGAACCTCTTGAATTAAAAGGGGGAAATGATTATCCATTTATAACGGAAATTGTGTTTTAAAAAAATTAATTCCCACCTCAACTGGTAGGTGTAAACAAAGGTTTGACTGTAAATGCTTTCAAGAGAATCGGGTAATTTTCAGATTATCAAATAATTAAAAACCCTCTAAGATTTCTCTGAGAGGGTTTTTCAGTTTTAGCAGGATTCAAGATCTATCACTTTCCCACTCAATTTCCCCTGCCAACCCTGCTAATTCAGTTAATTTGAGCCTTCTTAAATATTCTTCCAAAGCACGATGAACCACCTCCTTCTTGGTTTTGATGCTGGTTATTTTCATAATCTCATCAATCAGCTAGTGATTTAAATCGACATTTGTTCTCATTCTCCTTACTATTTATAAATGACAATCATTTATAAATGCGCCTTAGAAAAATGCCCTCCAAAGGAATTTCCGGAGAGCATTTCAATTAAGAAAAGTTCTTTTTTATGGAAACCAGCTCATCGGGAAATGCTAAACTCTAGATGTCTTCTGTCTTCGGTCTCCGGTCTTCCAACCAAGTCAGCTATTCATCAACTCCTCTATCTCCTCCGCTTCAATCGGAATATTTCGCATCAAATCGAAATAGCCGTTTTCCTGAATCACGATGTTGTTTTCCAACCGAATCCCAATCCCTTCTGCTGGAATGTAAATCCCCGGCTCCACGGTAAAGACCATCCCAGTCGTAATCGGATTATGCATAGTTCCTACATCATGCACATCCAATCCCAAATGATGGGAAGTTCCGTGCATGAAGTATTTTTTGTATGCCGGCCAAGCAGGATCTTGGTTGCTAATATCTGATTGATCAATTAATCCCAATCCGATTAATTCTGATTGCATGATCAAACCCACTTCCTTGTGATAATCCTGGATATTCGTCCCGGGCACTAACATGCTAGCGGCTTGCTTATGTACTCTCAAAACTGCATCATAAACCGCACGCTGTCTTTTGCTGAATCGCCCGTTGACAGGAATCGTCCGAGTCATGTCTGCATTGTAATTCCCGTATTCAGCTCCGACATCCATGAGGAGCAATTCGCCGTCATTACAGGCCTTATTATTCTCAATGTAATGAAGTACACATGCTGAGGCCCCGGAAGCGATGATGGGTTCGTAAGCAAAGCCCTTGCTTCTGTTTCTTACAAATTCATGGAGGTATTCCGCTTCAATTTCATATTCGGTGACACCGGGTTTGATGAAGGAGAGAATCCTTCGGAATCCCTTTTCTGTGATGTCACAAGCGACTTGCATTTGGTCAATTTCTTCCTGTTCTTTCACGCCACGCAATTGATGCATAATTGGAGCAGCGCGATCATACGCATGTAAAGGATACTTTTCCTTGCAGGATTTAATAAATCGGGCATCACGAGTTTCGACTACGATTCCTGCTCTCAAGTGCTCATTCGTATTCAGATAAATCCGCTCCGAAAGCATCACCACAGTGTTCAAAACCTGCTCAAAATTGGACAGCCACTGGATATTTTTGATGCCTGAAGCAGCCTCGGCTTCTTCTTTGGTGTACTTGTGCCCTTCCCAAACTGCTATCACCTCGTTGGTTTCTCTCAGGAAAAGAACCTCGCGCATGGCAGGATTTGGGCAATCCGGCGCAATCAATAAGATGGTTTCCTCCTGATCGATTCCTGAGAGGTAAAACAAGTCATTGTTTTGCCGAAATTTCATCGTGCCGTCAGCATTAGTCGGCATGATGTCGTTGGAATTAAAAATTGCTACTGCGTTTTTTGCCAATTTACCGGCAAACTTTGATCGGTTTCGGATATAGAGTTCTTTGGGTAATGGAGTATATTTCATATCGATTAATTTCAGCCTAAAGTTAACAATTCGTCTCTTTCCTGAATTAAATTCCCGTCATTACAGTTTTAGCAATTATGTGTATTTTCCGAGAAGGAGACAGAATAGCAGCATGCAGTTAAATATAAAAGAACTTTCCAACGGGATTCGTATTGTACACCAGCAAGTCACGCATACCCGAGTGGTCCATTGTGGATTTGTTTTGAATATAGGCAGTAGGGATGAGGACAAAGAACTGGAGGGATTAGCGCACTTCTGGGAACACATGGCCTTCAAGGGCACCCACAAGCGTAAAACATTCCACATCATCAATCGGCTGGAATCGCTTGGCGGAGAGCTCAATGCCTATACTACCAAGGAGAAAGTATGTTTTTACGCCTCTATTTTAAAAGAACATTACAACAAGGCGGCTGAATTACTTTTTGACATTACGTTCAACAGTACTTTCCCTGCCAAGCAAATCGAAAAGGAACGGCAGGTGATCCTGGAAGAAATGGCGATGTACCGGGATTCTCCGGATGATTCAATTCAGGATGAACTGGACGAGTTGGTATTTGAAAATCACGCCTTGGGCAGAAATATTCTTGGCACAGAGGATACCGTCTCCAGATTTTCCCAGCAGGATTTCTTCGAATTCATTTCCTCCCGATTGGACACTTCCGAAATCGTGTTTTCGATAGTTGGAAATATCACGTTTGAGAAGGCCCTAAAAGGAATTGAAGGAGCTTTAAATGAAATCAAGCCAAAGCACACTTTGTATGTAAGAAGCGGATTTCATGATTACCATCCTAAGCGAAAAACTGTCAAACGGGATGTCACCCAGTCCCTATGCGCCATTGGTCGACCTGCCTATTCACTTCACGACCCAAATCGGTTCAAGCTTTACCTCCTGAATAATATCCTCGGTGGACCCACGATGAACAGCCGTCTGAATCTTTCCCTACGGGAAAATCATGGATACGTGTACAGCATTGAGTCAAGTTATCAGGCCTTTTCAGACACTGGATTTTTTGGCATTTTCTTTGGCACCGAAGAAAAGACGCTCAAAAAATCCCTGACCATCGTTCATCGGGAAATGGAGAAGCTCCGAAACAAAAAACTCGGATACATACAACTTCACATGGCCAAGGAACAAGCCATCGGGCAGATGGCAATGGCTGAGGAAAATTACGCGGCGCTCATGCTTGTCTATGGCAAAAGCTTAATCGATCATGGAAAAATCGATCCTTTGGATTTGATCTTTGAAAAAATACGATCGACTACGGCTGAAGAAATTCAGGAGATCGCACAGGATATTTTCAGTCCTGAGCAGCTCAGTTATTTGATTTATACCCCAAATTAAAAAATGGAATTTATTGACCCGGCACTTCTGGCATATTGTGAATCGATCACCAGTTCTGAAGATCCGCTTTTGAAGAAAATCACCCGGGAGACTCAGTCCAAAGTCCTGATGCCCCGCATGATATCAGGGCATCTGCAGGGAAAGATGCTGGAGCTTTTCGCAAAAATGCTCAGCCCAAAGACAATTCTGGAAATTGGCACCTATACCGGCTATTCGGGGATTTGTCTGGCGAGAGGACTAAAATCCGGAGGAAAATTGATCACCTTAGATATCAATGATGAGCTGGAGTCGATGGTGAGAGGGTTTTTCGAAGAAAGTGGACTGGCAGATCAAATCGATTATCGATTGGGAAATGCCCGGGAAATCATTCCCACTTTAGATGGCCCATTTGACATGGTGTTTATTGACGCCGACAAGTTTTATTATTCGGAATATTTCGATTTGATCATTGACAAAGTCCCAAGTGGGGGAATCATTTTGGCTGACAATGTACTTTGGTCAGGAAAAATCCTCGTCGAAGAAGGACAGAAAATAGATAAGGACACCAGGGCTCTTTTAGCGTTCAACCAAAAAATACAGGACGATCCTAGGGTTGAAAATATCCTGCTTCCCATCCGGGACGGAGTACTCATGGCCAGAAAACTCTGATTGCTGCAAAATGGGAATCATTTTTGCTCAACAGGGATAAATAAAACGAAAGACCCTTTCGATGAAATTCCTGCAATTCACACTGTTATCCTTTTTTTCCTTAACTCTCTGTACGCACTCGCTACTAGCTCAGATTCCACAAGTTCCTGCACAACTTGAATTTGCAGACTTGACCGTAAAAATTACCCCGCAAGCGCAACGCGAAATCCAATTGGACGTGGATGCTCAATACCGCAATCCATCCTATTTCAAAGTAAAACAAGACCGAATCAACCTCTATATGCCCATAGTGGAGCGCGAGTTGAGAAGTCTGGGTGTCCCGGAGGACTTAAAGTACCTTGTGATCCAGGAAAGTGGGTTGATCCCTGATGCCGTTTCAACTTCAAATGCGGTTGGCTTTTGGCAGTTCAAGCAAGGTACGGCGGAGGAGGTAGGACTTCGGGTAGATGCACAGGTAGACGATCGCAAAAACATAGCGTCTTCCTCCCGTGGGGCAGCACTATATCTCAGAAAGCACAACAGTTCTCTCGACAACTGGATGACGGCGTTGGTTTCTTATCAAATGGGGCTAGGTGGAGCAAAAGCCTACTTCGGAAATCAGTATTCAGGGAAGAAAGTCATTGAAGTCGATCGCAATACGCATTGGTATTTCAAAAAATTCCTGGCACATAAAATAGCCTATGAGAATCAGATTGGAATGTTCGTTTCCAACCGACAGTTAGTAGAAATGAAAGTACAGGGACCGGTTACTTTGGCCACACTTTCCAAGCGATTAGGCGTAAGTGAAGAACATCTCAGGGAGTACAATAAATGGGCTGGAAACGGAAAAGTGCCCGCGGGGACATTTACGGTTTTTTACATTAAAGCAGGAAGTCTTCCGATGGAACCTGCCATAAGCAAATCTGAGGATACTCCTCAGAAAACACCCGTTTACACAGCTGCTGAAAAAAATTCTCCTGTCTATAAACAGGCAAATTCTTATCCGAGAATTTCGGGAAATACCACTAAAGCAAACCAGCCGAACCAAATTACAGTCAATGAATTAGATGGTGTTTTAGCTGCAAAAACCACTTCTCCAGGTAAATTTTCGAAAGAAATAGGATTAAAGGAGAAAAAATTCCTGCGTCTGAACGACATGAATTCAGATGAGCGAATCGAAACCGGTAAATACTATTATACCGAAAAGAAAAAAACCAGTGCGGAAGTTGAAACTCACTTGGTATTGCCGGGAGAAACACTTTGGTCCATTTCGCAAAAATACGGTGTTCGGCTAGCCTCACTGAAGTCCAAAAACCGGATCAGAAAAGATGCTGACTTAAAAGCAGGAATGCTTCTGAATCTACGTGAGCCCAGAAAACGCGGGGAAGAGATTCCAATCATCCCGATCACTCAGCCAGCACCGCAAACAAGAACGGTAATTGCCACCACAGCGCCTGAACAGATGGTACCGGAGCCACAGCCGGAAAAGCCATCCGTAAATCAACCAGAAAGGATTACTCATACCGTTGCTCAAGGAGAAACCCTTTTTGCTATTTCCAGAAAGTACGGAGTTTCCGTTGAAAATTTGAAATCATGGAATAGTATTGGTAGCCAAAACATCATCAGTGTAGGTCAAAAATTGGTTATCTTAAAACCCTGATCAGTTTGTCAAAATCCCCTTTAATGCAAAGAAATCTTCTTTTAACAGGAATTCTATTTTTTATTCTGAGCCTTACTGCTGTTGCTCAGGATAGATTAATCATTCCAGACACAGTGTTGATCAATGGAGACACCTTACTGATGCTTGGGGATTCGATTTTGGTCAATGAACCGGTCAAGGAGGTTTTCTGGAAAACCGGTGGAAATTATAATCTCAATATTCAACAAGTCACCCTCAGCAATTGGGCAGCAGGAGGAACAAGTTCATTTGCTCTAAATTCGGGTTTTGCATTGTTTGCTAACTACAAGAAAGACAACAAAGTTTGGGACACGCAACTAAATGTAAACTTGGGATTTAACCGTCAGGGGGAGCGGGATTTCGAAACGAGAAAATCCAACGACAACTTTGTTTTCGTCAGCAATTATGGACGGCAACTCTCCGATGTGATGTACTTGACTACACAGTTGGATGCAAGGACTCAGCTATTGGCAGGATTTAGATATTCCCGCCCACCAGGAAGTGAATTTGAAATACGGACTAAAATTTCGGACCTTCTTTCTCCGGGATACCTGCAATCTTCTACCGGTCTGAACTATAGGAAAACCTATAAAAACAAAAGCCGGTTTTCAGTTATCCTTTCTCCATTCACAGGCCGATTTACAATCGTTATGAATGACTCGCTCAGTCGGGTTGGCGCATTTGGTGTGACACCGGGAGAAAATGTACGGGCGGAAGCGGGGATGTCTTTTGCCGCAGGAGTGGCGGATTTTGTATTGATGGAAAATGTGACTTGGAAAGCTGATCTTAATCTCTTTTCCAACTATGAGCGATTTGGCAATCTGGTAGTAAATTTCAATTCGATCATTAGACTTAAGGTAAATAAATACATATCCACCCGTATTGAAACTGCACTGATTTACGATGAAGAGGTTTTTGTCAGGCAGGCTGATGGCACGTCAAAACAGGCTATTCAACTTCAAAATCTGATCAATTTTGGGATTTCTTTGGATTTTTAAAAATCTGCCTCCAATCCAAACTTTCGCTGAAGCTCTGCCAGTGCAGGATGTTTTTCCCTTAAATAATTGAATTTGTCAGTGTTGGTATAAAGTTTTGGGGCTCCGCTTTCTACCTCTTCTTTTACTTCCACAGTGATCAAAACGCGATCAGCACCTGTGAGTTGACGGATTAATCCGACCAACTCCGATTTCATTTTACCTGCAATTTCCTCCTGCATGTGCCCAACTACCTCGAGTACTACTTCTCCACCGGCAAGAACTCTGATTTCCTGATCCAGGATTGCCAACTCAAAATTCTTGTCACTTTTTTTGAAATGCTCACGAATTGACACAAAATGTGAATCGAACAGCTGTTGTGTCAAGGGGACTGAAGTCCCAATCGGCTTAACTTCTATTTTTTCCTGACTTTTACGTACGGCAGCTTCCTCTGTCAGTCTAGCTTTGTCATCCACCAATTTTTTGGTTTGGGATAGACTGGTTGGAATCGAAATAGTGGTCTTTAAAGGAGTCTTTTTAGCAGTTGAAAAATCAGCAGGAATTATGGCCTGAATTGATGCAGGTTCTGGATTTTCAGCCTCTTCTAGTTTACTCAGGCTTTTTTTTTTGCCTCAGCAATGGATAGTGTCGCCAGTCGAAAGGCTTGCGGAAGTTTTGCCATTTTCATTAGGGCCAATTCTACATGCAATCGCTGATTTTTACTGGCCTTATAATGGATATCACACTGGTTTGCCATGTTTAGTGCAGAAAGCAAAAAAGAAACGGAGGATTTTTGAGTTTGGAGGATGTACCTTTCCTTGGCGCTTTCAGATACTTGGAGTAGTTCTACTGTAGCCTCATCTTTGACAACCAGCAAATCCCTGAAGTGCTCGCTCAATCCCACTATGAAGTTGTGACCGTCAAAACCCTTCTTCAGGATTTCATCAAAAATCAAAAGTGTTGCGGACAGGTCCTCTGCCAACAATGCATCCACAACTTTAAAGTAATAGTCATAATCGAGAATGTTCAGGTTCTCGATAGTTTCTTTGTAGGTGACTTTTTTGCCGGCAGAATAGGTGACAATTAAGTCGAAAATAGAAAGCGCGTCCCGCAATGCACCATCCGCCTTGGTGGCTATCAGGCGCAGGGCTTCGTCTTCATAATCGACCTTTTCTTTCTCGGCAATCTCTCTCAAATGCTCGGCTATGTGCTTAATCTGAATTCGGTTGAAATCAAAAATTTGACAGCGAGATAGAATCGTGGGAATTATTTTATGCTTTTCCGTAGTCGCCAAAATGAAAATAGCATACTTCGGAGGCTCCTCCAAGGTCTTCAAAAAGGCATTGAAGGCAGCTGTCGAGAGCATGTGAACTTCGTCAATGATATAGACTTTGTATTGGCCCTTTTGAGGCGCATAACGAACCTGATCGACGAGGTTACGGATATCATCTACCGAGTTGTTGGAGGCGGCATCAAGCTCGTAAATATTGAAAGAAGCATTATTCTGGAAGGAAACGCAAGAATCACATTTGCCGCAAGCCTCGTTATTGGTGACATTTTCACAATTGATCGTCTTGGCAAGAATCCGAGCACAGGTGGTCTTGCCCACACCACGAGGTCCGCAAAAGAGAAATGCCTGTGCGAGGTGATTGTTTTTGATCGCATTCTGAAGCGTAGTGGTGATGTGCTGTTGCCCCACTACACTTTTGAAATCAGCCGGTCTGTATTTTCTTGCCGAGACGACGAAGTTTTCCATTGCTGCAAGATATAAAAAAGTGGATATTCCGACCGAGTGTAAAATGCCCTTTTCAAAAGTTTTTCGCTAAGGTTTTGATTTTTAGCAGGATTGTAAAATTGAAAAATCGGCAGGCTAAGATATTGAAAAATGGAGGTGGCCAAGTTGTATGATAAATATGTTGTCAGATTGAAATGGTTGCCTAGAGTCAGAAGCATTAACTCCATACCAAGCCCCGTATTTCGTAACTCGTACTTCGTAATTTCCCGGATTTGGAACCAAAATTGGATTACTTTTGTCATCTCAACAAAATGGGGCTGACCGGTTTTGACAGTAAGTGTAAAGATCGGGCTCGCATGCAGGCTGGAGTATGTACGGCCTTAAAAGATTCATACGAACGATAAATGGCGAAACTTCTTACGCCATGGCTGCTTAATCTAACCTCTTAGGATAGATCGCTTAAAGGGTTGAGTCACGAGAGTGATTCCCCAGCCACATCCCTCCGCCCCCCGTCCTTTCGGGGTGGATCAAGGGGTGTCGACTTGATCGGACTGCTGCCTGTGATGCTATTAAGCAGGCCTAAGACCAATAGCTAAGTCAGCGTGAGGTGTGTCATCCAGCATATTCTGATCGAAAAAACAACAGATGACTAAGCATGTAGACGGTACGGTGTTTCCTTATCTGGACGCGAGTTCGAATCTCGCCAGCTCCACAAAAAAGCCTCTCGGATGATTCTGAGAGGTTTTTTTTATTGATTTCAAGGATTTTACCTCCCTAAAATCCTCACCAGCTCTTCATTGACATAATACACCTCTTTGCCATCTTTTTTAGGCGAGAGAATTCCCGCATCTGACAGTTCAGCGAAGTATTTGGTCAGCGTGGTTCTAGAATTTACCTCCAACAATTCTCCCAAAAACTTGGCTTTCAGGTACGGTTGCGAAAAAATCAATTCATTGACTTCTTTGGAATACCACTTGATTTTGCTTTTCCCATAGTCAAGCGTGGCTTCCATTTGATTAAAAATCCCTTCTACCAATTCTTGTGTGAGGATCGACGTGTTTTCCACGGCATCCAACATGTAGAGAATCCAACTTTTCCAATCTCCCCGCTGGGTAACTCCAGCTAAGTGATAGTAATAGTCTTCCTTGTGAACTATGATATATTTTGAAAGGTAAAGAACAGGGACATTCAGCAACTTCTCCTGCACCAGATACAGTAGATTCAGAATACGACCTGTCCTCCCATTTCCGTCCGAAAATCGGTGAATGGCCTCAAATTGGTAGTGGGAAATGCACATTTTTAGTAGTGGATCTGTCGAGAACTGTTCGCTATCATTCAAATAGGTCAGCCAATTCATCATCAAATCTTGTAGTAGCTTTTCTCCTCTTGGAGGAGTATAAATAGTCTCTCCGGATCGAAATTCACTATTTCCCCTTTTTATAATCGTCTGAGAAGCCGGCGATCTGAATCCTGAATTGGTATTTTTGACCGCCTGAAAAATCCCCAAAACCACCTTCTGATCGATTCCCTGATTTTTTTTCATTTTGGCAAAGCCTTCCCACAAGGCTTCCCGATACCAAAGAACTTCTTTGGTGGCTGCGTCTGCTTTTTCCTCTTGAATCACATCAGACACGGCTTTGTACAATTCATCTTCGGTGGTAAAAATATTCTCAATTTCAGTTGAGGTTTTTGCCTCTTGCAAGGCAACGGTATTCACCAACATTGTCGGATTTGGCAATCGCAACACACTGGAATTTACCGAAGCCAAAGCTCGGGATGCGGTTACCAGTTTTTTCAAAATGACAACATCATCCTCTATCGCCTGGGAAGGTGGCAAAAGTGGCAAATCATTGAAAGGAACAGATCGATCGTAGGCCATAAAGCAATCATTTTATGTCCAAATTTAAGCATAAACTTGAACATATCAGAAAAATATGTTCATTTTTTAACATATAATGAACATGTTTGTAATTTATGTTCGCGAAATGGACACTTTTTGCCTATGTGTCCAGATTATTAAAAAAAAATGGACGCATCTTGAAAGGGTATCCAGATTAAACTGAAATTAAAACGTTAATCGGAGTTGTTCCTATCCAAGACTTTCCCCAATGCTTTTGGATTGAAACAAAGACATTTTATCCCTCATTATGAGTTATTCTGAGAGGTTTTTTGTTTTTCCAGAACAATATTTCAATAATTTTCAAATCCATTTATTCTCATTGCGTGTTACTTTCTAAATTCAGGCATATCCTTATGAAAAAACTACCTCTACTATTTTTTATCCTTTTAGGCTGCAATATTATTCCTCCTGAGCCCTCAGATTTTACTGTGGAAGAGGTAACAGTGGTAGGAGGACCTAATCAAAATCTCAAAGACAGTGTAGGACTTTTACTCGTGGTCAGAGGCCTTCCACCTACTAACAAATGGAATATGATTTGGGAAATCAATGGACAGGTGGTGTTTTCAGAAGAAGTAAGCGGCAAAGCCGGCACGGTCTCATCCCTCAAAAAATATAAAGGAAGTCAACCCGGAGAATATATTTTTAAGGGGTGTATCGTATCCAAGACCATGCGGATCTGTGACGATGAAACTTTTTTTCTTCGGTAAATAATCGAAAAACGATTATCCCGTAAAATACGCCTCCAGCTCGGCCATCATTTCGGATTTATCTCTGAGGTCCCGGATCACTTTTCCTTTCTCTAGAAGTACAATCCGCTCGCAGATGTCCGTGACATGATTGAGATCGTGGCTGGAAATCAAAAAGGTAATTCTGGAATTTTCTGTTTCCCGCAAAATCAGCTTCTTCAATCGAATCTGCGAACTCGGGTCGAGGTTTTCGAAGGGCTCATCCAACAGAACGACATCTGGATTTCCCATCAGAGCGGCAGCGATCCCAACTTTCTTCAGATTCCCTTTGGACAGATCGCGGATGTATTTCTTTTTGCCCAGCACCTCATCATTGAACAATTCGGTAAATCGGTCGAGGTGATTTTTAAGGTCTGCGACTGACATCCCATAGATCACTCGCAGAGTCTCAAAATACTCATCCGGCGTCAAATAGGCCAACAGCATGTGTTCGTCAAGATATGCACCGGTTTTAGTTTTCCAATCTTCGGTTTTGCTCACATCCTCGCCATTGATTTTGACATGGCCAGACGTGGCTCTGACCAGATCAAGAATTATACGAAATAGGGTGGTCTTTCCTGCCCCATTATTCCCCACCAGCCCAAAGCATTCCCCTTTAGGAATCTCCAAGGTAGCGACATCGAGGACGACAGCTTCTTTATATTGTTTTTTAAGTTGGCTAATTTGAATCATAATTCTTGACGGAATGAAGATGAAATTTCGTAACGGTTGGAGAGTACCCGATTGATATTGATTTGGGACAATGGCTTAAAGGCCATTAAGCCCAGTAAGCCAATTATACCCAAGGCAAGCAATCCTGCATAGTCATTAATGAAATAAGCGAAAGGCAAATAAACTGCATAAGGAGCCAAAAACATGGGAAGAATCATCAGAAATTGGGCCGCTCCTACTCCCTCATAATTAAACATTGCACCCTTGTTGAGATCCATGGGTTTAGGTTTCCAAAGGGAAAAGTAAATGATCAGATGCATCAAAATCCCTACGTTGAAGAAAAAACAGCATATGTGGAGCAACAAAAGCTGCCAGCCAAAAAATGTGTAGGGAATTGAGGCTAGGAGACAAAGAAAAGAAACTCCCATAAAAAGGAGGTATTTCCCTCTAACCAAGCCTTCGATGCCATGCTTTTTTGATATGAAAAAATCAAAATTCGCAGAATTCCAACTCAAAAAAAGCTGTGCGTATTGAAGCATGAAAATTCCCGTGATGAAAATCCCTACGAAAACAAACATCCAATGAATGCCTGTACCCTCTGTGGAGTATGCTGGATTTTTGTAAAAAATCAATCCGTAAAGTAAAAAGAACCCGGCAAGCATCAGATAAGTCCGACTCTTCTTATGTCGGATAATCAGTTTCCACTCTAAGTTTGCCAACTCACCGGCGAGACCAAATCTGGAGAAAAACCCAATAGACTGGTTGACAAAACGAACATCCTCTTCCTCAGACAAATCTTCCAAATAGGCATTGGAGACATAGAATTTAAAGCAGAGAAAATAGGCTCCTATCATCACCGCCAACATTCCAACCAATGGTATTGGGCTTACCAAGGAAAAGTCGAATACTGGCTTCATGATTTCTCCCAGATTAAACCAACCCATGTAGCTCGAGCCTGCGCCCAATACCAGGACAAGGAAAATGACAAATAACCCAATCAGGCTATCCTCAAATCGCTGCTTGAACCAAAGCATAAACCAATGAATGGTCCAACTTGTCAAGGTGATTGCCGCAAGCCAAGTCATGGCTCCCATTGCACCATATTGTGCACTGACCACTTCCACGGTAAATGGTAAATAAAGCAAAATCGCAATTATACTTAGCGGAGAAACAAAGGATCTCAACAAGAGCATTTGGATTATCTTTTTCTTCCCAATCGGAAGGTGCAGAAGACTTTCAAGTTCGATCACCGGGAGCTTTTGGATAAAATAGCGATAGAGAAACTCTGCAAGGAAAAAGTAAATCATAAAACTGTTGATCAGTGCAATATGATCATCTCCGGGTGCAGCTATATCCAGAATAGATTTGAGTAAAATCCCCAAACCAAGGACATATCCCAAGAGGACTAACATCAAAAATCCGAGTAGGATATTTGTCAATAAGCTTTTTGCAAAGGAAGTCGAGCGCAAACTCTTTAAATATTGTAATCGGATAAGTGTAAAAAACATATGTTTGAGTTTAAATAGATATTCTTACTTGCTGCAAAGTATGCTTAAACCTTGAAATATTTTTGAAGATTTACGCCCAAAAAAGGATAAATGAAGATTATGATACAGGAGTTAGGATTTTTCGAAGCAGTAAATCAAAGGCGATCAGTTCGGATTTTTGACCAAAATGAGCCTTTTGATCGTGATATCGTCAGGAAATGTCTTGAGGCCGCCATACTTTCTCCCAACAGTTCTAATCTTCAACTGTATAACTTTATCCGGGTGCCGGAAAATTCTCCCTTGAAGGATTCCCTTTCCAGCCTGTGCATGAATCAAAAAGCGGCTACTACAGCACGAGAGCTTATCGTAGTGGTGACCCGCCGAGACCTTTGGAAATCGCGGGCAAAGGCTAATTACAAATACATCAAAGGAATCTACGAGGGGAAACCTGACAAAAAATCGAAGCAAGCGCTGAGCTATTATGGGGTACTTATTCCCAAGCTTTATGGAAAATATCCTGGTTGGTCTTTACTGAAAAAAATCATCGCTTGGTGGATTGGAATGAAAAAACCGATGGTCAGGGAAGTCGGGGAGACTGATGTCAGAATATCTGTTCATAAAAGTGCTGCACTTGCAGCTATGACTTTCATGCTGGGAATGAAGGCGGCTGGATATGACACCTGTCCGATGGAGGGAATTGACTCCAAACGCATCAAAAAACTTCTGGATCTACCTGATCCATCCGAAATTTGCATGGTGATCGGCTGTGGAAAAGGTTTACCTGAGGGCACCTATGGGGCGCGGTTCAGAATACCTTATCAAGAATTAGTCTTTGAAAAATAAATTGAAGAACTCCAAAATTTTTGAACTTGGAGCCCTACTCAGGATTGGAGTTTAAAATTTATTATTTCCCGTAGTCATCATTGATTTCCAGCCAATACCCATCCGGATCTTGGATGTAAATCTGCTTGATTCCATCGACCCGATTAGTCACTTCTCCTTTGACGCCCGCCCAACTTTCGAAAGGGTAACTTTTAGCATTCATATTTTCTATGAATCCCTTCATATCCGGAATACTAAAGCAGAGATGATTCACTTTAGATACTGTCTTGGGGATATTTGGTGCTTCGATCAAATGTAGCGCAGCCCCTCCACCGATGTCATACCAGGCATGTAAGCCGTCTTTGAAAGGCTCTTCAATTTCTTGGAGTGCCAAGACATCTTGATAGAAGGACATGCTCTTTTTCAGGTCGGAAACATGGACGGCAATATGGTTGACTTTGATCTGTGCAAAGGAGCTCATGGCAAGAAAGAATAATGAAATTGTAAGCAAGCTTTTCATAGACTTTTGGGTTTATGCATTTAATGATAGGCCTTTTTCTCCAAAATGAAAAAGCCAACCCGAAATGGATTGGTTTCTGGAATTTAATTTTAAGTGAAAATTATTCTACTCCTTCGACTTTCAGATTGGTTGCCATCGAAATTCGATCCGCTTCACCAAAAAGATTCATCGCCTGAACATAGACTTCGTTGATATCATTGATCACTTTATAGAAGGCATTATCATCGTAGATTTGCCGACCAAGGTGAGCTTTCACTAAGATCCTCAGGTATTCTTTTGACTTGTTAAATCCCTTGGAATCAAATTCAACTTTATTCTTTTTACCATATTCTACCAATTCCATCAACATCGCATCACTTACCTTATAATCGGTATAATACTTGTCCAAGCTCATTTGAGCGAAATCAGCCTTATTTTTTGTGACAAAATCAAGGATAAACTCACGGGAGGAATCGGTATTAAACAGTCTGTTGACATAAGGACTGTTCATGGTCGTGTCCAAGGCCACAAAATAATCCGGCATAATGCCGCCGCCGCCATAAACTGTCCGTCCTTTTTTGGTTTCGAATTTTAGGCTGTCATTAAATTTGATACTGTCGGCGGAGAAAAACTCCCCGTGCTCATACCGCTTAAGAAGATCTGTTTCATACGCTCCATAATTTGAGTCATAAGGTTTTTGAATGGATCTTCCTGAGGGTGTAAAATACCTCGCGATGGTCAATCTCAATTCTGCTCCGTCTGACAAATCAATCGGCATTTGAACCAAGCCTTTTCCAAAAGATCTTCTTCCTACAATCAGGCCACGATCATTATCCTGTATGGCTCCGGCTAAAATTTCCGATGCTGAAGCCGAACCTTCATTAATTAAAACAATGACAGATCCCTCTTCAAACATGCCCGGCTTAAAGGCATATGCCTTTTGGCTATATTGACTCACTTTACCTACCTGAGAAACGATCAAGTCCCGATCTCCAAGTAATTCGTCTGCCATATTAATGGCAGCACCCATGTATCCACCGGGATTTCCCTGGAGATCTATGATCAGCTTTTTCATCCCCTTACCCTGCAATAGCGCCAGCGAGGTTTTGAATTCCTCATAGGTCGTTGCTGCAAATCGGGTTACTTTGATGTAACCGATCTCGTTATTGATCATGTAGGACGCATTGATACTGTATTGCGGGATTTTATCCCGTGTGATTTCGTACGGTATCAGACTGGGTTGATTTTTACGTTTGATCTCCACCAATACTTTTGAGCCTCTTGGACCTCTCAGATAGTCAAACACATCCCGGTTAGTGATTCCAATTCCAGCGACATTTTTACCATCCACACTGATGATTTGATCACCCGACTGGATACCAAGCGCCTCAGACGGTCCCCCTGTTAACGGAGCGACGACATAAATCGTGTCTCGGATAATTCCAAATTCTACTCCGATCCCGTCAAATTCACCCTCTAATTGAGATTGAGCCAATGAAGCATCCCTTGCCGGAATATAGCTGGAGTGGGGGTCGAGATTTTCAAGCATTTTGGTGATACCAAATTCCACCAATTCATTCGTGTTGACACTATCCACATAGTCACGATTGATATAGGTCATGATTTCTTGGAGCTTGTACAATGCCGCCCGAAGATCATTTTGGTTGCCTTTAGGTTCAGCAAAAGTTGCTCCGATCCAGATCCCCGCAGAGATGGCTAAGGCAAGTATGATTGGAAGACGGATTTGTGATTTTGTGTTTTTGGTCTCGCTCACTATTTCTCGATTTTTATTCAATAACTCAAACTACAGCAAAATGATCTTGCGAAATGCAGATTTTAGATAAAATTAACGATTGTTTATACGACAGGTCTAGATAAAGGTCAGATTAATTCCCTTTTTTTCGTTCAAAAAAAATTATTTTTGTGCAATGTACTTGAATCGGGATTTCGAAAAGACTTCAGTGGGGGAATTAGTTTCTGAAAACTACGTTCTTGCAGCTGTTTTACACTATTTCGGAATCAGTTTTTATCAGTACCCTACAGATTCGCTTGAGAAAGTTTGTAAAAAACATAAAGTCGAGCCTAGAGTTCTGATCGCCGAATTGGAATCTTGGGCAAAACGAAAAGACCCTACCCCGGAAGAACTCTACCTGAACCCAATCGAACTTCTGGTCGCCTACTTAAAAAAGAAGCACTACTACTTTGTCCGCCAAGAACTCCCTTTTCTTTCCAATCTCATTTCTGGCATTAAGCCGGAACAGGAATTTGGAGCCTTGCTAGCCGACTTGAAAATTATGTTTCCACTTTTTGTCGACGACTTTATTCATCACATCCATGAAGAAGAAAGTCGTCTCTTCAAGCGAATTGAGCTTCTTCAGGATATAGAAGATGGCCATTTTAAAATACAGGACGCGTTGACGATTTTGGAAAAAGACCCCATTCACATGCTAGCTGACCAGCATGAAATCCATGATGACGAAATGGAAGGAATCCGCCGTCTGACCAAAGACTATGTATTGGAAGAAAATGCACCCTTGACGATGAAAGTCCTATTCCATGAACTTCAAAACTTCGAGCGGGAACTTTCTATTCATGCTAAAATCGAAGATGAATTACTATTTCCAAAAGCCGTTGAATTAGAAAAAGAAGCACTTCGGAGAATCCGAAAGAAAATCCAGACCAACTGATGCCAAGAGTCCTTGCTATAGATCTTGGAACTAAGCGCACTGGATTGGCTGTTACCGATCCATTGAAAATTCTAGCCAATCCCTTGGAAACAATCGAGACTGGTCAACTGATGAACTATCTCAAAGCTTACTGTGTAAAGGAAGAAGTTGAGGCATTTGTCCTCGGTCTTCCCATCCGTCTCAACGGTCAGGACAATGAGATGACTCCACGAGTAATGAAACTGAAAGAAGAACTGGAAAAAGTTTTTCCGGAAAAAAAAATAGTCCTAGTGGATGAGCGTTTCACTTCCAAAATGGCCATGCAAAGTATGATTGCCATGGGCAGCAAAAAGAAAGACCGAATCGAAAAAGCCGGCAATCTGGACAAAGTATCAGCAGCAATTATCTTACAATCCTATCTCGAAAGACAATGATTTACCCTATAGTTGCTTACGGCAATCCCATCCTGAAAAAAGAAGCGGAAGAAATTGCTGAAGGCACAGATATTAAAGCCCTGATCAATGACATGTACGCGACCATGGATTTTGCAAATGGCGTCGGACTGGCTGCTCCGCAGATCAATCAAGGTGTTCGCCTTTTTGTCATTGACAGCACCTTGATGCTGGACGAAAAAGATGAAGAAAAAGGAATACGAAGAGCCTTTATTAACCCGATTATTCTGGATGAATATGGGGATGACTACAGCTTCGAGGAAGGATGTCTGAGTATTCCCGAAGTCCGCGCAGAAATCATTCGACCAGATAAATTGACCATCGAGTATTACGATGAAAATTGGAATCTCAAGGAAGAAGAGTTCTCAGGAATGACTGCAAGAGTTATCCAACATGAATACGACCATTTGGAAGGGATACTTTTTATCGACTATCTGAAAGGACTGAAAAAACGACTGATTCAATCCAAGCTCATTGACGTCAGTAAAGGAAAAATTTCCACAGATTACCGAATGATCTATCCGTTGAGATAATGGAAAAAATCCCAGAAATCCGCATTGCCTTAGTCCAGACCGACTTGCACTGGGAAGACAAAACCGCCAATCTGGCCATGCTGGAGGAGAAAATCTGGGGATTAAAAGGCAACGCTGATCTAATCATCCTTCCGGAAATGTTCCCTACCGGATTTAGCATGGACGCTTCAAAACTGGCAGAACCGATGAATCTGACTGTTTGCAAATGGATGAAACAACTCGCGGCGCAAACTCAGGCTACGCTTACAGGCAGTGCGATTATTTCCGAAGGAGGAAAGTTTTTTAACCGGCTGCTTTGGGTAAATCCGGAGGGAATCGTGGAGCATTATGACAAGCGGCACCTGTTCCGAATGGCCAAGGAGGAGGAAACATTTTCTGCCGGAAAAAAACTACCGGTGTTCTCGCTCAAAGGCTGGAAATTTTGCCCTCAGGTTTGTTATGATTTGAGATTTCCAGTTTGGTCAAGAAATGGTTGGGATCAGGGAAACGCTGGGTATGACATTCTTTTTTTCGTCGCCTCTTGGCCCGCTTCCCGAGTTTCGGCATGGGATGCTCTTTTGCCGGCTCGGGCTATTGAAAACTTATCCTTTTCCATTGGAGTGAATCGAGTAGGCATCGATGGGAAGTGGATTACATACAATGGACATTCGGCTGCTTATAATTTTAAGGGGGAGAAAATTCTAGATTTAGCAGAAAAAGAAGAAATTCAAATTGTTTCGTTTTCAGCCAACGAGTTGGAGGTGTACCGCTCCAAATTTCCGGCATGGAGAGATGCGGATTCCTTTCAAATCCTCTAGATCAGAAAATAATTAACACCGAACCTTTCCTTAAGCGGAATTTGAAACAAACCTAATTTTCGTATTTTAGGCCCATAAATTTCGATCCTGTTATCACTTTTCACCTGATGGCTGTCCAGCCAAACCTCCAAAAAGCGAAACAGGCCAATCCTTTTTAGCATTCCATAAACTATGAGTAACCAAACTCCAAAAATCCTCTACACGCTGACCGATGAGGCTCCAGCCTTAGCGACGTATTCGCTACTGCCTATTGTTCAAGCATTCACCAAATCCGCCGGAGTTCAGGTGGAGACCCGTGACATTTCTCTTTCAGGAAGAATTATCGCGACTTTTCCAGAATACCTAAAACCAGAGCAGCAAATCAAAGACGATCTTGCTGAACTGGGGAAAATCGCAACCACTCCCGAGGCTAACATTGTAAAACTGCCAAATATTTCGGCTTCTGTCCCTCAGTTGAAAGCTGCAATCAAGGAGCTTAAATCCCAAGGATTTGCACTTCCTGACTATCCCGAAGAGCCAAAAACGGAAGAAGAAAAAAATATTAAAACCAAATATGACAAGATCAAAGGCTCTGCTGTAAATCCTGTCCTTCGCGAGGGAAATTCCGACCGACGGGCACCTTTGGCTGTAAAAAACTACGCCAGACAGCATCCCCATTCTATGGGTAAGTGGTCTGCAGATTCCAAAACACACGTGGATAGCATGACAGAGGGGGATTTTTATGGCAGCGAGAAATCACTGACCATAGCTTCTGCCACTTCGGTCAACATAGAGTTGGTTGGTGAAGATGGAAAAAAAGAGACTTTAAAAGCCGGATTAAAGCTAATGGAGGGTGAAGTAGTCGATGCTGCTACGCTAAGTGTCTCTGCTTTAAAAGCTTTCTTTAAAAAAGCCAAAGCTGATGCCAAATCTAAAGGTGTTCTCTTTTCACTGCACTTAAAAGCTACCATGATGAAGGTTTCAGATCCGATCATTTTTGGTCATGCGGTGAAGGTGTTTTTTGAGCCGGTGTTTGAAAAACATGGTGAAACGTTCGATTCCCTTGGTGTGGACGTGAACAACGGTTTTGGTGATCTTTTAGCCAATCTGGAAAAGCTACCAGCCGAGAAAAAAGCGGATATTCTCGCAGATATCGAGGCTTGCTATGCAGAAAGCCCCGATGTGGCGATGGTGAATTCTGACAGAGGAATCACTAACCTTCACGTCCCAAGCGATGTAATCATCGATGCATCCATGCCTGCTATGATCCGTACTTCCGGTCAAATGTGGAATAAGGCCGGCAAACTGCAAGACACTAAAGCGGTGATTCCTGACAGATCGTATGCCGGAGTTTATCAGGCGACGATTGACTTTTGCAAAGACAACGGAGCCTTCAATCCCGCCACGATGGGGAGTGTGCCCAATGTTGGCTTGATGGCCCAAAAGGCGGAAGAATATGGTTCGCATGACAAAACCTTTGAGGTTCCTTTCTCCGGAACTGTAAAAGTAATTGATGACAAAGGAACTGTTTTGCTTTCACACCAAGTGGAAGCAGGTGATATCTGGAGAATGTGCCAGACCAAAGACGCTCCAATTCAGGATTGGGTAAAATTAGCTGTATCAAGAGCAAGACTTTCGAATACTCCGGCTGTTTTCTGGCTAGACCCACAGCGTGCACACGATGCCGAATTGATCAATAAAGTGAATCAATATTTGCCAAATCATGACACGACAGGCTTGGAGATTCACATCATGCCTCCAGTGGAAGCGACCATTTTCTCCTGCCAGCGCATCAAAGAAGGAAAAGATACCATTTCCGTAACCGGAAATGTATTGAGAGATTATTTGACGGATTTGTTCCCGATTTTGGAAGTTGGAACTTCTGCTAAAATGCTTTCCATCGTGCCACTCATGAATGGAGGAGGCTTATTCGAAACGGGTGCGGGCGGTTCTGCACCGAAGCATGTGGAACAATTTACCGAGGAAGGTCATTTGAGATGGGATTCGTTGGGTGAATTTTTGGCACTTGCAGTGTCCCTAGAACATTTAGGTCAGACATTCAATAATCCCGAAGCACTATTACTAGGAGAAACCCTTGATAAGGCAACCGGAAAATGGCTGGAAAATGACAAGTCACCGGCACGGGTGGTAGGCAAATTAGACAATCGAGGCGGACACTTTTACCTTGCATTATACTGGGCAGAGGCATTGGCCGCACAGAATAAAGATGCAGGACTACGCTCGAAATTTGCCCCAATAGCGAAAGCTTTGGAAGAAAATGAGGCCAAGATTGTAGAGGAGTACAATAGTTCTCAAGGTAAACCGGTGGATATCGGGGGGTACTTCAGACCAGATGTATCCAAAACCTCCATTGCCATGCGGCCCAGTAAGACCTTCAACGAAATCCTAACTTCCTTAATTTAATCAACTATAGGCCGGGTCTATCTGATCCGGCTTTTTTATTACCCTTCCTCAAAGCTTACTTCATTTTTCCTGAGAAACTCTTTGATCACCGAAACGTGAATGCATTCTCCTAAATGGATAAATGCATAATCATTTACTTTTTTGACTTTACCATGGGCAATCACTTCTTTCTCTTCGATATCAAACCCCAAATGCAAATGCTTTGTACGGCTTTGCATTCCTACTATTCTACCTTCCGGATCAAATAAAGGACCACCACTTTGGCCCCGAAGACCCGGTGTGCTCATCTCTATTCCATATACTTTTCCGGCTTTATCTCCCAAAAATCGAGTCAGCATCCCTTCAATGGGAAAGCGGGGAGATCTGGGTTGACCAATTTTTGTCCACTCCAAGGTGTCTTTTTCTGTATTCAGTTGAAAGTTGGAAAACTCAGGAAATGGAAACCCCAATCGACAGAGCATCGCACCTGGCTGAGCACTTTGATCTTCTTTTAAAAAGAGTGGATTCCCGGAAATAGAAACCTTTTGAAATCCTTCAAATTTCAAAACTGCAAGGTCATATTCGGGATGAAGGAAAAAACGAATGTTGGAAATATGATCCACACAATCGACAAAGGTCACTTTCATCTCAGCAGTTTTTGACTCATCCAAGCCCATTCTTTTAGCCAAAGCCTTCTTTTGCCCAGTATTTAAGTTTTTGGATTCATTCTGATATTGCTCATATTTTTTATTGATGGCGTCAGCTTGGGTAAGCCATTGAGCGACATGCTTGCAGGTCAAGGCCCATCCTTCCTGATTTACAAAAAAAAGTGTAGCAGCTCCCCGCTCGACTTTGGTGCTTCCGAAATTTCTTGAAATGGAATGAATTGCACGAGTAAATCCGGCAACTCGCTGTATGGCATTTACAAACATGGGCTAGTGTTATTTTATTTTTAAACTCTTCTTTATTTCCCAAAGAATCAACTTTCAAATTGATTCTAAAAATATTTTAGCACGAAATCGATTGAAATTATCCAAATAGCATTTGGATCTGTAACCACCTGCAAGAAGTTTGGGCTAACCGTTTATTTGTAATAACTTAGCCAAAAGTCAGGATATTTTAGCCAAACGTGGCTTCCGGACCAAGTTTGTGAAATCAAACCTATATTCAAAATCAACAATACTTATGAGCAAAATTAAAGTAGGAATCAACGGATTCGGAAGAATCGGACGACTCGCCTTTCGCGTAGCGCAAGAAAGGGAAGACATGCAAGTAGTTGCTATCAATGACTTGATCGATGTAGACTACATGGCATATATGCTAAAATATGACTCAACTCACGGTCAGTTTAAAGGAACAGTAGAAGTAAAAGATGGATCCTTAATCGTGAATGGAAATAAAATCCGAGTAACTGCAGAAAAAAGTCCTGCTGCCCTAAAGTGGGGTGAAGTTGGAGCCGATTACGTGATCGAGTGCACGGGAATTTTTCTTACAAAAGAGACTGCTCAGGGTCATATTGATGCAGGTGCTAAAAAAGTAATCATGTCTGCCCCATCTAAAGACGATACACCGATGTTTGTAATGGGTGTAAATGAAAGCTCATACACTTCTGATATGGTGTTCGTATCCAACGCGTCTTGCACGACCAACTGTTTGGCTCCGATCGCCAAGGTGTTAAATGACAACTGGGGCATCGAAGAAGGACTGATGACTACCGTTCACGCGACTACAGCCACTCAAAAGACAGTGGATGGTCCATCTGCCAAAGATTGGAGAGGCGGACGTGGAGCCAGTCAAAATATCATTCCATCCTCTACCGGTGCCGCTAAAGCGGTGGGCAAGGTAATCCCTGAATTGAACGGGAAATTGACCGGTATGGCATTCCGCGTGCCGACCCCTAACGTCTCTGTCGTTGATTTGACGGTGAGACTGAAAAAGCCGGCAAAATATGCTGAAATCTGCGCTAAAATGAAGGAAGTGTCTGAGACTACCATGAAAGGTGTTTTGGGATATACCGAAGATGAGGTCGTTTCTACTGATTTCCTTGGAGATTCCAGAACCTCTATTTTTGATGCGGGAGCAGGAATTCAACTGTCCGACACATTTGTCAAAGTTGTGTCTTGGTATGACAACGAATGGGGTTATTCCAACAAAGTAATAGAGCTTCTCGCTTACATCGCGAATAAATAAATTAAAAAGCCTCGAAGAGATTCGGGGCTTTTTTGCTGCAGAAGGATTGAAATCGGCAACCAAATAGTTGTTGGTAAGTTACCATCTAAAAGATCCAACATGTACCTCCCTTTTTTTCCACTCAAACTCATTGCCTTCCCGGGCGAAGAATTAAACCTTCACATCTTCGAGCCAAGGTATCAGGAACTCCTAGCTGATGTAGAAGAGAATAAAACAAGTTTTGGTATTTGTGTTTTTACCAATCAACTGAGTGGTTATGGGACTGAAGTCATGTTGGAAAAAATAAACAAGCGCTATGATGATGGTCGATTGGATATTCAGACGAGAGGATTGAGAGCATTCAAAATTTTAACCTTTGACAATCCAATGCGCGGTAAACTCTATTCGGGAGGAAAAGTGGACTTTCTCAAGGACGACCCAAAGATTACAGATGTACAGCATCATGAGTTTATTTTTTACCTGAAGGAGATGCTTCACCTGCTGAATTTTGAAGTGGAATTTGACCATCTTTTGGTCAATTCCTTCACTTTTGCCCATAAGGTTGGATTGCGATTGGAAGAAGAACTAGAACTTCTTCAAATGGAATCAGAAAGTGAAAGGACGAATTTTTTAATAAATCACTTCAAGCGAATGATCCCAGTAATAAAAGCAGTGGAAAGCGCTAAAGAAAAAATTAAGTTAAATGGACACCACAGGTATTTAGACCCCTTGAATTTTTAATGTAAAATAAGAAAAGCAGACCATTTCTAGTCTGCTTTAGTGATCCCGCTGGGATTCGAACCCAGGACCCATACATTAAAAGTGTATTGCTCTACCAGCTGAGCTACAGAATCATATTTTAATTAAACAAAAAAGCGGAACGAATTCCGCTCATTTCTTTTGTGATCCGCTTAGGATTCGAACCTAAGACCTACTGCTTAGAAGGCAGTTGCTCTATCCAGCTGAGCTAGCGGACCAGGATAACTACTTCTAGTTATTAATTAAGTCGGGGTGGCAGGATTCGAACCTACGACCTCCACATCCCAAATGTGGCGCGATACCGGGCTACGCTACACCCCGAAGACTTTTTTTTCTTACTTACTTCCAACCAGTTTGTTAACTCACTGAGAATTTTAACTCCTTGCGAATTAAAATTGTGATCCCGCTGGGATTCGAACCCAGGACCCATACATTAAAAGTGTATTGCTCTACCAGCTGAGCTACAGAATCATTTATTTTACAAATTGAAAACTTCTTTTAGCTTTCTTAAATCTTCCAAATTGACTAATCAGACTTGCTTTTTGCTAGATCAATGCCGTAATTGGACTGCAAATTTATGACTCTGAATTCTAAATGCCAAGCCTCAATTCAATCTTTCTGACAAAACTTTCCATATTTTTTTTCGTGCTCCTGCAAAGTATTCATTGTCAGGCCAATGTACCGCAACTTTTGGTCGCAGATTCTTTGTTCGCACAGAGAAGTTATAAAGAAGCGCTGGAAATTTATCAAACAAACTACCAATTGGGTATCTATTCACCTTCGATGTTACTCAAAATGGCATTTATCACGGAGGGAATCGGAGATAAAGAAAACGCTACGCTTTACCTCAGCAAGTTCTATGACCTCAGCCCCAATCCACAAACCATAACAAAAATAAAGAGCTTAACGGGACAAACCGAATTGATAGGATACGAAGTGAGTGACGGAATGAGATTCGTACTTTTTCTTGTGGAGTTCAAGGAAATAATCGTCGGTGCATTAACCTTGATTTTGATTATTTCTTTGATATTCCTCTGGTCAAAAGGGAACAAACTGACAGAAGCCAGATTTTATTGGCCATCCGTTCTGTTGATAACTTTGATTTTTGCTACCAACAATTTTCTGAAGGCTCAAAATGCAGCTTTAGTAACAAAAAGTCCGACATTAATTGTTTCTAAACCAAGTGCCGGAGGCGAATTGGTTGATTTGGTAGAACCAGGACATCGCGTAAAAATCAAATCATCCAAGGACATCTGGTATGAGGTAGAATGGAAAGAAAAGATTGCATACATCCGCAAAGACAACGTGACTAGACTTTAAACTTCCGATTCAAACAAGAAGAAAACTAAAAAGCCTCGAGAATCTCGAGGCTTTTGGCGTTATAAGTTTTTGATTTGAAGATTTCGGTAGTGGACTACATCTCCATGATCTTGGAGCGCTATTTTCCCCTTTTTGTACTTCCCGAATCCAGGCATATCCTTGAACTTGCTTTTCGCAATCAAAGCCTCCCATTCAGGTGTCCAAAGTGACGTAGACACGATAGTTACTCCATTGAGGACCAGATCTAGTTTGGCTTGATTGACTATGATCTCAGCCTGATTCCATTCGCCGACAGGCTTTACTGTTTCCTGACTGCTTACGATCAAATCGTAAAGATCACCTGCGCGGTGGCTAATGATTTTGGCATCAGGATGTCCATTGTTATCCAAAACCTGCATTTCAGGTCCTGTTTGCCACGGATATTGATATTCCGGAGATTCGTGGACTAAGAAGATTACTCCACTGTTTCCGTTTGGTGCAATTTTCCATTCATACTTAAAGTGGAAATTTTCAAACTCTTCATTTGTAATAATGTCACCACCATCACCGGTCTGCCAGCCATCTTTATTGGCAGCGTCAAGAAAAAGTGCTCCATTTTCAATCTTCCAGGCCTTTCCTACTTCACCTCCTCCATATTTTGACCACCCGTTAAATGTCTGGCCATCGAATAGTGATATCCATTCCTCGGTAGGTGCTCCCATCGCTACAGAATCCGCACTCGAGGATTCTTCAGATTTAGGTGCGGAACAGGCGGCAAGAAGTCCTGCCGCTGCCCACATTGCCAAATAGCTCTTCCTCATGGGTTATTTCTTAAGGAGAAGAACGTATCGAACCATATCTTTCGCGTCTTCTTCACTTAGTCCCGGATGCGCTGGCATTGGAACTTCTCCCCAAACGCCGACTCCGCCTTGAATTACTTTTGTTGCAAGCATAGTCACGTATGCTTCGGTATTTTCGTACTTCTCTGCTACCTCTGCGTAAGAAGGTCCTACAATTTTCCGTGCTACCATATGACAAGAAGTACAGTCTGAGGCTTTTACCTTTTCCAATCCTTTGATATAAATCGGATCATTTTGGTATTTTTCTTCCAGACTCATTTCTTTTGCTGGTGCAGCTGCAACAGGCTCCGCAGTTGTTTCGGCTGCCTTCTCTCCTCCTCCACATGCAAAGGTCAACCCGGCCAATGCAATCAGTCCCACGTTCAATAAATTGTTGATTTTCATTTTTAAGTAGTTGTTTTAATTTAATCAGATTCCCAATACTTTTTTGTTGAATGCTTCATCAGCTCCAGTTCCCGCAAAATCATCAAACGCCTTTTCGGTTACTCTTATGATATGACTTTCGATGAAAGGTGCTCCTTCTGCCGCACCTTGTTCAGGATGCTTGATTGCACACTCCCACTCTAAGACTGCCCATCCGCTGTAATCATACTGCGAAAGTTTGCTAAATATACCAGCAAAATCAACCTGTCCATCACCAAGGGAACGGAATCTTCCGGCACGTTCCACCCAACCCTGAAACCCACCATATACGCCCTGCTTTCCGGTGGGGTTAAACTCAGCGTCTTTTACATGGAACATTTTGATCCGGTCGTGATAGAAATCAATAAACTGGAGGTAATCCAAACATTGAAGCACAAAATGGCTTGGGTCATAAAGGATATTTGCCCGCTTGTGCCCGCCTACTTTTTCAAGAAACATCTCGAATGTAATGCCATCATGTAAATCTTCACCTGGGTGAAGTTCATAGCAAACGTCTACCCCATAAGAGTCGAATTCATTCAAAATCGGCAGCCATCTTTTTGCCAATTCTGTAAAACCTGTCTCAACCAATCCCGCAGGTCGTTGTGGCCAAGGATACACCGTATGCCACATTAATGCACCTGAGAATGTCGCATGTGCTGTTAAACCGAGGTTTGCAGAAGCTTTAGCAGCATATTTTAACTGCTGAGTGGCCCATGCTGATTTTCCTTTCAGGTCACCTTTTAAATTCGCAGGAGCAAAACCGTCGAATAGCTCGTTGTAGGCAGGATGTACGGCCACAAGCTGACCTTGCAAATGGGTTGAAAGTTCAGAAATTTCCATTCCTGCATCTTCCACGACTCCTTTAATTTCGTCCGCGTAAGTTTTGCTTTCGGCTGCTTTTTGGAGGTCAATTAACCTACCGTCCCAGCTTGGAATCTGTACTGCCTTGTAGCCCAAATCAGCCATGTAATTGCTGATATTTTTCAAATTGTTAAAAGGGGCCTTGTCATCGGCAAATTGAGCCAAAAAGATTGCCGGACCTTTGATAGTTTTCATGTGTTTATAATTTGATTTTGAATTGTCATATGGAATCTCGCTTAGTTGATAATCTCATGGCGATGAGAATCATCCTTCATGCTCGATTTCATGTGTTTATATTTTGTTTTTTAATTGCCACATGGAATCTCGCATGGTCGATAATCATCCCAGTGTGTGACTTTATAGTCATGCTCGATTTCATCTGTTTATAATTTGATTTTTATTTGGCACATGGAATGCCCTAAATAATCATTCCCCTGTGTGAGATTCTTTCTCATGGGCATTTCATATGATTATAATTTGTTTTTAATGGCCATATGGAATCTCGCTTAGTTGATAATCTCATAACGATGAGAATCATCCTTCATGCTCGATTTCATAGGATTTATTGGGTTTGAGTTTTAAGCAAGAATTATTTCTCTACTATAAATGGCGTCCATTTCAAGTCGGACTTAGTGCTTTGTAATACATGATCGATAAAGGCCATTCCCCGAATGCCATCCTCGATTCCCGGATAATCTTCCCACTCCCACTTAGGTTTTTCTCCTGCTCGGTCCGCATAAATACATCTGGCAAAATTGCGGTAAAGATTTGCAAATGCCTCAATGTACCCTTCCGGATGTCCTGCCGGAGTTCGGGTGTTTTCTTGGGCAAGAGAGCCTAAATATCCTGTGCCTGCTCTATAAATTCTTGCAGGCTCATTAGGAAAACGAACGGTCAGGGAATTATTGAGCTCTTGCTCCCATTCCAAACCGCCTTTTTCTCCATAAACCCGAACTTTGAGGTTGTTTTCGCAGCCTGTATCGGTCTGAGAAGCCATTAGAACACCTGAAGCGCCATTTTCAAATCGAAGCAAAACCACTCCGTCATCATCGATCGGTCTTCCTTCAATCTTGATGTAAAGGTCCGCGCACACTTGCGATACTTTTTCACCGGTGATATACTCTGCCATGTGAAAAGCATGGGTTCCAATATCACCCATGCACCCAGCCAAGCCATTTCTGGCAGGATCTGTTCGCCATTCTGCTTGTTTATTATTTTCCGTTTCCAAAAGCTTATATAACCAACCCTGAGGGTATTCGACATAGACTTTTCGGACTTTTCCGATTTCTCCATTAGCGATCATCTGCTTTGCTTGCTTGATCATCGGATAACCGGAATAAGTATGCGTGAGTAAAAACCGCGGGGTTGCGTTTTTAACAATATGATAGAGCGCTTTGGCTTCTTGATAATTCAAGGTCAAAGGTTTGTCCAGAGCGACATGAAAACCATATTTCAAGGCTTTTACGGTCGGATCAAAATGCACATTGTTTGGGGTGACAATCGCAACCACGTCCATCCGCTCTCCTTCAGGAAGCTTGGATTCTTTTTCGTACATCTCATCATAGGATACATATACTCTGGAAGGATCGAGCATGAGCTCCTCACCACGTTGTTTGGATTTGGCCGGATTGGAGCTGAAAGCACCACAAACGAGATCAAACATCCCATCCATCAAAGCGCCATTGAGGTGGATCGCTCCGATAAAGGACCCCGGTCCTCCGCCTACAAGTCCGAGTTTCAGTTTTTTAGCTGTTGACATTGGTCAAAAGATTAGTTTATTAGGTTATTTTGAGTTGGAAATAATTTCTAAATGGGAATTTCGAGGTTCCTCAGCGCTGGAAAGCCAGAATATGACAAATTGCATCATTGGGTTATGAACGGCTTGGGCAAAACTTTTTGGCTCCTTTTTTCAGAATCTCAAAGGAGATGCTTAAAATACAGCAAAAAGCCCAAATTCTAAATTTCAAATCTTAATTTCCATAATTAAACCCAATTTAATCGCCTATGAATTTTCCCACTAAGTTTCGACTTTCTCTGATGATGTTTTTGGAGTTTTTTGTTTGGGGATCATGGTATGTTACGATGGGGACTTTTCTTGGAAACAATCTTCAGGCAAAAGATCAGGATATTTCGTTGGCATTTTCCACCCAATCATTTGGTGCCATCATCGCTCCTTTTATCGTAGGCTTAATCGCAGATCGCTATTTCCATGCACAACGGATTCTGGGGGTAATCCATTTGGTCGGGGCTGTCTTGATGTATTTACTTTATTCAGCAACAGATTTTTCGGGATTTTTCCCCGTATTGTTGGCCTACATGATCCTTTTCATGCCTACCCTTGCCTTGGTCAATGCGATTTCATTCAATCAGATGAAAGATCCGGCCAAGGAATTTTCCATTATCAGAATATGGGGAACGATTGGTTGGATTGCAGCCGGGTTACTGGTTTCCTACTTGGCATGGGACAGTCAGGCCGGGCTGGCAAGTGGCCTGTTGAAAAACACTTGGGTCATGGCTGCGGCCGTTTCTTTAATTCTTGGAATATACAGCTTCACTTTACCCTCCACCCCACCAAGAGCAAAATCCACAGGAGGGTTTAAGCTTTCAGAGATTTTGGGTTTGGATGCACTTTCGCTATTAAAGGACAGAAATTTTGCGATTTTCTTTATTTCCTCCATTTTGATCTGCATTCCTCTGGCATTTTATTACCAGAATGCCAGTCCTTTTTTGACTGAAATCGGCGTTGAAAATTCAACTGGAAAAATGGCTTTAGGGCAGGTATCAGAAGTGTTGTTTTTACTGGCCTTACCCCTATTCTTTTCTCGATTTGGATTTAAAAAAACCCTGATCGTGGCCATGTTGGCATGGGCAATCAGGTATGTATTCTTCGCATTTGGTGATGCAGACTCGGGGGTTTGGATGCTGTTGGTAGGAATTGTGCTCCATGGAGTTTGCTATGATTTCTTTTTTGTAAGCGGACAGATCTACACGGATTCCCATGCCGGAGAAAAATTCAAATCATCTGCTCAGGGACTTATCACGCTGGCCACCTACGGCATTGGGATGCTAATTGGCTTCTGGGCGGCCGGTCAAATCTCCAATTACTACCTTGCTGAGACCGGTTTTCACTTCTGGAAGTCAATTTGGTTGATTCCTGCTGGTATTTCCGTTCTGGTTTTACTATTTTTCATTTCTTTTTTCAAAGAAGAAAAAGTCAAGCCTCACCTTTAAACCCAAAACACCAATGAATTTCGATTCAAGTAGAAGGTCTTCCTTCAAAAAAATGATCCTTGGAGGAGCCGCAATGGGAACATTGGCCTCTTTCGACTGGAAAGAAGGCAATGCTCCCCTCCAACTCAAAGGAAATATCAACCACGGCGTCTGTGCCTGGACTATGCCCTCACTCAACTTGGATGAGCTTTGCGTAGCTATTAAAAAAATAGGATTTAATGCCATCGACTTGGTTGGCCCTAAAGGTTGGGATACGCTGAAAACTCACGGTGTGGAATGTTCGATGTGCAATGGTGCAGAATTGGGAATTCCCAAAGGCTGGAATGATCCGCAGTACCACGATCAACTCATAAAAAACTACACTGAGCTGATCCCCGAAGTAGCCAAGTACGGATATAAAAACCTGATTTGCTTCTCTGGAAACCGGAACGGGATGGACGATGAAGTCGGGATGAAAAACTGCTCAGAAGGATTGAAAAAAATTATGGCCGTAGCAGAGAGACACGGCGTAATCATACAGATGGAATTACTCAATAGCAAAGTAAATCACAAAGATTACATGTGTGATCTATCTGCTTGGGGAGTAGAGCTATGTAAAATTGTAGGGAGCGAAAACTTCAAATTGCTATATGATATCTATCACATGCAGATAGACGAGGGTGATATCATCCGAACCATCCAAACAAATCATCAATATTTCGGTCATTATCATACAGCCGGCAATCCCGGTAGAAATGAGCTGGATGAAAATCAGGAGATCAACTATCCTGCTGTCATGAGGGCCATTGTAGCCACTGGCTATAAAGGGTATGTTTCACATGAATTCATCCCGAAATCTGAAGACAAAATCGCCGCGCTGGCTCAGGCAGTGCAGGTCTGTGACGTGTAATTTATTAAACCAAAAATACCATACCTATGGCAAATGAAGCGTATGACGCAATCGTAGTTGGGTCAGGAATTAGCGGCGGAATGGCCGCTAAAGAGCTGACGGAGAAGGGGCTGAAAGTACTGCTCCTGGAGAGGGGCCCAATGGTTGAGCACGTAAAGGATTACAAGAGTGCTACTCTTCCTCCTTGGGAAGTACCCCACAGAGGTAGAAGAACGCAAGAACAACTTGAAAATCATCCAAACTTAAGAAGAGACTATGTTCTCAACGAACTTAACCTAGACTGGTGGGCGCACGAAAGTGATTCACCTTATGTGGAGGACAAGCCATTCACTTGGTTCAGAGGATATCAAGTCGGGGGCAGATCTTTACTTTGGGGAAGACAGTCCTATCGCTGGGCCAACCTTGATTTTGAAGCGAATGCCAAAGAAGGTATTGCTGTAGACTGGCCAATTCGATACAATGACCTAGCGCCTTGGTATAGCTATGTAGAAAAATTCATTGGGGTTTCAGGCTCCAAAGACGGATTGGCAATTTTGCCTGATGGAGAATTCCAAAAGCCAGTTCCAATGAACTGTGTCGAAATAGATGCCGCTGCAAAAATCAAAGAACACTACAAGGGGGCAAGAAACTGGACGATTGGTCGTCCGGCGAACAATACCGAACCACTTCCCGGCAGACCGGGCTGTCAATACAGAAACAAGTGTTCTTTGGGCTGCCCTTTTGGAGGCTACTTCAGTACTCAAGCGTCGACCCTTCCTGCTGCACAAGCTACGGGGAATTTGACCTTGAGACCCTGGTCTATCGTCCGTCGATTGATCTATGACAAAGACACCAAAAAAGCTACCGGTGTAGAAGTACTCGATGCTGAGACCAACCAAACGGTAGAATACGATGCGAAAATCGTATTCTTATGTGCTTCTGCATTTAATTCAACAGCCATTTTGATGCGTACTGCCACCGACATCTGGCCTGGTGGATTGGGATCTTCGTCTGGAGAACTCGGACATAATGTGATGGATCACCATTTCCGTTTGGGTGCCAACGGTACCATGGAAGGCTACGAAGACAAGTACTATTTTGGCCGAAGACCGACTGGTCTTTACATCCCTCGATTCAGAAACCTGAATGGCGAAAAGCGTGATTACCTCAGAGGCTTTGGCTATCAGGGGGGTGCAAGCAGAAGTGGCTGGAGTAGAGACGTGGCGGAGTTGGGATTCGGTGCGCCAATGAAAGGTGCCCTGACCGAACCGGGACCATGGGGAGTCGGATTCACTGCTTTCGGAGAAATTCTGCCTTATCATGACAACACGATCAAACTTTCTGACACCGTGAAAGACAAGTGGGGAATGGAAGCCCTTGTCATGAGTGCCGAGATTAAAGAAAATGAAATCAACATGCGTAAGGACATGATGGCTGATGCGGCAGAAATGCTTGAAGTAGCCGGATTCAAAAATGTCAAAACGTATGATGCTGGCTATACTTTCGGTCAAGGAATTCATGAAATGGGTACAGCTAGAATGGGTCGCGATCCAAAGACTTCTGTATTGAATGGAAACAATCAAGTGTGGGAAGCGAAAAATGTATTTGTCACTGATGGCGCTTGCATGACTTCTGCAGCTGCTCAAAACCCATCGTTGACTTACTTGGCGCTGACTGCAAGAGCGGCAGCATTCGCAGTGGATGAATTGAAAAAGATGAACCTCTAATTCGAGAAAGAAATGACTGTAATGAATAGAAGAGACGCGCTAAAAAGCGTCGCCCTGATGATGGGAGGCACTATGATTGGAGCCACAGCCATCTTGACCGGTTGTTCACCCGAACGACAGCTTAAAGACCTCAATTTTAGCCCGGAAGATCTCGCTTTTCTGGATGAAATCGGAGAAACCATAATTCCCACCACTGATACTCCAGGTGCAAAAGCAACCAAAATCGGTGAATTTATGGTCATGATGGTGAAAGACACCTATGATGCTGATCAGCAAAAAGCATTCGTCGACGGATTGAATCAGTTGAGCAAAGACTTCAAGACTGAAAAAGGCACTGATTTCATGAAAGCCAGCGCAGAAGATCGACTTGCCTTCCTGAATGGAATGCAGGAAAAATTCATTGCAAGTGGCGACGCAAGAGAACCTATTGTTATCAATATGCTGCGTGATTTGACTCTTTTGGGATATTTTACCTCTGAAATTGGTGCTACTCAAGCGCTCAATTATGTGGAAGTTCCAGGAAGATACGATGGTTGCATGGAGTATAAGAAAGGCGACAAAGCCTGGGTGATCTAATCAACGTCAGCTATAAATTTTACTTGCCTGCCTGACTTAAGGCAGGCATTTTTATTCAACCCAATTATGAAGAACCAAAGAAGAAAATTTATCCAAATGGGAGCCATGCTTGGAATGGGTGCGGCCTTTATGCCCCTACAGTTCTGCGCTGCTCCAAAAAAGAAAGAAGGGGACTTGGACGAAACCGTCAAATCAACACTGAGCGCCTTTGGTATTCAGCTTTATTCTGTCAAGGAAGATATGGCAGTAGATGCTCAAGCGACGATGAGATCCTTGGCAGGCTTCGGTTATAAGCAATTTGAGGGATTTGACGGAGGTAAGGGAATACTGTGGGGAATGCAGCCGGCAGAGTTCAAATCGCTGCTGTCAGAAACTGGCACTACGATGGTTGCCTCCCATGCCAATGTCTTCGAAAACCTTGAAGCCCAAGCTGCGCAGGCAGCCGAAGTTGGAATGAAATACCTGATATGTCCTTGGATCGGACCTCAGAAATCCTTGGATGATTATAAGAAAAAGGCAAATGAATTTAACCAGATCGGTGAAAAGCTAAAGTCCTTTGGATTGCGATTTGCCTACCACAATCATGATTACACCTTTGTAAATCAAGAAGGCTCCATCCCTCAGGACATCTTGATGGACAATACTGATCCAGAACTGGTAGATTTCGAAATGGATATTTACTGGGTGCATGTAGCGAATGCAAAACCTGCTGAGTATCTCGCTAAATATCCGGGGCGATTCAGACTTTGTCACCTCAAAGATGCGGAAAGTGGAACAGGCGATCCACATCAGCGTGGTGTTCTGCTGGGAGCAGGCGAAATTCCCTACGCAGATTTGATCAAACAATCCAAAGCAATAGGAATGGAGTATTTTATTGTCGAGCAGGAAAGATTCCCTTCCGGCACACCGATGGAAGCTGCAGAGACGAATGCAAAGTATTTGTCAGCTTTGGAATATTAAATCATTCCACGGTTACTTTCTGACTTTCTAAACAAAAGAAGGAACATCACCACAACCAAAATAATCAGCAAAGCCACTTCAAATTGAGCCCAAATCTGGGATCGATTTATAAGAACTTTGGCTTTGCTGATTAATTTTTCACCTTCCTCCATCTGGATTTTACTCAGATTATCCAAATCCTTTCGGGCCAGCGAAATTTTCTCATCATAGATTTTGACCTGAGCACGGTTGATCCCTGTAGAATCAGAATAAAGCAAATCATAGCTTTTGATATTGAGGTCTGTTTGGATGATTTTTTTGAAATCAGTAAGATATCCGGCCTCTTGTTCGGTGAGGTTAGTCGCCTCAAAATCGGAGATTATCGCCAGAATTGAGTTTTCGTTACTCGCTATTTCATTGATCACTTTTGAATAATCATAGTCAATATTGCAGTGGTCGACCAGTTTTTGGATTTGAAACAGGTTTTCGGATATCTGAAAAATATAGCCCTCGACGACCAACCTGTCATTATAAACTTCAGTAAAAGTATTGCTGATACTTCGGAAGGATTGTCTTTCCAATAGATTCTTGCTGTACAACAATAGTAATAAGATGCCGATAATGATCAGGGCCCGGACTTTTCTTCTTTTAAGGATGGAATCTTGCATAATATGGGTTTATTACTGTAACAGCCAGCTCTAAGTAAGAGACATTCTCAGACTTTACAAACAACGGAGCCGAGTTTGATAAATTTCCTCATTTCAAATTCTCTAATCAAGGCTTTTTGTCATAAACCCGCACATAATCGACCTCCATACGCTGAGGCCAAATACTGGCATCCACGCCCTTTGCTCCTCCCCAATTCCCCCCTACAGCAATATTCAGAATTAGATGAAAGGGCTGACTAAATGGCCATTCTTTATAATCATTTCCAGTATTTCCGAAAGTAAAGTATTTCTGACCGTCAATAAAGAAATCGATTTTTTCTTCGGTCCAGTCGATTGCATAAACATGGAAGTCATTCTGAAAATCCGAAACCATAAGCTGCGCTCCTTTTTGCGTTCCGATTGAATGATTGAATGCTTCAGTGTGAACCGTCCCATGAACTTTTCCCGGATCATACCCGACATGTTCCATGATGTCGATTTCTCCATTCTTTGGCCAGCCTCCATGCCTGTTTTCTTCCGGAAGCATCCAGATTGCAGGCCAAGTCCCTAATCCTTCCGGAAGTTTTGCTTTGACTTCAATGTAACCATATTCCCACGCTGCTTTCCCCTTGGTAACCAATCGAGCCGAGGTATAGCCTTTGGGATGGCTTGAGTCTGCATGCGCCTCAATGATTAAAATCCCATTTTCGGTACGGGCATTTTTTAAGTCGTTTTTAGAATAATACTGAAGCTCCTTGTTTCCCCAGCCATGATCGCCGACGTCATAACTCCAGCTTTTAGGATCCGGAAGCCCGTCCCTGTCAAATTCATCTGACCAGATTAATTTCTGAGAAAAAGTTTCTTGTCCGCAAAATACAGCTAACCAGAAACTTATGAATAACACAGGAGATAGTCTTGATTTAATTTTATTTAGTTTTGAAACTATATTCAATTTAAATCGTGTCATATAGTAAATTGTTTTATTCATAAATCTAAAATTTTAAACTATGTCATTACAACTTAAGGGTACTTGGAATCAGATAAAAGGAGAATTAAAGGAAAAATTTAGTGAGCTAACTGATGATGACCTGTTGTACCAAGAAGGTCAGGAAGACAAAATTCTTGGAAAACTTCAGGAAAAAACAGGCGAAAATATCGAAAGCCTTCGAAAAATGATGTTCAAAGAAGAGCAGCTTTAATCCCAAATCTAACTTTTTGAAAAAATGGTCGGCCCTCTCACCGGCCATTTTTGCTTTCGGAGATTTCAACGAACCAAAGAGAATCGTAACTTGCTTTAATAAACCCAAAAATATGGCTTATTACTTTAGACTAGGACAAATACCCCCTAAACGACATACCCAATTCCGTCAGCCTGACGGAAGCCTCTATAAAGAGGAATTGGTCAGTTCCAAAGGCTTCTCCGGAATTTATTCTAACCTCTACCATATCTATAACCCCAATGAGGTCAAATCAATCGGTACTCCAAAACCCTACAGCTGGGAACCGGCAAAAGCGCATGGCCTAAATCAAACGCATTTGAAAACATCCGGAGTCGATATCACAGGCGAAGATTACCTCAGCGCCCGAAGGATGTTGATGATGAACAATGATGTGATGATGGGTATTTGTTCACCCCGAAAGCGAAAGATGGACTTCTATTTCAAAAATGCCGATGGAGATGAAATCATTTATATCCACGATGGAGAAGGTGTCCTTTACTCTCAGTTCGGTAAGTTGGAAGTGAGAAAAGGAGATTATATAATCATTCCAAGAACTACAATTTATCGATTTGAATTCAATGAGGATGGACCTCTTAGGCTACTTGTCATCGAATCTCACGGGCCGGTAGAAACTGTAAAAAGATATAGAAATGAAGTTGGGCAGCTGCTGGAACACTCTCCCTATTGTGAGCGCGACATCCGGCCGCCGCATGAGTTGCACATCGAACGTGAAAAAGGCGATTACTTGGTTCAAATCAAAAAACAAGGCTTTCTTCACCAATATTCATACGCACACAGTCCTTTAGACATCGTGGGATGGGATGGTTACCTGTACCCCTATGCACTTTCCATACATGATTTTGAGCCAATCACTGGACGAATACACCAACCGCCTCCTGTACATCAGACCTTCCAGGCTTGGGGTTTTGTAATATGCTCTTTCGTCCCCAGACTATTCGATTACCATCCCTTGGCAATTCCAGCACCTTATAACCACTCTAACATCGATTCCGACGAAGTCTTATATTATGCCGAGGGAGAATTTATGAGCAGAAAAGGCATTGATCGGGGTTCATTTACCATTCACATGGGAGGATTGCCTCATGGACCCCATCCGGGAACGGTAGAAAAATCCATCGGAGCAAAGGAGACGCATGAATATGCGGTTATGTTGGACACACATCGTCCATTGTTCATAACCACCGATGCATTGGAGTTTGTCGATAATAACTACCCGATGAGCTGGACTGAATAACTTCCTGACAGTAAAGCTTAAAATTCCCTTATCCTACTTGGAAAAAACCAAAAAACCCGATCTGATTGATTCATTTCGGGTTTTTTAACCCGGACTATGCATTAGGTTTCGTTATGAGGACAGTAAGTGCAATAAAATCAGGCTGTTTGGAGACTGAGTCCGCCGCGGCGGATATGGTGATCCCGATAGCTCGGGAGAAAACAGCAACGTAGTGACTGATTTTGAAGCAATTACTGGCCGCAATAACTTGTGCGCCGTGGCGTAGAATTGCTAATGCATATTTCAGGTTTAATGGATATATCACAAGTCTCAATCCAGGATTTCTTTGATCGGCTGACCGGTAGTTCCATTTGGCATCCTGGTTTTGAGAAGTATGGATAAGGTTGGCGCGATGTCAGTGATAGAAGTATAGGCAGCGCTTGTACCCTGCTTAATCCCCCATCCATAAAATGCTACCGGGACATGAGTGTCGTAGCTATAGCCAGAACCGTGAGTCGTCCCTCGCTGACCACCGGCAAGCCATGCAGGCTCCAATACCAATAATACATCACCTGAAGCTTTATGATTATAACCCATCTGAAGCAGACTTTTTTGATGCTTAGTAAACTCTTGAGTACGAAGGTCAAAGGAAGTGTAGGCCTCTTTTACCCCCTTAAACCGTAGTGAAAACTCAGCTACATCCCGCTGCATTTGGACAAAATCAATGTTCTTTTCCCTCGCTAAGTCTCTGTTCAGGAATACCTGTTCGTTTGAAAAATTAAGTACCCAATTCCCTTCTCCATATTTCGCCAAAGCAAATCCTCTCAACTGATTCATGACCATACCTGAGTTGAAATTTCCTCCGGGGACATTTTCACTCACCATATAGGCGGGAACTTCCGCAACACCATGATCGGCTGTGATAAAGGCCACATATTGTCCTTTTCCAATTGTTTTGTCCAAATAATCAAAGAATTTGGCCAGCTCACGATCCAATCTCAAATAAGTATCTTCTACCTCAATCGATGGGGGACCAAATCTGTGACCGATGTAATCCGGGCTGGAAAAACTCACGGCCAGAAAATCTGTCTCCCCACGCTGTCCCAGCTTTTCTCCCTCGATGGCAGCGTAGGCAAAGTCAAACGTAAGCGTGTTCCCGTAAGGCGTTGATGAAACCAAGCCATAGCCACCATTATCAGCCTTAAGTGAATCCAAGTTATAGGGGAAGGTAGGAGTCAACTTACCGATAAATGGCCCTTCGAAGTCGTTATTGTCAGCAATACTGTTTTTGTAAGTGTTGATGGGAAAAAGTGTATTCCAGGTTTGCTTCAAATAGGTGTCTGGTAGTTTTTTTGAATTAAATGCCGACACCCATTTAGGCAGGGTCAACGAATCATAATAATACGTGGAAGTCATAAATTCCCCGTTCACATCATCATACCAGTACGCATCACCGGTATGTCCCGCCGGAAGACTTGCTCCACGATCCTTGATGGCAATTCCCACCACTTTGGACCGCTTGCTTGTAGCAAAACGCAACTCATCCGTAATCGTCGTGGTCAGCATATTCCGAGGGCTGATTTGACCATTACCCGCTGTCCCAGCCACATTGGTCACCGTGCTGTCCTCAGCGCAATATATTGCCCTGCCCAGCTGCTTCACGTACCAGTTATTTGCTATTATCCCATGTGTTGCCGGCGTTGTGCCTGTGTAAACTGAGGCATGACCTGGTCCTGTATAGGTGGGGATATAATTGTAATGCCCATTGGTCATCATATAACCCTGATCCGTAAACCGCTTAAACCCACCTTCTCCAAATCTTTCTCCAAATCGATAAAAATATTCTTGCCTCATTTGGTCGACGATTATTCCCACCACCAGTTTAGGACGTTCAGTTTGACTTTGCGCCAAAGCGACTAGTTGAACTACAAAAAGGAATATTCCCAGAGCCAATAATTTCCGCATGATACTTCTGTTTTTTTATCAAAGATAAAAATATCCCCCATTCAGCAGATTAACACATTGTTAAATGGACGAAAGGAGAAAAATTGATTTTTCCTGATTTTCTTAATTCCACATCCTTCCTCAACTTTTCAGTACTATCAATCAAACGCCTGGTGTATCCTGGCGTATTTTTCTAAAATCAAAAAAAGAAAATCACTCTTTGAGTTTTTTTCAAGACCTTGATCTCAATTTTCCAATTCTTTTCTAGCTTTAACTGATGCAAAAAATCACCGATCCGCGACTTTTCAGCCTTCTGTTAGTTGTATTTGGCCTACTTCTTTTTCCCCACTTTAGCTATGCCCAAGGAGCCTATATTCCTTACGATCGGGAATATTATCACAAAGTGGACCGATACGAAATCCTTCAGGGAAGAAACAATCCTTTTTTCAACAGTGGATTCAAACCCTATCGAAGGGATATTCTCGCGCAATACCTTGACAGCCTTGCAGAAAATCCCGAAGTAATCAGATCCAAAGCAGACCAGTTTAACCTTGACTTTCTAAGTCAGGACAATTGGGAATTTTCAAAAAGGAACATACCCCTATCCAAAAAACCATTCCTCAAATCGCTTTATCGAAGACCGGGAGACTTTGCTCATTATGAAGGTGAAGATTTTGGAATTCACCTCAGTCCGGTTATTTACCTTAGCGGAGGTACCGAAACCGATAATGTCAGAAATCCTGCACGATTGGCAAGAGGCCTTGTTTTGCGGGGATCAGTGGACAAAAAAGTTGGTTTTTACACCTATTTGACCACCTCGGAGGTTTTTTTTCCCAGTTGGGTAAAAAGCTACACGAAAAATAACGGGGCAGTACCCGGTGAAGGATTTTGGAAAGAATATGAAGGTGATGGCTACAGCTACTTTTCTGCTTTGGGTCATGTTTCTTTTCAGGTGACCAAGCATATTGAAATCCAAGCCGGTCACGATCGGAATTTTGCAGGAGAGGGATACCGCTCTTTCCAGATTTCGGACTTTTCCAATCCCTACATGTTCGTTAAATTCAACACCAAAGTCTGGAAGTTTCAGCTGACCAATCTCTGGACTCAGATGACTGCGGACGTATTTTATAATCGAGGCAGACCGACTGACGGTCGCTATCCTCAGAAGTATTTTGCCTACAACAGATTGGGATTTAATGTGGGGAAAAACCTGAATTTGGGCTTTTTCTCTTCGGTGATGACTGACAAGATCAATTTCAACTATTTCAATCCCATTATTTTCCTTCGTTGGGTCGAGCAGCAGCAGGGCACTCCAGACAAGGTCATGCTTGGCTTGGATGCAAAATGGATTTTCACTCCGGGCATGGAGCTTTACGGGCAGTTTGCATTGGATGAATTTGTCTTTTCTGAATTCTTTGAGATCGACGGCGAAGGCTCTAAACGAAATAAATATGGCGCACAATTGGGCTACAAATACATCAATGTGCTCGGACTGAACAACCTCGACTTTCAATTGGAGTGGAATCAGGCTCGTCCCTATACTTTTCAGGAAAAAGTTGATTATCAATCTTACTCTAACTGGAATACGCCACTCACCCATCCACGAGGGGCCAATTTCAGAGAGTTTGTCGGGATTGTGAGGTATCAACCGCTTCCGAGGTTAGACCTGAATCTCACAGGTTTTTACCAATATTTTGGGACGGACGAAGACGCGGCAACCAATTGGGGAGGCGATGTACTCAAAAACAGACTGAAAGGAAGTCCAACCGGATTATTCGGAAACTTTATCGGTCAGGGAATTGAAAACAGGGTCGTTCAGTCAAATCTGACCGCCTCCTACATGCTCAAACACAATTTCTTTGTGGACGCATCCCACACCTTCAGAAGAAGAACCGCACAGGATCTGAGTGCTCCGCAAAGTAGCCATTACCTACAGCTGGCGTTTCGCTGGAATTTTGTGCGTCCTGACTTCAATTATTGACCGAAACCTCAGAATTCAATTTTGAGTAACTTGCAGATCGATTCCCCAATTACCTTTAGATGCAAACCTACCTTCGAATCCTGTCTTATGCCCGCCCATTTGGCAAATTCGTCCCGACATACGTCTTTTACACGCTCTTTTCGATCATTTTTGGACTGATCAACTTTACCCTGCTCAAGCCTCTCTTCGATGTGATTTTTGAGCAGGTGGATCCCCTGTCACTGGAAAAATTCAGAACTCTCCCTGATTTTTCATTTTCGATAGATTATTTTACAGGCCTTTTCAACCATTATTTTCTAAATGTTCAAGATGAATACGGGAAGATGGGCACACTCTTCTTCGTCTGCATCATCATCGTTATTTCGGTCTTTTTATCCAACCTATTCACCTACCTATCCGGGGTCGTTTTGGCAAAAGTACGCGCCAACGTTATCAAAGGCATGCGAATGGACATTTTTCAAAAAGCGGGAGCCTTGCACCTTGGGTATTTTTCAAATGAGCGAAAGGGCGACTTGATGTCAAAAATGACCAATGATGTACAGGAAGTGGAAAACACGATCGTGCAGTCCCTGCGGGTGGTGTTTCGTGAACCAGCTACAATTATTCTTTATTTCTCGGTGCTGTTTTTTATGTCAGTAAAACTGACACTTTTCACCATTTTGATCATTCCGATATCCGGCGCCATCATCGGCGGAATCACACGAAGGCTGAAAAAACGTGCCGTGCAAAGTCAGCAGTCTTTGGGCAGAATCGTCAATATACTCGATGAAACCTTAGGTGGAATGCGCGTGATCAAGGCATTCAATGCAGAACGCTTTGTTACAGAAAAATTCGATCAGGAAACAGAGTATTATTCCCAGGTAAATGTGAGCATGGCCCGAAAAAATGAACTTGCCTCTCCCATTTCTCAATTTCTGGGAGTGAGCGTGGTGGCAGGTATTTTGGTTTATGGAGGCAGCTTGGTACTTAGCGGGGAGTCAGATCTAAGCGCGTCAAATTTCATCACTTACATCATTATTTTCACACAGGTACTTAATCCTGCGAAAGAAATCTCCCGTTCCGTATCCAATATTCAGCGTGGAATTGCATCTGCAGAGCGGATTTTTGAAGTGGTCGATACGCAAAGCCAAATCCAGGCCCCTAAAAACCCAAAGCAAATTTCCGGATTCAATCGCCATATTGAATTCAACCAAGTGTCCTTTGCCTACGAGGACAAACTCGTTTTGAAGGACATCAACTTCAAACTCGAAAAAGGAAAAACCATTGCACTGGTTGGTCCATCGGGGGGTGGAAAATCAACCCTGGCTGATCTAGTACCGAGATTTTATGACCCCTCTTCAGGAAGTATTCTGCTGGATGGAGTCGACATTAGGGAATTTTCCCCATCCGAACTGAGAGGCTTGATGGGCATAGTGACTCAGGAATCGATCCTCTTCAATGATTCCGTTTTCAACAATATCGCCTTCGGGATTGAAAATGCAACCGAGAAACAGGTGATAGAAGCTGCCAAAATCGCCAATGCCCATGATTTTATTTCCCAATTGGAGTATGGTTATCAGACTTCAATCGGTGAACGCGGCTCCAAGCTTTCCGGAGGTCAGCGACAGCGATTGAGTATCGCACGGGCTGTATTGAAAAATCCCCCGATCCTCATTTTGGATGAAGCCACCTCTGCTTTGGACTCAGAATCTGAGCTCTTGGTACAAGAAGCCCTGACCAAACTCATGACCAATCGTACTACTTTGGTGATTGCCCATCGACTGAGTACCATCCAGCATGCGGATGAAATAGTAGTAATCGAAAATGGGGAAATTGCACAGCGTGGATCTCATACGGATTTGATGGCTGTGGACGGACTTTATCAAAAGCTATCCAGTATTCAATCCGTTTGATTAAATTTAGAATCCTATCAAAAAATGAACCTGTGAAATCATGCCTGTCTCCCACAGGCATGAATTAAGCTTGACTCACTGGGATGATTGCATTCGGGTGCCAGAATCTCCCGAATCGAGCCTATAAGTATCATTCAGGATAGGGATAGACTATATGACCTTAAAAAAATTATAAACTCATGAAAAAAATAGCGCAATACCTGCAAATCGTAGTTTTAGCATACTTCATCCTATACTTGATCTTCTTCATTTCATTCGGTGTGTTTGGATCCATGTTTGGAATGGATCCTTTGACCTCCGATTCTATGGTCAAAGTATTTCTGGTAGGACTCATTTTATTTTTGGCGGCTTGGGGTGCGGGCCTGATGCACAACAGTAATCAAAACGCCACTTTCAAAAAAATGCAGGATGAGATGAATGGTCTGAAAGCCAAGCTTTATGATTTTGAACATCCTCAAACTCTGCAACAACCTAAACCTTTGCCTCAAAAACCGCATGAGGAAACGAGCGGAATTCTTCGCCCGAGACAAAATTTTACAGATCAATAAAGATTTAATTTTCACAATCCAGTATATTAAGGAGACTAACCGTCTCCTTTTTTTATTTCTGCTATGGTCGCAAAAACTTTTGGTAGTGCTGTCTCAGGCGTAGATGCCAATCTGATCACCATTGAGGTCAATGTAGGTCAGGGCACCAGCTTCTTTATGGTGGGGCTTCCAGACTCCGCAGTCAAGGAATCCCAACAGCGTGTCGAATCTGCCCTTAAATACTTCAACTACCGCATGCCACGCCAAAAAGTGGTCATCAATCTTGCACCGGCTGACATCCGCAAGGAAGGTTCTGCCTATGACTTGTCCATTGCGATGGGGATTCTACAGGCTTCCGAACAAGTCAACTTCCCCGAACTCGACCGCTATGTGATCATGGGCGAACTTTCATTGGATGGAAATCTCCGTCCGATCAAAGGCGTTCTTCCTATCGCGATAGAAGCGAGAAAAAGAGGATTTAAGGGATTCATCCTTCCCCTGGAAAATGCCAAAGAAGCTTCTATTGTCAATAACATTGACATCATCGGAGTCGAAACACTCGATCAGGCTGTGGATTTTCTTCAAGGAAATCTTCAAATCGAACCGCTCGTCACTGATACACGGGAGATTTTTTACCATTCGCTAGACGACAATGAATTTGACTTTGCAGATGTGCAGGGCCAGGAAAACATCAAACGGGCGATGGAAATAGCCGCTGCAGGTGGTCACAATGTGATCATGATCGGACCTCCGGGCGCAGGAAAAACTATGCTCGCCAAACGCCTGCCTTCGATCCTTCCTCCGCTTTCCCTGCAAGAGGCTTTAGAAACGACAAAGATTCACTCTGTTGCGGGAAAACTGGGTAGAAATGGATCCTTGCTTGCGCAGCGGCCTTTTCGCTCTCCTCATCATACCATCAGCGATGTCGCATTGGTTGGAGGTGGTGGGAATCCACAACCCGGAGAGATTTCCCTAGCCCATAACGGGGTACTTTTCCTGGACGAACTACCGGAATTCAAACGTACTGTACTGGAAGTGATGCGGCAGCCACTCGAAGACCGAAAGGTCACCATCTCACGCGCCAAGGTTTCGGTGGACTATCCAGCCAACTTTATGCTAATCGCCAGCATGAACCCCTGCCCTTGCGGCTACTACAATCACCCCGAGAAGGAATGCGTCTGCGGTCCGGGCATTGTGCAACGCTACCTGAACAAAGTCAGTGGTCCCCTCCTCGACCGAATCGATCTACATGTGGAAGTAACACCGGTGAAATTTGACGAGATGACTTCCACGCGCAAAAGTGAATCCAGCAAATCCATCCGTGAGCGGGTGATCCAAGGAAGAGAACGACAGCGTGAACGCTTCCTGGACAACCCTGAAGTCTACTGCAATGCGATGATGCCTTCTCATATGGTGAAGGAAATCTGCCAAATCAATGAGGCTGGTAGAGCTTTACTCAAAACTGCCATGGAGCGACTTGGACTGTCTGCCCGTGCATACGACCGAATTCTTAAAGTCGCCCGCACCATCGCCGATATCTCAGGTACCGAAACGATCAAAGTCGAGCATCTGGCCGAAGCCATTCAATACAGAAGTTTGGATCGAGAAGGTTGGGCGGGGTGAAAAAATAAATAAGTGAGAATTTTTTGAACATGAAAAATATGTTGCCACAAGAAATTGAAACTAGGATTTTTACTGTCCGCGGTATGCAAGTCATGCTTGATAGTGACTTGGCAGAAATGTATGAGGTAGAAACCAAAGTTTTGAACCAAGCTGTAAAGAGGAACTTAGAGCGATTCCCTAATGATTTCAGATTCCAACTCGAAGAATTTGAATATCAAGTTTTGAGAATAAAAAAAGAAAACCTCTCTCACTCTTTAAGGTCACAAATTGTGACCTTAAAGAGTGGACGGGGTAAACATCGAAAGTATTTACCCTTTGTTTTTACAGAACAGGGAATAGCTATGCTTTCTGCTTTACTCAATAGTAATACAGCAGTGCAGGTTAGCATTCAAATAATGCAAGCCTTCATCAATATGCGCAAGTTCCTTATGCAAAATGCATCCGTTTTTCAACGCCTTGACCTGTTGGAGATGAAACAGTTTCATTCAGAAGAAAAAATTGAGCAGATTTTCAAAGCACTTGAGGCTGGTTAACCAAAACTTGAAAAAGGAATTTTTTTTGACGGGCAAATATTTGATTCTTATGCATTCATTTCAAGTTTAATTAAAAATCACTACTGTCCGAGAAACGGTTTTAAAATTTAGGGTAAGCTTCTTAGGAGAAGCCTACCCTTTTTGCTGTATTTTAGGTTTACCACAACTTCAAATTACAGCGGATGAAAAATACACATTTCTTCGGACAGCCGAT